>CAVTUR010000005.1:0-340757 GCA_963737945.1 Blastocatellia bacterium | reverse complement strand
CGAAGGAAGCCAGATCCACACCCGAGACGACCCCAAACAGGGGACGCAACGAGTCATTGCTGATGAATACCAGTACCCACACGAAGGGCAGGCAGGTAACCGCTCTTCTCCACCCGTCGAACCATTCCAATCTTCCGGAGAATGCAGCTCCCAGCAGGAACCAGTGGATTGATACGGAAGCTATGCTCGATGAACACCGCGAGAAGAATCGCGTCCCGCAGAATCGGAAACTCAACTCCGTCGGAGCCAAACCTCGCCTTCAGGTTTAGCCGAATAAAGGCCAGGAGCGACCAGCTAAGGATGGACAGATTGTACAGCAGAAACATCCTGTGTACTGGTTGCGCCCGCCGATGGCGCATCAGGCTGAGGACAATGACTCCCAAGCTCAGCAGCGCGCCGCCCAACGGCACAATTGACTCCAGGCTCAGGGCTATGTTGGGCAACATCATCGTTTGTTTATCCTGCCAGGGCACTCGTTCTGACTGTCAAATCATCAAGCAAAAAACCCCCGGCGCTCGACTCGGCCAGCTCAGCGTTGCCGGTTTATCCACGCCCGAGGGTTTCTTCGTGCCGGGTGTGCAGTCGACCGGCTGCGGGAGATCCCCCGCTGAGCCCCAGGACCGTACCGTCTATTCCGGCGAAGAGGAGTTGATGATCCTATATTGTGTGAGCAATGGTCGTTCCCCAATAAGGGAACGCGCGGAGCAGGAGACTAAACGGCATTGGAGAGCGACTTGAGGACATAATGCCTATGCAAGTCTATTTCCGCGGCCGGCGATGCGGGGCTTTTCGGGCGCACAAAAGGTTACATAGTGTCCCCCTTACACCCGATTGGTTGCCACCCGCCGATCAAGATCCGCACGCGATTCATCGCGACTGTTCGGTCCCGCGCTCAGTACTGCCCTGTGCCCAGTGCCGAATCGCGAACGCGAGCCACACCAACCCAGCAATGATCAAAATGACGATCAGCCAACGCATCGCAGTCACCAGAAGGGCCGCGGTCATCTGCGGCCGGCCGAACTGCCGCAGCCGCTCCCATCGTTCGAGCATCCAGTGCCAGCCAGTGTGGGCCACAAGCGCCGACAGAATGATCGTCGCGATGCGTTCAGCGACGACGAACCGGAACAGCACCCCAAGAATCGGTATTAGTAGGGCGAGCACCAGAAGCTGGCCGAGTTCAACACCGACGTTGAACGATAAGAGCGAGGTCAACAAGTGAGACCCGGCAAACTGCAGCGTCTTCCGTAAAGCAAATGAGAACCCAAATCCGTGAATGAGACCGAACCCCAAGGCGATCACCCAACGGCGCTGCACGTTTGTCCCGATGATGTTCTCGAGCGCCATATAGACGATTGAAACCGCGATCAGCATTTCTATCAGCGGTGGGAACCACAGTGCGTCCGGCCCGAGGTTGTAGGCGGACGCGATCAGCGTAATCGAGTGCGCGATGGTGAACGCGGTGACCACCATGACAAGCGGGCGGAAACGCCGGAACGGGATCACCAGGCAAAAAAGAAACAGAAGATGGTCGGTTCCGTCGAGAATGTGCAGGAATCCTGCTTCCACGAATCGAAGGGCGGCCTGATGCCATCGCGGATCAAGCCTCACCATACCCGGATCACCTTCGAACTCGAAGGCGCGGACGGCGCCACCCGGCGGCAGGAACTTGAGAACGGTGACTACGCGGATGCCCAGCCCCGCGAACGCCGGGCGAATTGAAAAGCTGGATCGATCGGATTGAATTGGATACTCGAACAACACGTCTAGCAGCCCCTGATTCCAATAGAGCTCTGTTCCATCAGACAGGCGCTCACCAGTCACCCGTTCGAGAGCCTCGTCATAGGATTCAAAGAACCCTTCGGACTCAAGCGATGCGCGCGCGGCGACAATCTGCGGATCACGAATAAGCGTTTCGGCCTCGTGCAACTCGACGTTGTCAGATATCCACTGAGTTGCCGCGTCGCGGAGCGAGGAACCCGCTTGGGCAAGGTCGAGATACCCGGGTCCGCGTGTGGGAAAATCAACATCACGACACGCACCGAGCGGCACACGAACGAGCAACCTGAGCCGCTGCCCTTCTGGTTTCAAAAAGGCGTGAACGGTTACGTCGTTCGGGATGTCGTGAGCAGAGGCGCCGTATGAAAGAGCGATGGCCATCGCAGCCACCAGCACGGCGATCACGGGGAGTCTGGTGATGTTGCTGCTGCTTTCTTTTCGCCAGCGCATGGTAAACGTGTTAATCCAAAATGCTCACGACGATCCGCAACGAGCCGGTGTTGTCGTCAAAGGAATCGGGTTTCTCGTTGATGCTGAGGTAGAGACGCCCCTCACCCGGACGGTCTTCATAGGTATTGCCGACAAAGAAGGGCTCCCCGTTGGTTCTGCCGACCAGCGCCCCAAGAGGAGCATTCTGAACCAACAGCTTTGGAATGACATCTCGAAAGTCCTTGCCCTCCGGTATGAACCCTTCGCCATCGCAGAAGTGCGACTCGGCACCGTCGCTGCTCCACGTTCCCGACTCGTACTTGATCCGGATGGTCTTGTTGGTTACATCCAAACCGGTGTCAAGCCACATCGTTCGCGCCGGGATGTCCAGCACGATGTCGTGGTGTGATCGAGACTGACTGCATGCAGATATTGACGCGACGCCAACCACACCCAATGCCACGACCAACATACGCAGCCTCTTTTGCGAAGTCATCCGAATCCTCCCTGGGGGCGATTATAGCGCAGCCGTCGCTTGATGTTGTCCGGCAACTTCCCTGGAGCGCAGGCATCCCCGCGTGCCTGGCGCGCCGGCAGGAATGCCTCGCTGCCTGTTCTCGGACAGACATCCTTGCACTCTACACTGGAATCTGGCAAAAGCAGGATATCGATTGATCTTCAACGCTGCCTCGTGGGGAGACTATGCGAGTACTAAATGCGACCGCTGTGGTGATCCTGTTGTCTTCTTTGCTTTACGGCGTTCCGGGTGCGCAGAAAACCGGTAACTCCGTGCCCCAGTCATCTGGCTGGACCGGGTGGGGAGGACCGCGGCACAACTTCACAAGCGACGCCACCGGGCTGGCGAATACCTGGCCGGCCGAGGGTCCAAAACGGATTTGGACCCGGCCGCTCGGTGAAGGCCACTCGAGCATCATTGGAGAAGGTGGACGACTGTACACGATGTACCGGCAGCCGACCGGCATTCGGAACACCTGGAAACCCGAGGAGGTAGTGATTGCGTTTGCGGCGGCGACCGGCAAGACAATCTGGGAGTACAGGTATCCGACTTCACTGGACACGATGAACTTCAGCCGAGGCGCAGGCCCGCACTCGACCGCATTGATCGCCGGCAATCGGCTGTTTGCCGCATCGACCGACAAGCAGTTCTTTGCGCTGGACAAGCTCACCGGAAAGCTTCTCTGGTCGCACAATTTCGTCAAGGACTACAACGCGCTACCCAATCAGATGCGTTGGGCCGTAAAGCCTGGTTATTCCACCAGTCCACTGGCCTATAGGGATCTGGTTATTGCCGCGGTCGGCGCACCCGATCGCGGGGTAATGGCGTTTCGTCAGGATGACGGCCGCGTCGTTTGGAGCGCAGGTAACTTTTCTGATATCGCTCCGGCCTCGCCGCTGATTATCACGCTTGAAGGGGAGGAACAGCTTGTCATCACCTCGGGTGACGGCGTGCACGCTTACAATCCGAGCACCGGGAAGCCGATTTGGGAATATCTTTTCCCGACCAGGGCGGGCGTTAACATCAGCACACCTGTCTGGTGTCCCGAAGATCGGCTTTTGTTTGTTTCGTGCGCATACGACGGCGGCTCGCGAGTCCTCCAGCTTATCAAATCGGGCGGACGCACCGAGCCGAAGGAGCTCTGGTTCAGCAACAAGATGCGCGTGCACTTTGGAAACGTGCTGCGCATTGGTGACTTCTTTATTGGTAGCAGCGGTGATTTCGGTCCGTCATTTCTGACCGCGATCAACGCCAGGACCGGTGAAATTGCATGGCAGGATCGGAGCTTTGCAAAGGTGAGTTGTGTCGCCGCCGATGACAAGGTGATCGTGCTGGATGAAGACGGGAATCTCGGTCTGGTAACGATGCGGCGCGAAGGTCTCAAGATTCTCGCGAGGGCCCAGGTGGCGGCCGCGGTCTCGTGGACGGCGCCGACGCTGATTGGCGCCACGCTTTATGTGCGCGATCGGGTCAACGTCATGGCCTGGATCTCGGAGGGCATTAGGACCCGGCTCCAAACGATCGATGAGAATAGCGCAGACGATCGTTGCAATTCGACGGGGTTGAAACGACCGAAGCGAAGTCTTCCGGGTGCGCGTCAGACTTTCGCGCATACCCAACTCGTGACGAGGTGGGTATGCGCGAAAACCTGACGCGCACCCAAGTTTTCCCGCTAAACTTGTGATGAGTCTTGAACGAAGGTATACTGGCGCCCTCCGAAGTCGTCGAGAGTAGTTCCTGAGCCGCGTTCTGTAAGATGTCAGGACCTCGGCTCCGCACCCGCAGTCAACAAGTCGCATTCGAGTGGAGGAATGATGAGCAAACCGAAGCGGTTACCTGATTTCTCTATGGGCGCGGCTCTGGCCGTTCTCCTCGTACTCGGGATTTGCGCTGCCCCCGAGGCGGGGGCTCAACGATCCCGCGGCTCTCGGGCGCCTCTCTACACAGTCGATCCGCTGTGGCCCAAACCGTTACCGAATCACTGGGTCCTCGGTTCGGTAACCGGCGTTGCCGTTGATTCTCAAGATCATATCTGGATCACTCATCGAGGCGCGGCGTCTCTCGGCAACAACGAAAAGGGAGCGATATTAAATCCGCCCACCGGCTGCTGCGTTCCCGCACCCCAGGTCCTCGAATTCGATCAGGCCGGTAATCTCGTCAGCCACTGGGAAGGCCCGGGTCAGGGCTTTGATTGGCCACAGACGCCCGCTGGAATCACAGTCGATCACAAGGGCAACGTTTGGATCGCGGCTGCCGGTCAACCTGAAGGGGTTGCGGCGAGACCTGGCCCTCCAGCCGCCGCGGGCGCGAGACCGGCCCCGCCCAAACCTCAAGATGCACACGTACTCAAATTCTCGCGAACGGGGCAGTTCCTGTTGCAGATCGGACACGCAGGCAAGGTTGAGGGCAGCGATAGCAAGGTCGGGTTTAATCGGCCGGCCAGCGTCCGCGTAGATGCGGCAACAAATGAAGTCTATGTCGCCGACGGGATCGGCAATCATCGCGTCGCGGTGTTTGATGCCGACACCGGTGCTTACAAGCGGCATTGGGGTGCTTATGGCGAGACGCCTGATGACGCGAACACGGGCTCCTATGATCCGAATTCACCGCCGTCGAAACAGTTTCGAACGGTGAGTTGCGCTGCAATATCGAAGGACGGCATGGTCTACGTCTGCGATCGCGAGAATGACCGGATTCAGGTATTTCAAAAGGACGGCAAGTTCGTCAGGGAAGCAATTGTATCGAAGAGCACTCTCGGGGATGGATCTGTGTGGGACATTGCGTTTTCAAGCGATCCGCAACAACGGTTTGTCTTCGTAGCCGATGGTCACGACAAGAAGGTGTTTGTGCTCCGTCGCGATACGCTCGAGATCGTATCGAGCATTGGCGACGGCGGACGGCTGCCTGGCCAGTTCTACGGCGTCGGCAGCGTCGCGGTAGATTCTAAGGGCAACGTCTTCACTGGCGAGACGTACGAAGGGAAGCGTGTGCAGAAGTTTGTTTACAAGGGACTGAGTGCGGCTCGCTGATTGAGAGTTGGGCGGGCGCCGGGTTTATTGCCGTCTTCCTTTCGAGCCTGTGTATGTGGAGAGCGTGTATGGGGATCAGGCTGGAACTGGCAGCCTTGCTGGCGATGAGGGTTTCTCGGATCTGGGTTCTTCGCAAGTTTTGAGATCGAGACTACTGGCTCATCCTGACTCTTAGCCGTCCTGCCTGCGTATGCGTGAGTAGGCTGCCTTTCAAATGGAGAGAAGGCGATGAGAAAAATGATGCCCAGGCGTGATTTCTGTGTCGGTGCGATCTTTCTCGTGCTTCTGGCTACGCTGTTTGTCGGCCAGAGCTTGCTTGGCCGGGCGCCGGTGGTTGAAGGGGCAGTTGTTATGGCGCCAAGGTTCGAAGTAGATCCGCTCTGGCCGAAGCCGCTTCCGAATCACTGGTACATCGGTATGTCGATCGGCGTAGCATGTGATGCCCAGGATCACGTGTGGATCGTCCACGCGCCCGGACACCGTCTCGGCCAACGAAGCCGCCGCGGATCAAAAAACCGGTACGTGCTGTTCCAAGGCGCCACCCGTTCTCGAGTTCGATCAGGCAGGCAATCTGATAGGACACTGGGGCGGGCCGGGGCAGGGTTACGAGTGGCCGGAATCCAATCACGGCATCACCATCGATTACAAGGGCAACGTCTGGATCGGGGGCAACGGCACCAACGATGCCCAGATTCTGAAGTTTACCCAGGACGGCAAATTCCTCGCGCAGATACGGTCACGCGAGGCAAGAACGCGGCGGCAGCAACAACACCGAAAACTTCGGTAGAGTTGCAAAGATCTTTGTCGATCCCAAGGCCAACGAAGCCTACATTTCAGATGGCTATCTCAACAAACGAGTGGCGGTGCTCGATGCGGATACTGGAAAGTTCAAGCGATACTGGGGCGCATACGGCAACAAACCGGATGATAAGAATCTGGGCCGTTACGATCCGGATGCGCCGCCGGCTCAGCAGTTCAGAAATCCTGTGCACTGCGCCGAACTCTCCAATGACGGCTTCTTGTATGTTTGCGACCGCGTAAACGACCGGATTCAGGTTTTTCAAACGGACGGCAAGTTCGTGAAGGAACAGTTCATCGCGAGGAGATCATTGGCGGACGGATCGGTATGGGACATCGCGTTCTCGAAGGATCCTCAGCAGAAATATATCTACGTGGCTGACGGTCGCAATCAGAAGGTGTACATAATCCAGCGCGATACGCTGGAGATCCTGACGAGCTTCGGCGACGGCGGCCGGCAGCCGGGCCAGTTCTACGGCGTGCACAGCATCGCCACCGATTCGAAGGGCAACATCTACACGACCGAAACCTACGAGGGCAGGCGCCTGCAGAAGTTTGTGTACAAGGGGCTTGCACCGGTGACGAAGCTGGACCAGGGAGCCCCCTGGCCGGCAGCCGGATCAAAGTAGCAAGCGAAGCAAGAAGGACATTTGTTATTTTCCATTTTCTGTTTTCATTTGTCATTTGATTTCGTTTGGAACATTCGTCAAAACGGCAATGAGAAGATAGAAACTAACAAATAGAAAATATAGAAAATAGGAAATAGAAAATCGGTAGGAGGCGCATATGAATCACGATTCACCGACACGTCGAAGATTCCTCGGGACAATGGCGACCGCTCTTGGTGTCGCCGGGTTACATCCCTCTCTCGATCTTTTCGCGCAGGAAAAACAGGCGAGGCAGGGTGAGCCCGGAGAGGAGCATCCGGAAGAGACCTACGACGAGATGGCAAAGCTCGCCAGCAACGAGAATTGCTGGGGGCCTTCCGACGAAGTCGTGAAGGCCATGAAGGATGCCTTCAAATATGCAAACCGCTATCAGTATCCGGACGGCGGCATCGTCGAAGTCATAGCCAAACATCACGGGCTGAAAAAAGAGAATGTAATGCTGGGCGCAGGCTCAGGCGAGATCCTGAAGATCGTCGGCGAAGCCTTCACCGCCGATCACAAGAGGGTGGTCGGCGTGGATCCCAGCTACGATTCGGTGTATCGATTCATAACCAACATCAAGGCCGATGCGATCAAGATCCCGCTGCTGAAAGACTACCGGATGGACATACCGGGAATCATTCACGCGACGAAGATGAACTATCGCGATGTCGGCTTTGTTTACATCTGCAACCCGAACAACCCGACCGGTAACATCATTCCCAAACAGGAGATCAAGCATCTGCTCGACAGTCTGCCCGGCGATGTTCCGGTTCTGATCGACGAAGCCTATCACCATTACGTGACGAATACCGACTACGCGAGCTCGGTGCCTTATATCCAGGAGGGGCGCCCGGTGATCGTGACCCGAACGTTCTCAAAGATCGCCGGGTTGGCGGGCATGCGTCTCGGCTACGGGTTGGCGCCGAAAGAACTGATCGACAGAATGCGCACGTTCGGCGGTGGCAGCATCAGCGCCGTCGCGAAATATGGCGGCCTGACCGCTCTCAAGGATACGGCTTACGAGAAAAAGATAAGGCAGATGACGATCGAGCTTCGCGAGAAGACGATCAAAGACCTGCGCGGTTGGGGTTATGAAGTTATCCCGTCGGAGACGAACTTCTTCATGGTCGAAGTGGGCAAGGATGTCAGCGGGGTCGCCGAAGACTTCAAGAAGCGCAGGGTGCTGGTGGGACGAAAATTCCCGCCGATGAACAACTGGCTACGCGTTTCGGTTGGAACGGAGCCCGAGATGGTCAGGTTCATGGCGGCGTTCAAAGAGTTATTCCCGGCCGGTGGAATCAAGAAAGCCAAGAAGGAAGCAAAGGAAGCAGGCGCTTGAGCTGGTTGCTAGCCGCTTGACGGCAGCACTAGAGTTACTCACGGCATGACGGAGGTGAACAATGTCACGAAGCGTATGTCGATCCGGAGCGGTGTTGCTGTTCGTCATAGGACTGGTATGGTCGCCGATGGGAGTGCCTGGGCAGTCGCCGACGAGGAACCGCCTGAAGGCTCCTTCAACAAAGGGCGCGACTCCGGCGAACTCGGTCGCTAACGGGACGACCGCGCATTCAACCGCGAACGGCGAATGGCCTTATTACACCGGTGATCTGACCGGCGCCAGGTACTCGCCACTCGATCAGATCGACGCCGACAACTTCGACAAGCTCGAAGTCGCGTGGCGCTTCAAGACCGACAATCTCGGCACCCGGCCGGAATTCAAGCTCGAAGGCACCCCACTCATGGTTAACGGAATGCTATACGCGACAGCCGGCACGCGAAGGGCGGTAGTCGCGCTCAAGGCAGATACCGGCGAGTTGGTTTGGGTGCACGCCGAGTTCGAAGGAAAGCGGGCCATCAGTGCGCCCCGCCAGTTGTCAGGTAGGGGGTTGTCTTACTGGAGCGACGGAAAAGGGGATGACCGCATCCTATACGTGTCTACCGGCTATCGGCTCATATCACTCGATGCCAAAACCGGCACCCGAATAGCAAGCTTTGGGAAAGACGGCATGGTCGATCTAAAGACAGGTGTAGTGCACGGCAGCGGTCAGCAGATCGACCTGGAGACCGGTGATGTCGGCCTGCACTCGACACCAGCCGTCGTCAAGGACGTTGTTATCGTCGGAGCCGCTCACAAGGAAGGCATGACGGTCATGACGCACGACAACGCCAAGGGGCTGGTGCGGGCGTTTGACGTGCGAACGGGCAGGCTGCTCTGGACATTTAACACGATCCCAAGGCCTGGAGAGTTCGGCAACGAAACGTGGCTCAACAACTCGTGGGCGACGAACGGCAACACCGGCGTCTGGACCCAGATCAGCGTAGATGAGGAACTTGGGCTTGTGTACCTGCCGGTTGAATCGCCCACCTCGGATTTCTACGGCGGGCACCGGCCGGGGAACAACCTGTTTGGCGAGAGCCTGGTATGCGTTGATCTAAAGACAGGAAAAAGAAAATGGCACTTTCAGATCGTGCATCATCCGATTTGGGACTACGATCTTTCGTCAGCGCCGCTTCTTGCCGACATCAACGTAAACGGCCAGATGATCAAAGCCGTCGCGTTGCCCAGTAAAGAGGCTTTTCTTTACGTCTTCGACCGGGTGACCGGAAAGCCTGTGTGGCCAATCGAGGAACGGCCGGTACCGAAGGGGGACGTCCCGGGCGAGTGGTATTCGCCGACTCAGCCGTTTCCGACCAGGCCGCCGGCGTATGCCCGGCAGGCGGTGACTTCCGATGACTTAATCGACTTCACGCCGGAGCTGAAGGCGCAAGCGATGAGTAATCTGGAGCAGTTCAAGCTGGGCCCGATGTTCAATCCGCCGGTCGTCAGCAAGGTTGGGGGGCCGGTGGCGGCGCTTACCATCGGAACCCTCAACGGAGGAACAAACTGGCCGGGCGCCGGATATGATCCGGAGACACACACCGCTTATTTGCCCGCATCGAATGCCTCTGTTGCGCCGCTCGGACTCGTCGAACCTCCCTCATCGTTCCCGTCGGACATCAAGTACGTGTCGGGCAGGGCAGGGCAGCCGTTCCGGGTCAGCGAAGGACCCGGTTTCGGCAGCGCCGCTGATTTTCCGCAGGAGCCCAGACGCCGCCCTGCTCCAGTCACTCCATCCGCGCCGGCAGCTCGTCCTCCTGCGGGAGGCGGCGGAAACAGCCTGCAGGTCCAGGGCTTGCCAATCGTGAAGCCGCCTTATGGACGCTCTCGGCCATCAACCTGGACAAAGGTGAACTCGTTTGGCAGGTCGCGCACGGGGACACTCCGGATGCGATCCGCAATCACCCGCTGCTAAAAGGAATGGACATTCCAAAGACTGGTCAGAGCGGAACGGTCGGGTTGGTGGTTACCAAGACGCTGGTCATCATGGGCGACCCTCAGGTCACCACAACGGCGGACCATCCGCGCGGCGCAATGCTGCGCGCTTATGACAAGGCAACAGGCAAACAGGTTGGCGCAGTTTATCTTCCGGCGCCGCAGAGCGGATCCCCGATGACTTACAGAGTGAACGGCAGGCAATATATCGTGGTTGCGGTAAGCGGTGGCGCTTATTCGGGCGAGTACATCGCGTTCGCGTTGCCTGCTACCGAGTAATGATTTTACGGTGAGTTGGGATGAATAAGACCAGGATCGTCGCCACAGCAGTGTTTGTTTTGTCGGTTGCAGCTTTTTTCCATCCGTCGCTTCAGGCGCGACAGGCGGATAAGTCGGCGAGTTCTGTGTGGGACGGGGTCTTCACAAAAGACCAGGCGAAGCGCGGCGAAGGGCTTTACGCTCAACACTGCTCGTCTTGCCACGGACCGGACTTGTTGGGCAACGATGAAGCGGCGCCGCTCACCGGTTCGGCTTTTATCTCGAACTGGGATGGGCCGAGTGTCGGCGACCTGGCAGAGAGGGTTCGCATCTCGATGCCACCAAACAATGTGGGGAAGCTGAGCCGGCAGCAGATTTCAGATGTCCTGAGCTACGTGCTAAGTGTCAACAGCTTTCCGTTTGGCAAAGCGGAACTCGATCCGAAGGCCGAGTTTCTCAAGCAGATTCGGATCGAAGGCACAAAGCCAAAGGCCAACTCGAACTGAGTGGTGGTGGTTTAGAATACACGCTTTGGCTCGGGATTCGATCGACTGATTGAGGCCTGGAAGCAAGCTGAACTTGTTCTCTGAAGCACAGACGGAAATGATGTAGAGAGGCAAAAGTTGATGACAAGCGAAGATCCCAAACGCGAAATGCTGCGACACACAGTTGCAACGCTCGCATACCGTGGCGGTAAGGCGGTGCGCGGTGTGCCAGAGTCGTTCGCCAACTTTCGAGCGTCGGAAACCAGTCGCACTCCCGCTCAGATTCTCGCGCACATTGGCGACTTGCTCGATTGGGTGTTGACGATGGCCAAAGGCGCCGAGGCCTGGAACAACTCGGAACCTAAACCGTGGGAGCAGGACGTCGAACGGTTTCACGCGTGTCTTGCCCGCTTCGACGAGTACCTCGCATCCGGAGAGGAACTAGCATGTTCTTGTGAACGGCTCTTTCAGGGAGCCATCGCGGATTCGCTCACGCACGTCGGGCAGCTCACGATGCTGCGACGAATCGCCGGCGCGCCAATGCGAAGCGAGAACTACTCGACAGCGGATATTCAGAGTGGCCGGGTCGGAGCCGAGCAGACCGCGCCGCGCCGAGAGTTTGATTGATTTCACAAAGGTCTCAGGCAGCCGCCTACTTGGCGTTACGAGTCAGCGCGGATCAGCCGCGTATCCTCACTTCATCGTAGCCATACACTCGATCTCGACGCGCGCGTTTCGGACGAGTCCGCTCGTGCCAAACGCGCTGCGAGCCGGCAGCCGTTCCTTCTTGAAGAACGTCACATAGACGGTGTTCATCTCGGCCCAGTCCTTGATGTCCGCCAGCATCACCGTGCATTTCACAACATTGTCCATCGAGGATCCGGCCTTCTCGAGCACCGCTTTGATATTCTCCATCGTCTGTTTTGTTTCAGGGCCGATGCCGCCCGCCGCGAGGTTGCCGGCGCTATCCGTCCCCAGCTTGCCCGATAGGTAGAGGACGTCTCCAACTCGCACAAAATCCGAAAGCGTCCTGGCCGACGGATTCCCGGCGCTTTGATACTCAACCCATGTGCCTGGCGCTGGCTTCGCCTTTGTCTTCTTCTGAGCTTCGGCAACAACAGAGAGGGCACAGGCCATCACTGCGGCGAAAAAAAGCACTTTTATGTTTCTCATAGAGTCCTTTCTGTTGAGTGGAGTTCGCTCCTGCCTTTGCGTCTTCGCTATGCGTTGGGTCAGATACCAGACCTGATGTCGCCGCTTTTTGCCATGCGAATGATGTGGTCTGAAGCGCGGAAGGCTAAGGCCTGGATGGTGCACGTAGGCTGCCCGCGCCCCGATGTCACAAAGCTGCTTCCGTCACATATGAACAGATTGGAGACGTCGTGCGCCCTATGGTATTTGTCAATGACCGAACTGCGCGGGTCACTACCCATTCGGCAAGTTCCAAGCAGATGAAAGCCGAACGACTGATGTTTTGTCTCGCGAGTCCATATCTTTTGAGGCCCTGCGGCTTCAATGAGCTCTTTGCATCGAGCTTCGAAGAACCGCATCGTTTTCATGTCCTCAGCGTGATCTTTGTAGGTAACCCGCAGGACGGGCAATCCCCACGCGTCTTTTACGTGTGTATCAAGTGAGATGCTGTTGGTTTCCACCGGCAAAGATGTAGTGTGACCCGTTGCGTGCAGGGTGCGCGTGAAGTGCTCCTGCAGCATGGCTTTGTACTTTGGACCCCAGCGTGGTGAATCTGGCGGCAATCCTCCCAGGGCGAAATTCATCGGGTAGGAGACGAATCGCATATCCATACCCCCGCCTCCGTAGAACCCTCGCTTGGCGTCGCTGTCATAAAAGTCGTGAATCACTCGGCTCACCGCGACGCTCTTGAACTCGTTCAGCGGATGCTCGAATAGCCCCGAAGCGCGCGCGTGGCCGTTGAACATCAAGTACTTTCCAACCTTGCCGCTCGAGTTTGCGAGACCATTCGGGAATAATGCCGACTTTGACAAAAAGAGGAGACGCGGAGTCTCGGCACCGTTGGCGCAGACCACAACCGCCTTGGCGCTCTGGAAATGCTCGGCGCCCTTTTCATCTATGTAGGTAACACCCGTCACCAGACCTGCGTTGTTGACCTCGATCTTTCGCACACAGCTGTTCGGGCGAATCTCGCACAGACCCGTTTTCTCGGCTTCACGGATAACGGTCGCCAGCGTGGATGACTTGGCCTTGGCCTCGCAACCAAAGTACTCGCAGAAACCACAATGCAAGCAGGCGCTTCGGCCACGATAGGGCTGCGAGATGATCGCCATCGGAGCCGGGAACGCGTGCCATCCCAACTTCCTGGCACCCCGCTCCGCAAGCACGCCCGAGGATTTGATTGGAAGCGGCGGCAGCGGATAGGGCTTTGAGCGAGGGGGATCGAACGGGCTTGCGCCGGCAAGGCCAGATACGCCCAGCTCCCACTCGGTTTTTGTGTAATAGGGCTCGAGCTCAGAGTAGGTGATCGGCCAATCGTCGAATCCGGACCCGGCGATCGATCCCCATCGGCTGCGCTCAATAAAATCGATCTCATGAAAACGCCAGTAGTTGGCGGTGAAGTGGACCGTGCCTCCGCCAACCTGGCGTCCGTAGATAATGGCGGGTTGAATCCTGGCCCTTTCTTTCTCGGTCGCGCGAAAAGTGTTCGGTTGACGCTTGTAGTCGTTGGTGATCGCGCGCTGGCGCATGTACTTCAACTCGTCGTGCTCAAAGTCCTGCTCCTTCAGATACGGTCCTTGTTCGAGCACCACGATCCGAAACCCGGCTGCGGATAGCTCTCTTGCGATGATGCCGCCGGACGCACCCGCGCCGATAATTACGAAGTCCACCTCGGTCCCGGCATCAAATGTGGTTTGTTCGTCAGTCATAAAGTTTATTGGTTCGCCAGATACTCTGCGTCATAGAACCCGAACGGAGATTTGAAGTGAAACTGGTCTTCAAAGCCCAGCAACTTCCAACCGATCTGGTTGTAGTTGCCTCCGTATTCGGGATTGGAAAACATTCCCAGGATCGTCATTGTACGAACGAGTTCAAAGAAGGCGCCCTTTTCAATGACCTCGAGCATCTTGGTCCGTTGTCCCGCGCTAAGATCAGAGAATTTCTTTGTCTTTCCGAAGCGCTTGCGCGTTTTCCTCTGAAGATCCTTGAGCCCTTCGACAAAGGCCCCGCGCTCTTCGGCAGCGAATGTCGCCAGCGCTCGATCGATGAAATAGATCACTCGCGCTTCGCGGGCGCCGGGCGTGTCGTCGGTTGGAATGATCTGCGCCGCGATGGCTTCGACCTCGATGGCCTGCTCGGGAGTAAACAGCTCGAACTTGGAAGGCGGTTGCGACTGCGCCGAGTTATGAGCGTGTTCCTGAGCGGCGGAAATCTCGGACAGGTGAGAGACAATCCAGACCGATCCCAGCGTCGCGCAGGAGTTCATGAGGAAGAGACGCCGCGAAATATCCTTTCGATCTTCCATTGCAAGTGCTCCGGGGTTGGTCGACCTGACCTTTTGATATCGGTCTGCCGAGTGTGTATCACCGTTCAATCATCATTTTCAAGGCGACGTTGAGACCGCGTCCAAGAGTTTTGGGTCCAGCCAGGTGCGCGTGTAACCTTTTCCCCTCTTCAAACGTGTTTACCTCAGACAGGAGGCGAACACGATGCATTCAAATGATTATCACGACGATGTCGCGGTTGTTGGTGGCGGCGTTGCGGGACTTGCGGCGGCCGCGTATCTCGCGAGGGCTGGAAAAACTGTTCGGTTATTCGAGCAGTCTCACGCGCTCGGCGGGCGCGCGCAGACCAAAACGCAAGACGGATTCTATTTGAATATCGGGCCACACGCGCTCTATCGCGGCGGACGCGGGATCGAGGTGCTTCGCGAGTTAGGCGTCTCGCCTCGCGGCAGAGTGCCCTCGGTATCCGGCGCGTTTGCGATCAAGGACGGCCTGAAGCACACTTTCCCAGCGGGCGCGGTATCACTACTCACCACGAGTCTGTTCGGGCTCTCGGCAAAGCTCGAAGCTGCGCGCCTACTCGCCTCGATCGGCAGGATTGACGGCAATCAGCTTATGGACGTCACTCTGCGCGAATGGCTGGATCAAACACTTACACATACCGAGGTCAAGGATTTTGTGCTTGCGGCGTTCCGCGTTGCGACGTATACAAATGCTCCGGATCTCGTGAGCGCCGGAGCGGCGATCGAGCAGCTCAAGAAGGCTTTCGCGACCGGAGTTCTGTACCTCGATGGGGGCTGGCAGACGCTCGTTGACGGCTTGCGTGAGGTGGCGGCGCATACTGGAGTCGCCATTGAAGCCGGAGCGAAGGTTGAGGGGGTCACGCGCGATGCAACGGGCGCAGTCGGAGGCGTGCGCCTGGCGGACGGTCGCCTGATCGAGGCTTCGACCGTAGTCATCGCGGCAAGTCCATCGACCGCCGCCCGGCTTATGGAGGACGCGGAGGGAACATCACTGGCGCGTTGGGCCGATCGAGCGGTCCCAGTGCGCGCGGCTTGTCTGGACGTTGCTCTCAGCCGGTTGCCGATACGAAAGGCGACTTTTGCGCTTGGCATCGATCGCCCGCTTTACCTGTCAGTGCATTCGGCCACGGCGCAGCTCGCACCTGACGGGGGAGCGTTGATTCAGACGGCAAAGTATCTGCCGCCCGAACATCAACATTCGGCGGAAGAACTTGAGCGGGACCTTGAGAGCTTGCTCGATCAGGTGCAACCGGGATGGCGCGAGGCGGTTGTGTATCGACGCTTCCTTCCCGATATGATAGTGATGAACGCGATGCCGTTAGCCAGTGGTGGCGGCACGAAAGGGAGGCCCTGTTCGATGGTGCCGGACGTCCCAGGGCTGTTTATCGCCGGTGATTGGGTTGGAAACGAAGGAATGCTGGTGGACGCTAGTCTCGCGAGCGCCAGAGAGGCAGCCGCAGCGATCGTGGCCTCGCGGGCAGTAAGCGTTGCTGCGACGGTCTGAGGTTGGCGAATCGAAGAGGGCTTGAAGACTCCTAGCCGCATACGACGCTGAGGTATGCGGATAGGAGTCTACAGTGAGCTCTGACATAGGTGAAACGTGGCAACCGCTATCGAGGCACTGGAGACCGATCGCAAGCTATTGTGGGGCTTGTGCTATCGAATGACAGGTAACGGCGCGGATGCGGACGATCTGGTTCAGGAGACCTTTGTGCGCGCGATCGAGAAACCACCGCGCCGGATCGATGAGCCTCTGCGCCCGTGGCTTGTACGGGTCGCCATCAACCTCAGCCGCGACTTTCTTCGGCGACGAAGACGGCAGGGGTATGTCGGTCCCTGGCTTCCTTCGCCGGTTGCTACCGAGGAGGAGAGCCCGGCGTCCTATGAGCCGCCCGCTCCGCGAGAAGACTCGCCGGTAGCGCGTTATGATTTGAAGGAAAGCATCTCGTTCGCTTTCCTGCTTGCGCTTGAGGCGTTGACGCCTACCGCGCGGGCTGTGCTGTTGCTTAGGGACGTCATGGACTATTCCACGAGCGACACTGCCGAAGCGCTCGATATGACTGAGACAAACGTGAAGGTTGTGTTGCTACGCGCGCGACGCAAGATGAAAGACTACGATAGGAGCCGCGCGGCGATTGGTTCGGAGCGACAGGGCGCCACCCAACGCGCGCTCGAACAGTTTCTGCTTTATCTGAGCACGCGCGATGCAGCCGGACTCGAGCGCTTGCTGGCTGAAGATGTTGTTAGCCTGTCAGACGGTGGTGGTGAGGTAAACGCGGCGCGTCAACCGATTCGTGGTCGCGACAGAGTGCTGCGGCTGATTCTTGGCCTCGCAAAAAAGAGTCTGGTTGAACCGCGCTTCGCCATTCGTATGCTAAACGGGTTGCCTGCGATAGTTGTCGACGATCTTCCTAAGATGAAGGATTCCGCGACTCGCTACACGATCCATTTCGATATCACCGACGAGGGCCGCATTCGCGGTTTGTACGCCGTGATCGCTCCGAGCAAGCTTTCGGCGATCACGTGACTGTGCTTTTCAATCGTCCGCGAGGTAACGGCCCGGCCCAGTCAGTTCCAATATCCATGCAACAACCGCCAGCAAATCCGTGATTCACTGGCGGCGTGCTTTTCAGGGCGCCCAGGGACTCTGAGTCGCGCATTCCTATTGTTTGACGAAGAAAACGTCCCAAGCCCATCTGCCTACACTTGCGCCGCGCGCGTCAAAGACTTTGGCGCGGTAGCGGAAGCCGTTGCCGTACTGGTCGGTTCGCTTCGATTCTTTATAGTTAAGAGCGAGCGCATGTACTCCCAGTTCAGGCAAGCTGTGAAGCTCGCCTGGCTCGGAGATGCCATTGTGATTTATGTCCTGCCAGAGACGCAGAGAGGCAAAGATCGCATCCCTGTTGTCAATACGTCCATCGCCGTTTCCGCCCCTCGACGGCTGATCGTACTCCGCCAGCGCCAGGAACCCATTCGGGGTGGGCGAGGCAGGCTGGTCGGTGTAGTTCCCGAACAATTCCGTTCCGTTGTCTATTGTTCCATTTCCATTCCGATCAAGGGCCAGGAACGCATCATCAGAGCCTGCCGAGGTCCATGCGAGATGTTCAGCCACTCCATTTCTATTGAGATCGAAACTCACCCCGCTTGCTGCATTCGTCAAACTAAAACCATCTCCTTCAATGTCAAGCAGGATGGGCGACGGACAGCATTCGGTCCCAATAACTTCGCCAAATTGAAATTCACCACAAACAACGCCAAAACAAGCGCCTGCCTCCTCGCCCCCTCCCTCGTTGCATGCAGAGGGGTTGGCGTTGCAGTCGGTTGGTTGGACACAGGCGTTGTTAAGATGATGGTCGTAGGTCCATATTGCACCGCTTGCAGACACTGTGACGCCAACGATACGAACTGAGACTGTGCACTGGCAGAAGAGGCATGTTTTTACAGCAGCACCGGCCACCGACCTACACGTCGCGCCGACCGAAGGATTTCCGCCGTTTGTGCTGTCCTCAAAGGATACTGTTCCGCCAAACGCATGACATCCATCAGAAGTAACCCCGTAGTCACGAGTGACGAAGTCTTGAATATCTACCTGGCAGAGCACATTGCACGACGAATCGTAAGTGCAGATCCCTTGCAGATCATCATGAACGCTGTGGTTCCCAAGGTAGTGATAAAGATCACTGGACCGAGCCTTCGAATCTACAATTCCAGAACTGGCATGCGCCAAACAGTTCCCGGTGTAAGCTTGAACATCTCCATCGTCCTCAGACACCTGGTCGGCACAACCCGGATAGTCGCAAGAAAGGGGATCGCATACCCCCGGATCTCGATCACAGAGTAGGGGCGGGATCACTATGGCAGTGCTATCTCTCATCGCCGAAGTCTCCGGCTCGCTATGCGTTTGTTGCCAGACGCCTGGCCAGGGACCTCCTCCCTCGTCTGCTCTCTGCAGGGCCTCGACATTTCGATTGGCCATTGCGTCAGCGTAGTCCCGATATTGGGCGGTTTTCGTGTAAGCGAGCCACGGTGACCTAACCGGTGGCCGGGTTTCGTAGAGGGCTTGAGTCAATGCACTCTGCCCCACGATATTGTCCGCGAAATCCACCGTTGGTTCGGCCGCGGATTGGAATCCGTTGTGGTAAAGGACCATCGCGCGGTAGGTTCGCTGCCGCCCATCCAGACTGATTGTCACTTCGTAGGACGTATACTTATCAACGTCGTCCGATTGGCCACTTGCGAGACGTAGAACATCTCTCACGGTGCTTTTTTCCCAATCCTCGAGCAACGTGTGTTGATAGTCACTACGGATCCACTCGGCTTCATAGAGGATGTGTTCAGGGCCAGCCTCGCCCATGCGGTGTTGATTCTGCACGATACTTACCACGTGACCGGTGGGTTTCGTCACGACGCTGCCGTAGGGCTTGTCCAGTACCTCTTCAATGGGACCCGTGTGCAGGTTTTGCAGCTCGAATTGGAGTTCATCGCCTGAGCTATAGGATCCCTTCTTCTGTGCGGCGTTGTAACCATGACCGGCCTTGACGTACAGAATCAACCGGCTGTAGGCGCGCTTCAGGAGATTCTCTTCGTCGAGATGTCCAGACGCCTCGCGTGACGGCTGTGAGGGTTGGTATTCCGTAGACGGTCTCGGGGTCTGAGAAAACCCATTCGGGGCAAGCGCCAGCGCTGCGAAAACAAAAACCAGCAGTGACAGAATTTCTCCTCTGTTTTTCATGTGTGCTCCTTGGATGTTTATCGGAACGGTCGCCGTGTATCGCTCTCAGTCTTGTCCATTCGGTCGGTGACAAACTGAGAGTGATGCGAACTGGAGGGTTTGATTTGTTGTGATTGAGTGTGTCAGACGCGTCATTGAGCGGTGGCTTGCTTTGCCGCCTTTTGCGTCTGTCTTAGAGCCTGGTCGATTACATTCTTGAAGTCTTCTGAACTCTTCATGCCTTTTACTATTCTCCCGTTAACAAAATAGGTGGGAGTGCCCTGAACACCAGCCTGCATCGCCTCCTGCATATCTTTTCTAACAATGGTGGCGCTGACCTCCGAGTCCAGACAGGTGTCAAATTCATTCGTTTTTAGTCCCAGGTCAGCCGCATATTTCTTCAACGCCTGTTCAGATAACTCACTCGCGCCAAACAAGATGTCATGGTACTCCCAGAACTTTCCCTGATCACCGGCACACACCGAGGCCTGCGCCGCTTTGAATGCGTCTGCATGGATAGACAGTGGCATCTGTTTGAACACAAACCTGACCTCGGAGCCGTAACTTTGGATTAGCGGTTTGAGACCAACCGCTGCCCGCTTGCAATAAGGACACTGAAAATCCGAGAATTCCACTATTGTAACCGGGGCATTGCGCGGTCCTCTTGATGGTCCGTCCACACTGATTTTGGATGAGGGGGGTACCGGCTCTGAAAGAAACGTTTCGATCTTCCCTTTGCTTATGATCTCCGAGATTGCTGACTTGTACAGGTCAAACCTCAGTCGAGTCTCCAGGTCCAATCTGATTCGTTGTTTTGCCTCATCCGCGCTCATGTTTTCTAATGTGCTTAGATTGTTGGCGTAGGCGTTGTCTACATCGCTTTGCTTTACCTCGACTTTGTAAGGGACTAGTTGCTCCCTTAATTCCGCTTCAGTAATTCCTCGCTTCTTTGCCTCCTCATTGAGCAGTACCCCGATCACGATGTCGTCAAGAGCCTTCTTGCGCAGGTCATAGATTCGCTCCTGTAAGGGAAAGAGTTGAGACCCTACCGCCTCATCAATCTCTCTCTCCGTTACCACCCTAGAACCATTGATCAACGCGACTATGTGACTCCCGACTCCTTTGCTTCCCGGATCCTTCGGCTCTTCGGGCTTTGCCTCTTGAGACTGACAAAAATCGAGGTTGCCGTTGCCAAATAGAAGCACCAATAAGACTACGATAGAAACCCTGGGTATCTTGATATTCACAATTCACCTCCAGAACCTCGACCCAGGCCGGTTGGTATTCGCCTCCCGTCACATCACACAGCAAGGAGATACGGCTTTTGTCCAGCGCTTCCGGGCTTGCGTCTCGTACAGACCCCCAGTACGTCTAATGCTCAGTGATCGTAATAACAACTCTGTAGTCGTCATCCGACCGGCGCATCCCACCGATGTTTATCCAGCCGTGCACCACCCCATCCGTATATGCAATTGAGTAGTTGCTTTCTCCGGAAGCTGCGTCGGTTGCCGTACATCCAGCAACTTGAAGCTGAAGTTCTATCTGCGCCTTGATCCGCTCCAGAAACGAACGTTCATCGCCCGGTCGGATTCTGAGGTCCGCAGTATCATCCACATGATATATGCGCCGGTTGTCCAGGACCGATGAAGTCGACCCGCCTGCAACCCTGATTCCTACATCGCTTGGAGGCCGATCATAACTTTTCTCGACAAGGTCTTGTGCCGAATAGGTCGAAAGAAACCGACTCTTGGATTCAGGCGGTCCTCCGCTGCACGCGACGAAGACCGTTACAATGCCGATAACGAAAATCAGTGCAGCTCTCAAAATCACCATTTCCTCTTACAATCTGATGCCGAGATCAGTCGCCTTCCCTCGCGCGTGGCTTCCCTCGCGTGTGGCTTCCCTCGCGTGTGGCTTCCCTCGCGTTTGGCTTCCCTCGCGTGTGGCTTCCCATGTGGTGTGCTTCGGCGCCGAGTATCGATCAAACCATTCTTCAATGCAAGCAAAAAGAGGTGGCCAAACTTACTTTCTGTGGCCAATCGTCCTACTGATTTGGGTGTCTCGATTGCTCTCCGCGGACGGCTCTATCGGTGACGTGCATTGCTCTCGATATCGGGATGGCGTAACCCCATGCACCCTGGTGAAGTCTCGCACGAAATGACTCTCATCGTACATTCCAACCCTCGCTCTTATTTCCTTGACGCTCAGAGAGGTGTTTTCCAGAAGTCCCCGCGCCGTCTCCAGCCGAAGGGCCTTGAGGTATTGTCCGGGCGACTTCCCCGTCTGCGTTTTGAAGAGATAGCACACTCGGGAGCGAGAGAGTTTGGACGATCGAGCCAAATCGTTCAGCGATTGTTTTCGATGAAGCTGGGTGCTCATTTGATCGATGATCCGTCGGATTTTCGGGTTCATTGATAACCTCAGCGAATAATGCTGAAAAACTCGGCGGCGGGCGTTCCGGCACGCGGCAACTTCGCGGAACCGAGGCACAGGAGCCCAGCCGGGCGCCTTATCGCCCGCTCCCTCGAACCGCCACCCCAACCGCCCCCCCCCAAGATCCCGGGGAGAAAAGGAGGGAGCGCGATGCTTGGTCGGCCTTCCTGGGTTTTAAGGCCTCGCCGCAGCGCGCACCCCCTCGAACAACCACAAGCAGAGCCACCCCCCAACTAGCCCAACCGACACTCCGAGCGAAGCCCCCGTGTACTCCCCCGGGCTCCTGCCTGTTCTGCAATGCTCTGGCGCGAACCTACCGACCCACGTTCTCGCCGTGCCTATTGAGCGGCCCCGGCCCCTGTGATACAAATCCACATACGAGGGCGGCAGCGCACGTCGAGGAACGGGGTGGCGTTTATGCTTCAACCCGCTCTGAATATTTTCCGGCGAGCGAAATCTTAAACCCGCGGTCTGTTGCTGTCAACGAATATTTTCAGGAACCGCTTGAGAATATTTATCGTCTGTATGAGGGGGAGATTGAATATGGCCGAGGCCGAGCATGGATTAGGGGAGTACGTAAAGCGGGTCATGAAGCTCAAGGGCTTGACTCAAAAAGACGTTCAGCGAATGTCGGGGCGGCGAATAACCGACGGCTATGTCGCGAGTATTACCACGGGCAGGGCGTCGAATCTGTCGGTCGACAAGCTCGTCGCGTTAGCCGATGGACTGGGTGTCGACACCGACGAGCTCTTCCATGTGGCCTCCGGTCAGCAGCTCGACGACGGGGGCGGAAGCCGCAACGGACCGGATTCGCTCATGATTCTCGAAACCGTTCAGAAGGCTGTGATGAGTCCGGTGGTCACCCAGATTCTTCACGAAGTGGTTGGCCTATCGCCTGCCGAGAGGACCGATTTGCTTGGATTGATAAAGACGATGGTCTCGACCAGGCAGAAGCCGCGGCGTAAGACAAAGCCAGCCTAGAATGAAGCCATGCCGACCAAAGCGCACAACGCAAGACAGGCGGGATACATCGTCGCCGTCGCGGGAATAAGCGCTGTGACGCTTGCGCTCCGGCTTGCGGGTGAGAGCATTAACTCGACGACCGTAGCGCTGGCGATGCTGCTGGTCGTCTTGTTTGTTGCCGCCCGCTGGGGCGCGCGACCGGCAATTGTCGGGGCCGTCCTCGGCGTGCTTTGTTTTAACTTCTTCTTTCTCCAGCCGCTCCACACCTTTACTGTCGCCGATCCGGACAACTGGGTTGCGCTCATAGCATTCCTGGTCACCGCAGTCACCGCGGGGCAACTGTCGGCTCGCGTGAATCGCCGAGCCGAAGAGGCTGAAGCCGGCCGCCGCGAGATTGAGCGACTGTATGACGAATTACGATCTGCGTTCGAGCGCGCCAGCCATGCGGAAGCGCTGCGGGAAAGCGAACGCCTGAAATCAGCGCTTCTTGATGCAGTCACTCACGATCTGCGCACCCCCCTGACCTCGATCAAGGCCTCGGTCACGACCCTGCTCGACGAGCTGAGCAAGACATCCGGTCCTGCGCTCGGCGGTCTAAGCGAGGAGGGGCGGCGGGAAATGCTTGAGGTAATAGATGAGGAATGCGATCGTCTCAACCGGTTCATCGAAGGCCTCGTAGAAATGGCCAGGATAGAGGCCGGGGAGCTTCAGTTGAGGCGCCGGTGGGGAACCATTGAGGAGATGGTCGAGATGGCACTCACGCGCGCCAAGAAACTGACCGATCATCATCGAGTAGAAGTATTTGTGGTCGACAACCTTCCGGTAGTGCTGGTCGATGCACGCGCAGTTAGTGAAGTCATATACACTCTGGTTGACAACGCGGCGAAGTATTCGCCTTCGGGAAGCCCCATTCGCATCGCCGCTTCTCGAGCCGAAAACGAGATGATTAAGGTCAGTGTGGAAGACCGCGGACCCGGCATTTCGGTTGAGTTGCGCGAGCGGGTCTTCGATAAGTTCTTTCGTGCGATCCGGTACGGCGATTCAAACCGAAGCCAGCCCTCGGGAACCGGAATGGGACTCGCGATCGCTCGCGGAATAGTCGAAGCGCACGGCGGGCGGATATGGATCGAGGGCGGCGCCGAAGGGCCCGGTACACGCGTCGTGTTCACCCTTCCGATCGGCGATGAGGACAAAGCCGAGAAGGAAGGGGTAGCGCTTGACGAGCGATCCTATGCAAGAGCGCAAGAATAGCAATGCCACAGAAACAACGCATACTGATTGCCGATGACGAACCGCAGATTGCGCGAGTGCTGCGCACCGGACTAACGACGCGCGGTTATGAAGTGCGGGTCGCGGCGGATGGCGAAAGCGCACTCGACACGTTTCGGGACTGGCATCCTGATCTGGTGGTCACCGATCTGGCGATGCCCAACATGGACGGCCTCGAGCTGTGCAGGCGTCTTCGCCTGGTGTCACAAATCCCTATCATCGTGCTTTCCGTTAAGGGCGAAGAGAAGACAAAAGTAGAGGCGCTCGACGCCGGAGCCGATGATTTTGTAACAAAGCCTTTCAGCATGGAGGAGCTCCTGGCTCGAGTGCGCGCAACACTCCGCCGCGCGGGCGAGCCCTCCAGCGAAGGGTCATCGACGGTTATGGATGCGGGAGACTTCCGGTTGGATGTGGAAACTCGGAAAGTGACGGTTCGCGAAAGAGAGATTCACCTGACGCCGAAGGAGTTCGATTTGCTGACTCATCTCATGCGGCACTCTGGAAAAGTATTGACTCACCGCAAATTGCTCACGGCGATCTGGGGAGCAAACTACGGCGAGCAGACCGAGTATCTGCGGGTCTTTATCGGCCAGTTGCGGAAGAAAATCGAAGACGATCCCTCAACCCCGCGCTACATTCTCACTGAGCCCTGGATTGGATATCGCTTCGACCCTGGGGTCTAATTGCCGGAATCAACCAGTCCCTCGCATCAGAAGAGGCATTGAAATGACCATCTCAGAAATGGCCCTGCGCTTACTGTTGTCGGCGCTTTTTGGAGCGCTGGTAGGCATTGAACGCCAATGGCGGCACAAGACCGCCGGACTGAAGACTAACGCTCTAGTGTCAATCGGTGCGACATCGTTTGGCCTAATCGCGTGGCTCAGCTTTGGTCCCGGGAGCAGTCCAACGCAGATAGCCGCGGGCGTAGTAACAGGGATCGGCTTCATCGGCGCGGGAGTGATCATGCACCGTGGCGCGAGCGTGCAGGGAATCAACACTGCCGCCACCCTTTGGGCCGCATCTGGGATGGGGCTCGCGATCGGTCAGGGCTCGTATCGACTGGGGAGTTGCATCTTAGGAACGGTCCTTCTGGTTCAGTTTTCCCTCCAGCGGGTCGCTAGCTACATAAACAGAAGATCCGGTCTCAACATCCCGGAAGTCACTTACCACTTAACTCTTGGCTTCAACTCGGCCAGTTCTGAAGCCGTCCTCAAGGCTTGGGAAGACTTAACCGGCGAGCCCGGTGTGACTGTAACGAGCTATGGCGAAACGCGAAACGATCAAGAGGTAACCGTCGAAGCATCAGTCGGGTTGGCGGAAGACCAAGACAATGCGGCGGCTTCGCTCAGCCAGAGATTCGCCGAGATCCCCGGGGTTGTTTATACCCAATGCAAGCAGATACCCACCCGAGAGAAGTAGGTCTAAAGACGGAGCCTGCCAGCGCAAACCCGCATCGCGGTGATTTCGTGTGTCGCTGAACGCATCAGCCGACAGTCGAAAGGCGAAACTCCAGGACCTGCGATTCCTCGAATAATGCACCTCTCACCGCCAACCTGTGAGCACTCGGCGCTTTCCGCGCCTTACGAACTCCTTATGAACCTTTAACCCTAATTTTACGAGCGCGGTGCTAGCCTCGAATTGTTAACGGCTTCGCGCCGGGGATCCGGCGTGTTCGGAGACGGCGCGAATGGAGGAACGCCATGAACAATCAGACTATCGGAATCGCGGGCGTGTTCGCGTTGACTTTCTTCTTGCTCTTGCTTCGCCATTGTCTCCTCTCGCTCGGCCGGGCCAACAGGAATCGTTATGTCAATCGCATGACGTCTCGTGAGACCTCCGAGTTGAATACGAAGGCCGTCGAGGATGATTCCTGGCTGCTATGGTCGCCTGAGGCTGAGGCCGGCTCGCGGAACCGTGTCGACGACGCTCCGAGAGCCACTCCGGAGCCGCAAGACAAAAGGAAGGGCCTTACTGCGATTGATCACGGGTCGCTGAGTTGAGCTGGGAATATAAGGAGAATCTGCTTCAATGAAAGCCACTTTCACTAAAAACATCATAGCTGCAATCATCAGCGTTACTCTTTTTTCAGCCGGTGCGTTGGCGCAGCAAGCGGGCGAGATGCGGGCGAAACCAACCAACGCTGCAGGCGTGTCGAGCGCTACCGTACCGTCGGCGGCGGGGGCATCTTCCGAATCGACCGAACGTGAACGCGTGCTGGTCGACCGAATTGAGAAGCTGGAGCGCCGTTTGGCCGAACTGGAATCTCGAGGCGAATCTAAAGCCATTCGCGAGCCAATGCAGCCAGCCTCGACGAGCCGACTGCCCGGTCAGCCTGCCGAAGCGGTTGCAAAAACCCAACCGGATAAAACGGCGTCCGAGCCCCAGCAGATCAGCAAAGAAGATCGCGGTGTGCTCGACTTTCTGCGCGACAGAACCTTCAACGTCACCCTGGACGGGTACTACGGCTACAACTTCAACAAGCCAGTAGGCCGAATCAACTTGCTCCGAGCGTACGATGTCCAGAGCAACAGCTTCAGCTTGAGCCAGGCCACCATAGTCATCGAGCGCGCGCCTAACGTGGAAGCCGGGAGGCACTTTGGGGCCCGGCTTGATTTGATGTATGGGCAGGCGACCGAGACCGTGCAGGGAAGCGCGGCGAACGAGGGTCGCCCACAGGCATACCGCCCGGTGTGGCAAGCGTTCGGCACGTACGTCGCCCCGGTCGGAAAAGGGCTCACCGTTGACTTCGGCAAGTTCGCCAGCAGTCTTGGCTACGAAACCAACTACAACAAGGACGATTACAACTACTCGCGGTCGTACTATTTCAACTTCCTGCCTTTTTATCATCTTGGGCTGCGCGCTAAGTACCCGATCAGCGACAAGGTGACGGTGATGTATCATCTGATGAACGGCACTCAGCAGGCGGAGGACTTCAATGGATTCAAGTCTCAGCACGTCGCGCTCATTCTGACGCCGGTCAAAAGCGTGTCGTGGCAGGTGAACTATTATGTGGGACAAGAGCAGCGTGATCTGGCGTCCGAGCTGAATCCCGGAATCCCGAGCTTGCCTACGCAGCCGGGACTCTCGACGAACATCATACGTCCGACGCCAAACGGGCGGCTGCACATGTTCGACACCTACGCGACGTGGAACGCGACCGACAAACTGATCCTGGCGGCGGAGGGCGACTATGTCGTCAATCGTGTGCTCGACGTCTCAGCGCCGGCGCGAGTAAGCGGCGGCGTGGCTTATGCGCGATATCAGTTCACTCCCAAATTCGCGCTGGCGGGTCGTGCCGAATACCTATCGGATCGCGGAGGGCTGTTTAGCGGCGTAACCCAGGCTCTCAAAGAGACGACGTTGACCGGCGAATTCAAGGTTGCCGACGGCTTCATCTTGCGAGCCGAATGGCGCCGCGATATTTCGAACCGGCCTTTCTTCCTGAGCGACGCCCTTGGTAGCCTGAAGAAGCAACAGAATACCGCCACATTGGGGATGATCTGGTGGTTTGGGCGGAAGGAAGGCTCGTGGTAAACCCTCGGCGATTATTAGGGTAAATCGGGAGGGCAAGTGATGGACGTGATTTTCATAGGTTGGTTCTGGTTTTCTTTGTCGCCGCATTCGGGTACGTGCGGTTCTGCGAGCGTGTGTAGTGGAGGGATATGGACCCGGAAGTTTGAAGAATCTGATTTCGGTTGTTGTGATGATGTTCATTTACGTTTGGCTCGTGTTTTCGAAGCCGAGGAGAGCCAAGAAGAGACGAAGAGATGAATGCGGAATACATAGCCAGCGGCATCGTTGCGGCGCTCTTGCTGGTTTATCTGATGTACGCGCTGCTCAAACCTGAGAACTTTTGAACTGGAGCCTGGGAACGTAGGAACCCTTGCCTGATCGGCCGGTCGATTTCGAATGCCCACAAGCAGGCGAGGATGCCTGCGCTCCCGGGGAGGACAGAAATGACACTCAACGGATTCTTACAACTTGCGGTTTACTTTCTTGTGCTGCTCGCCATCACCAAGCCGCTCGGCGTCTTATGACCCGTGTGTTCGCCGGTGAGAGGACGTTTCATGACGTCGCCGTGCTTGGTCCAGTCGAGCGCCTGATTTATCGCCTTTGCCGGGTCGACGCTTCGAGGAGCAACACTGGACGACCTATACGGCTGCGATGCTGATGTTCAGCGTTGTATCGCTGCTGGTGCTCTACGCGCTTCAGCGGCTTCAGTATTATCTTGCCGCTCAATCCGCAGCAGTTGACGGGGTGAGCCCTGACCTCGCTTTCAACACGGCGGTCAGCTTTACAACCAACACAAACTGGCAAGCCTACTCCGGCGAGTCGACGATGAGCTATCTGTCCAGATGGCCGGGCTTGCCTTCCACAACTTCGTGTCCGCGGCCACCGGCATCGCCCTGGCGATCGCGTTTATTCGGGGAATCGCGCGACGCGAGGCGAAAACGATCGGCAACTTCTGGGTCGACCTTACCCGATGCTCGCTCTATGTGTTGTTGCCGCTGTGCTCATCGGCGCCTTGCGCTGGTGTCTCAAGGCGTCGTCCAGAACTTCAAGGCTTACACCAAAGCCGCGCTGGTCGAACCTCAGCAGGTCACAATAGACCGACGCCGACACCGGAGGCAGAGAACCAGAGACGCGTAACCGAACAGACGATCGCTCAAGGACCGGTCGCATCTCAGGAGATCATCAAAGAACTGGGCACCAACGGCGGCGGGTTCTTTAACGTCGAATTCGTCGCATCCATTCGAGAACCCGACGCCGCTCTCAAATTTTCTGGAGATGCTCGCCATCTTCTGCGCTTGCGTCGGGCCTCACCTACACGCTGGGCCGAATGACTCGGAATCAGAGGCATGGCTGGGCGGTCTTCGCGGCGATGTCGATTCTCTTTCTTGCCGGTTTCCTGGTCTGTCTACTACTTCGAGGCGCGCGGCAATCCGAACTTCGACCAGTACGGAGTGACGCAGGCCGCCGTTGAGACTGCAAGTCGCCGAGCAGGCCGGCGGAAACATGGAAGGCAAGGAAGTCCGCTTCGGCGTATGCAACTCGGCGTTGTTCGCCACGTCACCACCGATGCGTCGTGCGGCGCGGTCAATTCGATGCACGACTCGTATACGCCGCTCGGGGGATGGTGCCGCTGCTGAACATCATGCTCGGCGAGATCATCTTTGGCGGTGTCGGCGCGGGTATGTACGGGATGCTGGTCATGATCGTGCTGACGGTGTTCATCGCCGGTCTGATGGTCGGCCGCACGCCGGAATACCTGGGCAAGAAGATCGAATCGAAGGACGTGAAGATGGCGATGCTCTACGTGCTTATCTTCGCGGTGTCGATTCTGTGTTACCGGCGTGGGCGAGCATCGCGCCTTACGGCGCATCGAAGGTGAACAACGGCGGGCCGCATGGTCTGTCGGAGATCGTCTACGCATTCACATCGGCTACGGGTAACAACGGCTCTGCGTTTGCGGGCATAACGTTAACACCTACTGGTACAACACGACACTTGGACTGGCTATGCTGATCGGACGGTTCCTGATGATCATCCCCATGATGGGAATCGCGGGCAACCTGGCGATGAAGAAGATCGTGCCGCCCTCGGCGGGTACGTTCCCGGTCTACACGCCTCTGTTTGTGATGTTGCTCATCGGCGTGATCCTGATCGTAGGCGCGCTGACCTTCTTCCCGGTGCTGTCGCTCGGCCCGATAGTGGAGCATTACTTGATGAACTCAGGAACGATGTTCTGATTGCCGATTGCCATTTTGCGACTGCCGATTCGAGGTGACCTAGCTGTCCAAATCGCCAATCGGCAATCGGAAATCAGGAGATCATATGTCAGATAAAGCGAAAAACAGACCATTATTTGATCCATCGATTGTCAGGCGGGCAGTCAAGGATGCGTTCAAGAAACTCAGTCCGCGACAGGTCGCGAAGAACCCAGTGATGTTCGTCGTTGAGATCGGCAGCATATTGACGACGCTGCTTGTCATTCGGGATGTCGCGCAAGGCGAGCCACGCAGCTTGATATTTACCGTGCAGGTGACGCTGTGGCTCTGGTTCACCGTACTGTTTGGCAACTTCGCTGAAGCGATGGCCGAGGGGCGAGGAAAAGCGCAAGCCGACACGCTTCGCAGAGCGAAGACCGAGGCTGTCGCCAATCGCATCACCGGAGACGTTGGCGCGGGGATCGAATGGGTGAAAACCGAGCAGGTACCGGCACCACAGCTACGCAAAGAAGATGTAGTGCTGGTACACGTGGGCGAGTTCATACCCGGTGACGGGGAGATCGTCGAAGGTGTCGCATTCGTAGATGAATCAGCAATCACCGGCGAGAGCGCGCCGGTCATCCGAGAATCCGGCGGCGATCGCTCCGCTGTTACCGGCGGCACCAAAGTGCTCTCCGACTGGATCAAAGTCCGGATTACTTCGAACCCGGGAGAAACATTCCTCGATCGAATGATCGCGCTTGTCGAAGGCGCGGAGCGTCAGAAGACTCCGAACGAAATTGCGTCTCAACATACTGCTGTCCGGTCTCACGATAATCTTCTTGCTTGCAGTCGTGACTTTGCTCCCATACGCAATCTACAGCGTCAACGCTTCGGACCCGGCCGCCGGGTTTGCTCCGGCATCTCCGCCTTCGATCACTGTGCTTGTTGCGCTCCTGGTGTGTCTGATTCCGACGACCATTGGCGGCTTGCTTTCCGCCATCGGCATTGCGGGAATGGACCGGCTGATTCAACACAATGTTCTTGCGATGTCCGGGCGCGCGGTCGAGGCAGCGGGCGACGTCAACACCCTGCTCCTGGACAAAACCGGCACGATCACGCTGGGCAATCGGCAGGCAGTCGAGTTCATCCCGATGAATGGTGTCTCGGAAAGGGAGCTCGCCGACGCGGCTCAATTGTCGAGTCTGTCGGATGAAACGCCGGAAGGCCGCTCAATAGTCGTGCTCGCGAAGTCGAAGTACGACTTGAGAGGGCGGGAACTCGCGGCTCACGAGGCGCGATTCGTTCCCTTCACCGCTCAGACTCGAATGTCCGGAGTTGATTTGGACAACCGCTCAATTCGCAAAGGCGCGGTCGACTCAATCGCGCAGTTCATCGCCACGGAAGGCGGCGTGGTCCCGCCTGAAATGAAGGAGGCCGTCGAGCGCATCGCGAGATCAGGGGGCACGCCACTGGCGGTCGCGGATCACAGTCGGGCGCTGGGCATCATCCACCTGAAGGACATAGTCAAAGGCGGGATGAAGGAGCGGTTCGATCAGCTCAGGAGGATGGGGATCAAGACGGTCATGATAACCGGCGACAACCCGCTGACTGCGGCGGCCATCGCGCGCGAGGCGGGCGTCGATGACTTTCTCGCCGAAGCCAAGCCCGAAGACAAGATGGCATTGATCAAACGCGAGCAGCACGAGGGCAAGCTCGTCGCGATGACTGGCGACGGGACCAACGATGCTCCGGCGCTTGCGCAGGCCGACGTCGGCGTCGCGATGAACACGGGCACGATGGCTGCAAAAGAGGCGGGCAACATGGTTGATCTGGATTCGAACCCGACGAAGCTAATCGAAATAGTCGAGATCGGCAAACAGTTGTTGATGACGCGAGGCGCGCTGACAACCTTCTCGATCTCTAATGATCTGGCGAAGTACTTCGCGATCATCCCGGCGATGTTTTCGACGCTTTATGTGCCTTGCCGGCGCGGAGCGGGCCGCTTGCGGCCCTGAACGTCATGCGGCTGGCGACTCCCGAATCGGCGATTCTGTCCGCTGTGATTTTCAACGCACTGATTATTGTCGCGCTGTTCCGCTTGCGCTCGAGGGTCAAGTACCGCCCGATGGGCGCCGAGGCGGTGCTCAGGCGCAACTTGTGGATCTACGGGTTCGGAGGAATCGTCATCCCGTTTGTCGGGATCAAGATCATCGACATGATTGTCCACATCATTGCGGCTATCGTATGGCTCTTGGCGTGGTTGCGGATTCCGGCCGTCGCAGCGAGACGAATGCCTGGGGACCCCGGCCCTGCATTGGCGCAAACCCGCAAAGCTCCGCAAAGGCGCCATGTTTCTTCAAAAAGAGACGTTATGAACATACTCAAACAGATTTATCCGGCATTCGCAATCACTGTAGCGCTGACCGTGCTGCTAGGCATCATCTATCCGCTGGTTGTAACCGGACTGGCGCAATTGATCTTTCCGCAACAGGCCGGGGGCAGCTTGATCGAAAAGGATGGCGAGATCGTTGGGTCCAGGTTGATCGGCCAGCCGTTCTCCGGGCCGAGCTACTTCCATTCGCGGCCTTCGGCGGCCGGCGCGGGCTACGACGCAGGCGCATCGGGCGGAACCAACTTGGTCCGACCAGTCAGAAACTCTGGAAACAGAGTCAAGACCGCCGCCGCCGATCATTGCGAGTTGAGAATCCTGGCTCGCCAATCCCTTCGACCTGTCACCGCTTCCGCATCGGGGCTCGACCCGCATATCACCCCGGCGGCGGCCGAGTTTCAAGTTCCGCGCGTCGCCAGCCAGAGAGGGTTGAGTCAAGATGATGTTCGCCGGATCAGTGCGCGAGCATAGCCAGGGGCAGACAATTCGGCTGCTGGGAGAACCGCGCGTCAACGTGCTCGAGTTGAACCTTGCGCTTGATTCGGTTCGTCCGATGCGATAAGCGGAACCCCCATGAAAAGGAACCCAGTCCGTGAATACTAGCCGAGCTACGCAGCATCGCACGCTCCGCCCCAATGAACCGCATGAGAGCTTGAAAACTCGCATTTAGCTACGGGCTGCTGATCGTCATCCTCCTCGCAGTCAGTGCGTGGAGTATCTATCACCTTGTACAGCTCGGGCGCGTCGGTGGATGTTATCCTGATCAACAACTACAAGAGCATCTCCGCCGCAGGAACATGACGGAGGCCCTCGAACGAGAGACTCAGCGGCGATGTTCTTCATCGCCAGCCACGGCGAAAAGGCCCGCCGAGCAGTTCGAAGACAAATGCCGGAAATTCGACCGCGCAGCTCGAGATCGCTCGCGGAAATATCACCGAGGCCGGCGAGGATCCGAATCGTCGCCGATATCGCCTCGAGTTATCAGACATACAAAAATCAGGCCTCGAGCTTTTCTGAGCGGGCCCCGCGGGCCTGGCAACAGTCGAGCTGTCCAATATCTATTTTGACCGGCTGGGGCCGGGTTTCTCTACTCAAAGCCGGCTCGACGATTTGCTGCGGCTAAATCAGCAGGCGATGGTTTCTGCTAACGATAGCGCGCAGTTTCCGTCGCCAACGGCGGCAGTTTCAACCGCAGTCACTCGCGGTGCTGGCGATTGCTCTTGCTCTCCTATTCGCGTGGAGATTCACCCGACTATGTCGTCGATCCGATTTCGATGCTTGCCGAAAAGGCAAAACGCGTCGGTGAGGGTGACTTCGATCAGCACATAAGCATTTCGTCCGAAGATGAAATAGGCGTGCTGGCTACCGAATTCAGCCGGATGCTCGTTCGCTTGCGCGATCTCCGGAAGTCCGACTACGGCAAGTTGTTGATCGAGCAAAAGAAATCCGACGCGGTCATCGATTCCATCGGCGAGCCCGTTATCGTCACCAACTCAAGCAATCGTGTAATCAAAATCAATCGCGCGGCCCGGCAACTGTTCAGCACTCACCTGAACGGCGATGGCGATGGCAACGGCGCCGATCTGGAAGGGTCTCGAAGGCGGCGAACGTATCTTGCGCGCGGTGCGCGATGCAGTGTCAATGCAGCGCCCGGTTGCCTGTGACGGCGACGACGCGCGATTGTTCCGATAAGAGTGCGGGCGCCGAGCGCGACTTCCGGTTACGCGCGACACCGATGCGCGACTCTGAAGGCCGGCTGCTTGGCGCGGTCACCTTGCTCGAAGACATCACCGCCATCACCGAAGTGGACAAGCTGAAGACGGCGTTCATCTCGGTCGCGTCGAGCAAGCTGCGTGAGCCGCTGCATTCGCTGCGGCTCGCGCTTCACGCGGTCATCGAAGGGTATGTCGGCGAGGCGAGCGAACAGCAGAAGCGAGATGCTCGGAGCGCTCGAGAGAACGCTGACAAGCTGGAGGAGTTGATCAGTGACTTGCTCGAGCTTGCCGAGATCGACTCGGGCGCGCGCCGGCTCTCGATGGAAAGACTGCGGCCAATCGATCTTGCCCGGGAAGCAGTCGAGCGATTTCGCGCCGCCGCCGAAAGCAAACAAATCAAGCTTGAGAACAAGGTCTGGCCCGACATGTCCTGGGTGGTCGGGGACCGCAAGGCGATCGCAAGCATTCTCGACAACCTGCTGTCGAACGCCATACGTCATACGGATCGCGGCGGCAGCGTTGCGCTTGAAGCAGACGAGCACGTCGGGCGCATCTATTTCAGCGTGCGAGACACCGGCGAAGGGATACCCGAGCAGTATCTTCCGACCGTCTTCAGCAGGTTCAATCAAGTCGGCGACAGAGTCGACGGCACCGGCCTGGGGCTTGCGCTGGTGAAGCGCCTTGTGGAGGCTCAAGGAGGTCAGGTCAGCGTTCGAGAGCCGTCTGGGCGAGGGTACGACGTTCACCTTCGCGCTAACCACCGGAGGGCCGGCAAGCGTTAGGCATACCGCGTAGGTTCAGAGTCAGTTCGAATCGTTTAGAGTACAAGCTTCAGCTTGCTTATGTTGCCTCATCGATAAGAGCAAGCTTCAGCTTGTACTCTAAACACTAGAACTCAGAACTTTGTATGGTTTCCCACGACGCAACAACGGATCACTTGGCCGGCACACGCCGCAGACCCGAGTCTCTGCTTGCCAAACAAGAGCAAGCTCGCCGCGCCCGGCTCCGTGTCTATCTGGGCGCCGCCCCCGGCGTCGGCAAGACCTATCAGATGCTCGAAGAGGCGCACCTGCTCGCGCGACAAGGCATCGATATCGCAATCGGGTTTATCGAACCGCACGGACGTGCAGACACTGAAACCCTGATAGGAGACCTTGAGCGAATCCCTCTGCGCCGAATCGATTACCGCGGTGTAACGCTCGAAGAGATGGACGTGGAAGCGGTCATCGCGCGACGGCCCGCCGTAGTCCTGGTCGACGAACTTGCGCACTCGAATGTGCCCGGCTCGAAGCACCGGAAACGCTACGAGGACGTGCTAGATATACTCGACGCCGGGATTTCGGTCATCACCGCGGTTAACGTTCAGCACATCGAATCACTCAACGACGCCATCGCGCGGATAACCGGCGTTCGAGTGCGCGAGACCATTCCAGATTATTTTCTGCGCCGCGCCGACGAAGTAGTCAACGTGGATGTTTCGGTCGACACGCTGCGTACAAGGCTTCGCCAGGGGAAAATCTACGGCGTCGAGAAAATCGAGCAGGCCCTAGGGAACTTCTTTCGTAAGGGTAATCTATCGGCGCTTCGCGAACTGGCGCTCCGGCAGGTGGCCGAGGACCAGGCCGCAAAATCCCACGACTACCGCGAACGCGAAGGACTCGAGCAGGCGGCGATTCCTGAGAAGGTGATGGTGTGTGTGTCCTCGCGAGGCAGCGCAAAGAAGCTATTGCGTACCGGCTCGCGCATAGCCGGAAGGCTTGCTTCGGACTGGTACGCGGTGTATGTGGAAACGCCACCGGAGGAACCGGGCAGGATCCACCCGGAGGATCACGCAAGGGTTGTTGAGAACATTCGATTTGCCGAAGAGCTTGGCGCAAAGGTGATTAAACTGAAGGGCAAGAGAGTTGCCGATTCGCTGATCGACTTCGCGCGGCGTGAAGGAATAACGCATGTAGTTTTCGGTCAGTCGGCGCGCTCGCGATGGGACATATTGCTTCACGGATCGGTTATCAATCGCTTTTTAAGTGAAGTGCGGGGCGCAACCGTGCAGGTTGTTCCACTGCAAGATGAGTGACGCTGCTGCCGGCATCGACGAAGCGATCCGCGCCCATGATCCTTATAAAACCTTTATGGACCTTTTACGCCATCCTTATGTTTGGGGCAGTACGATGACATTGAGACTTCTGTAAGCCGCCAATCCCCCCTCCTGGTTGCGGCCGAGCACACAAAGAAGCCTCGGGCGCTTATGTTATCGGTCGGTCGCGATATCAACATCGAATCCAGGAATCTTCTCTGCCGCGAATGCGCCTGGCAAGGCTGCGGTGTCGAACTGCCGACCGGGCTGGTGAAAATCAACCAGACCCAAATCTACCTTTACGCCTACCGATGCCCGGAATGCGCCAGCTTCAACATAGCGTCAACCGGAAAAGTGCTTGCGTTCAGGCCGCGCAGAGGATCGATACCGGCAGACACCATTCAACCAGGCGCGGGCGACGAGCCGCAGAGCATTGAGTCCCTACGGAGAAACTGAACACCTATGTCAACAAACGGGGCTATGCCGAAGAACGGCGTAAAGAATCCCACACGCATCAGGGTCGTTGTAGCCACAACTGTAATGCTGTCGTTCATTTCGTTCTGGCGCGCGGCGGCAATTGTGCTGAATGACCTTGGGTCATCGGCATATTACGTCGGCGGTATAGCGGAGCAAGCCGTTGGTCGAGCCGCTCCGTGGTTCGTCCTGGGCGTTATGCTCTTCTCATATGCGGTCCGGTCCGTGTATGTCGAATCGTGCGTGATGTTCACGCGAGGCGGAGTCTACCGCGTTGTCAAAGAATCGATGGGTGGAACGCTCGCGAAACTCTCGGTCTCAGCGCTGATGTTCGACTACATATTGACAGGCCCGATCTCTGGCGTATCAGCCGGGCAATATGTTATCGGGCTCGTCGCGCAAACCGTGACTTACTTCGGCCATCCCTGGAATCCATCGCCGTCGACGACAAATTACCTTGCGGCGGGTATTGCCATTCTGGTCACGATCTATTTCTGGTGGCGCAACACCATGGGGATACATGAATCATCAGGGGACGCGCTGCGGATCATGTACGTGACGACAGCGATGGTTGTGATCCTCATTTTGTGGGCTGGCTACAGTATCATCACGCGGCCGGACAAACAGAGATTACCTCCGGCGCCGGTCCCGCACAATTTGTCATTCAATCGCGACGCGGTCGGCTGGTTGCCGGATATTGCCCCCGGCGCACTGCTTGAAATGCCAGCGGAAACGCCTTCGGCAACCGAGCCCAAAACAAAGGAGACTGAGCCACGCCTCGGTCTTGTGGCAAACGCGGGAGCATTGCTGGGTCTGATGGGGATACTGATGGCCTTCGGACACTCGTTTCTCGCCATGTCCGGCGAGGAGTCACTCGCGCAGGTCAACCGCGAACTCGAACACCCGAAGCACAAGAACCTCATGCGCGCCGGGTTTGTAATCTTCGTCTATTCGGTGCTGTTCACATCGCTTGTTTCTTTCTTCGCGTACGCGCTCATACCGGATGGCGTCAGGATGACTTATAGGGACAACTTGATCAGTGGCATAGCTATGTACCTTACCGGACCGTTGCCGCTGAAGCTCTTGTTTCAAGCATTCATCGTGATCGTCGGATGCCTGATGCTGTCAGGAGCCATCAATACTTCGATCATCGGATCGAACGGAGTGCTGAATCGTGTCTCGGAAGACGGAGTGATGGCCGATTGGTTCCGGGCGCCGCATAAGAGATTTGGCACGACGTACCGAATGATCAATCTGATAGTACTCTTGCAGCTGCTGGCGATTCTTGCATCGGGCGGCAACACTTATTTGCTGGGCGAGGCTTATGCCTTTGGTGTTATCTGGGCCTTTACCTTCAACGCCCTCGCTATGCTGGTGCTGCGATTCAAGGACAAATCGCATCGCGAGTGGAGAGTACCCCTCAACATTAAGGTGCGGGGAAAGGAGATACCGGTCGGACTGGGGATAATCGCGGTTTTGCTGTTTTCTATCGCCGGGATCAATCTGTTGACAAAAGAAGTGGCGACCGTTGCGGGGGTGGCGTTCACCATCGTGTTCTTCGTCGTTTTTACTGTCTCCGAACGCATCAATCAAAGAAAACAAGACAAGTCAAGCACGGCTCTCGACCAGTTCACGCTCAACTATCAGCCTGATGTGAGCCTCGATACAGTCCGCTCGCGACCCGGGAGCGTGCTGGTCACCGTGCGGGACTACAACACCCTGGCGCATCTCGATTACGTGTTGGGGCGAACTAATACTGAAGCGCAAGACATTGTGGTGATGACCGCGCGGTTGATGAGAGGCCCCGACGCAGGTGAGCGTGACCTGTACGATACCAACCTGTTTACGGACTACGAGCAACGCTTATTCACTCGGGTCGTTGCGCTAGCCGAAAAGCACGGAAAGCCGGTCGAACTGGTAATTGTTCCGGCGACAAACCTCTTTGACGCCGTGGCGCAGACAGCTCTGCGTTTAGACTCTGCCGAGGTCGTCGCGGGTCTCTCCTCTAAAATGACCGCCAGTGAGCAGGCGCGCGAACTTGGCCGCGCGTGGGAACGCCTGGCCGAAACACCACGCCGGCAAGTGTGGTGCAGGATCGTGGAGCCCGGAAAACGTGAACACAGTGTCTCTCTTGGCGCCCATGCACCGGAGTTGACCGAGGATGACATCAGCTTGATCCACAAGATCTGGCTGCAAGTGAGCCACCTTCCGGCAAGACGCCGCGTACATCATCGGGATGTTGTGCGGGTAGCGTTAGAGCGGCTGGAGCGAGAACTGCGCGGACAGACCGATGTGATGCTGGACTTTTACAAGGTTGAGCGAAAAGGTGTTCGCGAGCCTGACTCCGACAAGAAAACCGAGGTCGAGAATTCCGCACAGGCTCAATTCTAGGCCTCGAGGCGCCCTGAGATTCCGGGACTGAATAAGCCTGAGGAGTTCCGCGGTCAGCGGGTTACAACGCCGTTGACACCACACAGGCCGGCGGCGGGTTCCCAATAGACGATTCAAGACTCGTGCGATAGAATTCCGGTTCAACGTGACCTGGGAGCTTGTAAACAGGGACGCGCGTGACAACCGTCACTGCGCCAGAGTGGTTGGCACGCTATGATCTTAAGGGCTTGAGTTAGAGTTCAAGTCGCGATTGCAAACTGGAAATTGACTGTATCTCAATAAATACGGGCTGGCAGAATCGCCAGCCACCGGAGGAATAATGGCAAGAAAAAAGATCACCGTTGTTGGAGCGGGAAACGTCGGGGCGACGGCAGCCCAACGACTGGTCGATAAGGAACTGGGCGATGTGGTGCTGGTCGACATTATCGAAGGCATGCCGCAAGGCAAGGCGCTGGACCTCGCGGAGACGGCGCCGATCGAAGGCTACGATTCACGACTTATCGGTACAAATGGGTACAAGGAAACCGCCGATTCTGACATCGTGATTATCACATCGGGTCTTGCTCGCAAGCCTGGTATGAGCCGTGACGATCTGCTGCGGACCAACGCCGGGATAGTTGGATCGGTGACCGACGAGGTAATGAAATATTCCCGGAATCCGATATTGATCATCGTCTCGAATCCGCTCGATGCGATGTGTCACGTTGCGATGAAGCATTCGGGTCTTCCTAAACAACGAGTCATCGGGATGGCCGGCGTGCTGGACTCGGCGCGGATGCGGTGTTTTATTGCCGAAGCACTAAACGTATCGGTGGAAAACGTCACCGCATTTGTGCTTGGTGGTCACGGTGACACGATGGTACCGCTGCCTCGCTATTCTACAGTCGCGGGTATACCGCTGCCTGACCTGCTCCCGCAGGATAAGATCGATCAGATTGTAAAGCGAACGGCGGGTGGCGGCGCTGAGATCGTGAGTTTGCTCAAGACGGGCTCGGCATATTACGCGCCTTCCGCAGCGGCGGTTGAGATGGTTGAGGCGATTCTGAAGGACAAGAAGAAGATATTGCCGTGCGCTGCGTTCCTGGAAGGCGAGTATGGAATCAACGGCCTTTTTGTCGGAGTTCCCGCCAAGCTTGGAGAGCGCGGTATCGAAGAGATCATTCAAATCAACCTGACAACCGACGAACGTTCGGCGCTTCATCGCTCGGCCGCGGCGGTTGAAGAACTTGTCCAGGTGATGGGGCGGTGAACCGCGGGGTCGCAGGCATCCATGCCCTGCGTGGGCAAGAGGGGAATCACCGTTTAGCGCAAGAGGCAGGCAGGAATGCCTTCGCTCTCGGGTACTTGTTTCTTCTTGACACTGTTTAGGCGTTGCGCTACTATCCGGCCCTCTTCGCGCAAATGCTTTGAAGATTACCGAGAGCGACTTAAGTCTTGGGCAGCACGCAGCGTAAGTTTGTATGAAGCCGCAAAGGGATGCTCGCAAGTAAGCCAGCGTCGCTTTGCGGCTTTCTGTTTCCAGGCTTACGCGCAGCAACCCTCAGGGTTGATGTTCGCCTGCTAACGCGGACGACTCACTGCCCGGGCGCGCGAAACTTTGAGTGACTCGGAGGAGGGGGTATGTCGATATCACAAGGCAAGGTCAAGTGGTTCAGCAACGCCAAGGGCTACGGGTTCATAGAGCAATCGGACGGAGCCGATGTGTTCGTTCACTACTCAGCCATACAGGAAGAAGGCTACAAGTCTCTCAAGCAGGGTGAGACCGTCGAGTTCGAAGTAGTGGAAGGACCGAAAGGCCCTCAGGCGGAGACCGTAAAACGGGTTTAGCCAATCAATCAAGGCGCAAAAGACCGTTGTTCGCGACGTTCTTACAACAGCAAGTGACAAGCAGTCAGCGATCGAGGAACATCCTGGGAGTGCCGGCGTCTAACGTAGCTTTAAACTCAGTCAGCCGGCGAGGGCGTTTGAAATCCAAGAAGTTCCCCTCTCCATAACGTGACGCGTGAGGATACTTTCATGACCTCCAAGCTCGCAACGACCTTCTTTGTTTTTCTGCTCACGATCCCGATCGTCCGAGCTCAATCGACGACACCCGGCGCTTCGGCGGCGGAACAAAAGAAAGCTCGAGCCGAACGCGACAAGAAGACGCTCGCGCTGGTGGATGAGATTACCGAGGAAACTCAGTCGCTCAGGCTCCCCGAGAACCGCGTTCGGATCAGCATTGCTCTGGCGGATGCTCTCTGGCATCGGGACGAAAAGAGGGCTCGCGCTTTGTTCAACGGGGCGGTGACCAGTCTCGGCGAGATCACAGCGGCTGTCGACAGCGCTGAGCCGGACTACATCAAAATTGCTTCTTTGCCTCAGCAGTTACGGCGGGAACTTTTGCAGCTGGTCGCAGGCCACGATCCAGGGCTCGCGCTCGATTTTCTCGCATCCACGCGCCGCTTGCCGGCCAACGGGCAAATTTATCCGGAAGCGCAACTGGAGATGGGGCTCGCGATGCAAATTGCCGACAAGGATCCCAGAAAGGCCCTTGCCGCGGCGGAGGACTCGCTCAAGTTCGGGCTCGACTACGAGACTATGAGTCTGCTACAGAGGTTCGAGTCTTCAGATAAAGCAGTCGGCGAAATCTTTCTCGGCGACATCTTGAGCCGGCTTCGAAGCGACGACTTCAACAAGAGTCCAGCTTCCTCGTCCATCGCGCTGACTCTTGTGCGCACGTGGATCGAAAACAACCGGCCTCCGTCTATTCCACCGCCGCCACGAACCACCACGCCGCTTACGCTGCCAAACTTCGACGAACTGACGGCTCGCGAGCTAACCGACATCGTGCTAGCCGCAGCATTGAGTAACGGACCCGGTGACTCCGCTGCCTATCAATTGCACGCCGGACAGGTGACGGGAATTCTCCAGCAGCTAAAGATCATGTTGCCCGACATCGAGCAGCTGGCGCCCGCCCGCGCGCCAGCCCTCCGAAGCAGAATCGCGCGAGTTCGACAGGTTTCACGCGGCGCAGCAGGGATCGTGGGCGAGGTACGAAGAGCTCTTTCAAAGCGGCACCGTCGAAGGCATGCTGGAAGCATCCAAGAACGCGCCGCCTGAGATCGCCGACCGTCTTGTTCAGCAAGCCGCTTCAAAAGCATATAATGCACGAGACATCCAGACCGCCTACCAGATCGTGGAAAAGATTGCGGACCCCAGAATACGTTCCGAAATGAAGTCGAACGTGGATCGAAAGGCATTCTATATCGCCAGGGAAGAGAAGAAGCTCGCCGAGGCGCGGATGTTGATCTCGCGGCTTACTTCGGTTGAGGAGAGAGTGACGTTTCTCGCTCAGTTGGCGTCTTATCCCGGGACCGAAGCCGACAAAGCAGCTTCGGTTCAGCTTCTTGCAGAGGCTCAATCTTTGCTCGGAGATCGAGCGCTGAACTACGCGCAGCTCCAGGCTCAAATGGAGATCGCGAAGGCTTACGAGCCGGTCGACACGAGCACAAGCATTGCGATCGTTGAGAGAGTAGTCGATCAGATTAACGAGCTTTCGGCTGCAGCGTTTGCGCTGAACGGATTCGATGTTCAGGGTTACTTCCGAAACGGTGAGTTCATCATCTTCAACGGAAATCCGCTGAACATGATGTCCCAACTGTGCGGCAGGGTGCTGAGTTCCAACGCGCGAACGGCTTTTGATCGCGCCCGTTTGGCTGCCGAGGGATTCCGTCGTCCCGAGATGCGGATTATCGCGCTGCTGCAGGTTGCCCAACCATTGCTAACGGACGATTCTCGGTGAATATCAGCGTGCAGGGCGGGCGGCGAACTTGACGCGGCCGTTGTCGACGCCCACCACGAAGTCCACTGCATCGGTTGCGAGGGTATCTTTGATCTGCTCCGCTCGTGAGGTGAGGAATTGAGTGAATACTTCGAGGCTTAGCGCTCCAAGCTTCTCACCGCATTTGCGCTTGGCAGCTACCACCTGGTCATAAAGCTCGCTGACTTTTTCGGGCTCAAGTTTGGGGTCGTGACAGCGAATCACCACCATCTGCTCGAGCACTGCGACTTTAGCCTCGGGCGTCGGAGGCCGTCCGCTCTCTTCGCGGCTTTGAGTCTGTCTCCGCCACAGTTCGCGCATGACGTTGTAGCGCGCAACCAGGCTGTTGTAGCGAAAGCGCTGTCCGAATGAAACCCCGCGTGAGTCATATATCCTCTTGATTGACGTCTCGACGCGGCCCTTTGTATCGATGGGCGGCCGAAGCGTCCCACCGTTGAAGAAAATGTCATACTCGACCTTCAATCGGCGGATCTCCTGTTCGAGCTTGTCGAGTTCCAAGTCAATTGGACTGTCTGCTTTTGGTTCCATTCGGGTACTCTGGGAGGCTTGATTGTTACCTATGGGGGTTGTGCTAGAATGTACGACAGACACTGACCCGTGTCAACGGAAATCACAATGCCGAATCAACTGCTTAGATCGCTGCCCTCGATCGAGCGGCTGCTGGAGAGACCGTTGGCGTCTCAACTGTCCGCCGGTTTGAGTAGAGAGCGCGTGCGCGATCTGCTGCGCGGGATCATCGACGAGCTGCGGGAAGAAGTGGTCGCCGGCAAGTGGCAAGGGGCCGGCGGAAGTGGGCGGATGCTCGAACAGATTGAGCTGAGACTTGAAACACGTGCCGCCGAATGCGCGCAACCATCCCTTCGCAGAGTCATCAATGCTACAGGTGTCATTATCCATACAAACCTGGGCCGTGCGCCGCTTGCACGCGCGGCTGTCGAAGCGGTTTCGGACGCCGCCGCTCACTACTCGAACCTCGAGTACGACCTGGCGCGCGGCGAGCGCGGACATCGAGAAACGCATTGCCAGGTACTGCTCTCGCGACTCGCCGGAAGCGAAGCCGCGGTGGTCACGAATAATAATGCCGCGGCGGTACTGTTGGTGCTGAATACACTGGCCGATGGGGGCGAAGTAATCGTCTCGCGCGGCGAGTTGATCGAAATCGGCGGGAGCTTCCGAATCCCCGATGTGATGGAGAAGAGCGGGGCGAAGTTGCGGGAAGTCGGCACGACTAATCGTACTCGGATCTCGGATTATGAGCAGGCCATCAACGAACGCACGAAACTGATACTCCGTGTGCATCCCTCGAATTATCGCATTATTGGGTTCACCGAGCGTCCAGGTTTGCACCAGATTGCTGACCTCGCTCATCGTGCCGGGATTTACTCATTTGAAGACCTGGGTTCGGGCTGTCTGATTGATCTTTCATCATACGGCGTGAAGGACGAGCCGGTAGTTGCCGAGTCGTTGAGGGCCGGGATCTCGGTGGTTTCCTTCAGCGGTGACAAGATGCTCGGCGGCCCGCAAGCAGGGGTCATTGCCGGCTCGCGGGAAATAGTCGACCGGGTTTGCAAGAACCCGTTGATGCGAGCGCTGCGGGTCGACAAGATGACTTACGCTGCAATCGAAGCAACCCTCAGGCTCTATGAGCGAGGCGTCGCTCTGAGTGAGGTACCGGTCCTGCACGCAATCTCTGCGACCTGCGATGAGATCGGCGAACGGGCGGCGCGATTTTGTGACTCAGTGGCGCGGTTGACGGATGGAAAATTGAAAGCGAGCCTCAAAGACGGTGCGTCGGTAATTGGCGGAGGCTCGGCGCCGGAGGTGAACCTTCCCACGGTGCTCGTCGCGCTCGAAGGAGTCACGATGTCGGCGGAGTCACTCGAAGAGGGGCTCCGCCGCTACAGTACGCCGGTCATCACGCGTACCGAGCGCAGTCGAGTGATGATTGACTTGCGCACTGTGACAGCAGAGGAAGAACCCATTATGCTCGATGCGATTTCAGAGCTCGCACAACCTGCTTCACAGAGCGCTGCATCAGTAGAGGTGTAATAACCCGAGTTTGTGTGAGCCAGAAAAAAGAATACCCGTTAGGATAGAGAATGACGCTTCTAGTTTTGAACCTGCTTCAGCCACAGACACGCTTGTCCTGGGTGGTGATCGCTGCCGCCCTGATTGCGTTTGCGGGTGGCGTGTCTCTGCTTATCTATTTCTACCGGCGCTACAAGAGAGTCGAGAAGGAGCCGGAAGAAGACTGGGACATGGCACGGCGCAGCATCTTTGTGGACGCGCGGCCTGCTCGCCAAAAGATCGAAGAATCCGAGGCGCCGGCGTCTATCGAGACCGAGGCCCCTGTTGAGGTTGTGGCCCCGGTTGATGTTGTGGCGCCGGTTGCGGAAGAGGCACCGCTCCAACAGGGAGGCACACGCGAATTCGCGAGCGATCTAAACTTGCCGTCGTTCGTCTCTGCCCTGGCCGTCGAACCAGAGCCGCAAGCTGAGACGGCAGCGCTGGAAGAGCTGATTGAGGAAAGGACCTCCGCGCCGCCCGAGCCGATTCAAGAAAAGGAGTCCGCGCCGCCCGAGCCGATTCAGGAAAAGAAGTCCGCGTCGCCCGAGCCTCGTATGACCCAGATTCTTGCCAGCCCTTCGCTTGAGCAGCCGGCGGCTGAAGCAGAACACGAAACTGGTCCTTTTGACGAGGAGATCTGGGCCGGACTCGAGATCGCCGAACAGCCACCATTTGCAACTGGACATAAGGATCCGGAACCGCTGAGCTTTGCGCGAGTTGAGCAGCAGGCCCCCCGCGAGCATTTTGAGCAGGCCCGAAGTGAGAGCAAACGCCAGCCCTACGAGCCGCCATCAATCGAGCCACTTACACCGCGGGAAGCTTCCGCAACGCGCGAGTTGCGCTCCCCGCGGGTTCCCGCCGTTGAACAGCCCGGTCGAGAGAAGGCAGAACAGCCGGTAGCAGGCGGGACTGTTAGGTTGGGATCCGTATCCGACGACATCCCGCGGCCGCTCGATCCACAGCGTCCCGAGCGTGAGACTCGTGAGCTTGCGGGAGAGTTGGAGGAGACTGTGCCGGGCGTCGCGTCTGAGAAGGCGGTTTCGACCGGCGTCGCAGCCAGAGGGCGGAGCTTCGGGTCCATATTGGGCTTGCCCTCCGATTTCTCGCATGAGCCGTTGGTGCTCGGCGAACCAGTTCGACCTGCCGGCGAGACTGGTATAGGCGCGTTGACACACTACGGACAAGACCTTGGACCTAAGGGGGGGCGCGCAGGCACAGTTGCGCTGGTCATAGTTGTGGGTCTGCTTTGCAGCGCAGCCGGTCTGTACTTCTTTGTTCCCTCGGTTCACTCACAGGTCACAGCTTTCATCGCCCGATTGCGTGGCACTCAAACCCAGGGTACCGACGCGATGAAACCAAGAGCGCAGATCATCCCATCGTCCAGACCTGAAGAGCCCGAGGTGAACAAGAATCTGGTCATCGCGAGAGGCGCGGTCGACAATATTTCGGACGAGCCGTTAGCGAACCTCGAGGTCGAAGTATCTTTGCAAAAGGAAGGCGATGCGCCACCGGAGGTCCGGAGGATTTCAGTTACCCCCGACCCGGTACCGCCGGGCGAAAGGGGAACGTTCGAGTTCGAGTACGATGGAAAGCGCGGCAGAGGGTTCGCGGGCTATACAATCACTCGGCTATTCAGCAACGGGGCTGAGGTCAGGTTTCGTACCCCCGCGCAAAAATAGCGTCCTCGGAGCCCAGGCATCCCTGCCTGCCGGTTCCCCAAGGCGCTCATTGTTAGAGAGCCGGCAAAGATGCCGCCGCTCCTCTGGGATTGTACTTTTCTTCGATGGCAGACCTTCCATCAAACAGACCAACCTGGGCTGAAATAAACCTGGACAATCTCATACACAATTTCCGCGTCACCAGGGCCGCGATGGGTACTGGGGTCGCAATCATGCCGGCGGTCAAAGCAGACGCCTACGGGCACGGTGCCATAGAATGCGCGCGCGCGCTTGAAGCAGCCGGTACGGAGTGGTTTGGTGTTGCTCTGCCCGAGGAAGGTCTGACGCTGAGAGACGCGGGCATAACCACACCCATACTGTCCCTTGGGGGGTTCTGGCAAGGTCAGGAGAGGGCAATCATCGCAAACCGCATAACGCCCGCGATCTTTCGAGTGGATATCCTTGATAAGCTCAACCGGGCAGCAGGCGAGGCGAATCTGGTGGTCGACTATCACCTAAAGATCGACACTGGAATGGGGAGACTCGGTGTGCCGCAGGGAGAGCTAAGCGGATTCCTCGACGGTGTTGCGCAATTTGAGAACGTCCGGCTTGACGGCGTGATGACTCATCTGGCGTCCGCCGATTGCCACGACAAGATTGAATTCACCGAACGGCAAACAAGTCTGTTTGAAACCTCCGTTGAGTTGGTGCGCTCTCGGGGACATAGACCAAGGTGGATACACGAAGCCAACAGCGCGGGTGCGCACGCGTACCCTCGTTCGCGCGGAAATCTGGTGAGGCTGGGCGGAGTGCTCTACGGCTTGTGGCGAGACGTGACCGATCGATCAATCGAGTCTTTGGACTGGCGGCCGGTGGCGTCATTGCGCACCAGGATCGTTCTATTGAAGACGGTCCCGCCTGACACCGCGCTGGGCTACGGGGGAACGTTTGTAACCTCACGCGATACCAGGATCGCAACGCTGCCGATCGGCTACGGGGATGGGCTGCGTCGTGCGCTATCGAACCAGGGCCAGGTCGTTGTGCGCGAACAGTTGGCGCCAATTGTCGGCCGCGTGAGCATGGACTTGACGCTGGTTGATGTGACCGATGTGAAGAATGCTTCAGAAGGCGATGAAGCCGTCGTAATTGGCGAGCAGGGTTCCCATCGAATAACCGCAGAGCAGGTCGCCGCGCAAATCGGAACACTCTCTTATGAAGTGACCTGTGGGATAAGCAAGCGGGTTCCGCGCATCTACATTAAAAGGGCTAATACCTATCGTTGAACGGGGCGCTGTGCCGGTATTCCCAGAGATTTCATTCAGTCCGGGAGCGCAAAAAGGGACCGGGGCGACAGTTGATTTCCTCCACGAGGCTGAAGGATAGCGACAGTTCCGAGGTGCGGGTGACGGCCTCAGAAGTCGCATTCAGGCGGCGGTTTAAGGGGCCAGAAAGAGGCCTCACGTTACTGCTTATTCAGCTTGCCCTCCCGTCGTTTTCATATATAATCTCCGCATTGCAGGGAGCTTAGACTCGGCAGGGGTCCCAGTGACACGGGTAGCAGTGATATCAATAAGTCAGTCGAGTGAGGTTTACTATGCAGCAGCGGTCGCCCGCAGTAACGAAGGACGTGTTCGAGAAGGCTGTGGGATTCACCAAGGCCGACGAATTCCGGCGAGCCGGGCTATACCCCTATTTCACCGAGTTCTCCAGCGGCGCGGATTCGGGGGAAGCCGAAGTGATGATGGGCGACAGGCGCATCCTCATGTTTGGCTCCAATAACTACCTGGGTCTCACCACCAATCCTGAAGTGAAAGCTGCGGCGAAGGAAGCCATCGACCTCTATGGGACCGGCTGCTCGGGCTCCAGGATGCTCAACGGCACAATGGATCTGCACGTGCGACTCGAAGATAAGCTCGCTCGCTTCATGAAGCGCGAGGCCGCGCTCGTGTTTGGGACCGGATTTCAGACCAATCTTGGGGCGCTTTCAACGATCGCTCAAAAGGGCGACGTCATCGTAGCCGACCGCAACATTCACGCTTCCATACTCGACGGTTGTCTGGCATCGTTCGCGCGAACGACCCGTTTTCGTCACAACGATATGGCCGATCTTCAGAAGGTGCTGGCAAGCCTTCAACCCGATGAAGGAAGGCTGATCGTGGTCGATGGGGTCTTTTCAATGGAAGGCGACACCGCTAATCTTCCTGAGATCGTGCGGTTGGCACGCAAGTACAACGCGCGCATTTACGTCGACGAAGCACACGCGATAGGAGTGCTCGGGTCTAACGGTCGGGGAACCGCGGAGTACTTTGGGGTTGAGAATGAAGTCGACATTGTTATGGGGACGTTCTCGAAGTCGTTCGCATCAATCGGAGGGTTTGTAGCATCGCGGCGCGACGTGATCGAGTTCATCAAGCACCACAGCCGAGCGTTTGTCTACTCTGCGTCATTGGCTCCGGCAAATGCCGCGGCCGTGCTGAAGGCGATTGAGATAATTGAGCGGGAACCGGAGCGGCGGCGGCGACTGAGCGAGCTGAGCGGTTCATTGCGACGCGAGCTGGGGAGACTCGGATTTAGGCTTCTCGAGGGTTTCACACCGGTCATTCCGGTCGTTGTGGACGATGAAGCGAAGGTCTGCAAATTCTTTTGGGAGCTGATGAGCGAGGGCATATACACCAACCCGGTGCTTGCGCCCGCCGTCTCGCACAGCCTGGTGCGCATAAGCTGTATGGCCACGCACACCGACGAACACGCCGAGCGACTCCTCGAAGCAATGCATCGCATTGGCAAGAAGCTGGAGCTGATTCAGTGACAAGAGGCAGGTGACAGTGACAAGTGACAAGTGACTCTTACTTGTCACTCGTCACCCGTCACTGGTTTATGAGACGAATAGCGGTAACAGGAATTGGTATCATCGCGGCGACCGGCGTCGGGCGCGAGTGCGTCTGGGGTGCGCTTGCAGAGGGTCGCAGCGGCATATCTCGGATTGAGGACTTCGATACATCGAACCTCAAGACCAACATTGCGGGCGTGTGCCGCGACTTCCACCCCGAAGAGTTCTTCGACGAACGCGAGCTGACCAGACTCGATCGGGTGTCCCAATTGGCGATCGCTGCTACCGGGATGGCGACGCGGGAAGCAGGTCTTACCAACGGACAACTTGATAGTTACGACGCAGGTGTGTATCTGGGCACCGGATTCGGCGGACAACGCTCAATCGAGGAGTTCTGCGGTGCGTTTTTCTCTAATGGAAAGGGTCGTCGCTCCGCCATCGCCATCCCGAAGTCTATGTACAATGCCTCGTCTTCGAACATCGCCATACGCTTCAAGACTCGCGGGCCGAACATCACCGTCACCACCGCGTGCTCGTCGGGCGCCAACGCGATTGGGCAGGCGTTTCAGCTGATTCGCTACGGCCACGCAGAGCGGATGATAGCGGGCGGCGTGGATGCTCCCATCACCCCGGTGGTTATGGAAGCGTGGAAAGAGATGCGAGTGCTCTCGACGAAAAACGAGCCGCCCGAGCGTGCGTGCAAGCCGTTCAGCGCGAACCGCGACGGATTTGTACTCGCCGAGGGAGCGGGGATTGTCCTGCTGGAAGATCTTGAGACCGCCCGAGAGCGCGGAGCGCACGTCTACGCCGAGGTCATCGGCTACGGATCTACGGCGGATGCGTCGCACATCACGTTTCCAGATCCCGACGGCGAAGCACACGCGATAATGCGGGCGTTGAAGGATGCCGGCATCGATCCCAAGGAGATTGACTACATAAACGCGCACGGAACGGCGACGAAGCTCAACGACGCATCGGAAACTGAAGCAATCAAACGTGTGTTTGGCAGCCGGGCGTACGAGATTCCAGTGAATTCGATTAAGTCGATGCTCGGGCACTCGATGGGTGCCGCCGGCGCGATCGAGTTCATCGCTACGGTGCTGGCGATTGAGAACCAAACCATTCCACCGACAATCAACTACGAAGAGCAGGATCCGCAGTGCGATCTAGACTATGTCACCGAGGGAGCGCGCCGAGTGGGACGCTCCACGCCGCTCAGGATTGCTATCTCGAACTCGTTTGGTTTCGGCGGTAACAACGCAGTGCTTGTTGTAAGATCAGGTGTGCAGTAGTATCAAGCCTCAAGTTCCAGGCCACCGCAGATCAGGTTGAGGGAAAGACCATGACCAGAGAAGCTGTTGAGTCTATTGAAGACGCCGTGAAGAGCATCATAATCGCCGAGCTTCGCGTGGATCACAGTCAACTTGGACCTACTACCCATTTGATGAAAGACCTCGGCGCCGACTCTCTGGACGCGCTCAACATCGCGCTTCGTCTTGAAGAGCGATTCCGGATCAAGATTCCCGACGACGCCATCCCCAAGTTCCTAACGATTGGCGACATTGTCCAAGGGGTAAACGAACACCTCGCCGCTCAGTAGTCACCGTTTTGCCTCAGCGAAACACCGGCTTCCCTCTATCTGCCATCTCAACACCGTTTGGCACCTCACCTCGTTATTTGGACATTGAGAACCAGATGGCGTTAGTCACTCGGGTCTGTTTCTACCTACCTGGGCTTCCTCGCGCTCATAAATGGAGAGCCGGTCCACCGACGTTGCCGTTCTCAAAACCCGCGTGCTAGTATCCAGTCACCCGTGTAGAGGCTGGTTTAAATTCAATGGTCCGGTTGCCGCAGCCGCTCTTAATCACCCTGTCCTGTTTGCTTCTGATCGCGTTGAACTCGGGATCAACACTCGCGCGTCAGATTCTCATCCCTCAGCAATCACAACCGGTTCAGAAGAGTCAGGAGGAATCCGATACCCGGAAGGAAAAGCGCGCTCGAAAAGCCAAGCGAAAGAAGGAGGCCCAACCTGATATCGACGCACCGAAAGCCGCGTCGAACGCAGCGACTGGCGAAGAGACAGTCGAGATCGTCTCCGACAAGCAATCAAAGAATGCCGATCTATTCCTGTACGAAGGATACGTCAACGCAATTCAAGGCGAGATCCGGTTGCAGGCCGATCGCGTGACCTTTAACAGCACTACCGACGACATGGTCGCCGAAGGCAACGTCATTTTCGATCAAGGCGCCGAACAACGAGTTACCGCGCATCGCGCTGAGATCAACTGGAGGACTAAGAGAGGCGTCTTTTGGGATACGACCGGATTCACCAACAGGACGCAGACCGGCGACTATGTTTTCTTCACGGCCGCGCGAGTGGAGAAGACCGCCCCGGACACCTATGAGTTGTATGACGCAAACGTCACCGCCTGCGAGGACGTGATTCCCAAGTGGAGTTTCAAAACGAGGCACGCCGAACTCAAGATGGGCGACCGCGTTACAATGAGCAACGCCGTCTTTCGGGTAAAGACGCTTCCGGCGTTCGTGCTGCCTTATGTCTGGATACCGGCGACGAGGCGGGAACGAAAGTCAGGCTTTCTCCTCCCCAGCACCGGCAGCTCGAACGCAAAGGGACGCACGCTCAAGCTGGCCTATTACCAGACGTTGGGCCAGTCGGCGGACATCACGTTTCGCGGAGACATTTACACTCAACGCGGGCTTGGGATGGGCGCGGAGTTTCGAGCACAGACCGATGAGAAATCTTTTCTGAGACTGGGTGTCTTTTCGGTTAAGGACAGGCTGTTCGGCCCAACAGGCGAGAGCCAGGGCGGCACGGCGTTTATCGCCGAGGGTGTACAGCATCTTGGACACGGTTGGCTGGCGGTCGGTAATGTTTCGCTCGTTTCGAGCCTCGCCTTTCGGCAGGTCTTCTCTGACGACATTGCTCAGGTTGTAGATCCGAGACGCGAATCCACTTTCTATGCGAACAACAACACAAACGGATTTAGCTTCAATTTCCTGGCCTCGAATGAAACCACGACGCTCTTCACCCCCAGCCGCGATCCGTCGACACCGAGCACAGGGACCAACTTCGACGTAAAGATTCGCCAGGCACCCGAGATCAACATGACTGTTTACCCGCGGCGCATCTTCGACGCCATCCCCATCTATTTTTCGTTTGACTCGAGCATCGGCGCGCTCAAGAAAGAGGAGACCGTCGATGCGAGCGTTACGCTTGTGACTCCGGCAGCGGTTCAGCGATTCGATTTTCAGCCTAAAATCACCGTGCCGCTGGCTACGATCGCCGGTGTCGCAATCACTCCGAGTCTGGCTCTGCGCGAGACCTATTACACCAGCAGCATGGATCCCAACACCCCGGTCTTTGATGCCGACAAGTTCACCCTGGATCCGGCTGACCCCCGACTCGATCCAACTCGAATCGAGTTTGTTCCCGGTCTCAGGCTTTTTGATCGCGTTCAGCTCGACCCGATCATCCCGACCGACATCTCACGTCAATACGCAGAGTTTGCGATAGACGTCAGGCCGCCCGCAATGGAAAAGACTTACGTCAACGAGGATGGCTCGCCGCGATTCAAACACGTGATCGAGCCCTATCTCACCTATCGACTGATAAGCGGCATTGGCAGTGAGTTCAACCGAATCATCCGATTCGACGATAGCGACGCGGTCGCCAACACCAACGAGTTCGAGTATGCGATCGTCAATCGATTCTTCACACGGCAATTCGCGTCTGATCTGATGCAAAAACGATCGAAGAGACGTCGATTGCCTTCCGATAAGAAGCCCCTGAAGAGAAAAGCGAAAGACAACATCGATCACCATACAGCCACGCAGGGCGACACAACGGACGCCAGCACCGTGCCTCCGGCAAAGTCAGAAACTCCCACAACAGCGCAATCCGAGCTGACACCCCCCGAACCTGCGCAGACGGATCCAACAAAATCAAAGCTCGAGACCGGCAAACAAGATGAATTGAAACCAAAGGAGCGCGCATCGCAACCGCAACCCACGGCCGAACGGCGCCGGAAGGATGCGGCTGAAGACGCGGCACTCCCGAGCGACGGACAAAAGCCCGATGCAACAGACGGTGACGCAAGCAATGAAAGCGAGACCCCGCAGGCTTACGAAATCCTGACCGTCAAAGTGGCACAGAAATATTTCTTCGATCGTAACTTTGGGGGCGCGCGAGTTGACGGCAACCGGAACCAGTTCTATCCGATCAACACGCTGTCGGGCTTCACGTTTGGTGGACGCTCACGCAGCTTCTCGCCGGTGAATGTAGCCGTGCGTTACCGGCCGCTGTCATCGGTCTACGGTGACTTGCGGATGGACCTGGGCGCCGACGATGGGGTTCGCAATATTACAATTGGCGGGGGAGTCCGAACAACCAGGGTAACCGTCTCGGCTGCCTATTATCTCTCGCGGCGGATCAAGCTCGATACAAACGGCTTCGAGCCGGGCACATTCCCGGGCGATGAGGTTAGCACGACCTTGCAGCTCGGGGATGACGTACGCGGATGGTACGGGGGCTCGCGGATCGGCTACGACTTTACAAACCGGTTTATCAGCGACACCGAGGTCTCGCAGGGACGGCTGATCAATTCGCGCAGTTACTTTGGCTACTCGTGGGACTGCTGTGGAGTGCAGTTCAACTACAACACCTTCAAAGCCGGACTGCGAAGCGAGAATGCGTGGTCCTTCACGTTCAACCTGGCCGGCCTGGGCAGCTACGGCACGGACCAGTTTTCGCAACTCGGCGGAGGACGCGGGGCCCGCAAACGCGGAAAGCGATCGGGCGGCTACGACGATTATTTGCCGTAGAGTGGCGTTCTCCCTGTGACGGTAGTTACTGGAGCGTCCATACGTAAGTCGCCGATGACACCCCGCCCGGATTCACAATCTTCACTTCGTGATGCCCTGAAACAAGAAAGATCGGCTTTACGATCACACGGCCCTCGTCCGGCGTATATGAAACCTGATTGCCATCTACCAGCAACACAGCGGCCGGACTGAATCTGTCTCCGATCACGAACAGCTTTTTCCCGTTCTTGTATTTGACCTTCGAAATCGTTGGTATAGTAGCAGGGTCGATCACCTTGATCTGGACGTTTGCGGTTGCTGTGGCCGATCCACCGTCACGAACCGTGACTGAGAAGGTGAACAACCCAGGGACATTTGAAGTGCCCGAGATGAGACCGCTCGTTGTATTCAGGTTCAATCCGGCCGGGAGCGCTCCAGCTACCGACCACGTGTACGGAGCAGTTCCTCCGTTCGCGCTGAGCTGATAGTTGAACGACAATCCCATCAGTGTCTCAAGAGCAGGGATCGCTGCCACCGAAAGCGCAGGCGCGGCGACTGTGATTGAAAGAGGCTTGCTTGCCGTGCGTGATTCGGAATCGGTTGCCGTTACAGTGAAGCCAAAGCTCCCGGCTGCACCGGGCGTTCCGGATATGATCCCAGTCGGTCGCCAGAGTCAGTCCTCCTGGCAATGCCCCCGCCGTCAGGGTCCACGTGTATGGGGATCTGCCCCCCGTTGCGGACAACTGTTGACTGAAGGCCACCCCCTTTGTGGCACCCGGCAGGGTCGCTGTGGCTATCTCGACCGGCGGCACCGCCGACTCGGTAACTGTGAGCGTCACCTGCTTTTGGGCCGTCTGAGACCGCGAGTCTGTCACCTGTATTGTTGTAAGAAACGTCCCTGACGCGGTCGGAATACCGGCGAGAACCCCGGTTGCGGGGTTCAAACTGATCCCCGGGGGAAGCGTTCCGGACGCAACCTGCCAACTGTAGGATGGCGTGCCACCTGTTGCCGTCATAGCGCCGGTAAAGGACGCCCCCTTCACCGCGGACATTACTGAAGGACCTGTTATTGACAGCGGCGAAGGCTGTGCAGGGTCCCCTACCTTTATATTGAGGTTCTCGGAGAGCTGGCCGAAGACGCCACTGCCTTGTTGGTACAACTGCCACTGAAAATTGTAAAAACCCGATTGACTTGGTGCGAACGCTTGAAACACCAATTCGATCTGCTGGCCCGGGGGGACCGGCGCGCCGATCCACGGCACCGTATTCCCACCCCATACGACATTGTTCAAAGGGTTTTGAGAAACGATCGCGAACCCGCTCGCTCCGTCCCACACGGTCGAGCCGGTGTTCAGCCATCTGATGGTTGCCACAAACACCTGGTTCGGCTGAAGCGTCGCCGAAACGTTCTGCGATACGAACTCCGAGTCATAGCCGGTGGCTAACGCTACAACGGCAATCGACAGGGTTTTTTGAGCTGACGTGTTCTCAGCATCCGTAACTCTTACAGTGAAGTCAGAAGTCCCGATCTCCGTCGGCGTACCGCTAATCAGCCCACCCGAGCCGAGGCCGAGCCCGACCGGAAGTGTGCCTCCCACCAGGCTCCAAACGTATGGCGTCGAGCCTCCGGTAGCAAGGAGTTGTCTCGAGAATGTGCTTCCAATGGTCCCGGTCCCGAGTGGCGACGTGCTCGTTATTGTCAGTGGGCCAGGACCCCCGCCCGTAGCTGGATAGATAGCGGTAATCCCATTCACGTCGTCTGGCCGCAGAGATGCACAGCGGCCATCAAAATGAGCGACCCAATACATCGTCGCCGCCTGATCGCTCGCCGAAGGAGTGCCTCCGAACGAGGAGTCCCAGGAATGATGCAATCCCAATCCGTGACCCATCTCATGAGTTATGATCTCCTGAAGTTGGCAGTGGTCGGCAAAATAGCACGACACAAATGGGTTGAAGGTAAGGTTAGCCTCGAGTGCCTTGTAAAAGGTTACGCCGTTCACCACTTTCGTTTGGTTGCGATCGTAACTAGCGATACTTGTGACTGCGAGGACCCCGCCACTGCACGTTCCGGATCCACTGAAATAACCATCACAGTTATTGAACGAGATCGAATTCACACCGTCGATCGCAAAGAGACCACAGGTGTTAGTGGTGCCGCCTTCGACCACGCGTAGCGAGCATCCTTCAACACTTGACCAGGCATTTGTGGCCGCAATGGCGTCGTTCTCCGCTTGCGGAGGCGCGCCGTCAGTATTGACCTTAAAAACAACCGATTGGCCGCTATCAGGTTCGAACCAGCGCGTTGGTGGGTTCCATAGATGAAATTGCACCTCCAGGTCGCCTTTTTGAGATCCGAGAATGTATCCCGCAGGCCGCTCCAGCACGGGAACGCCGCCGTACGCCCGGGCTTCGAACTCGCGCGCAGCCCTTCGGTTGGCATGCACCCTGTCGCGCACCATGCCCAGATATGCCGACAACTCCATGCGATTGGTGATCGGCCCCGTGCCCGACTGTCCGAGTATGCGCACGCTGGAGTCCGGCGAGTTTCGCACGGCATAGAACAGACCCGTATCGGGGTCCCTGGTGACCGCAAACTTCCCTAACAGCATCTGGTGGACGCGAAGACTTCCATCGCTCCAGGTATCCAAATACAAGATGTCACTCTCTCCGACAAAAAACTCAGGCGCGCCGAAGACGATGGTGCCTCGACTGCCGTATTGGCCGCCGGGCTGCTTGAGCACAATCTTGCGTTGGGTTATTTGTCCCTTGAGGACATCCTGCACCTTGATGGTTACGTAAGTATAAATGCGGTTTTGTTGCTGATCGAAGTCAGTCTCTATCGCGAGAACCTTAGCCCTGACAATTGCTCGCGCCCCGATGATCAGCTCATCGTCGGATGGAATTATTACTGTGGTCGCCAGAGAAATCTGGGCACAACTCAACAGGCCGATCAAAGCCAGAAGCGGTTTGAGCAAAATCGCTTTACGAATGCGTTCCATACTTTCCTCCGCCGGAAGAACCTGCACTTCCAGGGGGCTGGCCATGAGAATCACCACGGGCGGGAGCGCACGTCTTTTTTGACCCGCGGGTTTGAGGAATACAAATGGGCAGATCAGGTACTTCGCGCTCCGTTTGGATTTTGGGGCCTGATTTTTCGGAGCCTGCCAATCGCGAAAATAAAATACTCGTGAAACTTGTGTGTTGTCAATTTGATTCAAACTTTAGCTCGGAACCAGTGAGCGAACCGGGCAGCCTTCCGAAAGCCATTCTATCTCTTGATCTGGATGACGCTAAAGATCGAGCTCGCATCAATGTGCAATCGCCGGGTGGCCTGGGCGTAGCCGGGTGTCTCGTACTCGTCCGTCCCGAACATACCGTTGCTCAACTCGCGTCCCCGAACCTTGACCCCGCCAAAAATCGAAACGCCTGTGACACGCACTGCGACATCGTCGGGTACGGAGACCTGTGTTGTGCCGAAAACGGATATCAAGTTTATTCTCGTCTCGCCGGGTTCGAGTTGAGCTGTGACCAGATCGATCCGCGTGGTGCCGAACACCGACACTGACGTGTGACCGTTCAACTCCATTTCGCCTGTTAGCCTTGAGGCGTGGAATAGATTGAGCGTTGTTCTACCGCCAACCGCCAGATTCCGCAGTCCGGACGGGCCACGACCCTCTAACACGTTTGACACTACCTTGAGGTTGGTTCCGCATGCCCTGCAGAACTTCGCGTCGCCGGAGTCCGAACCGCATTTGGGGCAAAACATTCTCACCTCCCTAAGACGAGTTCGCGGGCCTGCCTCGAACCGGAATGTGGAACGCGACTCTCTCGGCCCAATCGCTGGAACTTCCGCTCACCGCCGCGCCACGAGCTCTCCGTCGTGTTAAGGAAGTCGCCCGGGACTACAACGACGACCCCTTCAGTCTCGCGTTCGGTAATGCTACTGATACGGCTGATGAGTGACAAGGCGGCTGAGCCCGCAATCCCGAGTTCTGATTATTGACATCAGTGTTTTTGGTCTATAATGCCGCCATCCGAGGCGGACGGAGGTTTCCGATACAATGAACAGGCAAACACTTCTGGGGGTATTCGCCATAGTATTGATATTGGACGCACCTGCTTTGGCACAAACCAACACGCTGCGGGGCAAGGTCCGTGCGGCTAACGGGGCAACGGTCAACAACGCGATTGTCGAACTGCGCATCGGGGGAGGCGGAATGATCGCCCAAACTGTGACCCGCAACGACGGTGACTTCGCATTTAGCGGCCTCGCAACGGGTGAGTACGAGGTGGCGGTGACGCTTGCCGGATACGAACCCGCCGTCCAGATGGCACACTTCAATCATTCAGGGCGCATGGACTTTTCCGAAGTGGTCAACATGGAGATTCTGATTAGAGAGAAGAAGGAGAACGTGCTCTCCGCCCCGGGGACCAATTTCACCCAGGATGTTCCAAAACCCGCGCGCCTTGCCTATGAGAAGGCCGCGGCCCGTTTGCGCGAGGGGAAACCTGAGGAAGCAGTCGCCGCGCTCCGCGAGGCCATCGCCGATTTCGATGATTATTTCGACGCTCATTTCGCATTGAGCAAAGAACTGTTTCGCGAAGGCAAGGACGAGGAAGCGATCCAGGCGCTTGAACGCACCCGTCAGATCAACGATCGACAGGATGCTGTCTATCACGTGTTCGGCCTGGTGATGATGAAGCAAGGCAAGTATGCGATCGCCGAATTCGCCTTCCGCGAGGCCACACGACTAAATGCCAACAACGTCCGGTCGCGGTTCTATCATGGGCATGGCGCTGATAGAGCTCGCGATTCGATGCAGTGATGAACAGCAACGCAATACCGATCTTGTGGCCGCGGAAAAAGAGCTGGATATTGCCTGGGACCGAAGCGGGAAGCGATTGCCCGAGGTTTTTCTGCAACGGGCTCGGATTCACGAAAGACGCGGTCGAAAAGAAGCAGCAGCGGCTGATCTCGAGAGTTATCTTAAGGCGGTACCCGAAGCTAAGAACGGCGCGACGATTCGAGCGGCGATCGCACAGCTTCGGAGCAGCAAGTGACCGGGAGAATCAGAACCACCGGCTCAAACCCCAGCGGCGATCGAATCTCGTACCGTTGCACCTCAGGCGGTTCACGGTTCTCCATTCACAACCGCGAAAGAAACTCGCGAACGACCGCCTTCACATCGCGCTTCTCGCCATCAACCGCGTAGTTCAACTTTCGCATCTGCTCGTTGCTGATCTTTCCCGCAAGCCCCTTGATCGCCCCCGCAAGCTCGGGATAGCGGTCGAGCGTCTCTCGTCGAAACACCGGGGCCGCTTCGTAAGGCGGGAAGTATCGCCGGTCATCTTCAAGCTGAAAGAGCCCGAGCTTGTCTATTAGCCCATCAGTCGAGTTGCCGGCTATCAGATCGACCTGCCCTGCCGCCAACGCGCGATAAGTCAACGCAAGGTCCATCTCGCGCGGTGGCTGCGAGAACCTCAGCCCGTATGCTCGCGCAAATCCCGGATAGCCATCTTCTCGCGACATGAAGTCCTGGCCGAAACCCGCCCGCCACTCCGGCGCATATCTCGCCGCTTCCGAGATCGTCGTGAGTTGCAGCCGCCGAGCGTCGTCCCCGCGAACCAGAATCGCGAAGGTGTTGTTGAAACCGAGTGGCTCGAGCCATTCAAGATTGAACCGGGATCCGTACTCGCGTTTGACCTGGTCGTAGACCTCGCGCGGATCGCTGACCGGCGAGAGCTTCAATATTGCCGCAAAGGCGGTGCCCGTGTATTCCACGTAGCCGTCGATCTCCCCCGCGAGCAATCCTCGATGGCACAGATCCCCGCCAAGCTCGAAGCGCCGTTCGACCTGCAGATCGGTCTTCGATTCGATCGTCTGCGCGACCATCTCGCCCAGTATTACCTGTTCGGTAAAATCTTTCGATCCCACCACCACCTTGCGCGCGCCAGGCGACAGCGCACCATTGCTCAAAGAGAACACCGAAACCGCAACGACCGCCGCACCCACTCCCGCCAGTGCCCACCTCCTGGCATTGCCGGCAGCCGCGGCAGTTCCCGGCGAAAACACCCGCTCGATCCAACCCAACGCGAAATCGGCCCCCAGAGCCATTATCGCGGCGGGGAGGGCGCCGGCTAGTATCAGCGTGTTGTCGTTCATGCGGAGACCGCGGAAGATGTAGGTGCCTAACCCGCCGGCTCCGATCGCGGCCGCGATGGTTGCCGTCCCGATCGAGATCACCGTCGCCACCCGCACCCCGGCGACGATTACGGTCAGTGCGAGCGGCAGCTCAACCTGTGTCAGCATCTGCCAGCCGGTCATCCCCATCCCCCGCGCCGCTTCGCGCACAGCCGGATCGACGCCGTTGATACCGGTGAATGTGTTTCGAATGATCGGGAGCAGAGAATAGAGAAACAGCGCGATGATCGCCGGCACCCGCCCGATGCCGTATCTGCCCAGTACCGGGATCAGGAAACCGAACAGCGCAAGACTCGGGATCGTCTGCAACACGTTTGCCACCGCAAGCACCGGTTTCGCAAGCGACCCGCGCCGTGTCAAAACTATGCCGACAGGGATTCCAACCAGAGCGGCAGCGCCGGTCGCTATTAGCACCAGCAGCAGGTGCTCATAGGTGAGCTGCAACACCTCGCCGCGGTTGCGAATAAAGAAGTCGATCAGGTTCATGCGTTGTTACCGACCAGCACAAGGTCAGCAGCCTGCCAGCGCTCCCAGGCTGAATCTATGCCAATCACCCCATCGACTCGTTGAACGCCTTTGCCTCGGGATCAGTCGAAGCGGCGAACTGCTCGGGCGTCGTAATCTCAATCAGATGACCATCCTTGAACAGCCCGATCCGCGACGCAAGCGTAAACGCCTCGCGAATATCGTGGGTGACAAACACGATGGTCTTGCCCAATCGCTTCGTCAGCGCGGCGAACTCGCGTTGCAACTGTGCGCGCGTCAACGGGTCGAGCGCGCCAAAGGGTTCGTCCATCAAAACGATCGGCGGGTCGGCGGCTAGCGCTCTTGCAACACCGACACGCTGTCGCTGTCCTCCCGACAACTCGCGCGGATATCGGTCCGCGAACACTTCGGCATCCAGCCCAACCAGATCGAGAAGCTCGCGGACTCGCATGCGGGTCTTTTCTTCGGGCCAACCTTGTAGATGAGGAACCACCGCGATGTTTCGCTCGACGGTGAAGTGCGGGAACAACCCCGTATCCTGAATAACGTAGCCGATATGCCGTCGCAGCTCGATCGGATCCCAATCTCGAGTCGATCTGTCTTCCACTCGAATCTCGCCGCCGGTGGGTTCGAGCAGTCGATTGATGAGCTTGAGAGTGGTCGTCTTTCCGGAACCGCTCCGGCCGAGAAACACGAGCGTCTCACCTCGCGTGACGTCGAACCCCAACCGGTCGACTAAAACCTTGCCGGCGATCCGCAGGTTGACGTCTCGAAACTGAATTGCCGAGTCGGTAGAGGGAACGGCGGATCGCAATTCGTGCTCTCGAGATTCGATCACCGCGTCATGACCTCAGCTATTCTCAGCTATTCTCTTGGGCGACGAACAGGTTAAAGCTGAACAGATGGGCGCTATCGAACCAGGAATTCGCAAGCGAGAACCCCGTATCTCGCGCGAGAGTCGCGAGTTGTTCGGTATCGAACTTGTAGGAGTTCTCGGTGCGAATCGTCTCACCTTTCTCGAAGTGCGCTTCCAGATCGACAGTGTGGATGCGAACGATTTGCGGCTCGCGGCTCACAAGGTGGATCTCAATTCTGCCCAGATCGTCGTTGTAGATCGCGCTGTGCTGAAACTTCTTTACATCGAAATTCCCATCGAGCTCGCGGTTGATTCGAGCCAGCAAATTGAGATTGAACGCCGCGGTCACGCCGAGCGTGTCGTCGTAGGCCGGAATCAGAATCTCGGGCGATTTTTTCAGATCGGCGCCAAGCAATAACGCATCTTCCGGGCTAAGAAGCTCCCTGACAGCGCGAAGAAACTCGCGGGATTCGTCGCGGCCGAAGTTGCCGATGTTCGAGCCCAGAAACACTGCAACCGTGCGGCACCCGGGCCCCGCTGGCACTCGCGCCGCAAGAGCCTTGAGCGCAGTGAAATAGTCGGCCGCAAAAGCCGTGATACGCAGCCCCGGGTAAAGACGCAGAAGCCGCTGGCTTGCAAGCTCTAGGCTCGAATCGGATATGTCCACAGGCAGGTAATGAAGCTCAGGCTGTTTTGCCAGCAAAGCTTCGATCAGGTATCGGGTCTTCTCAGAGCTTCCGCTGCCCAGCTCGAGGAGTCGAACGGGCCCCTCAATTGACGACACTATGTCGACGGCATTTGATTGCAGTATTTCGCTCTCGGCCCTCGTGAGGTAGTACTCCGGAAGAAAGCAGATCGCTTCAAACAGACGCGATCCCAGATCATCGTAAAAATACTTAGGCGGCAGGGACTTCGCCTTGCGACTTAATCCCGCCTGGACGTCGCCGGCGAATGCGTTTGAGTCTCCCCCGAAAGCTAGTCGGTGGATAAACAAACGATTGTCTGAGTCATAACCTGTGTCCGAAGACATCTTCGATCTCCTTGGCTACGGTCTCGGCGAAACCGTAATGCTATATGACGGACCGCCCGGTGGCCAGCCGCCCAGATCGGACCTGCGGTGGAACTCGGGGTTGGAACCATTAGAGCCCTTCGGACACCATCGAAGATAAAACTGAGATACCGTCGGGTTTCATTCTTTCGCTGCCGCGCGCTCGTGTTCCAGTAGCGTTTGCTTGCGCTCGATTCCCCACCGGTATCCGCCCAGACCCTTGTCCTCGCGAACCACTCGATGGCAGGGAATCACCAACGCAACCGGATTCGTCGCGCAAGCCCGGGCCACCGCCCGCGTTGCGGTTGGTCGCCCCATCGACCTAGCGACCTCGCCGTACGATCGGGTGCTCCCGTACGGGATCTCACGTAGCTTCTCCCACACACTCCACTGAAACGCGGTTGCCTGCACATCAAGCGGAAGATCAAGATGAGGCTGCTCCCCTTTGAGATGACTCAAAAGCGGCCCCACCCATTTACTCAGATCCGCATCATCGCGACTAATATCAGCGGCCGGGTACTCGTTTACAAGATTTGCCTCGAGCTCCGCGTCCGAATCGCCCAGCCGCACAGAGCAAATACCCTTTTCCGTCCCAGCCACCAGCAGGCGGCCCAATGAACAAGCGGTTATCGTGTAGGTGATTCGCGCGCCTTTTCCCCCGCGGCGATAGTCCGCCGGTGTCATGCCTAATTGCGCAGGTGCGCGCTCGTACAACCGGCTGCTTGAACCGTATCCGGCTTCGTACATTGCTCCAGTCACAGTTGCTCCTTTCTTCACTCCCGCTTTGAACTGACCCAGCCGTATTGCCTGGGCGTATTGGCGAGGGGTGATCCCGGCTATGCGTTTGAACACGCGCTGCAAATGATAAGGACTCACTCCGGTGTGCGAGCTCAGGTCCTCGAGGGTCGGCGTCTCGCCGGCACGGCTTTCGAGGTAAGCGCAGGCTCGCCGCACCATCTCGACCTGCGGATCGGTCATCGCGGCGTTGCGCGGGTGGCAACGACGGCACGATCGAAAGCCGGCGCGTTCGGCGGCTTCAGGTAATCGAAAGAAAACCACTTGCTCGCGGCGCGGCCGGCGCGCGGGGCAAGACGGCCGGCAGTAGATCTTCGTCGAGCGCACGGCAAAGAACACTCTTCCGTCAAAGGCAGTGTCTCGGTCGATCACTGCACGCCAGAACGCTTCTTCGTCAGCGTTGTCTGCGCCTCCAGAGGTACGTTGCCGGCTGGTCAATTCGCTGGTTTCGGTCATCTCGATGGCCTCCGCTGACATACTAGAGCAAACCTCTGAATCGAATCTATCCGCACCTTGCGCTCGAACTTCGTCAGCGAGTTGCCGCACGGCTCTCAGGAGAAAGTTGGTAAAACACCGTCTCGCCGTGTTACAAACTTCCGGCTAAAGCCTGAAGCAGGGAACGATGAAAACAACAATCTCTCTTTTCCTATCCATCATACTTCTTTGCACAGCCGGTCTCGCTCAATGGACGCCGCAGCAAAGCGGAACCACCGCGCGATTCCGTGGCGTTAGCGCGGCAAGCCGCACGATCGCCTGGGCAAGCGGGAGCGGCGGCACCTATTCGCGAACGACCGACGGCGGAGCAACGTGGCAGAGCGCAGTCGTGCCCGGCGCTTCGCAGCTCGACTTCCGAGATGTGCAAGCCGTCGATGCCAACACCGCATATCTGCTCAGCATTGGCCCCGGCGAAGCGTCGAGAATCTACAAGACTACCGATGGCGGACGCGACTGGATGCTTCAGTTCACCAACAGCAATCCGAAAGCCTTCTTTGACGCGTTCGCCTTTTGGGATGCGCGCACCGGTATTGCGATGAGCGACCCGGTCGACGGGCGATTCATCCTGATAAAGACAACTGATGGCGGCGCAACGTGGAATGAACTTCCTCGTGAAAATTCCCCTCAGGCGATTGAAGGCGATGGCGGGTTCGCAGCGAGCGGCACCTGTATAGCGGTGCAAGGAAAATGAATGTCTGGTTTGGAAGCGGGGGAGGAGCGGTCGCTCGAGTGTTCAGGTCTACGGATGGCGGCCACAGCTGGAAAGCCGACTTCGACGCCGATCACCGCCGACAACGCTTCGTCCGGAATCTTCTCGATTGCATTCAAAGATGCGAAGAACGGCGCGATCGTTGGCGGCGACTACAAGAAGGAGAATGAAGCCGGCAACAATATTGCGACTACCACCGACGGAGGCGCGACGTGGGCGCTGGCCAAAGGCCGACTCCCTTCGGGATTCCGATCAGCAGTGGCATATGTGCCCGGGACCCCAGGCCCGATGCTGGTAGCTGTCGGGCCAAGCGGTTCAGACTACTCGGTTGATAACGGCGCAAGCTGGGTGAGCATTGGGGGCCCGGGTTTTCACGCAGCAAGCTTCGCCGGAGCTGATGCCGGTTGGGGTGTTGGAGAGGGTGGACGGATCGCGAAGCTCTCACTTCAAAACATTCCAAAAGCGTCAAGGTAACGACTCCAGATTTGGTCCGAATACCTCTTCGCATATTCCTCCGCAAAGCCTTCCCCGCGGCTGGCAGCGGTCTTTGATCGTGTCGTCATTCTATCGTGGTGGTGACCGAGTTCATGGAGTAACGTAGCCAGGAGTTGATGGGCTCGCGCTGTTGCTTCGCTAAACTTGCACAGCACCTCGTCAGCGTCTGGTTCGCAAACGACGCCGAACCGCTCCAGAAAGAATCGTTCCTGCTCAACTCCTTCCTTGCTTAGAGTGATCCAGAGATCCTTTTCCCAGGCGCAGATATGAACGACGCCCCTTTGATGGTAGCCAAATATGCTCCTCTCTCCCGGAGCCAAGACGATGCCGTTGAGACCTCGCGAGAGTTCCTTCCAGTCGGGCAAGATCTCAACAAACTCGAATATGTCCTTTTGCTTGAGCAGATGTCGATATCCGGCTCCCGGCCGTTTGATCAATGACCAGCAAAGGTTGTTCAGCGCGATAGTAGTTTGGCGTCTTGGTCCAATTGTTCTTCCTTTGAACTTTTCCACCGACCACCTTTGGCGACGTCTTCTTTTGGACGCTTCTAATCACCTTGCACTCTCCAAAGCGTTTCCGCTATCTGCGTGGGTCACCGCCCCTTGAACTGCGGTGCCCGGCGCTCGCGAAACGCCGCCATCGCTTCCCCAAGATCCACCGATTGCAGGAACGCCGAGTTCCAAACGGCGACGTATCCCAGCCCGTCCGCTACTGACTTGTCCGCGCAATAATTCATCACTCGCTTTATCCCCTGCACGACGAGCGGCGGGTTGTCAGCAATCTCACTCGCGAGATTGCGCGCAGTTGCGAGAACTGCGCCTCGCGTTTCGCATACCTCGCTCACCAAACCGATCTGCAAGGCTCGCGACGCGGCGATGTCTTTCCCGGTGAACGCGAGTTCTCGCGTGGCCCCTTCGCCGATGATTCGAGGGAGACGTTGGAGACTGCCAAGATCGGCGACGATCGCGACCTTTACCTCTCTCAAGCTGAACCGGGCCTCGGACGAGCAAAAACGAATATCGCACGCCGCTATCAAGTCGAGCCCGCCGCCGATACACCAGCCGCTGACCGCAGCGACCACCGGTTTGCGGCAAGCGGCTACGTTGTCGAAGGCTTTCTGCATATCGCCAACAAGATCGAGCAAACGGGTGCGCTCGGCGGCGAGGTTCTCACCCGCACCGAAATGGCTTCCGAGATCACCCATCATTGCCGCGAGATCGAGCCCGTAGCTGAAGTTGTCACCGTCTCCTCGAACGATAATCGCGCGAGTCTCTTCGTCGCGATCCAGCGCCGCGAACACTTCAGGCATCTCTCGCCAGAAGTCCGGGCCCATTGCATTGCCTTTGCCCGGCCCGATCAGCACGACTTCGACTACGCCCCTGGCTTTCTCCAGCTTGATGGATTTGTATTCCATACTGCATCGCTCCTTCTCTGCAACTTGAGCAGCTAGGCTGCCGGGTATGATCCCATATGTCAAGTTTGAGGGGCGCCTTTGAATCAGGTGTAATCAAAAGCAGGACCGCGCGAAGCCGACTCACGATCGCGATCGGCTTTCTCTCACTTCACAATAAACTTTGTGGGAGCGACCACCGCCCTCGCATCGGGATTGTAGTAATCGTAGACAAGCGACGGCGCAGTTTGGGCGGCGAGTCCGAACCGCGGACGAAACTTGAATTGGAATCGCGTTCCGCCCGCTCGAGGCCACACGTAAACGAGCAACCGATCCGGCAAAACGTCGTACTGTTCCACGCCCCAATCGGATTCCTTGATAGCACGGTCGAGCGACGCACGGTCAACATCGGCGCCTGGCGGTAATCCTATTTCAGCCAGCACCATTCCGTATCCGCGGAATCCTACACGCTCCGTTTCGACCGTGCAGGTAATCTCATCTCCGATGTTCGCCACGCTTTTGTCGAATCCGACGCGAAGCCGCAGCGCCCCCGCGGATGCCCGGTCAGGCTTGTCAACAAGAGCGGCCGCAGGCCACGGTTCGTAATGAGTCGTAACGAGCTGCGCCGTCGCTTGCGGAGAGCCCATCACCCGGCGAATCTCAACCCGGTTGGATCCGATTGAAAGGAACGGCGACAAATCCAGTGTGATCGGGTTGATCAGCTTGTGAGCCGGAGGCATTGCGACGGAGGCAACTCGCTTGTCATTGAGAAAGACCTCCGCGGTTGAACTCGGGCTTTCGCCTTGCGGCTCGCGTTTCTCCATTATGGTCACCAGTGCGTCGAGAACGTTCACCGTCGCTTGTGTTGAATACCACACCCCGAAACGGTCCTTCTTATGAAGCAGAAAGAGCAGGCCTCGGCTTACCAGGTCCTCCGGACCCGCGGCAGTCTCACCGCTCAACGCAAGCGCCTGAACAGCGAGCGCGGTTGCCTCTATTCGTCCTGCAAGTCCCCATCCGTAGAACGGCGTGTTCGTTTCAAGAGCCCAATAGCTCGCGTCTCCCTCCCGGTGCGCAAGCGCAATCAGTCCAGCCAAAGCGCGCTTTGAACCCATCTCATCGCCGGCACCGGCCATCGCCATTGCGTACGATGCGATGGCGTAGGGTTCTTGTAACTCCTCAGTCGCATGCGCGAGGAATTCGAGCGCTCGCTTCAACGCAACTGAGGCCGCTTGTGAACGCCTCGCCGAGTCGGCGCCGGTCTCTCCTGCTTCACCCTTTACCGCCGAAGCCAGCACTCGCGCGATGAACGCGGTGAGCGACGCCGTCTGAGGGCGATCGCCAACCGAGTATCTCAACGACCAGCTCCCATCGGGGCGCTGATGCTTTACCAGCCAATCTCGCGCGCCGTTCACCACGTCGTCATCAACTGAGACGAAATCGCGCGCGTCGTTTAGGAACCTGAGCGCATAAGCTGTCAGCGCGGCATCACTCTCGCCTCGCCCCCAATAGGTGAAGCCCCCATCCTCGTTTCTATAGTTGAGCAGCCGTTCGTAACCCAGCTTCACATATCTCTGCGCCTTCTCCGCGGCGGTTGGAGACCGCTCGGCGCCGCGCTTGTAATATCGCAGCACCATCACGCTCGGATAAGCCGCGGAGATTGTCTGCTCGGCGCAGCCATAGGGACGACGCATTATGCCTTCCACCCCTTCAAGCAAGTGAGCCATAAGGTTTGGATAGATCTTCAACTCGCCTCGCGGCGTGCCTTTGATTGCACTTTGCGGGATATTGACTTCGATCGTCGACGCGTCGGTGAAAACCTTTGTCAACGCGTTGGTCTTCTGCTCGCCGAACGGATGAACGCTGACAGCTTTCTCGACCGCATCGTTCGCCTCCGCCGCGAGCGCTGACACGCGCTGCCTGCCGTCGTCCACGGAGGCCGTCGCTCGAAACTCAAACACCTGACGCGATGACTCCCCGGCCGATATCTCCGCCTTCTTTCGTGCGGGCCCCAGCAGTGTGAACCACGGCTCGGGTTTGATCTCCAGATCGACCGACTGGGGCTTGTCGAGGTAGTTTCGAAGCACAACCGGCAACGCTATCTCATCGCCTTCGGTAAGGACCCGCGGCGGATCGTGCTCGATAAAGAACGGCTGGAACGCGAGAATTTCCTTTTCGGCCGTGCCGATCTCGCCGTCCTCGTTTGAAGCGATCACCGACATCTTCCAGGTGGTGATGTTATCGGCGAGTTTGAATTTCAGCCGCGCGCGGCCGCCGGAGTCGGTCTCAATTCCGGGCTGCCAGACCAGCGTCTCAGGAAAGTACTCGCGCAACCGCGGCGTTGAAGCTTGCGTGAGTTGTTTCACCGATGCGAGAGGAGTCTTTGTCGGCAAGCTGACGACCTTACTTACGGTCGCGTTGGAAGTTTGAACCAGCGATTCTCCTGACGCGGTCACTGTTACCGTTTCGGCAGTCGAGCCGACAGTAAGCATGACATTAACCTCAGTGATGGTCGATGAGCGCACCGGGACGGCCGCGATCACCGTCGGGTTGAACCCCGTCGACTCAAATCGCACAACGTACATTCCGGCAGGAACGTTGGCGATGAGATACCGGCCGTCATCGTTGGTCTTGCCTTCGTATACTGCGAGCGTTACCGCGTGCGTTGCTTTCACAGTCGCGTTCATGATGACCGCGCCGTTCAGGTCTGTGACCTCACCACCTATAGCGCCTGTAGAGCCAGCGAAGACGGCTTCGGTCGCCGGCGGGACGGGAAACAGGTCTTTTGCGGCCTGCTCGGCGACGACCCGCGAAAAAGTCCCGACGTTGAAGTCGTCTGATGTACCCTGCTGCCCGTCTGGTCCGGCGCTGCGCATGTAAATGGAGTTGATCTGTTGGGTGACCGGAGTGATCTCGGTGCGTTGGCTGGCGCCCTCCAAGTACTTACCATAGGCCATCATCTTTACTCGGTCCGCGTAGCGCCACTCAGACTTGAAGGTCGCGTAATAGCTATTGCCCCAGGGGTCGTGCAGATCCTTGAAATGAATCGAAGAGTCACGCAACGAGCTTTCGAGATCAGCCTGTTCTTGAGGAAACTTCCCCGTTACGGTGAAGCTGGTGGTCAACGCGGCGTCAATCCTGGCGCGCGTCTCGCCGAAATAATCAATCCTTGACGTCCAGACGGTGAAGTCATCGGTCCGGTAATCTGGTTTCACATCGAAGCGACGGTTCTCTCCACCGCTCCTGATCGTAACGGTGAAGTTGTAACCGCTGATCCCAAAGTCGAACCGATACCGCTTTCCCCAGGGATCGCAGTATCGCGTCGATGTTGATTCCGTTTCGCCGCAACTCGCGCGTGAGCGTCCGACGGTCACGAATAAAGGCTCCGGTGCGCTTGTGGTGTTCGAGAACCACCCGGTCGATCATTTCTCCTTTCGCGCGAAAATAGGGCCAGCTCATTTCCGAGACGGTGAAGTCATCCGGCGTATTGGCTTGCTTATCAGGCCCGGAGCTAAGGATGCCAAGGACCTCGCGGTCGGAATGAACGGATCGCCGTGCGCGGTATGGAGTGCCCCAGGGGTCTCGCATGCTCGCGAAGTCGAGTCCGAACTCACCAAGCTCGCGGATCAGCATTGATTGGTCCTTTGGATACTGCCCAGTTCGTGCGTATCGCGAGGTTAGCGCCTTTTCAACTGGCTTGAGCTGTGATTTCAAGATCCGTTCGAAGATCGAATGTGGCCCCGGGCGATAGCCGTTCCCGCTATCCACATCCACGGAGTGTCCGCCGGCGCCTCGCAGCAGAATTTGTGCAACCAGTTGAAGGTCTTGGCTTATGGGTGCGGCGAGATCCAGACGTTCGAGGGTCGCGCGAGTAACACCGCCTATGTCGCGGTCACGACCCCAGAGTCGCTCATACGATGTTGCGAACCCGTATTGATCGCCGAATTCGGAATCGGTGCGGACCCGCTCTTCCACTGCCTTGTCGACGACGCTCACCCCAAGAGCGCTTTCGATGGCCTTCCCGTCGGCAGTGATGACTTGAAAGTCTGCACGTGCGTCCTGTCCGGGACGATACTCCACCTGGCTCATCCGCAAGTCGACCTTTAGCTCGTGATTTCGCGGATACATCACCGTGCGGGCTCCAACCTTGAAGTCTGAACTGGACGCATAGCCGTACGCCAATATGGTGATTTCGTCGTTTAAGTCCGCGGAATACGGTAAGACCATTTGCCCGTGGCCACCCGCTAACTGAACGGTTTGTGAGCGAACCACCGTCCAGCCGCGCACGACGTCTACGGTAAGCCTGGGATCCTGAGCGGTGGAATTGATGTCGACCCGGATTGGTTCATTTGGACGGTACAACGCCCGGTCCGTCTCAACGTGAATGGAATCCGCGCGATTAAACCACAGTCTCTCGTCGTGGTGTCCGATTCGATGCTGCCTGTCGCGCGCTGTCAGGCTCAGTTCGATATCGTTGCCGCCACGCGAGGACGATCGTTGACCTGGCGGAACGACCAGCCCGTTCACTTTTGCCACGCCGTAGCGGCTGGTTTTCACTGTCTTGAGATACCTGCTTCGGGTTTTGTCCACGCCTGCCGCCTCGGAAGAAACGGTCTGGCTTATCTCGACGTCGCACTCCGCCGGGGTCCCATCAGCGTAGAATGTCGAAACATAGAAGTAGAGCGGCATACCCGGAGCACGCATGTCGTCGTCAATCACGTAGAGGTGAATCGGCTCCTTGCTTACCCGCACATCGAAGCGCCGTTGCTCGGTTCGATTCGTCGTGAGATCCGTAACGTATGCCGCGAAGGAAATATCCTCGGCCCTCGCGTAGTCACGGTCTCTCAGGGCGTGATGCTCGTTCTCCAAATCAACGTGAGCCACGAAGCTCCCGCCAGCGTCAAGCTCGCCTTCGTATTTCTCGTCCTCCTCGCTTTCCCATTTTTGCTCGCGGTAATTCCATTCGCGCTCAGTCTCACGAACTAAGCGAACCCGGCCGCGAGTCACCGGCTGCCCGAACAGGTAGTCGCCGCGCACCTCGATCTCGGCATTTTGAGCCGGAAGGTAGAAACTGCGATCGGGTTTCACGCTCACAGTGAAGTTTGGCAATTCATACCGGCTTATCCGTATCCTGTACCGCGGCGCGTAAAGGCTCTCTTCATCGGCCTCGTCGCGATAAATTCTGATTGAATAGTCGCCAAGCCGTGCATTCGCGGGAATCGCCCAGTTGGTGCTCGCAACTCCAAAACGCGAAGTCCTCATCGTGGCGCGATGCACGACCGTGTCATCGGCATCCAGGATCTTTAGCAGCAAGTCCGTTGAGGGCAAGGTCCGTTTTGAGGAATCGAGCAGGATCGCTCGCAGATGCAACGACTGCCCCGGTTGATAGAGCATCTTGTCCGTATTGATCGATACACGCGCCGCTCGATCCACTCTGAGCGAGCCTTCCGCTTCATCGGTCAGTCCGTTGCGGCTTCCGGTAACTTTGATCTCCCCATCACTCTTGAGATTTCGGGGAAGCTCGAAGTCGAAAATAGAATACCCATCAACGTCGGTGACCCCCTCCGCCTTCAGCGGCGCGAGCAAGTCGTCGAATTTGACTTCGGCAGCGATGTGAACGTTCGCGAGCGGGCGCGACGATACCGGATGAGCAGCCCGCACCCGAATTCTACAGCTACGTCCTTCGTCGACGATCCCGGGTTTGATGATTTCGAGCACAAAAATGTCGGGCGTGATCTCGGACGCCGATATTACGCCGCCCGCTGGTCGCGCCTCTCCAGGCGGGACCGGGCTGACGGAATAGCGAACGCGATCCCAAAGGAGTGCGTGGGAGATAGCTACTTTTAGCTCGCTTCGAACAGAATGCGCACCGGGATCCAGAACCGCCGTAGTCAGGGAACTGGCGACAATCGCGTTCACTGGGTCGACGATCTCGATCTTCACCCGCGTAGAAAGGGTGCGATCGCTCGTGTTGTTTACTACAAGCGAAACTATTGCATTGGCGCCGTCAATATTGAGGCGTGTAGATCGCTCGTCGACTTCGAGCGCGGTGTTGGCGCTCAGCGACTCAGCTATGAAAAGGAACACACCTGAGATGAGGAAAAGAACACACCAAGCTCTGCGCATCATCCGCCTCCTTACGTGGGCACATCAGAACTTGGAGTTGTTGTCGAATGAATGCTGCCGGCGACGGTCTTTGCAGTAAAAATATTCCGACCTTCGGACGCTCTCTTTCGTCCTATCAAACGCCAGACGGATGCCTCGATTCTTTTGGGAGGTGATTTTATGAGACGGATAGTTAACCTTTTGGTTGCCGCCGTATTTGTTTTTGGAACAAGCGCGGTCTCGATGGCGAGGCCGAGCGGGATCAACTCGCGTCAGCACCGTGAGCAGCAACGTATCAATCAGGGCATCCGCAGCGGCGAACTCACCCGCAACGAAGCCAGACGGCTTGAAGCTGGACTCTCGAAGATCAGGCGAGACGAGCGCCGGGCAAGATCGGACGGAGATCTGACTCCGGGCGAGCGCGCCCGCCTCCAGCGTGAGTTGAGCCGCGAGGGCCGAGCCATCCATCGTCAAAAACACGACGGACAGGATCGCAACCCATAGAAGACAGCCAATCTCGGGCATGGCGAAGCGCGTTTTTCTTCTGCGCTTCGCCATGTTTTGCTTGCCCCAATCATAGAGGGCGGCGTTTCCAACAACCGTTTTAGATCAGGAGGAATTAATGAAGAGAATCGTCAGTATTTTGTTATCAGCAATGTTTGTCTTCGCGCTTGGAATCAGTGTGGCGGCGCAACAGACGCCGGGCGTCGATAGGCGCGAACACAGGCAGCAGAGGCGAATTCATCACGGCGTAAAGAGCGGCGAGCTTAACAGGCGCGAAGCCGCTCGGCTGCGAGCACAACAAGCGCGGACCAGGCGGCTCGAGGCGAAGGCGAGGTCTGACGGGAAGGTTACGGCCAGGGAGCGAGCCCGTCTTCAGCACCGGGAAAACAAAACCAGCCGTCACATCTATAGACAGAAGCACGATGCTCAGAAGCGGTAGTCAGAACAGCTTCAACTCTTAGCTCAGGACCTCGGAACCCAGAACTTCTGGACTCAGCACCTCTGGACTCTCAACTTCTGAGCTCTCAACGCTCGATGCCATCGGCGGTTCGGTAGTTCCGGTCCCCATTCTGATCTCAGCCAGCAACTCGTCCCGGCTGAAACTCCCTTTTTGAATTATTCGCACCGTACCAATGTCGAGCGCGCGGCGTTCTTCGTGTGACAGATCGCGCGCCGTCAACAGAATCACCGGGATGCCTCGCCAATCGGCATTCATGCTAATGCGGTGAACGACCTCGAAGCCGTCCATCTCCGGTAGCATCAAATCGAGGACAATCGCGTCAGGGCGTTGGCGGGCCAGCGCATCCAATGCTTCGCGGCCGTTGGTCGCCGTGACCGTGTCGTACCCGCCGCCTTCAATCATCGCGACCGCCAGATCCAGCGCGTCGGGGTCGTCGTCAACCACGAGCACGCACTTTTGCAACGGCGATTTTGCGCGGTCTAATACGGAGATCAGTGCGTTGCGTTCGACTGGCTTCCGCAGGAAGATCCTCGCTCCCCCGCTCAACGCCCGGCCCTCAGCACCCGCATCGGCCGAGAAGGCGACAATCGTGCCTTCCGCGTGACTATTCGCTATTCGTTCGATTATCCCGGCTTCCCCATCAATCGCGTCGATGTCAACCGTGATAACCGCGGGCTTCGCTTTGCCGGCGATTTCAATTCCCCGGGCTGGATCGTCGGTTGCGGCAACCGAGTATCCCGCCTCGGTGAGATACTTCTTAGTCAAATAGAGCGAGGCCGGATCGGTGTCGATCACGAGCGCGGTGCGCTCCGGGTCGGTCAGCCGAATTTCAGTTTCGACGGCGGGAGCCACCCGGCCTTCTATCTCGAACGGCAAGGTCACCGCGAAGACCGAACCCTCACCCTCGCGACTCGACACGGATATCTCGCCGCCAAGCATTTCCACCAATCGGCGGGTGATCGAAAGGCCGAGGCCGGTCCCGGTCCTCCCGCCCCGCCCGCCGCCGCCGATTTGCCTGAACTCCTCAAAGATTCTGGTGATATCGGCTTCGGCGATGCCGATTCCGCTGTCGGTCACCGCGATTCGGATACGATCTGGCGCGGCGCGCCCGGCTGTAATCTTGACTTCACCTTCGCGAGTGAACTTGATCGCGTTCGAGAGCAGGTTGATAAGAATCTGCTGAAGCTTGGTTCGATCCGTGCGCATCCCGGGCAGCCCGTCTTCTACATAAAAACTGAGCTTGATCGGCCGGGTTTCCTTGAGCGGCTCAACGACCGCCATCGCGCGTTCGATCAAGTCGCGCGCGTCCGCCGGCTCCGCATAGACATCCATCCGCCCGGCTTCGATCTTCGACAGATCGAGCACGTTGTTGATCAGCTCGAGCAGATCCCGGGCGTTGCGCGACACTCGTTCCAGGCTTCGGCGGTGACGATCGCTCATCTCGAGCGAACGATCGTCCAGCAAAAGCGATGTAAACCCGATGATCGCGTTCATCGGAGTTCGAAGCTCGTGTGACATGTTGGCCAGGAATCGCGCCTTGGTCTGGCCGTCCAACGTAAGACGGCGGTTCTTTTCAGCCAGCACGCGGTTGCGCTGTTCGAGGTCAGCCCGGCCGGCCTCGCTCACTTCCGCTCGGCCCCGAAGTTTGAGCGCGGTGTCTTCCAACCGGGTCGTCAACGCCTCGAACTGCACAACTACTTCCTGAATCTGTCCGTGCGCCTGGCTCAGCTTCGCATTCTCCTGTTCAATCTCTTCGGACCGCGATGTGATACGCGCTGTCTCGTTTTCCAGCTGAGTACGGGTCTGGGTGAGCAGTGCATTCTCCTGTTCAAGCTCCACACAATGTGCTCTCAAATGCTCCGTCTCGCTTTCCAGCCCGGTTCGAGTCTGAATGAGCGATGCATTCTCCTGTTCGAGCTCTACGAGGCGCAATGTCAGACGCGCAGTCTCGGTGTCAAGCTGCGCGCGAGTCTGGACGAGCGATGCATTCTCCTGCTCGAGCTCAACGAGCCGGCCCCCAACAACCGCGCGAGCCTCGTCAAGTTGCCTGTTCAAGTCAGCGTGACCTCGCTCGAGTTCAGACACGCGATTCTCGGCTCGAGCCTGAGACAGGCTCAGCTCCGCGTTCAGGCCGAGCAGCCGCGCGTTGTCTTCGCTGATGCGACTGCCGCCGCCCTGCAGTCGGACGATCTCGATGCTCAATCTTTCGGTTTCCGAGACGAGCTGCTCGTTCTCACCGGCAATCCGGCCGCCTTCAATCCGCGAGCGCCCGAGTTCCTCGATTAGTCCGCTCAGTCTTTCTTCAAGTGCAAGGTTCGACTGTTCCAATCGCGATCGCGAATCCTCCGCGAGTCGAAGCGAATGCTCGAGATCATTCACGCTGTCGGCGACCGAAGCACTCTCGCCCCGGAGCATAACGTTAGTCACTTCAAGCGCCGAGTTGCGCTCCTGAAGCGCGGTCAGGTGCGCTTTATACAGATCGATCTGCTGGCCGCGCTCGGACATTTCGTCCGTCAGTTTCTCGCGGCCTTTGTGGAGGTCGTTGATGGTTGCTTCAAGCCCCGACAGGCGAGTCTTGAGCCGCGCGTTCTCTGCCTCTAATCGTTGGCGCTGGCTTTCAACTTCATAGGCCATGGCGGACGCTTCCTGCCCGCTTTGTTGATGCGCGTCGACGATCATGTCGACCCGAGCTTGCAGTTCGTGGTTCAGGTGTTCCAGGTGCGCCGAAGTCTTGAGGACCGACTCGCGTTCAACTTGAAGCTGTGCTACCTGCCGGGTCAGTTGAGCGACGGCGTCTTCAAGCTCGCTCTCGCGCTCGGTCGGCGGCTGTTCAAGCGTAGCCAGAGACTCACCGTCCTTGTCGATCCTGGTGCTCAGCGAAACGCATCGAGACTGGAGCTCGGCAACACGGATTGCGGCAACCGCGGCCGGCGCCAGATCCTCAATCATTCGCAGTTCCCGTTGCCGGAACCGGCGCTGGTTGAACACCCCAATCAAACCGACGGTGCCCGAGATGCCTCGCAACGGATAAAGCGCGTACGAGTCCGAGCTTTGACTCGGGCTGCTGCGTTGTAAACCAAACAGCTTGTCGCCTGCGCCCTGTGAATCACCGAAGTCAGCAATCCCTCCGCGAGTGATCAAGGGCGCGCTCAAGACCGAGAGCGGTATTCTCGGATACTCACGCTCTACAACCGCACCGCTGGCCGCTATCAAGTGCATACACATCTGCTTGTTCGAACACGAGTCGGCAAGCGGGCAGCGATCACAGATGTCACCGCGCTTGACTACCCATATCTTGCACGTAGGCGCCCCGATGTCGGCTGCAAGCTGGTCGGCAATCAAACCCAATGCGTGACCCAGGTTCGAGCCCCGCCCTACCTCATCGAAAATCTGACTTATTCTGCTTTCTCTTGATGTAGACATGTTCTCAAACGTATGGGGTACAGAGTTTGGGGGTGCACCGTGATTCTAGTCTGTCGGCATGTTCACGTCAATTATTCAATTTGGAGGTGGGCTTTAGAATGCAGTCATGAGCCGCCCCACGCGCCTCTGCTGGTTTTCCTTGATTAGCCCCGGAAATCAACCACAGAGGGCGCAAGAGAGCAACGAACCAGGACCCGATACTACTTATTGCCGACGCAGTGCAGTGACCGGCTTTTGCGTAAATAGGTCCTAAACGCACCTCTCCTGTTAGAGCGTTGTGACACGACGCGATGTGACCATGTCGTTGATTGTGTGGAGATAGTTCTTCGGAGTCTATCAACAAGAGTGTCCATTCCCCGCGCGGCCATCCTTTGCTTGCCCCTAATCCTCGCGAGTGTATAATCGTCGCAAGCGTCGAGGATCACGCTCTCGGGTTCAAGTCCATGGTCGGAAAAACCATTCTCCACTACCGCATATTGAAAGAGATTGGAAAAGGCGGCATGGGTGTGGTCTACAAGGCCGAAGACACAAAGCTCCACCGCACCGTCGCCATCAAGGCGCTTTCTGCCGAACTCGTAGGCGACGAAAAAGCCCGCGCCCGCTTTCTGCGCGAGGCGCGTGCCGCATCGGCCATAGATCATCCGAACATCTGTACGGTCTACGAAGTTAACGAAGCCGAAGACGTGCTCTTCTTCGTGATGCAGTACATCGACGGCAAGACGCTCAAGAAGTTCATCGGAGGGCGGCCGGTGCCGCTCGATCAATCCCTCGAGTTCTCGCTCGAAATCGCCGATGCGCTCGCCGAGGCCCATCGCCGCAACGTCATTCACCGCGACATCAAGTCTTCAAACATCATGCTCAACGAGCGAAACCAACTGTTGATTCTCGACTTCGGTTTGGCGAAGGTCATCGTGCCCTCGACCGGCACCTCCGGGGATCATCAGACCGCCGATCTAACGGCGCTTGGCACACCGTTCGGCACCGCCAGCTATATGTCACCCGAGCAGGCACGCGGAGAACGGGCGGATGCGCGCTCTGACATATTCTCGCTTGGCGTCGTGATGTACGAGATGATTGCCGGACGGTTGCCGTTTAAAGGCAAGACCTCGGTTGACGTGATGCACGGCGTGATGCACGACGAACCGCCGCCGCTGGACGGAGCGCCCCAGCGTCTTCAACAGATCGTCTCGAAAGCGCTCGCAAAGAACCCCGCCGCGCGTTATCAATCCACCGAGGTGCTTCTCGAAGACCTGCGCGGTATGGTTCGAAGTCACTATGCGCAGACCGGCGTCGTGCCGGCGGACAAATCGGCTTCTTTTCGTGCGTCGAAGCAGCCCCCAAAGTCGGGTGGACTTCTAAAGAGTATATCCTCCTGGGCGCAGCGCACTTTCACCGGTTCGCTGTCGAAGGAAGAATCAAGCACCGGTGGGTCATCGGCGACACCCGATGTCACCCCGTCGATGTGGCATTCGCGTGACAAAAAGGCGATTGCGATTCTTCCGTTCAAGAACCTATCTGGCGCACCGGAGAATGATTTCTACGGCTTCAGTCTGGCCGACAGCGTGATCACCGAACTGGCGCAACTTCACGATCTGGTGGTTCGACCTTCGTCTTACATCGCTCAGTACCAAAACAAAGATGTGGACCCGCGCGCAATCGGCGTCCAATTGGCAGTCGACGCGGTGTTGATCGGCGGTTACTTGAAGGCCGGGGATCGATTCAGACTGACTCCGCAGTTGATCGACACCGCTTCGGGGGAGATCGTGTGGAGCGAGAAAATCGATGTCGAGTCGAAAGACATCATCACCGTTCAGGACACAATCTCGCGCCGGATTGTCGAGGGCCTCAGCGTAAAGACGAGCACAAAGGAGCAGGAGCGGCTGGTAAAGACCCCGACCGAAAGCGCCGAGGCTTACGAATGCTATCTAAAGGCGCGCACCTCGCTTTACAAATTCGTCACTCAGACGCTTGATGTTGCTGACCTCGAATCGGCGGTCGATCTATTCACCTTGGCTTTGGAGCGTGATCAAAACTTCGCGCTTGCGCATAGCGGGCTTGGCGTGTGCGAGGTCAACTACGTGCTGAAAGGCATGGGCGGTCTCGAGCATTACCACAAGGCGAAGGAGTGCTTCGACCGCGCGATCGAGCTGGACAAGAACCTGGTCGAGCCGCGCGTGCGGAGGATCTACATTGATTTGATCGCGGGACGATCGGAAGAAGCGCGCCAGCAGATTAGGCGGCTGGTGCGGCGGGCGCCAAATGAGCCTTCGGTACACTCGGTTGCCGCCTACGTTTATCGGGTATCGGGCCAGTATGACCGCGCACTGACGTCGTGGGATCGGCTGCTGAAAATTTCGCCGACCGACGTTGTATATGCCAGCTCGAACCGCGCGCGGATTTTTATCTATCAGCGCGACTACGACAAGGCTGAGGCCGAACTCGCAAAGGGTTTGGCGTTCGAGCCGAACCATCCCTTGTTGCGGGCCTACACGGCCGTGGTCGATTACTATCGGGGGCAGATCGAAAAAGCGACAATGGCGATGGAAGATGTCCTGGCAAAGAATCCCGGGCTGCGTTCGCAGAAGATATTTCTTGCGTACTGCTACCTCGCGCGGGGCGAACGCGAACGGGCGTTCGAGTTGATAGACGATCGGGTATTAGAGATCGCCCGCGCGGATCAGGATGTGGCATATCGACTTGCGACGGCGTACGCGCTCGCGGGCATGAATCACCAAGCGCTTGAATGGCTCGAGTGTTCGATCTCGATGGGGAATGAGAATTATCCGTGGATCTCGGGAAGCCCGAACTGGGAAGCGCTAAGAGACGACCAGCGGTTCAAGGATATTCTTGAGGATCTGAAGGCGAGATGGGAGAAGCTTTCGGCGCCTGGGGAATAGGGTTGGCCAAAAAGGCGCGTCCTTGATGTTGCATCAATAGACGCCCAGCTATGATGCCTCTTTCGTCATATCGCTTGAGATCGAATCGGTCAAAACTCTTTGGGCTGCTGATCAATACCCCGAGCAAATACGTGTTGGAGTAAGGCTGTCCCCGATTCCTTAATCTCAGTTGTGACGCCCGTCACATCCCTGGAGGCCAATTCGAAGCTATACTCGCCGCTGATTGCGGATCGGCAGTGGAAAGCCCGATCTGCTTTTCACCGACTTCGGTGAATGGGTAGGCTAACGGAGGGCGCTATGAAGGGGTTTAAGCTCGGTACAAACTTCGCGGTGTTCGTTCTTTTCTTTGGCGTCGCTACGCTGGAGGCATTTCAAACCCAAAACTGGCTCAAAGCCATTTTTTGGCTGGCGATTGGCCTTGTGTTCCTGATAGCAGATAACCGCCGCAAGCGTCAGCTACTCGATTGAAAAGTCTCTCACCTGATATCGGCGCGTGTCTGACTGGTCAGAGTCAGACGGTCGGCCGTCGAATTGGCGATCGCAGGAACCAACGGGACAGCCCCGTGAAACCGCTTGCTCGTCGTTCAGTTCGTTGGCGGCGTTGTCCCTCTCTTCCGTGAACGTTGACCATACTCATACACTGCTCGTGAGATGTCCGCGATCAATTTGTGCGCGAGTTTTTCATCCGCGATCCCGCGCGTCAGGACCACAAGAACGTAAGGCTTCTGCCCTGGCGGGTACACAATCGCGACGTCGTGGTTAATCTTAGTAATCGATCCGGTCTTGTGAGAGACTCGCGCGTTTCGCGGCAGACCCGCCGGGATGCCTTCGTTGAACTTCTGATCGAGCATGATATTGATCATCTCATCGGAAGCTTTCGCCGAGACCGCGCGCCGTTCAGCGATCCTCCGCAGGATGATCATCAGATCGCGCGCCGTAGTCGTGTTATTCAATCCCTTCTCAAACGCTTTCCCGTCTTCGACGCCTCGCAGCACCCGGATGTGTTCCGCGCCGATCGCGTGCATCAAATCCATCACGCGATCAGGCGCGACCCGCTCGATCAAGATGTTGGTGGCGAGGTTGCTGCTCACCGTGATCATCAAACGAATAAGCTCGCGAACGGTCTCCGTCTGGCCGACCCTGGTGTAGAGCGATTGATCGGAATCGCTGTCCGGGGTTAGCGAATAGTGACTGCCGTCGGCAATGCTCGTGAAGTCGTTCTTAACCGGAATGCGCTGATCGAGTGAGAGCTTGCCGGCCGCGGCCTGCCGAAAGATCTCCATCATCACCGGCACCTTCATAGTGCTCGCCGCGTGAAAGCTGATGTCCGGATTGATCAATAGCTCTTTGCCGGTGGCCGGATCATTGTAAGCCACGCCGACTGTCTCAGCCCCGCTCGCGCGGATGAGTTCGTTGATCTTAACCCGGAGCTCATTCCCTGGGAGCACAGGCATCCCTGCCTGCTGCATTGCGCTGACTGACGATGGGCAGGCACGGATGCCTGCGGTCCCAGGCACAAGAATGCCGATCAACAAGGCTCGAACTAGAACGCGAGAACTCATCCGAGAAGTAATAAAGGATACCTGGTCAGATAGGCGAGAGGCTCGCATCGGTCACGAGCCCTTTACGGCGCGTGCCATTAAACCAAGCCCAGCCGCAAACATCGTGAGCATCAGGATGACGTTGAATAAACTGGTCGGGGTGAAGAAGATCTGCAAGTTCGCGAGTATGCCTACGAAGATGATCACCGCTCCGCCACCGGCCAGCACCCAACCGGCTATCGATTTGCCGTCGAAGAACAGCAGTCCAATCCCTATAGCAAGCGGGAGGAGCGTAAGCCCAAAGGTGTTTGGGCCCCACCAATGCCAGTAGCCGCTGGTGACTTGCACCTGGTTCATTATCAAGTATCCGCCCGCGATCGCCAGCGCGAGTCCGAAGATGAACATCCCGAGTCCGCCCGGGCTCCCACCCGGTCCCTGAAATTTGCGCGGCGCGTTGTCTGATTCGGATTCCTTTTCTTCAGTCACGGTGCGAAGCGTATCATCGAGGGTACTTAACGTCAACAAAAGTGGCAGGGACGGCAATGGACTCGACGAAGAACGAAATACTCAGCGCAAAGACGCCAAGAACCGCAAAGTTCGCCATAGGGATTCATCGCGAACTTTGCGGTTCTTGGCGTCTTTGCGCTGAGTATTTCGTCACGGATGCCGCAAGCTGAGATCGCCAGACACCGAGGACATCTTCAAGCGCCGTGTGCCTTCGCCAAGCTTTGCGCGGGCGGAGTTGCGCGATCCGTATCGCTCCGAGCGAACCTCGATCGCGAAGTCAGTCTTGATCGACCCGCTGAAGCTCGACATGTCCACGTCTGCATCGAGACTGCCCGGAAGCGTCACGTTAACGTCCCCGCTGACCGTGTTGAATTTCATGTCGTCGGAGCCCTCAAGCCGGTTGATTTCGACCTGTACATCTCCGCTCACCGCCGAAGCGTTCACCGATCCGGAGACGTCCGTGATATGAACGTCGCCGCTGACCGCCGAAGCGTTCAACCGACCCGTTACTCCAGCCACCCGAACGTCGCCGCTTACCGACGCAATGTGATCGAAGTCGTACTGCACCGAACGCGGCACCTGAACCTCGAAGAGAATGCTCGCATCGCAGTTGCAGTTCTTGGGGTACTTAACTCCTATGTCCACATTGGCTGTGCCGCTGCGGTCTTCGACCTCAATCTTGTCCCGGTCGCGGCCCTTCTTTGTTGCGGTCACGACGACTGAATCACCGTCGTAGCCTGTTACCAGAACGTCGCCTGATACGTTGCCGATTCGGATCTGGCCGCCTGCGCCGATCCGGTAGGCTCTTTGAAAGTCTTGAGCGGAAGCGGTAGCTGCAAGCGCCAATGCAACCAGCGCTGTCGCAAGGGAAAATCGAATTAGTTTTCTGTTCATATCTGGTAGATCTCCTCCGAAACAATTTCAATACGTTACGCCGAGTGAGTGGCAGGTTAGTCCGAAAGGTTTCAGAGAGTGGGCGAATCCCCGAAGCGATTCGCTATAGTAGGCTGGGTCCCGTGCGGTCTTGTGGAGCAGCGCTGGTTATCAACCGTCAAAGCACACACGGCCCGCTGCTGGCGCCGGCGCAGACTGGACAGTCTACGCTACCGCCGGCGCAGACTCGTGCGCAGACTAGACAGTCTACGCTACGGTTTATCCCGCCGGCGCAGACTACTCCGGCGCAGACTCGTGCGCAGACTAGACAGTCTACGCTACGGTTTACCCCGCCGGCGCAGACTACTCCGGCGCAGACTCCTGCGCAGACTGGACAGTCTACGCTACGGTTTATACCTCCGGCGCAGACTCGTGCGCAGACTAGACAGTCTACGCTACGGTTTACCCCGCCGGCGCAGACTACTCCGGCGCAGACTGGACAGTCTACGCTACGGTTTATACCGCCGGCGCAGACTCCTGCACAGACTCGACAGTCTACGCTACCGCCGTGCTACCGCCGTGCCGAGGTTGACTCGCGCTGGACTGGATAACACAATGGCTGTTCCACTGATGGTGCAGGAATAACAATGCTTAAGACCGCGATCATTGCGCTTTTCCTGTTGTCGCTTGCCGGATGTGACGGGGCGCCGGCTCCGACGAGGTCAACCGTGCAGCCTTTCTCGGTCATCTCCGAGCAGGCCGATCCTGTCTCCGGAAGCCTTACGCTGCTCATCAAAATATCCGGCCCGGCTACGGAACCGAGCGTGAAGTCCCTGGTTGAATCCATCATCGCCAATCGAAAGGGCGATTACCGGCACATACTAGTGAAGTCATATGCCGAGGGGATGTCCGCGAGCGATGTTCCGTTTGCGATTTCGAGGCTTGAAGACGGCGCCATAACGCATCGGTTTAACTCGACGACTGAAAATCAAAAGATCCCAACCCATTAAAAACATGACTTGCAGTGCGGCTACGCCAAAGCTAACAGAAGAAGAGATCAAAGAGCGGCTCACTCGTCTTTCCGGGTGGTCGCGCGCCGGGAATCGGATCGAGAAGAAATACGAGTTCAAGAATTTCCTTCGCGCGATGTCGTTTGTGAATGCAGTTGCCTGTCTCGCCGAGTCGGTGAATCATCATCCGGACATCCTCGTTTGCTACAACCAGGTGACGTTGAGAAACTGGACTCACACCGCCGGGGGAATAACAGAATACGACTTCGCACTGGCTGAGAAGATCGACTCGCTGGGTAACACAAAAGAGAGTTCGCAGTCCGGGTGAACCCGTACAGGTTCCACCCACTGACTTTTCCGAAGGAGAGACGATGGGACTAATATCCGGCGCCGACTTGGAGACAATACGAACCCACTTTGACAAGAGCCTTACCGGCGATGTCGAGATCGTGATGTTCACCGAACGCGAATCGCCGATCATCATTCCGGGTAAGCGGCCCTGCGAGATGTGCGCTCAGACCGAGGAGCTCCTCAAAGAGGTGGTCTCGCTTTCGGATAAACTGACGCTGACCGTTCACGAGATCTCCAGCGCGAGGGAGCAAGCCTTTGCGTTGGGCATCAATAGCGTGCCGGCATTCGTTTTCGACGGAGCGGCCCGCGGCCAGGTCCGGTTCTTCGGGATACCCTCAGGCTATGAGTTCTCGGCTCTGATCGCCGATTTGGTTGATGTCTCCACCGGCACCACTGATCTCGCCGAGAAGACGCGAGAGTATCTGAGCACGCTGACGGAGAATGTAAACATCAAGGTTTTCACGACACCCACCTGACCGTATTGCCCGGCAGCGGCCAGGTTGGCCCACCAGATGGCAGTTGAGAGCGAGCACGTAACCGCTGATGTTATCGAGGCGATGGAGTTCCCCGATCTCTCGCGCCGCTACGGCGTCAGGGGCGTACCCAAGATTGTAATCAACGACACAACCGAGTTCGTCGGCGCGCTGCCCGAGGCTGAGTATCTCGACCACATTCGAAAGGCAGTCGAAGCAAACAGAAAAGACGAGAATTAGTCGCCGGCCACCGGCCAAGGGCCACCGGCCACCGGTCACCGGCCAAGGGCCACCGGTCACCGGCCACCGGTCACCGGACCACCGGACCACCGGACCACCGGTCACCGACCACCGGTCACCGACCACCGGTCACCGACCACCGGTCACCGACCACCGGTCACCGACCACCGGTCACCGACCACCGGTCACCGACCACCGGTCACCGGCCACCGGTCACCGGCCACCGGTCACCGGCCACCGGTCACCGGCCACCGGTCACCGGACCACCGGACCACCGGTCACCGGTCACCGGTCACCGGTCACCGACCACCGGTCACCGACCACCGGTCACCGGCCACCGGTCACCGGCCACCGGTCACCGACCACCGGTCACCGGAGGTTGAACTCTCGGCATTCATCAACTATCGTGATGTGCTCTCATTCGGGGGGCGGAAAGGAATCGTTATGAACTTCGAATACACTGAGAAAGTCAAAGCACTTCAGAAGAGGCTTCTCGCATTCATGGACGAGTATGTTTATCCAAACGAGAAAGTCTTCTATCAACAGATCAATGAAGGCGACAGATGGCAGCCGACCGCAATCATAGAGGAACTAAAGCCAAAGGCGCGGGCGGCGGGTCTGTGGAATCTGTTCTTGCCAGAGAACCCTTTTGGCGAAGGTCTGTCGAACCTCGAGTACGCTCCGCTGTGCGAGATCATGGGGCGCTCGACCATGGCCCCAGAAGTGTTCAATTGCTCGGCGCCGGACACGGGCAATATGGAAGTGCTCGCTCGCTACGGCAGTGACGCGCAGAAGGAGCACTGGCTAAAGCCTCTGCTCAACGGCGAGATTCGCTCGTGCTTTGCGATGACCGAGCCGGCGGTCGCATCGTCTGACGCAACCAACATTCAAGCCAGCATAGTTCGCGACGGAGACGACTACGTAATCAACGGACTCAAATGGTGGAGCTCAGGAGCGGGCGATCCGCGCTGCAAGATAGCGATCTTCATGGGTAAGACCGATCCTACGGCGGCGTTGCACAAACAACAGTCGATGATCCTTGTGCCGATGGATGCGCCGGGGGTGAAGATCGAGCGCATGCTTACGGTGTTCGGCTACGATCACGCGCCGCACGGCCACGGAGAAGTCTCGTTTGAAAACGTTCGCGTCCCCGTTTCGAACATATTGTTGGGCGAGGGACGTGGCTTCGAGATCGCTCAAGGGAGGCTTGGACCCGGGCGCATACACCATTGCATGCGGCTGGTAGGTTTGGCCGAGCGCGCGCTTGAAACGATGTGCAAGCGCGTTCGTTCACGCGTCGCGTTCGGAAAGCCGATCGCGGCGCAGGGGACCATTCGCGCGGACATCGCCGCCTCGCGCATGGAAATCGAGCAGTCGCGGCTGTTGACTCTCAAGGCGGCATATATGATGGACACCGTCGGCAACAAGACCGCACGGGCCGAGATCGCAATGATAAAAGCCATCGCACCAAGCATGGCTTTGCGTGTGATCGATCGCGCGATTCAGGCTTGCGGCGGCGGCGGCGTATGTCAGGACTTCGAGCTCGCGGCGGCGTGGGCGGGCGCTCGCACCTTGCGGCTCGCGGACGGTCCCGACGAGGTTCACATCGAGGCCATCGCGAAGCTCGAATTGAGAAAGTACGAGTAGACGACCGGATTCCGATATATGTCGCATTGGTCCAATAGGTCGTATTGGAATCCACTCAAAAGGTAAGATGAAACTCAAAGACAAAGTCGCGGTTGTTACCGGTGGAGCTAACGGGATCGGGCGAGCGCTCTGCGAACGTTTTGCGTTGGAGGGAGCGCGAGGCGTGGTGGTCGCGGATCTCGATATCGATCGGGCCGAGGCACTCGCGAAAAGTATCGGCGGACTGGCGATAAAGACCAACGTCGCCGTCGAAGGCGACATCGTCAATCTTGTCAATCAAACGAACGCAGCCTACGGACAGATCGACCTTTTCTGTTCGAACGCCGGGATCGGCACACCCGGCGGCGCCGACGAGCCTAACGAAGTCTGGCAGCAGATCTGGGAAGTGAACGTGATGGCCCATATCTACGCGGCTCGTCACGTCGTGCCCGGGATGCTTGCGCGTGGCGAAGGCTACATCCTGGCGACCGCGTCGGCGGCGGGTTTGCTGGCCCAGATAGGCTCGGCTCCGTACTCGGTGACCAAACACGCGGCGGTCGCATTCGCGGAGTGGCTGTCGATCACTCACGGCGATGCAGGGATAAGAGTATCGTGTCTCTGCCCGCAGGGAGTTAACACCGATTTGTTGAGGAGTTCAGCGGGCGGGCCGGGCGAGTTTCTCAGAGCCAATGCTCTCGAGCCTTCTGATGTTGCCGAGGCCGTTGTGAAGGCACTGGACGAAGAGCGGTTCCTGGTCTTGCCGCACCCCGAAGTTGCCGAATATTTCAGCCGCAAAGCCACCGACTACGATCGGTGGCTTCGCGGCATGAGAAGGCTTCAAGCTGGTTTCAAAACACAGGCTTCGAAAGCGCAATAGCGCTCTCATCGCCCGGGGCTACTTCTTCTCGAAGACCAGCTTGGTTTCCTGCGTTCCACGCGGATTCTCTGAAACGCGATGAACCTTTAGCGTCTTTCCGCCGTCGGCAAGCTCCCAATGCTCGGTATTGGTGATCGTGATGTCATTGCCCTGAAAGTTCGCCTTGGTCACCGAATTCAGCTCGAGGATCTTGCCATCACCCTGCCACTTGGCCTTCATCGTGGCTTTACCGGGCATGCGGCCAGCCACATCCATCGTGGTCTCGGTGCCATCCAGGTTGTAGCTTCTCTTTTGCGCGGGCATCGGCTGCTCGCCACCCGAAAAGCTCACTTCAACAGTGAACATCTTGGCGTCCTGCATTACCGCCCAGGTTTGATCCAGGTTGGCCATTCGTCCCTGTAATCCTTCGCTCTTGGCCTTGTCGAGCGCCCAGGTACCGGAGAAATCAGCAGGGGCTCCTGCGCTCACCGACCAGAAACCAACCATCAAAACACAACAAATGCCTACCAACAGTAGAGATTTCTTCATAATCAACTCACTCCTTAAAGTGTACTGAGAGTCTTTCGCGGAGACTTATAACTGATTGCTGATAGAACCTGATAAGGTTTCCGCTGTTGGCCAAAACGTTGCATAACTGCGTTTGGTTACGACGAAGTGGCGAACCGCTCGGCGCCGGCCCATCCAACCAGCCAGGATAATCTCAGGCAGATAGCACAAGTTCCGTGGGCAGCGGATTACTGCTGCCACGGCTGGCTCAAGGTCGGACGGCCTTCGGGGAAACCGGTCGCGCTATGGGCGCTTCCAGGCCAGCATCATGCCATCGCGCACCGTCAGACAGACATTCTCGACCCGTGGGTCCGATTGCACCAGTTTGTCAAACGCAACGATGGCATGATCGTCGACGCTTTCCGGATTGAGCACCTGGCCGCTCCACAAGACGTTGTCGGCAACAATCAAACCGCCCGGCTTTACCAACGGAAGGCACGCCTCGTAATAGTTTGAGTAGTTGCTTTTGTCGGCATCGATAAAGACCATGTCGATTGGTCCGGTTAGCGTCTTTATTGTCTCGAGCGCCGGACCGATTCGAACCTCGATCTTGTGACTGTCCGGGCTCTCGTTGAAATAGCGGCGGGCGATGGCTTCGGCCTTCGGGTCGACGTCGCAGGTGATCAGATGGCCGTCATCGGGCAGACCTTCGGCCATCATCAGTGCGCTGTATCCTGTGAACATCCCGATCTCCAGAATCCGCCGCGCGCCGGTCAGACGGACCAGCATCTTCAGAAACCGGCCTTCGATGCGGCCAACCTGCATCTGCGGGCAGTTCATGTCGCGATAAGTTTCTTCGCGTAGGCGAACATACAGATCAGATTCGGGTTTTGAGTGATCGTGAGCGAACTGCTCGACTGCTTCGTCTATGAAACTAACCACGGTATTCTCTCCGGTGAATGCTTCGTTTGGTAAAAAGTTTACAAGCGAATCAAAGGTCAAGCGACGTCATATCCAGCAAGCGCGACCCGTGGATTACCCTTAGAACACGAACGATTCTCCCGGAGACCAGGAATATTGTGCGGTACTCACCATAGAGCAAATGCCGGTATCGTCTATCGGAGGACTCGTTCTCGGGTATCAGTGGACATCTCTGTGGAAACCGCCTCAGCGTCTTGAGTTGGCCTTCAAGCTGATAGATGAATCTGTTGGCTTCGGTCAGGCTGTCGTGAGCGATGAAGGTCCAGATTTCATCGATGTCCGCCTTTGCTCTTCCGGTAACCCTTACTTGGAATTGCGTGGGCATGCTTGAACTCTTGCAAAAACTGCCCCATTTCACTCTCGCGACCAGCGGCGATGTCTTCCTCAGCGGGAGCAAGCAGTCTCGCCAGATTGCTCGCCTTCAGATGCCTCTCAAAGGTCTTCGCATCGAGCAGCACAGCATCCGCCTTACCGTTCTTGGTGAGGATGACGGGCCGGCCGGTCTTGTGCATGTGGTCAAGGATCTTCTGTGCATTCCGCTTCAGGTCAGTTACTGAGCGAATGTCTTCAGTTAGACTTATTGCCATCGTTGCTGAAACTCCTTGACTAGATCTAATGCTGACTCTAGCACCGGACACCGGTTCGATTCAATGCTGCTCATAGAGAGCGCAAACGGCTCCGTCACTTTCCCGCCTTCTCTTTGATGTCCGCTGTCACCTTGTACTGCTCCTTCTCTTTGTCCTTCTGAAGATACGGTATCCCTTTGACCATCCATTCAGGCGCGGGCGCCCCCTTCAGGAAATGGTCGAAGAACTGCTGCAGACGCATCGTGTAGTCTTTCTGATTCTGCCGCTTTCGAAGCCCGTGAGGCTCGCCGTTGTAGCTGAACAAATAAGCCTCCTTGCCCAGTCGCCGCAGCGCCAGATAGTACTCGATCCCTTGATACCAGGGCACCGCGTCGTCCGCATCGTTGTGAATCATCATCAGCGGGGTCTGCACGCGATCGGCCTTGAACACAGGCGAGTTCTCGAGATAGAGCATCGGCGCTTCCCACAAGCTCCCACCGATGCGGCTCTGGGTGTGTTCGTACTGGAACTGTCGCGGCAGTCCCGTGCCCCATCGAATCCCGCTATATGCGCTGGTCATGTTGGCTACCGGCGCTCCAGCCGCCGCGGCTTTGAAACGCGTCGTCTGGGTAATCATATACGCGATCTGGTAGCCGCCCCAACTGTGTCCCTGGATGCCGATCGCCTTTTCGTCCACAAAGCCCTTGTCAACCACCGACTGAATCGCCGGTAGCACACAGTTGAGCGCGCTCGGTCCGGGGTGCCCGATCGTGTACACGATGTCAGGCTCGAGCACCAGATAGCCGTTGCTCGCGTAATACGATGGATTGATGCTGTGACCGGGCCGCGGATCCACAAAACGATGCACGTTCTCCGACAGCGTTTCGTAGATGTACACGATCATCGGATACTTCTTATTAGGGTCGAAGTTGGGAGGCTTGATCAGCATCGCCGAAAGCGGAACGCCGTCGATATTCTTGAATCGGACAAGCTCAGAAGTCCCCCACAGCAATTGTGACTTCTGCGGATTCGCGTCGCTGACTTTCTTGAGGTCTTTGAAGGTTGGGGAAGTGACCAGCAGATCCGGGAACTCATCAAAGGTTGACGCGCTGAGCAGGTATACGTCTGCGTCTTTCGCCTTTGAGGGCAGGTTGAAATCCTTCGCAGCCATGATCAACTTCTGAGGCATTCCTCCGTTGACTTTGTCCCGATAGAAACCCGAGTCACGCGTCCATTCATTCTCAGCCCTCAGCAGCAGCGGCTTTGACGAATCAATTCCTTTCTCCTGCGGGTCGAGCTTCGAATAGCGAAACTCGATCTTTTCTTTTCGGCCAACCCCATCGGTAAGATTCTTCGCACCCGATCCATCAGGTGCAACTTGCCAGATGTCGTATTTGTCATACAGCAGCACGTACTTGTCATCCGATGTCCAGCCGGCGCTGCCGTATGAGGGAGGGACGCTGGGAGAGTCGTGATCCTCGCGCCAGAAGTTCACGCCCAGATTGCTGGTGAGGTTTACGATCTTGCAGTCGGGAATAGACAGCGTGTTCCAGTCTTTCCCGTCGTAGAACAATGCGTATCGGCCGCCGGGCGACCATGTGAATCCGCGAGCATGCCTCTTCATGACGGGCTTGCGGCTGCCGTCGGCGGTGTTGATGAGCGAAACATCCGCCGCGTTGGATTCATCGTCGTAGCCGACCAGAATACGGTATGGGCGATCATCGGACCCCAGAGCCCATCGCCCGTTGCTTGATGGATTAACCCCCTGCATCGTCTCATCGCCCAACTGCTCGTACCTGCTTTCGGCGATATCAAAAACCGCTCGATAGGAACGGTTTCTGTCCTGAGCGGCGCGCACCTTTTGCATCGGCTGGATAAAGTCATCCTTCCAGTGCCACAGATCGACCGAGACCTTATCATCGGATGCTGTTGCATCTTCGCTCTCGTCTTTGTCCGGTTCCGCCGGCGGAGCTACGCCAAAGAAGAGCTTGCGCCCGTCTTCCGAGAAGTTGATCGCGCCTTTATCGCTGATGACGTAACCGGGTTTGAAGTTGTTAGTGGCGGTCGAGACAATCTCGGTCGCCGCGGAAGACTTGCGATCCCATCGATAGAGTTTGAATCGAGGCTGAGCCGCCGCCGCATCATCGCGATCACTCAGCAGCACGAGTTGAGTTTCCTTTTCATCCCAGGTGAGTTTTGTGTATTTGCCCTTGCCTGCAAGAAGGGCAACCGGCGCATCGGCCGCCGAGGTCGTGACGGCAAACACCCCGTTGGTCTCTTCTTTCTTTGATGACACGGCGAAGACGAGGCTCTTCGCGTCTTTGCTCAGAGTATACTCAAGCGCCTCCGGAAAGGTGCGTTCGCTGTTGTCGGTCAGATTGCGAAGCACGAGATCGGTTCCATACTCCTTTTTCTTCGGATCTCGACGGCCGCGGTTTGGAGCAGGTCCGGCCGCCTCCGGTCTGCGGTCTTCCGGTCTCCTTTCTTCGACCTTGGCTTCGAGCAAATAAGCGACAAAACCCGACCCTTCTTCGGGCACCTGAAAGCTCTTCACCCGATCGATGCGAGTAACGACTCCCGTTCTCAGATCCATGATAGCTATCCCGTTTTTGGGCATTTCGTCCGGTCGCTTCTTCTCTTTCTTCGCTTTCTCGGTCTCGGCCTTTGTTGGGAGAATCTGAAACACTGCAAAGCGACTGTCAGGGGTGAAGAACGGCCGGCCGGCAAAACGCCCCTGACCGAATCCGGCGCCCGGAGCGGGTTCCCCCTCCGGCGATCGCTGAGGCGGATTCACCGGCGCAGCTCCTCGCGCATACCGCCACTCAACGCCCGTAGCCAGATTGCGCACAACGACTTCACCATCGCCGTCCTGAGGCACCAGTGCGTAAGCAACAAATCTTCCATCGCGCGAAAGAGATTGGCCCTGAATTGCACGCCAGCTATCGTAGTCGCTATTGGCCAACGGGCGCTTCGCCGCCGCTGGCTGCTGTCCGTAGCTTGAAGATGAAACCAAAAGGGCCAGCAAGCAAAGGGCGGTCAGCTTTTTCCAGACCGCGCTTCTCGCGCGGCGCCGCAGGATTCTGTTCATGATTCGCTCCTTGTGTTTGATCAACTAAGAGTCAGCGTGCGGGTTTTGATTCCACTGGAATGGGAGACAATAATGCAGTTTGAAAGCGCAGTCCAGCCGGCGCCTTTGATTCGGCTGTCCGACACACTTCAGTTTGTCGTCCCACAGGCTGACATCGACAAACTGAAGTTTGTCGGACATCGTTCCCCTTGACAATCTACAGGAAGGAGCCGTACTATCACCTCCTCTAGATTATCTAGGAGGCTTGCGATGGCGAAACCGACAGACCTGATACAGGGCACGCTCGACATGCTCATACTCAAAACACTGGCCCTGGGGGCGATGCACGGCTGGGGCATATCACAACGAATACAGCAGGTCTCAGACGAAGTGTTGGTGATCAATCAGGGCTCGCTTTACCCGGCTCTGTACAGGCTGGAGCAACAGGGTCTTATCAAGTCCGAGTGGGGAAACTCGGACAACAACCGGCAGGCGAAGTTCTACGAGTTGACTCGGACCGGAAAAAAGCAGCTTGCCGAGGAGACCGAGAACTGGGAGAGGCTCTCGTCGGCCGTTGATCGTATTTTGCAAACTACGTAGTCGTGAAATTGAGAGAAGGTTGTGAGACGAGGCGGCCGCAGACTTCACTTCTCTTTCACCTTGTCAATACTGGTTACTGGAGGATGCGTCGATGTTCAGGACACTTTCGCGCTATGTGCGCGCGCTCTTTTTCAAAGACAAGGTCGAGCGGGACATGGATCAAGAACTGAGTTTCCATCTGGAGATGGAGATCCGGAAAAACGTCAATCGCGGAATGAGCCTTCCCGAAGCTCGCCGCGAGGCTCTGCTGACGTTTGGCGGAGTCGAGAAGTTTAAGGAGGAATGCCGCGACGTCAGGGGCGCCCCCCTCGTTGAGTCATTACTGCAGGACATCCGCTACGGCGCGCGTATCCTCTTCCGCAATCCGGGGTTCACAGTTGTCGCCGTATTGACCCTGGGGCTGGGCATCGGAGCGAACACAGCGATCTTTAGCGTTATCTACGGCGTGCTGATGAAGCCGCTTCCGTACGCAGACGGGAGCCAGTTGGTCATTGTTCAGCAACAGGCTCCGCTTGCAAACGTCAACAATGTGCCCTTCTCCGTAAAAGAAGTGCAGGACTACCGCGAGCAGAATCAGACTCTCGAAGCAGTTGTCGAGCATCACACCATGAGCTTCACTCTGCTCGGCGGGCGGGAACCACAGCGGGTGCAGACCGGAGTCGTGTCCGCAAACTTCTTTGATGTGCTTGGCGTCAAGCCGCTGCTTGGAAGGACGTTCGTGGAGGCCGATGACCAACCCGGTTCGGATGCAGTGCTTGTCCTCAGTTACGAGTACTGGCGTCGCAGCCACGGCGGCGATCCAAACATCATCGGCAGAGTCTTCCAGATGAACAACAGGCCGCACACCGTAATCGGCGTGCTTCCGCCCATACCCCAGTATCCGAACGAACAAGACGTCTACATGCCGACGTCGCACTGTCCGACGCGTTCCTCCGAACAATTCATCGCAAATCGAAACGCGCGAATGATGAGCGTGTTCGGCCGTCTGAAGCCCGGCGTTCCAGTCGCCCAGGCTCAGGCCGATCTAACGACGCTGGCAAGCAATCTCCAGAAACAATATCCGGAGTCTTATCCTGCTAACCGGGGGTACGCCGCAAGCGTCGTCTCTCTACAGGAGGAGCTGACGCGGCGTGCCAAGCCAACCTTTCTGATATTGCTTGGAACGGCCGGGCTGGTTCTGTTGATCGCCTGTGCTAACGTTGCGAACCTTACTCTTGCGCGCCTGATGCGACGCGAGCGCGAGATGGCCATCCGCGCAGCTTTGGGGGCGGGACGCGGCCGCTTGATTCGCCAGTTGCTGACGGAGAGCACGCTGCTGTCATTCGCCGGCGGAGTGTTAGGGTTGCTGCTGGCGGCCGGGGGACTACACCTGCTTGTAGGCTTCGCGGAGAGGTTCACGCCACGCGCGAGCGAAATAAAGATCGATGGTTTCGTGCTTCTATTTACACTGCTCGTCTCCGCCGCAACCGGGCTCATATTCGGACTGATGCCCGCCTTCTCCTCCGACCAACACCTGACCGGCACGCTCAAGGAAGGCGGCGGCCGTTCCAGCGCCGGGCTCAGGCGGCAGCGCATTCGGAACATGTTGATTGTTGGGCAGGTCGGGGTTTCCTTTATCCTGTTGATCTGGGCCGGGCTGATGCTGAGAAGCCTGATAAAGCTTCAGCACGTGAATCCGGGATTTGATCCCGAGAGAGTGTTGGCGATGAGGATCAGTCCCAACTGGTCCAAGTTCAGCACAAACGAAGAGACGCGCGCGTTGCTCCTTCGAATTCTCGATAAGGCCCGGTCCGAGCCGGGGGTGTTGTCAGCCGCGCTCGGTTCAACCTTCCCGATGAACCAGCTTGGAATCACCGGCGGCCCGTTCAATCGAGGCTTTCAGATTGAAGGTCACCCGGTCCCGGAAGGCGAGCTGGCGCCCCAGGCGGACTTTCGCACGGCGAGCACCGATTACTTTGAGACGGTCCGGCAACCGCTTGTGGCTGGGCGCACGTTCGTTGAGGGAGACAAGGACAAAGCAGTTCCGGTCGCGGTGATCAACCAAACAACCGCGCGACACCGATGGGGAAATGAAGACCCGATTGGCCGGCGAGTCACATTTGACCGCGGCGAAACATGGCTTACCATCGTCGGGGTTGTCGGTGATGTCCGGCAGTACGGCCTGGATCGCGAGCCCACCGACGAGATCTACGTCCCTCTTGCTCAAGCGGGCTTTGGCGGGAACCTCCTTATCCGAACGGCCTCTGACCCGATGAGCATCGCAAAGGTGATGCGCGAAGCCGTCTACGAAGTTGATCCTGATACGGCAGTAGACCGGGTTCAAACTCTCGAACAAGTTCGCAGCGATGCAGTCGCATCGCCCCGTCTGACCGCGATTCTCCTGGCGATGTTCGCCGGGCTCGCGCTTGTTATTACGGCGGCGGGCATCGCCGGCGTAATGGCCTTGTCGGTAAATCAGCGCACACACGAGCTCGGCGTTCGGCTTGCGCTCGGCGCGTCACCCGGGAAGGTGCTGCTGATGGTTATGCGACAAGGGATGTCGTTCGTGTTGGCCGGCTTGTCGGTGGGTGTAGCAGGTGCGCTGCTGCTGGGACGCCTGATGTCGTCGCTGTTGTTTGCGGTGGAGCCGACCGATCCGACCACTTTCCTCGCAGTCGCGTTGGTTTTGCTCGTAGTGGCCGCAGCTGCCTGCTTTGTGCCCGCGCGCCGCGTAACATCGATCGATCCAATGCTGGCGTTGCGCAGCGAGTAGCAAGACAACGGACCGGCGTCCAAATGACTCCGGGGCGGCTTTGAACTAACCTTCGAACCTCATCTTCTGTGCCAACCAGCGAGCGTGTAGTCCGCCTTCAGCGACGGGCACGTTCTCAACCAAGTCGGGAGGGGAAAACTATGAAGATCTGTTTTGAAAACCCGTGGAAATCCGGGCGAGCGATTATCTTTTGCACCATCATTCTGTTCAGCGCCGGCGGTATGGCATTAGCCCAAACAAAAGCGCAGGACGCCGAGCCGGTTCTCGAAGGACTCGATCCGGTCATGCTTATTCAAGGGAAAGAGGTCCAGGGCGATCTTAAGATCACCGTCACCCGGGGCAAGTTTCAATACCTGTTCGCTAACGCGGAGACAAAAGCGACTTTTGAAAAAGATCCGACTCGCTACGAGATACAGATGGACGGCGCCTGCGCGAGAATGGGCTCGCCAGTCGGCGGCAATCCCGACCTCTACACGGTTCATGAAGGCCGTATCTATATCTTTGGCAGTGGGGAGTGCAAGAAACGATTCGATTCAGCCCCGGAGAAATACCTCGAACCCGAAAACGGAACCGGGCATAAACCGGTTTTCACCCCTGAAGCCCTGGCCAAAGGTCAATCGCTGATTGAGAAAGCAGTTGCGGCTATGGGTGGAGCCGCGCGCATAGACGGGCTCATTAGTTACCAGGAAAAAAGCACGGCGCTTCAAACCAGACGACAAGGTGATGTCGAGATCAAGACCAACCTGGCTATTCTCTTCCCGGACCGGATCCGCTCCGAGCAGACGATGCCTGACTACAACAACCCGTCGGCGACTAGAGAGATGGCAATTGTCATAACCCCTACTCAGGTGTTCGGCATAATGGCCGGAGCTGCGCGGCCACTGCCGGACTCCGCGCGAACAGTTCAGGAGAAAGAGCTCAGACGCCGGCCTCTATCAATCCTGCGCGCAAGGAAGAGTCTAAATCCTGCGGTGATCGGCAGCTCGAAGCTGGGAGAGACCGCGATCGAGCAAGTCGCGGTTGAGATCGATGGCCTGGCCTACACACTCGGCATTGATTCATCAACGGGCCGCATTTTGAGCGTGTCATGCCATCGACGAGGGCCCGAGGGTAATTTCGGGGAACTAGTGCAGCTATTCTCCGACTTCCGCCCGGTGGGCGATCTGACGTTGCCTTATAGGGTCACCGCGACGTTTGATGGCCAGCCTTGGAAGGAACAATCCCCAACCATCGAAGCCATCACAATCAACGGCAAACTCGAACCCGGCCTCTTTGAAATGCCTAAGGTCAGCAACCCACACCAATAGCTGGCTCGTCGGACGGAATTATGGACCAAGCGCGACTGCATCGATGCCGGCGCAATGGACTGCGCACGATTGCGACCCTGCTGTTTGCAGTGTTTTGCCATTCGGGAAGCGCAGCGCTGGCTCAATCGCCCGACTGGTCACAATGGGGCGGGCCAAACCGTAATTTCAAATCGGATGCAAAAGGGCTGGCCTCCGTATGGCCAGCCAGCGGCCCACGGCGTCTGTGGAGCCGCGAACTGGGCGACGGTTATTCGGCCATAGCCGTCGAAGGCGGCAGACTGTACACGATGTATCGCAGCGGTGAGCAGGATGTGGTTGTGTCCCTGGAGGCGGCCACTGGCAAAACATTGTGGGAATTTAGTTACGAAGCGCCGTTCACTAATGAGTATGTGCTCGAGCAAGGGCCAGGGCCGCGCGCGATGCCGCTGGTGGTCGGCAATCAGGTTTATGCGGTGGGCGCGACGGGCAAGCTTCATTGCCTCGCCAAGCAAACTGGAAAAGCAATATGGGCGCACGATCTGGTGCGGGAGTTCAACGGCACGGTGAGAGTGCGCGGGTACTCCTGCAACCCCATCTCCTACAAGAACACGGTGATCATGATGGTTGGCGGCGCCGGCCATGCCATTGTTGCCTTTAATCAGAAGGACGGTGCTATTGCGTGGAAGAAACAGGATTTCGATAACTCCTATTCGTCTCCGCTGCTCATCAACGTTGATGGTCAAGACCAACTGGTTGCCTTTATGTACGGCGAAATCGTAGGAGTAGACCCAAACAACGGCGAGCTGTTGTGGAACTACCCGCACCCGACCGAATCCGGGGTGAACGTCAGCATGCCGGTGTGGGGTGAAGACAACCTTTTGTTCTGTTCATCCGGTTACGATGGCGGAAGCCGGGTGCTCAAGCTGACCAGAAGCGGAAACAAGACGGTAGTCGAGCAAGTATGGGCCAACAGACTGATGCGCGTTCACTTCGGCAACGCGATTCGCATCGGCGACTGTGTGTACGCATCCAGCGGCGACTTCGGCCCGGCACCTTTCACAGCTATCGATGTAAAGACCGGGCAAGTGAAGTGGCGGAACCGCGGTGTGTCGCGGGCTTCCGCTTTGCTGGCTGAGGGGCGCTTTATTCTGCTCGATGAAGACGGAAACCTGGCGCTTGCTGCTGTCTCGGAAGAAGGATTGAAGATCATCTCCAAGGTTGAGTTGCTCAGCAGCTATGCGTGGACGCCGCCGACTCTTGCCGGCTCGACGCTCTACGTGCGCGACCGAAAGGCGATCATGGCGCTCGACCTGAAATAGTTAGTGACGCGAGCGCAGAGATCTTTTGTCAGGAGGAAGCAAATGAAACGGAGAGAATTTCTTAGAACCACATCGTCAACCGGAGCGGCGATCCTCGCCGCGGGTCTTTCCAACTGCATCCAGGCCGGTGAGCAAAAACGCTCGACCGCGCGCGACGCTAACAGCCTGATGATTCCCGAAGACGGGGTGATCCCGGTCGCTTTCGCTCTTTCGGATGGCGCTACGATGATTGACTTCGCCGGGCCGTGGGAGGTCTTTCAGGATGTCATGCTGACGGCAGGCGGCCGGCATGGACCATCCGTTCAGGCTCTTCACCGTAGCCGAAAAGGTAGAGCCGATTCGAGCCTCCGCGGGAATGAAGATTGTGCCCGAGTACACCTTTGAAACGGCGCCCGCGCCGAAGATCGTAGTAATCCCCGCGCAGCGCGGAAATCCGGCGCTGCACAAATACCTTCAAAAGGTTTATGAGCAGACGGACGTCACGATGTCAGTCTGCACCGGCGCATTTCAGCTAGGCAAAGCCGGGTTGCTTGCGGGAAAAGAGGCCACCACGCATCACGATTTTTACGATGCCTTTGAAAAGCAGTTCCCCGACGTCAAATTGAGAAGAGGGCTGCGGTTTGTCGAAGGGCCCAGGATCTCCACGGCAGGCGGGTTGACTTCGGGGATCGATTTGGCGCTGCACGTGGTCGAGCGATATTTCGGCAGAACAATAGCCGAACAGACCGCAGCCTATATGGAGTATCAGGGCAAGGGCTGGGTGGTTTAAGCGGTCGGAGCGCGACTGAGGTGAAAGGAAAGCGGCGGATAATGCCTCATGTGGATTTCGAACTGAATCCGCTTATGCCTGGCGGATCTCAAGCAAGGAGAACGGTACATGAAGCGAAGAGAGTTTGTAATAGCAGGTTCGTTTGGCTTGGCCTCATTGGCCCTCGCCACAACCGCGCAAGACAAAACACAGTATGTCTGCCCGCCCTGCGGGTGCAGCCACGACGGTGAGGTTCATAACGAACCGGGCAAGTGTCCTGTCTGCAACATGGAGTTGATCGAAAAGACGGGGGCCATGTCTGAGCTGACGGGAATCCCGAGTTTCTTGAAACTGAATGGTCAGGTCTGGACAGGCGGACAGCCGACTATGGAGCACTTGTCGAAGCTGAAGGAAGCTGGCATCAAAGTCATCATCAACCTCCGCCCGCACGGCGAACACAACGGCGCGCGCGAAGAGGCCAAAGTGAAGGAACTGGGGATGAGCTACTTCAACATTCCAGTCGTGTACCGCGAGCCGGACGAGTTGGACGCCGACGATTTCCTCAAGATCACCGACGAGCAACTGAAAAACGGGCCGGTCTTCATCCACTGCGCCGCGGCGATCCGCGTCGGCGCGTTCTGGATGATCCGCCGCGTTCTGCGCGACGGGTGGGAATTCGACAAGGCGCTGGAAGAGGCCAACAAAATCGGATTGCGCAATCAAGCGCACTTGATCGACTTCGCTAAAGAGTACATCGCGAAAAAGAGAAAGTAAGGCACGGGAGGAAATTATGAAGTCGCTGCTCGCGCTGGCGCTCTGCCTCGGATTGTCGCCGATGGCTGGCGCTCAAAACTGGCCGTCCTTTCGCGGACGCAATGGATCGGGCGTCGCTGATGGCGACAACCCGCCAACCGTGTGGGATGCGGAGAAATCAATCAACATTTTGTGGAAGACTCCTATTCCGGGGCTCGGTCACTCCAGCCCGGTCGTGTGGGGAGATCGCGTCTTCATTACTACCGCTGTGAGCAGCGCCGCAAATTCGCAGTTCGTGCATGGGATGACCGACACCGCCGAGTCGGCAAGTGATACTTCAAAGCACAGTTGGCGCGTTTACTGTTTGGACAAGAACACAGGGCGCGTCATCTGGGAAATAGACGTTTACGAGGGCTCGCCGAGGGTCAAACGCCACGTCAAAGCCAGCTACGCCAACTCGACTCCGGCTACGGACGGCGAATATTTGGTGGTTTCCTTCGGCTCGGAAGGACTCTACTGTTTCAACCTCGAAGGAAGGCTCTTATGGAAACAGGACCTGGGCGTCCTTGACGGCGGTTGGAGCTCTGGCGCGGACTTTCATTGGGGTTTTGGTAGTTCGCCGATCGTCTACAAACATCTGGCGATCGTCCAGTGCGACACGCAGAGTCAGTCCTTCATCGCCGCTTTCAATCTGGCTGACGGCAAGCGCGTCTGGCGAACCAATCGCAACGAGGACAGCTCCTGGAGCACCCCGGCCATTTACCAAGGCAAGGATCACGCGGAATTAATAACCAGCGGGACGAAATACTATCGCGGCTATGACCCGCTGACAGGAAAAGAGCTGTGGCGACTGGCCGACGGCGTGGATGTGAAAATCCCAACGCCGATCATCGCCCACGATCTGTACTTCCTGAGCGGCGGCGATTCGCACGCGCGGCGCAACTTTTACGCGTTGCGTCCCGGAGCCAAAGGAGAGATCAAGCCCGCGGAAACCGCTGAAGGCAACGAGAGTATCGCCTGGCAGAGCCCGGTCATCAAACCACACATCGTCACACCTATTGTCTACCGCGACTACTTGTACGTGTGCACAGACAACGGCGTGTTGACGCAGTACAAAGCGAAAACCGGCGAGCCGACACTTCGCGCAAGGCTGGGGAATGGCGGCTCCTTCGCTGCATCCCCAGTCGCTTCAGATGGGAGGCTCTACTTCGCCAGCGAAGACGGCGATGTCTTCGTCATCAAGGCTGGCACTCCCTATGAACTGCTCGCGCGCAACCCAATGGGCGAAGTCATGATCGCGACACCCGCCATCGCGGAACAAATGATCATCATTCGCGGCGAACATCATGTCTTCGGAATCAAGGAGAGCGTTCGGCGGACAAAAGCCCCCGGTGGCAAGTAATACAAAACCGATTCCAATAGGTCATGGCAAGTCTGGCCGGAAGAGGGTCATGGTCCAGCGCGCATTTCAACCTGGTCGCTTACCCTGGTCCCTTACCGCTCCCGGCGATCTTACCGGGGTGTGCCTCGCAGTGCTTTTGGCGAAACGCCGAGCAGGCGTCGCATGTGCCGTGCGAGGTGACTCTGGTGAGCAAAGCCGGTCTCAAAGGCGATCTGGCTGATTGACATTTTCCCTTCGCCGAGCAAACTCGTCGCGCGCTCGACACGCCGGCGGATCAGGTATTGATGCGCCGGGAGGCCAACAGATTCTCGAAAGAGGCTTTTGAAATGCGAGACGCTTAAGCCGGCGACTGCCGCTATGTCACTGAGCGACAGATCCTGGCTCAGATTGTCTTCGATGTATGCGAGGACATCCTTAAGCCTGCGTCCCGACAGACGACCCATGCGATTCGCCGGCGCCGCCGGAAGGGAGCTGTGGCAGCGTACCAGCCGCGCGACAGCGGACATCGCCAGACTATCGAGGTACAGACGTCCGCAGGGATAGCCGGATTCCATCTCTGCTCTCATCGCCCATCCGATATGTTCGAGTTGCACGTCGCGCACCTGGAAGTGGTTTCGAATCTCGATGCCGCCAGGATCCAGATCTATCTCTTCGATAGCGAGATTCAGGAGTTCTGGAGAGATGCTCAACACAAAGCACCGGTCTCTTTGCTTTATTTCCCAGATGCCGGGTGTGTGGGCCGGAATGACCTCTATATCGCCGTGCACCGCCGTCCCGCGAAAGTTTGAACCGCCCCTCCGGCATGCCACCTGTACCGAGGGTCCGATGTGAATCGAAACAATCGTGTTTGGCAGGCTGGGAATTTCGACGATGCCGGGCTGGTCCGAAAGCTCGCTCAAACGAAAGCTGGCCTCGCCGATTCGTTGGTGTAGACCGCCGGGCAGAATGTTCGGTTGTAAGCCCAGAGACGCCTGGTTGGTAACTCATTTCTATTACCGCCTGTCGGGATCTTTCCGACGAACATGGAACCCCCGGGGAGTCGGAATTTGCAATTGTTATCCGGCTTTCTCCTGTCTTTGCGCCCGATTCGTTACTTTTTCGTCCGATTGTGCGCAAACAAATGCACTCCCCGATACAAACCTGCTGTTTTGCATCTTATCGTGAGCGACACCTCGCCCTGGCTTCGCCAAAATCCCCCGATAGCAAGAATCGCTAATAAAGAAGAGGGACGGAACCCGAGCACTTGACCGACCCCGCTCACTTAGGAGGCAACCCAATGAGACTGAGAAGGAGTAGACTGTCGGGCGCGATCGTCAGCCTGGCGGCTTTGTTTATGCTTTGGTCGTCTGTGCCGCGCGCCGTTTCGGCGCAAACGGAGACCGGTCAGATTAAGGTAAAAGTAACCGACCCTCAGGGGGCGGTCGTGGCAGGCGCGTCGATAAGCGTCAAATCGACCACGACCGGCTCCGAACGCACGTCGGCGACTAACGAGGAGGGTGTAGCGACAATCACAGCGCTTCAACCGGGTGTCTATGACTTGACTGTCACCGGCAACGGCTTCGCCCCTTACAAGCAGCAAGCCAATGTTACGGTCGGCGCCAAACTCAACGTCGAAGTGGCGATATCCGTTACAGCCAAGAGCGAGAAACATTGACCGTCGTTGCCGGTGAGTCCGGCATCGAAGTCAACACCCAAACTCAGGAACTCTCTGACGTTGTTTCGCAAAAGCAGCTGGTCGAATTGCCAACCATAACCCGAAACCCGTACGACCTTGTCGGGATCTCCGGCAACGTGTCGTCGGGCGACCCTGTCAATATGGTGATGCGAGGGACCGGTTTCTCAATAAACGGCCAGCGATCAGCCAGCACCAACATCCTCCTGGACGGCGGCGAGAACGTAGATGCGTTTGTCGCGGGTGTGGGGCAGAGCGTGCCCCTCGACGGCGTACAGGAATTTCGGGTCATCACCAGCAACTTCTCGGCTGAATACGGACGCGCTTCGGGAGGCATCGTCAATGTCGCCACTAAGGCGGGTTCCAACGCCTTTCACGGCACGCTGTTCGAGTTCAATCGCCTTTCTGCATTGGCCACGAATGATTTCGACAGCAACGCTCAAGGGATTCCAAAGGGCGTATTTACTCGCAATCAATTCGGCTATTCGGCGGGCGGACGTGTCATTAAGGACAAGCTGTTCTTTTTCAGCAGCACCGAATGGACCCGTGTCCGCAGCACGGGCGAAGTTATCAGCATTGTACCGACGCCTGAGTTGATCGCCGTGTCAAATGCCAACACCAAGGCCTTCTTTGCGCCGTACCAGCTTGTGACTCCGATCAACGGCGCGGTCTACTCGGTGGGGACCGTCAAGTCCCTGCTTGGTCTGTCGGGATCGAGCTCATTTAACGATCTTCCAGGCACGCTTCCCGCCTTCGGACAGGTTCGGCTCAATCGAGCGACTGATCTGGGCGGCGGCGCGCCGGGGAATGACTGGCAAACAGTCGGCCGCCTTGACTACAACTGGAGCGACAAAACTCAGGCGTACTCTGCGCGGAGTGTATGAGGAAGGGAGCCTGCTTGACGGCTCGATAAACTTCAGTCCGTTTGTCGGCTTCAACACCGGACAGACGACCCGCAATCAAAACTACCTGTTCAATGTTACACACGCATTCACGCGAACCTTGTGAATCAGAGCAAAGTAGTCTTACAATCGCCTGAATCTGCAACAGCCGCTGGCGGATCAGCCCGTTGGACCGACGCTGTATATCAACGACACCTTCACCGGACGGCTTGCGGGTTTCCCAATCCGATTCCCGGGTTACAGCGCGACCACTCCCGGCAACGCAATTCCGTTCGGCGGTCCGCAGAACTTCGTTCAACTCTACGACGATGTGAACTGGACGCGGGCGAACCATCAACTTCGGTTCGGAGGCCAGTACGTTCACATCCGCGACAACCGCACGTTTGGAGCTTATGAGAACGCAGTCGAGGCGCTGAGCTCTTCGGGGCAGAGCTATTCGACTGCTCTCGCTAACCTGGTGAGCGGGCAGTTGCGATCGTTTACTGTCGCGGCCTTCCCGCAGTTGAAGTTCCCCTGCAGCACAGATCCGCGCCACCGGCGCTCGGATCGTCACTCCGGAGTGCACTCTGCAAACGCCGCTGACGAGTCCAAACTTCAGCCGCAGCAACCGCTACCATGAGTGGGCCGTCTACTTCAACGATTCGTGGAAGGTTCGGCCCGAGGTTAACGCTGAATCTCGGCATTCGCTACGAGTACTACGGAACCCAGCACAGCGCGGACCAGTCGCTCGATTCTAATTTCTATTTCGGCCAGGGCTCGACGGTCTTCGAACAAATCAAAAACGGGAAGATCATGCTGGCCAAGGACAGCCCGATCGGAAAATTGTGGGAGGTTGATCCGAACAACTTCGCCCCGCGCGTCGGGATCGCCTGGGATGTTTTCGGCGACGGTTCAACGAGCTTTCGCGGCGGTTACGGCATGGCTTACGAGCGGAACTTTGGAAACGTGACATTCAACGTGATTCAGAACCCGCCCAACAACGCGACGGTCGCGATCACCGCCGGCGTCGATGTCCCTGCCGGCACGCTACCGATCACTCCGAATAACCTTGGGCCGCTGGCCGGAAGCGGAATCAGCAAATCGTTCCCGGCAGTCAGTCTGCGCGCGGTCAATCCGAACATCGTGAACGCCTTCGCGCACTTCTGGAGCCTGGCCGTCGAGCGCCAGCTAACGTCGACCACTGTCGCCTCGGTTGAGTATTCCGGATCGGCCGGGAGAGACCTCTACTCGATATCGAACATCAATCGAGCGGGAACCGGCTTCGCATACGGCGGAATCCCGAGGCTTGCTTCCCGGCTCAACAATGACGGCGCTACCGCGATCAATTTCCGCGGAAGCGACGGGAGATCCAACTACGGTGCGCTGATCGCTTCTGTCGAGAGCAGCCGTTTCCGTAGTTGGGGTCTGCGCTTTACGGCGAGGTATACCTATGCCCAGAGCAGAGACAATCTGAGCTCGACCTTCAGCGAGTCAGGCAACAACTTCAACCTGGGCTACACCGATCCCTTCAACCCCAACCTTGATTACGGGTCTTCAGACGCTGATGTGCGGCACCGGCTGGTCGCGAGCTGGACGTGGGAAGTTCCAGCGCCGAACGTGACCAATCGCCTCAGCCAATACCTCCTTCAAGGATGGGAAGTAACCGGCATCTTTCAGGCGCGAGCGGGTTTCCCGTTCACGGTCTTCGATTGCACCAACGGACAGCAGATGTGTCCTCGCGTGAGTCTCGACGGCCCAGTGGCATTGACAGGATCGATCGGCCACGACGCCGTTGGGGTGAGCGATACGCCAAACCGTTACAAGTACATCGACCTGAGCGGTCTGCATCCCGGAGCGTTCGTCGACCAGTTTGGATTTGGGGCGGACTTCGGACCGTTCCCGGCCAACATGTCCAGCCGCAATGCATTCCGCGGCCCTGGCTCGTGGAACATGGATGGTGCGTTGTTCAAAAATCTGAAGCTAACCGAGCGGGTCAAGCTACAGTTGCGCGTCGAAGCGTACAACGTGTTTAACCATGCCAACCTGTTTATTTCAGGCGGCGAGGCCGAGATCAACACGGGCGCTACTACCGACTCAAACGGCAGTTCGGTGGGTGGGTTTGTGCCGGCCAGTTTCTTTGGCCGTCGCAACATTCAGATCGCCGGCAAGATCATTTTCTAGTGTTCTTCCTGTGAGAGCTAAAGACTTCGGGAGCCTTCGGGCTCCCTTTTTTTTGGGATGGTGAGCTAGAGTAACCCTACCGATCCTTGTCACGACAGGACGAGCTCCTCTTCAAGGAGAGGCAGATCGGCGTCCGGCTTTACATCAAGCCAGCGCAGCATTCCCAGGTTCCTGATCGCAGAAGCGACAGTCGAGACATCCATGGGCGGGCGACGGCGTTGCTTCCACTGCATCACTGAATTTAGTACTTCCGTCTCCGTCGGAACAGAATCCTGTTGAGCACGAAGAGCGTCAGCCGCGAAGAGCACGGTCGCTACAACTTCAGCCTGATCTGTATTCATCCTCATGAACAGATCCGTCGTTTTATCGATGATGGGTTTCCACTGTTCAAACGCCGCCTGAAAATCCCTTCGCACTCTCTCGAAGTTAGGACCGACCTTGACCATGAACATGCTGCCTTGACGTTCTTCCTGAAGCAGGTTGTTGTTTATCTGTATGCGATAGAATCCCGTGCTGCAATATCGAAGTTACATTCGCAATCGCAGGGATGTAGTGAAGCTCAGTAACATCAGCTCGATTCATTCCGTTTCGTTTCCGCCTCGCACACGTGATACTCACGCTACGTCGCCCAGTGGATCTTGCAGTAGTCGATAGCCTCCCGAGTTGAGAGTAAACGAGTTGAATTGTCCGCGCGGATGTAAAGATGTTCGGCGTCGCCATCTTTGACGAAGACGGGCTTAGGCGAAGGCCTAGCCGCCACCTTCGTTACGTTTTTGCCGTTGAGTCCGTGAATACTGATTGAGATTTCCGTGAGCCCGTTAGACGCGGGCAATCATTACGTCCAATTCGGCGCGCTGTTTGGCGCGCTCCGCCAGACTAGTGACTCCGTGCTTGTGACCAGGCCTGACTCTACCTTACCGAAGCGGTCTTCCCCATTCCGTCTCTCTTCTCAGCACCGGCTTTAGCATCTTGCCGCCGGGGTTGCGAGGCATCGGCTCGGTTCGCATCGCTACAAACTGCGGGACCTTGAAATCCGCGAGGTGTTCTCGTGCGAACGCGATCAGATCGTCAACAGCCAGTTTCTGACCCGGACGCGTGACGATCACCGCTCCAACTTTCTCGCCCATCATTGTGTCGGGCACGCCCATCACCGCCACTTCAAACACCGCCGGATGAGCCGCAAGCGCGTTCTCGACCTCGACGCAATAGACGTTCTCGCCCCCTCGGCAAATCATGTCCTTCTTGCGATCGACGATCTGCACAAACCCGTCTTCATCCAGCCGAGCCATATCCCCGGTGTGCAGCCAGCCATCGACAAATGCCTCGGCGGTTGCTTCCGGTTTGTTCCAGTAGCCCTTCACAACGTTGGGTCCGCGCACCAGCAATTCGCCGGCTCCCGTCGCGGGATCAGGCTCGAAGAGATCGAGGTCAACAACCGGCGCCGCGAATCCTACCGACTCGGGCCGTGAGTGCGCATACTCGTGCGGAAGAAAGTCGCAACTGAACAAGTTTCGGTCAACCCGAAACCGTTTCCGACGCGAGCATTCGGAAATGATTCCATGATCCGCGCTACAAGCTCCGGCGCGATCGGCGCTCCGCCGTAAGTCAACCATCGGATGTTCGTCACATCGATCTCTTTGAAGTTCGGCTGATTGATCGCAAGCCAGTAAACCGCAGGAACAGAAGTGAGCAGGTTGATCCGCTCATCTTTGATTGCGCGCAGAAACGCTTGCACCTCAAACGCCGGCATTATCACCATCGCGTCGCCGGATTCACAGGTTGGCAGCAACTGGCTGTTGCAACCGGTGACGTGGAACAACGGGACGGAAACGAAGTTGCGCACGCTGCCATCGGTTGGGAGCTTAACTACACGGCGGCAGGTCTCGATGTTCGACAGGAACCTCCGTGCGTCGTCATCGCGCCCTTTGGAAACCCGGTCGTTCCGCTGGTGTAGAAGATCGCGGAGACATCGTCTTTGGTGAGACCTTCGACAACAAAAGGATCGCCGTCCGGCAACGGCTCGCCGGGCAAAAAGGAAAACCGCGAACCCGAATCGGTGACGACATATTCGACTTCTGATTCGCTGAAGCGGGTGTTGACCGGCACCGCGACCGCGCCGGCCATCTGGGTCCCGAAAAACGCGATGCACCAATCGAGCCAGTTTCCCAATCGAATCGCGACGCGGTCGCCTCGATTGATGCCCACCCCTATCAATCCTCCCGCCACTCGCGCCGCACGATCCCAAAGCTGAAGATAAGTGACTCGCTCGCCGCCCAGCTCGACGATCGCTTCGTGATCAGGCGACTTGTCGACCGTCGCTCGAAGCATCTCGACCAGCGAGTCGGGTCGATCAGCGTATTGCGCAATGCCCTTGGAGTCCCGGGTTATGCCTGAATAATCAAATGGACGAATCATCAGTATGAACCTTGCCTCTCAAAAATCGCTCGAGGGTTGTCCACGAGCATCGTCTTGATCTGCTCGTCGGTGACGCCCCGCTGTTTCAACGCCGGAATCACATCGTTGTGGATATGGAGGTAATGCCAGTTTGGAAGCATCACCGGCAGAGCAGCTTCCGGCAGCGAATCCTGAAAACACGATGCGTCCTGCGACAACACCATCTTTCCTGCGTGCCCGAGCTCGCACATCTTTGCGACGGTGTTCACCCGATCTTCGAACGGGAGCAACACGTCGATGCCAAACCGATCCATACCTATGTACGAGCCGGTCGCTATCAACTTTTCCAGATACTCGATGTCGGTTGTGTCGCCTGAATGACCGATGACCACGCGCGACAGATCCACACCTTCTTCCTCGAAGATGCGCTGCTGCTCGAGTCCGCGTTCGGTGGGGGAGTGCGTGTGCGTCGATATGGGCACGCCGGTTCGCCTGTGCGCCTGGGCCACGGCGCGAAGAACCCGTTCGACGCCCGGCGTGACGCCCTGAACATCGGTCGCGCATTTGAGTATCGCGGCTTTGACGCCGGTATCGGCAATGCCTTCCTCGATATCTCTGACGAACATGTCCACCATCGGCTCGTCGCCGCCGAGAACCGTCCCTGGCCCCTGAAAATGAAAGTAGAACGGAACGTCGTTGTACGTGTACACGCCGGTGGCGACGACGATGTTGAGCTCGGTCTGGTCCGCGACGCGCTGGATGCGCGGGATGTAACGCCCGAGCCCGACGACCGTAAGATCGACGATCGAATCTACGCCGCGTGAGTAGAGCTCGTTCATTCGATCGGCGGCATCGGCGACTCGATTCTCTTCGTCGCCCCATGCCTCTGGATAGTTCTGCATGATCTCAGTCGACAGCACGAAAATGTGCTCGTGCATCAGCGTTACGCCTACTTGCGCCGTATCGATCGGACCTTTGACGGTATTCACCAAAGCCATATGTTTTCCAGACCTCGCTAGGAGTTAATACGCTATTGCTCCGTGCATCATCATCTTTTCAATCCTGAACTCGACCAGAACTCTCTCCGCCGTACCGCGGACGTTCGGGTGATGGAACTCCAGCTTAAGAGTTTTGTCGCCCGGCCCGATGAAGGGCTTGCCATTGTACTCGCGCGGAAAGACAAATTGAAACTCGCGCGACGCACCTTCTCCCGATCTGTACATGGAAAGCGGGATTCTCACGCCCCCTCCGCCGATGAGAAAGACGGAGTTTTGGAGCATCTCGGTGGTCTGGGTATGCCAGTAACGCGCCAATTCCCGGTCATCATTTTGCACGTTTGCAGTGTAGCTAACGTGCATGACAACAGACTCGGATTTGTTTGCGGATAAGAGCGTCTCAGCGGTTTTGTCGAAGCCCTGGCGATCGGTCTCGGCCATCTCGTCGTATTTAGCGTTGATCTGTGACAGCCGGACCAGAGCTTGCCTCACGGGAATGGCAGACCGAATCTGAATTCTGTATACCACTTTGGGGTTCGGCTGGCGTTCGCGAGCCGTGCTATCGGTCTGAATCAGATCGATGAACACCTGGCTTACCGTGTGCAAGTTGGCCCACGGAGAATCCTCGAGCAGCTTTCGGCATTGCCTCTCAGTCCATTGCCGGTAGTCTTCTTTTTCCCAAAATTCCTTGCTCTGGGCCAAGGCGACGCGAGTGTGAGAATTCCAGATTTTCATGCATCAACGGCATATAGACATTCTATCACTTTTCTGGAGTGCGTCCCCCGCTCTCGTTCTCGCCGACCGCGGGCAATCAACTAGCGACTCAACATTGAATACGGTTGATGAGCAAAGAGCATGAAGACTGCCCTTAGAACTTTCTTAGAACTTCCTAACCGGTTTTTCAGGACTTTTCAGCGCCTGTTCGTTTAGGTTGCTTCCGCGCCAGCTATAAAAAAACGGTGGCTGAATTCTAACAGTGGCTATTGTTGGCAGCAATCGAAATGCGTGCCGGCAGGCATTGCCTGTCCAAAAGGCCCAACATTGACGGGAATCGTGGAGTTCAAAGGAACGTCCGCTATCAACAGGGAGTAGAACCATGAGAAGAAGTCATAAATCAAGTTTTTCGGCAACACTACGATGGGGGATCGTGCTGATTTTGTGCGTAGTCTCAACATTCGCACAATTGATCGACAAGACCAAAGCGCCCAACCTGGCAGACGAGGGCATATACAAATCCTACACCCAACAAATCGGCGCGGGCCGCGGCGACCTGCTGACACCGGATTCGTCTGCCTTCATCATCTCGCGCGATCCCTTTCGCTCGATTCGCCGAGGCCGCCAATTATTTCAACGAAAGTTTACCCGCATTGAGGGGCAAGGGCCCCTTCAAGGCGATGGCTGGGAGACGTCAACACGAATCTTGCCATCGGCGCCGGGCTCGCCGATAGTTGCACCGCCTGTCACGGTAGACCGCGGGGAGCAGCGGGAGCCGGCGGCGACGTCGCCACACGACCCGATAGCCGCGATGCGCCGCATCTATTTGGTCTGGGCCTCAAAGAAATGTTAGCCGACGAAATCACTCAGGATCTTCGCGCAATTCGCGTTGCAGCAATCAATGAGGCTCACTCCGCAACAACGTGCCGTTACGAAACCGCTTCTCAGCAAGGGCATTCGATACGGGGTCATCAGCGCCAACCCGGATGGGTCCGTCGATACTTCGCGTGTAGAAGGTGTCGATCCGGATCTGCGGTGTGCGTCCCTTCTTCGCGCACGGTGGAACGATCTCGATTCGCGAGTTCGTCACCGGCGCGTTACAAAACGAGATGGGAGTTCAAGCTGTTGACCCCGATCTAGCCGCGGCTAGCGCGGGCGCACGCATCGTAACTCCCGCGGGAATGGTGCTGAACGGGGCGACCGATGCGATTGAAGCGCCCCCGACGACCGACCCGACGGCCGATCCGGATGGCGATGGCATCGTCAACGAAGCCCCAACCAGCATCGTGGACCACCTGGAGTTTTATCTGCTCAACTACTTCAAACCGGCGCTGTACGAACAAACGAACTCAACGCGGCACGGCAGAAAGGTTTTCTACAACATCGGCTGCGCTGAGTGTCACATCTCCGATTTGTCTATAAACCGCGACCGCCGCGTAGCCGATGTCGAGACAGGTTTTGACCCTACAAACGGCATCTTAAACAATCTTTTTGCTACAGCCACTCCCCTGTTCACAACACTTGACGACCAGAGCGGATTTCCATTGTTGAAGCGGCCAAAATTGAACTCGTTTCTCGTCGAGAACATATTCACCGATTTCAAACGTCACGATTTGGGCGCGAACTTTTACGAGCGCAACTACGACGGCACGATTCGGACGCAATTCCTGACGACGCCGCTTTGGGGAGTCGGCTCGACCTCACCCTACGGACACGACGGGCGCAGCATCAACCTCCGCGAAGTGATTTTGCGGCACGGCGGCGAGGCGCAGATCGCGCGCGACACATTTGCGCGCTTGCCTGGCGAAAAACAGAACCAGTTGTTCGAGTTCCTAAATTCCCTGGTGATTTTCCCCCCGATGACACCGCTTCGAATCTGAATCCCGGAAATCGCCTGGCTTTGGGCTTCCCGCAATTCGGGCACGGCAGCATCAAGCTGACTGTGTTGTTCAACCAGCCCTCGGATATAGAGTAAGCGGGTCGAGTGCCGCTAGATGAAAAGCGACGGCGGCAGGTTCTTGAACCTTGTCGAGCCGCGGTTGGTTTATCAACCAGCAGAGGGCAGAAGATTGTCAACTATACGGGTCACGGATCTATAGTGTTTGGCGAGGCGGCCTACTCTCGGCCGCGGACTCTCCGCTGACTGTAGATTGTGAACCAGCCTCCTTCCACTTTGCCGGTCATTCTGACCGCGCCCATTCGTTCACTGTGATTCAACTTCTTACCTGCTATAGGTAGTGCGCAACCAGGTTTTTCTGATTGGAAGTGCTCGAAAACACACGACGCTTTTTGACAGCGGCCGCGGGTTTTTCATATGTGGCATCCAGGTTGCAAATATTCGGGGCAAGAGGGAGCTAGCGGTTTGCCTTTTGGCCTGACTCAGCATTCTTGCTTGTTGCGAAACTATGACTAAGCGCATCGGCATTACTCAATCAAGCCACAACAGTTTGCGCCGGGCGCTCACATTGGCGCTTGCGTTCACGCTTGTGTTCGCGTTGTTGCCATTGGGTCGAACACGGGCCGTTTCCGGCGGTGGCTCTGGATCCGGCGGAGGCTCCGGCATGAGCAAGCTGTCGGTGGCTTTGCAGCAGGCAATAATCGGCTACCCCGCCTCTTGCGTTTGGCTGGATGCCTCACGACAAACCGTTCGCACGCTGATTCAGAGTTACGGTCCGCCCACGTCAGCGCTGACATCAGCCATCAGATCGCGGGGGGGATCCGTAGTGCGTCAGTTTGATTCCATCGACGGGCTTCTGGCGGACTTGCCGATAAACAAAGTGCTCACGATAGCCGACCGGTCCGATGTAGAGCGCATGTCGGCGGACCACCTCTCGCAGCAAAGCGCCAGTCATCTTGAAGCGGCGACCGGTGCCGATCGCGTGCGATCGAACGGAGGTCTCGACGGCAGCGGGGTCGGCATTGCGATACTTGACTCGGGGATAATGGCCGGTCATAGCGAGTTCGGCAACCTGGGCAATCTACTCGGTCTCTCTCGAGTCACAGCAAAGACCGACATTGCCTCGACAAATCTGAACTTGGCCCAGTATTTAGTTCGGCTTGGTGTCGTTCATTCGCTCACCGACCTGCTGGGCCTCGGAAACGGTGACGGATACGGTCACGGCTCGCACGTAGCGGGCACCGCAGCCGGCCGTTCGAACGCCAGCGGCTCCTCACGCGGATTCAACGGCATTGCTCCCAACGCAAATCTGATCGATGTTCGCGTGCTTAACAGCCGCGGCCTCGGTCAGACAAGCGATGTGATTGCCGGAATCGATTGGGTGATCGCAAACCGCACGCTGCGGAACATAAAGGTGATGAACCTGAGTCTCGGCGCGGCTTCGACTGAATCGTATCTCACCGATCCGTTGTGCCGCGCGGTACGCCGGGCTGTCGCTTCAGGCATCACCGTTGTCGCCGCCGCGGGCAACTGCGGACAGACGATTGACGGCCTCGAGCAATACGGAAGCATCACTGCGCCCGGAGATGACCCGACAGTCATAACCGTCGGGGCGGCAAACACTCGCCAAACCGACGCACGCGGGGATGAAAACGTTACCTACTTCAGCTCGCGAGGCCCGACACGCGGCAATTGGGTTGATTCGTCCAACGAAAAGCACTATGACAACCTGCTCAAGCCCGACCTGATCGCGCCCGGAAACCGGATTGTCGCGGCTGAATCGAGGGGCTCATGGCTCGCAAACGAATATCCGCAGCTACACAACAGCGGCTCCGGAGCCAGCGCATTCATGCAGTTGAGCGGCACTTCAATCGCGGCCCCGGTTGTCGCCGGCGCTGTCGCGTTGTTGCTGCAGAAAAATCCGAGTCTCACCCCGCCGCTCATAAAGGCAATTCTGCAATACACCGCCGGACAAACGGCGTCGGGCAACATCATCCAGCAAGGCGCGGGTCTCTTGAACATCGATGGCGCGGTTCAATTGGCGGGCGTGCTGCGTACGGATATTTCTACGGCGATCTCACGGGGGACGATACGAGTTGGAGATAATCTCTTCCGTGCCGGCGCATCAATGCCGAACCAATACTCGACCATTGCCGGTCAGACGTTCTCGTGGGGCGGCTATGTTTTCGCGGGAGGCTCGCACATCCTGGCCGGATCTGAACTCTTCAGACGCTATCAGGCAATTTACAATCCGGCTCTCGTCTGGGTGCGTGATCGAGTGACAATCAACGACGACCCTGTAGCCAACACTCGGCTGATGACATCTGGCGTGGTGTCTGCCGATGTCATTAGCGGCTCATCGTCGGTGTTCATAAACGGCGTGGCGCTGAGCGAAGGGATTTCGACAGGTCAGGGAATCACGCTCAGCGAAGGAATAACGTTGAGCGAAGGTGTAGTGCTCGGCGATGGAATAACCTTGAGCGAGGGGATAACTCTGAGTGAAGGGATCGCCACCGCCGAAGGCATAACACTTAGCGAGGGAATCACGCTCAGCGAGGGCATAACTCTTAGTGAGTCGCTTAATGTGGGCGAGCCTTGAGACTTCAAGATCCAGGCACTGCCGGTGACCCTGCTCAGACGTCGCGAGAGACTAGATGCGGTTCATAGACATGTCCGATTACAATCGGCGCGCGCGCGCCTACTGGTGGACCACAACGTCGGCGGGCGCGCTGGCGTTTGGTTACGCAGTATTCGGCGTGCTGCGCCTCGATACGAACGGGCAACTCGGCGTTGTCGCTCTGATGGCCGTAGTCTTCGTCGCGGCGCTTCGGCCTATAACGATCCCGGGTACGAAGACCTCGATCACGCCGGGCGATATTTTTGTCTTTCTGACCGCGCTTTTCTGGGGAGCGCCCGCGGCAACTCTCGTAGCCGCCACCGACGCGTTTGCCGGCTCGTGCCGCACTTCGCGGCGCTGGACAAGCCGTCTGGGCGGGCCGGCTTTGATGTCGCTGGCTGCGTTGACATCGGCGAGTCTGTTCCAGTTGACGCTCGCCTGGCTAAGCCGATCGGGTATGCTAAGCACACCCACGTTGCTTGCGGCACTGCTTTTGTTTTCCGCGGTCCACTTCGCGCTGAATTCGCTACTCGCGGCGGCGCACCACGCCATCAAAAAACGGACCGATCTCTACCCTCTGTGGCGGGCCAGTTACTCCTGGACGGGCCTGACATATGCCGCAAGTGCTTCGGCCGCGGGGCTGATCTATTTAGCGGTAATTCAATACGGACTCAGTTCTCTGCTGGCTGCGGGCCCGCTCGTCGCAGTCATTTTTGCGACCTGCCACTACTACTTCAAACAATCCGACGAGCGTACCCGGGCTACTGAGCGGATCAGTCGTCTTCATCTGGCAACCGTCGAAGCGCTGGCCACCGCGATTGATGCCAAGGATGAGATAACTCACGATCACGTCTATCGAGTCCAGGTGTATGCTACGGGGCTTGCGCGTCACTTTGGTCTGAGCGAACTTGAGGTCGAGGCGCTCAAAGCTGGCGCTCTTCTGCACGACGTCGGAAAAATTGCAGTGCCCGATTACATCCTGAATAAACCGGGCAAGCTCACCGCCGCCGAGTTCGAGAAGATGAAGATTCACACCGTCGTCGGCGCGCAGATTCTGGAGCGCGTCAACTTTCCGTATCCCGTCGTCCCGATCGTTCGGCACCATCACGAGCGATGGGACGGACGCGGCTATCCCGACGGCCTCAAGGGAGAGCATATTCCGCTTACCGCCCGAATCCTCACGGTCGTCGACTGCTTCGACGCGGTGCGCGAAGACCGGCAGTATCGCAAAGGCATGACCCGCGACGAGGCCTGCCAGTTCTTGAGCAGCAATGGCTCGACGCAATTCGATCCCAAGGTCGTCGAGGCCTTTCTGGCGAACCTGGTGACATATGAAAACGAGATCGTCTCGCACAAAGCGAGCCAACAACCTATGCTGACGCCTACTAGCCAGGCCGGTCTATCCGAGAGCGCGCTGAGCGCGGTTCCGGCCGCCGGACTGGCTCAGACCGCGGTCGAGCCGCCGGATTACGTCAAGCAGATTCACGCCGCTCACTCGGAGGTCGCCGCGCTCTATGAGATGGCTCAGACATTCAGCTCCAGTCTCGATGTGCAAGACGTCGTTTCGCTGACTGTCAATCGCATCGAGCGAATGATTCCGTTCACGACTTGCGCGGTGTATCTTCGTCAACCGGATGATTCGTCGCTTGCGGCATACACGTTCGGACGAAACGCGGAGCGAATCCGCGGACGCCGCCTTGCAGCCGGACTCGGCATTGCGGGATGGGTTGTCATCAACGGACGGCCGATGATCAACACCGATCCGATGCTCGACCTCAACGAGTTTCTTGGCGATAACGAGACCGGGTATCGAACCGCTGCGGTGTTCCCCCTGACCGAGGAAGGCAGAACGATAGGAGCTCTCGCGCTCTATACCAATGAGTTGGAGTCCTACAGCAGCGGGCACGTGCACCTGCTCGAATCGGTCTCACGGCTCGCGTCAACTGCGCTTCAGCACGCGATGCTTCATGAACAAACAAAAGCGATCGCTCAGACAGATGCGCTTACAGGTCTGCCAAACGGCCGAGCCTTGTATACGCGGCTTGACCAGGAACTGGCTAACGCGGCTGAGCAGGGTTCATCGTTGACGGTCCTTTGCTTCAACGTCATGGGACTACGCGTCGTAAACGAGTCCTACGGTTACCAGGCTGGTGATCGCATGCTGGTGGAAGTCGCCGCCCGCCTTCGGAGCGCTGTTGGAGAAGCGGGTATGTTGAGCCGCATCGCCGGCGATGAATTCATTTGCCTGCTCAGCAACTCCGGCCGCGAAGAAGCGGTCCATCTAGGCGAACAGGCTCAAGGTTACGTGAGCTCCTTCCATCTTGAAGTAAGATCGGAGTCATATGCGCAGGTGGGACTCAGTTTTGGCGTAGCCGAATCAGCATCGGACGGGAAATCCATCGACGACCTCCTGCATGCTGCGGCTCTAGCAACCCGGCACAACAGGACATCTCTTGTCACCGGCCAGATTCTCTCCAAACAACAGGTTGTTCCTGCTCCCTACCCGGGATCAGGGAAGAGTGGTCCGTTAGCCCTTGTCGGGTGAGCCTCACCGACTGGTGCCTGCTCCTACGTGGAATGCAGGCATCGCAGGCCGCTGCTGCGGTCCAGTTGTACCGGTTGAGTGTCAACTGGGCCGAGTGATCCCCAATCTTCTCAAAATGCTTGACCCTGCCACGGAAGAAGTGACATCTTGACACATCAACACGCAGGGTCCGCGGACTCTCAGAAGATCACCTTTAGGAGGGAGCGCCATGTCCGGACACACGTGCTTTCGCCATCCTGTCTGCAATCGCTTGCTAGCGAGCGCGACGCTGGGTTTGATTCTCATCGCCAACGCATCGGCGCAAACAGCGGCATTCACTTATCAAGGAAAGCTAGTGGACAACGGCAATCCGGTAAGCGGCAGCTACGACACACAATTCAAGCTGTTCGACTCGACGGATTTCGTCACCGGCAATCAGATTGGTACAACCATTACCAATCTTGCGATGCAGATTACGAATGGAGCAGTCTCAGTGCAGCTTGATTTCGGCCCAAACGTGTTTGACGGCTCGCCACGCTTTCTTGAGATCGGAATACGGCCTGCGGGCAGCCCTAACGCATTCACGGTGCTTAGCCCTCGCCAGCCTTTGACATCCACGCCCTACGCCGTGCGAAGCGCGAGTGCCGCCCTGGCGGACACCGCTACCAACGCGGGGAATTCGGCGCAGCTGGGAGGTGTGGCGGCCAGCCAGTACGTCATAACCACAGATGCCCGCCTCTCGGACGCCAGGCCCCCGGCCGCGGGCAGCGCGAACTACATACAGAACAGCGCCAGCCAGCAAGCCGCAACCAACTTCAACATAAGCGGCAACGGGACAATGGGGGGCGACCTTATGGTAGGCGGTGCGCTGTCGATAAACATCGTGAACGCCCAGACTCAGTTCAACCTTGCAAACAACCGTCTGCTGGCTTCACCAGGCACCGGCAACCTGTTTGCGGGAATCGACGCGGGCACCAGTAACACGACGGGCAGCCTCAACTCTTTCGTCGGAACAATGGCTGGCAATGCCAACACGGCCGGCGGAGGTGACTCGTTCTTCGGATGGAAGGCAGGTCTCAAGAACACGACGGGTTGTTGCAACTCCTTTTTCGGAGAATTGGCAGGGTCGAACACTACCTCAGGTAATGAGAATTCCTTTTTCGGAGACCAGACCGGCGTGCACAATGCGACCGGCTCGGACAACACATTCATAGGGCGCGGAGCCGACTTCGGTCCATCCGGCGCGAGTGGGGTCTTCAACACCCTGCTGGGCGCAGGTGCAATAATCGGCTCCGGAGTGAATCACTCCACCGCCATCGGCGCGAATGCCTCTGCTTCCACGTCAAATACTGTGGTGCTCGGCACTGCTTCCGATGTCGTAGTGATTAGTGGATTAGGCACCGCAGGCGGCTCTTCATTGTGCCGCAATGCGTCCAATCAAATCGCAAACTGCTCATCGAGCCTGCGCTACAAGACGGGGGTGCAGCAATTCACGGCCGGGTTGGAAATCGTCAGTCGCTTGCGACCCATCAGCTTCATTTGGGAACAGGACGGGGCGAAGGATATAGGTCTCGCCGCAGAGGATGTCGAGCGGGTTGAACCGCTGTTAACATTTCGCAATGACAAGGGCGAGATCGAAGGGGTTAAGCATAATCAACTATCCGCCGTCTTCATAAACACGTTCAAGCAGCAGCAATTGCAAATCAAACAACAGCGACGACAGATCGACCGGCAGCAAGCGCAAATAAAAGCGCTGCGCCAGGAGATCGAAACGCGTGGAAGAAAAGAACGCCAGGAATTTGCCGAATTGAAAACACTCATTTGCGCCGATCATCCCGAGGCTGCTGTGTGCAAATCGCATTGAGGAGAACGCGTCACCCTTGCGAAGCGCACCATCCGGATGTATCTCACGCTCGTCCGTCGAAAGGTCTACCGGGCGGGCTTTATTCGATCTCGCGGGTGGGCTAGTCTTGAAGGCTACGATGAGCGCACCAGTCAAGCAACGGGCTTCCCGGACCAAACGCCTAAAGAGATTAGTCGCCGCGCCCTTTGTCCTTCTGGCGGCGGTCATCATACTGCTGGAAGACTGGCTGTGGGACGATCTGGCACGGCTTGCCGCGGCGATCGGACGGCTTCCGATATTTCGCCAGATCGAGGGCTTAATCTTAAGACTTCCTCCATACGCGGCGCTCGCCTTTTTCGCGGTCCCGTCATCGCTCCTAATACCGGTGAAGTTGATCGCACTCTACTTCGTTGCTCACGGACATGCAGTAGCTGGCTTGCTGACTGTTTTTGCCGCCAAAATCGCGGGCACCGCCCTCGTCGCCCGCCTCTTTACGCTGACTCGTCCGAAGCTTCTGCGCATCTCATGGTTCGCCTGGATCTACGCAAGGTTCATCGCTTTCAAGGCAAGGGTCTATGCCGCCATCAAGGCGACCAAAACCTACCGGGTCACCCATCAAATGCATCTTCGAGTCCGTCTTGCGTTGAAGACGTGGATGGCCAACCGCAAAGGATTCATCCGACGGCGGTGGAACGCGGCGCTCAAGCTATCGCGACAGGGGAAGTGATTCGCGAGGTCAAAGCAAAACCAGGGGCAATCACCCCCTGGACAGAACCAACCCCGGAGAATGTAGTGTAGACGTAGCGTAGACTGTCCAGTCTGCGCGTTCCCCCGAAGCCTGTGCGCAGACTGTGCGCAGACTGGACAGTCTACGCTACATCTTTGAGAGCCCTTTAGCGTCACACTCGAGTCTCGTTGCTCGCTGCGGGCCAACACTTCTTCGCCGGTAGCCGCTCTCCGCACCACCAGGAGTCCGTCATTGCCGCCGGACATCGGCGTGTTCCCATCGGGGGAAAACCGCACGGACCAAACCGGTGCGCTATGATCCCGCAGGGTGATCAACTCTTGCCCGCTCTTCAAGTCCCACAATCGGATCGTGAAGTCCTGCGCGGAGGTGACCAGCCTTTTTCCATCCGGCGAAAATGTTACAGCACATCTCTTTTGTACTATCTAGTTCTGTCCTGTCTCGAGTAGCCGTTGTCCCTGGGGTCAACATTAGCACTTCCGGGCGAGAATCCCGCACTTAGTAGATGGAGGCGGCATTGAGCCGATATCTAAACCGAAGGACACTCGCGTTCTCCATCAGCGGGGTCTGTCGGATTGGTGCCTTGATCGACGCGCATCGGTCGATTGCTGGTCCCGCGCGGGCGGCGCCAATCTGATTCGCGTCCATGCTCAAACCGCCCGGGAGAACGCGCAATGTCAAGAGCTTCGATAAATAACTCCATTTTCCGGTTATCGCTTGTGGCGCTGATCTGGTTGATCACCACCCACGTGGCGCTGGCGCAGGGAACGCCATTCACTTACCAGGGCAAGCTGACTGACGGCGGCAATCCCTCAAACGGCACTTTCGATTTTCAGGTCAAGCTATTCGACACTGTTACCGTAGGCACTGGGGTTCAGCAGGGGGGCACCGTCATAGCCTCGAACGTACAGGTGACCTCCGGGATCTTCACCGTGCAGTTGGATTTCGGCTCGTCTGTCTTTCCCGGCGTCGCGCGCTTCCTCGAGGCTTTGAACCGCGACCTTCGCTACCAACTCACAGTCATCGGCACGTTCGCTCAGGCAATCGTGGCGCGCAAGGTCACACGCAATCGGTTCACGATCAAGACAAACGCCCCCAGGGTGGAAGTTTCCTGGCAGGTGACTGGGGTCCGATCGGACGCAGTGATGCAAACGCATCCGTTCAAAGCAGAGGAGGATAAACCCGAATCAGAGAGGGGTACCTACCTCAATCCGGCAGCCTTCGACAAGCCGGTTGAGCGGGGAACCGCGCGGGTGCGCGATGCCGAGATCATCCAGCAACTATTGCAGCAGCGAAGTGAGGCAGGGCGGCCACGGGAGCCGCAGAAACAAATCAGCCGCCGAACACCTTGATTTCAAGGCGCGCCCTACAGCTCAAATTGATTTCACCCCGAGGTCTGAACCATCACTAAGAAACCCACCGGCAGGAGGGCTAGCTCGGGGAAAGTCGGCAACACGCGCGCAGGCCTTTCTCAAACCTATCGGGTGTCCGGAATCGCAGAATGATTTGAAGACCTTCGTATGTAAGACCTTTGGTCGATTCCTGAGCAGGACCAGCGCTCTCCGTAGGCCGAAATGAAATCCTGGCCAATCTCAGAGCTGACTCCTCTTCAAGATAGGCGATACCCGGCCGAAATATTCAGAGTCTCGCCGGTGATGTTCGCACCCTCGGCTGACGCCAGGAAGACTGCCATCGCCGCAATGTCTTCCTCTTCAACCATCCGCTTTAGTGCAGTCGGCTCGACGTATTGACGCACGACTTCTTCATACGGAAGCTTCATCTCGTCCGCGCGATTGCGAATCACCCGCTCGATACGTGGTCCACGGACCGGCCCAGGCGCGATCGCATTTGCAGTTATACCGTAGCGCCCGCCCTCCTCTGCAAACGTCTGAGTTAGCCCGATCATCCCCCACTTTGACGCGCAATAGGGGCTCCTGTATGCGTACGCCTGGAGCCCGGCGATGGACGTTATGTTGATGATGCATCCGCTTCGCTGCTCTATCAGATGTGGGAAAACGTGTTTTGCGCAAAGGAATGCTCCCGTCAGATTGACCGCAAATGTATGGTCCCAGTCTTCGCGGCTGACGTTGGGAACGAGCGCGGTTGGTCCCGCAATCCCTGCATTGTTTACCAGAATATCGATCCGGTTGAACTCGCGGAGAGTGGCGGCAACCAGGTGCTCGACATTGGCTTCATCAGACACATCGGTAAGCACCGCAAGAGCACGCCCGCCGCTATCGGCGATCTCCTTTTCTACGGCTTTGATCTTTTCTTCGGTTGGTCCCGCAAGCACTACCGCGGCGCCCTCGCGGGTGAATCGCATCGCGGTGACGCGGCCTATCCCGCCGCCGCCGCCTGTCACAATCGCCACTTTGCCTTCGAGTTTCATTGGATACTCCTCCAAAAATGTAGCGTAGACTGTCCAGTCTGCGCGCCGTCCTGACCAGAACCGTCCTGCGGAGAATCGAAACCTGCGTAGACTGTCCAGTCTGCGCTCCGCCCTGACCAGAACCGTCCCGGAGAATCGGAACCTGCGTAGACTGTCCAGTTTGCGCGCCGCCACAACCATAACTGCCTGCGCAGACTGGACAGTCTACGCCACATCCTTTCGGTTGGGAACTTTTTCCGTGCGAGTCGGGTCTGATTGTGTATCACAAACAGATCGTTGGTATCAGATCGTAATAGGAGCTCGCGGAATAATCGACGCGTGTGCCGGCATCTTTGAGATGGGTACCGTGGAAAACGCGGGATTTGGTATTTGATTGCGCACTGGGTACACCGAAGCGTGCAGCTCAAGCGAACGACAACACGTTGGGAACGAAGCCAGTGACAGGATTTGTCTTTGCACCAGTGGCAGTTTGTGTAAACCCTAAACAGGTACCGAACAGCGCACTCGCGCAACCATTCTGCAAATGGGCAACCGGCGGGGACATTTGCAACGCTGCTCGACCTCGGTGCCCGGTCACGCGAGTGCTTTCGCGTCACGCTGCAACTGCCAATGATAGAAAGGCATCAAAGTTGCTGAAAAGGTCGGCAGCCGCACCCCAAGTAGGGACGACGCGGCGATGGTTGAAGGATTGAAGAAAAAGAGTTGGCAAGTAACCAAGTCAACCTGGAGAGATGAGGAAAGACACGAGAGTCGGGAACTGGCGCGGAAAGAGAGAATGAACATGGTTAGCAACGGTCAAAAGAGAAAGCTGATCGCCCTCGACCCTACCACTAAGAGCGCCGTAGCAGAGCAGTTCGACGCGGGGCTTCGCGCTCGCGTTGTTGGCCAGGATCGAGCTGTTCGAGCTATTACGTCGCTGTATCAGGTCTTTCAAGCGGGGATGACCAATCAGACTCGTCCTCTCGGGTCGATGCTGTTTCTTGGCCCAACGGGATCTGGAAAGACACACCTTGTTGAGGCTGCGGCCGAGATTCTTTTCGGCGACCGGAATGCGGTGATCAAAATCGACTGCGCGGAGTTTCAGCACTCGCACGAGATCGCCAAGCTGATCGGCTCGCCACCGGGCTATCTGGGTCATCGCGAGACCACACCGTTGCTGACTCAGAGAGAATCTCGAAAAGTATCGCACCGAGCGTGATCCATTCACGCTGGTGCTGTTCGACGAAATTGAAAAGGCCTCGGACTCGTTGTGGCAGTTGCTGCTGGGAGTGCTCGACAAGGGAACGCTGACGCTGGGTGACAACCGGCGAGTCGACTTCTCACAGACGATGATCTTCATGACGTCGAACCTCGGCGCAAAGGAGATGAGCGAGTTGATCACCGGCTCGATAGGCTTCGCTCCGGCAAGGGGCACACAGTTGGCGCTCGACGATCTGGATCAGAAGATTTATCGCACGGCTTCGGAAGCGGCAAAGAGAAAATTCTCTCCAGAGTTCATGAACAGAATCGACAAGATCGTGGTCTTCCGCAGCCTTAAGCATCAAGAACTCTGCCGGATACTCGATCTCGAGCTTGACGGGGTACAACACCGGGTCAACGAAGGTGCCGGAGAGAAGTTCACGATTTCACTTACCGACGGCGCCAGAGAGTTTCTACTGAGCGAAGGCATCGAGTATCGCTACGGCGCGCGTCACCTGAAGCGTGCGATCGAGCGGTTTCTGGTTAACCCGCTCGCCAACCTATCCGCGACAGGGCAAGTACGGATGGGCGACGTGGTAGTGGTAGACATCAACGAGGAGACGGAAAAGCTGGCCTTCTATAGAGACGACTCCGATTCTGCGAGAGCTGCGGCAGCTATGGAGGCGGTTCACGCGATGAAGGCGAGCGAACAACCGCGAATCGCTGCTTAGATTTGGCCGAGTGACTGAAGTGTCCCAGAGAGGCTGGCGGGTTTCAACTCGCCAGCCTTTTCCCATGAAACAGCCCATTGATTGCGAGATGAACCAAGACATAGACACCAGGCCCAAAGAGGTAAGATATGCAGACTTGAGATACTGCGGGCGATGGGGTTCCCACGATTCGCTCGAAGGGCGAAAGCAACGGATTGTGATCGCTCAATCGCCGCTCCTGCCCGGAACGACACTCGGGGCTTGAAAACCGTGATTGTGACTGTGTAGATTAGTGTCCCCGAAGTAAAATTGATAGTCACCTCATTTGCCCGCAGGTGATTGACTGCCATTTTGTTTTGTTTACGCCCGAGGCGTAAGGGTCGAAGTATGATCCGCGACTATCCGGAAACCGACATATTCAGAAACAAGATGCGCGAGTCCTTAGCACGCGAGGTCAAGAACTCGCGTGCGATCCAGATCGCGAAGCACGCAAACGTCTATACGATCGGAGAGCAGGACGAGATGGTCTACTTCATCGAGAGCGGGCAGGTAAAGCTGCTGATGGTCTCTTCTGAAGGCAACGAGTGTTTGCTTGCAATCCACGGGTCGGGAGATGTCTTCGGCGAGTTGTGTCTGACGGGGCTGCCGGGCAGGCTGGAAACCGCGATCACAATGGAGGACAGTGTCCTTAGAAAAGTTCCGTGTGCAAATTTTCTACAGCTCTTGGCTAACGAATCGCTACTCGAAGGTTTCGTCAAGTATCTGGCCGTGCGCGTGGCAGAACAACAGGAAGTCATCGCTAATCTGGTGACAGTCGATAGCGAACAACGGCTGGGGAAGACCTTGTTGCATCTGGCCAAACAATTGGGCACGAAAGGCTCTCGCGGCAGGCGAATCGAACTGCAAATTTCACAAGACGAATTGTCGAGCATGATCGGAACAACCCGACCCAGGGTCAGCTTCTTTATGCAGAGATTTCGAAATTTGGGTCTGATCGAGCTCACCTCGGAGCACCACCTCATCGTCAAGGAGGCCAAGCTGACCGCTTACCTGGCTTCCACTGCGTAGCCCCCCGTCCAGTCTTCAAAGAAAATTATCAATTCTGTTCAATATTGAACATCATTGAAGCCGCAACCGGCGTATTGTGTCCGCGGTTACCAATCGGCGTATAGGCGCCGGCAGAGTTGCTGTATTCACGGCGATCGTGTTACACCGATTGGTAGCTGGTATCGATCCCCAACTGCTCCCCCCAAGATACAACCATAGGCTGAATTGATTGGAGACGGCATCGGTGTCGGGACGTTCTCCGGGAATTGCGGGCGCGACATGACGGCAACATCAGTAGAAAGAAGGAGAATTCTCTGCGTCGATGACCATGAAGACACCCGGGACATGATGTGCTTCCTGCTTGCAGAATACGGCTATGAAGCGGTCTTAGCGTCGTCCGTATCCGATGCTTTGGAAAGCGCTAAGTCCGGCGGGATAGCCTTGTGCATCCTGGATCATTGGTTTACCGCGAGCAATGGGATCGAGCTATGTCAGCAGATCCGCGCTTTTGACCCAAACACACCCATAGTGTTTTATTCCGGCGCAGCCCGTGAAGCGGATATTCAGAAGGGACTGGCTGCCGGCGCGCAGGCCTACCTAGTCAAGCCTGACTTTGACGGGCTGAAACAAACTATCGACCGGCTGATTGATGAAGCCGACTCCAAAGACTCAGTCATGACTTGTTAACGGCTCTGTTGCTTCGTTCTTGCTCCATTAGGCCTTTTCCAACGCCTCTTCCAAATCAATCCCGATTTCCGGAACTGCGCAGGTTTGAGTATTTCATTTTTGCGACACATTTGCGATTCGCATTACCTTTTCTTGTTGGGTGGGATGATCGACTGGCGCGACGAGACTGGCCGGAACATGGCCCTTTTTGCTTGACGAGATTTCCGATAGTTTGCGCGGGACGCGCATTCGGCCGCTTAAGCGCTGATAACTACCACATTCTACGGTGCGCTCGAACGGCTACCGAGGATCTTGTTCATTGACCGTGGCGCGCTCCCCATGCCTTGCCCTTTCTATAGATGCGGGTGATACTAAGCCCTTTGTGGCGCCGAGCGGTCACCCGATCCCACATGTCATGAGCATAAACCAGGGAAAAAACGACCATTCACACCTTGGGTGGGAATGGAAATACAGCCTGCGTCTCGGCTCGTTCATAGTGTTGGCGGTCGGTTGGGAGTTGCTTGCGCACAACGCTGGCAGCTTGTTAATGCCCTCATTTACCGAAACGCTCGGCGCTCTTGCGAGGCTGCCCTGGAGACCGCAGTTGTGGGAAGCGCTGTGGACCAGCAATCAAGCCATGGCGCTGGGGTTTACTTTCGCGGCGATCGCCGGAGTCTTATTTGGTTTGCTGGCAGGTCGCTGGCGCGTCGTCGAAAGATTCGTTGATCCTTACCTGAATGTTCTGTTGGTAACGCCGATGGTGGCGGTGATCCCCGTTGTGATCATGGCCACGGGGCTGGGATTGGTCTCGCGTGTGATAGTAGTGTTCTCGTTCGCATTCGCGACCGTGGCCATAAATACCCTGGGAGGTGTGCGAATGGTCGATCCGGGTTTGATCGAGATGGCGCGATCGTTCGGCGCGACCGAGCGCCAGCTGCGGTTCAAGATCATCCTGCGTGGCGCCTCTCCGGCAATACTGACGGGGCTTCGTCTCGGGTTGATTCGCGCCGTTTCGGGCATGGTTACCGTCGAACTGCTGCTCATCCCGGTAGGCGTCGGGCATCTCATTTTGGATTTTCAAAGTTATTTTGAAGCCGCAAATCTGTACGCAACGGTGATTGTCGTGATTGCCGAGGCGGTCATTTTGATGCAGCTCAGCCAGCGGCTTGAGCGCCGAGCCGCGCCCTGGGCAGGCGAAGCGATCTTCGAATGATTGAACTGCGCGGGGTCCGAAAAATCTACGATGGCCACGGTAAGCGAGCGCGTGTGGTGGCGCTTGACGGCATTGATTTGACGGTCCAGACGAACGAGTTCGTCTGCCTGTTGGGCCCCAGCGGTTGCGGCAAAACGACGCTCCTCAAAACCATCATGGGGCTGGTTTCTCCCGACGGGGGTGGCGTTCACATTGACGGCCGTCTGGTGTCAGAACCCGGGACTGACCGCGCGATGGTGTTCCAAAACTTCGCGCTGTTACCTTGGGCCGACGTGGTGACGAATGTCGGGTTCGGCCTGGAATTGCGCGGTGTTTCCAGAATGGAACGTGAACGAGTGGCGCACGAATGGATCCGCGCTGTAGGGCTGACGGGATTTGAGCACCACTCCCCTCGCCAGCTATCAGGCGGTATGCAGCAGCGCGTGGGGCTGGCGCGGGCGCTCGCCGTAGACCCGAACATCCTGCTGATGGACGAACCCTTCGGCTCGCTCGACGCCCAAACTCGCCGACTGCTGCAGGAAGATTTGCTGGCGCTGCTGGACCGCACGAGCAAAACAGTGCTTTTTGTTACTCATAGTATGGACGAAGCTGCGCGGCTTGGCAGCCGCGTCGTGCTGATGACTCCGCGCCCCGGCCGGATCCAGGAAATCATTGAGGTGAGGCTGCCGCGCCCGCGCCCGGCTGAGCTTGATGAGAATTTCGAATTTATCGAGTTGAAAGAATATCTCTGGCGCCAATTACGCGCGATGCAGACCTTGATTGCCGACCATGACTGATGACAGCCTTAAGGCGGTTGCGCGACCCGAACCGGATCAAGGCGCGCCCGCGCCGTGCGAGCCCTCTAGCTCTCCTGTTCCGACAAAGCGATGGTCCGCGTCTCCTGGCGAGCGTATGAGCGCCGCGAAAGCAACGCTGTCTTCGCTGTGTGTCGGCGTCGCCGCCTGGGAACTGGCGGGTCGGTTGGCGGGGTGGCAATTCTTGCCGCCATTCTCGCGGGTTCTGCGGGCCCTGGCGGCGATGATTGCCGACGGTCAGATCGTGACGCATCTTGTTGCGAGTCTCCTCAGTTTGCTGGTCGGCTACGGAATGGCAGTGGTGTTGGGACTCACGCTGGGAGTTCTTATGGGACGCTATAGCGTCGTCGAGTATGTGCTCGACCCTTACATCGTCGCGTTCCTCGCCGCGCCCAAAATTGCGCTGGTGCCGGTTATCTATGCTATCTTCGGCCTGAGCCGCATCGTTCAGGTCGCGGTTATCTTCCTCAGCGCGTTCTTCGTCATAGTTTTCACCGCCATGCGAGGCGTCCAAACGGTGGACCCAACTTATGTTGAGATGGCAGGCGCTTTCGGGGCCAAAGAACGCCAGGTGTTCTGGAAAGTGCTGCTCCCGGGCGCGCTGCCGTTAGTCATGGCCGGTTTGCGTCTGGGCGTCGGCAACGCGGTCAAGGGTATGGTTACGGGTGAGATGTTTATTACCTTATTCGGACTCGGGGCATTGTTGCGTACATACGGCGGCCGGTTCGATGCCGAAAAGGTGTTCGCTATCCTGCTTGTAGTAGTTGGCGTTGGGCTTGTTTGTTCAGCAATCATCCAGGGAGTCGAACGGCGGTTGACGCGTTGGGCGGACCCACAGCTATGAGCGACACGGTCGCGTATCTGAGGTCTTTTGCCCAGTTCCCGCTGGCGCTCCGCCGTTTTCTACGCCCCCGCCTCACTTTGGATGAAGCGAGACGGGTCGTCGGCGAGCGGATGGAGGGGCGTGAGGAGAGTTTTCTGCGCCTGGTCGCCCGCAGTATCTACGGCAACAAGCGCAGTCCTTACCTGATCCTGCTGCAACTGGCCGGGTGTGAACTGGGAGACCTGCGGGCGATGGTAAAAGCCCGGGGTCTGGAAGGCACACTGCAGGTGCTCCGCGAGGCAGGCGTTTACATCACATTTGAAGAGTTTAAGGGTCGTAAGCCCATCATTCGGCACGGGCGGACTATTCCGACCGTGGCGCGAGATTTTGACAATCAATTCTCGAGACGAGACTTCACCTTGCAGACCGGGGGTTCGACTGGGTTGGCGATCTCCGTGAATCAAGATCTGGATTACATTGCCGCAGGTGCGCCCCACCAGATGCTGATGCTTGACGCCTGGGAGGCCTTGGACACCACCGTGCTCCACTGGATGCCCGTTTTACCCGGCGGTGGCCTGCGCTTTATCCTCCAGCGCGCCTATTTCCGGCAACAACCAGAGCGCTGGTTTTCGCCCATCGGGTGGCGCGACTCGGATTACTGGATCAAATACGGTCTGGCCTCGCTGTACATGATTCTCTGGATGCGACTCCTGGGCGTGCGCATCTCTGTCCCGAAGGTAGTCAAGCTGGGCCAGGCCGAAGTAGTGGCGCGCTGGATGCGCGATACCCTCCAAACAGAGCAACGCTGCCTCCTCTACACCGGCGTCAGCCGGGCGGTCAGGGTGTGCGCCGCCGCTGCTCAAGAGGGGATTGACTTGTCCGGGGCGACAATGCGCATCGGCGGCGAACCGATCACCGATGCCAAGCTCAAGGTAATCAGGAGCGTCGGGGTTCGCGTTCTTCCGGCCTACGGCACAATTGAAACTGGCGCCATCGGGCTTGGTTGCACGCGGCCGGAGGAACCCGACGAGGTGCATCTGGCAAAAGACGCTTTCGCGTTGATTACCCACCCTCATTCAATCGAGGGTGTCGGCGTTACCGTCCCGGCGCTCAATCTCACCTCGCTCCTCGATACGAGTTCGAAGATCATGCTCAATTATCAGAGCGATGACTATGCAACAGTCCGGGAGCGAGCTTGCGGCTGCCCGCTCGAAGCACATGGCTATACTACACACCTGCACGACATCCGCAGCTATAGCAAACTGGTCGGCGAGGGGGTAACCCTGATAGGGAATGAAATGTTGAATATTCTCGAGCATGTCCTGCCTGCGCGATTCGGCGGCGGTCCGCTCGACTATCAACTACTGGAGCAGGAAGACGCCCAGGGGTTGACGAGACTGTATCTGGTGGTCAGTCCGCGCGTAGGGATTGAAGATGAACGCCAGGTAATCGAGGTCGTGCTCAATGCGCTGCGCGAATCATCGCCGATGGGAGATGCGGCCCGCAGCGTGTGGCAATCAGCCGACACGCTGCAACTAAAACGGGCAGAGCCGGTATGGACGGACCGGGGTAAACTGATGCCTCTGCACATTCGGCGTCACGAATCCGATCTGTAAGTCTGTGAGAACAACTCCATGCGATCCATAACTGCCATCCTGCTCGTCGCCTTTTGCTTCAACGCTGCCGGTTGTGCCCGCAATACCGGCGAGCCAGCGCACAAATCGAACACCCTGCGTTACTTTGACCTCATCAACGTGGATGTTAGGAATGTTCCGCTGCTGATGGCGCTCGACGAGCTGCAAACGCAGGGCTATATCATCGAGAAGACCCATCTTGCGTCTGGAGTGTTGATTGCCGATGCCCTGGCGCGCGGTGATGCTGACATCGGCATGCTCAACAATCAGACAATGTGGATCGCCATTGCCAAAGGCGCGCCGGTCCGCACCATAGCGCAGTACACCAGCTCGACGCTGGTCATTGCTGCAAAACAGAACATCGCCTCTTGTCGCGAACTCAACAGCCGTCGGCTGGCGATGCCTGCGACGCGGGGGTTAAGCCCAATGTTGTTTGACTGGTACCTCAAACAAAACTGCCCTGGCGTCGCTCCGGAAATCGTTGTGATTCCTGAAAGCGCAGGCCGCGCCGCGGCACTGCTGTCCGGTGAAATTGACGCTTCAGCTATGCCGGGGGAAGAATTGCTTAAGGTACAGCGAAAGGCGCCTGGACAATTTCACGAGATTCTCTCCTATGCGCACGCATTCCCGGATATTCAGATTGATGGTCTCCACGTCCGCCGGCAGTGGGCAGAACAGAATCCGGAGTTGGTTAAGGATTTTCTCCGCGCGCTGTTGAGCGCGCATCGCCGGGTCGGCGAGCATCCCCAATTATTATTTGACGAATCCGTCAAACGACTCGCGCTAGACCCCGAAACGGCCAAAACAGTCGGCGAAGCCCACCTGCGCATGCGCATCTGGGATGCCAACGGAGGCATGACCTCCGAAAACCTCCAACACACCCTGGATTTTCTTATCAACATGGCCGCTCTCGCGCCCGGAGCACAGGTCAAGGAGTTCGCGGATCTGTCGTACTTAAATGCCGTTCTGGAAGAGATCCGCCGCCGGTAACGTCCCTTTTCAGCCACGAAGGAGCCTTGTCTTACTGCCGGCGACAGTTCAATATCCGGAGGGCTACTCGACACCAGGCTCTTTTGGCACAATATCCACTCGATTCAACCGCAATCGGTGATATATGTGTTCGCCATTACACTGTTGTATTGCACTTGTACGGGATTTAGACGGAGAGCCGTTTATGAGCGTCAGAACTATGAAAACACTCATGCTCCTGCTAGTCATTTGTATCTCGGGTCTCTGGTGCGTACCCGTGGGGGCACAGAGCACCGTCCTTTCCGGCGTAGTTGAGGACGAGAGTGGCGCGCTCTTATCCGGTGTGAGAATCACACTCAGTAGCGTGGACAAGGGGATGACGAGCGTGGCGGTATCTGACGGACAAGGCCGCTACCAGTTTCCCTCGGTCCCTCCCGGAGAATATCAAATCACCGCCGAGAAAGAGGGCTTTCGTAAGGCGGTCAGGACCGGCATCCTGGTCACCATAGAGCGACATCCTGTAGTTGACCTTACGCTGAATATTGGCAGGCTGACGGAGGATATCGTAGTCCGGGCTGCCCCCTCCACAGTGGAACTGCTCACTAGCGAGGTCAGCGGTCTCGTGGACGAGCGGCGAGTCACGGAACTCCCATTGAACGGACGCGACTGGTTGCAACTGGCCGAGCTTCATGCCGGCGTCGTTAAAACGCGGAGCGTAGTTTCCGCCAGCACCAGCAATTCCTCGACGGGGAGAATTTCTATCGCCGGACAGCGGCCAAACGCTACGAACTTCCTGCTCGACGGGACCGACGTCAGCGTCTATTCCCAGGCGCGGCCTCCGGGGAGCGTCTCCCAGGGTCTGGTCCTGGGGGTCGAGGCGATCCGGGAATTTCGCATCGTAACCAGCGCGTACAGCGCCGAATATGGAAGTAAGAGCGGCGGTCTCATAGATGTCGTCAGTAAGTCAGGAACGAACGAATTTCACGGAAGCGCTTTTTGGTTTTACCGGAACGCCGCCCTGGACGCGCGGAACTTTTTCGATAGGGGACCAGTGCCCGAGTTCAGGCGGCATCAGTTCGGGGCCAGCTTCGGAGGACCGGTCAAGAGAAACCGGACGTTCTTTTTTTTCAACTACGAAGGATTAAGGGAAGTAAAAGGCGAGTTGTCGAGCGATGTCGTGCCGAGTCTTGACGCGCGCCAGGGTTTTTTGCCAAATCCGGCAACTGGAGCCCTGCAGTTTGTCGGCGTGAATCAACAGGTGAGCCCTTTTGTGGACCTTTTCCCGCTGCCCAACGGCCAGGACTTCGGCAACGGCACCGCGCTGTGGTTGGGAAGCGCGAGACGCAATGTCGAAGAGAATTTTGTGACCTCTAGAATTGACCATCGGGTAACGGACAGCGACTCTCTCTACGGCCGATTTACCTCTGATCAGAGTGATGCCTTTTTGCCATTTGGAGGGACCACACCGTTTCCGGGCTTCGCCAGGTACAACACAGGCGGAGACCGCATACTGACCCTGGAGGAGACGCATACGTTTTCGGCGAACCTTCTTGACACCTTGCGGTTCGGGTTCAACCGGCGGGTGCGGCTCGCGTCTCCAGTGAATCCGAACCCTGACGGGCTGACCTTCTCCCTCATCCCTGGCTCTTCTTTGGGAACGATTCGCGTCGGGGGTTTGGGGGCGATGGGTAACTCCGGTCGTCCCGTAGCCGATCTCGTGCAGAACGTCTTTCAGGTGAGCGATAGATTGATGTATTCGAAAGGCCGCCAAAGTCTCAAGTTGGGAATTGATCTGCGGCGAGTTCAGTTGAATGACACACTGGAAGTGGATGCTAACGGGACCATCACGTTCAGCAACGTGCGGGACTTCATCACCAACCGCCCGAGTTTGTTTCGGGGAGACTTGCCCGGGGTCGATTTTCCACGCGGGCTGCGGTTCGCCTCCGCTGGTTTTTATGCCCAGGATGACATCCGGGTACGGCCGGGACTTACCTTAAACCTCGGTTTGCGGTACGAGCCCTGGACGAATATTTCCGAGGTGAATAACAAGCTGCCAATCCTCCTGAATCCGCTGGCGGCGACCGGGCCGGAATCCTTCCAGACTGTCAAGCGGCTATTCCGGAGCAACCCGTCGCTGACCAACTGGGCGCCGCGGGTAGGCTTCGCCTGGGATCCGCTCGGCACGGGGAAGACATCGATCCGCGGCGGGTTTGGCCTCTTCTATGATACGCCTTACAATGGCGACCTCATTGATCCGGTCGTCCTGGCTCCGCCGTTTGTCCAACCGGTCGAGATTCGCAACCCCAACTTTCCCAACGTCCTTCAGGGGGCCACGGGGACCAAGCCCCAATTGGCCGCCGTTCTGCTCGAGTATGAAAACCTCAATTGGCCTTATGTGATGCAGTATCACCTGGCGGTTCAAAGGGAATTCCTGAATACACTATTGACGATCTCCTACAACGGGAACCGGGGCCTTCATCTCGTCTCGCGGCGGGAGTTGAACAGCAAGATCCCTCAGACCCTGCCTGACGGACGTTTGTTCTTCGCCGCAAATGCCGCAAAGCGCAATCCGAACGTGGGTAGCCTTACGCTGTTCGCGACCGATTCCCGTGCATGGTATGACGGGCTGTTGGTCAGTATGAACAAGCGATTCGGCACGGGGTTTACGATATTGGGAAGCTACACCTTGTCCAAGGCGTTGGACGATGCGCCGCCGGCCATCTCCTTCACCGAGATATCTGGAGGCCCAAAGATTCGGATGAATTCGGACGACCTGGCGCGCGACAAGGGCCTGGGCAGTTTTGACGTCAGACATAACCTGACGATGAGCTTTTTGTGGGAGCTGCCTTCTGGGCGGTGGAGGTCTGGAAATGACGCCTCGAGCTTGGCTGGACAGTTGATCGATGGATGGTCGCTGAGTGGGATCATCGCCCTGGCGTCGGGACACCCGTTCACGCCTCTGATCTCATTCAATAATTCGCGAAGTGGAGTGACCGGTGCGACGGCCACAATGGCCGACAGGCCGAACCTCAAACCTGGATATGGCAACAACCCGGTCCTTGGGACGCCCGACCAGTGGTACGATCCGAACGCCTTTGAGCTTCCGCCTGCCGGGTTCTTCGGAAATCTTGCAAGAAACACTCTCAGCGGGCCGGGGTTTTCGAATGTGGATTTCTCCGTGCTGAAGGACATCCGTTTCAAGAGCATATCGGAAGGCTTTCGGATCCAGTTCAGAGTCGAGTTCTTCAACGCCTTGAACCACCCAAATTTTGATTTGCCCGCCAACAGCGAAAGTGCTACGTCTGCCAGCTTTGTTTTTACCGACGCCAGCGGGAAGCCCAACCTGGCAGCGACACGACCGGTGAGGACGGTCAACGACGCCCGCGAGATACAGTTAGCGTTAAAGCTTATTTGGTAACGGTGAGGTCACGGCGCCTCTAGTTTTCTTCTGCCGGTACTCCCGGTTCCTGCGTTTGACCGGCGTTGTGACCTCGCTGATGGCCGGTCTCTTTATGGCAACGAAACATTGGTCAGCTTGAAGGGAGTTTTTGTCACAGCCCTGGGCGTCAGGACATAAAGCTTGATTCGCGTGGTTGCTGGTACCTTTTCTTTGAACCCATAGATTATCGTCCGCGGATCGCCGCCGATGGTCGTTCTGCCGCCCTGCTCGAGTTTCTTGCCGGCCATGTCTTCAAACTCGATCGTCACCAGCTTGGATTGCGGGTCCTTGACCGAGAATGCCAAATCGTTTTCATCCATCGAAGCGAAGCCGCTGAACAAGCTCCCAAAGATCGACATCAATCCCTGCCCGAGCAGTTCGGCGGCATCCGCCGGGTTCCCGGACTTGTCGGCCTTTTTCGCCTGCGCCTCGATCTCCTTCTTCAACCGGTCTTCTTCGGCTTTCTTGCGAGCGTCAAAGATCTCCTTGTTCCACACAGTAAGTTCGATACCCGCGGCCCGTAGCGAGGCGCTTATGATCGGTTTTCCGATGTCCCTTTGGATGTTCACGAGGGTGATCGTTGCTTTGGGATCCTTGTTGGGAGCGAAGATCTCCACGGAGCCTGAAATCTCCTGAACAGCGTTGGCTCTTCGCTCGGGGTTCTTCATCTCAATGCTGAGTTTGGTCTCTTTGTCGGACGAGTCGATCTCTTTGAAGTCATTCTCAGGCTCTTTTTCATCGATCAGATTTTTGCCGGTGTCATCGACGGCTTTTGTGACCAGGACTCGAATTCCCTTTGCGCCCGCGATAGACTCGCCGCTTATTTTCAAGTCAACTTCGAGTTTGTTGAAGAAGCCGTCGGTTCGTCTTGTATCCTTGAGGTCGCCGGCGGTCACTTTCACCTGCGCCGGGGTGACGACGCCAAGAACCATCACAAAAAGGGTTGTGCGGATCAGGTGCACCCGCATCGGCGCCGATGTCTTGATCGAGTAGTTTATCAAAGTGCCTCCCAAAATCTCTGGTCTGTAAAGCACCCGTTCTCTCATTTCTTTTTGTCCTGTACCCGCGCGACAAAACTCACCGAGCGTTTGTAGTCCTTACCGTCGAAGTTGGTGGTGTCCTCGTCACGCCCCCTAACGACGCCATTCTCGACCGAGTAATCCTTGAGGGTGTTGATGCCTGAAGTTTGAAACGCGCCAGGGTGGTAATGCACCCAGAAGCCTTTCCCGACCTCGTACTCAAGCCCCCGGTTGATATCGGGAAATCTAAAGGCAGACGACTCGAGACCCTTCGCCAGATCTTGCGGCGTTATCGGCATCTCAGAGACCAGGATCACTATTGCGTCTTCGTCGAACATTTCAGTATGTCCCGCATAAGCGTATTTCACAGGGATCGTCAGCCCTTCAACGACAATCGTTCCGCTGGCTTCGCCCTCCTGTAAGTCGCTCAGCGGTTTTGCCGTGACGGATGGTTGGCTCGGCGGCTGATTCTCAGCAACTGGCTGGGGTGGCTTGTTGTTGTTCTTGGATGTCGTCTCCGTTGTAGTGCAACCTGGGAGCACGAGTAACAATGCAATCGTTAGGGTTCGCTTCAAGACTGTGAGCCTCCTTGAGTGATCTTAATTGTTGTCGATCGTAAGTCGCGATCGAGCGTCCGCGCTTTAGCGCCTGGTTCCGAGGCACGTTGGCGAAGAAGAGTTTCCCTGTTGAATTGCGGGATGGCAAGCGCGGTTTGAAGAATGTAGATCTGACAGCTGGCCCGGTTGAGGCTGAGCGATCATAACAGTGACTCTTTCGAATGCCACGCACGTGTGCGTGCATCGTTCAAGGTCAGCTTGCTTGAGCCGATTGTGGTTTGGGTTGGAGTGACGGGATTCGCGGAACGCTGACGGTGGCTACGCAACCGCCACGAGACTTTCGCGGAACGCTTCAGCAGGAACGAGCGCGGAGATCCCGTACAACTCCAAAACGCGCGCGACGTTTCGCTCGAGATCAAACTTTTCTTCTGTCGCCTCAAAACCGGCTCGGCCCATACGCTCTCGCAGATCACGATCAACGGCAAGCTCGAGTATCCTATCAGCGATGGCTCGCACATCACCGCGATCCACAACGAAGCCGGTTCGTCCGTCCCGAACGAGCTCCGGTATTCCACCGACGCGAGTTGCCACAAGCGGCTTTTTGCAGGACATCGCCTCGGCGATCACATAACCAAAGACCTCTTCCCAGCGCGACACCTGGCAGACCACGTCTGCGGCCGCGAAGACGCCTTCAGCCATGGGGTCGTCGATCTGTCCCGTCCACGTGACGTGGTCTCTAAGACCGAGCTCGACCGTCTGTCGCGTGTATCGCTCACGGTAGGCGCCTTCACCCACGAACGCAAAATGGATATCAGGGTTTTGAGCGATCACCAATCGCGCTGCGGACAGCAAATCCGCGATCCCCTTCTCCGGGATGATCCAACTCACCTGGGTAACAAGTGTTCGATCCTCCGGGATTGAATGCTTTCTGCGAAACTCGGCGGCGCGCTCTTGCGAATTCGATGCACGCGCGAGATCCGCGCTGTTGTAGACCATCTCTATCCGGTCTGTCGGAATCAAATCTCTGCCGGCCAAACAGCGGTAGCCATACTCACTAACCGTGATAACTCGCTTGATCGGTAAGTTGATGAGGCGCGCCAGACATCGCTTCCAAAGCGGAGCGCGGCTGGTCACGTAGCCCTCAGGCTGTGAGGAGTGATCGGTGAAGAAGACTTGTTTTACCGCGCTGAGTCGTGCGAGCCAGGGATAGGGCCCGATAAACCCCACAAAGTGAAGATGCAGAATCTCGGGACGGTACTTCTGAAGCACCCGCCTCATTCCGGTTACCCCGGGCCAGCGGGCGCGCCAGGAGTCCTCGATCACTTCGATACGGACATTGGGCAGTTGTAAATAAGACCGCACAGACGCGGGCGGCTCCGTGAGAAAGCAAAGAACGCTCAGCCAGCCGCGCTCAGCGAGTTGAACTGACAGCTCACGCGCGTAGCGTTCGGCGCCGCCGATGCGAATGGGCTCGATGCCAAAGACTGATACGACGGTGTTCACTTGAGTCTCTATGATGTGGTGAGGACCGGCAAAGAAAGGACCGCTTTCTCGGCTACCGAGCAACGCCTTTCAAGGCAGCATCCACCTTCCCACCATTGCGGCCGGCTCTCCCAGATATCTTCAATGCGCTCGGTCTTGATATTGCCGACGGGTTCCATTCCCGTGCATACAGTCACATTTCCGTCGGCTTCGATCTGGAGCATGGTGAGGGCTGAGCAATGGACCTTGTTTTCATGGGCGCTGTGGTTTTGGGTGGCGATCCGCAACGCCTCCGGGTTTCGGAAGTAAGGGATCATCGCCTCGAGCTGCGGGTAACTGTTTGCTATCGGGAGCCCCTGTCGCTTGAGTTGGATGAGTTCCTTCACCGATGCCACCGCTTGTTCGGTGTCCGCGGGCCAGGTGTTGCTATGTTCGAACCATGTCGCATCTTCCGACGTGTTGTAGTTCTGTTCAATGGGTTGATAGAAGACGTGCATTCCATCTTGATTTGCATAGCGAGCAATCTCACACACGTTTTCCACGTTCTGCCGCATGATTACCGTCTTCAGACGGATCTCAAAGTCGAGACCGTTCTCTTTTCGAACTCTCTTGAGCGTTTCGATTGAGGTATTGGTCTTTTCGAAGAACTTCTCGCGGCCGCGGATCTGGTTGTGAACCTCTCCGATCCCATCCAGCGAGATCGTCACCCGCCAGGGGCGCGCCATCGCGAGTTGTTCGATCTTTGACTGATCGTCCCAGTATCCGTGTGTCAGGAACTCGACGAACAGGCCTATCGAGGAACCGTGAGCGGCTACATCGATCGCGTATGGTTTCAGCATCGCCTCGCCGCCGCTGATGAATACGTGCACCGGACCGAGCCACCGACGCAGATCGGAGAGCAGCGTTTTCCAGTGATCCAGCGTGGGAGAGTTCTCTTTGCCGCGATTCTTCCAGATGTCACAGTGAACGCAACGCGCGTTGCACCGGTAGCTAAGCATCAATCCGATTGAGGTGGGTCGGCAATGAGAGGCCAATCGGCCACCTCCGAGCGTCCGCAGCCTGTAGTTGATTCCTTCGTAGACGCGCCTGTAGGCGTAGTCGAACATGTGAAATACGTACCTCGTCAGCCAGCCTGATCAATTTTACTTTGAGAACCGCTGATACAGTTCAACCACCCGGACTGATTCATTCTCGGTCGGTCAAGCAGTCTGATCTTTCATCCATGAAATAGTGCGAATGCTCGCGGTTCTCCAAGGCACTTGTGAGTCAGCTCCCGCGGATACCCTGACTTTTGCGATCTTTGCGGATCTTTGCGTCTTGGCGCGGGGAATTCTTCTCGCCAAGACGCAAAGATCCGCAAAGATCGCAAAAGGGATAGAGTTTCAAGGAGTCATTGGAGGAACCTTGATGATGAAGACGTCTCTCCTGGTATTGCTCCCCCAGTTGCTGGTGAACGCGATGAATTTTCCGTCCCGGCTTATGTCGGCTCGGGGTGTGTCCCAGTAATCTCTGTACACCGAGCGATGATGCGCCAGTCTTCGCACCTTCTGCCTTCCATCGGTTGACGCCTCGAATATTTCGTTGCGAAACGGACCTACCGGTCCATCTCCAACGGTGTAGTTGCTGATCACGCACCATGCTTCGTTGTCCGCAAGCATCGACAAGTGATTGGCCTGTGACCAGTCGCTGCCAAAGCCAATCACAGTTTGGAATTGATGCGGCGTTGACAGTTTTCTGACGGTGTACTGGTTATTCCAGTTATCGTGGCCGACGACGATCTGGCGGCCGTTGTCGCTGTGCCCGGGTGAAAAATCGGGTGCTGGATCGGTGAGGTTCTCGATGCTGCCGGTCTGCAAGTCCACAACCTGGACATCAATTGTCCCTTCAAACTTCGCTTTCACCACAACGTACCGCCCAGATTTGTCGACTGCTGCCTCGTCAAACGTCCCGAGGGATACGTTGCGAATTATCTTGTTTTGATCTCTGCGCCACACGAGATACCCAACGATCTTGTAGTCCTTGTCCTTCCTGGAAAATGCAAACACATTGTCGTCTATACTCTTGCTCATTTGGCCCAGAAAGCCGGGAGGAAGTTCGCCGCTGAAGTCTTTGACCAATGAGTAAGATCTGGCTGCGACGTCGTAAGAATAGAGCTTCAATCCTGTGTATCCGAACAGAACGTTCGCGTTGATGCCGCTCCAGATGGCGTCTTCCGCCGACAGATTTCCGCTGCCAGCGACGGGCTGATCGAATAGAGGCCCCTTGCCCACGATCTGAAAATTAGCCGCGTCGAACAGGTAAAGCCTGGGGTTGTTGTCACAGGCGATGATAAACCGCGTGCTGTCCAGGTTAAAGGTTGGCCAGTATGAATAGAAATTCATGCAGGACGCACCGTCGCGCTCATCGGTGACTCGCATGATCGTAGTGCCAAACACCGGATCGACGAAGGTCCCTCCCGCGCGTGGCAGCGTCGGCGGCGGGCCCTCAGGTAAAACCCTGCGGTCCGAGGCAGGCATGTTACCAATCCCCGAACGTGCCGGTTTCCTGGTCTGGGCCGGGGCAACCATGATCGCGAGAGACCCAACAATCAGCATTGCCGCTTTTATTGCGCCATTCTTCATAGCTCTCATTGCGACTCGAACCATCAGACGATCGGTCTTCGACGGCGAGAATCCGGCCGCGGGGCTGAGCCGAGTCTAAGTTAGCGACACAACCCGGACAACAGTTGCTTGAAAGAACTAATAGCACCTCCCTTAGGCGAAAGATTGTATTCGGGGTAGCACTGGGCAAGGCGATATTTGCCTTCAGCCTTGTGGTGGGATGACGAGACTTCCTGTGACTTTGGGTGAGTTTCTCTGGAAATAACGCACGTTTCCGAATTTAGCGGAGAGTAGGAGGGACCGTTGGCATGAGTACAAATGGAACGCAATTGATCGCTACAATCAGCACGGTACTCAACCGACGCCCTCTGCTAGTGCTCACCACGCTGTTATTTTTTGGTTTGGGGATCGTAGCCCCTCCGGGCCACGCGTGGGGCGGTCCGGCAGCTCAAGGCACCGCATGCCAATCCGGGATAGGCCAGAGGCTCGTGTCGAACGGCGGAGAGCTGGAAGTCGAGTTACTAGCCGCTGACGCAGGGTTCACGATCGAGCTATATCTGATGTCACCGGGACCGTCACAGCTTATTGGTACAAATCGTGATGCCGGGAGGATCGTAAGGATTGGAGTGGTTCCGGCCGGAGTCGAGCTCGTATTCGGAATATATGTCCGGGAAACCCAGAAGACCTACACGATGGGCCCCGGCGCCACAAACCCGGATGGTCTTCCGCACGCAGAAGTAACCTGTTTTGGCGGCGGAAGGTCGAACGTCGGTTTTGAGGATCAGCTTGGCGGCGGCGACCGAGACTATAACGATCTGATGTGCACCGTCAGGCAGCCGGAAAATACCTGCGCGTACACAGTCAGTCCGAAGAGCCAGTCCTATGACGCGGGCGGTGGAAGCGGAACGCTCAATGTAACAGTAAAAAGCGGTTGTAGCTGGACCACCAAGAGTAATGTGGGCTGGATAGCCATTACCTCGGGCGGTTCGGGCAGCGACAACGGTATAGTCAGGTATTCGGTGGCAGCCAACACCGAAACCGCTTCTCGAACCGCAACTATTACGGTTCAGGGTGAGACTTTCACCGTGAGTCAGGATGCAGCGGGCGCTCAACCAATCATCACGAGCACGTATCGCAAAAACGCAAGAAAGATCTTTTTATATGGCATCAACTTCGATGCAGGCTCAATTATTCTCTTGAATGGCGAAGATCAAAAGACGATTTACGACAGCGAAAACCTGGGCACTATCATCATTGGCAAGAAGCTCGGAAGGTGGGTCCTGCCCGGCGACAAGCTACAAATAAGAAACTCTCACGGTGTCCTTTCTCCAGAGTATGTCTATGTACCTTAATCCCTAAATCCTCCACGCACCTCAATCAGGATACTTTGTAGGGACGGCCCGCTGTGGTCGTCCCTTTTTTGCTGGTCCTGCACCACGATGGTCCGACGCGCGGTCAAGTTCCCTGGAATTCCGGCACACGGAAGGTCCGAAGGGACGCACGCGGGAGGGTCAGTCCCGCAACCCAAAAAGCCGCCAGCAAGGCTTCGGGGCGGGCGTCGTATCTTTGCGCAGCAACGTCGGCGCTTTGGTCGTTCTTCAAGCTGACAGCGATGGCTCCACCCAATCCTACTTTAAGAACAGCGTTGTTGACTGTGCCGCCAAGATTCAACATCGCGGCATCGACTCGAAGCGGATACGAGGGAGCGCCACCGCTCGTGTAGAAAACCGAGCCGTTCTTGTAGTACTTCACGGCGCCGCTTTCTATTGATACGCGGAATACATCGCTGCCTGTGTAGGTCGTGTCGATCCTATACGCGTTGTTCTCGCGTACTTCGGCCACCCCAAACTCAGTGAGCTTGATTGCGAAGTCAATGGCCTGATACTCCGTGCCGGACACGCTGTGAGTCAGCCCGACGAACCGGATCTTGCCGGTGGCGCCGGCGGTGAATTCGAAATAGCCGTCCCCGGAAAGGAGTTGCTGCTGCGAAACCGCTCCGGCGTCCGACTCGTCATCGCGACCCAGAGTCTTCAGAAGCGAGTTTCCCGAGGCCGTGCAATTGGTCACGCTGGTCCAGACCACATTCTGGGCCGAGGCCCCGCCCCCGCCTGTGGCTGATGTCGCGAAGCTGAAGTCTCCCGAGACCGCCAGGTTGCCGGCGGCATCCCGGGAGCGCACCCGATAGTGGTAAGTGGCGCTTGCCGCGAGTCCGGTAATCGAAGCGCTGTGCACGCTGGTCATCGCGGTATCGAGCGAGGTGGCGCTCCCGTAAGTCGAGGTCGTTCCAAATTCAACCTGAGTGTCGCTTGATTCGTTGGTGTTCCAACCGATAGCCGCGCTCGAAGAAGTCAGGGATGACGCAGCAACACCGGAGACTACCGGCGGGGTTGTGTCACCCGGACCGGGACCGCCGCCGCCCTGCGGGACTTTGATGATGAAGACGTCGCGCCTTGTCGTGCTTCCCCAATTGCTTGTAAACGCGATGAACCTTCCATCCCTGCTGATGTCCGCCCGCGGAGTGTCCCAATAATCTCTGAACACCGAGTGGTGATGCGCAAGTCTCCGCACACTCTGAGAGCCATCGGTAGACGCCTGGAAGATCTCCTCGCGGAATGGACCAACCGGTCCACTCCCCGCCGTGAAGTTGCTTATCACGCACCAGCTTTCGTCGTCTGCGAGCATCGATAGGTGATTTGCCTGGGACCAATCGTTCCCAAAGCTGATCACCCTCGTGAACTGGTGGGGACTAGCCAGACTCCTGACAGTGTACTGATTGTTCCAGTTGTCGTGCCCCACGACGATCTGTCGTCCGTTATCGCTGTGCCCGGGGGAGAAATCCGGCGCTGGATCCGAAAGATTCTGTACCGCCCCGCTGGGCAGGTCTACAATCTGGAAGTCAATGCCGCCACCAAAGTCGGCTTTCACAACCAGATAGCGCCCCGACTTGTCTATCTGCACTTCGTCAAAGTTCCCGAGGCTCACGCTACGCAGAATTCTGTTTTGATCTCTCTGCCACACAAGGTACCCAGTTACGGAATAGCCGCTGTCCTTCTTGCTGAAGGCGAAAACGTTGTCATCGGTGCTCCTGCTCATCTGGCCGAGATAGCCAGCAGGGACCTCGCCGGTGAAATCCTTAACCAGCGAATACGTTCTGGCCGCAACGTCGTAGGCCCATAACTTCAAGCCGTTGTACCCGTATAAAACGTTGGCGTTGGTTGCGCTCCACGTTGCGTCTTCGGTCGAGATATACCCGCCGCCGGGTAGCTGTTGGTCGAACAACGGACCCTTGCTCAGGATCTGAAAGTTGGCGGTATCGAATCGGTAAAGCCTCGGGCTGCCGTCGCACACTATGAAGAAGCGCGTGCTGTCCAGGTTGAATGTCGGCCAGTACGAGTAGTAGTTGTGATTGGAGGTGCCGTCGCTTTCGTCGGTCACTCGCATTATCGTCGTCCCAAAAGTTGGGTCGACAAACGTGCCCCCGGCGCGCGGTAGTGCGGGCGGCGCGGGTGCTGGACGAACGTTGTGGTCGGTGATGATGCCCGGCGGAGGTGACGGCGGTGGCGGTGCAACGGTCAGAGTCGTAAAGGTGAAATCGCCAGACGTTGCCGGGTTGCCGGCGGCGTCGCGGGACATGGCGCGGTAATGATATGTAGTGCCGGCCGAAAGTCCGGTTACAAACGCGCTGTGACTGGTGACCATCGAGCCGTTGAGCGCGGTCGAGCTTCCGTATCCGGTTGAGGTGCCGTATTCTGCCCGGGTGTCGCTTGCTTCATTGGTGGTCCAGGTGATTGTAGCGCTGCTGGCAGCAACGCCGGATGCCGACACCGAACTGATCACGGGAGGTGTCGTGTCTGAACCGGAACCGGCCAGCGTTGTGAACTTAAAGTCACCCGAGGTCGCCAGGTTTCCTGCCGCATCTCGTGACCTCACCCGATAGTGGTAGCGGACGCTCGGGCTGAGTCCTACGAGCGAAACGCTATGGATTGTTTTCAATGCCGGACTGAGTGTCGATAGGTTTCCATAACTGGTTGTTGTGCCGTACTCGACCTGCGTATCGGCAGGCTCATCGGTATTCCAGGCGATTGAGACTCCGCCTGCGGTGATATTTGAAGAGTTGACGCCGCCGATGTTTGGCGGCGTCGTGTCGCTGGTTCCGAACACCGACACAATCGCAGTAGCGCTGATGCTCGGGTGGGATGCGCATGCAGCTCTTACAGTGTAGCGTCCGGCAACGTTTGGCGCCGTATAGAAGCCGGTGTTTGTTATTGAGCCGCCGACACTCGACCAGACAATCGAGTCATGTTCGCCGGTGACAATCGCACTAAACTGCGCGGTTGAACCTGCGGCAAGAGTGGTTTTTGCAGGACTAATGGAAACGACGGTGCCCCGATTTCTGGCGAGAATCGTCACGTCTTCGACCGCCGCCATCTCGTCGACGAGCGACGCGTTTACCAGCAGGGGATAGATTGGCGACGCTGTGCTTGTGTAGAAGACCGCGTCGTTCTTGTAGTAGTTGACAACGCCCGACTCAACCGACACACGGAACTGATTGCCGGGTTTGTACTTGATCTTACGCTTTATGATGCCGTTCTCGACGACAAACGCCCTTTTGTTGTTGGCCAGCTTGATCGCGTAGTTGATGTCTCCCGAGGAGTCGTGCATCGCGTTGCTGTTGTTCAATCCGCACCACCGTTCCTTGTCGGTCTGCGTCACTATGAATTCGACATAGGTGTCGCCTGACGATGCAGCCTCCGTGGAGGTGGCGTACGCATCGTCGTTCTGGTTTGAACCGCCGGTCTTTTGCAGAGAATTCGCGATCGCAGCGCAGTTGACCATGTTCGTCCAGGTGACGGTCGATATAGCTTCGGCGGCGTTCACTTCGGCGATGTACACATCCGAGCGCGAGTCGCCCGCCTTCGAGACGAACAGCGACAAGCGGCCGTCGCGCGAGAGATCACTGCACGGCAGGTCCGACTGGCCGTTGATCGAAGTAATCAAATCAAACGGGCCGCTCTCGTCTGCGCTTGAACTCGAGACGCGTGCGCCATCCGGGCCTTCGATCTGAGTCGCCTCAAACTGTTGCTGGGTCTTGTATCGCCATACTCTGGTGACCTCGCCGCTTACTATGAGCGCCTCGCCCGATCGGTCGAGATGAGCGTCAGTGACCCCCGGAACACCGCTGAACGGGTCAGCAGTGTCAAATAGATATGTGGTATCCAATACCTTGTCCCACACCGCTACAAAGCGCGGCGCCGAACCCGGCTTTCTCAAGGTGACCGCGAAGTGGTCGTCATCAGCCCACGACTTGCTGAGAGATTGTGCCTCGCCGTGCGGCACAATCCCGGAGAAATCCTTTAGCAAAGTGTAGTTGCCGTCACTTGTATTGTAGGTGTAGATCCGCGCGGTGCCGGCCTCGACGCCGATGATTGTGTCCCGATCGGCGGCGGACCAGTAACAGGTCTCAGCGTCCAGCTTTATTGAGCCGAACACCGGCCCTTGTTTTTGCGTCTCGAGGGTAGCTGAATTGAAGCCGTAAAGCGTCGCAACTCCGTCTATGGTAACAAGGAACCGCGACGAATCGAGATTGAAGCTCGAGCTGTTTATCCGTCGAGGAACAGTCACGTATCCGTCGCGCGAATCGGTTACTCGGACTATCCTTGTCCCAGTATTCAAACTGGTGAATACGCTGCCCGCCTCTGAAAGCAGAGAGTCAACGGTGTCGTAGCTGGGAGCGGGCGACGCGGATATGCGCGCAAGCGCGCCCGGTTGGACAAGAAGTGCGGTGACGATTGTCCACACAGCAACAGAGCTCTGTTTTCTTGCGAGACTGCTCGCAAAGCGCCTGATCGAGGCAGGTAGAATAAGGTCGTGTATTCGATTAAGCATCACATCTCCAGGCGATCGCGGGCCCGGAATGGTACTGGGCTGCTTCATTTCACCGAGCAGCCTCAGTCAGCCCATCGGGTAGCGTCGCGCTGTCCCACGCATTTCAGAGTCGTGAGAAATTCAACCCGTCAAGGGGCGAGTTTTTTGGAGTGAGATGTACCTTTAGGTAGGGGTTTCATCTCACTTCGGCAGCCAGTCATCCTCAGAGATTTGTGATTTTCGATCACAGATCAAAATCACAAATCTCAAAGGCCTTTGCTTTGCGACCCAGGATCACTCCCGGTGTGCCTTTATCGGTGAAACGACCGCGTCTTGTCCGGAACTGCACAATGACTCGGTTTCGGTCAGATCGGTGACAGAATGTGAAGCGTGTTGCTTGCGCGCTCAGCCGCCGGCCCCGGTCCCGACTCTCAAAAAATCGGGTAAACCTCAGAAATCCAGCGGGAAGACAGTCACCTCTTAGCCACTGACCCGATTGACGATTGTCCGGCGTGCATGGGAGCAATCGCTGTTCCAGCGCGAGTAGATAACCCAAATGCATTAGATCGCAGATGCCCATGGTGACTGTGGAGGTTTTTCGTAATGGAGTGCGCACGCGTCTGGGTAGAAACTCCACCAATGTCGGGCTCCTTCGCCTTGGCATCTTTTGCGGCCTTGCGCGACACTCATGGGCTTGTTCCGCCAGAGTGACTGAAACCTACAGAATGAACTCCGCGCTCAGGAAATGTGGGGCTAATTGACATTTCTATAAGCCATGAAGAACGTGCGATTTGTGTCTACGAAATCATGATAAAACCCAGCACCGATGTTCTTACCGCAGACGACGTGTCACACCGGTTCGCTATGCCCCTGCGCGAGCGGATGAGCGTTTTGGTGATTGAGGACTTCGACCTGCTGGAAAAACACATTCGAGCGTGGGAGGACCTCGTCGACGAATGCCTGGAGCCCAATCCTTTCTACGAGCCATGGATGTTGATGCCCGCGCTACGGTCCTTCACGGCGGACAAAGACGTGCGGGTAGTTCTGGTCTTCGCCTCAGATCGCGGTGACTTGAAATTGTGCGGCGTCTTTCCGTTGGAAAAGAAGGCGCGCTACAAAGGGTTACCGGTTACCGCGTTCACCCTTTGGCAGCACATCTATTGCGGGCTGTGCAACCCGCTCATCAGGGTTGGCTACGAGAGCGAGTGTCTCGATGCCTTTCTTGATTGGCTCACCTCTGAGAGTGGCTCCGCTTTGATGGAGTTTAATCTCGTATCTGGCGAAGGTCCCTTTCATGAACTTCTGAGTGAGTGTTTGAGCCGGCGAAATAGCCAGAGCGTAGTCGGTGATTCCTACACCCGCGCGATGTTCAGGCCGATGCAAAGCTCTGATGCGTATGTGCGAACCGCACTCAATCGAGGGCATCGAAAGGACCTGAGGCGAAGGACCCGCCGTCTATCCGAAACAGGACTGCTCGCATATGACGCGCTCGAACCGGATGGGGACATCGATGCGTGGATCGAAGAGTATCTACGCCTGGAGGCCAGCGGATGGAAGGGCAAGGGCGGGGCGTTTGCTTGTAGCGATGCGGACAAGGATTACTTTGCGGTGATCGCGAAAACGGCATTCGAGAAAGGCAAGTTGATGATGCTCGCCCTTCGACTGGACGGCAAAGCGATAGCGATGAAATGCAACTTTATCGCTAAGCCGGGATCGTTTGCATACAGGATAGCGTTTGATGAGAACTACGCGTTCTACTCTCCAGGGGTCTTGTTGGAGCTTGAGAACATAAGAATGCTTCACAACGAACCGAGTATGGAATGGATGGATTCCTGCGCGACCCCCGAGCATCCGATGATCGATCGGTTGTGGGTGGATCGAAGAGCAATTCAGAGTGTGCTGGTCCCAACCGGAAAGAAAGCCGGCGGGTTTGTGGTCTCTATGCTGCCAATGATCAGATCGCTAAACCGCAAACTGCGAGGACTGGGAGGAGAGTCGACAAACTGAAGGTTGTCGGACGTTTGAGAGCGATGAGGGAATCACGATGAGCTCAGCCAGACTTTCACACTGCGCAACCGCAACCGTATCGCCGATGCCGATCCCGATGGCGGATCAATTCACGCGACGGCGATTGGATATCGACTGCGACGTGTTCCGGCGCGATTTCAATCGCCGGCCGTTCATCATCGGTCATAGTCTCGTCGATCATCCGCTGCTGACTCTTCCGAGCTTGATCGAGCTCTCAAAGCGACTCCCCGAGAGCAACGTCAGGTACAACCGCGCGGATGTTGCCGTCAGCCAGGCAGTCTACTCGGCGCCAAAGACCGGGTTGTCGATTCAGGAGACCATTCGTCAGATCGAAGAGTGCGGATCGTGGATGGTGCTGAGGTTCGTCGAACAGGACCCGGAATATAGCGTTCTGGTGGACCAGTGTCTGGACGAGATTCAACAGTTCACAGATCCGATCATGCCCGGGATGTTCAAGAGGGAAGGATTCGTCTTCATCACATCGCCTAACGGAGTAACGCCGTTTCACATGGACCCGGAGTACAACTTTCTGCTCCAGATTCGCGGGAGGAAAACGGCGAGCCTTCTCGATGTCGAAGACCGGTCAATCGTGTCCGAGGAGTTGATGGAAAAGTTCCTCAGCGGAGACGACTACAAGCACGAATTCAAAGACGAGTATCCAGACAAGGCCTACACATTCAATTTGAATCCCGGCGAGGGCCTGCACTTCCCGCTCACCTGGCCTCACTGGGTCAAGAACGGCAACGAGGTCTCGATCTCATTCAGCATCACCTTCCGGAGCCCGGTCTCCGAACGCCGGGAGATCGTCTACAAAGTGAACAACTACCTTCGAAAGCGAGAGATCACCCCGAGTCCCTATGGTCGATCTCGCCTGATAGACTCCGCCAAGGCCTATGCATTCCGCGCTGCGAGGCGCACGAATTGTCTTGTTAGTCGCAACCCCGAATAAGACCGGCAACACTGCTCTCGTGATGGAGCCCCAAATCAAAGTTGGGATTGTGGGAGATACTACTGTGGGGTGTCCCCGTTGATCCGGGAGGTAAGGGCGCGCCGTCACCCACGAGACCCCTGAAACAGCTCGTGTCGTAACCCTTCCAGGACGCAGCCGTCAACAATTACAGCGATCGGCGGGCGACCGTTCGCTTTACGATGTTCTCACCGACTGCGATCCGAGCAGTTATCCAGTTCACCGATTTGCGCAAGCGTGTTTCGTTGTAGATCAAACCTGCTTGCGCGGCCTTGTGAAGACAGAGTTCGCGGTCGTACTCGACTCGATGAAAGCGTAAGGTCTGCTCGAGATCGTCGTAGATCAAGAACGCGGCTCTCGGATCGCCGTCGCGTGATTGGCCAACGCTTCCGGGATTCACCAGGTATCGAGCGGAAGAGTCGAGGTTCACCAAAGGATCAGCCCCGACTCGCTGATCCGCACTGTTCCCTCGGTTGTTTTCGTTGGCCTCGCCGTTTGCCTTTCTCTGGCCCTTTATCCACGTCAGTGTCGAATCGCGATACTGATATACAACGCTCCGATGTGAGTGTCCAACAAAACAGACTCTCACTTCCGGGAAGATCCGCGTCATCGCTTCGAAACTCTCGATGACGTCGCCGCCGGAATTCAGCCGGACGTCTTCGTTCGGTTGCGGATGGACGGCGGCGTGAACGATCAGCATGCTCGTGTCGATGACCTCGAAGACCGGAAGCTCTCTCAGGAACTGTATGGTGTCTTGAGTCAACTGGCTGCGGGTCCAGAGAACGGCCCGCCGCGCCGCCTCTCCGAAGGAGACTGGTTCTTTCAGCCGGGCCGCCGCGCGATCGTGGTTGCCGGTGATGCATCGAACGCCGCGCTCCCGGATTACGCTTACGCATTCGTTGGGATTGGCGTGGTAGCCCACGAGGTCGCCAAGGCAAATCACTTCATCGACACCCTCGGCGTCGATTCTTTGAAACACTGAGGTCAGCGCTTCGAGATTGGAGTGGATGTCGGTAATTATCGCGTACCTCATTTCACCCCTTGCCCAGCTTTCGGTAAAACGCTTTTGAATACCTCGAGAGCGAAAGAACAAACGGGTACGGGTCGCGCCATGAAAATATCTGGTAGACCTTTTTGCTGGCGAAGGATTTCACCCACGCCGCCCAGGTGAGATCACCAGCCGGGCGATAGTGCCGGACAAATGATCTCAGGTCGTCGCCGAACGCGAGCCATCTGACGCCGGTCCGGTAGTCCGATTGTGGCTTGCCCCGCTGACCGGTCAGGTTTCGATAGGCTGCCAGTGGAAGATTGACCCCACTGGCAGTACCCAGGTAGTTCCATAGGTTGAACCGAGCGTTGATCTCCAAAAGATAAAGGCGATTTCTGGCCGTGTCTTTTTTGAAGTCGATCTTAACCGGTCCGACGAATCTCAGCTTCTTCAGGATCTCCATTCCGAGCTCGGCAACTTCCGGATCCTTTACGAGTTCGAGATAGGTACTCGCACCGGATTCTTTGGGATAAGTCCGAATCTTGCGGCCGACGTACCAGGCCAGCGGCTCGGAGTTACCATCGAAGTAAGCGTGAAAGCTGTAAATGCTATCATCCCCGCCCGGCACGTATTCCTGAACGACAAAGTCACCGGTGAACTCGCTGACAGTGCGATAGAGCGAATCGAGTTCGTCTGCGGTGTTGGCCCGCAAGGCCTTCAACGGGGTCCCACCGTGTTTCATAACGGCCTCACTCTCATACCAACCATCGCGCAGATTGGGTTTGACGATGCACGGCAGAGACAGCACCTCGAGCGCGGCTTCTGCGGTCCGGGCTTGTTTGGAAGTCACGGTTTTCGGAACCGGGAGGTCGCGACTATCGGCCAGGCCCGCAAACAACGTCTTGTCGACCATCTGCTCGACCATCTCGGGCGCGGGAAGCTGAAACCGATAGTACTTCTTGAGACGCTCGCGATTTCTCGATATCAGCAGGAGTGTCGGGTCGTCGCCGTAATACAATACCGCCTTCTCTGAAAACGACTTCCCCAATTCCTCAAGATCTCGTACGGCGTTAGCGGGGGCTGAGACCGGGTTAGCGATCAGTCGTTTTTGCCGGCAGTATTTCGATTTGAACGTAACGTCGTCAGGATCGGCGGAGATCACAAGCGTGGGGATCTTCTCGTCAATAAAACACCGCAAAAGGCTCAAGCCTGAAAGTACCGCTGTTGGGTTATCGGCAGTCACTTTGTGTGAGTAATAGCGCCGCTTTATGATGAACTGGTGTGCGGCGAGCTTTATTGGCGGCGGCACCGTCATCCGGACAATCGTCCTTGTGGCGCTGGTGGCTTGCTCGATGGCTTTGAAGGTCTGAGACCGAGGTCCGGGACGCATGGTGGTTAAAGTCACTCCGTCCCAGGACGCCCTGGTCCATTGCTGTTTGTATAAGTCGCTGCCGCCCATGAAGTCGTAAACACCAACCGCTTCGTCTTCCACACAGGCGCGGATGCACAGACCGTTCATGACGCTGCCCAGTCCTTTGTGGGCGTATGCCGGATCGAATCCAGACTGGAAGGCGTGCAAGATGCGGTTGCTGACGAAACCAAGCAGCACTGCCGTGACCTCTTTATCCATCGTCAGCGTCCACAACCGGAGACGTCCCTGCGACAGGCTGATCCGTGCCGCTTCCCTTAGAAACTCCTCTGACCCGTCGAGCGCAAATGTGCCGGGCTCGCCTTTGGTCTGCCAGCGTGCCTGATGGAGCCGGACCAGATCGTCCATCGCTCGTTCGAGCTCGTCGGGTTCTTTGATAAGGCGAAACTCGCACTTGAATTGCTCAAACAATCGCCGGGTCCTGCGAAAGATGTTCTCTCTGGCCGACTTTGTCAGGCTCCTCCGAAACGTGTCCCAATCCGTATCAGTGTTTATGTGAAAGGAGCGGGAACAACCGGCGATCTGTGGTTCTTCGCCCAGCTCGCGCTGCAAGAGCGGCAGGACCACCGAGTCAGAGGGGATTTCGGTGAGACAAAGACGATCCCAATCTCTATTCCGACGAAGTGAGCCGGCGACGGATTTCGCTACAGATTGTTCGTACCCGCGGCGGGCTACCACATCGAGATACTCGCTGGTCTGAGCGAATATCCCGGTACCCAGAAATTGTAGTTCCCTGAGGTGGGGGAGTCCCGCCGTTCGGCGTTGTCTCCAATAGAGCGGGGCCAGCCCGGTCAATCTGCCCTCATTGTCTCGGCTGGTGATGATAAACAGGCGGCTGTGTGGCGGCCTGAAAGTGCGCCACCAGAGCTGAATCCAGCTGGGCCTCAAGAAAAATGATCGCTGATCGCTGTGATCGAGCAATTCGTCCCACTCGTCGCCGAGGATTTCAAGGTCCCGGTCATCGGAATGCAGCGAAACGTCGATCGCGGTAGGTATCATAGTTACCCTACTTAAATTGCTTTAGGGCAGCGATTTCCACATCCGCGGGGGCCAGCTTAGTACCCGGGACTTGTGGAAAGTCACTCTAATTCCGAATTTACCAATGCTGAGCGGATTGGATTGCGCTTCAATTGGGCACTGTCCGCAAGCACTTAGCGTTTGGAGAGGTGAAAATGGGGAGCTTCAGACCTCGAGGCTTGGCGGAATGTATCAAGATAGTCTGGCGCCGAAAGTCGCTGATCGCTTTTGTAATTGTTGTAGTGATGCTCGCGGCCGCTGCGGTCGTGATGAGCATACCGAAGTTCTACGAATCACGCGCCCTCATAGTCGTTTCCGGCGCGATATATGACCGTCAGGCAAACGGCGCCCAGGTTGCAATGGTGACCGAGCAGATAACCAGCCGCTCAAACCTGGAGGCCCTGATCGGGCGTTACAATCTCTATGCGCCGGTCACTAAGCTCGACCCCATCGTCCAGCAGCTTCAAAAAGAGATCAAGGTCGATACCAAGTACCGCAGCGATTCAGCGGGATTTCCGGAATCATTCACCGTGTCGTATCGCCATCCTGACCCGGCAATCGCCCAGCACGTGGTGGCCGATCTTGTCGCGGTCTTTGATCAGGCGAACAAGACGCTCGAGGCGCAGGCCGCTGACGAAGCGCAGAGGATCAAGACGGAGATTGCAAGTCTGGAAGCCAGGCTTGGCAGCGCCAGTGCCCGACGGATTGCAAGCGCCGTTCAAAGCACGGCTGCCAGCCGGGCAGCGAGCGCGGTTGAACGGCAACGCGCCGAACGTAACGCGATCAATTCGACGCTTGAAACACTCCGGGATCGCCAGTTCGCGCTCGACGCCCAGATCGCCGAGCAGAGACGGCTCATAGGTCAGCAGCAGGAAGTTGTCAGGAATACCCCACCTCCCGTGGACGATCCGCGAGCGACAAACTCGTACGGTGCGCTTGTGAAGCGCAAAGCGGAGCTTGAAGGACAAATTGAAGATTACTCTTCCAAGTTTACTGAGAAATACCCTAAACTCGCGCAGGCTCGAGAGCAGCTCGCGGAGATCAATCATCGGATAGCCGAAGCCGGAACTGGCGAGCAAGCTCGTGCCGCAGCGGCGTCGCCGGCATCCCAGGAGCTACGCGGTTTGCAACGCGAACTGTCTCGCCTGGAGACCGAGCTCGAGGTAGTAAACCGCGAGATCGCTCGCAAGCAGCAAGCTGTTCCAGGCATCACCTCCAGCAGTCCTGCCCCTTACACTCGAATGCCGGCAGCGCCGATCGTGGACCCGGGCGCAACCGGTGGCTATGGCGACATCGGAGCGGAAGGCTTGCGAGAGCGTTACTCGGCGCTGTTGAGGAGAGAGGACACGCTTCTACAGTTTCAGCCGTCGACCGCGGGACCGGCCACCCCGTTCTTCCAAATGGTGGACCAGCCCAATCTCCCGCAATCGCCTGCGGGGCCAATCCGATCAAAGCTAATGCTCATGGCCTTTGCGCTTGCCCTGTTTACAGGATTGGCGGCGGCCGCGGTTGTTGAGATTCGAAGACTTTCGGCGATATACGACGAACGCGATGTGGACTATTTCCTGGGGGTGCCGGTTATTGCGTTGATACCGGAGACCCTGACTGCCGGAGAGCGAGGGCACGCTCGACGTCGACTATTCCTCCGGCGTCTCGGTTATCTTGCGCTTGGGTTAGCGGCAGTTCCGATTCTGGCACTGACGCTGGACGCCACGAAGGTTTTTCAGATTCTGGGAAACAAATAGGAGAGGTTCAGGGTTCAAGCTTCAGCTTGCGTGAATTCGGGAAAGCAACCTGCGAGTAACGTAGAGGTTGTACTCAGAACCTTCTGATCGAAAAGGGCGACCTCGATGGGAAAAGTATACGAAGCATTAAGCAGGGCTCAGACTGACAGCGAGGTGATCGACCTCCTGGATGAGCAGGAAGATGAAGAGGAGCAGGATGACCCGCGGGACAATCCGTCGCCTGAGAACTTTCACTTCATGCGTTACTCGTTAGGGACTGGGTCGACAGGCACCAGAGACCGAGTTGCGACCAGACCCCGGATCGCCGCGCTTGTACCGCGATCGCCCGCAAAGCCCGGCCGTGAGCTGACCATTGATCCCCGGCGCATCGATCCGCACCTGACAGCTTTCAACAACTTCAATCCGCGCTCCTCGCAAGAGTTCAACAAGCTCGCTCTGTCGCTTATTTCGAAAGCGGCGGAACGAGGTTTCAAACGCGTGCTCGTGGCCTCGGCGCAATCGGGCGACGGCCGCACGTGTGTCACGCTCAACCTTGCCTGCGCGCTGTCACGCGCAAGACAACGAGTTTTGGTCGTGGACTGTGATCTGAGCAATCCTTCGGTGATGCGCATGATGGGTCTTCATACCGACATCGGCATGTACGAGGCGTTCGAGCAGGGAATGAAACCGGCCGCCGCGGCGGTAGCGATTCGGCCCTACGGCTTCAATGTCCTTCCAACGACGGGACCAGTCGGCAATCCCGCCGAGCTGCTGGCGGCGCCTGGCTTTTGGAAGATGCTGCAGACTTTCGACGCCGATTACGATTTTATCCTGTTCGACTCGCCCCCCCTGACGAACGGGAGCGATTCGAGCCTCCTGGTGCGCTATGCGGATACAACGCTCATGGTCATTCGCTCGGGCAACACCAGCTCCGCCGACCTGGCCCGGGCCATTGCCCCGTTCTCGCAGGACGACATACTCGGCGCCGTAATAAATCGAAGCAGGGAATAAGGAGGCCGGTCAGCGCCGCAAGCAGTTCGAGAGAACCCCGGAACCCGCGTGAATAAGATCAGGATGAAGCATACGGCAATGAGGTTGATGAACGGCGCAGGTTTGTTCGCGCCCTTCCGCGTGGCAAGCCGCGGCAAAGCCCTGATCCTGATGTATCATCGCTTCAGCGAGACGCCTGAGGGCATATCTACTCCCTCGCGCCGCTTCGCCGAGCAACTGGAGTACCTGACCCAACACTACCGAATAGTGCCCCTCTCGGAGATCGCCGGTTATCTCCAAAGAGGCGAGGCGATCCCGTCCGGGCTCGCGGTCATCACGATTGACGACGGGTACCGAGATGCCTACGACATCGCCTTTCCCCTTCTCCGCGAGCGGGAGGTACCGGCAACAGTTTTTGTCGTCACTGATTTTGTTGACCGAAAGTGCTGGCTTTGGACTGACAAGCTCCGCTACCTCACTGCTCGCGCTGGTTCAGGGGTCTTCGAGGCGGCGCTAAACGGGCGCGCCCTCCGAGTCGAACTAACCAGCCGCGCCGCCCGGCTCCGCTCGGCAGAACAAATCAACGAACAGCTAAAACGGATGAGGGAGGGCGCCAAGGACGAGGCCATCGAGCGCCTGGCGTCGGTGTTCGGAGTTGAGCTTCCGGTCTTGCCGCCGCCCGAGCTGAGCCCGTTGACACCGGACGAGTTGCGGGAAATGGACGCAGCCGGAGTCGAGATCGGATCACACACAGTGACTCATCAGATACTCACAAAGGTCAGTGGCGAACGATTGCGATACGAACTGCGCGAGTCGCGGTCCCGTCTGGAATCGATCCTCGGACACAAAGTGACACTGCTCGGCTACCCCAACGGTAACAACAATCGCACAGTGCAAAGGGAGACGGCGCGCGCCGGGTATCAATGCGCGGTTACCGCCGACTATGGATTGAATGGCGCGCGCAGCAACCCTCTGGCGCTAAAGCGTATCCACACCGAGCTCGACATGGCTCAGTTCGTCAAGAACACAAGCGGATTTGACGAGTTCAGGGAATTGCTATCACGGCTACGGCCGGCAAAGGGGAGCGCGGAACCCCAACCGATCGACTGAGTAGACCGGCGCGCACGCATACTTGAATGGCAGGCGTGTGCGAGAGAGTTAGCAGGCAGATAGTTTTGCGAGAGTGACTTGACGATGGCTGCGAACGAAATAACATTGGGACGAAACGTGCTGACCAAGCGGGCGGCCATGCTGGCCGCCGCCAGGATACTCGCGTTTGCGCTAACCATACCGCTGCCACTGGTGCTGGTCCGAACGCTGAGCCAGTCGGAATTCGGCCTTTACAAACAGGTTTTCCAGATCCTGATGACCGTGCTCGCGCTTGCCGGACTCCAGGTTAACATGAGCGTGCTCTACTTCCTGCCGCGCAACCCGGACAAAAAACCTCAGATCGCGCTAAACGCTTTGGCCTTTTACGTCGTGGTCGGCTCGCTGATAGCACTCGTCTTTGCGGTGGTTCCCGGGTGGGTCACGATCATCTTCAAGGGCGATGGTCTAGTACCGCACATGCCTCTGCTCGGAGTCGCAATTCTGTTGTGGTTGATGTCGACCGTGCTCGATGCGGTAGCCATAGCCGACAACGACATACGCTCAGCCAGTTTGTTCGTTGTGGTCGTTCAAGTCACGAAGAGCGGATTGCTGATGGCTGCCGCGGTATTGTTTGGAAGCGTTCACGCCGTCGTCATCGCGGCGGTCCTTCAGGGCGCTGTCCACTGTTTGCTTATGTTTGGTTATCTCCACCGGCGTTTTGGCAGGTTCTGGGGAACATTCGACTGGACGCTGTTTAGGGCTCAGATTGCAAATGCGCTTCCGTTCGGAGTCGGGGGCCTAGCCTATGCCACGCAGGCTGACCTGCACAATTACTTCGTGTCGCATTATTTCGATCCAGATCAGTTCGCGATCTACGCAGTCGGGTGCTTTCAGTTGCCGTTGCTGAGCATGCTGTTCGAGGCGGTGGTCAATGTGATGTTACCGGAAGTCGCCCGGCGGGAAGCGATGGCCGATTACGACGGGATCATCGCTCTGTGGGCGGCAGCCGTTCGCAAGCTCGCGCTGTTTTTCGTGCCCGCCTATGTGCTGCTGTTCGTTGTCCGGCATGAATTCATCACAACGCTGTTCACAAAGAACTACGAAGCATCCGCACCCATTTTCGCCATCAACCTGTTGGGAATCTTCCTGATGCTTTGCATGCCGACTTCGATCCTGCGCTCATTTGAGGAACTCAAGTACTTCCGGCTGAAGCTTTCGGTGGCGATGATTCCGGTTGCATGTTTGTCGCTTTACGTGGGTATACACGCCGGCGGGCTGATCGGCGCGATAACCGCCTACGTTGTGGTTCAGACGCTTGACCTGGCGATATTGATGCTGGTGCTCGCAAGAAGATTGAAGATGTCACTTGGAGACATCACCCGGCTTTCGCCTCTGTTGAGAATCCTGGGCGCCTCTACGGCCGCCGGACTCGCGGCGTTCGGCACCAGGCTCGCGCTGGCCGGCGGGCACGTGTTCATCACGCTGGTCGTCTGCTCAGTGGTCTATGGAATGGTGTGCTTGACGGCGATCTTCGTGATCGGTGCGGTGACCACGGCAGAGAAGGCTGAGATACGCGACACTCTGCTGAAGTATTACCGCGTGGGTTCCAGGCGGATAGGCCTTAGTCATGGGTAGAGTGATGCAAACTGCAGAGCGGATGCGGATAGAATGATCTCGAGCAATACGATTCAACGCGGAGCGCTTTTTGGTCAACGCGCTGAAGGTGTGCCTCTCGACGTCGGCGCGACCGAGGCGAACGCCGGCGGCGCCGCTAAGCCTCACTCATTGGCCTTTGCCGGATTGTTCGTTTTCACGCTGCTGCTGTATGCGCGACCGCAGGAAATATTCCCGCACCTTTTCGGCGAGTTGCCGCTGGTGAAGGTGATTGCCATCGGCACACTGCTGTTTTACGCGGTCGGCAAGCTGAGGGCAGGCGAGCGCTTCACAATCTGGCCGCTGGAGATGATGCTGCTGGCTCTAATTGTGTTGTTGGGGATAGCCTTCGTGCCGATTGCCCGCGCGCCCCAGCACAGCATCGAGTTGCTCACCGACACGTTCTTCAAGGTGATAATCATCTTCGTGCTGATGGTCAATCTGATCACTACGCGTCGGCGGTTGCACTCGATAATGAAACTGGTGGTTTTCTGCGGGGTGTTGATTGCGCTTATCACCATCACCAACTACCTTAGCGGCAAGCTTGACGTTAGCCACATATCCAAAGAGTTATCGCCGACACTAAACGGCAATACGTTTGACAATACCAACGAGCTGGCGCTGACACTGGACCTGCTCCTGCCGTTTGCGATCGTGTTCGCGGTAACCCGCAAGGGCGTCGCGCGTCTTGCGTACACGGCGTGCGCGGCGGTGATTGCGATGGGCGCGGTGATCACGTTCTCGCGCGGCGGCTTTTTGGGTCTGATCGGCATGGGTTGCGTGCTGATGTGGAAGTTGGGCCGCGGCCGGCGCACGACGACGGTGCTGGCGGTGGTGCTGTTGCTCGGCGTTTTCGCGGTTGTGATGCCGAGTGGGTACAGCGAGAGGCTGTTTACCATATTCAATCCGTCAGAGGACCCGACTAACTCGGCTCAGGAGCGGCAGGAAATTCTCGCCCGAGGGCTCGACCTCGCGTTTCATCACCCTATCGCGGGAGTCGGCATGGCGAACTTCGCCGAATACTCGGGCAACGGAAAGGTCGCCCATAACTCTTACATCGAGATCGCAGCAGAGCTGGGCTGGGTCGGACTGTTCGCTTACCTGACTTTTCTGATCGCCCCGTTCCGGTTGCTGAAGCGAATCGAGCGGAGCCTGCTCGCTAGCGAACGGTTGTCGGGACCGGACGGCGCGGAATGGCGCGAGTTGTATTACATCAGTGTTGGACTCCAGGCTGTGATGGTCGCATTTCTTGTCTGCAGCTTTTTTGCGTCGAGCCAGTACTTCTGGCATCCGTATTACATAGTCGGTTATTCGATAGCGCTTCGAAGGATCTATGCCGCTCAGCTAAAGCTGGGAAGCGCTGAAGGGCAACCCGCTCCGGCTCGTGCCGGAGGAGCGTTGTGGAAGGGCGCGCGGACAGCACCCCGTGCCGGCCTGATCTGATCGGAAGGAGCAAGATTAATGTCACACACGTTGACCCATCCAAAGTTGCAGAAGCTGGCGCCGGACGCGGCACCGCCGCGCGAGATGTATTCTCGCCGGCGGTTGGCCGACGGTTACCCCGGTCTCGACAGACTCGCGTTTGATCAGTTTTCCGAGGTGCTGGACAAACACGGGGATGAGTCGCCGCGAATGAACTCGCTGCTCACGCGGTTGAACAGGCTCGTGGATCTCGACCGAGTGAGGGACATCGTAGTAGTCGGGTGCGGCCCACAACCGCAAACGATCAGGTTTCTCAAGCAACGCAACTATGAAGTCGTTGGGGTTGAGCCGGTGCCTTTGTTTGTCGAGGCAGCACGCGAGTATGTCGGTTGCGAGGACAGCGTGCTCCAGGGCGCCGCCGAAGCGATGCCTCTCGCCGACGGTTCTCAGCAGATCGTCTTTTGTGACAGCGTGCTCGAACACGTCGTATCCCCGTCGAAGAGTCTGGATGAGATGTATCGGGTACTGGCTCCGGGTGGAATCGCGCTGGTCACGACAACGAACAAGTTTCGGATTTCGCTGACAGGACAAAATGGAGAGTACCGGCGGCGCTACTTTAACTGGCTCCCAAACCTCGTAAAAGAGTGTTTTGTGTTTCAGCACCTGCACTATGACCCTAGGCTGGCCAACTACAGCGAGTTACCCGCGGTGCATTGGTTCTCATACTCGTCGCTTTGTGCGATGGGACGACAGGCCGGCTTTGCTCAGTTCTACTCGTTGCTCGACCTGTTGGATCCCAACGATCCGGCGATTCAAAAGAGCAAAGTCAAGAGGTGGCTGGTTAACAGATTGAAGTTCAACCCGTGGCTCCGCGCGCTGGCCCTGACGCAGCGTGGGGACACGATCATCATGCTGAAGAAATAGACTCAACTGGTATGCAAAGGTTCGCGGGAAAAACTCACGACTGGTTATCGCGCAGGGTGCTGACGCCGTTTTCGTACCTGCGGCGGACGGCTCGGCCATCGCGTCGCTCTGTGATGATGGCTTTTCGTGAGGGAATGCGATTCCGGAAAGAGTCGGCTGACTGGAGCGAGGATCAAAAACGCGAGTGGATTCTCGCCCGGCTGCAATTCGTGGTGCGCCGCGCGCATCGCGAAACTGAATTTTATCGTGATCTTTTCAACCGGATAGGATTCAACCCGAACTCGGATTTCAGTTTCGATGACTACTCGCACCTGCCGGTGCTCGAACGCGACGAAGTGCGGGGAGCGGGTAGCGCTCTCATCTCAAGGGCGATTCCCGCGGATCAGTTGAAACGGGACTCGACCGGGGGTTCGACCGGCAAACCTACCGAAGTATGGATGGGGCCTGAGGAGAACGGCTGGTCCGAGAGCGGAGGTGAGACTTTCTTTGAAAGGCTCGGAGTGCCTACTGGCACGCGGACAGGGCTGCTCTGGGGACACCACCTCGACCCGGTTGCGAGCGATCGGCTGCGCGATCGCTACTATGCGTTCGCAAACAACATCCGGTGGTTCGACTGTTTCCGCCTTTCGCCTGAAGTGCTCGATCGATATCACGACGAGTTCGAGCGATGGAAGCCGGCCTGCATCATCGCCTATTCAAGCGCACTGGCAAGCCTCGCCGAATACCTGCTCGAGCGAGGCATCAAACCGAGCTACCCAACGCGCTGCTTGATCACCGGCGCGGAAAAACTATTCCCTCAGCAGAGAGATATCATCAATACTGTATTTGGCTTGCCCCTCTACGAACGCTACGGCAGTCGCGATATCGGTTGCATCGGTTACCAGGTCGATCCGCCGCACAACCTTGATTTCCAGATCGATTGGGTGAATCTGCTTGTCGAGCCTGAAACCGCCGCGCGCGAATCGGGAATTCTGATAACCAAGCTGCACGCCGACGGCATGCCGATGCTGCGCTATCGGATTGGCGACATCGGTCGCTTTGCCGAAGGCCAGCGACCGGGGCATCCCGCCTTTACCCTCGGCGAGGTTGTCGGCCGCGATACCGAGCGAATATGGCTTCCAGATGGCCGCTGGATTCACGGGATACAGATACCGCATATGATGAAGGATTTTCCGGTGCGCGAATTCATGTTTGTGCAAAATTCGGATTACTCGATCGAGTTGAAGCTCGTGCCCCGCAACGGTTTTGAGGAAGCAAGTCGCGAGCAAATACTTTTGACCGTTGCGGCCAATCTGCCGGGCGTCGCCTTGAGCATTACCCTTGTCGATGACCTCCCTCGAACCCGCGCCAATAAGTGGAGACCCGTCGTGAGCGAGATCAACCAACTCCACGCGAAGGCATTGTTATGAAGAATTCGACGCCCTGCCGAGATCCGCGCGTTGCGGTCATCCAACTGCGCGACTACACCGACGACCGGGTGGCGAGTGCGCTCGATCGCGCGACGCAATTACTCGGCTGGTCCGATGAGGACCGGGGTCCACTTTCGTCGGCGGTGACGCCTGGCGCTCGCGTCCTGATAAAGCCCAACTGGGTGCTGCACGAGAATGAAGGGCCCTGGGGCATTGAGCCGCTTGTAACTCACGCATCGTTTGTTCGAGCGGCGGTCGATGCCGCCCTGCGCGCAGGAGCGTCGCAGGTTGTGATCGGCGATGCCCCGCTGCAAGGCTGCGACTTCGATCAGTTGATCGCCGTGACGGGACTCGACCAGTGGGCAAACGATCTTCAGAAACGTGAGCCGCGCTTCAAGGGGCTTCGAGATTTTCGCCGGACGACATGTGTGTTCGTCGATGGCGTGCGAATGGCTTCCGAGAACAAGGTCCCCGAAGAGGAGTTTGTGCTGTTCGATCTGGGCCGGGAGAGTTTGCTCGAGCCGATCACGGACGAGAGCGATTCGTTTCGCGTGACTTGCTACGACCCGCGCTTGCTTGCAAAGACCCACGCGCCGGGCAGGCATCAATACCTCGTCGCACGCGCGATCATTGATGCCGATCTAGTCATCAACCTGCCAAAGCTCAAAACGCACAAGAAAGCCGGAGTCACCTGCGCGCTCAAGAATCTTATCGGCATCAACGGGAACAAGGAGTACCTGCCGCACCATCGCATCGGCGGCTCAGCGACGGGTGGTGACTGCTATCCCGGCGGCAGCCCGATCAAACTCGCGCTCGAGCACACGCTTGACCGAAAGAACATGACTGCCTCGATGGCGGCTGGACGGATGTGGCAGACGGTCGCGACCCAACTGGAGCGCGCAAGCCACCTGATGGGCGATCGCGTCGGAGTTGAAGGCTCTTGGCCGGGGAATGACACGATTTGGAGAACGTGCCTCGACTTGAACCGAATTCTTCTCTATGGCCGGAACGATGCGAGTTTAGCCGAAGGGCCGCAGCGGCGAGTGATTCACATAGTTGATGCGGTTGTCGCAGGTCAGGGTGATGGCCCGCTCGCGCCAGAGCCGTTACCGCTCGGTCTGTTGCTCGCGGGAGAAAACGCAGCCGCGGTCGATTGGGTCTCGGCGCAATTGTTGGGCTATGACCCGCAGCGAATCCCGATCGCGCGCGAAGCGTTCGGAGAGTTCAAGTGGCCAATTGCATCGTTCGCTCACGAAGCAGTCGAGCTTATCGGTGACGCGGGGGCAGGGCCCGCCGACGCGTTGTTGAGGGCGCGCGAGATCCGAACAGACGTGAATTATCCGATCGCCTGGCGTGCCGCGGCACGCAATCACTCGGGTTAAAGAGAGAGCAGTTGAATGGCGCGAATCGTTCACGCGTTGGTGGGATTCGGGAATCCCTTATGAACATCGGTGTGATAGAGGCAGAAACGATTGGACGCGAGCGGGCCGAGCAGATTGAATCCGCGCGGCGCCGCACACGTGTGCTTCATCTCATTACAAACTTCGAGATCGGCGGAACAGAGCGTCAAGCTGTCGAGCTGCTCAAGCGGCTCAACCGTGATCGCTTCGATGTGCGACTCGGCCGCGCTGCGCAACGAAGGCCCGTTATGCAAAGAGATTGAAACGCTGTTCCCCGATGTGCCGGAGTTTCCGCTTACCAGTTTTTACAACGCCAACGCGGTCAAGCAATTCGCGCGTCTGAGGAGCCTGATGATTCGCGACAAGATAGATATCCTGCACGCGCACGACTTCTACAGCGGCTTCTTCGGCGGAGCGGCCGCCCGTCTGGCAGGGGTGCGGGTCATAGCCTGCCAGCGACACTTGAAGTTATCCGAGCGTCGGACTCACGAAGCGGTACAAAAAATGATCCACCGCCTCGCGCATCGAGTGCTGGTGAATTCTGAGGCGGTTCGCGACCGAATCATCGGGCAGGGAAGCGCATTGCCTCACAAGATCAACGTGATAAGGAACGGTGTGCCCGAAACGAGCGCGTCGCACGCCAACGCCAAGGATGAAATTCGCCGAGAGCTGGGCATCAGTGCCGATAAAAAGCTCATCGGAATGGTTGCGCGAATGCAGCCGGTGAAAGGCCACCGTTTCTTCATCGACGCTGCCGCAAACGTACTCCGCAGCCAAACAGATGCGCATTTTGTGTTGGTGGGCGATGGCCCGCTCAGATCCGAGATTGCAGACCATGCGGCGCGACTCGGCATCGCCGCTCGCGTGCACCTGCTGGGCGATAGAGCCGATGTCCCGCGGCTTGTCCCGGGGTTTGATCTGCTGGTACTCGCCTCGTTGCACGAAGGATCACCGAATGCGGTGTTGGAAGCTATGGCTGCGGGAGTGCTTGTCGTTGCCACGGCGGTTGGGGGAACTAAAGAACTGATCGTTGATGGTGAGACCGGGTATTTGTCGCCTCCCGCTGACAGCGCAGCCCTCGCGGACCGAATTGTGTTCGCGCTAACCCACGAAGATGACTGGTCGACGATCACCTCGGCAGCTCGGAGCCGGGTGAAATTCGCGTATGGAATGGATCGAATGGTCGACTCGGTCGAGCGGCTGTATGACGAGTTGATGACAACCTGGGAGCGCAGGCATCTCCCTGGCATTGGGCAGAAAAAAGAATAGGCAGAGGCAGGCAAGGATGCCTGGCCCTCGAGCTCGAACAGGAATAGATGTCGCGTCGAAAGATCAGAGTCTGCGTTGTAGTCGCATCCATAGACATTCTCGGCGGCCAGGCGATTCAGGCTTTGCGGCTAATGGAAGGTTTGTCGACCGAACCCTCGATTGAGGCCGAGTTGCTTCCAATCAACCCGCGCTTGCCCCTGCCACTCCGTTGGCTGCAGCGAATCAAGTTTGTCAGAACGGTGGTCACGTCGATCGCTTACGTCGCGAGCTTACTGATCCGGTTGCCACGCTTCGACGTCGTGCACGTATTCTCGGCTTCGTACTTGTCCTTCCTGCTTGCGCCGGCGCCGGCGATCCTCATCGCCAGGTTATTCGGGAGACCGGTGCTCTTGAACTATCACAGCGGCGAAGCGGAAGACCATCTCCGCCGATGGCCGCGAACAGCGCTTCCGATAGTCAGACTTGCGGACCGCATTGTAGTGCCGTCCGATTATCTTGTCTCAGTCTTCGCGAAGTTTGGTTTTCAAGCTGATCGCATATCCAACACCGTCGACCTTGCGCGTTTCCAATTTCACGCGCGCCGATTGTTGAAACCCGTATTGCTATCGAACCGAAACCTTGAGCGTCACTACAACGTCGAGTGCATCCTCCGCGCATTCGCGCTCATCCAGCGGCAAATTCCCGATGCGACGTTGATCGTCGCCGGCGATGGCGGCGAGCGACACAGACTGCGCGCCCTGGCCGGCAGTCTCACGCCGGGCAAGGTTGAATTTGTCGGCGCCGTTGCTCCTGAGAATATGCCTGCGCTCTACGATCGGGCCGACATATTTGTGAACGCGTCAGACGTAGATAATCAGCCGCTCTCGATCATCGAGGCGTTCGCTTCAGGGACTGCGGTTGTTACCAGTGACGCGGGCGGCATCCCCGACATGGTGACCGACGGAGTAACTGGCTTGATGGTGAGTCGAGGAGACTACCAGGCGCTGGCCGATCGAGTGATCCGATTGCTCCGGGATGAAAAGCTTGCGACGGACATTGCTGCTCGGGCTCGCGACGAGTGTCGCAGATACGGTTGGATCGCGGTAAGTGGCAAGTGGCTTGGGCTCTATCGCGAGTTGGCCGGCAAGAAGACGGCGCCCCAACCAAGGCGAGTCGAGGAGGTCGAAAGCTCATCAGCAAGGTAACGAGTCCCTCTTTTCCTCAACGTGAGCAGAAGAACAGGCGAACCAGAAAATCCTGAAGGACCCATCTCGCTCCCACCGAATCAACCCAGACCTTGTCTTATTCCCCGACTGGGTTCTGGCGAAATCAGCCGAATAGACATTTCCTTTACATGACGGACTCTGGCCTTAAATGTGTGTGCCAGAAGTTGATTAACGACTTATCTGATGGCAAATCGCATCGCACAACTGGAAAAGCTTCGTGGCAAGAGCCTTCACGAGATCCGCGTACGCGGCAGGCAGGAGCTTGCCAAGCTGAACGAGCGAATTCTCGGCGCGGGCTCGGTCGAAATGACCGATGCCGCGCTGCTCCGCGAGATTCGTCCCGAGTCCCGCAATGGAACCGGTGAAGGCTCGGCGATGCTCATTCTTGAGCGCGTTCGTTTGGCGCCGTCCTTACCCTCGCTCAACCGCCGCGAAGAGATGGCTGCCCTGATCGAGCAACGGTTTCCAGACGCCCGGCTCGCGCTTCTCGACCGAGCCGAGCGGGCAATCCTCGGCCGTTTCGATCTGCTGGGCTTAACCAATTTGAGCTTTGGCGATCCGATCGAGTGGCGCCTGGATCCAACCTCCGGAAAACGGACGCCGCTTGTTCACTGGAGCAAAATCGACTATCTCGATCCGTCCGTTGCCGGTGACAAGAAAGTCACCTGGGAGCTGAACCGGCACGCGCACTTCGTCACTCTGGGGCAGGCGTACTGGCTGACGGGCGATGAGCGGTTCGCCGACGCTTTCACGTCGCACGCACTATCGTGGATGGACGAGAACCCCTGGAAGCTCGGGATCAACTGGGCGAGCAGTCTCGAGCTATCGATCCGCGTGATCGCATGGATATGGGCACTGCATTTGTTTTCCGAATCGGATCGGTTAACCCCGAACTTTGTTTCTCGATTCGTGAAGTATCTTGTGGCCCAGGGCTGCCATATCGAGTCGTACCTATCGCATTACTTCAGCCCAAATACACATCTGACGGGCGAGGCGCTCGGGTTGTTCTACCTCGGCACGGCCTTGCCTGAACTGGGCCGGGCTCGCCGTTGGCGAGAAGCCGGTCTGCGCGTATTGTTAGAGCAACTCCCGCGGCATATCAGGCGTGACGGAACCTACTTTGAACAGTCGTCCTACTATCACCGCTACACGGTAGATTTCTACACGCATCTTGTCGCGCTGGCTCGTGCAGCTAACGTGAAACTCCCTCGCGAAGTGGAAGAGCGTCTCTCGCCAGCGCTGGATCACTTGATGTTTATCACCAGACCCGATGGCGCGACGCCGATCTTTGGCGATGACGACGGAGGGCGACTGCTTAATCTGAGTGCCAGACGGGCCAATGATTTTCGCGACACGCTTGCGGCGGGCGCGGCACTCTACGGCCGTGGCGACTGGAAGTTCGTAGCCGGCGAGGCGACGGTCGAAATGCTGTGGCTGCTCGGGTCCGAGTGGCTCGGGATCTATGACCGGATCGAGGCGACCGAACCGGATGAGACCAGCCGAGCGTTTCCTGAGGGCGGCTACTTTGTTATGCGAGACGGATGGTCGGCCAATGCGAGCTTCGTGCTCGCGGATTGCGGGCCGCACGGTTCGTTTGGTTGCGGGCACGCGCACGCTGACGCCCTGGCGTTTGAGTACGCGGGCCACGGAAAGAGCTGGGTGGTTGATCCGGGCACGTTCACCTACACCGGCGATGCGAGCCTTAGAGACGACTTCCGCACGACCGAGGCTCACAACACAGTTACTGTGGATGGCCGGCCGCAATCCGTTCCGGCCGGCCCTTTCGCCTGGAACCACATAGCGCAGGCGGACACAAAAGAGTTTATCGCTGATGAGGCATTTGACTATTTCAAGGGCTCGCACGACGGATACGAGCGCCTCGATGACCCACTCACACACTCGCGGTCACTGTTGTTCTTGAAGCGCGATGATCAGAGCGAGCTTCCGGCGTTCGTCGTTGTTCGCGATCAGTTTGTTGCGAGCGAGCAGCACGAATATGCGGTGCGCTACCACTTTGCGCCGGGGTGCGCCGTTAACGTGCACGACAATGCTGTTAAGGCGACCGCAAGTGATGATGAACTATCAATAAGCGCTTTCGCCGAGAACGAGTTGAAAGTGCGGACCGTAGACGGCCGGGTCTCGAGTTGTTACGGACAATGCGAGGTGGCTCCGGTTGCGCTCTTTGAGACGCGAGGCGAAGGGCCTCAGCAAATCGTGAGTTTCCTGGTTCCTCCTAAGCCCGGTACGGACGGTGCTCCGTGGCCGCCCTGCATCGAAGAAGGCCCCCGCGATGCGCAGGAAGGGGCGGCCACCGAGCGCCGTTCGGACCGGGTATTTTTGATAAGCGCAGGCACGTCGCGGGACACGTTGATCCTTGGCGAGCAGGCAGGTGATGTTACGCACGGGCAGCTGACCGCCGCCGGTTCTGTGGCGTGGTCGCGATTGATCGCCGGCAGATTTACGCGCGGTTGTCTGATTAGCGGGAACAGGTTTGAAGTTTCCGGGTGCATAGCCTTCCATTCGCCGATGCCCGTGAGGAGCTGCGGATTTCGAATCGACGGCGGCGCGATTCAGATTACTATTCAAGGTGGCAGGCAGTTTAGCTTATCCTTCAATACCCCCCCGACCAGCGTTGAGATCAACCATTCCAGCTTTGATATGGCATCCGACTGTCTGAGCGCGCGGTTTGTTCTTGAGGACTCCGGCTGGAAACTTGTCGACGAGGGCTAACTATCGATGTGCGGCATTTGCGGCATAGCTATTCCTGAGAGGCTGAACCGGGCGGTTGACGCGGCGGCCCTGATTCGCATGCGAGATGCGCTCACGCATCGCGGTCCCGACGAGGCCGGATCGTTCACCGATGGAGCGATCGGGCTCGCGCATCGCCGTCTCTCGATAGTCGACCTCGCGGGCGGTCATCAGCCGATGCCAAACGAGGATGGCGAGGTCTGGATCAGCTACAACGGCGAGGTATACAACCACCGCGATCTGCGACCCGAGCTGGAACAGCGCGGCCACGTTTATCAAACCTCCTGCGACACCGAGACGATCATTCACCTCTACGAAGAGCACGGCCCGCGCGCGGTCGAGCAACTTCGCGGGATGTTTGCGTTCGCGATATGGGACAAGCCGAGAAAGAGACTTGTGCTGGCGCGTGACCGGCTTGGGATCAAGCCGCTCTACTACACGCTTTCTGATGATGGCGTAATCTGCTTTGCATCGGAGATCAAAGCTCTTCTGGTAGCGCGCACTGCTAGAGCTGAACTCAACTACGGTGCTCTGGCAGATTACGCCGCCAACCGTTCAACGTCGGGTGAAGAGACGCTGTTTCGCGGTGTCAGGCGCTTGCCGCCCGGCTGCATTTTGGTTTGGACCGACGGACGCGTTCACATCGAGCGCTACTGGGACCTGAGCTTCGCGAAGTCCGCGGAGCCACTCAGCGACGCCCAGTACATCGCTCAGTTCGAAGACCTGTTCAGGGAATCGGTGCGGCTGAGATTGATGTCCGATGTGCCGCTGGGAGTGTTTCTCTCGGGCGGAATCGATTCGAGCGCAATCGTCGCCGAAATGAGCGAGATGGTCTCGGAGCCGATCAAGACTTTCTCGGTTGCGTTCGAGGAGCGCGAAGCCAACGAACTGGAATACGCGCGAATCGTAGCGCGGACATTCGGGACTGATCATCACGAGATCGTAGTTAGCCCACAGCAATTCTTCGATACTCTGCCGGAACTGGTTTACCAGGAGGACGAGCCCATCGCGCACGCTTCGAGCGTTCCCCTTTATTTCGTCTCGAGACTCGCAAGCGAGCACGTCAAGGTGGTGCTGACTGGTGAAGGCAGCGATGAGATGCTGGCAGGCTACGACAAGTATCGAAAGACGATGTTGAATCTGGCGCTCGGTCGCAGGTATCACGATGCGGCGCCGGCACCGATGCGGCACGCAATCGAGCGAGCAATTCTAAGACTGAACCCGGCGTCGCGCATTCGCCTGAAGCTCTCGCGAACGTTCCTGTGTCTGGAGCCCGCGATCGAAGACATCTACTTCGACAACTTTTCGGTGTTTTCGCGAGCGATGCAAGAGCGTCTATTCACAGGCGAAGCTCGCGAGCAGATGCGGAGCTGCGATCCATATCGCGCTTCTCTGGATCTCATCGAAGAATCCGACGCGGCGGAGTTGCTGGATCGGTTGCTGAGCGCTGACATGAAGACCTATCTGCACGAGTTGTTGATGAAGCAGGACCAGATGAGCATGGCCGCGTCAATCGAAAGCCGCGTTCCGTTTCTAGACCACAAGCTGGTCGAGTTTGCAGCTCGGCTGCCCGTCAGGATGAAGCTCCGAGGACTGACGACCAAATATGTATTGCGGCGGGCGATGCGCAATCGACTGCCGAAGGAGATTCTGACGCGCGGCAAGATGGGTTTCCCGGTTCCTGTTGGCGCGTGGCTTCGTGGTCGCTTCGGCCACGTCATCGATGAGTACGTCTTGAACACACGCTCGATCGAGCGCGGCATTTTCAACCCCGTCTTTGTTCGCGAGCTGGTTGCCAGGCACAGGGCGGGGGATAACCATACTGAGAGGTTGTGGGCCCTGATCAACTTCGAGATCTGGCAGCGCCGTTTCTTCGACCGCGAGCCGGCTGGCTCCGAAACGCCCTGGGAGCAGACATCCTTGCCTGCCCGGGGTCTCGCGAGAAACAGAACAGCCGTTAGCGAGAAAGCAGGCGCCTGCGCTACCAGGTAACGCTATGAGAATTCTTTGGGTAAAAGCTGGCAAGCTCCTTCCGGTGGACACCGGAGGCAAAATCCGCTCGTACAACATCCTTCGCGGGCTCGACGAGCGGAACGATGTGACGTTGCTGTCATACTACGGCGGTCCTCGCGACCGGGCTTATGCCGGTGATTTGGCCAGGCACTTCCCCGGAGCGATGACTATTCACACCGGCGGACAGGGCTTGCTGGCAAGCGGTCTGGATTATTTGCGACATCTTCCTTCGCGAGCGCCGTACGCAGTCACAAAGTTCACCTCGGTCGAGGTTCAACGCTACATCGCGGCATTGCTCTCAGGAGGCCGCTTTGACATAGCCGTCTGCGATTTCCTTGCTGCTTCGCTCAACTTTCCATCCGTGCTCGAGACGCCGACCGTGCTGTTTCAACACAATGTCGAGTCGTCGCTGTGGCAGCGGCAAGCCCGTCACGAACCTAATCCCATAAAGCAAACGATGTTCAAGCTCGAGGCCGCGAAGATGTCTCGATACGAACGCGACTCGGTTGGCAGATTTCATCACGTGATCGCAGTGTCCGACAATGACCGCGAGTTGATGAGCGCCATGACCGATGCCTCGCGAATAAGCGTGGTACCGACCGGCGTCGATCTTCGGCAATTTCAAGTCGCGCGCGATGGGGCAGGTGATACGAATCCGCAAGCGCCGCTTGTGGTTTTTGTAGGCTCGATGGACTGGGAAGCGAACATCGATGCGGTTGACTATTTCTGCCGCGAAGTCTGGCCCGCTGTGAAACAAGCGGTACCAAGTGCTCGATTCAGAATCGTCGGGCGCAATCCCCATCCGCGAGTCCAGAGGCTTGCCGGGGAATCGATTGAAGTCACCGGCACAGTCGCCTCAGTGATTGAGCACTATCGTGAAGCGACGCTTAACATCGTGCCGTTGCGTATTGGTGGCGGAACGCGGCTGAAAATCTACGAAGCCATGGCGATGGGTAAGGCCACGGTGTCGACTTCGATTGGAGCAGAAGGCTTGGATGTGAACGACGAAGCCGACATCCTGATCGCAGACTCGTCTGAAAAGTTCGCCGAATCAATGATCTCATTGTTGAAGAACCAACCATTGCGGGTGCGAATCGAGAGGGCGGCGGCCGAGCAAGCCGCGCGATATGATTGGTCAGTGATCACCGATCGCTTTGAAGAGGTATTGGAGCGCGTGAGCGTGCAGGCATCCATGTCTGCTTTTTCTCGCGCAAACGCCAGGCAGGCAAGGATGCCGGCGCTCCCAGGGGGCTAGAATGAGATTGAGCATATTTGGTCTGGGCTATGTTGGTTGTGTCTCGGCCGCGTGCCTCGCCGGTGAAGGTCACGAGGTGATCGGTGTCGACGTGAACGCGCTGAAGGTCGAAATAATCAACAGCGGACGGAGCCCAATAGTTGAGCCGGGTATTGAGGACCTGATCTCGGCTGCGGTGAGTAAGGGCAGGCTGCGTGCGACCACAAACGCCGCTGAAGCCGTCTCCGAGTCTGAAGTCTCGCTCGTTTGCATCGGCACGCCCGGCAATCACAACGGCAGTCTCGATCTCAGCTATATCAAACGCGTGTGCCAGGAAATCGGCGAAGCGCTCGCATCAAAGTCGCGTCATCACGTTGTCGCGATGCGCAGCACTATGCTCCCGGGCACAATCGAGCAGACTGTTGTTCCCACTCTCGAGGTATTTTCGGGAAAACTCGCCGGGCGCGACTTCGGCATAGCTGTCAACCCGGAGTTCCTGCGCGAGGGCACTTCGATCTACGACTTTTCCAATCCACCGTTCACACTGATCGGGGCGGATGACGAAGAATCGGCGGTCCTTTTGAAACGCCTCTACAAGAGCATCGGCGCGCCGCTGGTCAACATCGGAATCAAAGAAGCCGAGATGGTCAAGTATGCATGCAACAGCTTCCACGCGCTTAAGGTCGCGTTCGCCAATGAGATCGGCAACGTCTCCAAGGCGCTCGGAGTCGACAGCCACGTGGTGATGGACGTGTTCTGCAAAGACACCAAGCTCAACCTGTCGCCTTACTATCTCAAACCAGGATTTGCGTTCGGGGGATCGTGTTTGCCAAAAGATCTCCGGGCCATCACCTACAAAGCGAAGGAGCTCGACGTAGAAGTGCCGCTGCTCAATTCGATCATGTTGAGCAATCGCCAGCAGATCGAGCGAGCGGTCGATGCGGTGCTGCGGACCGGGCGCAAGAACGTCGGCGTGCTGGGGCTTAGCTTTAAGGCGGGAACCGACGACTTGCGCGAGAGCCCGATGGTCACCTTGATCGAGACGTTGATCGGCAAGGGGCTTAAGCTCACTATCTATGATCGCGATGTTGAGATTGCGAGGTTGTTCGGCGCCAACAAGCAGTACATCGAGCGCGAGATCCCGCACATCTCTTCGCTGATGAACGCGGACCTCGACCAGGTGATCGAGCACGCTGAGGTCATCATCATCGGAAAGAAAGAAGACGAGTTTCGCCTGCTTTCAGATAAGCTGAACAACGGCCGGGTTATCGTTGACTTGGTTAGATTGTTCGACGTCGCTGACGCGCGGAAGCAATACCAGGGTATCTGCTGGTGAAGCAAACGCTGGAAGCACCGTGAAGGCTATGAACTCAAAGGTCGTCAGAGTGTCAGAGAGGCGTGACTACGCAATGACCTCGCCGGTGATCGAGCCCGGCGCTGAGCGTGTGCGCCGAGCGCTCGCGAACCGATTCGCCGCGATCAAACCCCGAAGCGTGCAGGGTGACATCGAGTACTACATTGCTCGAGATGCTCGCGGTGATATTGTTCAACTGCGAGTGCTTTCGGCCCGTGGAGCGGGTCTCGCGAGAGCGCGTGAATTGTTTCAGCTCGAAGTCAGCGCCGCTTCGACGCTTGCTCATATGAACATAGTTGGAACGGGACCGCTCGAAGAGGTAAACGGGGTTCTCTTCTGTGTGGTTGAGCACAAGGAAGCGGCTCGGACTTTACGCGAGTTGGTGGATAACAACGGCTGGCTCGATCCGAAGTCGGCGGTCCAGATAGCCGATCAAATCGCGAGCGCGCTTGGGCACGCGCAGCAAATGGGAGTGTTGCATTTGAGGCTGCAACCCGAAAGCATCCTTGTCGAGCCCGACGGATGGGTGATGGTCGCGGACTTTGGGTTGGACGAAAAGCACGGCTCGGAGCGTTTGCTGGCGCCTCGTGTGCCGTACGCTTCGCCGGAACAAACCAAGCGAGTGGCGGCCGATCATCGCAGTGATCTTTATTCGCTGGGCGCGGTATTGTACGAGATGCTTACGGACCGCACGCCATTCGACTCGCACGATGAAGACTACATCAGACGGCGGCAGGTTGAGTTTCATCCGGCCGCGCCGCACTTGATTTCGATCGAGGTTCCCGAATCGGTATCGGACGTCGTGATGAGGTCACTGGAGCGAGAGCCGGCGAAACGCTATCAGACCGCCGCCGCATTGCAGTCAGCGCTGGATGTGGCGATCGATGATCAATAGGTCCTATATGTCCTATATGTCCTATATGTCCTATATGTCCTATGTTATATGTTCTATATTTCCTATATTTCCTATATCGGAGGCAGATGTACCTCGACTATTACGGTCTGAAAGAAATGCCGTTCGGGCTTACGCCAGACCCCAGATACATATTCAAAACCGAGAGCCATCTTGAAATGCTGGCGACCATCCGCTACGCCATCGAGCACAACAAAGGGCTTGTGGTCGTAACGGGCGAGGTCGGTACCGGCAAGACAACGACTCTGCGCGCGGCGCTACAACAATTCAGTGACGAGGTGCTGTGCGTTTACATCTTCAACCCCTTCCTAACGGCGTCCGAATTCTTCGAGCAGTTGGCTCACGAGTTCGAGCTCAATCTCCCGAAGAACGCTTCAAAGCCCCAGATCTTGTCGGCGTTCGGGCAGTTACTCGCAACGCGTCATTCGCAGGGGATGCGCACGGTGTTGATTGTCGACGAGGCGCACGGGTTACCGACGGAACTTCTTGAAGAGATCCGATTGCTACTAAACTTTGAGACGAGCAGCGAAAAGCTCTTGCAGGTGATCTTGTCCGGCCAGCCCGAGTTGCACGATGTGCTGAACCGGCCGGCTCTGCGCCAGCTCAAGCAGAGGATTTCGCTGCGCTGCCAGATCAAGGCGCTCAGCCTGTTCGAGATCAACAAGTACATCCGTTTCCGATTGAAGCAGGCGGGCGCAACAAACGTAAACCTGTTCGACAACGGAGCTATCGGTCTGATCGGTAATGTGTCGCAGGGGATCCCGCGCGTTGTAAATAATATTTGTGACAATGCGCTGTTGTACGGTTACGCCAGCGGAGTCAAGTCGATTGCAAGGGACATTATCGAAGAAGTGATCGAGGCGCTCGATCTTTCCCCGAACAATTCAAGGAGCAATCCGTCGTCGATGTTCGATGACGAAGCTAGCTCCGGAAGGTGAGCTGAAACCAAAACGAGCGGGGGCCGGTTTGCGTCTTTGCGGTTCTTGGCGTCTTTGCGCGGAGCCTTGTTCGACGTTCCTGGGCGACGCACGGTTCGAGACCAAACCCGCGTTCTTTCCCTGGAGATAAGTTATGGGACTCATCGGCGGTCAGCTCGGGTATAAGCTGCTCAAGTCCATTTCCCAGGATGGCATCACTACCTGGATGGACGGCAGCGCGTACCGGGAGAAGAGCAAGCTTGATGTCTTGCTCGGGCCGGAATTCATCAGCGCGATCAAAGGCAAGGTCGTGATTGACTTTGGCTGCGGCACCGGCGCCGAGGCCGTCGAGTTGGCTCGACGCGGAGCCGGCGGGGTCATCGGGATTGACATCCACGAAGGCAATGTCCTTGAGGGTCGCGCGTTGGCCGCTCGCGAGGGAGTCGATGATATTTGTACGTTTGCGAGCCGAACGACCGAGCGTGCGGACATCATCATGAGCATCGACGCGTTCGAACATTTTAGCGACCCGGGCGCGATTCTCGAAGCGATGCGCGATCTCCTCAAGCCTGACGGATGCGTGTTTGCGGCGTTTGGTCCCACCTGGTATCACCCGCTTGGAGGGCATACCTTGTCGGTTTTTCCGTGGGCGCATTTCGTGTTTACTGAGAAAGCGTTGTTGCGATGGCGCAATAGCCTCAAACAGAATCAGACCACGCGTGTAAGTTTCAGCGATGAGGGACTGAACCAGATGACGATTGGAAGGTTCGAGCGGCTTGTGAAGCAAAGCCCCTTTCAGCTTGCAGAACTCAACCTGATCCCGATCCGAAAGCTCCGGCTGGTAGCAAACAGGCTGACCCGTGAAGTGACGACATCGGTAGTGCGCTGCAAGCTGGTTCCGCCGAGATAAGCTCTTAACACCCTATCTACTTACAGTAGAGTCCGTTAAGCCAGGTGTATCCGAACAGCTATACCAGGTAGCGAACCATCGCTTCGTCCCACTTGTCCTGAGCTTTGAGAATAAACTCGATCAATTCGCGTACGGCGCCGCGGCCGCCCCCGCGCTCGGTCACGATGTGTGAGTGTTGCTTTGTTTCTTCAACCGCATCCGCGACCGCCACGCCGAGACCGGCTCTACGCATCAGGGGTATGTCGACTACATCATCGCCGACGTAGCATACCTCTTCATCACGCAGTCCTTCTTCAGCAAGCACCTTCTCGTAAGGCTCTGTCTTCACCCAGGCCATCTCGTAGAGGTGTGCGACTCCGAGTTCCTTTGCCCGCGCTCTCACGACCGATGACTTACGCCCCGAGATGATCGCTATGCGCAACCCCGCGCGCTGAGCCATCACCATTGCGTGACCATCCTTGACGTCAAATGCCTTGGTCTCGTCGCTGTCCGGCAGCATGATGATTCGCCCGTCGGTGAGCACGCCGTCGCAATCAAGGATCAACAACTTGATCTTGCGCGCGCGGTCGATGAGGTTCTGATCTGCGTCTATCACTCGCACTCCTCAACGGTAAACTTCTTTCAATTGATCGAAGCGGTCGATGAGCACATCCGGCTCGCTCAGGCGCAATTGCTCGGCTGTGCGAAATCCAAAAGTGACGCCGCAAGTTCGAGTGCCCGCGCCTCTGCCGGCGTTGATATCGTTCTCGCTGTCGCCAATCATCACCGCATCAGCGGCGGACCCGCCGAGCAATCGGATCGCCTCAAGCACCGGTCGCGGATCCGGCTTGCGAGCCGGAGTCGTATCTCCTCCTACGATCGCGTCAAAATATTTTGCGATGTCGAAATGGTCGAGGATGATCCTGGTGAAGCGGACTTCCTTGCTGGTTACGACGGCTTTTTGTTTATTTCCAAAGCCTGCGAGCGTCTCCGCGACCTCTGGATACAGTCGCGTCGTTCTGAACATCTCCTCCGCATAGTGGCTATGCATCAGAGCGATTCCTCTCGCGTGAAGATCTTCTTCCGGCGGCCTGTGATTCGGATCAGTAGCAGTGAGGCAACGATGGACCAGCACGCGAACGCCGTCGCCCACGAATCCGCCGACAACCGCTTCGTCGAGAGGCGGACGATCGAGATCGGCGAGCATCAAGTTGATTGAATTGGCTAAGTCGGTCTTCGAGTCGATGAGCGTGCCGTCGAGATCGAAGAGCATCATGGAAACTGAAGTCATGAGGTAGTCAGAGCGATGTCGACGTCCTTCACTCTTCTTCTTCCTTTAGTTTGGCAAGCACGCCGAAATCTTCTAGCGTCGTTGTGTCGCCTCGAACCTCACTCCCCGATGCGATCTCGCGAAGCAATCGACGCATGATCTTGCCGCTTCGTGTCTTTGGTAAGGCGTCGCTGAATCGAATGTCATCCGGCTTGGCGAGCGCGCCGATCTCTTTCGCGACCAACGCACGCAACTCTTCTTTTAGCTCATTCGAAGGTTCGTTCCCCAACTCGAGCGTCACAAAGGCCGCGATAGCCTGGCCCTTCACTTCATCCGATCCTGCAACGACTGCCGCCTCCGCCACCTTCGGATGGGCCACCAGAGCGCGATTCCACCTCCATCGTCGCGAGCCGGTGGCCCGAGACATTTATAACGTCGTCGACCCGGCCCATTATCCAGAAATAGCCGTCCTCGTCACTCCGTGCGCCGTCGCCGGCGAAATAGACCCCCGGTATCTCGGACCAATACGGCTGCCTGTATCGCTCGTCGTCGCCCCAAGATTGTGCGGAGCATCGACGGCCATGGCTGCTTGTCGACCAGGTAACCGCCCTCGTTCGGCGGAACCGGTTCCGCTTTGCGAGTTACGACATCGAGCATAATTCCCGGGAACGGCCGCGTTGCCGTCCCGGGCCGTCGGCGTCGCGCCGGGAAGGGCGAGATCATTATCGTCCCGGTCTCCGTCTGCCACCACGTATCGACGATCGGGCATCGTTCCCTTGCCGATCACTTCGTGATACCACATCCAGGCTTCGGGGTTGATAGGCTCGCCAACCGTGCCCAGAGCCTCAAGCTGATCAGCTCGTGCTTGCGCGGCTACCGCTCGCCCCACTTATAAAGGCACGAATCGCGGTCGGCGCGGTGTAAAACATATTCACCTTGTGCCGCTCGATCATCTGCCAAAAGCGATCGAGCTCGGGGTGATTCGGGGCGCCTTCGTACATCAACACGGTCGCGCCGTTCTGCAGAGGGCCGTACACGATGTAGCTGTGTCCGGTAACCCAGCCGATGTCGGCCGTGCACCAAAAAATGTCTTCGTCCTTGAGATCGAACACCCACTTAGCAGTGATGAAAGTACCGACCGAGTAGCCGCCGGTAGTGTGGACGACGCCCTTTGGCTTACCGGTGCTGCCCGATGTGTAGAGGATATACAGCGGATGCTCGGCGTCGAGCGGTTCGGCTTCGCAGTTGTCCGAGGCGTCGGCCATCAGATCGTGCCACCAGTGATCGCGGCCCCATTCCATTTTGGTTTCTGAGCCGCTGCGCTTTAGGACGATGACCGACTTCACCGAAGGACAACCGGGCAACGCTTCATCAACAGTCGACTTGAGAACTATCTCCGCCCCCCGCCGGTAAGAACCGTCCTGAGTGATGACTGCTTTGCACTGCGCATCGTTGATGCGATCTACAAGGGCGTTGGCCGAGAAGCCCCCGAACACAACCGAGTGAGCCGCGCCAATCCGCGCGCAAGCGAGCATCGCGATCGGCAGCTCCGGTGTCATTCCCATATAGATCGCTACTGTGTCCCCCTTCTGAATGCCGAGCGATTTCAGCACGCTTGCGAATTTTGAGACCTCGGTGAGCAGTTGTTGATAGGTGAGGGTACGAATTTCGCCGGGCTCGCCTTCCCAAATGATGGCGGCTTTGTTTCTTCGCCAGGTAGCGACGTGCCGGTCCAGACAGTTGTAAGAGATATTGATCTGCCCCCCGACAAACCATTTTGCCCAGGGCGATTCCCATTCAAGGACTCTGTCCCACTTGCGAAACCAATGGAGCTGGCCGGCAATCTCACCCCAAAACTTCTCAGGGTCTTCTTCGGCCTCCCGATAGAGTTGCTCGTATTGTTCGAGGCTCTGGATGTGCGCGTTTTGGCTGAACTCAGTTGAAGGTTGAAAGACTCTACGCTCATTCAGAATCGAATCGATGGACTGCGACATCCGGGGTCCTCCTTAAGAGCCGGGTTTGCATTTCTGTTCAATGAGCCGCTTCAGCGCCTGGGCGTCCTGATCGTTAGGGTCAATTTGAAGTGCCTTGTCGGCCGAGCCCTGAGCCGTCGAACAGTCGTTTTTCAGAACCGCAATTCTCCCAAGCAGGACATGCGCGGGGCCGAGTTTTGGGTTCCAAAAGATTGCCGCTTTGAGCGCATTGACGGCGCGATCAAAGTCTCCTTTTCGTTCATACACCCGGCCCATCAGCAAGTGTGCTTCGGAGTGTTGAGGCGAGACCTGTAACAGCTTGCCCAGGGCAGTCAGCGTATCAGCGTCTCGTCCCGCGTTGAAAGCGCTCCGTGCTATTTCGAATAACTGATCTGTCTGCGCAGGCTGGCTGCTGATCTGGCTTTGCGGGTTTAGCCGCTCGTCCTGATCTCTCTTGTAGCGATAGTAGTTGATCTTGCTAAAGCTTGGTTTCACTCGCGCGAGCGGTGGCACGCCTTTTGTTTCCCATTGTGCAAACGACGGCAGGAGCTTCTTCGCCTGATCCGATGCTGTCGTAGCGCCCGCCTGGTCGCCAAGAGCTGCGAGTGTCTTGCTCAGGATGTACAACGCCTCTCCGTCCGAGGCTCGCTGTTTGGTTGCGTTCTTGAGCGAAGCGGCGGCGTTTGAGTTGTCCTTCGCCAGGAAGTACGCGTAGCCCAGGTTGAAAAGCGTGTCGGTGTCGCGCGGCGCGGCTTCCGAGGCCGGCTTCAGGTGTTCGATCGCCTCCTTGTAGTGCTTCTGCTTTATCAGCAGCACGCCGATGTTGTTGTAAACCTCAAACAGCGGCAGCCTCGCCGCGAGACTCTTGAGAGTTGCCAGCGCCTGGTCGGTCTGGCCGAGAGCGTCTTGTGCAACTCCCGCGTAAAACTGCGCTTCGTCGTAACGCGGATTCTTCGCGTCGACGAGAGTTAGCTGTTCGAGGGCTTCCTTGTACTCAGTGGCCTCGAAGCGAATCCGGCCCAGCTCGAAGATTGCGGCGATGTACTGGCTATTTGTCTTCTCGGCATACTCTTTGATCGCGCGATCGAGGAAACCGATGCGGGCCTCGCGGTCTCGTGTGAGCGTGCCTTTGATAAAGTTCTCGAAGGCGCCGATCGGAGCAACGCTCGAATCGGTGGTGATCTGATCGCGCGAGAACGGCAGAGCCTGGTTGTGTTGATAGAGAATCTCGTACGCGAGATCGCCCTGAAGCTTTTGGAGATCGACGAGCGGACCGCCGCGATTGTACTCTTTGCCGACCAGCCGGCCCTCCCGGATATCAACCACCCGCGCTGTGATCGCGATGGTGCTCTCGCGTCCCTCACCGGCTATGCGATAGGTGCCCATAACCACGAGGCTGGCTCCGGCCCGCTCGGCTATCTTGATCATGGTGGCGCGGGTGAGTATTGCAGTCGGTGGCAGGCCTTCCTGCTTGTATGCCACGTTGCGCTCGTCGGGTCTGATCGCGACCAGCCCGGGCTTGTCGAACAGATCCGCAAGCGTTGCAGCAAAACTCTCGCCGACCCAGTTGTATTCAGCACGCCCGGACAGGTTCTCAAACGGCATCGTCACGATGGTGTCGATCGAGGCCGCTCGGACCGCCAGCGATGAACCAAGAATGAGGACGGAGGATAGTATTGCTTGTCTGATCATCCTTCAAATCAAGCGGGCCGCCAGCTCGGTACGTCAACGCTGAACGGCCCGAAAAATTGTGGTGATTTGTTGACCACCACACCTTTGTCATTGTCTCTGTCGCTCGCGGCGGATGTCAACTCAAGCCTCAGATGACCACTGACTTGCAACGCGACAAGCCGTATGTTAAACATTCAATTGTATTTAATTCCGTTTGTACGCAATGGATCAAAGAGGAGTCATGCGGGGAAAGATAACGATTTTTATTGACGGGAATAATCTGTTTCACGCTGCCAGATCGGCCGGAGTAGAGATTGACTATGCAAAGTTCCTGAATTTTCTCCGGGGCGATGCGCCGCTTCTACGAGCTTTTTTTTACACTGGAGTCGACGAAAAAGCCGAGCGCCAACAAGGCTTCCTGCTGTGGATGCGCAGAAATGGTTATCGAGTGGTCGAGAAGGAGCTCAAAACCTTCGCCGATGGCACCAAAAAGGCCAATCTGGACGTTGAGATTGCGGTCGACATGCTCTCGTTGGCCGACAAGTATGACACTGCGGTGCTGGTCTCCGGCGACGAGGACTTTTCGTATGCGATAAACGCCGTCGCTTATAAGGGTGTCCGCGTCGAGCTGGCCGGTTTTCGCAGCAACACCAGCCCGCGGCTGATAGACGTCGCCGATCAATTTATCGAGCTTGATTCCCACCTGGATGAGATCACAAAGGCTGATAGCCGCTACAACCACAACCATCACTCGGGAAGCCACTATGTTTCTACCCGAAACAGCGGCCCTTTCACGCGTGTTCAGGACGACGACGAAGTAGAAACTAGTCCCGCTACCGTGGAGCAGTAGACCGCCCCTGCTTTCGCGCGTCCCCTCGCGCTGCCTTCCGTGACGAGTCAAGGCTTTCTTAGGCCTCAAAGCATCAGGATGCCTGCGCTTTCAGGCCCGATACATCCGTGCGTATGCATGCCACGCGGTGGCCCGGACTGATTTCTACCAGCGGCGGCTTGGCCAGCTTGCAGTCGGTGATTGCAATCGGACATCGAGTATGAAAGCGGCAACCGGCAGGAGGATTGATCGGAGTAGGAACATCACCTTCGAGGCGAACTCGTTGACGAATTGCACGCGGCACGGCTACCGGTATCGAGGACAGCAAAGCCTGCGTGTAAGGATGAAGCGGGGTTGCAAAGATCTCTTCGGTGTCGGCCTCCTCGACTATCTCACCCAAATACATTACCGCTACGCGATCGGATATGTGCTTGACCACTGCGAGGTCGTGGGCGATGAACAGGTACGTGAGACCGAGCCGCTGCTGAAGCTCGCGTAGTAGATTTAGTATCTGCGCCTGGATCGAAACGTCGAGAGCCGATACAGCTTCGTCGCACACGATGAGCTTGGGATTCAGCGCCAGCGCGCGAGCGATTCCTATGCGTTGTCGCTGCCCTCCCGAGAATTCGTGAGGGTAACGGCTCGCGTGCACAGCGTCGAGACCTACAAGGCTGAGAAGCTCGGCGACTCGCTCCCGCGCGCGGTCGCGCGCTGATGCCCCTGTCGGTTTGCGGGTGCGTGAACCCCCGGATTCAATGGATTGCTCTCCGATTTCGCCGGCCGGGTCTATTCCGTGGACCAGGATCGGCTCTTCCAGCATCGCGCCCACAGTCATTCGTGGGTTGAGCGAACCGTAAGGATCTTGAAAGATGATTTGCATTTCACGACGCAGACACCGCAACTCGCGCTCGCTGATTGCGAATAGATCGTGTCCGTCGAAGATAACTCGCCCGGAAGTAGGTTCGATCAATCTAAGAATCGTTCGACCGGTGGTGGTCTTACCGCAACCCGACTCGCCTACAAGGCCGAGGGTCCTTCCGCGCGGAATCGAAAAGGAGATACCGTCGACCGCTCGGACATAGCCGGCGGTCCTTGGCACAACACCCTTGCGGATCGGGTAGTGCTTGACTAGGTCTTCGACGATGAGGAGGTCATCCATGAATGTCGGGGAATGGTTCTGTTGAATCGCTTTCGAATTCCCATTTTCAGTTTGTCATACTTCCCTTCAATCTCGTTACGCCGTGCCACGAGCCATCTCTCCTGCTTCTTCAGCAAAGTAACATGCGGCGAAATGTCCGGAGGTGATCTCGCGTAGCGGTGGTTCCTCCTTGCAGACCTCTTGCGCCATTGAGCAGCGCGTTCGAAACCTGCAGCCCGACGGGAAGTCCAGCGGGCTTGGCACCGCTCCCGGGATGACCGCGAGTTGTTGCTGCCTTTCTCCCAAAGTTGGAAGCGAGCGAAACAGGCCGTGAGTGTAAGGATGCTTTGGGCGCTCGAACAGCGATACTACCGGCGCGGACTCAACCACTTTGCCGGCGTACATCACGGCGACACGATCGCAGGTTTCGGCGACCACTCCAAGGTCGTGAGTAATCAGGAGAACCGACATGTCCAACTCGCGTTGCAGCTCAGTCAGCAACTCGAGTATCTGGGCTTGAATTGTAACATCCAGCGCTGTTGTCGGCTCATCGGCGATCAGCAGCGCGGGCCGGCAAACCAACGCCATTGCGATCATCGCGCGCTGCTTCATGCCCCCGGACAGTTGATGCGGATATTCGTCGAAGCGAGCGACTGGCGACGGTATTCCGACCCGCCGCAACATGTCGATGGCGATCTCTCTGGCTTCGCGCCTCGATCCAGGGCGGTGTTCGCGAATGGCTTCGGTGATCTGCGAGCCAATCGACATTATTGGATTGAGCGACGACATAGGCTCCTGAAAGATCATCGAGATCAGGTTGCCCCGCACTTTGCGCATCCCCTTGTCATCCAACGCCAGGAGATCGTCTCCGCGAAAGGTTATCGTACCGCCTGAGTACTCGGCAGGGGGCACCGGCAAGAGCTTAAGAATCGAACAGGCAGTGACCGACTTTCCGCATCCGCTCTCTCCGACGAACCCAAGTGTTTCCCCGCTTGCGATGTCAAAACTCACACCGCCGACGGCTTCGAGAACACCATTGTCGGTGTGGAACCGGACTCGCAGATCGGAAACCGAGAGGAGTGGGTGGATTTTGGATTTTGGATTTTGGATTTTGGATTCCGGGTTCATGGTTTAGCTTTCGATCTCCGGCAGCGGGGGCGAGCTTGGCTGCGGAGGAGGGATCGCAGCGCGGCGTAAATCCAAAATCCAAAATCGAAAATCCAAAATCCGAATCGGCTCACTTCTTCTTGGGTGTGAGTATGTCGCTGGCCAGGTGAATCTGCTGTTGACCCTGGTCGCGGACGCGGCGAGCGAGTTCGGGCAATGTCTCATCTGCCTCCTGAGTCGCGAGTTTGATGACCATCGGCAGGTTCACGCCGGTTACCACTTCAACCGGGGCGAGTCCCAGAAAGCTTGCCGCGATGTTGGTGGGCGTTCCGCCAAACATATCTGTAAGAATCAGCACTCCGCTTCCGCTATCGAGACGTTGAATGGCGCGTTCGATCTCTTCCCGTGCGACGTCGACGTCATCGTGCCAGCCGATCGAAATCGCTGTGATGTGATTTATTTCTCCGACGATCATTTCTGCCGCCGAGACCAGCTCGTTAGCCAACTGTCCGTGAGTGACGATTACCGCGCCTATCATAAAAAACTATAGGTCCTATACGTCCTACAAGTCCTATTTTCTCTACCCCCTATACCGCTCCTCATCCTTTTGGATGTCCCGGTGAACTACTTTCGACTTGTAACCTTTTTCGGTCAATGCCTTGTTGATTGCCTCGGCGACCATAACCGAGCGGTGCCGGCCTCCGGTGCATCCGACGCCAACTGTCAGGTAGCTTTTGCCTTCGCGCTGAAAGCGCGGCAACAGGTACGCCAGCAAATCAACGAATCGAGCGATAGTATCTTCGACCTCGCTCTCCGATTGCAAGTACTCAACAACGGCCGGGTCGCGCCCGGTCAGCTCCCGCAGCCCTGCGATGAAGTGCGGGTTCGGCAGAAACCTCACGTCGAACATCATGTCCAATCCTCGTGGCGAACCATGCCGGAACCCGAACGACGAAACGGTCACATTCAACCCCTGCGCACCACTCTTCTCGGCAAAGTGATCCTGGATAACGTCTCGAAGCGTGTGTACGGTGTGTTCCGACGTGTCGATGACGTGGTCCGCCAGGTCACGAATGGCCGAAAGCAACTCACGCTCTTGTCTGATTGCCTGGAGCACATTTTGGTCGGGCAACGGATGTGGCCGCCTGGTCTCGCTGTAGCGGCGCCGCAAAACCTCGTCGTCCGCCTCAAGGAAGAGGACAGTGACATTGACCCCTCTATCTTTCAACTCTTCGTGCATGTGCGGGAAGAGGTTGAGGAACTCGCGCGCGCGGACGTCGACGACGAACGCCGTCCGGTCAATCTCGCTGGAGTCATCGCACAGCTTGACGAAAGTCGGGATCAGTTGAGCCGGGAGGTTGTCTATCGCGAAGTAGCCGAGGTCTTCGAAGGCCTTGAGCGCCGAGGACATTCCCGACCCCGACACGCCGGTAATAATAACGACCGAAACAGGCATAAGGAAGATGTCAGAAGTCAGAGAGCAGAGGTCAGAAATCAACTCCCTCAACGGGTTCGAACCGATCTCTGACTTCTGATCTCTGACCTCTGGGTCTTACGGTTCGATAAGGCCGAAGTTGCCGTCCGTGCGGCTATAGAGCACGCCGACTCGGTTGGTTTCTGCGTCACGGAACACGATGAACTGATCGTTCGAGTCAGCCAGAAGTATGGCGGCTTCTTCGGCGGTCATCGGCTTCACGCGGTAGCGGCGCTGAGCGAGTATTCGAGGCGCGTTCGGGGCCGCTTCGATCTTGCCGCCCGGCACCGGCGCCACCTCTCTGGCCGGTTGGCGCCCGCGTTTCTTTGCGTGGAACTTTTCTTTGAGCCGCAATCCTTGCTTCTGAACCTTGCTTGCGGCTGCGGTCACCGATTGCGACAGGTCTGTATTCTCGCCAACCGCGGTGAAAACGCTGTCGCGCCAGTACACAACGATCTCGGTTCGTTTCCGATGCTTCTCAGCCGAAACCGTTACGTGCGCCCTCATCGGCGCCGAATCAAGCACTCGATCCAGCTTCCCAAGCTCTTTTCGGACCAGGGCTTCTACTGCCGGGGTAATGTCGATGTGACGACCTGTGAACTCAAATTCCATCAATTATTCTCCCTTGTTTTGGGGATTGCTGGTTTCGGATTTGGGGAATAAGAAGGAGGACATGGTATGCAGTCATTCAAGAATCCGAACCCAGAATCGGACAGGTTCAAACCTAGACGATGGCCCGGCGCTCTCGCGAACCGGGTATGCGCATTTGATCGCGATACTTTGCGACGGTTCGGCGGCTCATCTTTACGCCATCCCTGGCCAGGCGTTTGGCCACTTCGTCATCGGTAATCGGGTGGTGGGGGTCTTCCGCCTCAATCATCTTCTTGATCTTCAGTTTGAGCACGCGTGTGGAAACGTCTTCACCCGTATCACTCCTCATTCCTTCGGTGAAGAACCGGCGCAATTCGTACACTCCCTGCGGCGTGTTCACGTATTTACGATTTACAACGCGCGAAACGGTGCTGAGGTGCATTCCAATATCTTCAGCGATGTCCTTCAACATCATCGGCCGCAGCTGCTCGATACCGTGATCGAGGAAGTCACGCTGGCGGTCTACGATGGAATTACAGACGCGATAGATTGTCTGCCGCCGGTGCTCGATGTTCTTAAGCAAATCGACGGCGGACCGGAACCGCTCTTTGATGTAATCGCGGGTCTCCTTTGACGAATCCTTGGATTCCATCATCTGTCGATAAGTTCTGTTGATACGCAGGTGCGGTAAGCCGTCATCTTCGAAGCGTATGATGTAATCATCTCCAACTTTCTCAATCGTCACCTCGGGGACCACCGGCTGTGCTTCGTCGGATGAATACTTTCGGCCCGGTTTTGGATCGAGCCTCTTGATGATCTCCATCTCTTCGAGGATCTGTTCGAGCGGGACGCCGAGCATCTTTGTAAGCTCGGGCAGCTTGTGAGTCTGCAGGCTCTCGAGATGATCGCGCACCATCTGGGCGGCAAGTCGATCCCCGTAACCATAATAATCGAGCTGAACCAGCAGCGACTCCCGCACGTCGCGCGCGGCGCAACCGACCGGATCTAAGCGCTGCACAACCGCGACCGCCTGTTTAACCGTCTCGATTTGCCAGGGACCCATCGCGGCGATCTCTTCGATGGTTGCATCGAGGAAGCCGGTGTTCTCGTCGAGATTGCCGATGATTGCTTCGCCGGCTGTCCGCACTTCGTCCGTACACTCGGTAAGGTGCAGCTGCCAAATGAGCTGCTCGCACAGCGAGTCTCGCCGGGTCAGCATGTTCTCGAACGAGACTTCGTCCTTCGCCTCATATTCGTGGGTCTTATACCCGGGATCGAGATACTCTTCGAACGTGGAACCAAAGTCTACCTCTTCAAACGGGTCCCGCTCGCGTTCGGGTTCTGCTTCACCGTCGACTGGAGTGGATTCTGTCGTCGTTGTGGCGACGTTTGGCGATTCCCCCGGCGCAGTAAACTCGGTGAGTCCGGTTTCGGGTGTCGTCGGCTGTTGGGCGGTTGTGTCACCCGGGCTGGTGATGTCGGCGGTGGTTGCATCAACTGCCGCGAGTTCGTCCGCGAGAGGCGAGTTGTCGTCTACGCCTTCGCCCGGCGCCACTTCGTCGAGAACAGGATTGGCAGACAGTTCGGTCTGGACCATGTCCGCGAGTTCGAGCTTGGTCATCGCCAATAACTCGATCCTCTGCCGCATCTGCGGGGTCAGGACCAGGCGCTGCGAAAGGCTCGTACTGAGATGTGGCTTGACCGACATAATTCATTGGTGATTTGCCATTGGTGATTTGCTATTTGTGATTTGTCTTTTCGAATCGCCTCGCGATCAAGGGTGAACAAAATAACAAATACAAACTAACAGATGACCAATAACAAATAACTACATTCTGAAATTCTCCCCCAGATATACCCGCCTTACGTCTTCGTCGCGCGTCAGCTCGTCCGGCGTGCCCGCTCGGAAGATCTGGCCGTCGTTAATTATATACGCTCTGTCGGTAATCGCCAGAGTCTCGCGCACATTGTGATCGGTTATCAACACTCCGATGCCGCGCTCGCGCAGCTTCTGCAAGATCTGTTGTATGTCAATTACAGCGATCGGATCGATTCCGGCGAAGGGTTCATCCAGCAGGATGAACCGGGGCTCGATCACCAGACAGCGCGCGATCTCGGTCCTCCGGCGCTCGCCCCCCGAGAGCTGGTACGCCTTTGTGTGACGCACGTAAGCGATGTCCAGTTCGTTTAGCAGGAGTTCGAGTCTATGCTGGCGTTCCGCCTTTGTGAGGGGCAACGTTTGAAGGACCAGCAGTATGTTTTCTTCGACCGTCAGCTTTCGAAACACCGACGCTTCCTGCGGCAAGTAACTTATCCCGTCCCGCGCGCGCAGATACATCGGCAGCCGCGAAATATCTTTCGAATCAAGGAAGATCTTGCCGGCGTCCGGTCGCTCGAGCCCGACGATCATATAGAAAACCGTGGTCTTGCCTGCCCCGTTTGGCCCTAAAAGCCCGACGATCTCCGTCTGACGTATGCTAAGCGACACGTTATTGACGACTGTTCGCTTGCGATACGACTTTCGCAAACCTTCTACGGAAAGAATACTTATTTGTTGTAATGGAAGTGGTGGTTGCGGCTCAGCGTCAACGGTCGGAGTTTCGATCACGGACACTTCTTCTACCATTTGTCGGTTCAATTCTGTTTGTTCTTTGTCAGACGATGAGTCGATCGGACACGGCCTGTACCCTGCTGATTCTCGACGGAAATCCTATCATCGCGACTATAGAACGTCAATTGCGAGCCCATTGTGGCGCCCTTCTCGGCATCGTCGACGCGGGCAGACTTGCCAGTCAAAACGGCCCGGCCGTCTTCGGATGTGTACGCGAGCTTGTCGCCGACGCCTCGCCGTCCCGGCTGCGTGAGCACTACGTCGCCCTCGGCGTTTAGCCGCTCGATTTCGTTTGTATCCTGCATGAGGTACACGTCTACGAAAGATCCTTCGATGCGGTCAGTGCCTTGACGAGCTTTTACACCGCCTTCGTAGTGGATCTTTCGCTCGGTGTCCGAGTAGGTCATCTTTTCGGCCGTCGCAAACCCAGGCACGACCTCGTGTTTCCCAGGCGAGGTCTCTTGCTTTGCTTGATAGAGAGCGCTCTCCACGTTGCCGGTCGCGACCATTCGCTTGTCTTGTTGATAAAGCTCGATCCGGTCAGCCTTGATGAAATTGTCGTCCTGCCATCCGCGGGCATTGACAATGTAGACCGCGATACCCTCCTTGTTCTGAGCGTCGGCGCGATCGGCGGTAACGAAGATGGGTGACTTGGTGTTCTTGAACGGCGTCGAGTCATTAGTGCTCTCGCGGCTGTAATAGGTCGTGCGAACCTCGCCCCTCGCGTGAGTCTCGTCTCGTTGACGGTCGTAATCGATCTCATCGGCCTGGGTGCGTGACGTCGCATCCCACACCATCGGTCGCCTTCCCCGAAGATTGAGGATCTCTTTTTGACCATCATAAACGGCGCGCTCGGCGACAGCGTTTTGGTCACCCTCGTTGTACTTGAAGTTCCCCTCCTGGGATACGCGATCTATGTCCTGGGAGTCTTCCAGGAAATCCGCTCGCGCCGATTTGCTGGTGGTGACGCGTAGCGGATGACCGTCTGGTAAGGTCGCTTCGATCTCAACCCTGACACCATCCGTTGCATTGAATGTCTTGACGCGACTGCCCTGGTCAAAAAACAAAGCGTCCATTCTAGGCGAGCGGATGGTCTTTTTGTCGGCGCCGCGCTCGGCGCGAACCGGCGTGACGGTCATTACCGCCTTGCCGGCAGCCTCGGCGTGTTTGATGTTCTTTCCATCCGGAAAAAACTGCATGATCACGGTGTCGGCGGCGAGTTCTCGGGTGGTGGGATTCGCCGCGTTGTTTGCCGGAGCGGCCGCGTGAATCTTCATCGCGGCACCGCCTTGAGCGGTAATCGTCTCAACTGCGTTCGCCGGGGCGCCCTGGGTGAAAATTGCTTCGATGATCTCCGCGCTTGCTTCCCTGACCGGCTCGGGACCAAGCGAACGCGTCGACGCGCCGCGCATCGCGACCGCGCGGGCGAGCTGGTGCGTTTCGCCGAAGAAGAAATCCATATCGGGAGATTTGATCTCCGCCTTTTCTGCTTGTTTTAGATACGCGCTGCCGCGGGCCTCGATGCGCTCGATGTGGTTGGTTGCATCGGCGTAGCTGACCATCCGGTCGGCGCGCAGCTCGTCGGTCTCCTGGGTTACTATCGCGTTGCCTTCGAAAGTAATCCTATGCTCGTTCTTCTCAAGCAGCGCGGATTCGCTTCGTATCCTTGTCGGCTTCTTTACCGCGGGCTGCCTTGGATCGGCCTTTTGTTGATCCCGCGAAGGCTCTGTCGGTTGAGCTTCAGCAAGCGCATTGGCGGCACGCCGCCGCTGTTCTCTCCGCGCCCGCTTAGCGTCCTTTGGTTGTTGAGCCGGCGCGGGCTCTGTCGAGGGAGCTTGAGTAATCGCACCGGGGCGGGGTGGACGCTGTTCGCTGCTCTCTGTCCCGGGTTCAGTCGACGATGCTTTCTGAGCAAGGGTGACGGCCTCGACCGGTCGTTCATTGCGGGCACGCTTCTTATCCGCTTTTGGGGAGACAGGCGAACGCTCTGTCAGCGGAGCCTGAGCAAGCGCTTCGGCCGACCGGCGGCGCTGCAGCTTGCGCGCGCGTTTGTTAGCCTTGCGCGCCCTTTTCTCATCAAGAGTTTCTTCGCGGTTCTGACCGGACGTGGCGGTGTCACTGGTGTTCGCATCGCGCGCGCCGGCGCTTTCGGGTTTTATGGTTACATCGACATCCTTCAGAAGGCTTGCGCGCTCGGTGGCGGCCTCGAGGAGCATGCCTGTGGCTTGGCCGGCATAGTTGCGGCCCTGGAACTCTACCGGCTCTTTCGTATCGACCGTGTTTTTTATCTGGTCGTAGTGCAGGTAGCTTGTCTTGAGAGTGAGCCCGTCTGAAGTTTGAACCACTACGTTTGAGATAAACTCCGCGTCGAGTTTGGCGAGGTCCGCGGGATCACTCACCTTCGCGCGATCACAGGTAACAACATCATGGCGGTTGCCGGCCGAACCGTATGAGTCAAGTCTGACTTGCTCGAGTTCGTGCGTGCCGTCCTGGTAGGTCCTGTCCGTTCCGGCTGTGATGTTGAACCGCACCTGACCGCTGACTTCGTGAGAGTAGTGAGTGTTCGAGAAAACGGCGACTACTTTCCCTTGCAGCTTTGGGCGGATCTGGTCGGGTTGAGGGTGTTTGCTGCGGAAGACGAGATACAGGACAAGCGCCGCCGATATGGCAATAAATAGACCGAGCGCCCCGGCCCTCCCCGCAGATAACAACCTTATTCGTTTCATGAAAACCTATCGCAACTCCATTGATGGATTCTTGCACGCTGCGGGATGAGTGTCGAACCTGAATCAGGATTCTAAACGCACAACTGTCCGGGAGCGAAGCGGGCCAGGTTTGGGTAATCGCTGAGTTGACGTGTATGGGTTCTGGAGCTTAATCGGATTTACGCGCGGACTCTGTATCCCCCTTTTGAAGGGGTAGTCGAACTGTGAAGCTGGCCCCACCGCCTTCCTGGCTGGCTGCTTCTATCGAACCGCCGTGCGCATCGACAATCCACTTTGTTATCGCAAGCCCCAACCCGAATCCCGTCACCCGCGAGTCGCGAGGGTCGGTCTGCCGATAGAATCTCTCGAAGATGTGAGGTAATGACGCCGCTGGGATGCCTCGACCGGTGTCCGAGACTTCGATCACCGCATTGGAGTCTTCCACCCCGAGCGAAAGCCGCACGCTCCCGCCCGCCGGCGTGTACTTGATAGCGTTATCCAGAAGGTTGACCACTAGTTGGTTGAGCCTCTTTTGGTCACCTTCTACCACGATCGGCGATATCGGCGCGTCATAGGTTAGCGCGACCCCGGCGGACTTAGCCAGCAGCGCGACGTACGCGCTTGCCGCCGAGGCAAGCACGTCGAGATGCACCTGCTCGAGTTCGAGCACTGATTCGCCCGCGTCCGAACGCGCGAGCGTCAGCAGATCGTCTGTTAGCCTCGTGAGGCGCGAGATTTCTTCCAGGCTCGACCGGAGGACTCGCCGATACTCCTCGGGCGCGCGCTCGCGGCGAAGGGCGACTTCGATATCGCCACGAAGTATCGCCAGCGGAGTCTTCAACTCGTGAGAAGCATCCGCCGTAAATCGGCGTTCGCGTTCGAAGGCTTGTTCCAGCCGGCTGATCATCTGGTTAAAAGTTGTCGCCAGCCGGCCGATCTCGTCCCGAGACCGACGCTCCTCGACACGCTCGCTCAGGTTGCCCCTCCCGATCCGCTCGGCGGCACGCGTCAGACGATCGACGGGGCTCAACGCCCTGCTGGCCAGCCACAAACCGCCAAGGCTTGCCAGCAGAAGAGCGAGTGGGTTTGCGACTGCCAGCAGAAGAATCAGTTGGTTCTGTGCGCGTTGCACGTCCCTGAGGGACTGTCCTACCACAACGAAGAACAACTCGCCGTCTTCATCCCGCGCGGGCCAGGTGATTATGCGAACGTGTTCGGTTGGGGAAAGCGAGACCTCGTCAAACTGGGCCTTCCATTCCCTCGCGGCGCGTTCGAGCGCGGGCTTGATTACCGGAACCTCGTGTCCTTCGGCGTCCGGTATTTGATCGGTGACCTTGCCGTCTCGATTAAGAACCGAGACGAATTGAGGGGCGAGTATGAGCACTCCCGGTTGACTCGCTTCTTCGTTTGCGGATGGGTGGCCTACCGCCTGAGCGAACCGCTCGGCGTATATTCGCAGCGACGCATCGATGGTATTCAATATCCCATACGAGAAATAGAGATAGATTGCGACGGCGAAAGCCGCCAGCACCAGGGCGGCGAAGCCAAAATACCAGAGCGTGAGTTTTGCGCGAATTGAGAGCACTTGAAAACTCGTTACCGGCTACCGGGACTTACCAAGCGCGACCCCGAACAATGTGAAACGGCGTCATGAACGGCGTCCTGGCTATCGGGTTGCCTTTTGGACCCCCCTAATAGTGAGAGATTTAGGACAGAGTATTTCCCCATGTCGGATGAATTCTATCAGACTAGTACAGACTAGTTGTAAATTCGTGTGGACAAAACCGGTAGCGTAGACTGTCCAGTCTGCGTTGGCTGACGCGGTCTTGAAGTCGGCGGACTGCAGGGTCCAGCGCCTGTGATGCTGCCGGTTTGGAGCGGTGCGAAGACTGGACAGGCTAGTTGTAGATTCATTTGGACAAAACCGGTAGCGTAGACTGTCCAGTCTGCGCCGGGCTGACGCGGTCTTGAAGTCGACGCGGGATGAGGATCGCCGGGCTGATGTAGTCCGCGGACTAGAAGGCCTAGCCCCCGTGATGGTGCTGGTTTGCAGTGTGCGCAGACTGGACAGTCTACGCTACGTTGTCTGATCAGAAGTTTGGTGCGGATGAGAGGACTTGAACCTCCACAGGATTTCTCCCACAGCGTCCTGAGCGCTGCGCGTCTGCCATTCCGCCACATCCGCACGATCGGGGATTTTCATTCGAAGCAAAAATATACTAACTACCGCTTGCAAACAGTGTCAATTGATTTCGGATTTCCGATTTTGGATTTTGGATTTTTGGCATGGAGCGACGGCCGTAATCCTTGCCTGGCTCGATCAATCGAAATCAAGGATAATCCAAAAGCCAAAATCCAAAATCCAAAATCGAGAAATGATCACCGCAAACCTATCTCCACAACGCGTCCTTCAGGCACTGCCGAAGTCACGCGAACACGCCGTCACCCTGGATCGCCTGGCTGAAGCGCTGAACATCCGCGAGTCTCAATCGGCCCGGTTCGGCGCGTTCTTGAAAGAGTTTGTGCGCGTGGGGCTCGCGGCGGCGAAGGGCGGACGCTACTGGCGGAAACAGGCTCCCGGCTTTTTGATTGGAACGCTGAGAGGCACGCGTTCGGGTCACGCTTTCGTGGTGCCCGATGACCCGAAGGAGCGAGAGAAGGGAGACCTGTTTGTGAACGCCCGCGCAATGGGCGCAGGTTTGCACGGTGATACCGTGATAGTTCGCGTGACCGGCGTGCGCGAGCGTGGCCGCGAAGGTCGCATCGAAGCGGTCTTGCATCACGCTAACGAAACTGTGATCGGGACGTTTGTAAGGCTCAAGTCCGAGGGCTTCGTTTCGCCCATCGATGAGCGGTTTCTCTACCAGATCAGCATCGCTCCATCGGACACGCTCGGCGCCAGTGATGGCGACATCGTCAACGTCGAGATCAGCAGGCCTCCGATTGCCGGCCGGCCTCCGTGGGGACGCGTGATCGAAGTGCTCGGACGGCCCGATCAGCCAGGGATAGATGTCGAAATCATCATCAGAAAGCACAGGCTTACGCACGTCTTTCCCGAAGCCGTGCTTGCCGAAGCGGAAGCCATTCCCGACGGCATAACCGAAGGACAACTCGCGGGGCGAGAGGATCTGCGCAAGACGCTGACGGTTACGATCGATGGAGAGACAGCGCGCGATTTTGACGACGCCGTTTCGCTCGAAGACCTCCCCGGCGGCCGCTTGCTTCTCGGCGTGCACATCGCCGACGTGAGCTACTATGTTCGCGAAGGCACCCCGCTCGATGAAGAAGCCTTACAGCGTGGCACGTCTGTCTACTTTCCCGAGCGCGCCATTCCGATGCTGCCTGAGCGGCTCTCCAATGATCTCTGCTCGCTCAAGCCCCAGGTAGATCGGCTGACGATGTCGGCGCTGATCGATTTGGACCGAAACGGCCGCGTCGTCGATTACCGGCTGACCCCTTCGGTGATACACAGCCGCGAACGCATGACCTACACCGCGGTCAACGAGATCATCACCAACCCGGAAGGCGAAACAGCGAATGACTACTCGCACGTCAAGGACATGCTCTTCAAGATGCATGAGCTGACGCTGCTTCTCATCAAGAGAAGAGAGGAGCGGGGCGCCATTGATTTCGATTTGCCCGAAGCGGAGTTGTGGTTCAACGATGAAGGTCAGATCGGCGGCATCGCACGGTCGGAGCGCAACATCGCTCATCGGCTGATCGAGGAGTTTATGCTCCTGGCAAACGAAACGGTTGCGAGCCAGCTTGAGTCATTGAGAGTTCCGTTTCTCTACCGGATTCACGAAGAGCCCAACCCGGAGAAGATCGAAGAGTTCGCGGAAATTGCCGCATCGTTTGGGCACAAATTCTCCATGCACGGTCCGATTCCTCAACGCGGGTTTCAGCAGCTTGCCCGCGAGATTCGAGGTCAGCCCGAAGAGCGTATGCTCTCGTACCTGATGCTTCGCTCGATGCAGCGCGCTCGTTATACGCCTCAGAACGCGGGACACTTTGGTCTGGCGATGAAGACCTACACGCACTTCACGTCGCCGATCCGGCGCTATCCCGATCTGATAGTCCATCGCATCCTGCGTGAAGTCATCGAGCGAGGTCGAGAATCTGACGGTTGGAGCGATATCAATCTTGGAGCAAAGCACGCGATCAAGCGGGTATCGTGGCCGGTGCTTGGCGAGGAACGCGAAACTGAGCTTCAGGCCGGGCTTGAGCTGATCGGCGATCACTCGAGCGAACGGGAGCGCGTTGCTGCCGATGCCGAGCGCGAACTGATGGACTGGCGTAAGGCATCATTCATGGTCGATCGCGTCGGCGATGAGTTCGACGGTATCGTCACCGGTGTAAAGGAGTACGGGTTCTACGTCGAGCTGGATGAGTTCTTTATTGAAGGCCTGGTCCATATCTCGGTTCTTCTCGATGATGTGTACGAGTATCAAGAGCGGAAGCACCGGCTTGTGGGTCGACGTTCGCGCAGGGAATACCGGCTCGGAAGTCGTGTCAAAGTATCGGTCAATCGTGTCGATCAGGTGCGCCACCGGATAGACTTCTCGGTAGCAAAGGCATAGGAGATCGGCATCTGCCCTTCAAGTAGGAACCTCGTCGATGCCGCATCCGTACAAACAGCTTCGCGGTGAAATGACGCTCGCTTATTGTTAATGTTTCGACAAACCGGCTCGTTACGGATTCAAACGATTGGAGAATTCTATGAAATTACAAACGATGTTTGCAGAGAGAAGACACCCGCTGGCGCTCGCGGCCGCCGCGCTGGTTGCGATGGCCCTGTTTTGTCTTCCGGTCTTTGGCCAGGGCGCGAAGAAGAGCAGCGCGCCCCGAGCGGTCAAGCAATACACTATCGAGCAGTTTCTCACCACAACCGCACTCGGCGGCAGTTCATTTTCGCCGGACGAGAAATCGATATTGTTCTCGAGTAACAAGAGCGGGATTTACAATGTCTACAGTGTTCCGGTCACCGGCGGTGAGCCAAAGCAACTCACTCACTCGACGACCGAGAGCACTTTCAGTGTCGGATACTTCCCAAACGACTCGCGCATTCTGTACACCCATGATCAGGGTGGCAACGAGAACAACCACATCTATGTGCTGGGCGCTGACGGCAAGGAGAAGGACCTTACACCGGGCGATAAGCTCAAGGCTCAGTTCCTGGGATGGACGCACGACGGCAAGGCCTTCTACATTTCGACAAACGAACGGGACCAGCGATTCTTCGACGTTTTCCGTCTGGACGCTGCCAGCTTCGAGCGGACGCTGCTCTATGAGGACACGACCGGTTACCAGTTCGGCGACATCACGAATGATGAGAAATTCATCGCGTTCTCAAAGCCGAACACGACCTCCGATTCGGATGTCTACCTCTACAACGTAGCGACAAAGGAAATGAAGAACATCACGCCGCATCAAGGCGATGTTGCTTCAAACCCCGCCGCGTTCGATCCGACTTCGCGCTATTTGCTCTACCAGACCGATGAGGGCAGTGAGTTCTCATACGTCGCCCGGTATGACCTGACCACCGGAAAGAAAGAGCCGGTTGAAAAAGTGAACTGGGATGTTGCGTTCACCTACTTCTCGCACAACGGAAAGTATCGTGTTTCGGGCGTAAACGAAGACGCACGCACCAAAATAAAGATATATGACCGGGCAACCGGAAAGCCGATCGTGCTGCCGGCCTTTCCTGAAGGTGACATCACTTCGGTCAACATCTCCCGCAGCGAAAAGTTGATGACATTCTATTTCAACGGGTCACGCTCCCCGAGCAATCTTTATGTCTACGACTTCGCGACCAAAAAGGTGCGCAAGCTGACGGAGAGTTTGAACCCCCAGATCGATTCAGCGGATCTGGTTGAGTCAAAGGTGATCCGCTACAAATCATTCGATGGGATGGCAATTCCGTCCATCCTGTACAAGCCGCATCAGGCGAGCGCCACGAAGAAGGCGCCGGCGTTGCTGTGGATTCACGGCGGTCCGGGCGGCCAGACGCGAACAGGCTACAGCGCAGTGATTCAGTATCTGGTCAATCACGGCTATGTGATTCTGGGGGTCAACAACCGCGGAAGCTCGGGATACGGCAAGACGTTTTTCACAGCCGATGATCAAAAGCACGGGCGCGAGCCGCTTTGGATTGCGTCGAAGCAAAGAAGTACCTGGCGTCGCTCGGCTATGTCGACACTTCGAAGATCGGAATCATCGGTGGAAGCTACGGCGGATACATGGTGCTTGCGGCGCTAGCGTTCAAGCCCGATGACTTCGTGGTGGGCGTCGATATGTTTGGCGTTTCCAATTGGGTGCGTACCCTCGAATCGATCCCTCCGTACTGGGAGTCGTTCCGCAAGGCTCTGTACAAGGAACTGGGCGACCCCGAAACCGATCTCGAGAACCTCAAAGCGATTTCTCCGCTATTCCACACCGATAAGATCGTCAAACCTCTGATGGTTCTGCAAGGCAAGAACGATCCGCGTGTGATCAAACCCGAGTCTGACGAGATCGTTGACGCGGTGAAGAAAAAGGGCGGCGTGGTCGAGTACGTGGTCTTCGACGACGAGGGTCATGGCTTCACCAAGAAGGCCAATGAGATTCGAGGCTACAAGGCGATCCTGGAGTTTCTCGACAAGTATCTAAGGGGAGCAGACGCCGGCAAATAGTTGTTTCGGTGACAACGTTCTCTGTACTCGGTGAACGCGGGGGCAAGCCACCCTTCCTGACTCTGAAACATGAGAAACATTCTGAGGCTTTAGGCTGAATCTAACGGCACCTGTGTGGCGCGGGGGCAGGCCACCCTTCCTGACTCAGAGACCTCGGGATATGCTGACATCGGCATTTTTCTGGTGTTTCAGAGTCAGGAAGGGTGGCTTGCCCCCGCGTTCGAATGATGCTAAAAGAGCCGACTCCATTAACGAAGGGAGAATCCACGATGAAGAGGTTTGCCTCGCTTGCTTCGATCCTCGTTGCCCTGCTCCTGTCGCCCCTTACAGCACCGGAACCGACGCGCGCTCAATTTGTCGAGGCGGCTGGACGCGCCGCCGATCTATCGAACCGATGGTGATGTGTTTCTGCGGTTCCCGTCGTCTTCGCGCGAAACAGGAACCCTCGAGAGGGAACGGGCTTCTGAGCAAGGCGCAAACGGCCGCAAAAACGCTCAACACATTGACTTCACACGGGCGGTTCGGTAGCCTATCAACTTACTCAACCACCGGTTTTCTTACTACATGCTGAATCGCGGTTGCATCATTGTCACACCCCAAGCAACCATTTTTGTGGAGGATTTAATGAGACGCGTGCTCCTTCTATTGACTATTGTTGTGTTATCGCTTGCGTCGGTGTTGGCTGGAGAGCAACAGCCTGCGCGAATGTTTACGATTGATGACCTGCTTAAGATCCGCCGGGTTTCTGATCCACAGCTTTCTCCGGACGGCCGATGGATAGCATATACGATTGCTGATACGGATAAGGCCGCCAACAAGCGCACGACTCAAATCTATTTGATCCCGTCGGACGGAGGCGAGCCGCGTGCGCTGACCAACGAAAAGCAATCTTCACATTCGCCGCGCTGGTCGCCGGACGGCAAGCGCCTTGCGTTTGTTTCGGCGCGTGACGGCGAATCTCAAATCTGGACTATCGACGTGTCCGACGCCAAGCCAGGTTCGGTTAAGAAGATCAGCAATATCTCGACCGGCGCAGATGCCCCGGTCTGGTCGCCCGACGGAACGCGGATCGCGTTTACCTCCGAGGTGTATCCCGGATGCGCGACCGATGATTGCAACAAAGAGCAGACGGCAAAGGTGGCCGCAAGCAAAGTCAAAGCAAAGCTCGTCGACCGTTTGTTATACCGCCACTGGACTACCTGGAAGGATGGTAAGCGAAGTCACATTTTTGTTGTCTCAACGGAAAACGGCGAGGCTCGCGATCTGACGCCGGGCGACTACGATGCGCCCCCGTTCAGTTTGGGTGGCCAGATTGACTACGCATTCTCACCCGACTCAAAGGAACTCGCCTTCGCGCGCAACACCGACAAAGGAGAAGCGAGATCGACTAACGGTGACATTTTCATTGTGCCGGTGGCGGGCGGAGAGTCTCGCCGCATCACGGGGGACAATCCGGCGAACGATTTGTCGCCCGCGTACTCGCCGGATGGCCGATACATCGCATACAGGGCTCAGTCAAAGCCAGGCTTTGAAGCAGACCGATGGCGTTTGATGCTCTACGACCGCAAAACCGGTCAGAGTCATTCGCTGACCGAACAGTTCGATTCTTCGGTCGAGAGTTTCACGTTTTCTTCGGATGGCGAGAGGATCTACATGTCCGCACTCGATCAAGGGCGCCAACCGATATATGAACTGTCGCTCGGCGGAGGTCCGGGTAAGAAATTGATCAACGACGGCTTTAATGATGATCTGCAGGTGAGTAGGGATGGAAAGACTCTGGTTTTCACCCGGCAGAGTCTCGCGCGGCCCGTTGAGATCTACAAGGCCAATTCCATCGGCGCGGAGGTTACTCAACTAACAACCACCAACGACGCCTTTCTTGCTGATTTCAATCTGAAGTCCGCTGAAGAAATCTCGTGGGAAGGCGCGGTTGGCTCGCGGGTCTACGGCTTCATCACCAAGCCGGCGAATTTCACGGCGGCAAAGAAGTGGCCGCTGATCGTCTTGATCCACGGCGGACCGCAGGGCGCGTGGAACGATTCGTGGAGCTATCGATGGAACCCTCAGCTTTTCGCAGCGGCAGGCTATGTGGTCTTCTCGCCAAATCCCCGCGGATCGTACGGCTATGGTCAGAAGTTCGTCGATGACATTTCGGGAGACTGGGGCGGCAAGGTCTACACTGACATACTAAACGGAGTCGCCTACGTTGCGGAGATGCCTTACATCGATCGCGAACGAATTGGGGCAGCGGGGGGAAGCTACGGCGGGTATATGGTGAACTGGATCGAAGGTCACAACAACGATCCTCGAGTGAAGTTTAGCGCTCTCGTGTCACACGCCGGGGTCTACAACTTGACTAGCATGTATGGTGCGACCGAAGAACTGTGGTTTCCGGAGTGGGAGTTCAAGGGAATGCCCTGGACGAACTCGGAAATGTACGCAAAGTGGTCGCCGCATATGTTTGTGAAAGAGTTCAAAACACCGCTGCTTGTGATTCACGGCGAACTGGATTATCGAGTGCCGATCGGAGAGGGACTGCAGTTGTTCACTGCGCTACAGCGGCAGGGCGTCGAGTCAAAGTTGTTGGTCTATCCGGACGAAGGTCATTGGGTTTTGAAGCCACAAAATTCAGAGCTGTGGTACAACACCGTGCTTGAGTGGTTCGATAGTCATCTCAAATCCAAGCCGCAATCCTGAACAGCGTACTGAGACCAGGACTTTGTGCGGCCTCACTCCTTGATGAGCCGCCAGTGTGGTTGCCTCCTGCAATCCTAGTCGGTTTGGATCAGCACCTGGCGCTCCTGACGGAGGGCTGTCGCCCCTTTTTCGAGAGCGGTATCCGCGTGCTTGATTGCGGCGTGAACGAGGCTGATTCCTCGGCGCTTTTGATTGAGCAAAAAAATTGGAGGTCGCCGCCGTGCCCGGGCAACGACCTCTCCCCAAGTTCAGAACAGAATGGTAGAGATTCTTAAGGATGTGCAGCCTTACACTAAGCAATCTCGATACCGTGAGCGTGCCAACGCGTCAAGTCGTACGTGAGCAAGCTCTTAGTTAAAAACGGTCGACCTGGAAGACACCACCACCTTCCAAGATTCTGGAAGTATCTACGAAAAATTGGAAATCGAATTCTTGACTCGAACATCGCCGGAGAGATTTCAAATATGATCGGCGCGTGCTTGCTCGAGCTCCAGCGCCTTGGCGATCACGCTCAGAAGCGACCCGCCGCCAGTCGAGACGGGCATATCGAGATCACTCTCGAGTTGATTGATAGTGAGATCATCGAGAAAGACGTTACCTGACTTCAGACAGGCTTGCTCGGGAACAATCAGGAAGTTTCCCTGGATTAGATCCCGGGCCGCAAGCACGTCGCCTCCCGCAATGAGGCCTGCCACCGTCACCTCCTCGCCAAAGAAATGATTGCGGATAGGGATGGCCTTTAACCGCGCCTCACATTGTTCGTTCAGCTGATTCACATAACCCGATAATATCGGGTAAAAAAGTTCGCCGGTCGCAATGGTTCCTCGCAGCGATCCCGGTTTGATTTTAAAATCAGTGACCAGATCGCGGCTGAAAGTCTTCTTTGCGTCAACAGCGAATCGGCGAACCATTCCCACACCGTCTTCGATCTGTGGGTAGTCGCCATAATGTGCGCGTCCCGGCAATGGTACACCTGCGCGCAGATAGAACTCGTCGGCCAGAAACACAAACGTTGTCCCGAGTAGGTGTCGGAATTCGCGTTGCCATGGCCTCACCTCCTTGATCAGCGCTTGTGAGAACTCGTCCGTCACAGCGGTAAGCCTATCGCGATAGTTGTGCAATTTCGTAAACACTACCGGCACGACTGCGACCGAACGAAGACCCGGATGTAGTTCGGCCAGGTCGCTTATTGCGCGACTGAGCACCTGTCCGTCATTGATCGAAGGGCACAGCACAATCTGAGCATGAAGCTCGATGCCGTTTTCGGAGAGGTATCGCATTTTACCGAGCACGTCGTCAGGACGCTTGCGGCCCAGGAGATAACGGCGTACGTCGGGATCGGTCGCGTGAACGGAGACGTACTGGGGTGACAGCCGCTGTTGAACGATTCGATCCAGTTCCACCTTCGAGATCGAAGACATTGTCGTGTAGTTGCCGTGAAGAAACGACAAACGAGTGTCTTCGTCCTTAAAGAAAAGCGACTCGCGTGAGCCTTGAGGATTCTGGTTGCAGAAACAGAAAATGCAATCGTTCGCACACTGACGCGGCGAGAAGTACTCAAAGTCCAACCCCCAGATCTCGCCTTCGCCGACTTCTATGTCAAGTGCGGCGGCCTCGCCGGACTTCTTGATGATGTGGAGCCGCACGTGGTCTTCGCTTCCAGTGTAAAACTGAAAATCGAGGAAGTCGTTCAGATCGCGGCCATTGACCTTCATTATTCGGTCACCGGCTTCGATCCCGAGCTCGTCCCCGAGCGCGAACTGGTCAACAGCGGTGACCACCACGCCTTTTTCCTTCTTTGTGTTGATTGGATAGAGAGTCTCGAACAGTTCCGTGTACATAACTACGCGTGAGCCTCTCCGCCTTCAACACGCACCTCGGCGCCAGTGGTTACCGGTTTACCGTCGGGCACCGGCATCTCGGTCCTCGGGGTCTCTTCAGTTGGGGTGAGAGTTTGAGGCAGAAGCTCTTCGATTCGCTCCACAAAGATGATCTCGAGATCCCGCAGCGCCTCTTCAGGAATGTCCTTCAGATCGTGTTCGTTCTTCTTTGGGAGGACAACGCGCTTCATCCCGGAGCGGCGAGCCGCGAGCACTTTCCCCTTTATGCCGCCGACCGGAAGCACGAGCCCACTCAGCGTTATCTCACCGGTCATCGCCGTGTCGCTTCGAACGGGGCGCCCCGAGCACAACGACGCAAGCGCGGAAATGATAGCCACGCCGGCAGAAGGGCCGTCCTTCGGAGTAGCGCCGGCGGGAACATGCACGTGGATACCGCTATTCTCGAATTTGTCGGCGCAGTCGAATCCCAGCTCATCCGAGTGCGACCACAGGTAGCTGAGTGCGGCCTTTGCCGACTCCTGCATAACCTCGCCAAGCTGGCCGGTTAGAGTGAGGCCTTTTGAACGGGGCAGCAGCGTCGCCTCGATGAACAAGACCTCGCCACCCATATCGGTCACGGCCAGACCCGTTGCGACTCCGGGTGGCAGCTTTTGCCGCGCCATCTCGTGGAAGAACATTTCGTGACCAAGATAGTCTTCAAGCTCCTCGTGTTTGACTGTGAACTCGGTGCCTTTGCCCTGCGCGACCTTTAAGGCTACCTTCCGGGCGACGCTGCCGATGTTGCGCTCGAGCTGTCGAACACCGGCTTCACGCGTGTACCGGCCGATGATTCCCTGAATCGCTTCGTCGGTGAACTGAAGCTGCTCTACGCTCAGTCCGGCTTCCCTAACCTGCCTCGGCGCAAGGTAGCGCTTGGCTATGTGAAGCTTTTCTTCTTCGGTGTACCCCGACAGACGGATCACCTCCATGCGGTCGCGCAATGCCGGCGGAATCGGCGAAAGCGTATTCGCAGTTGCGATGAAAAACACTTTCGAGAGATCGAACGGCAAATCCAGATAGTGATCCCTGAAAGAGAAGTTCTGAGCAGGGTCAAGAACTTCGAGCAGCGCCGACGCCGGATCGCCGCGGAAGTCCATTCCAAGCTTGTCCACTTCATCCAGCATCATTACCGGGTTGTTGACACCGGCGCGCCGTAGAGCCTGGATGATCCGTCCGGGCATCGAACCGATGTACGTGCGCCGGTGTCCGCGCAACTCCGCTTCGTCGCGCATTCCACCAAGCGACATCCTCTCGAACTGACGACCCATGGATCGGGCGATCGATTGTCCCAAACTCGTTTTGCCAACTCCTGGCGGACCGACGAAGCACAGGATTGGAGCCTTTGTTTTCGGATTGAGCTTGATCACCGCGAGGTGCTCGAGTATCCGTTGTTTTATGTCTTTCAAATCGTAGTGATCTTCGTCGAGCACCGACTGCGCATTGTTCAGGTCAAGGGCCTCTTCGGTCGATTTCTTCCAGGGGAGGTCAAGAATCCAATCAAGATACGTTCGAATGACGTGGTAATCCGGCGCAGCGGTCGGAAGACGATCGAGGCGCTTTAGTTCGCGATCGGCTTCCGCGCGAACCTCGTCCGGCAGATCGGCCTTCTCGATCCTCTCGCGTAGGAGCAAAGCCTCGGCTTGTTCCGGCTCGGATTCGCCAAGCTCTTTTTGAATCTGTTTCATCTGCTCGCGCAGAATAAAATCACGCTGCGCCTTCCCGAGTTCTTCCTGCGCCTGATTTGCGATCTTGCTCCTGATCTCCAGCACCTCGACCTCTCGGGCTAGATAGGTGTGCATCAGGTGAAGCACTTGGCTCTCGGTGTCGGCCTCCAGCAGCGCCTGTTCCTGGGTGACGTTTAGATCGAGCACCGAGCCCAAAAAGTAAGCGAGCCGTACCGCGTCGTCGGCTTGAACTATTATGTTGCGAATCTCCGGTGGAACGTTTGGAAGCAGACTGAGCGCCTTCTGGACCAGGACCTGAATGTTCCTTTGAAGCGCCTCGACCTCCGGAGTTTTTTCGCGTACAGGCTCCGGTAAGACCTCGACTCGGGCTTTGAGATGCGGCGTCTGTCCGGTGAATTCGATTATTTTGAAGCGCTCCTGACCCTGCACGATCAGATGCAACACCTCTTCGGCTCCTGGCGAGCGCATCATTCGATTTATGACGACGACCGTGCCGTTCGCATACAGGCTATCGGGCGTCGGCTCAGTGTCATTATCCTCACGCTGCGCCACCACGCCGAGCAGCTTCTCTTCTGTGGACAGCGCCGCTTCCGCGGCGGCAAGCGACAACGGACGTCCTACCGTCAGCGGGGTAATCCCCGATGGGAAGATCACGGTGTTTCTCAACGGCAGAATCGGCAACTCTAAGATTTTGTTTTCTGTCATTCCTTTTACCCCTGATGTTACTGGCCGGTCGTCGGCGGCTAAACAAAGAAACCGCTTCCGGCTTATCACTCCCTGCCACTCAAACACATTTCAAGTGCAAGATGAACCAGCCGTCACGGCTTTCGCACTGAATCTCTGCCTGCGAAAGATCGGAGGGGATCTTGAGAATACGTTCGAAGCGGCTGTAGGTTATTTCCAATTGATGATAGCTCCACCCTTCGGTGATAACGGTGTCCCGGCGGACTCCGCGCACAATCAGCTTGTCCTCGGCGATCAGCACCTCTACATCGTCCAGTTTTACCCCGGCGAGATCGAACTTGATCTTCCATCCTTCCGGACATCGGTAGATGTCTACCGCCGGCTGCCACAACGGGCCGCTCGGGCGGCGATACTCGCTACTGATTCGCTCAATGAAAATCTTCTTGCTTCTTGACATCATGACCTTGCTCCACCGGTAGCCCGGGATTCAGTCTGCGCCGCCGGGCTGAATGCCCCTTAGTCCCGAGGCGCACAGTAACGTCTGTGCTACGCTTTAAGGCAGATTCGCCGTTTCAACAAGCTCCGCCACTCCCAGATCTCGAGACGACAGGACGCTATCGATGAGTCCATAATCGACGGCTTGCGTTGGGCTCAGGATAAAGTCTCGTTCGACGTCGCGGTCGGTCTTTTCGAAGGGCTGTCCGGTTAAGTCAGCGAGAATATGCGATAGCAGGTTTCGCGTGCGCAGCAGTTCTTCCGCGTAGATCTTTACGTCGGTCGCCTGGCCAGCGATGCCCTCAACCGACGGCTGATGAATGACTATCCTCGAATGAGGAAGCGAGAACCGCTTCCCCTTGGTTCCTGCCGCGAGCAGTATCGCGGCCATCGACGCCGCCTGCCCCATGCAGATCGTTACGATGTCCGGCCGGATAAAGTGCATCGTGTCATAGATGGCGAGTCCCGCGGTGATCGACCCGCCGGGGCTGTTGATGTAAATCGATATCTCCCGGTCAGGGTCTTCGGACTCCAGATAGAGCAATTCGGCCACGACGATGTTGGCCAACGGCTCGTCGATATCAGCTCCGAGAAAGATGATGTGCTCTTTCAGCAGCCTGGAGTAGATGTCGTAGTGGCGCTCGCCTCTTCCGGTCGTTTCAACAACTGTCGGTATTAACACCATTTAGTCCTTTATCGGTGATTCGTGACCTTGTCACGTATCACACGTTACTCATTCAGGTCAGAATCTCAACACTGCACCGATGCCCGCCTCGGCCAGCTTCGTCGCCGCGTCGCCGGACACCAATTGAACCTTGCCTCCCATGTCGAGCACCCGATGCGAAGCGCGGTTGATCAAGTCCGGCGCTGCCTCGAGCTGCCCTCCACAGAACGAACACTTCTCGATGCCATCAGAGATCAGCACATGGCACGCGCTGCATTCCTTACCCTCGACTCGAAAATCCCGCGCAACCACCAGCCGGTAGACCCTGCCGCCCTGGATGGCGCCGAGAGTATCGGACAGCCCTAGCACCGCGCGTTCACCCTTCATCGCAGAGGTGATCATGGCATCGACGATCCTGGCTTCATCCTCGTGCTCGGCTTTTTCCTGCACCGCCCTCAACTCCGTGATCAGCCGATCGTGATTGGCATCAACCGGTGCAGAGATCGTACCGATGATCATCTGCTGCATTCGCTTCGGGAGTTCGCCGGCAAACATCGAGGTCGCTTCCACCGGCCCACCGATGACGATTCTGGTTAGCTTCATGCGATCGATCACCGATGCCAACTCGTCGGCAACCCGTTTGGCGTGAGACTGAACCTGATTTGTATGATCGCGTTCCATTTGTCCCTGGGACATGATGTGATCCGTCCCGGTTGTTGCGTGCTTGTTCGTCACGTCAGAGATGACTTCGGCTTGCTGTTCCATCCCGCCCGCATCGACGGCCAGAACGCGAGCGTGGTGCTTGTCTATCAACACCACGGCGAACCGGTCGTGCTCTTCAATGACTTCGAGCAAGGGCCGAACCCAGAGCTGAGGCGACCATCGCATGCCGGTCGGCATTTCAACCTGGAGATCGCGTTGCCACCAGAAATCCTGTTTCGAGTCGCTGAACACAACCAGCGCCTTGCCTTTCGGCACGTAGCCCCTCAGAAATTCACGAACCCGCCGGCATTCGGCATCAAATCTTTCTTTGCCTCCTTCGTGCGAGTTCTGATGCTCAGCAACTTCCCGAAACAAGCTTTCAACCCTCGTTTCGAACCCGCGATTGAGGTTCGCGGCATTTGATTGATCGATGTTTACGTATAGGCTCAGAATAAGCGACTCAGGGCCAGACGGATATTGGTTTAGCTGGCTCAAGTCTTTATGCGAGATCATACCCTTCCTCCTTGTTCCCTATCCGGTGTGGATGTTTGCGCTGGGGGCGCTCTAGGGCTGTAGTGGCGCAGGCCGGAGGGTTTCGTCACCCTTCGAGAAGATTTCTTCCAGCGAGATCGGTCTACCATCGTCAAGATCAGCGTTGGGATCGTCCTCATCCAGAAGGAAGAACCCGCTGGTTCCTCCTCCCGCGATTCCGCTTGCCATTTTGCTGATCAATGAGCGAGTCAATCGTGTTGCCATGAAAATCATCAACGCCGGGTTGCGCTCCTTATAACGAGCCAGCGCCTCCTCGCTGGACCAGACTGGCAGGGTGAGTTTCCCGTGTATTTCTTCGGTGAACAGGTTACCGTCAGCGCGCCGCATCACGAACATCTCGCCCATGAGTCTCCCCCCGTTTATCAAGTCCCGCATAACGCGCCCAAACGAATGCAGGCGAGTCGCAAGCGCTGGCCTCCCGCCGAAAAAGTAAGTCAGCTGCGCAACCCCAAACCATACGCCGCCATGATAGCACAGCGAATCACAATGGCTATCCTAGTGAGTTACTTCGGCTTCTGCGGCAAGCGGGCCGATCGAGAACGTTATCGCCCCACCGGACGCCTCCGCTCTCAGTACCGCGTTCTCCTTCACCTCACCCTTGAGGATCAATCGCGACAACGGCGTCTCGATCTCGCGCTGGATTGCTCGCTTCAAAGGCCGAGCGCCGTACACCGGGTCGTAACCTACAGAGGCAAGATGTGTCTTCGCTTCGTCCGTAAGATCCAGCGTAATCCGTCGTTCCGCGAGCCTGGTGCGCAGGCGGTCGAGCTGTATGTCGACGATCTTCTTCAGATCCTCCACGGTTAGCGAGTGGAAAACAATCGTCTCATCAACGCGATTCAGAAACTCAGGCCTGAAGTGATGCCGAAGCGCGTCCAGCACGCCCTCCTTCATTCGTTCGTATGGATCGCCGTGAAGCTGCCCGTGATACTCGAGTATCAGTTGGCTGCCTATGTTGCTGGTCATGATGACGATCGTGTTTTTGAAATTCACGACCCGGCCCTGACCGTCGGTCAACCGCCCGTCATCGAGTATCTGAAGTAACACGTTGAACACGTCGTGATGCGCCTTCTCGATCTCGTCAAACAGCACGACAGAATAGGGTCGTCGCCGGACGGTTTCCGTCAACTGACCGCCCTCCTCGTACCCGACATATCCCGGGGGAGCGCCAATCAACCGAGCCACCGCGTGTTTTTCCTGGTACTCGGACATATCTATGCGAATCATCGCGTGCTCGTCATCGAAGAGAAACACCGCCAACGCGCGGGCGAGTTCGGTTTTGCCGACTCCCGTCGGACCCAGGAATATGAATGAACCAATCGGGCGGTTGGGATCCTTGAGCCCCGAGCGAGCGCGGATAACGGCGTCGGCCACCGCGCCGACGGCTTCGTCCTGGCCGACCACCCGCTTGTGCAAATGGTCCTCCAGCGAGAGCAGCTTTTGAAGCTCACCTTCAAGCAGCTTGGAAACCGGAATGTGCGTCCATCGGCTCACCACTTCGGCAATGTCTTCTTCGTCGACCTCCTCTTTGAGCAACCGGCTGCGATTGTGTTGCTGGTCAAGCCCGTCTTCGTACTCGCGCAACTGTTTTTCGAGCTGATTGAGCTTTCCATACTGCAGCTCGGCCGCGCGGTTGAGGTCATACTCGCGCTGCGCCTGCTCGATTGCCACCTTGGTCTGCTCGATTTCTTCGCGAATCGATCTGATCTTCTGGACCGCTTCTTTTTCTCCCTGCCACTGAGCCTGGAGTTGATCGGCATTCGCCCGCAGGTCGGCAAGTTCTTTCTCGAGCCTCTCGAGCCGGTGCCGCGATGCCGAGTCGGTTTCTTTCTTCAAAGCCTCGCGTTCGATCTCGAGCTGCATCACTCGGCGCAGAATCTCATCGAGTTGCGCCGGCATCGAATCGATCTCGGTTCTGAGTTTTGCAGCCGCCTCGTCAATGAGATCGATCGCCTTGTCCGGCAGAAAGCGATCTGAGATGTACCTTTGCGACAACACTGCCGCGGAGACCAATGCCGCGTCCTTGATGCGGACGCCGTGATGCACCTCGTAGCGCTCCTTCAGACCACGCAGGATCGAGATCGTGTCTTCGACCGTCGGCTGATCAACCAGCACCGGTTGAAAGCGGCGCTCGAGCGCGGCGTCTTTCTCGACGTGCTTGCGATACTCGTCCAGCGTCGTCGCGCCGATGCAATGCAACTCGCCACGTGCGAGCATCGGTTTGAGAAGGTTCGACGCGTCGACCGCGCCTTCCGCGGCGCCTGCGCCTACGATCGTGTGCATCTCATCGATGAACAGGATGACCTCACCTTCCGACGCCTGTATCTCCTTCAACACTGCCTTGAGGCGTTCTTCAAACTCGCCGCGATACTTCGCGCCGGCTACGAGCGCGCCCATGTCGAGCGATACGATTCGCCTGTTCTTCAAGCTCTCGGGCACATCGCCTCGAATGATGCGCTGCGCGAGACCCTCGACGATCGCAGTCTTACCCACGCCCGGCTCACCTATCAGCACGGGGTTGTTCTTGGTTCTGCGAGAAAGTACCTGAATGACCCGGCGGATTTCGTCGTCGCGGCCAATCACCGGATCGAGTTTGCCGGTAGCCGCCATCCTGGTGAGATCGCGGCCGTAGCGCTCGAGAGCTTCATAGGTAGCTTCCGGGTTCTGTGAGGTGACTCGCTGGTGACCGCGCACCTCCATCAGCGCTTGTTCGATGCGGTCGCGAGTCGCACCCGCCATCTTCAGAGCGCGCGATGCCGGACCGCCGTCTTCGATGACCGCGAGTAATAAGTGTTCAACGCTTACGTACTCATCTTTCAGCTTCTTCGCTTCGTCTTCAGCGGCTACAAACGCCTTGTTAAGACGAGCGGTAATGTAAACCTGATCGACAGGACCAGAGGGCCCGGTGACCTTTGGCATCTTGTTGATCTCGCGCTCAACGGCCGCCCTCAACGGATCTACGTTTACGCCGGCACGCGTGAGAATCGAAGGCACGAGCCCGCCCTCCTGATCCAACAGCGCGTGCAGGAGATGTTCAACTTCGATCTGTTGATTGCTGTATCTGGTTGCAAGCGTTTGAGCGGCGCGAACCGCTTCCTGTGCTTTTTCGGTAAATCGATTGATGTCCATTTGCTTCCCTTTCCGACGCGTGCTGCGCAGCCCGTAACCCGAAATCCGGGTTGCCGATCACGGCTCACGTTTCACAAGTCACTTCTCCAGTCCCGCTCGCGGCTTGAAATTACTGGCTTCGATCAACTCCTGATAGAGCTGCCTTTCTCGATCTGTAGGGTGAGTCGGTACAACAACCTTCAGCCTCACGTACTGATCGCCGCGTCCTCCGCCCCGTTTATTCAAGCCCTGCCCCTTCAGCCGCAACCGCTGACCTCCCTGTGATCCGGCGGGGATCTTCACCTCCGCTTTTCCATCGATGGTCGGCACCTCGATCGTTGCTCCCAACACGGCCTCCGAGGCAGAGATCGGAACCTCAGCGGTGATGTCATCGCCCGCGACCGCAAAGATGGGATTGGGTTTGATCTTCAACTTAATGTACAGATCGCCTGCCTCACCAACCCCGGCCTGCCCGTGCTTCCGTACTTTTATGACAGAACCCTCCCGCGCGGCTGGAGGGATGTTCACGTCAATCGTCCTGGGGCTCAAAACGTTACCGGCGCCTCTGCAGGTTGCGCACACAACACCCGTCGCAAGGCCCTTTCCACCACAAGCCGGGCAAGGCCGCGTGCCTTGCAACGTAATCCTGTGCCGCCCTCCGCTGTGAGCGTCCTCCAGCGAAATCTCCATTTCAGCTTCCGCGTCCTGACCGCGACCGGGCCTCGCGCGTGTACCCCTGCGCTTTTGCTCTGCCTGCCCCCCCTGCTTTGCGCCGCCAAAAACAGTTTCGAAGAAATCGCTAAACCCGCCTCCGCCAAACATGCTTCCGAGGTCGTCGAACTGCACATCGACGCGTCCCCATCCCGGCGGTGGTGTGAACTCCGCGCCGTTCTTCCAGTTGGCACCGAGCTGGTCGTAGCGCTTGCGCTTCTCGGGATCGGAGAGGACCTCATTGGCCTCATTGATCTCCTTGAACCTGTCTTCGGCTACCTTGTCACCGGGGTTCACATCGGGGTGATGCTTTCTGGCGAGCTTCCGATACGCCTGACGAATCTGGTCCTCGGTGACGTCTCTCTTGACGCCAAGCACTTCATAGTAGTCCTTGAACTTGACCGCCATCTAGTCCTGTAAGCTACTCGGGGAATCTGCGACATAGGCAGCATAAAATATGAGCGTAGTGCTGTCAAGTTTAATCGAACTGAAAGCGATAGAAATTGGAGCTGGTTAGCGGAGGGCGCGCATTGGCGATGATAAAGGACGGTATCAGCGGTCTTCTGGATGAGGATCAAAATTAATTCCCGGTGGGATTTGGCGCGATCAAGAAGACCGAGGACCGCCTCGACTAGCTGACCTCCGATGGGTGTAAACCGCGCGGATGGGATGTCGTTCGAGTCTGCCGAGTGCCACGTCAAGGCAATCGGCAGACTCCTGGCAGTCTGTTATTGAGAGCAGAAGTTCCTGCTATACCGGCTGGGCCCAAAAACTCACCAACAGAGGCGCTACGCCTAACGACGGCTGCGCGGTTTCGGTAACCCTCCGAGCTCGCGGCGCTCTTTACAGTGCAAGAGCCAACGGTTGGGTTCTAGCGCACGGCGATTCTTCGGATCACGAAATTCTCGTAGTCCGCGATGTACAGGATCCCGTGCTGCTTGTCTATTGCGAGCCCGCGGGGCAGAGCGAACCTTGCGCTGACCCCCGGGCCATCGCGGAGCTTCGAACCCCCTCCGCCGGCCAGCGATGTAACGTTTCCTGCCGGATCGATGCGCCGAATATCGTTGAGACCCAGCTCGGCGACGTAAAGCATGCCGTCAGAATCAAGCGCGAGGCCGATCGGCTGACTGAGAACTGCTTGTCCGCCCAGCGCGTCAATCGGCTCCGAGTTTGGTTCGCCGCCTCCTGCCACGGTACTTACGCGATGGTTCACGAGATCGATTCTTCGCACGCGATTGTTAAAGGTATCTGCTACGAACAGGAAGTTGCCATCGGCCGAGAGAGCCAAAGCGGTAGGAGTGTTGAATCGAGATTTCTCCGCTACTCCGTCTGCGAAACCCGGAACACCGTTACCTGCTATGGTCTCTACAACGCGCTGGCCGCCGTTTTCCGTTATCCGCCGAACAACGCTGTTGCCGGCATCGGCTATGTAGATCACTCCGTCGGGTGCAATCAGGATGTCGTCCGGGAGTCTGAAGGCTGAGCCGAACGGATCATCGGCATCTCTGTAGCTGGCGATGCCCTGACGCGTACTGTTGGTCTTCGCCTGCTTGTCCGGGTCAGTGACCTCGTTAAAAGTACCAGCGATCGTATCGACCGTTATGCTTCCGCCCGATCTTCTTATCCGGCGCACGACATTGTTGCCGTTTTCGGTGACAAATATGGTGCCGCCGCTGTCAACAGCTACGCCGTTGGGGTACGAAAATGTCGGCGGTTTACCCAACGCGTTCCCGGTGTCGTTGTACCCCTCCTCGCCGTTCCCCGCAATTGTGCACGTCTCGCCGGTGTTGACGTCGATCGTTCGAATTGCGTGATTCTGTTGATCGGTAATGTAAAGCAATCCGTCCGGTCCAAAGGTCATTCGTCTTGGCCGGCGGAACGTCGCTACGTCTCCACTAACACATCCCGGATCAAAGCCAATCCTGCTCGTGCCTACGAAGGTAGACACGGTTACATCGGGCACGACCTCAAATGAAAGGACTTCCGTTGCGTTGCCATCCGGGTCCACTACCTGAATGGTGTGAGTGCCCAAAGGTATACCCCGCTCCAGCGCAACCGTCAGATGGGTCTTATTGGCCAATCGAAGAAACGCCTCCTGACCATCGACAAGCGCCGTTACATTTTTGCCGAAGTTTGCGCCGACGACGTCAATCGAGATTTTTTCGTCGTCGGTCTGACGAATCTGAATCGGCGCGAGGTTGAAAATAAAAGGGTCGGTCGTCGGGCTGACCGGGAGGATCGTGTCGTTGGACTGGACACCTTCCTGCTCGACGCGGACCACGAGCTGGCCAGGCTGGCTTCTAAGACTGCCCGGTATGGTAGTTTCGAGCCGCTCGTTCTTGCCCATGGTGGTCGGCAGTTCGATGTCGTTGATAACCACCGTCGCGCCGGGTTTGAAAAATCCGAGAACGATGAAAGGCACGTCCTCGGTCCCAACTTCAAGTGACGGAGGGTCTATTTCTTGTATCTCTGCCGGAATTGGCACGACAAAGAAGAGTTCAGTATTGGACACGTTACCGTTTTTTGCCACAAGGGTGATCGGTATCGAGGCCGGATCGTTGACCAAATCCTCGGGGATCTCGATCTGAACGCCGCTGTTGACGTCCGTCACCGTTGTTCCCCTGCCCCAAACCAGCACATTCGATCCATTCCCAAACGAATCGGTCAGAAGGGTAGGGAGGTATATTAATCCCGAATCTTCCTCCACGGCGTTGCCGTCGAGCTGGATTTGCAAGGTCGGGTCTTGCGCCTGGACTGTCAGCGTCTCCGATGGGGTAGCAGAGCCATCGGGATTGACTCCCTGCACCGTGTGCGTTCCCGGCGAGGCTATCAATGAAGCATCCACTTCAGCGAGCAACAGCTTGCCGTTTCGGCTTATGCGCGGCGACGCAAGGGCGACGCCGTCGAACAACACATCTGCTCCGCTCGCAAAGTGGCGTCCGTCCAATCGGATTGTGAACGTTCGCGTACCGGCGGTTATGAGCCTCGGGTGGATCTTCTTGAGTGTGGGCGGCGTTTCTTCCTGGGCCCGGACGGTTAGCCGCTTGGTCACACCGGGTGCCAACAGCAAAGAAAAGACAAGAGCCGATGCCATTAAGTACGTTACAACCTTATTCATCCCTATTTTACCCCTCTTCATCAAACACAACCCCGCGCCCCTGTCCTTGACCGGCAGTGGTTATACGTTTGTATGCTTCTTGAATCCTGAGCGTGTGCCGGAATCTGCAAAATAAAATGCCCAAACGTTCAGTTCGCCACTAATAGAAGTCGCCCGCCGCGAAAGCTTGCACGCTTATCGCCAAGAGGCCCCCATGCAGGACGCGCCAACATACTAGACTCGGGCAGTTCCGACAACGAGCAAAAAGTATAACCGGCGCCTCGAACGTTCCACAAGATGAATATCCTGGCAGGCTGCTGAAAAAGGCTTCGTAGTCCCGCCTATAAGGCGGCTTCGCGTCCTCGCAAAGACGCCACGCCGGTGATAGTCTCTTGTGCTGAGGAGACAAAGTAGTGAAGACAAAGCGACTGGGCCGCACCGGACTCAAAGTGACAGAGGTCTGTCTTGGCACCATGACCTTTGGCCACCAATGCGACGAGCAAACCTCGTTTGCGATTATGGACGCCGCCGCTGAGGGGGGTGTGAGCTTCATTGACACTGCCGATGTCTACCCGATCCCAGTATCTCTGGAAACCGCCGGCAGGACCGAAGAAATCGTTGGCCGATGGCTGCGAGGCAAGCGAGACGATTTCGTGCTGGCAACCAAGTGCAGGATGAATATGGGAACGGGCCCGAATGACGGTGGGTTGTCCCGGAAACACGTGTTGGCGGCGATCGACGCTAGTTTGCGGAGACTGGGCACCGACTACGTTGATCTCTATCAGGTTCACGCGCCTGATCCCGAGACCCCGATCGATGAGACACTGAGGGCTCTTGATGCGATTGTTAAGAGCGGCAAAGCGCGATACATCGGTTGTTCGAACTTTCAAGCCTGGCAACTGGGCAACGCCCTTTGGACCAGCGATAGGCTCGGGCTTTCAGGATTCGACTCCGTTCAACCGCGGTACAACCTCTTATTCCGCGAGATCGAACACGAGCTGTTCCCGCTGTGCGAAGACAAGGGCGTCGGCGTCATCGTCTACAACCCCCTCGCGGGAGGGTTTCTGACCGGCAAGCATCGCCGCGACGCGCCGCCGGCAGACAATACTCGATTCGCAGTGGCCGGCAAACTCTATCTCAACCGCTACTGGAATGAAGCGAGCTTCGCTGCGGTCGAACGGCTGCGGACTTTCTTCGAAGCGCGCGAAAAGTCGCTCACGCACGTCGCGCTTGCCTGGGTCCTAAGGCAGCGAGCCGTAACCTCGGCGATCGTCGGAGCGACAAGCCCTGGGCAGCTAAGCGATTCACTCCGAGGCGTTGATCTGGAGCTTGATCAGGATGAGTTGGATGTGTGCGATGGCGTATGGTATGACGTGCCGCGAGCTCGCGATCCCCGTATTGCGTTGAGGTAACCCAAAGTTTTCGTCGCGGTACTTGCTCTTCTCGTCAGATTGACACTAGCGCCGCACGTTGTGTAAGCTTTTCGCTCGATAAACGAAATCGGAGGTTTTGAGTGGCACAGGTAAAGGTACACGATAACGAGAGCATCGAAAGCGCGATCAGACGCTTTAAGCGGCAAGTAGCCCGTGAAGGGATTATCACCGACACCAAAAAGCATGCCTTCTATTTGAAGCCCGGCGAGCGCAAGCGCCTGAAGTCACAGGTTGCCAGGCGTCGAGCGAGAAAGAGTCTTCGCAAACGGAACATGACCCACGAAGAGTGAAAAACAGGAGGCAGGACGGACTCCCCGTTCATCGCTGCCTTCTGCCCTCTAGTCGGGGGCGGCCATCAGTCTCTGAAGCGCTTCCTTCATTTGTGATCGCGCTTCTTCCTCCTTCTCACCCGCCACAGCTTCAGTAAGGGCAGGCACCGCACCTTTGTTGCCTATGTCGGCCAGCGCGAGCGCCGCTGCCAGCCTGACCATGCGATACTCGTCCTTGAGCGAATGTATGAGCGCATCAATCGCACGCGTGTCGCGTAGATCGCCCAAAGCCGCCGATACGGCCGATCTCACGTCAGGCGCTTCGTCTGTCATCGCGGAAATCAAAGCCGGCACTGCTCGCAGTTCCTTCAACAAGCCTAGCCCCATCGCCGCCGCCCCTCGAACCGTCGAGTTGCCATCCTTGAGGGATGCGGTCAACGGATCCACCGCCTTCGTATCACCGAGTTGGCCGAGTACCCTCGCTGCCGCAGCTCGCACGAATGACACGTCATCGCTGAGCATCGAAATCAGCGGTTCGACTGCTCGCTTGTCACCCAGTTGTCCAAGCGCATTCGCCGCCGAGGCTCGAACGTCCCCTTCCTGATCCTTCAATGCGGCAATCACCGGTTCGACGGCACGCGGGTCACCGGCTTCAGCCAGTTGGTCAATGGCCTCCCGCCGCTCGGCTGTTGACCGGCTTTTGACTCGCTCCAACAGATGAATGACGTCATCGCCCTTTTGCGATTCTTGAGACGCACGATTTGGCGGGGCAGCCTCCTGGAATGCGAGGAAACACAGCTGTCGGGTTTGCGATGTAGCCGCGAGAATAAGTGTGAGGAGGACGCACACCTTCATACTAGGTCTCTATCGAACCGACGCCGCCTGAATCCGGCGAGAAAGCCGCTAAGAAAGCAAAGCGGGCCTCCCTGGGGAGTAACTATAGGCCCACCAACATTGTCGGTGGATTGTACCGAACACCGGACGCTACGAAATCTCACTCAAAAAACTGCGCCCGGCCTGCAGCGTCAACCCGAAGTTTTCCGCTACAGTCTGACCTATATCCGCTAGCGAGGATCGAGCGCCAAGATCGACACCCGCGCGCGCGCGGCGCCCCCAACACAGCACCGGAACATACTCTCGCGTGTGATCGGTCGAAACATCTCCAGGATCGCAACCGTGATCCGCGCTTATCATTAACAAATCGTCCTCTCGCATCGCGTCCTGAATCTCCGGGAGCCGGCTGTCGAACTCTTCGAGCGACCGCGCGTAGCCTTCCACGTCATTTCGATGTCCGTAGAGCATATCGAAGTCTACCAGGTTGGTGAAGATCAACCCGCGTCCGGTCGATTCGAGCGCCCGCAGCGTTTGATCGACGCTCGCGTTGTTATTCCCGGCCTTCAACTCCGAAGTTGTGCCGCGATGGCAGAAGATCGACCCGATTTTTCCCACTGCCGCCACATCCAATCCCGCCGACTTCATTCGATCAAGCAGCGTGTCCTCGGGCGGGTCGATCGCGTAGTCCTGCCTTGCTTCTGTACGGCGAAAGCTGCCGGCCTCGCCAACGAACGGCCGCGCGATGACCCGGCCTACTTCGTCTTCGCCGGTGAGTTGCCCTCGCGCAATCTCGCACCATTCATAGAGCTGTTTGAGCGGCACGACCTCTTCGTGAGTCGCTATTTGAAACACGCTGTCGGCTGAGGTATAGACGATCGGCCGTCCCGTTCTGACGTGCTCCTCGCCAAGCTCCTTTATGATTTCCGTTCCCGAAGCCGGCTTGTTGCCAAGGACCTTTCGACCAATCGCGTGCTCGAACGGCCCGATTATTCGCGTTGGAAAGCCATTTGGATAAGTTGGGAAAGGCCGTACGGTGACGATACCTCCCATTTCCCAGTGACCCGTAGTTGTGTCCTTTCCGTGCGATGACGTTGCTGCTTTTCCAAACACCCCGTTAGGGTTTTCAACGGGCGCTACAGGCAGGCTCCTGATGTTGGCCAGTCCCATCTGACGCAGGTGCGGGATGCGTACCTCGCGCGAGCCGAGAGCGTGTCCGAGCGTGTCAGCGCCTGAGTCGCCGTAATCGGCGGAGTCGGGCATCTCTCCGATGCCAACACTGTCAAGTACGATGAGTACGATTCGGTTGAAGGGACTCTTCGCGGTCATGGATCAATCTCCGGTGCGATTCTATGTCGGCCTGCGCGAATTATCAAACCGCGTCCGCGCTCGCGCCCGCTCGGAAATCTGACGCGCCCGCTGATCAATCGAGCCAATCAATCGATAGGACTTCGCTGCCGACTGGGACTAAATTTCTGAGGGATATATCGCCGGCCACCTCTTTGAGGGCCGGCGCGTTACCTGGTTTTCGAAAGGCGCGCGCGCACAAGATCCGCCACTGCGTCGTACAACTGGTTCAATATCGCTTCGCGCTCGGATCTCTTCGCGAAGCCGATTGCTTCGAGGGTCAACTTATCGAGTCTCCGGCGGTCCGGCCGCTTGATCTCTTCGAACACAGAATAGACCGGCCGGCGCGATAACACTACGACGGCATCTTCAAGTTTCCTGGTGATCGAAGATGACAACTTGCGCGAATCGGGAAGGAGTATTTGCTCGGCAACCGCGACGTCTATGTCTGCGATTGCCTGCGCACCGGTCATCTGGCGGCAAGTTACTTCAGCGCAGTAACGCGCCCAGGTCGAGTTCAACAGCGCCGCAAGCAATAGTACAGAGACGCCCCGGGCCGGAAATACTCCATAGAGTTTTTTGTCTTCGAAGACGCGGGCGCGATTCACGGCAACTAACCAGCGCTCTCCAATCTTGGATGGAAAGATCAGCGGCGAGGGCTTCATACCCCGCGCGACTGAATACCACGGCTCGCGATTGGAACAGGTTGGCCGTTGATCGTAGCCCGCTCGCTCGCCGCTCTCGATGTATTCGAGCGCTCGAGTGCCTTCAAGATCTTTCAGCGTACGCGAGCAGTCGAACAATAACCGCCTCCCCGCGACTCGGTCGAGCTGGATTCCAGGAATCTCCTTCAACGAGAAAACCACGGGCGCGAGCAGTTCCGCTTCGATTTCTCGGAGCTTTCCCGTAGAGTCGCGCACTGTTACTAGCCCGTTGCTTGGACCTTGTGCCTTCGGCGCTGGTATCAATTTGTCTTCGCCTCCGGCGCCGGGAAGGCTGAGATAGAAAAATTCATTTGCGCCTGTTGTGATCCCGCGCCGCACGGATGCCACATCTGCTAGTGCGAGCAGGCGCGGCGCTTTGCCCCTGGCTTGTTGTGTGCCGCGCGTCCTCTGCTCGTCCTTCACGTAAAAGAACTCATTTGCGCCGGTTTTTACGCCGAAGCGTACGGTTGCCATGTGGCCCAAGTGTCGGAGTCTCGAACCGCCATGCTCGACTATGTTGAAGAAGACGTCGTCGGCGCGCAGGAACTTGGCCCAGGATCCCTCGAAGGCGGCGACGGTTGGCTGTTTGTTCGCGAGGGGTCTCAACAACACAGACTGCGCGACGCCGCGCAATCGGTACGACTCATGGTTTGATGAGGCTTCTCCGTTTTGGATTCTCGCCGCCAGATCAAGCGCCGAATCCGGTTGTCGCGGCTTCGGATTGGAATCGTCGCTGAGAATCTGACCCAACGCGCGATTGAACCGAACGAATCTGATCAGGTTATCTTCCCGAGCGAGCGAATCGGCGTCGCGTTCGAGCACGGTGATACAAGTGTTGATCGACGCGTCGGCAAAGAAGCTCTCCGCTGCGGATTCGATCACCGCGATCACGCGAAAGTTCTTAAGCAGGAACTCCCGAAGCGCCGCGCCGTATCCCGCGTCAAGCCAGCTGCTCGCTGTGAGGAAAACAAGCCGCCCGTGCTGCTTCAAGAACCGTAGCGAATGAGCAAAGAAGTAAACATAGATGTCCGAGCGGCCGGACCAGCGCGGCCAGAACACATCCGGCGAAGCGGCTTGGTCACGAGCCAGCCGGGCCTCGATGCGATGCTTGCCTTGAGGGCCAATCACTTCCTGTCGGATGTATGGTGGGTTTCCGATGATGGCGTCGAACTCGATCGGCAGGGAGCTGCGAGAGTTTGCATCCTTGAATGTCCCAAACTTTGATGAGTTCAGGATCGAGCCGGGCCCGACATCAAAAAAGTCTGCGGCTAGAATGCGCGCGCCCGTGCGACGAGCAGCTTGTACGGCGGCCGCCGAGCGTTCAACACCGAAGACCTGATCGGACAGGATCGAGCCGCGTTTGCGACCACGGGGGGAAAGCTGCTTCTTGAGCTTCAACGCTTCTTCAAGCAGCCTTCCATCTCCGCAGCTTGGGTCCAGGACCAGATCGCTTGGCAAACGAACCGCGAAGGCGGCCAGTAGTCGTGCCACTTCGTGAGGCGTGTAGTGCTGACCGTAACGATGCCGCTCGTCTCTCGCGTTTGCCATTGCTCGGTGCCCAACACCTACCCGGCTTGTCGCATAAGCGACTGGCCTCTACAATCTCCTGTAGCCTTCGACTGAGCGCGCGGGCTGAGTGTACAGCACACAACACGATGACGAAAGAGCGCATACTTGAACAACTCAGCCGGACGCCATTTATCCCCCCGCCAAAGCTGAGGAACCCGCACGCGCAGACGCTGGCGGGCACGGTTATTCCACGTCGGTTCAAGGTCATTGCGGAGAGCTCGGAGCCGCGCTACTTCGACACGGCACCCGCAGTTCGAGTGCTCGCGCATTGCTCGTGGCAAACTGACCGTGGCGTACGGCCTACGCTTGTGATCCTGCACGGCATGGAAGGCTCTACGGAATCGCGCTACATGCTCGGCACCGCGGAAAAGGCTCTCGGGGCCGGTTTTAACGCTGTTCGAGTGAACACGCGCAACTGTGGCGGGACAGAGCATCTAACGTCGACGCTCTATCACGCGGGTCTGACCGACGATCTGCGGCAGATTATCGCGGAGCTTGCGGAGCGAGACGGTCTTGATGAGATTTATATCGCAGGCTTCTCGCTGGGCGGCAACGTCGTTCTCAAGCTTGCCGGCGAGTACGGCCGCAACGTCCCTCGGCACTTGAAGGGAGTCATCGCCGTCTCACCGTCCATCGACCTAAACGCTTCGGCCGACGCGATCGAGCTGTGGTCAAACACAATCTACAACATGCGATTTGTTTGGAGTCTGAGGACCAGGATGCGGCGAAAGGCGCGGCTGTTCCCGGAGAGTTACGACGCGTCAAGGCTGCGAGGTGTGTGGTCGATTCGGAAGTTCGATGATGTGTATACAGCGCCGCATTCCGGATTCGGCAATGTGGCGAACTACTATGCGCGAGCAAGCGCGCTTCAGTTCATAAACCGGATCGCGGTTCCAACCCTGATCATTCACGCTCAGGATGACCCTTTCATACCGTTCGAATCATTTCGGCACCCGGACATCGACGCTAACCCCAACGTCGTGCTGCTCGCGCCCGAGCAGGGTGGGCACGTTGGATTTATCTCAGCAGATCGCGAAGGCGAGGAACGATTTTGGGCTGAAGCGATGGCTGTCGAGTTTTTGAAGCTCGTCAACGGTGCCTCTTGAGAATCCGCGCCTTGTTCGGCGTCTTTGCATAGCGCCCGCAACAGTCATGGTGCTCTCCGCGGCTTTGTGTTGAAATAGCGCAATGTTGAACTTCGCCATAAGAGTGGCTAGAGACGCCGGCCGTCTCCTTCGCGACCGAGTCGGCACCAAAATCGACATCGATCATAAAGGCGCGATCAATATCGTTACCGATGTCGACCTCGCGAGCGAGAGACTAATACGCGAGGCGGTTTCTACCTATTATCCGCGACATGAAATCCTTGCCGAGGAAGGTGGGCTCTCAGAGAACGGCTCCGAGTACCGCTGGATCGTCGACCCCCTCGATGGGACGACCAACTACGCGCACGGGTATCCGTTCTTCTGCGTTTCGATTGCGCTCGAATGCAAGGGTGAGGTAGTCCTTGGCGTAGTCTACGACCCGATGCGCGACGAGCTGTTCAGCGCTGAGCGCGGAGGCGGCGCGGCGCTAAACAATAGACCGATTCACGTGTCGAAAACTGCTGACCTGATGCAAGGACTGCTCTCGACCGGCTTCCCCTACGACATAAAGACCGCGAAGCTGACCAACCTCAACCACTGGGCTAACTTCGCTATGAACGCACAGGCGCTTCGGCGCGATGGAGCCGCCGCCCTCGATCTGTGCTACGTCGCGTGTGGACGCTTTGATGGATTTTGGGAGCTGAATCTCTCGCCGTGGGACACTGCGGCCGGCGCGCTCATAGTTACCGAGGCAGGCGGCCTGGTAACGAACTTCACCGGTAGTCAGTTCTCGAACTACAAGCCGGAGGTCGTCGCGAGCAACGGCCTGATCCACGATCGTATGCTCGAGGTGCTGGCGATGGGGGTTAGAGTTTAGGGGTTGGGGACTGGAGAAGAGTATGCCTACTGAGATCACGATCCCGGCGTCCACGTCAAATCTCGGGGCGAGCTTTGACACGTGCGGACTTGCGCTCGCGCTTTATCTGAAAGTCACGGTTGAGCAGCGCGCGAGCGGATTTGAGGTTGTGCTTTCGGGGGAAGGCGCGGATCGGCTGGCTCGCGATGAATCGAATCTGATACTGCGAGTTGCGCGCTCGGTTGGTGATCTGCGCGGCAACAAGATTGAGAGCGGGCGGCTGCTTGTGAACAGCCAGATCCCGCTTGCGCGCGGGCTGGGCAGCAGTAGTGCGGCGATCATCGCGGGGCTCTCGGTGTACGAAGTGCTCTCGGGTGAGCAACTGAGCGAGGAAGAACTATTCGGTTATGCGTTGCGCTTTGAAGATCACGGGGACAACCTTGCGCCCAGTCTGCTGGGCGGTCTGGTCGTCGCCTGTGTGGTGGAACGGACCGGGCAGGGTCGGTCGCTGGTCACGGTGAAGCGCTCGTGGCCGGAGGATGTGAAGATCGTCCTGTGCATTCCCGAGTACGAAATGGATACCACACAAATGCGGGGTGTTTTGCCAAGGGAGTCGACTCTGACTGACACGGTTTTCAATATGCAGCGAGCGGCGCTACTCCAGGCGGTGATCTCGGAGCGCCGGTTTGACCTCTTCAGCGAGGCTCTTCGCGACCGTCTGCATCAACCTCATCGGGTTCCTCACGGGCCGGGGCTCGTCGATTTGCTCCGGATGAACGACCAGACCGGCGATTATCCCGGTTTGCTTGGCGTCGCGGTGAGCGGGGCCGGCTCGACGATGATAGCCTTTGCAATCGAGAACTTTTCGCAGATCGCCGCCGAGATGAATCAACGCTTCGCCTCTGCGGGCGTTGGCTCCCGCACGATCGAGGTCGAAGTAGACAATCGCGGCCGCGTGGTTGGCAATGTCGCACCGGAAGGGTGATGCAACCAGAGTCTATGAAGTCTTACAGATTGATTACCAGCATCGTTCTCGTGCTCGGGATATTGGTTTTCTCGCACGTCATCCATTCCGCGCCGCTTTACGCGAACCAGACGCAATCCCCCTCGCCTAGGGTCAGCGCTGAGTTTCAGGCCGAAGTCTCACAGTTGACCGCTGGCGGTCTGCGCTTGAAAGAGGCTGTGGAAGCCGATTTGGAGGGTACGGCCCGTCACCTGGCTGCCATCTTTCAACGTGACAAACCGAAAGCACCCAACGAGGCCTTCGAACTTCGAATCATCGAAGGCGACGGCCGGGCAGCCAGGACAATTTTCCGAAGAACCGATTTCTTTTTCTCGTTTTCCTTCGCGGGGAAACCAAACAAATTGAACGCCACGGACATCAACGGTGACGGGCTCAAGGAGATCGTGGTCCAGAGTTCCAGCGGCGGCAACTGCTGGAGCTGCAACCCTACGGAGATCTATCAGGTCCGCAACCACAAAGCGGAGTTGCTTGGGGCGGCTCCGATTCAGAAGCTTGCCGACCTTAACGGTGACGGCATTCAGGAGTTGTTGGTGACGGACGCGCGATGGGAGTCCTACGATGACCTTTCTCACGCTGCGTCGCCCGGAGCAGTGATGATCTATGCCTGGCGCAACGGGAAGTACGTTTATGCGTCACGCGACTTCGCGGATTTCTACAAGGGAGAGATCAGCAAATTGCGTTCGTCTATCGAAGAAGCTAGGTCGCAGATAACGGGGGATGAGTATTCGGACGAGGTATACGTCGGGTTGTCGATCGGTCTTGCGCTCACATACGCTCACACGGGCGAGCCCGATCGTGGATTGAGGGAAATGGAGTTGCTGTTGAATTCGAACGCGAAGTCAGCGGCGCAAACCAAACACCGAATAGCGATCACCGAGGATTTCCGCAGCGGCGAAAGCGCGCGGAAGCTGCGAGAGATGAAGTACGGCGACGCGTTGCCGCTCTAGAGTATAGGATTTCCGCTACCGGTCAGGCGCTTTGAGCTTTATCCAATTCCTGTCCCCGACTCACCCGATAAACCGTTCTCTCGCCAACTCTCCGCGGCTTGGCGCAATGACCGAGATGCCGAGTCGCCCTCAATGTCAGGTGCTGTTGGTCCGTCGCTTCTAATGTGGGCGTTTGAGAACGACGATGATGTCGTTTGCCATGATGAGGACATCGATGGCTTTGCCGGTCATAATCTCGCCAAGGTTGACTTTGATTTCCTCTCGTTTCCCCGTTGCAGGGTCACTACGGAAGATAACCACCTCTTCAACTCGCGCTCTGCCGGTCACGCCAAGGGCGAGGGATGTGGCTTGGCCTAGAGTCATGCCGTCTCTCAGCGGATACCCGCTCGTCCTGTGCACCTCGCCGACAACGAAGAAGACTTCAGTGCGCGGGATATTGAGAATGTCACCCGCCTCCAGCAGGGCGTCCTTTTGAAACTTGCCTTTGAGCAGCCCGAGTATGTCTACTCGAATCAGTCGGTACCCATCGCCAAAATCGACATCTGATTCGGTCGTCGCCGTCTGCGGCCCGGGTCGGCGGATGATAAATGCCGTCGGCCCATAGGTGTCGGATAGTCCACCGCCCAAAGTGATCAGCTTCAACACTGACGGGACACCGTCGATCTGATAGATGCCGGGCTTCTTCACAGCTCCCTGAATGAAGTATGAATTCTGATTAAGGTTTGCGGTTGACTGAGCGACGCCAGTCAGATCCCCAAATGTGAAGCCGGCAGATACGAGCACGAGGCTAAACAGCGTGATTCGTGACATAGTGATTTACGCCTCCTTCCCAGTGCTCGAGCCGAGCGCGGTCAAGGTGCACATCGAATATGAGAATTATATCGCTGTCAGGCGCTGGGTTCAAGAGAGAGATCATCGTTCGCCTCAGCCTGCGGCAAGCTCGCCGGATCAAGCGCGCCGGCCACTACGTCGTGCGTCCTGCGCGCGAGCTGCCTTGCGCCCTCTTTCAGTTCAAGCCGGCTTGCCTCCTCGTGAAGCCGCGCCACTTCGATGGCAGGGTGATAGATTACCGTCAGCTTACCGGGACGCGGGAGCATCTGCCCGACGGGCCAGATAGTCTCAGCCCCTTTGATCGTCACCGGAACTATCGAAACGCCGTGGGTCAGGGACAGCCGAAACGCACCCATCTTAAACGGGCATGAGTTTGCCGGTCCTTGTGCGTCCGCCTTCGGGAAACATTACAAGCGCGCGTCCCTTCTTGAGCAGGTCCGTTGCCTCGCGTTGCGCTGAGGTATCACCGGGGACATCGAGGTTCACCGGAAAAGCGCCGAACATTCGCATGAGGAGTCCGAGCACGGGTATGCGAAACGGCTTGTCCCACGCCATGTAATAGATTCGTCGCGGCATGGGGATCGTGATCCAGATCGGATCGGCGTAGGTGACGTGATTCGGAGTGATGATGCAACCCCCTTCACGCGGGATGTTGTCAACGCCGTGAAATTCAATCTTGAAAAACAGCCGGCAAAACCACCAAACGAAGGGGGTGAGCACGGCTATCAAGAATCGCATCATCGGAGCATTCCCGTCGACCTTCGCTGAACTGGAGTCGTGTCATTAAACTATGTCGTTGAGCGCCGGTGCAAGGGTCGCGTCCTTGGGTGCAATCGCTTAGATCACTTAGTTTGAGCGTGACAATTCGCTCTGTTAGAGTAAATCAGCCTCCCATATGAACTACGAGCTGAATTTTGAGTACCTGATAAAGCGGGTAACACCGCGGCTGGATGCCGAGGAGGTTGCTCAGATATATCGCGCCTATGAAGTCGCGTATGAGGCTCACGGCGGTCAAACGCGGGACGAAGGTACACCATACATCGTTCACCCCATTCGGGTAGCCGTTTCGCTGGTGGATGAACTCAAGCTCTATTCACCGACGCTGGTTTGTTCTGCGCTGCTGCACGACGTTATCGAGGACAGCGACGTTACGCGCGAGGAGATCGGCCGGATGTTCGGGGAAGAAATCGCCGAGGTTGTATGGCTGTTGACTAAGCTTGAAGATGTGAGCCTGACTCAGTATCTCGATAGCATTGAAGCCGCCGCTCATACCGGCGCGCCGGTGGTAAAGCTGTGCGACCGGCTGGACAATCTTCGTTCCCTTGCGCACAGCCCGAAAATAGAGAAGAAGCGTAGGTATATTCGCACTACCGAGAGTCATTATCTTCCGATGGCGGCTCGCACAAACCAATATATCTATAGGGAACTCAGCCGCTTACTCGATGAGGCACGCGCTCACGTGGAAGGCATTTCTTGAGATTGGCGGAGCCGCGGGATCCGGAAGATAAAGCACCCTTTGCGTTGGGTTACTGTGGCTAATCACTGACTTCAAGATGGGCGAACTCTGGTCTGCTCACGGGGCGCGTCTGTCAGCGATGCAGTGATGATTTCAGATGTACATTGACCAACTGAGCATCAATTTCGCCCCGGCTAAACGAGCGTCCGCGGAGCACATAAATGACTGATTTCCTGCGGGATTCCGAGTCATCCTCGGATTGAAAATCGAGCATCGGTTTAGTACAATCTGTCTTGCTCGAAATGCCTGAAAATCTTCTCGCTCGACTCCCGGCAAATCGATAGACGGAGCAGCAGAAATTGCCGGCAAACACGGCCTGGCTGGGAGGGGTTGTGCTTTGCGGTGGGAAAGTTTTCGCGCCTCGCTTTTGGGAGCCCGGGCGACTCGAAGCGCCGGTTGGAAGGTGTTGGAAATCAAAGGAGACAGTTGAAGAATGGCTGACGCAGCACACAGAGTACCAGTCAATATAGAAGAAGAAATGAAGCGCAGCTACCTGGATTACGCAATGAGCGTGATCATTGGAAGGGCGCTTCCCGATGCGCGGGACGGGCTGAAACCCGTTCATCGCCGAATTCTCTTTTCAATGCACGAAATTGGGCTGACTCCGAACAAACCGTTTAAGAAGTCAGCCACAGTCGTCGGCGACGTGCTCGGTAAGTACCATCCGCACGGCGACACCGCGGTCTACGATTCACTGGTGCGAATGGCGCAGGACTTCTCGATGCGCTATCCGCTGGTGGACGGCCAGGGTAACTTCGGCTCGGTGGACGGCGACTCACCGGCCGCGTACCGATACACAGAGGCGCGTCTCACTCGCATCGCGACCGAGATGCTCGCCGATATCGACAAGGACACAGTCGACTTCGTGCCGAACTACGACGAATCGCGCGAAGAGCCGACGGTCCTCCCTACTCGATATCCGAACTTGCTGGTCAACGGATCGGGCGGTATCGCGGTCGGGATGGCCACAAACATTCCTCCCCACAACTTGAACGAAGTAATTGAAGCGACGATCTATCTGATCCAAAATCCGACTGCCCCTCTCAAAAAGCTGATGACCATGGTGCCGGGTCCGGATTTTCCCACTGGTGGATTTATCTACGGACGCGAAGGCATCCGGAACGCCTACGAAACGGGCCGCGGGGCGATCATCATGCGAGCTCGCGCTTCTATTGATCGCGCGGGCAAATCCGGCGAGCGCATGGCAATTGTAGTCACCGAGATCCCGTATCAGGTCAACAAGGCCAGGCTGCTCGAGCGCATAGCCGAGCTGGTCAACGATAAGAAGCTTGAGGGCATCTCCGATCTTCGCGACGAATCGGACCGCGAGGGCATGCGAATAGTCATGGAACTAAAGCGCGATGCGATACCGGACATCGTGCTGAACAATCTCTACAAGCTCACCCCTATGCAGCAGTCGTTCGGGGTAATCAACCTGGCGATCGTGAACGGGCAGCCCCGCGAGTTAAATCTGATCGATACTCTGAACATCTTCTTCGAGCATCGCCGGGAAGTTGTGATTCGCCGCACGCGATACGATCTGAAAAAGGCCGAAGCCCGGGCGCACATTTTGGAGGGCTTGAAAAAGGCCCTCGACAATCTGGACGCGGTGATTTCGTTGATCCGCAAATCGAAGACCACCCCTGAAGCTCGCGAGGCGTTGATGGAGCAGTTCAAATTCAGCGAACTGCAGGCGCGGGCGATCCTTGAAATGCAGCTCCAGAAGCTGACCGGTCTCGAACGCCAGAAGCTGATCGATGAGTACAAGGAAGTTATTCAGCTCATCGCAGAGCTCGAAGAAATACTCGCGAACGAATCGGTGCTCCGCAACCTCATCATCAAGGAACTTCGAGAGGTTCAGAGCGAGTATGCCGACAAACGAAGAACCGAGATCATCGAATCGGGCGCAGAGCTCACCCTCGAGGACCTGATTGCCGACGAAGACATGGCAATCACCGTGACTCATTCGGGATACATCAAGCGCACACCTGTGTCGGTGTATCGCGCGCAGCGACGCGGAGGTACGGGGCGGAAGGGCGCGACCACCAAGACCGACGATGTAGTCGATCATATTTTTGTCGCCTCGGCGCACAGCTACGTGATGATCTTCACCAGCAACGGCCAGGTCTACAAGCTAAAGGTTCACGAGATTCCAGACGCGGCGGCGGCGGGAAGAGGCAAGGCGATCGTCAATCTCGTCAACATCCCGCACGGTGAGAAGTTCGCCGGAATCGTCCCCGTTAAGGATTTCGAAGAAGGGAAGTACGTAATCATGGCGACCCGCAAGGGCACCATCAAGAAGACCGAGCTCTCACGATTCGCCAATATTCGAGTCGGCGGCATCATCGCAATGGGAATCGGTGAAGACGATGAATTGATTGCCGCCGAGATTACCGACGGCAAGAAGAAGATATTCCTCGCAACTCACCAGGGAATGGCGATTTGCTTTGACGAGGCCAAGCTTCGTGCGCAGGGACGTCAGGGCTCCGGCGTACGCGGGATCACGCTCCGTAAGACGGATTTTGTTATCAGCGTCGCCGCGGTGACCGATGATACGGAGATGCTGTCGATCTCAGAGCACGGCTACGGTAAACGAACCAAGCTCGAGGAATATCGCTTCCAGTCACGCGGCGGCAAGGGCGTGATCAACATGAAGACAAGCGACCGGAATGGGCTGGTCGTGGCAGTCCTGCCGGTCAGCGACGATAGCCAGATCATGATAATCACCAACCAGGGCAAGCTGATTCGCATGGATACAAAAGGCATTCGCGTATCGGGGCGATCGACACAGGGCGTCAAACTGATCGATGCTTCCGATGGCGATCTGGTTTCGTCTGCCTCGCTGATTGAGCGCGAGCGGGACGCAACCGAAGAGCCCGAGATCTAAGATGAAAAGAAGAGGCGAGGGTGCGACACGAGGGGGCGAGGAGGAAATGTCACACACTAGCCCTCTCGCCTTCTCCTTTTGTGTCTGGCTGGTCCTTCTGGCGATCCTGACGGGCGGGTGCAGTCGCGACGTGGAGCGGTCTTTCGTTCGGGCAGTTGAGGCGTGGGATTCGGGCAACTACAGCCTCGCGGCTGAAGAGTACGAGCATTACCTTGAACGGGACCCCTCCAGCGAGAGGGCTTACGAGGCCCGGTTTCAACTCGCTAACATTTATTACTTCAAGCTGCAGCGATACGATCAGGCTCGCGCAAACTACACCGCGTTTCTAGAGGGAAACCCCACACACGCAAACGCGCAACTCGCGCGTGAACGGCTCGCTGAAGTGCTCGGAGAAATGGGCCGCTCGTACGAAGCGATAGCTGAATACGAGAATCTCAACCCCCCGGATGAGAGCGAACGGCGCCGGATCAGGTTACGTATCGCCGATCTCTATTTTGCGCAGAGAAACTATAGCCAGGCGCTCACCGAATACGAGAAGGTGATCGAAAAGGTCCCGTACGATGAGCTGAGCGAACAGGCGTACTTGCGCGAAGCGTCTGTCTATCACATCGAGCGCAGCCAGTATCAACAGGCGATCCCGATCTATCAGAGACTGGCCTCGGATAGCAGCGACGTCGCAGTGCGGCGTCGCGCGACATACGGTTTGGCTGATTGTTATGCCGGTCTCTATCAGTTCGATGACGCGATCAAGACTCTGCGGTCAATCAAGGAAGAATCTGAGCAGGCAGACGTCGCGCGGCGAGTTGGCGAGCTTGAATTGCAGAAGCGTGAAGCGGCCCAGGCGAGAGGCAGTCTGCAAAGATAGAAGGCAGAAGGGAAGACAGGCGAGAAATAACAAATCGAAAATCGCAAATAGAAAATCTTCTATTTTCTATTTCCCGTTCTCTCTTCCGCCTACTTCCCGCCGCCTTCCGCGTTCTCCACCCACACCTCTCCGTCATCGAAGTACTCCTTCTTCCAGATCGGAACGATCTTCTTCAAGCGATCGATCGCGTAGTGGCAGGCTTCGAAAGCAATCTTGCGATGGGCGGACGTAACCACGATCACCACGCTTGACTCGCTGGTATCGATTCGGCCAAGACGGTGGATTATGCCGAGGCGATTGATGGCCCAGCGCTCATGTACTTCACGGCCGATCTGTTCCATCGTGCGAAGCGACATCGTTTCATAGCCCTCGTATTCCAGATAGAGCGTTCGGCGGCCCTTTGTATTGTTGCGTGCAACTCCGTCAAAAATCACCACTGCGCCCGAGTCACCCTCGAGTAGTCGCGCCCTTAGATCCGGGATGTCGATTGGTTCGCGGGTTATCTCGAAGATGTCGCGGCCAGGCGTCTCGCCGCCGCTTACGGGCGGAAGTACCGCGAGATGGTCACCATCCGACAGGGTATCTGAAGGTGAGGCGTATTCCTCGTTCACCGCGAATAGCAGGCTACGCTCCATTTCGGCTAGTCGTGGATGCAGAGCCTTGAGCCGGGTGAAGGCGGTTTCTACCGTCGCCGGGGTGGCGAGTTCGAGATCGAGACTCGATGACCCCACCCACTCGCGAGCCTGACCAAACAACAACGCCGTTATTCGTACCGTTTGCGACATCACGTTCGGTAAAATCCCACGGACCACGGACCACGGACTACGGACTACGGACTACCCCAACATCCTCGATCTTCGAACCTTCTATCTTAAACGCCCGAAGGTCAACGCTCGGCTCGAGTGAAATGATAAAGTAGAAGGCCTCAGGGTAGAAAGCCATCTCCACATCCGACGCCGAAGGATAAGCCGGCGTGCGCGGGTGAGAATGATAAACGCCAAGCAAAGCCTGACCCGATTCGCGAATTCGTCGCATTGCCGCGAACAGCTCTTCCGGCGTCGCGGAGTATCGGGTCTCGGGTTTGTCGGCGTCGTTGCGAAGCTGATGAATATCGGTAATCAAACCATTGCTGCCGCTGAGCAAGCCGCAGCATTCGATCGGGTGTTCGCGCCGCGCGTGTGATTCAATCGCCGCAGCGATCGCATCTGTGATTTGAACTAGCCTATCGCTCAACCGCAGGCCTCCGCATTGAAGTCTAATGCTCGTGAATTCTACCACAAGGCCGCACACGCGTTGGCCATGCGTTCGCAGGTAGCCGATCGAAGGACCACTGGCGCGGACCGAAGTAGGGCACCCGTGTTGCGTTCCGCACCCAACAGCGAATAGGATGGCGGCTATCCTTCCGGAGGTTCACCATGCAAAGAATCGATCGGCGACCGTCTTTCAGAGTTGGATATTGTCTTGTCGCGGCGGTCCTGTTGTTATCTGGCCCGCTCGCTTCCGACTGCTCATTGGGGAAGTCTTCCGCGCCGCAAACGGACCCGTTAGCACGTCTGATGGCCGGGAACGCGCGGTTTGTGAAAGGCCGGCACCGGCCGGCAGACTACAGGCGTGAAAGATCCGAGCTGACAAAGGGGCAACATCCATACGCGATCGTTCTTACTTGTTCCGACTCGCGGGTTTCGCCTGAGATCGTCTTTGATGAATCCCTCGGCAAACTCTTCGTCATTCGAGTCGCGGGCAATGTCGTTGACCTGGACACTCTTGGTAGCATCGAGTACGCTGCTGAGCATCTTCACTCGCGCCTGGTGTTTGTGCTTGGGCACGAGTCATGCGGGGCGGTCAAAGCCACTGTCGACGGAGGCCATTTCTCACCGGGAATCGAAGCCATCGTAGACAAGATCAAACCCGCAGTCGCAATCGCCAGAAGCAGGCACCCGGAGGCAAAAGATATCCTTCCATTCGCCGTTGACGAGAACACCGTGCTACAGACAAACAGCCTTTTGGATCAGAGCGAAATCCTAAAAGAACTGTTGGAAAAGAAGGAGTTGCGAATCGCGAGTGGCGTTTACAGCCTTGCCAGCGGAAGAATTAAGCTGTCCAGCGGCCCGCGTAACTAGCCGAATCGTTCGGTATGGTCGTCTCGGTGCAGAAAATAGTCAAACGCCGGCAGCCCTGACCGGGTCAAATCAGACATCAACACGGAAGATCGGGCCGAGGAGTAAGAATGCAAGGAACCCAGAAGGGTGAACTCTGATCTTAGTCCGCCTGCTGGATCTCACTCAGGGAAACCGGGTTGCTCTTTCATTCTATTGATCTGCTCGGCGTGTCTGACCTCGTGCGCTCCCGCCATCAGTATCCACTGATAAGTATTCAGCGGTCCCGCGAACGGGTGCGGAAAAGTAAGCTCGCTCAGATCCAGCCCGTCGAGCTGTTCCACATTGGCCAGCATTCTCTCGCGAGACGCCTTGAGCCGGGCCAGAGATTCGTCCACCGGCGAGTGCGAATTGGGCGCAACGAATTCGGGAGCCTTGAACTGTTGAGCGGCCATCTTTGCGAATATCTCATCCATCGAGTGGATTTCCGAACCCTCGGGGGAAGGATCGGGTGGAAGGGGGTTCGAGCGGGCACGCTTGAGCATGTTTGACGTGAGTTTTGCGTTTGCCTCATCGACGAGTGAAACGTGATTGAGGACCTCGCCGACCGACCAGGCGGCGTCCTCCGCTTTGTGATTGAGCTGGGCATCGGTTAATCCCGAAACGGATTGAAGCAGGTTTTCCCTATTGTTCGAGACCCACTCGACTAGCTCCTGAACCTTCTTTGACAATGGCATAAGCACTCCCTTTCTCTACCGCGGTTTTGATGCAGACGGCTATCCCGCCTCCGAGGACGCTGCCTAGGATAGTGAACGTCATGCGGCATTGCAACTCATCAATTGGGACAGGGTGGCGTCACGATTCTGCGCGCACCGGTTTAGTCAATTCAAACCACGCAGTGGGTGGAAGCGTGTGGCCCAGGGCAAGTCCGCGCAGCCCTGGGTTAGGCGCGCTAAGGTAACCGTGAGCCCACGCAGTGGGCGGCAGCGGCTCCGTCGCCCCGGCGTGCGCTGCTAGTCTTCTGGCGCCCACTGCGTGGGCTCACGGTTACTCCGCGTTCCTAACCCAGGGCTCGCGGACTCGCCCTGGGCTACACGCTACCACCCACGGGACAAGCCCGTGGCATCCTCGGAGTTTTCCCACAGTCTCTCCAGATCGAAGCCGCGCGCATCACCCCCGCGAATCGGGTCTGCGAGCGATTGTGAGTGCCAATCGAAGAAAGAGCCGCTCTTTGTGTTTGGGGTGTTCGTTTGATATAACCGCTCGCGCACAGGCGATCGATGCCGAGCCTTACAAACAACCGCCGAATAAGCGCCGCGTGGCTTGCGATGATTCTGATATCGAGCGCGACCCAGACAGCTGGTGCAATGCCCCGGTCTGGGAGCCCAATCCGCGACGTAAACGCTTTCCTCAGGAACAACGTAAGGGTCGACGTCGCAGGCGAGGGGCTTTGGCTGCCACAACTGGATGGTACGCTGACTTCGTGGCTACCGCAGAAGCCGGGTTTCGTAGGACCGGTCTATTATGTTCATAAGACCGCGCTCAATGGTCTGTTCACGTATGAGTTTCGAGGCGAACACGGCGACGAGTTGACCGCTGTTGTCGTGAGCAACCACTGGACTCCTGCATATTGTACGACCCGATATCTCTTGAAGGACAAATCGGGGAACTCGATCGCACAGCTCGAAGAGACAAAATTCATCAATGATTTCGAAGAGGCTTTTAGCAAGATTACGCTTGCGAACACTTCTTCTCGCCGGCAGACAATCGCGATTCGAATCTCGGACCTCGTTGGCGGAAGCGCAACAGATGATACTGACCTGACGCGCTCAAACCGGCTTGCCCGCCGCGTAGTGTTCAAGCCAACGACCTATTACTTTACCGATCTGGAGATCAGGAAAGATTACCTGATGTCTGCCGATGGGTTCGATCGCGAACGCGATGGATTGCTCACGCGCACAGTTGATCCTGGGCCCGGGAAGGCAATTGTTTTCACGACGAGAATTGTTTTTGGCAACCACTCGGCCGAGTGCCTGTCTAAACTCATTGCCGCGTTGAAGCGCGACGCGCTAGAGACGCGAGTAGACGAGTTCAATCGTTGGTTTGCTTTGAACGTTCCGGCGTTTGTGTGCTCCGATCCTGCGGTTGAGAAGATGTACTATTACCGCTGGTATCTGGTTAAGAGAGCTTCTATCAACGCCCGCCGTTTTGTTCCGGATCACCCATATGCTGATCGCGTGATGTACGAGGGGCAGGCTGGTGCCTGGTTCACAAAGGTCATCGGGCTCCCGCTTCCTCTCCAGATTCTCGAGGCCCGATGGCTACGCGATCCATCCATCGCCGCGGGTCAGGCCCGCACCGCGCTGACAAAGGAAGACTTCTTTGACTACTTGAACTGGGCACCGTGGGCTATATGGCAGCTCCATCTCGTTTGGCCGAATCGAGACTTGATCAGGGACGCATTACCCGCGATGAAGCGCTTTGTCGCGAGCGAAGAGGCGAAGGACGACGACAAGGATTCTCTTCCAACGGTGTGGGGAAGTTGGATAACGGGTATGGAATACCAGCCCAGCTTTCACTATTTCACCGAGCCTCGATGGGACCACAAGCGCGGCGACGAGTTCGTAACCGACAATCAACTGACAAAAGACCCGGCGATCTATCGCAAGTTCCTTCCCCTCGAACGCGTCGACGAAGCAACCTACTACTATCTGAACAACCTCGCGATCGCCAGAACCGCCGCGTCACTCGGCGAGGCTGAAACGTCGAGCCGTTACTCCGCCAGGGCGGAAAGCGTTCGTCGCTCTGTTATTGAGAAGATGTGGGACCCGCGGACGCGCTTCTTTTATGATGTTCAGCCGGAAACGCACGAGAAGGCCCTCGGGGCCAAGGTCATCGATGGGTTCTTCCCGTTTCTGTTCGGCGAACTCGCACGCTCATCCGAACTGGCATTGTGGGACCACTTACTTGATCCAAAAGAGTTCTGGACGCCGTGGCCCGTGCCTACAGCCGCGCGCGACTGCCCAGCCTTCGACTCGCACGGTTTGTGGAAGGTGGGCCCCAACGCGAGCGCGGAGAACCCGTATCGTTATGTCGACAGTTGGAACGGCCCGACGTGGATCTTCAGCGAGGCGCTCACGGCCGAAGCACTTGGAAGCGCCGCTCGAGTGTCAAGAGACGACAGGCTAATCGATGCATTCAATCAGTTGATGGAGAGGTACACCGAGATTCAATTTCTGGACGGCGACCGCTCGGTTCCGTGCACGGTCGAGCATTACGACTCTATTACCGGCGAGAACATACGCCTGCTTGCGGACTATTTTCATTCGTTCTACAACGATCTGGTCATCCGATACATGGTTGGGATTGTTCCGCGCGAAGATGATTTGATAGAAATCGATCCGCTTGTGCGCGGCTGGAGGGGTTTCTCGATTGAGAAGGTCGCTTATCGCGGACATTCCATATCGGTGAAACGCGACAAGACGTTTGTAGTAGTCATTGACGGGAAAGCCGTCTTCAACTCACGTTCAATAGGGCGCTTCGTTTACGATCCCAAGACCGGGAGGCGTGAAGGGTAAAATGAATCGGACCACCCCCATCGTTCTCTATCGACGCTCGATCATTCTCGGCGCCGCCATTGCCGCAGGGGCGGGCAGCGCCGCCGGCGTTAGGAAGTTCTGCTATCCCAACCAATCCGATTGCTCTGAACCGCGATGTCCGCAGAGGCACTTACTTCGACGCGGCGGGCCGGCGAGCGGCGATTCTTGGAGTAGAAGAAGGCCGGTTTGAATCGTGGGTCTATCCGATGAAGCTGTTTCACGATTGCCGGCTCACCGTCTCGATCGAAGGCGGAGACGCCGACATCGATCTCGCGAACTACGCGCGCTCGGTCACCGCGAAACCGGAATCGTTCACTATCACATACTCGCATCCCCAGTTCTCGATTCGCGAGATCATCTTTTCGCCGATCGATGAGCCGGGGTCGGTCATACTCTTCGATATCGACACCGGGCGACCGCTTACGTTGACGGTTAGCTTTGTACCGGATCTGAGGCCGATGTGGCCTGCGGGACTCGGCGGCCAATCCGCTGGTTGGAATCAACAAGAGAAGTTTTTTGTCATCAGCGAGAGCCGCCGCAAATTCAACGGGCTGATTGGCAGCCCACTGGCAGTTAGCGGCTCGTCGACGCCTGCTCACATGCTCGGCGCGGGCGCGGTTCATTTCGAAATCAAGATTGATCCAATACTCTCTCGAACCGAGTTCATACCGATAATCATCACCGGCAACACGGATGGCCGCGCGCGAGCGGTCGAGCAATACAAGAAACTCGCGTCCAACATCGAGTCACTATACACCCAGACGGTCGAGCATTATCGCAAGCTGCGAGAAGAGCGCACCAGCGTACACACCCCGGACAGAAATTATGATCTCGCGTTTGAATGGGCAAAAGTGGCGCTGGACAAGGGTCTGGTCGCAAACCCCGATCTCGGCACCGGCTTGATCGCGGGACTCGGGCTCTCAAATGACAGCGCGCGTCCCGGGTTCGGTTGGTTCTTTGGCGGCGATGCGTTTATCAACTCATATGCGTTTGTCGGTTACGGTGATTTTGAAACGACACGGCAGGCGTTAGATTTTCTCCGGCAGCAACAGCGTGCCGACGGTAAGATGATGCACGAGCTTTCGCAAGCCGGCGCGATGATTCGATGGTTTCAGGATTATCCATACGGTTACTATCACGCCGACACGACTCCATTGTACCTGATCGCCTCGGATGAGTATCTGAGGCAAAGCGGCGATCGAGCTTTTCTCAAGGAGAGCTGGGAATCGCTCAGGAAGGCTTACGCGTACTGCGTGAGCGCCGACAAAAACGGCGACGGGTTGATGGATAACACCGTAGCGGGGCTTGGCGCCTCCGAACTCGGGTCGCTTCAGGAGAATCTGCTGACCGATGTGTTCCTCGCGGCGGCCACGGTTCAGGCGATGCGCGCGATGGCTCGTATGGCTGAGCTTGCAGGGGACGACGAAGCAAGGAAAGACGCTCAGGCGAGACTCGAGCGAGGACTCGCGACTCTGAATCGCGCTTACTGGAATCCTCAACTCAGCCGCTACATCTTCGCGATCACCACAAACGGCGGTCAGAATCCCGAGCAGACCGCGTGGCCTTCGGTCGCGCTTGCGTTTCATCTGTTTGATGAGCAGCAGTCAGAAGGCACGCTGCGGTCGCTGGCTTCAAATGAAATCAGCACCGACTGGGGAACGCGGATGCTTGCGAATACCAGCCGCGCGTATGATCCGATCGCTTACAACAACGGCGGGGTGTGGCCGTTTCTGACCGGCTTCGTCGCGATGGGCGAATACGAATACCATCACTCGATCTCGGCGTTTCATCATTTGATTCAGACGGCCCGGCTGACGCAGGCGGACGCGCTAGGGTTCTCATCGGAGATCTGGTCCGGTGACTACTACCGTCCGCTTGATACCTCGGTTCCTCATCAGCTCTTTTCTTCGAGCCCCATCATCTCACCGTTCATCCGTGGGACGATGGGGCTTCGTGGAGACGCGATCAAAAAGCAACTGACCGTGGCGCCGCATCTTCCCGCATCCTGGGACTCGGTCGATGTAAAGCGCTACCGGGTCGGCGGCCAGAGCTTTTCGATCTCGATCCGCAAAACAGCAGGAAGCATAAAAGCAACGGTAGAGAAGAGCAGCGACGAAGTTTATGATCTGGCCTTTGCTCCGGCACTGGCACCCATTACAAGGGTCCGGTCCGTGACCATCGACGGGAAAGCCGCGACATTCAAACTCGAGGAATCGTCTCAGGACACGCACGCCAGGGTCACGACACCGATCAGGAGGAAAGTCGAGATCGAAATAAGGTTTTCAACCGGGATCGAGATAGATTTGCCGGTAGGAGAGACCGAGATTGGGCAGCGTACTTCCGCGCTCAAGTTTCTTGGAGTCGAGAAAGGCTCCGATCAATTGAAACTCACGATTGAGGGAGCCGCCGGGCGCAGCTACAAGTTGCGTGTCAGGTCAGATCTTGGTGAACTAAAAGTCGATGGAGGGATGCTATTGGGAGACTCCGGTGTGTGGAAAGAGATCGAAGTGTCATTTCCCGACTCCGCGACGGAAGCGTACATCAGAAAGACGATCGAGATCGGCGTCCAGAAACCAAATAAGGAATCAAAGGTAACATCAGCACGTTTGTTGGATCTCTGAGCTCCCTTCTTTGCGACCTCTGCGGTTCTTTGCGTCTTTGCGATGAGAATTCCCCGCGCAAAGACGCCAAGAACCGCAAAGATCGCAAAGAACAATCAGTGGCTCTGTGCTTTCGCCTTTAGGTTCCCAATCGCGGAAAAGGGGATGTTCAGGATCGGGTACTCTTTCCAATCCTTGTAGTCGTAATGCCACCACTCGGGCTCGTAGACCGCGAATCCTTCAGCTTCCATAGCCACCCGCAACATATCGCGCAACGGGTCGCTTCAGGCGTTCCGCCGGCGAAGTTGATGTGAGATCGCTCGGTCATCTCATCGTATCCCGAAGGCATCTCGACTTCCTTGCCGGTCTTCAGGTCATACAGAGAAAGATCGACTGCGCAGCCTCGGTTGTGGCGAGAGCCCTGGGCTGGATCAGCGACAAATTCTTTTTTGTCAGCGGGCGTCGCGTCCCAGAAGATCTTAGTCACCGACCACGGCCGATACCCATCGTGAATGATCAATCCGTAGCCGTTCTTACGAAGCACCTTGTTTGCCCGCACAAGAGCTTCCGCGGCGGGGCGCTGAAGAAATGCCCGGGCTTCTGTGTACACCGGCCTCCCGAGAAAGTTGTTTGCAGTGGCGTAGCGGATATCGAGTTTGATCGTTCGATCGAGGTTGACTAGCTCGACGAGATCCGGCTTCCGGAAGGTGCCGGCTTCCTTCGGCGGCTCCTGGGCTCGGGTAACTTGACCGAGAATGAGGATCGCGAAGAGAAGCGCAACTTGTAGGGCGATCCTCAAAGCAAGGTGAGTTGGCGGCGGATTCTTCATTCAATCTCGTCCCCTTTCGTCCCTGTCAGGCTCATCACCTTTGCCTTGGTTTATTCTCCTGCATTCCCCTCCGCCCTCTGCGGTTAAGATTTGGGGAATTCTAACCGCAGGGGACGCGAAGGAACGCTGAGGCCTTCCTGTTCAGCCGATCAGAGACTCCAGCTTCCGCAGAATCTCCTGCTTCGGAAGCGCTCCGACAATCCGATCGATCTCCTTGCCATCCTTCAGAATCAGCAGCGTTGGGATGCTGCGGACGCTGAAACGGGAGCCGGTCATCGGGTTTTCATCGGTGTTGAGCTTGGCTACTTTGACCCGACCCGCAAGCTCGCCAGCGAGCTGCTCGATCACAGGCGCGATCATGCGACAAGGTCCGCACCACGGCGCCCACATATCCAGCAGCACCGGCAGCGTCGACCGCTCCACTTCTTCGGCGAAGTTCGCATCGGTGACTGTCACCGGATGAGCTGCGACGGAAAGCGGACTCTTGCATTGCCCACAGACGGGTTGAAGCCCCTCGCCGAGCTTTTCAACCGGAACTCGGTTGTTAGCGCCGCACGAGGGACATTTCGTTACTTGTGCTTTAGTTGGTGAACTCATAACTACATTCTAACCGACATCTCGGTGTTCCAGCCACAAATAACCGCATCAATGTGGGATACCCATCCGGCGCAGCACAGTTCTCAGATATACGTTCTTTTTGAGATCGTCTCCTTCGCTCACGCAAGTCTCTCCCCAACTCAGCCACCTTCTCGCTTCAACCATCGCACGCAGACTAGACAGTCTACGCTACCTTTTCGCTGACTTCCTCGCCGTACCGTACACTGTCCAGTCTGCGGTCTCTCCCCAACTCAGCCACCTCTATCCTCAACGGCAATCGCGCCGTCCCTGGTCGCAACCCGCGCCTGCTCAGCAGTATCACCGCTGAACTTTCCGGCGCTGCAGGGTGTTGAGTGGACGGATATTCATAGAAGAAAGGCGTCAGCCCGTAGCACCAAGGGGTTTCTAAGAACTTCTCTTTCTCCCGTCGCACTCCTCTTCGTCACCACTTTGATCAGCTTGCGCATCCCAGGTCGATCCGTTTCATCCCCCTTGATCCATTGCGATCGTTCCCTGACTTGTCTTAGCGGTTATCGTCCTTCAACGGATCTATAGTCGGGGGCTTGCCGGGCGCGCGCTCCTCCAACTCCTCTTTCAGCTTCAGGAGCGGCACGCCTTCCGTCCACCATTTCGGCGCGGGTTTGCCCTTCAGGTAATGATCGAAGAATTCGCGCATCCGCACGGTGTAGTCCTTCATATTCGCCGGCAAGCGCAAGCCATGGTTTTCGCCTTTGTATTCCAGCATGACCACGGGCTTCTGCAACCGCCGCAGCGTGTTGTAGTAGAAGATGCCCTGCGTGAAGTCCACCGCGCCGTCCTTGTCGTTGTGCAGGATGACCAGAGGCGTATGGACGTTCTTCGCGTGCGAGATTGGCGAGTTGCGAACGTAGGCGTCGGTCACGTCAATCGGACTACCGGTGAAACGACCCTGGCTGCTTTCAAAGATGGCCATATTGCCGCCGCCGGAGTTCCAGTAGATCGAGTAGTACATCGAGATCATCTCGGTCAGAGGCGCGCCGGCAATCGCGGCCTTGAATGCATCGGTCTGGGTGACCAGAAACGCAGTCTGATACCCGCCCCACGAATGACCTTGAATGCCAACGTGGTCCTTATCCACCACGCCAGTTTTGATCGCCGCTTCGAGCGCCGGCAGCACGCACCAGACCGCTGACATCCCCGGATCGTTGACCTTGTAGACGATGTCCGGCATCAGCACCGCATAGCCGTTGCTTGTGTACACGGACTTGTTGAAGCCGTTGGTCGTCGGCACGGTGTAACTGTTCAAGCCCTGCGAGAGCTTCTCATAGATGTAGACGATCGTCGGATAGCTCTTGCCAGGTTGATAGTTCGCGGGGAGGAAGAGCGCACCTTGCAGCTTGTCGCCTTTGGCCGAGGTGTAATCGATCAGTTTGGAACCAGACGACCAGAGGAAATCTTTCTGCTGCGGGTTGGCGTCGGTGATTTTCCTGGCGCCCGCCCCGTCGCCTTTGCTGAATGACGCGTCGGCGACATAGTAGCTCGGCGCGTTCCTGATAAGTCTCTCGAGTGTAGAGCCAGATATCGGCCTTCCGGGCCTTCATTACGCCGCCGTATCCGGCGTCGTCCCATTGCAGCATCTTCGCCCCCGGCTTGCCGCCGTCAATGCGCGCGATCCCCATCTTCTTTGTCCATTCGCCGTAGGCGCGAACAAACATCGGCTCGGACAGATCGATTCCCTTTTCATCCGGGTCAACGCGGAACCGGTTCTGGTAACGAATGCGATCCTTCTTACCGTTGACTGTGAAGTTCACGGCCTGACCGCCGTGAACCGGAACGTTCCAGATGTCCCAGTCGTCTGACAGCAAGACCGACGCGCCGTCTTTTGTCCAACCGACCACGTTTGTCGGGGGCTTGATGACGTTGTGGTCGTCTTCCTGATCCCAGAAAACTGACGGAACTTTCTCAGTCACGTTGTACGATTTGCCCGAAGCCATGTCGTAGGTGAAGAAGTTGCCGTCGCCGTAATACAAGAAGTGCGTGCCGTCGGGCGAGGGACCGAAGTTCCAGCGACTCTTTTTGACCGCCAGCTTGCGCGCACCGGTCTTGAGGTCAACGACGTAAATATCCTGATAACGCCGGCCATCCAGGTTGCCCAGAGGCTCGTAGTCACGGTCGTCGAAGCCTATGGCAAACTTCTGCTTCGGCGCGGCGCTTACGTTTCGCAGATCTTCATCGGCGAGACGAATGAATTTCTTCTCGGCCACTTGATAGATCGCCAGGTAACTGAAGTTCTTGTCGCGGCTCTCTTCGACCTGCTGCTGCGATTGCAGGCGTTTATCCTGCCAATGCCACAAAATCAAATCGGGCTTCTCCGGCTCGTCTTCCGGTTTCTTCATCGAAGCAATGTCAGGCTTGGCCTCGCCTTCTTTGGGCGGTTCTTTCTGTGCGCCGGGTTTTTTCTTTTTGACTTCGTTAATGCCGAAGATCACTGCACTGAGATCTTCAGTCCACGCCGGGGGGCGATTTGGACTGACTGTCATGCCGGCGGGGAACGATTTGTCTTCGCCCCCGGCTTTGTGTGGATCATAAGTGACTTTTGTTGGCGTTCCGTCGCCAAAGCCGGTGAACGCCACGACGCTGTAGAGCTTGTCTTCGTAGGCCTTGTCATCGACGCCTTTTACCGCCGCCAACCCGTCGCCTTTTTCGGTCCAATTCAAACCCTTGTAGACCGCTTTGTCGCTGTCGAGCGGGTGCACCGCGCCCGAAACCATATTGCGCGCCTGCACGCCGTTGCCGCTCTTTTCGTTGGCGTCAATCGTCCAGGCCAGCCAATCGCCCTTTTTGTTAAAGGCATAATCGGCAACATTGCCGATGTTGAGTTCATTACCGGTGGAGAGTTCGCGCAGGATCAGATCGGAGCCGGTCGCTTTGTCTGTCGCGCGTGTCGGAGCGCCAGGGGCTGATGCAGGCGGCGTGGTGGGCATTGCCGGTGGCGCGGATTCAGCACCGTATTTGTGCAGCGCAATCCAGGCCGCGTTTTCTTCGGAGAAAGAGAACCGTTTGACCTTCTCGAATTCAAGTTTCTTTTCGGTAGCCAGATTGACGACGGCGACTTTGTTCTGCAGCGGCTTGTGTTCTTTCTTCAGCCGCTTGCCCTCCTTGAAAGTCGGCGAGATGGTGAAGGCGAACCATCTTGAATCGTCCGAGAAGGCAATCTCCGGCGAGCCGGCGCCGCCAAAGAAGGCTGGTCGGCCGCCGCCAAAGCCCTGCGATTCGCCGACCGCGAAGCGCCACTCCTTGCCGTCGCTGATGCGGCGCAAGACGACTTCGCTGTCGCCTTCGTTCGGCGTCAGCTTGTGCGCGAACCACTGTCCGTCGCTCGATACGGTCGGCGACGCGATGCGCTTCCATGCCAGACTATCCGCCAGTTCGATCGGGCGTTGGGATATTGTCGCTTGCTGGGCGGTCTGGCCAAACGCCTTCAATGGCACGCTCGACGCGGTAGACAGCGCCAGCAACAGGGCGATCAACACAACTCGATTTGCTTTGGTCATAGGTGTCTCCTTACGGTTGGTTCGCGCGGAAGGAACAAATGGGCCTGGCCGCACGGCGTCTAGAGTACCAGCTTTAGCTATGTCGCGCGATCTTCAATACGCATTCCAGCGTTCTTCCCGGAATGCTCGAATGTCTTGCGTGTGGTCATCGAGATGCTTGTCAACCGGCGCAAACCACCTTTCGATCCCGCCCGGCCCGATTTCGAACCCGTCGACTATCTCAGCCGCGGCGGGGGCAAGCCGCCCTTCCCAACTCTGAAACCAGACCGATTTACTGATGGTCGGGGAGCGCAAGGCCACACGGCTCAAAGTTCGACATACATAATAGAGAGCACCGTCGGGACCTTCGGTGAGATGCGCAGGCCCAAGGCTGCACAGGGTCCAGGTCTACGCAGACGCCCTCCGGGCGAACACCAACTTCGAGCGCTCACTGCTTGATAATCGCCTCTATCAGCTCGATGCGCTCATCCGGCGTCTCCCCGTGGCGAGCTGCCTTCTCGATCAACTCGATCGTGTCGAAGCCCACAACTACTTTTCCGAAGATCGTGTACTTGCCGTCCAGATGCGTCGCCGTCCCGAGCACTATGAAAAATGACGTTTCGGCCGAATCGGGATCGCTTGTGCGGGCCATCGACAACGTGCCGCGTATGTGAAGAGCCGTGCGGCTGAACTCGCCTTTTAGCTTGTGAACCCACTTGTCCGCGGGGTGCGGTTTGTTGTCCGCTCGTGTTGCCCCGACTCCGCCTTGAATGACGAACCCCGGAACGACTCGATGAAACGCGGTGTGATCGTACCAACCGGTTTCCACCAGTTTCAAAAAGTTGCGAACGTGTTCGGGCGCCAGCTCCGGGTCCATCTCGAGCGTAATGTCGCCGAGACTGGTGTGTAACAAGACATCTCGGCGCATCTGATCGACGGTCGCGTCTTTGAAGGGCTCGGGCTTCCTGGTTTCGATCTTTATGCTGACGATTCTGATTGGAGTGACGATCAACGCGTTGCCGTCAGTTGGCGCGAGCGAGATCCGATCGACTATGTCGATGCCTTCGGTGACCTGCCCGAAAGCCGAGAACTGCCCGTCGAGCTGAGGCTGAGGTGAGGCGCAAATAAAGAACTGCGCGCCGCCGCTGTTCGGGTTACCCGGTATGCGCACGGTTGAAACCGTGCCGCGAATGTGTTTGATGTCGCTGAACTCATCGGCGATTTGGTTTAGAGCACCGGTGCCCCAACGTTCGCGAGGCGTTTGTGGGTCTTTGAGCTGGGGATCACCGCCTTGAACGATGCCCCGAGGGATTACTCGATGAAACGCCGAGCCGTCGTAGAAGCCGGCACGCGCCAGCCTGACGAACTGCTGCGTGTGTTTCAGAGCCTTGCTCGGAAAGAACTCAAAGCGGATGACGCCGAGATCGGTCGTGATGACAGCTTCGAGTTGAGCGGCTTCGTCTGCCGCGACGTTCGCTTCAGGCTGAGCTGTTTGCGCGTCTCGTTTTTTCTGTTGTGCGAAGGCAGAAGCGTAGAGCAGCAAGGCCAGACTGAACAGTATGCTTGACGAGCGCGTCCTTTTCATCGTGCTGCTATTTATATAAACTCTGGTGTCGATCGCACAAGCATTCGTGGATTGCCGGGATACAGATACTCAGAGCGGAGATAAATATTCAGAGCGGAGATAAATACTCAGGGAAGAGAAAAATACTCAGGGAAGAGAAAAATACTCAGCGCAAAGACGCAAAGAACCGCAAAGCTCGCAAAGTCCGAAACGTTTCGGCGGCCGCCTGTGCCCCGGCCCACCCAGGAAGTTCGAGATTCACAATGACTAAGTGCATTCTGTATCGCATCGCCGTTTGTCTCGCGACGGTTTTGCTGACGACCGTCGTCGGGCTGAGCCACCGCGTTCGCGCGCAAGCTCCCGATGATTACTTCCCAACTGCCGGCTGGAGGACGTCTACCCCACAGGAGCAGGGCCTCGACAAGAAAATACTGAAGCGACTTCGCAAGCGGATCCGCAATAACACAATCAGCGGGGTCGACAGCCTCCTGATCGCGCGAAACGGTTACCTGGTCACCGAAGAATACTTTCATGGCTGGGGCGCCGACGATCTTCACACTCTTCAGTCTGACTCAAAGAGCGTGACCTCCCTGCTGGTTGGGATTGCGCTCCAACAGGGAAAGATTTCGAGCGTCGACCAACCGGTCCTCAGCTTCTTCCCTGAATATCGTAAGATTCGTAACGTCGATGAACGCAAGTCGGCTATGACCCTGCGAGATTTGATGACTATGAGGACCGGTCTCGATTGGAGTGAAGATCCCTATCAGGGCTCTCCATTGTTCCAGTTGAACAATTGCGGCTGCGACTGGTTGAAATTCGTTCTGAACTGGCCAATGCGCGAACCCCCCGGGACGCGGTTCGAATACAACAGTGGCGGCGTGATCCTGCTTGCCGGAGTGATTAGAAACGCGACCGGCATCCCAACCGATACCTTCGCTCAAACGTACTTGTTCGATCCTCTTGGAATAAGCCACGCATGGTGGTTCTCCGGTGAGCCTGACAATCTGCCGCACACAGGAGGTGGTTTGAATCTCAGGCCACAGGACATGGCGAAGATCGGATATCTGATGCTCAGGAACGGGCGTTGGGAGAATCAACAGGTGGTTTCCGAAGACTGGGTGCGTGAATCGACTTCACACGCGGTGATCTATCCCCGCACGTTTGCTCGCCGTCCGGTTGATTATGGCTACTTGTGGTGGCTGCTGTCTCTCAGTGGTGACGGAGCGCCTCACGAGCGGGATGCCGATATCTACACGGCATCGGGAGCGCAGGGACAGTGGATCTTCGTGATCCCGAAATACGATATGGTAGTCGTATCGACCGGGAACACACCTTACTTTGATCAAGCGGTGGACTTTCTGTATTCCGACATACTGCCGGCCGTGAACTAGCGAACGGTAAAGTCATGCATGGTCACTCAACGCCAATTAGAGCGCCAAGCGTCGGGCCGATTTCGAGGTTGAGCACCAGGTCGGCAAGATAGTCGAGGTCCGTTGGCTCACGATTCAGTATCACGAGCCGTGAACCGTTTTGCTTTGCGACGGCGGGGAACCCAGCGGCGGGATACACCACAAGGGACGACCCGATGGCCAGGAAAAGATCACAGCTTTTGGACTCGGCCTGAGCCCGGCGCATCGGTTCAAACGGCATCGGTTGCCCGAAGGAAATTGTCGCGCTCTTGATAAATCCTCCGCACTCACACACCGGAGGTTCTTCGTTCGCCCGGAAGCCCGAGAATACATCAGCAAGTTCGTAACGCCGGGCGCATTCGAGGCAAGCGGCATAGGTACCGTTCCCGTGCAGTTCAATGACCTGCTCGTCGGGCACTCCGGACCGCTGATGGAGCCCGTCGATGTTTTGGGTGATTACGCTCGAGACTCTTCCGTCGGCGACGAGTCGAGCGATTGCGCGATGGCCGCGGTTAGGTTCCGCTCTTGATACGGTTTCGTCGACCGCAATCTTTCGACGCCAGGTCTCTTTGCGGGCCTCTTCTGATGTCAGGAACTCTCGAAAATCGATTGGCTGGTATTTGGTCCAGATGCCGCCCGGGCTTCGAAAGTCAGGTATGCCGGATTCGGTGCTGACGCCGGCGCCGGTGAAAATGACTGCGCGTCTACTCGCGGCAAGCATCGCCTTCAAATCGTCGATGAGGGCTGGTTCCTTCGCCATGAACCTCTCAGTGGTCAGTGGTCATCGATCACCGGGTGGGCTTGCCCCAGCCATTAACGTGAAGAAGCAAAAGCGGGGGCAAGCCCACCTTCCTCACTCTGAAACTTGAGGGAGGTCTCGCTGCCAGCCGATCACCGGCCACCGGCCACCGACCACCGGCCACCGGCCACCGATCACCGGCCACCGGCCACCGACCACCGGCCACCGGCCACCGACCACCGGCCACCGGTCACCGGCCACCGGCCACCGATCACCGGCCACCGGCCACCGGCCACCGACCACCGGCCACCGATCCCACCGGCCACCGGCCACCGGCCACAGATCACCCTCTCTGTCCGCGGGTGCGCCACACCCAGCCGTACTGCGTGTTGCTTGGTCGCGGAGCCTCTTGATACTCCTCGCGCATCTGGGCGATCTTATCCCCCTGAATCGCCTTGCGCTGCGCCTTCACGTCAATCTTGTAGAGCCGCGCGGCGTTCAACCCGAAAATCTTGGCTTTGATTTCCGGAGTGAGTTTCTTGTAACCGTACTTCTGCGCAACCTCGTCGCTGATCTGGAAGCGCCGCAGCCGTTCTATCTGAGATTGGGGACTGCCTCCCCAGATCGAGTCGGTTCCCCAGATAATGTGATCTTCGCCGCCAGGGAGATTCAGCACCTGACCCAGGAAATGCATCGCCGGCTGGCCGTCGCCGCCGTATCCGCCCGAGAGTATGTTCCAGGTGCTGCCGATCTCGAAGTACACATTCTGAAGCTTGTTGCGTTTTACGATGTCGATCAACTCCGAGCACCAGGGTATGTACTGCGGGCTAGCCTCTGCGCCTTCCCGGCGTCGGCCGCCGGCTGGCGTCGGATTGCAACCCGAGTGATAGATGATGAAGTTGATGTCCGGGAAATCCTTTGCAACCTTCTCGACATCCTTGGGATGACAATGCTCTTCGTTGAACAGACCGAGCGGCAGTCCCTTGTGAACGCAGACGTTCTTGATTCCCAGCTTCCGGCTGCGCTCCCAGAAGGGATAGGTGACTTTCTCGTCGTCGAGCCAGAACGGTCCGTCGCCGATTATGGACCCTGTGTACATTTTCCAGGAGTTGATCTTGAGAACCTTGGCCTGCCGCTCCATCTCCTCGAATTCGGATTTGCCCATGTTTGGGCGCAACAGACCGTGGCTTATCATACGCTGGGTGCCGCCTGCCATATGGTTGATGTCATTGCGGGTCTTGACCATCTTGTCGGGTGGCAGGATGTTCTCGCGCCATTCGGCCGTCGGCACACCGCTGATGATCGCCATCATGGTGTCGCTGTCCATGAACAGCTCTTTTATGTAGTTTGCCTCATTGAGCATTGCCAGACGCTCGGCCGTCGAACCGGCGTTCGGCCGGAAGTTACGCAGGAAGTCGGCGGCTTGTTTGCCGGCTTCGCTCGCTTCAAACCAGCGGCTCTCGACATCGACGTGATGAGTCTGGTTGTCAAAGATGAACTCGGTCTTCGGCCACTTTTCGGCGTATGCAGCCGGATCAACCGCTTCGACGGGATCGACGTCATAGGTCTTGCCGAAAACTTCGTTGTAGGCGAGCATCGCCACGGCCATCCCACCTGTCGTTTGAAGGAAACCGCGGCGCGAGAGCCCAAGTTTCTTCGCGCATTGATCCGTCATTTCAACAATGCGCGCTTCCCAGCGTTGCTGTTGGATCGACTGCGGCGGAGGGATGAACTCTTCGTTTGAGAAGATCTCGGTTGGTATGGGAGATTGAATAGGCTTATCTTCATCGGCGAAACATTTGCGCTTCCACATGATATTTCCTTTCCGCTGAGTCGGTCAGCGACGGCTAAAGAAAAATGGAAATGCAGAGGGGAGCCTGCATATCTTGGCAATGTTCAGGTTGAAAGTGAAAGCTACCGCGTCCGGCCTTGTGACGCAAGCCGCCAGCGCGGCCCTTAGACACCTTCGCGCAAGCCGCAAGCGCGGCCGGGATCAACATCCTCATGTTTCAGAGTGGGGAAGGGCGGCTTGCCCCCGCCAGTCAGTGAAAAGCTAAAGAGCGGGGGCAAGCCGCCCTTCCCGACTCTGAAACATGAGAAAAAAACTGAGATCAGCTTAGACCATCCTAGTGGCAGCTATGAACCCGCGGGGGCAAGCCGCCCTTCCCGACTCTGAAACATGAGAAAAAAACTGAGATCAGCTTAGACCATCCTAGTGGCAGCTATGAACCCGCGGGGGCAAGCCGCCCTTCCCGACTCTGAAACATGAGAAAAAAACTGAGATCAGCTTAGACCATCCTAGTGGCAGCTATGAACCCGCGGGGGCAAGCCGCCCTTCCCGACTCTGAAACATGAGAAAAATTCTGAGATCAGCTTAGACCAATCCTAATGGCAGCTATGAACCCGCGGGGGCAAGCCGCCCTTCCCCACTCTGAAACTTGAGTATGCGCTGCTTGAACAGCCAGGGTTGTATTAGCTTTATTCCTCGGGCTTGCTATTTTTTCTCTTCCAACGCGATTTGTTTCTTCAAGGTGTCGCCTAATTCCAAAATATGAGGTATCCGTTCGCCTCCACGCTCCGCATCAGTCCGGTGCACCAGCTCAGAGATCATATGCCGAATCTCTTTGCGGCGCGCCACTAACTCCGGCTGCTCGCGTCTCTTTTCCTCCAGTCGATGAAGCCCCTCCCGCAGATCATCCGCAAGGGTCAGCATCTCTTGAAACGGACGTGGCAACTGAGGGAGATATTCGAGGCCGTGACAGCCCGCGCAGAACTGTGGCCAACGAAATGTTTCCGAAGCCGCGCCAATGGCGTGTACACCGTGACACTCGGCGCAGTCCAGGCGCGGTGCATTGGGCCGAGCGGCGACGTGACGGCTGCCCTTGAAAAACTCGAGCGGCTGTCGGTGACACTGCCCGCACATCTCGAGCGTCGCGCTTGTATCCGGTTTGGCAATGAAATGACCGGCGTGAGCCCTGGTCTTTTCCGATTGCGAGGAATCACCTCCATGGCAACCATCGCATCCGATGCTGGCGCGACTGTGCGTGCTGGTTTGATAAATTGAAACAATCTGACCAGCCTTGTCCGTCAGCCGGCTATGACAGTCCACGCAATTGTCCTTGCTCTGCGCGGTTATCAGAGCCGTGCCGCGGGAGAGAGCGGTGCCGGCCAACCCCACCCAGACCCAGAGAATCATCAGGGATAGATATCGCTGCTTCGAAATGGAAGGCACCATAGTCAGATCATCCGGCGCTACTAAATCTCTGTCACTGCCCCGGTTTGCTGTAAGGTCGAGTCCGAATCTGAACCTGCTTGCCCATCGACAACGCCGATAGTATAGTTCCGCGCAAGTTCGTTGCGGAAGGGAGATGAATCAATGCTGACAAAAAAAGCAATCACCATAGTCGTTACGATTCTGTTGCTATCATCCATTGGCCCGGCTTCTTACGCAAAGGCCTGGGAATTTTTGGGCGAGGCCCACGTCGACGGAAAGATCGACCACGACAGGATAAAGGTCGGGAGATCAGAGGGCCGGTACCGGGCTCTTCAACTCAAAGTTGATCGCGGCGACGTCGAGTTCCATCACGTAGTGGTTCACTATGCCAATGGAACCAGCGAGGAGGTTCAGGTACGGCAGAAGGTTCGGGGCGGCGGCAAGAGCCGGGCCATCGACCTCAATGGCCAGGACCGGACTATCCAGAGCGTCGAGTTCTGGTACGAACCCGCCAAATATGGATCGAGGCATCCACGCGTACGGTTGTACGGGCGCTGATTACAAGGGGCGCAAATAGAGCCGTTGGAGGTGTCAGATGAAGATTCCCGCTCTCGCCGTGAACTATCGCATCATCATTTCAATAGCTGCGTTCGTCTTTTTGTTTTGCCACGCGTTGCTTTGGTCCGCTGACGTCTCGTCGGCGGGCACGGCGCAGGCCGACGGACTGTTTACGGCGGCTCAGGCTGCAAGGGGCGGCACCACCTACGCCAGGAGTTGCGCATCGTGCCACGGGCCCAGTCTCGAGGGGACTACCTCCAAGCCGCTCGCCGGGCCGCGATTCATGACCAAGTGGGCAGACGGCAAACATACAGTCGATGATCTGTATTTTGTCATACGCACGCAGATGCCCTACGGCGCGCCTGGCACTCTCACCGACCAGCAGTACATCGACATCGTCGCATTTGTGCTTCAAGGCAACGGCTATCAACCCGGCCCCCAGACGCTGGCGGCAAACTCGGCTTCTCTAAAGGCAACGACGATTTCCATGCCTGGCGGTGCGGGAAGAGTCGCAACAAAGGTGGAGGTCGCCGCACCGGCCGGGGAACAGGTCAGCAACGCGACTCGTCCCATAAATGGCAAGCCGACTCAAACCGAGTTGAACGCGGCCGCCGGCACCACCGAATGGCTGATGTCCAATCACGACTACGGCGGTCAGCGGTTCGTTGATCTCAAGCAGATCAATCGTCAAAACGTCGGGTCGCTCAGACCCGTTGCGATGTATCAGGGCGCCGACACAAACCCTTTCCATACGAACCCCGTCGTCGCGGGCGGTCTCATGTACATCACCGTTAACGATTCGACGATCGCGATGGATGCAGCAACACTAAAGGTGAAGTGGCGCAACGACCGCAAGCCAAAAGGCAAGGAAGGCTGGCGGTTGAATCGCGGGGTTGCGATAAAAGACGGGTTGGTGGTTCGCGGAACTCACGACGGATACCTTGTTGCGATGGACGCCGCGACTGGCAAGCAGGTATGGGATCGCGCGCTTGTAGACATGACCAAACACGAAGGCGGATTCACGATGGCGCCGGTCATCTGGGAGGATCTGGTCATCATCGGTCCCGCCGGAAGCGAGCTTGGAGTGAAGGGGTGGGTCGGGGCGTTCAAGCTGTCCAACGGCGAGCCGGTTTGGCAATTCAACACCGTGCCCGATGACGGCGAACCCGGCTCGGAGACCTGGGAAAAGGCTGACGCTAAGCTAAAAGGCGGCGGCGCGGTCTGGGCGCCGCTGTCGGTTGATGGGTCACAGGGCATCGTCTATGTTCCGGTGGCCAATCCTGCTCCGGACTTCTACGGGGAAGCTCGTCCCGGTAAGAACGTTTACACCTGCTCGATGATCGCGCTCGATGTTCGGACCGGGAAACTCCGATGGTTCTATCAACTTGTTCCTCACGACGAGCACGACTACGACACGACCCAGGTAAGCCCGCTTTTCACGACGACGATTGCAGGCAAGACCCGCAAGCTCGTCGCTACGGCCGGCAAGGACGGCTTGCTCCACGTGCTCGATCGTGAAACACACGAGCAGGTTTACGAGGTGCCGGTTACAACGCGGTTGAACACCGACAAGCCGCCGACCCGCGAAGGGCTGCGCGCCTGTCCTGGAGTCCTGGGTGGGGTTCAGTGGAACGGACCGGCGTTTAACCCGGGCACGAACATGCTCTATGTAAACGCGGTAGATTGGTGCGGCACGTTCAACAAAGCAGGCGACGCCCGCTACGTTGAAGGATCTTTCTACATGGGCGGTGGTGTGCGCGCCGACCCGCCTGACCAGTCGCGAGGCTGGCTGACTGCTATAGACGCCTCGACCGGCGCGGTTCGGTGGAAGTACCTATCCCAGAGACCGATGCTCGCGGCGGTCACGACAACATCAGCGGATCTGATTTTCACCGGTGAGTTGCTTGGCGACTTTATGGCTCTCGACGCGAAGACCGGCGAGGTGCTTTACCGGTTCAACACCGGAGGGCGGATGAACGGCGGAGTGATCACCTATGCCGTCGACGGCAAGCAGTATGTTGCTGTTGCATCGGGTGCTGCGAACGGCTTCTGGGCAGTGCCGCCTGGATCGGCCACTATCATCGTGTTTGCGCTGCCGAGTGATTCGGCGGGCAAGTGATCCTATAAACGCAGGGGCTTTGTGCGAAGTAACGGTCTGGCAGGTTGTGTGCGTTGTCCGTTTCGGCAGAGACGCCAAGTTCCGCAAAGCCGCCAAGACCAGTCGGGTCGTTTTTCAAGATCAGGAGGCAAGCTTTCTTATGAGTACACGTGTCTACACTCTTCCGGTCGAACAAACGCAGTGGCATATTCCCGGCTACGGAGCTGAGACCATCTTCAATTGGGAGTACGACGAAGGCCGCGACAAGCTCTTAACCCTTTATGAAAAAGGCAAGAACAACCAGTGGAACTCGAACACTCGTATCGACTGGACGGCGGAACTGGACTTCGACGATCCCCTCGGATTCCCTGATGAGTACTCGCCGCTGTCGGGCTCTGACCTCTGGGCCAAGATGAATCGCAAAGAGAAGGGCGTTGTAAAACACCACTATGAAGCGTGGCGGTTCTCGCAGTTCATGCACGGCGAACAGGGAGCGTTGATCTGCACGGCGAAGATAGTTCAGACCGTTCCGGACATCGATTCGAAATTCTACGCGGCCACTCAGGTCATGGATGAAGCCCGCCACGTTGAAGTCTATTCGCGATATCTACACGAGAAGCTTCAAATGGCTTATCCGATCAGCCCCCCGTTGAAAACGCTGCTCGATCAGGGAATCAGCGATACTCGTTGGGACGTCACGTATCTGGCGATGCAAGTGATCATCGAAGGACTCGCGCTTGCGGCGTTCAATCTGATACGCGACATGGCGACAGAGCCTCTCGGGCGGGCGATCAACGCATATGTAATGCAGGACGAGGCAAGGCACGTGGCGTTTGGTCGGATCGCGTTGCGCGATTATTATCCGCAGCTCACCGAGAAGGAGCGCGACGAGCGGGAGCAGTTTGCGGTAGAAGCCTGCTATCTGATGCGCGACCGGTTTCTGTCGGAAGAAGTCTGGGAGCGGCTGGGCATGGATGTCAAAGCCTGCACCGGCCACGTCCTGGCCTCGCCGCTGATGACCGAGTTTAGACGCAAGCTGTTTATCCGAATCGTGCCGACTCTGAAAGACATCGGATTGTGGGGAGCGCGGATTCAAAAGGCGTTTGTAGATATGGGCGTGATGGACTTCGCCGAAACCAATCTCGATGAAGCGATCGCCCACGACGAAGAGGTAGCGGTTGAATTTGACCGCCTCCGCGCAGCTCGCGATGCGTCGGTGCAAAGCGTGATCGCTCAAGCGTGAGCTGGTTCAAACCGGCTTTGCGCAAAAGGGCGCGAAGAATCGCAAAGACGCTAAGAGGAGACCCCTTTCCAGAGCGGATCGCGGAGCGCTCTGCGAAGCACCTTCCCCACTGCGCTCTTTGGGATCTGCTCTATAAAGCGCACAGACTTGGGCACCTTGTAACTCGCAAGCCTCTCGCGAGTGGATTCGATCAACTCACTTTCGGATGCTTCGGCGCCCGGCCGCAACACCACAAACGCGGTCACCGCCTCAACCCATTTCTCGTGAGGCGCACCCACCACAGCGCATTCGGCCACAGCCGCGTTAGCTAACAACGCATCTTCGACCTCCCGCGGATAGACATTGTAGCCACCGGTGATGATCATATCCGACGTGCGATCGACCAGATAGAGATAACCGTCTTCATCAAACCGTCCGACGTCTCGAGTGCGCAGCCATCCGCCTTCGACAAACATCGCGGCGTTCAGATCGGGCGCGTTCAAATAGCCCTTCATCGCAAACGGCGCTCTAAGCGCGATCTCACCTTGCTCACCGGGTGGGGCGTCGTTGCCCTTGTCGTCTATCAGACGAATCTCGCAATCGACCGACGGCCTCCCGCACGCAAGCAACCGCCGTTCGGGACCCGCGTGATCTTCCTTGTCTAGAGTAGTGATGAACAGTGGCGCTTCGGTCTGACCGTAGTACTGAACGAAGCGCGGGCCCCAAAGCTCCAGCGCTCGCTTTATCACCGGCAAAGGCATCGGCGACGCGCCGTAGACAATTGTTCTCACCGACGACATGTCCGCCTTCTCGATGTCAGGGTGGTTGAGAAGGATCGCCAGCATCGTTGGCACTACGTGCATCGAAGTAGCGCGCCAGCGGACTATCGCATTCAGGAACTCCGCAGGCTCAAATCGCGCAAGCACCGCGCTGCACGCCCCCTTTATCCAGTAAGGCAACACAAAACAACCGCTCGCGTGAAACAGCGATGCGGCATGGAGCATCACGTCGTCCGGTGCGATATCGGGGAGATTGATTGAAGTATTATTTGACACCGCCGCGTAAGTGGCTTGCGTGTGCTCCGCGGCCTTCAGTCGCCCAGTTGTGCCGGATGTGAAGATCGTCAGGATCACGTCGTCCGGACCCGCTGGAGTTCGAGGATCATCGGACCTGGCGGACGCAGCTCCGACGAGCAAGTCAGCTCCGCAACGGTCGGAACCCAAGCCGAGCAGCTTGATTCCGCCAACGCGACGACCAAGAGCCTCGGCGCGCTCGGCCAGCTCGGCATCGTATATCACCACTCGCGCGCCGGTTTCGCGAAGCATGTGTTCGTGTTCGTCAATCGAGAGCCGCGCATTCAACGGAGTGCGAGCGGCACCGGCTTTCACGCACGCGAAATCGACCGGGATGCTGTAGATGCTGTTGTTGGCGAGAATCGCCAGCCGCGAGCCTCGGCTGATGCCGTTGCTTGCGAGCACGTGCGCGAAACGGTTAGACAGTTCGCCAACCTCGGCGAAGGTCAACGATTTGTCTTCCGATAAGACCGCTGTGCGCTCCGAAAAGTATCGCGCCCCGCGTCTAATGAGTTCAACGGTCAGCATCGAATCCCCTTGTGTGAATTAGTTTCTACGAAGCAACATCAAACGCCGCACGGAGTTGAGCTGCCGCAAGAGCGAGCGCATTCCGGCCCTGGTCCAGGACGCCTCCCATACTGAAGAACCCGTGAATCATTCCGTCATAACGGACTAGTTGTGCGGTAACCCCCGACTCTCGCAAGCGGGCGGCGTACATCTCGCCTTCGTCTCGAAGCGGATCAAATTCGGCGGTGATCACCAGCGCCGGCGGCAGGCCGGCCTGACTCGTTGCCCGCAGCGGGCAGGCATACGGGTTAGCCGTGTCGGCTTCATCGTTCAAATAGTGATTCCAGAACCAGACCATATCGTCTCTTGTAAGGAAGTACCCTTCCGCGTTTTGCAGGTACGACGGAGTGCCTGGGACGAAATAATCCGTCACCGGATAGACCAGCAGTTGAAATATCGGGGCGGCGGCGTTTCGGTCGCGCGCCATCAGCGTTACCACCGCAGCGAGATTGCCTCCCGCGCTATCGCCGCCCACCGCAACGCGGGCCGGATCTCCGTTGATGAGAGTTGCATTACTTAGCGCCCACTGAGTAGCTGCGTAACAGTCGTCGGCTGCCGCCGGGAATTTGTGCTCCGGGGCGAGACGATAATCAACCGAAACGACAACGCATCGGGCCGCGTTAGCCAGGCTTCGGCACACCGGATCGTGGGTCTCGAGACTGCAAATAACCCAGCCGCCGCCGTGGTAGAAGACCAGCACTGGAAACGGCCCGTTGCCGGCCGGAGTGTAGATGCGCAGGGGAATAATTCCGTTGGGACCGGGGATCTCGCGGTCTTCGACATGGTGGACGGGTTCCGGATCCCCACCCAGTTGGGCGAATGCGAGCACTCCCTGCCGCGCTTCCGCCACGGATTGAGCGGTGAGCGGCGGGGTTCCGGCCGCAGCCATCTGGTCAAGAAGGGCTCGTGCCTGCGGGTCGAGTGGCAATGATTACCTCCGGTTGCCAAAGGGTGTCGGTTGTTTTTTCCACTATATGTTTACGGGAAAGCGTGCTTCGCCAGCCGGGCAATCAAGTCGCGTAGATAGCGCCGCAAGTCTTCTGTGGAGACTCCGCCCGGCGCGATCAGATCGTCACCCAGTTCGATCTGGCTGAGCACCCAGCCCAATTGGGCCGGCGTCATTCCTCTGTCCTTTTTCGCCGCAGCGCTTAGCGCATCTTCCATCCGATAGCCAGCCAATTCCAGCGCGCGTACGTCCACAAGGTCACGGATTTCTGAGCGCGATAGCAACAGGCAGAGCTTGTTGGCTAGAATCTCCTGCGGCGGGTCAATCCGAATGCCGTCAACCAAAAGCTTTTCAGACACCGATTGGGCGACGTACTCGCGAACTAAATCGATGACTATTGCTTCACCCCCACTCTGCAACAACATCCGCCGGAAATCCGGGGACGTTTGAATCGCTTCGAGCGTCCCTCCAAACTCCCGCGCAACCTCGGAAGCGACTGTCGTCCCTTCCGTCATCGCATCCTCGAGGGTGAACAAGTCCAGGTCATGAGTTTCGCGATGTCCTAGATGAAACCCGGCGAGTGCCCCACCGCCAGTCAAAAAGAAGCGTTGCTCACGCTGGAAAAAGGCGCGAAGGAAATCTGTTTGCAGTGCGCTGAGCTTGCTATCTGCCAAGCAAGCCCCCTTCCCGCCAGTGGCCGAGCAGGAACTCCCAGAAGCCACGGCGACGCCCAAGTTGCGGAGCGAGGGCGGGCCATCGGCGCCAGACCTCGGCCGGTGAGGTGAACTGCCAGACGTCTGTGTCGCGAGCTTCGCGCAGCAGTTTCGCCAGAAGCCGTGTCTGTTCCGCTGTCGAAGCGGTCTGCAAACGCTCGCGCAATTCGGCCACGGTCATCGGTTCATCCCATAGGAAGTAAGGAATAGAGTCCGGAGAACCGAGGTCGCTCGAAAGCATCACTCCAGGTTCAGTTCTCATGTCTTTCTATACCCCGCACTCTGAATTCGGATTGGGAATTATACCAAGGAACCTTGCCGCGTGTGTGGGCGCAGTCCGAGTAACTTCCCGAGAGGTCTCTATTGCGTGGATTCGGCAGCTTCCAGTCCAGATGATGCTCGCGGTCGCAGCTTATCGTGCTCTTGCGTTGCGTTTGCTCCTCAGTAATGCGTGGCAGAGGCATCAGTGTGTCTTCATCTATTCCTGCTGATCCCCGACCCAGGTTTCTCCACGGTGCAGACAAAGTTAGCTGCATCGTCCGTGCTGCCGCTTCCCTTGTAGCGCGCCACTTGCGGGTACGGGCAGAGCGGGCGTGTGCGGATCGCGGGGCTCTTCGGGTCTCCACCCTGGCGCTTCGAAGCAATGATTTGATCCGGAGCGATGCCTTTCTCAACCCAGCGTTCGAGCGCAAGCGACATATCGTGCTGCGGATCGGACTGCACCCTGCCTACGGTTGAGCCAAAATTGTCCGGGCCCGGGCCGCCGCCGCAGTGCTGCATCCCCGGGACCATGGAAAGCCGGCATGAATGAACTCGCATCACGCTGGCCCATTTTCGCCTCGACGCTCTTAAAGTAGTTGATCGTGTTGACCGGGGGCAGCGCCGCGTCACTCCAACCGTGATAGAGAATCAACTTGCCGCCCCGTGCCTTGAACGCCTTTAGATTGGGGTCAGTCGCGTTCAGAATCGAAGCCAGCTTGTCGTCGGAGAGTTTGTTGTCTTTTTCCAGGCTGAATGTTTTTAGATCCCACTGCGGATTGTTGTAGATCATATTCGCAAAAGTCTGCGAGGAGAAAAAGAACTGCAGCCCTTTGTTTGAGCCTCCGCCGGTGATCCATGCTTGCCAGCCGCCCGGGCCGGTTTCGCCTCCGGGCTCAAAACCGGGGATGATCTGCTCGCCCTTCGAGGTTCGCGGCCCGGCGTAGATCTTTTTGAGAGCGATCACCTGTTTCTCTGTCAGACACGCATCGGACTCGGCACCCTTGCAAAGCAACGCCGACGGATCGAAGTGGCATGCGGTCGGATCGTCGATCACTCCGTCACCAACACCGTCTCGCGCGTCACACGATGCAAGCGCCGCAGCTTCGATGGATTTTAGCTTGCTCGCCGGGATGTAGCTGGCGGGATCACTCAAGGTTGCCTGTAGATTCCACGCGAACCCGGTGAGAATGTGCGTGAAGTAATTCGCGGGGGCGCCGGCGATCACTCCATCGTAGTCGTTGGGATATCGCTGCGCCTCCATCAACGCTTGGCGCCCTCCGTTCGAGCAGCTGGCGAAGTAGGAATGCCTGGGGCCGTTGCCGTAGAACGCGCTCACGATCGATTTGGTTTTCTCGGTCATCTCGTGGATGCCGCGGTGCCCGTAGTCGACAATCTTCTCAGGGTGCCCAAGCGCCCAGCTCGCATCGGTAGTCGTGTGACCGGTGTCGGTCGAAGCGGCGGCGTACCCGCGCGCAACCGAGGCCGCCAGAGCCGGTTGACTGATCGTCCCCGCAAATCCGCCGTTACCAATGCCCTGGAACTTTCCATTCCAGTCGGCGCTGGGCATCCAGACTTCGAACCTGATGTCCGAGTCAGGGGTCGGCTTGATGACCCCGGTGACTCGACAAAAGCCGGGCAGATCCTTGAAAGGAGCTGCCGAGCCAGTTGCCGGGGCGAACGCTCCGGGAGCCACGGACTGCGCCGCGGTGATCGTTGTGTGTGCAAGTTTCAGATCGGCGAGCTTCTCGCAGTTTTGCGCAGCAGTGGTTCTCGAACAGAGGACCGTGAGCAGCAGAATCGAGGACAAGATGCAAAATGCCTGTCGTCTTGAGCACTCGTTAGTAGTCATGATTTCTCCTGTAAAGTAGGGAAGCGGCAATCCAATTCCAGTAGATTACAGCCTACATCGAGGCGGCAAGCTGCCCGTTTCCGAATACCCCCAACGGGGCAGTTGGGGGATGGTTCAACTACTGCCTACACCGACGGGCCTGCTGCCCCTATCCGAATACCCCATTGAAAAGTTGGGGGTTAACCAACCCCACAGGGGTTGTAGCCAAGCTTCCCAATCGGGATGAGTTTGTTTCGAATCGTTCTCGATTGTTGAGTTCACGCGCTTTCGACGCGAGCCCGGCCGCAACCCCGTTGGGGTTGGGGATTTCACCGCCCTCTTTCCCAGGGTAGCCGAGTACGGCAACCCTGGGCTGGAGGACGGATCCCCTTCGGGGAAAACGCACCCACCGTCCTAATTCGGTCACCGCGTCCCGCCCTTAGCGGTGATCTTGCTTGTAGTGCAGCGCCAGCAAATCGACGCCAAAGTCCGAACTAAAGTCTCTCCAGACTGTGTGAATGTGATTCGCATGGTTCTGGATGTTGTCGTATTCGACGAGGAACGACGGACCCTGAATGCGATAGTAATGCGCCTGACCCTTCTCGAATCCCCCGGCCCACGCGAAGTAGATGTTCGCCAAGCCGGCTCCGCGGACTCTGTCCATTCTCGCCGCGGCGATGTCCGGTGCGTGCCTCGAAGCATATTCATTGAGAAGGCTCATCAGAATGTCTTGCTGTTTCTGACCCAGCTTGCTGGTTTGAAGACCGGCTGGCTTGAGCGGTTCCGCCTTTCTCAGATTGGTGGACAGAATATCGGCTGGGGCGGCTTGGCTTATGACCGCCTGGGCGCGCTGCCTGTCATCGAGCGACTTGATCAACAGCCGCCCGAGATCTTCTTCGGGTGCAAGCGCTCGCAGCCCTTTTCGCGATCCCTGTAGAACTTCGGCCGGATTCGCTCCGAAAAACGCCGGAGTCGAAGCGATATGCTTGCCCTCGACCAGCGTGAAGTTCAGCGCGATGTGATGACCTTCGACTCTCCAACCCCAGGGTTTGGCCGACCGCGCGTCGCCGAAGATGCTCAGAAAGTACAGCTCGGGATCGCGGACCGGCCCCTTGCCCTCCTCCATCTCGCGGAGTATCGCGTCGAGGCTCATGATGGTCGCTGCCCTTATGAGCCCACGCTGACCCAGACCCGCGCTCATTAGCGCGTTACCCAGGAGACGCTGAGCGGAGTCGAGATCCTTGAATGGAATTCCTTTGCGCGCGCGTGGAATGAAATGCCAGTCGAACCGTTGCTCGTCGTCGAACCCGAAGGTGGCCCTGGCGCGCTGATCAGCGGACAACGAATTGATAAATGCGTCTGCTGCCGCCCCCATCATCGAGGTGGAGTTTGAAACCTTGCCGGAAAGTGTCTGGTCGTATTTCATCGCAAGCGCAGGCGATTCTAACAAGGAAATGCCCGCAATGCCGAGCGTCGACTGAAGAAACTCGCGCCGGGCTTCAGTCCTTTTTTCGTCTGATGGCTTAGTCATTCTCGCATCCTTACTCTAAGAATAAATCAGTATCGGTTGTCGGTTGTTCTATTCCTGAGCGGAGTCTTTGTCAATCAATCAGCACTCCGGGGTTGAGCATTCCCTTCGGGTCAAATTCGCTTCTTGCAGCGCGTAAAGCCGTCGCAAACAACTCCGGTCGCTGTTGGTCGTACTGCGCGCGATGCATCCGGCCGACCGCGTGATGGTGTGTGATCGTCCCGCCATGCTTGATCAACGCTTCCGAAGCAGCGAGCTTTACGGTGTAGAACTGTTCCAGCAGGTTCTTTTTGTCGCCCATCGATACGAATGTGAAATAAGGCGCCGGCCCGTCCGGATAAACGTGAGTAAATCTACAAGTCACCCAGGCTTTATTGCCGGTAACTCTGCTAATCACCCTTTGAACCTCGTCCTTGACGTTGGAGTGGAAATCGGCAAAGCGCTCCCAGGTGATGGCGGTCTCGAAAGTGTCCGAGAGGACGCCTCGCGGAACCATGTTTTCCCGAAGGTAGCAGGCTCGCAGGAAGGCGTTACGCCAGGCGCCCGCTGCGCCTTCGCGGTGGGAGTCTGACCTCTCAAGCTCAGAGCGATCCCACTCGCCGCCGTGATCGCCGCAGATTTCGAGAGCCCGATTCATCCACGCGTCGAGTGGATGATCGGCCGATTCAAAAGCCAGCACAAGCAGCGCGTGACGGCCATCCGCCGCGCCCGCGAACGCAGCTTCCTGAGCATCGAGCAAACGGCAATTCGCTGGATACAACCCCGCTTGTGAGATGACCCGGACCGCGTCAGAGGCTTTGTAAAAGTCAACGAACTTCACTGTAGTCCCCGAGCGAAAAACCGGTCGTCTCCGCAATCGCATCCACGCTTCGGTGATGATACCGAAGATCCCTTCCGAGCCGATAAACATGCGATCCGCGCTCGGCCCGGCGCCATCGCCGGGCAAACGACGGGTTTCAATGACGCCTCTCGGCGTCACGACACGAAGCGACTCTACCAACTCGTCAATGTGAGTGTGCAATGTGGCAAAGTGACCGCCGGAGCGGGTCGCGATCCATCCACCCAGCGTCGAAAACTCGAATGACTGGGGGAAGTGCCTTAGCGTCAGACCGGAAGATTTCAGTTGGGCCTCGAGCGCCGGTCCGTAAGTACCTGCCTGTATGCGAGCCGCCTCGGAAACGGGATCAACCTCGAGCACTCGGTTCAAGTTTCGGAGGTCAATCGTGACCGCCCCGCCGTAGTTTTCCGAGCGCGGAGGTTCGACTCCGCCGACAACGCTCGAGCCGCCACCATATGGAATCGCCGCGGCGCCCACGCCGTCACACCAGTCGAAGATGTCCACGATATCCTGTTCGGTGCGAGGCAGGGCGATAACGTCGGGCGGGTTGGAGAAATCACGCTGAAAGATGCGAACGCTGTCGGGGAAGGATCTACCATAGCAGTGAGCAAGACGTTCGTAGTGCTCTGTAGTGCAGACCTCCGCGAGCGAGTTCGGTATTGAGATTCGCGAGGGCCGAAGGTGGATCTCTTCGGCGGTTGGGGGCGGCGTGACATCGAACTCAGAGACGCCGAGCCGCCGAGCCCACACCGGATCGAGTTGCTTCATCTCGTCTTCGGTGAACCCTTCGCCTTCCCAACCCCAGCCCCAGAATTTTCTGCGTCGTTCGGGCATTTTGTTGCTGCGGCTGATCACAAATCCGCAGCCTTGAAACTCAAATCCTCGAGCATCTGTTTCTTAACTTTGAACACCTCGCTCCGGCCTTTCACGCTGACGTAAACGTTATCGCCGTCGGCCGAAGACACCTTTACCTCGATGACCTTTCCGTCTTTGTACGTCAGTTTCGCCTCGACCGCAGGCTTTGCAAGCTTCGACCTCACGTCGGACGACGGAGATTCAACAATTTCCTCGGCCTTTGTTTCAAACGGGTTGATCATCTTGAACGTCGGAGCGTCCTTGTCCTTTTTGTCCGCGGGCTCCTTGATCGTCCACTTATCACCGCTCTTCTCGGCGACGAGTTTGAGGTTGGGATTTTTGATCTCAATCTTCGAGAGATTGTCCTTGTCGAGTTTGAACAACTCCTTGTTGCGAAGCTCGGAAGGCTTGATGTTCAGCTTGTCGTAGAAAGACGAACTGATCTTAAAGACCTGTGCCCGCGTCGACGCCTTCGCGTAATGATTGTCGTCCTTGACTCCCGCGACAATCGTCTTCTCCGAGCCGTCATTGAGCTGCGCCGTCAGAGTGACTGCGGGTTTGTCGAGCCCGTACTTCGCGAGATCATCCGCCGACTCCGACACGAACTCCTCTGCTTCGCCCGAAGTGATCTCGCTCAAAAAGGAACTCATCTCGGTCGTTTCCACGCCGGCTTCAAAAGGCTTCTTGAGCGCCCAATCTCCCCCGTCCTTTGCAAGCGATATCTGTCCGTGCTCGTTCGTGAGCGAGATTGCCTTGATGTCAAACTGCGAGGCTCCAAGGATCGCTTTGTCGCGCAGATCGTTTAGCGATTTATCCGAATTCGTCAGCACCGCAGCAGGAACAATCGCCACGTCCTTTGAATCTCCGATCTGCGCGTAGGCTGACAAGCCAGAGAAGTCTTTGGCGCCGAGTTTGAGGGTCTGACTCTCGCCGCTCTTGAGTTTTATTTCGACAGTCACCGACGGTTCCTCTAGCCCAAATGACTTGATCTCCTCCGCTGTCGGGGAAAGGCTCCGCTCGATCTTCGCCGAAGTCAGGCTGCTCACCAGCGAATCTACCGCCGATTGATTCGCCTGAGCCGGCAGCGGTTGATTGATCGTCCACTTGCCGTCGGTTTCTTCGACGGTGACGGTCTGTCCCGAGCGAGTGATTGATATGGATGCGACGTCCTCTTTCTTGAAAGCGAACGCGGGTTTGGACTCGTCGGTCTTCTCGTCGCTCGGCTTTCCGGGTTTGATCTCCAGAAAGTAGACCGCCACGCCGATCGCCGCGGCCAGCAACAGGAGGATGAGCGTGTTTCGTTTCATAGCGGCGTCTCCTACCTCCTCTTCCACCAGATGTAAAGGCCAGAACCGATTGTCGCCACCGGCATCAACACCAGCGCGATCCAGAAGAGCTGATTCTGATCGGCCTCGGTCATCGACACTTTGCGGTCGGCCGGGTTTTTTGGCCGGATCGAGATCAGGTCCTCATCCTTGGCGAGCCAGTTTATCGAGTTCATAAAGAGATCGCCGTTTCGCTGAACGCCGACATATTGATTCGCCGCGAAGTCCGAGTCCCCGATTACCACGAGCCTCGCCTCCTGATCGCCTTCGGTTTTGCTGGCAGCCACCCCAAGTGTTATCGGGCCTTTCTTGTCCTTGCCCTCGTCGAAAGCGACCTTACCCGAATTTATTTCGGTCTCGGCCCAACTCTCTTCCGATGTCTTCATCAGGTCGGTGACCGAGACGCCGCTCCCGGGCGATGTCTCCACACTGCGGCTCAGCGGGAAGAAAGTCATTGTTCCTTCGAAGTCTTTGGTGATCGGGTGAGAGCCGTAGGTTCGAGCGAGCGGCGCGCCGGGTCCGAGTTGAAAGAAGCGGCCAACGCCACTCGCATCAACAACGGTGTTGTTTCCGAGTTGAATGCCCCAGGCGTGCAAGACGTCCTCCAGTTTTGGATCGGTGTCCGGATCGATGAGCAGCATAGCCTTGCCGCCCTTTTCGAGATATTTTCCGATCGCCGACGCTTCCTGTGGAAACAACGCTGTTTGGGTCCGGCGAGAACCAGCACATCGCAATCGGCGGGGACGTCGCCCGAAGCAACCAGATTGATGCCCTTTGTTTCGTAGTTCTCATCCTTGAGCATCTTGTCGACGACGCCGTAGCCGTCGCCTTCGTTGGTCGATGCAAGCTTCTTTTCGCCGTGCCCTTCGACAAAGTAGATCTTCTTGAGGCTATCCCGGGTGACCTTGATGATCGCGTTGATGATGGATTGCTCGGTTGTGTCTTTTGGCTTCTCGTTGCGATCGCCGGACGCGACGATCACGTCGCCCAGGTGCTCGACCTTGTACTGTTTAGCCGCCTCCATATTCTTCTGCGGATCGATTCGCTCGAAGGTGAAGCGCGAGCTGAGGTTTCTATACTCCTTCATCTGATCGCCGAGCCCCTGCGGGTCCTCTTTGTCGAACAGCATGACCTTGACGTCTTTTTTCAAATCGGACACCACTTTGCGCGTCTGGTCCGAGAGGCTGTAGAGCTTCTCGGTAGTGAGATCGATTCGCTTGTGATGGCGATAGCCCAGGAAGTTCACGAATCCGATGATCGCGATCACCGCGACGGTCATCACGGTGGTGTTGGCGCCGAGGCGGGTGGACCTCCTTCTGGAAGATTCGCGAATCGCCCGAAAGTTGACGGCAATCGCGGCAAGGGTGAGCACGCCGCCAACGATGAGAAGCGTTAGATTGAGCGGGCCCATGGTCTCGCGCACCGAATAGCGAACGTAGCCCGCTATCAACGCCAGAGGCCCAAGGAACGCGATGATTTTGAATACTTCCTGACGCTTGATGTTCATAAGGTCTAGGCTCTCCTCCATCGCATGGAATCGAGCGACCGCTGAGTAAGGAACACCCCAATCGCGGCCAGGCTCACATAAAAGATCACGTTCGAGGTATCAATCACCCCACGCGAAAAGTCATCGTAGTGCCGAAGGATCGAAAAATATTGAACGACGTCGCCCCAGGTCGAACTCGAATCGCGTACGCCGATATCCATCACCAATAGCAGCAGAAAGACGGCGAAGGTCGCCACACCGGCGATGATCTGACTCTCAGTTAACGATGATATGAATGTTCCCAGCGCGACCAGCACCGAACCGAGCAAGACGAGTCCCAGGTACCCCGACAACAGCACGCTCCAGGGAATACCGGGCTCGGAATAAGACGCCATTATGAACTGGTAGATCCACGTCGGGGTGAGCATCACCACAAAAAGCGTCAAGGCCGCCAGGAACTTCCCAAGTACGATCTGGAGTTCGGTTAAGGGAGAGGTCATCAGCAGCTCCATGGTGCCGCGTTTGCGCTCTTCCGCGTAGATTCCCATGGTAAGCATTGGAAGAAGAAAGAGGATGATAAAGCTTACGTTGCTCAGGAACCCTCGAATCACGATGCCCGGAACATCCATTGGCTGCGGGGCGCCAAACTGCATCGATCGCATCTGTGACGTGACCGATGCTCGGATGACATCGCCCAGTATTGCGTAGAAGAGCCATCCACACACAAGGAGAAACAGGCCTACGACGATGTAAGCGATAGGCGAGACGAAGTAGCTACCCATCTCGCGACGATATACTGCGATCATGCCTTTCATTTAAATGTCTCCCGAAGGTGTCAGCACTTTTGCAGATACCCACTTCATACCTACTTCGTGGGTACTGCCCTCGTACGGAGGCTCCGTAAATTCAGTTTGTCGCTTCACCCGCCCGCAAAATCACGTCGCAGGCAATCAGCACATCCATCGCATAAGTGTCTTCTTCCTCAAACGGCTACGGTGGACGCCTGCGCCGATGACGCCTCTTCCGTCGTAAGCTGCAAGAATATGTCTTCGAGACTCAAGCTCACCGCCTTCAACTCGAACAGCTCGAGCCCTTTTCCAACCGCCGCCGAGGCGAGCTTGCCCCGCAGATCCGTTCCCGGCTCGCTTTCAACGATTGCCTTCAAGTGATCGGTGTTCTCCAGCGCTTCGATCTCTACTTTGGTCACACCCTCGACCTGTTCGATGGCTTCTCGGAATGCGTCCTCCTCTCCTCTCACCTCCATCTGAACGCGCTCAGAGCCCTTTAGTTGGGTCGTCAGGTTCTCTGGTGTATCAACTGCGGCGATCCGCCCGCGATTGATGATCACCACCCGGTCGCAGGTCTGGCTTGCTTCGGGGAGGATGTGAGTAGACAGGATGATTGTGTGCTCACCAGCGAGCCCCTTGATGAGCTTTCTCACCTCTATGATCTGCTTTGGGTCAAGCCCAACGGTCGGCTCATCGAGAATCACGACATCCGGATTGTGGACTATTGCCTGGGCGATACCCGACTCGCTGCTTGAAGCCCCGCGACAATCTCTTTATCAACTCGTCGCTGGCGGTCTTTTAGATTGGCCATCTCCATCGCCCGGTCGACCCGGTTTGATATGTCGCCGGCTGCGACGCCCTTGATCCGGGCGACAAACTCGAGATACGACAGCACATTCATGTCGGGATACAGCGGCGGAGTCTCAGGAAGGTAGCCGATTCGACGGCGCACCTCCATCGATTTCTCAAAGACATCGAACCCCGCGATTCTCGCCGACCCGCTGGTCGCGGGAAGATAGCCCGTCAGTATCCGCATGGTTGTGGTTTTACCGGCGCCGTTTGGTCCCAGAAACCCCAGGATCTCTCCCTTACCCACGGAAAAGGAGATGTCGTTGACGGCGACGTTCTTTCCGTAACTCTTGATGAGGTGATCTACTTCAATCAATCTTCGGTCCTCCGATTCAGGCGCACCTTCGGCTCACACGCGCGTTTCGCGCAAGTTGTTGCCGCACCCGATATTTTATGGACTGCTTTGCGGGGCAATCGAGGCCTTCGAATAAACCAACAGGTCAGACGCCCATTTGCCATCAGGTCCGCTAGCAGCGACGAATGACATCCGGTAAATCCTTCATACATCCAAAGGTAAGAGAGGTGAACTAATTCTATTTGCGCGATGGATGACCGTCAACGCGGAATGAGGCGCAATGTGTTCCGAAGCGCCTCTCGATGCCAAAGGTGAACTCTCACCCGTCCTATCTGACTTTCCATTCCTGGATACCTGCCGACCAGTTTGGTTGCATCGTCACCTCGAGACGTAGTCCACGGGTCGTAACCGGTTTGAAAGTCATCCTGTCATAGCGGTCCTTCTCGGTGGCATACGATCCACTACTCTCAACCGGCTTCCACTGATCGCCATCCTTATAGAGAACCCGCCACGAAGCGGGAACGCGACATTCGCCTTGTCCCGTGTCGTCAAACCAATAGACCTCCACTTCGGACACCTCCGCCGATTTCTCGAAGGCATACTCGACCCATTCAGTCGTGCCCTTTCGCGGCCACCAGTGGAAATACGTATTTGACGGGTCATCTGATGATTGTGGTTCCGCCTGATCGTTGATCGCGCGCGGGTTCCGGCCCCCGGAAACCGTAACCTTGCTCGTCGAAGCCACTGTTGGCCGCGGCAAGGGTCTGGCCGCCGCTTCGTCATTGGGGATCCACACGATCATCTCGCCGGGACCTCGATTCGCCCAGGCATAGTAAGGTATCGCAGTGAACTCCTGCTCGTTCCTGGTCACCGCATTCTGTCCGTTGTAGGCGAGCGCTACAGCCCTACCCTTGATGACCGTGACCCCGCCGAGAAGTCCGCTCTTGAACTCGGCGGTCAGCTTTGCGTTATCAGCCAGCATCAGGTTGCGCACGTGACCTTGAGAATTGTCGGGCCACTCGGCGCAATAAACTATCGGACCACGCTGCAACGCAACCCGCCCGCGGTCGGCTTCGACAAGCTCGTTGGCCACGACTCGGCGTATCGGCATCGGAAGCGTGAGCTCGATCACATCGCCTCGCTTCCAGATTCGAGTGAGACCCGCGTAGCCTTTTTCAATGCTGACCGGAACAACCTTGCCGTTGATCTTCAACGTCACTGCTTCGTCGGTCTTGTCAATAAAACGATAAAGCTGGCCCGGCGCCGCTTCATTGCGAGCCCATCCCGGTATCCGAACGTTTATAGTGAACGTGGCGCTCCGATCCGGGTCAACCGTCATCCTCACGCCGCCGTCCCAGGGATAACGAGTCTCCTGGATCAGTTTTACCCGGCGGCCGTTGTCCAGCTTGATATCGGCGGTGCTCGCGGCAAACAAGTTGACGTAGAGCTTGTCGCCTTGCTGCGCGTAGACATAGCCCGGCACAGACGCCATGAATCGGGTGATGTTCCCGGGGCAGCACGCGACCCCAAACCACGGGCTGCGCTGGTGCTGGCCGTTGGATTCCAGCGGATTCGGATAGAAGAACAACTTGCCGTCGAGCGAGACTCCGGAGATCAACCCGTTGTAAAGCGTCCGCTCCATAACGTCGATGTAACGCGCATCGGCGTGCAGCAGAAACAGCCGATGGTTCCAGAAGTCGTTGCCGATCGCCGCGCAGGTCTCGTTGTAGGCGGTCATATTCGGCAGCTCGTAGTTGTCGCCAAACGCCTCGCCCGAACCTCTCGCGCCTATGCCGCCCGTTATGTAAAGCTTCGCGCTGGTGACGTTCTCCCAGATCTTGTCTATGGCATTTGTGTAGGAGGCATCGCCGGTCAGCGCGGCGACGTCCGCCATGCCTGAATACAGATAGGTTGCGCGCACCGCGTGTCCGACGGCTTCGGTTTGATCTACTACTTTCACCTGCGACTGGTTGTAGGTGCGACCGCTCCCTTTCGAGCCGTCCGGGCCTCTCGCATCGAGCAGGAACTTCGCAAGCTTGAGATAGCGCTGGTCGCCCGTCGCGCGATATAGCCGCGCGAGTCCCATCTCGGTGATCTCGTGTCCGGGCCAGATCGACCGCTTGCCCGGTCCAAAGGTCCGGTCGAGCAAGTCCGCTGTCCTCAACGCAATCTCGAGCAACGAGCGTTTGCCTGTGGCCTGATAGTAAGCGATGGCCGCCTCGTAAAGATGCCCGAGGTTGTACAGCTCGTGGCTATCGACCTTTTCCAACTCCCAACGCGTAGCGCCCGCCCACGGGTGAGGCTTTTGTGGATCGATGGTCCGAGCAGGATAAAGATAGCCGTCTTTTTCCTGGGCAGCGGCGATCTTTTCAATCAAGCCGTCAACATATGCTTCGAGCTTCGGATCGGGATGGACGCTCAAGCTATAGGCAGCGCCTTCGATCACCTTGTAAAGATCGGTGTCGTCGAACGGGTAGGGCGGGAGTTTCTTGTCCTTGAGCTCGCCCTTGAGCGCGGCGGCGGCGCGATTGAAATTCTCGACGCGGCCGTTCTCCTCGCACTTCTGGAAGGCGAACGGAATCGTCACCGTCCGATTTATCTCGATTCGCGGCGCCCAAAACTTGTCGGTGAGGTGAACCGCAGTAAACGGCACCGGTTTGACTGGGTAATCTCGTGCCGGTTTAGCGGACTGTCTTGCGGGCTCCTTCTGTCGAGCTCCCGAAATTACGACGGCGCAGAGAAGCGATATGGTCATCGCTGCGAATGGTTTGACTGGTATCCTCATTAGCGGTCCGATCCTCCGAAGCGGCCCCAGGCTACTTGGTTGTGGGAGAACAAAGTTGTGACCGGTTCATCACGGCTTCAAAGCATCTTCATCAGGAACTCGAAAGCCCCTTTTCCGTAAAACACGTGCTCGTCGTCGAAGACCTCGTGGCCGAACTTCTCAGGCGCTCCGAATACTGAGTAAATCTCTTGCGCCTTTTTGACCGCCGCTCGGCTTCCGCGAATCGGAAAAATAGGATCGCGCATTCCCGATTCCACAAACAGCCCGCGCGGCGCGATCAGCCCCGCGACATCATACATCTCGATGTAGTTCAAGATTCCGGGCACGTAGTTATCTATGCAATGCGACAGGCTGAGTATGCTCTCGCGGAACGTATTAAAGTACCCGCTGACGACACCGATCTTGATTCTCTCATCCAGGGCCGCCGAGAAGAGCGAGACCGTTCCGCCGCCGGAGATCCCCATTGTCGCCATTCGCGACGGGTCAACTTCCGAGCGACTTCGCAGATAATCGATGGCCCTCATCACATCCCAAACTCTCCAACCGATCATCGTCTGGCCAAAGAGCAGCGCGGCGCCTGCGGCAGGCTGACACGACGACTGGCCCGCGCCCTTCTTGCGCGCCCCCTCATCTCGTCTGCACCCGAAAGCAAGCTGCTCGATTGCAAACGCAGCGTAACCGCGTTCGACAACCTGCAATGCGAAGTCCCTCTCGTAGCCGCTTCGGGTTTCACGCTGCTGCCCGTTCTCGGCAATGCCGACGATGTCGTCACATCCGCGACCGTGACCGGGCAAACAAACCACTGCTGGAACCGCACCCGCGTGCTTCTCCGGCAACAACAGGTATCCGAAAACCGAGAGATTGTCGCGGCTCTGAAAGACTATCTTGTCTCGCGTGTACCCGTTGAGCTTTTTCGTCTCTATGACGCGCGCCTGTAGCGCGCCGCGTGTCGATGGAAAGCCACCCAACAGATCGATGAGTTTGCGGCGCACGCGTTTCTGCCAGAGACGGGCCGAGGCTTCGGTCGTTGCAGAGAATGTCATCGACGGCTTGATGCTCTCATACGTTGAGAGGCTGAACTGAAGACTGTCGAGCTGTCGATCGCCGGCCTCGGCTTCGTTCAGCGGGCCCCGATACTGAACCTGGGGACCACCGGTGATCTGTGATAGAGCTTCGAAGTCGGTGATTCCGGAAGCAGCGATGGCCGTTGCTGCCAGGTTCTGCTTTAGAAATTGGCGGCGTGCGATTCTCTTCCTGGACACTGGTTTAGCTCCTCTTTGTCCGTCTCTATGCGAACCTCGGCGCCCTCTGCGGTTTAATCTCCCGGCGCTTTGAAAATCTCCACGTTCGTGATCGCCGGGCTCGCCTTTGAGTCTTCTATCACGAGTTGGACCTTGCGAGTCTGCACAAGGGGTAACAATAGAATGCGCTTGTAGCCAATCGTCGTCTGCTCGGCGATCGTTTCGTAATGCTCATCTTTCCAGATGCGCACGGAGAATCTCTTCACTCGTTGGCCCAACGCGATATCCTCCTGCGCCAGAAACCGGTTGAATTCAACCTCCCTGCCAAAGTCTATTTCAAGCGAGGCCTTCGTCACGCCATCGTCCGTCGACCAATAGGTCTCCGGTCTGCCGTCGAGCGCCTTCTCTCCGCCGTATTCTTTGTCTTTGCCTCTGACACTCGATGCCGTCACCCGGCCTCTCGCGAGATGGGTGTTGAAGGCCTCCTCGCGCGCTTTCCTGAATTCCATCAGACGCGCAATATCGTGTTCATTCACCAGACCGCGCCGATCCACGCCGATGTTCAGAAGCAGATTCGCATTGCGCCCCACCGAGCTGTAGTAGATTTCCATCAGTTGCGCGACGGTCTTGACCTTGTCGTCGTCAGTCGAGTGATAAAACCATCCGGGCCGTATCGAGACATCGCACTCGGCAGGAATCCATGAAGCGCCGTTCTCGTCACCGGTGTTCAAAGCTTTCTCATCGGCAAAACCCGGAAATGAACCTTCGTTGTCGCGGCTGGACCAGTTCGTCTCGCCTGCGATGCCTTTCTCGTTGCCAACCCAGCGGATGTCCGGTCCGGCATCGCTGAAAATGACCGCGTTCGGTTGATACTTCCGGATCGTCTGAAAGAAGCCGTCGAAATCGTAGACCATCCGTTTCTTCTGATCGTTGGCGCCGTCCAGCCAGGCTTCGAATACATCGCCATATCTTGTCAGCACTTCGCGCCACTGATCTTTGTAAACGCGGTTGTAAGCGGGCGTGCCGTACAACGGATGGTTGCGATCCCAAGGGGAGATGTACACACCGAACTTCAACCCGTATTCGCGACAGGCTTCAGACATTTCCCTGAGCACATCGCCCTTCCCGTCGCGCCATTTCGAATTCTTCACCGAATAGGTCGTTGTGCTCGACGGCCATAGACAGAAGCCGTCGTGGTGCTTTGCGGTGATGATCATGCCTTTCATCCCGGCATCCCTTACGACTCGAGCCCATTGACGACAATCAAGAGCCGTGGGGTTGAAGGTATCGGGATGAGCGCGACCCTCTCCCCATTCGTGATCGGTGAATGTGTTCATTCCGAAATGCATGAATGCGTAATATTCCATCCGCTGCCACGCCAACTGAGAAGCCGTCGGCACCGGGCGGACTGGCGCGGGCGGAGAGACCCTGGGCTTGTAAACGAACGACCCGTTCAACAGGAAACAGATAATAAGGAGGATCGCTCTCGTCATCCCAATGCCTGGAGACTCAGCGGACACCGTCGGCGGACAGGAAACACGCCTGACGAATAGAGAACAGTGAAGTTTCAGGGTAGGGAAGGGTGGCTTGCCCCCGCTCCTTTGTTGAATCAATGCCCTTCTGAGAGAACGGCGGGGGCAAGCCACCCTTCCCCACCGTGAAATCTCAAACAGATCCTGACTGCCGTGAATACGCAACTCCGGAAACCGTAGCGACGCCGACAGGAAACAGATGATAAGGAGAATCGCTCTCGTCATTTGCCAATGCCGGACATCATCGGCGGACAGGAAACACGCCTGACGAATAGAGAACAATGAAGTTTCAGGGTAGGGAAGGGTGGCTTGCCCCCGCTCCTTTGTTGAATCAATGCCCTTCTGAGAGAACGGCGGGGGCAAGCCACCCTTCCCCACCCTGAAACCTCAAACAAATCCTGACTGCCGTGAATACGCAGATGCTCACCGGCCACAGTGTGGCCTTTATTGCATCTCTTACTCATTTACTAGTCATTTTACGATCAACACCTCGCCCGTGATTTTGAGCTTTGCGGTCAACGTCGACGAAGATACACCCACACCGATTTGCCCGCCACCTGTCTGAATCTCGAACTCCCCGGGCTCGACGACTCGTCTCGACTGGTTGTCGATCAAAGAGAGTTGACGCGGCGTGAGCGTAAAAGACACCGTCTCTGTTTGACCAGGCTTCAAATGCACCCGCTTGAAGCCCTGCAGCGATCGAATCGCGACCGGCACCGAAGCCGCGATGTGCTTGACGTATACCTGCACAACCTCATCGCCGGCGACTTTTCCTGTGTTAGTCACCGCGACCCTTACCGCAACGTTCTCTCCCGTCTTTATCTGGCTTGGCATCTCGAGCTTGCCGTAAGAGAATCGGGTATAGCTTAACCCGTAGCCAAACGGAAACAGCGGCTCGCCCTCGAAGTAGCGATATGTTCGGCCGGTCATCCTGTAATCCTCGAACGGCGGAAGTTGGGCTACGGATTTGTAGAACGTAACCGGCAGCCTGCCTGCCGGGTTGTAGTCGCCAAACAACACATCCGCAACGGCGGTCCCTCCTTCTTCTCCCGAATACCAGAGCTGCACGATTCCCGCGACGTGATCGTTGGCCCAGTTGACCCCAAGCGCGCTTCCGCTGGTGAGCACCAGGACCACCGGCTTGCCGGTCGCGACCACCGCCTCGAGCAATTTCTCCTGCACCTTCGGCAGATCGAGGCTTGTTCGATCACCGCCGCGAAATCCCTCCGTGGTGACATTCATCTCTTCGCCTTCAAGCTGTGGTGAGATGCCTCCGACGAATACAACGACATCGGATTGGCGGGCCAGCTTTACGGCCTTCCCGGCCGCATCGTCGGGCACGCCCCACGCGAAACGAACATCGGCGCCGCCCCCACCTTGAAAATATTCGAGCTTCACGTCATAGGCGCGGCCCGCCCGTAGGACAATGGATGCCTTTCGGGTTTCGCTACCATGTGTCGTCCAGTTATCAATCAAACGAGAGCCGTTTACCCACAGCCGATAACCGTCATCTCCAGTAACCGCGAAGGTGTGCCGCCCCGACTCCTTCGGGGTCAGCTTACCGGTCCAGCGGATCGAGAAGTTGGAATCGCTCAGCCCCGGCACGCCGCTCCGAATCCAGTTTGAGTCGACCACCTGATCGATCCTGGTCAATACCGGCGCGCCCTCAAGGTTTCGGTTTGCGAAGTATTCAGCTTTCAGACCTCGCGCGCTGCCCGCGCTCAAAGCGTCCGCGGGAACGAGCCGGATGATCGGCCCCTCGTCGGCGAGATTACATCCTTGTTCGTAGGACACCTGGGCCTGGGCCGGCAGCTTGTTCTCGATCCCCTTCAACGGCGTTACGTAGCCGGACGGCGTGCCGTTGTAGTTTCCAAGCAACACCGGCAGATCATCGGCGGTCGGGCCAATCACCGCGATCTTCTTCAACGTTTTTTTGAGCGGCAACACTTCGTTTTGATTCTTCAACAGGACAATGGATTCGCGAGCCGCTTGAAGCGCCAATCGCCTATGCTCAGCCGAGTCAATCTCTTCAACACTAATGCGCGCATAGGGAACGATCTCTGGCGGATCAAACATCCCGAGTTTGAATCGCGCCGAGAACAACCGCTTAACCGAAACATCAATGTCTTGCTCTTTCACCAGGTTCTGCTTTACTGCCTCGACCAAAGAGCGGTAGTCGTTGCCGCATTCAAGATCAGTCCCCGATCTGACCGCGACCGCCGAAGCGGCTGCCGGACCCTCGGCGACTTTGTGACCCTTGTAGATGTCGTAAATCGCGCCACAGTCGGACACCACATAGCCTGGAAACTTCCAGTCGTCGCGAAGTATCTTCTGGAGCAGCGTATTGTTCGCGCAGCAAGGCCTGCCCTGGTATCGGTTGTAGGCGCACATGACCGAATAGGCTCCACCCTCACGAATACACGCTTCAAACGCAGGCAGGTAGGTCTCGTAAAGATCGCGCTGATCGGCAGTCGCGTCGAACCGATGCCTGTCCGGTTCGGGTCCGCTGTGGACCGCATAGTGCTTTGGTGTAGAGATCACTTTCAAGTATTTCGGGTCATCCCCCTGAAGGCCCTTTACAAACTCGACGCCCATCCGAGCCGTGAGATAAGGATCCTCGCCGTAGGTCTCCTGGCCCCGGCCCCAACGCGGATCGCGAAAGATATTGATGTTTGGGCTCCAGAAGGTCAGGCCTTTGTATCGGCCGTGATCGCCTTTGCGAATGGAATCGTGGTACTTCGCACGCGCTTCGGTTGAGATAACATCGGCTACGCGATGCATCAGGTTAGTATCCCAGGTGGCAGCAAGACCGATGGCTTGCGGAAACACCGTCGCTACTCCGGCGCGCGCGACTCCGTGCAGGCTCTCGTTCCACCAGTCGTAGGCGGGAATATCAAGCCGCGGTATCGCCGGCGCGGCATTCATCATCTGAGAGACCTTTTCTTCCAGAGTCATTCGCGAAACCAGATCGTCGACTCGTTTTTCGATCTGAAGCGAAGGGTCCTTATATGGCGGTGAGGATGTCTGCCCGCCGATGGTCATGCGAGGAGTCGAGCAAACAGAGCGGTGAGAAGCAGTCCCAATGCCCGACCCGAACGCGCAGAATGCACATCTTTTCACCTCTCTAATCCGGAACTGTCACGTTCTCTTATCTCTATCTCGCGACCCGCGCAGTTCCGCCCTTCATAACTCGCTCAATCTCGGCGAGCGTCGCCATTGATGTGTCCCCCGCCGTGGTCATCGCCAACGCACCGTGAGCCGCGCCGCACTCCACCGCCCACTGCGCAGCCGCGCCCGGTCATCAAGCCAAAAATCAACCCGGACGCGAATGAGTCGCCGCCGCCCACGCGATCGAAAATCTCCAGATTCTCTCGCGTCGGAGCCTGAAAGAAATTGCCGCCCGAGTAACACACCGCGCCCCAATCGTTGACGGTCGCCGTCTTTGCGTTCCTCAGCGTCGTAGCCACAACCTTGAAGTTCGGAAACTCCCTAACAGCTCGCTCAATCATCCTGCGAAAACCCTCGACCTCGAGTTTGGAGTGGTCCCTATCCAGTCCTTCGACTTCCAGACCCAGACACGCAGTGAAGTCCTCTTCGTTGCCGAGCATCACATCAACAAGCGGAGCAAGCCCCCGGTTTACTTCGCGAGCCTTCTCCTGTCCGCCGACTCCCTTCCACAGCGAGTCACGGTAGTTGAGATCATACGAGACTATCGCGCCGTGCCGCCTGGCGGCTTCCATCGCCTCGCGAGCAACAAGCGGCGTCGTCTCAGACAGTGCGGCGAATATTCCGCCGGTGTGAAACCATCGGGCGCCTTCGCCGGCAAACAGCTTCTCCCAGTCAATGTCGCCGGGACGCAGTTGCGAAACCGCCGTATGTCCCCTGTCCGAACAACCAACCGCCGCGCGAACACCGAACCCCCGCTCGGTGAAATTCAACCCGTTGCGCACCGCGCGGCCTACCCCGTCGTACTTCTCCCAGCGAACGTGGGACTGATCGACACCGCTCTGGTAAATGAAATCCTGAACCAGCCGGCCGATCGGGTTGTCGGCAAACGCGGTCACTATCGCGGTGTCCAGATCGAAGCATCGCTTCAAGCCGCGCGCGACGTTGTACTCGCCTCCACCTTCCCACGCACGAAAGGATCTAGCGGTGTGAACCCGTCCCTCGCCGGGATCGAGCCGCAACATCACCTCGCCGAGACTGACCAGGTCCCAGCGGCACCCTTGTTTTGGTTTGACGATCAATGAAATTGTCATTTCCCTCCGGTACGAAAGTACCTGCGCATCATCGGTGCGCCCCTGAACCGAGACCACGGGTTAAGGGGTTTTTCGGAATTCAGTGATTGTGTTCTTACTATTCGCGGTGACATTGTTGCAGAGTAGCCCTCGTTTGGTGAAGGGGAAGCGGGCTCAAATCGAGCGCGAACGGGCAACACGAGCATCGCCGAAGCAGATCGAGCAGGCATCAGTCGCAGCATATGGATTGAGATCATCGAGAGGGAGGTGTTCGATAAGGCGAGGGTGCAAAACAAGTCCGGGGCCACGGATCATCCGTGGCCCCGGCTTTCTGACTCAATTGACGATGGATTCATCGTTCGGGCGGACGCGACCCGCGGTCACTCCTTAATCAGGTTCGCGCGAATCTGTTCAAGCTGCTCCTGGGTGATCCCCAGCGCCTGTTGGGCGTAGTTCTCAAAGGTGCCATAGAGCTCGTGCATCTTGTCGAGTGCCGCCTGAAGATATTCCGGACGCTCGAACAACTGCGGCTCGAGATAAATCGCCTTTCCAAGCACGCCGGATCCAACCAGCGCATTAAGCTGGGCAGTGCTCGAGGGACCACGGTACTGATTGGTCAGCAAGTAGTCTTGCATGACCCCGTCTTCGGTCACACCCAGAGCCATTTCGACCACAGCGGCGGCCCAACCGGTACGGGCAGCGCCGCCGGTATCCGCAAAGGTCATCGGCAGGTTGTTCGCATCGGTGAGCGCCAGCAAGGTTGTGTGCAGAGCCGCATTCACACTTGGGCCGAAGTTGGCACCCGGCGGTCCGAATCCGGACGCGAACCCGGTGAAAGCAGCCGTCTTGAACTGAGTGAAGAACTCGCCGTTCGGTCCGAAGTAAGCATCCTGATCTGCAAAGCAAACGGGGTCCGAGGGGAAGTAATGGTGCGACGGATCGGAGGGGGAGACGTTTTGAGGCAAGCAGAGGTGCGGCGTTACCGGGTCTGGGATTCCACCGATGCTCTGGTCAAAAATGGGCGCAAGTATGACGTTCACTCCGGCGACGTTCCATTGTGGAGACGCGGCGGTGATCTCGGTTGGAGCACGAACGTCGATCACCGTCCTCACACCCAGATTCGTAAGAAAGCTCTGGTTCGATTGGGCACTCGGGCCGCCCCCGCGGAAGAACGATCCCCAATCGACGCTCTTGACGTGGCCCCCACCATTCGGAACGGTGGAGTAGCCCCCGATGTCCCGAAAGTTAAGCACCCCGATCTGCGGCACATCGCGTTCGGCGGCGATCACGCCACCGCCGCTCCCGCCCTTGACGCGGAAGTAATGACGCTGAGCCAGATCCAGACCGGTTATGGTCGTCGACGTGACCCCGGTTACTTCGGCAACCCGGTTCTCGATGTTCTCCGGGCTGGTTCCCTCCTTGATCTTTACCTTCGCCACGCTTCCCGTGGTGGTCCACGAAATCTGAAAGGCGCTACCAACCCGGATCACCGTAACCGAGACCACGGACCCTGACGAGTCGGCTTTCGCCGCCGGGGCCAGGATAGCGATGGTGACTGCTGTTAGCGCGATAAGTCCTGAGTACAAACGCGCACGACGCGAACTTGGAATTGATTGCTTCAAGGTAAACATAGTGGTTTCTCCTTTGCGATATGTTATTGCTTGTCATCGAGCGCTAGCTTTATCGATTGTGGTGATCCCACAACATCGGGCGAGCATTACGCCACTAGCCCCGCAACTGCGTCAGGAATGTGGCCAGATCCCGTGATTTCAGCGAGCGACAACCTGCATTCCCCAAGAGATCGAAAGACACCTCCCGGTCTAACCGGCTACTGCCTCTCGACATCGCACGTGCAGAGTACTCGATGTCCAGAGCGTGGTCACCACTCACATTCGTAGTCGTCTCCAGGCCAATTCGGAGATCGGGATTGAGCCGCAAGAATGCACATCCAGCTGCAAAACTCTCGACAAAAAGGGGCTTTTGCGGGTGCCGGTCAATCAGACCATTCTGGTTTTCGAGAGTCTCGCCACGGCGGCAGACCTGGAACGGACTTGTAGTTTCTCGTAGATGACTTCACAGCAGCGTGCCGCGCAGAAGTAATTTCTGAGATTTATCTTGCTTTCGAGTTCTTCGCTGATGAATAGAAACCTTGCCCGCCTGAAGGAGGGCGATGCAGCAACTGCGTTGGTGGATCGAGTTTGGACATTTCCCCGCAGGGGATCCGTCCTCCAGCCCAGGGTTGCTGTACTCGGCTACCCTGGGAAAGACGGCGGCAGGTTGCCCAACCCCAACGGGGTTGCGGCCTTGCCTCCAGTCGCAGGCGCATGAACACAATAATCGAGAACGATTCGAGGCGACCTCATCCCGATTGGGTACGCGGCGAGGGTTGGCCACAACCCCGTTGGGGTTGAGGAACTCCCTCGCCGTCTTTCCCAGGGTAGCCGAGTACAGCAACCCTGGGCTCAAGGACGGTACCCCCTTCGGGGAAATGTCCAAACCCTAGGCCCCAACTGCGTTGGTGGGATTCAGGACGCACGTGCCCGGTGATTTGTAGGCTGAGTATGCTGGTGGGATTCAGGAACAAGGCAGCCAGTCTCCTTTGCAGGCCGATCCACGCGCAGGGTTTACGCTTTCGACCGGAACTGTCAGTCTGGCGCTCAGGGATGTGCTATAACCAGCAAAGTCTTCGCGCGATCAAGAGTCGCGCTCATGCACTGGCTCAGCGTTTGAGGGTCGAGCGCGCCAAAGCTCTCATCGAGAATTACCAGCTCGGATTCTTGCAGCAGCGCCCGCGCGAGAAATAACCGGCTGCGTTCGCCGTGCGACAACTGCCAACCTGTTTCGCCAACCATCTGCAACAAACCCGCCGGCATTCGATCGACCAGTTGTCCGAGGCCAAGCTCGCGGCACACTTTCTCGGCTTCGGTGACGTCTGCCGCGCTCGGGGGCCACTTGCGACCCATTAAGAGGTTGAAGGCGAATGTCCCGGTAAACACGTGATTCTCATGAAACTGTGGCGAGGATGCCACGCGCCTCCGCCATCCTGAAGCCCCTACCGTCTTGTAATCCAATCCACCTGCCAGCAACAGCCCCGATTCCGGCGCGCGCAGCCCGGTCAACAACGAGGCGAATGTCGATTTGCCGCCGCCCGATGAACCTTCGAGCAATAATTTGTCGCCGGTTTTGATCCGCAAGCTGCATCCGCGCAGGGCCGGTTCGCCGCGCTCTCGAAATCGAAACGTCAGATCGTGCGCTTCGATAACCGCGCCCGTTTCCCGCGACTCTCTCTCCGCTTCTTCTAGTAGCGATCCGGCTTCTTCTTTTCGCGCGGCGGCTTTCAACAGCGGCGAGACCTGCCGCCACGCGATTGCCGCGCTAAACAGCGACGACAGGCTCGCGGCCAGTTTGGCGAACGCGCGATAGGCCAGCAGCATTCCACCGAGACTCACGGCCAGCGCCCCCGGCGTCGCCTTCGCAGCAACAAACGCCGGGCTCAGACCCACCAAAGCAACAAACAACCAACCTCGCGCCACTAGCGATTGCATCACGGCCGCGCGATCCATCCTTGCCGATTGCGAGAGGTAGTCGTCGACCGCCTGGTCCTCCCCATCGTGCCGGTGTTGCGGCGCTTCCTGCGCCAGCCGCGTGCGATGCCCAACCATTAGTTCGATCAGATCGTTGGTCATCCCCACCCGCGAGTCGGTCCAATCGCGACGACGTCGAAAATGCAGCCACCCCACAACCATCGCCACCGCGACCCATCCCACCAGCAACACCGTGTGCATCAATCCGGCGGCGCCCAGGCTCAGGACGATCCCAGCCGAGATCAGCTCAATAACCGCGACCAGGCCCAGAAAGCCCCCGCTCAACGTCAGCGATTCTATCGCGTTCGATTCGATCACCCGGCCGAGCATCTGCCCGACGCCTTCGCTGCGAATTTCCTCCGGGTTCAATCGGAGCGCGCCAAAGAGCAGCCGTCTTTTCAACAGGCTTCCGGCACCGATCGCAAACCGGCCTTGCGCCCATACGGCGAACAATCGAAACGGCGCCGCGGTCATGAGCAGAAGCGCCCAGGCGATCAGCCAACCTCGATCCAACTGCCCACCCAACAAACCTTGCCCCAGCACCCACCACGCCAATAATCCGAGACCGAATTGGAATCCATACGAACCGGCCAGCGCCCCGAGCAGACGGGGCAAGCGCGCCTGCCTGAGTTGTTGGACCAGACCAGCCCCCGGCGTTAACCGCAGCAGCCAGCATTCATTCACCCAAACCTGACTCAGCCGCTCACTCAGAATCGCGACCCGCGCCTGCTCGAGTCGACTCCGTGAAACACCGGCGTGCACCAGCAACTGATCTACGTCGGCGCGTATCGGGTCTTCGTGCTCTCGACACAGCAGCGAACGCAGCGAATCGAGTGGGACTCGCCGGACGGACAACCCGGGAGTGAGCAACGAAACTCTTCCACGCTTGCCGCCAAGCACCGCCAGAAAACCCCGGGCGCCGGGCAGACGCAGCAGAGCGGGGCCGGCACTCGTGATCATCCGCCCGACTTCACCATAGAGCGCGCCGACTTCTTCCGCTTCCAGGCCAAGGCGCTCAGCCGCCGCTTCGATCCAGGGTCCCGGACGCGGTTTTGAACTCGATGGATTGGGAAGCTCCACCTCGTGAGAGCTTAACCCGCTCTTGCGAGCGAGCGCGGTGATCGCTTCACCCAACTGCGACGCCGGCCAGGCTAGATCGCTCACATTCGTCGTCACGCGCATCTGACTTTCTCCCTCAGACCGGCGTCTTGTCGCTTGCGCAAATTCGTATCGTGCCCCTTGCTAAATTGCGCAGCCGAGATGCCGCTCGCTTCGATCACTCGTCCGCCCTCCATCGACAGCCGCCGCCATTCGCGATTGGCCCACATACTTGCTCGTACGGATTCTTCGGCAAGCAGCAACTGGCTGTAGCGCGAATCTGGCCGCGCGGCGAGCGAGGTGGGCGAATCGTCTTCAACGATCTTGCCGCCGTCCACCACCAACACTCGCTCGAAGTTCATCGTTTCGCCGAGATCGTGGGTGATACAGAGCAACGTCGCCCCGCTCCACAGTTCCCGCGCCCTGGCCATCAAAGCTCGCCGCTTTTCCCGATCCAATCCACGGAACGGCTCGTCGAGAATTACCAGCCGCGCGTCCTCTCGAATCATCGCCCGGCCCAACCGGACGCGCTGCCCTTCGCCGCCTGAAACGAGCGCTCCCCCTTCGCCCAATTTCGCCTGCAAACCGTCGGGCAGGTTCTCGAGCACCCGGCCCAGATCGGCGGATTCGATCACCGCGGCGAACCGCGGCGCGCCATCTTCCGCCGAGCCGTAACGCAGGTTGTCAATCAGCGAACGATTCCACAGTTGGATCGCCGGATCGACCCAGGCAGTTTCGCTGCGCAACTGCGTCAGGCGCTGGCCGGCCAGTTCTTCGCCGTCAACCAGCACGCAACCGCTAACCGCCTTGTGCCAACCGAGCAGCAAGCCAACGAATGTCGATTTACCTGCGCCGGATGAACCGACAATTGCAACGTGGCTTCCAGCCTCTATCTCGAGGTTAAGCTCATCGAGAATCAAGTGACCGCCGGCCCGCACACTGACGCTCTCAAATCTGAGCGAAGCCCCGGCTTGACTGAGCGGGGCGACACGTTCCCTCGGCACTCCCGTATCCGTATCTCGCTCTTCCGGCGCACCGAGAGGTTCGAGCGCGCGAAGAGTGATGTTGCGTTGAGCGGGGTACTGCTGGGCGATCAACGCTATCTCCTGTCCGAGCGCCGGCAGATTGAGCGCCCAGTAGACCAGCAGCAACGCGCTGCCTGCTTCGCCGCCCCGTGACAGATGATCCAGCAATAACCACGCAGCGAGACCGAACCCGGTGATCGCTTCCACCGCCTCGATCGTGAGGGCAGTTCGCAGCAACCCGAAACTCGCGCGCATCCACTCAACCAACAGACTCTCGTGTTCTCGCCTCAGCGATGAAGCCGCGCCGTGTGTGCGAACGGCCACCAGTCCCAGCAACGCATCAAGGTAGAAGCGGCCCAGCGCGCCGTTGTGGCTGCGAATTCGCAAATCGCGTTCGGTCAAACGAGACTGCATCATCAGCGGCAGAGCGACGGCCAGCACCGCGCTGGTCGTTGCTACCCACACGCCTCGAGGATCCAGCCAGATGATGCCGGCGGCCGTCAGCGCCAACTCAAACGCCAGTCGCAGGAACTGTCCGCCCAGCGCCGGCAGAGTTCGCAGTGCATGCGCGCTGTGGCTCCGATCGGCCATATCCGAAATCAGCCTGCTTTGAAAGTAACGGTCGCCAAGGCGAGGGATCTTTTCCAGGAACGCCAACCGCAATCGAGCTTCGAGACGCCGGCCCGAACGCAATACTCCAGCGACGATTGGCAGTTCCAGACAGAACATCGCAAAGCTGAAGAGGGCGAGCGCCGCCATTGCGCCCAATCGCTGCTCGGTGACGTTCAGCTTCTGGCTAAAGTTGAACAACCCCTGAAAAAGCACGGCCTCAACAAGCACTCCGCCCGCACCGACCACGAGCGCCGCAAGCACGGCCATTGGCGCGAGCATTCCGTCGCGACGCAGCAAACCAAACAGTTCGCGAGAAGGCCTGCTCGGTCTCTCTTCGAGCGCGGCGGCCAGTTCCAGGGATAGTACCGGGCTGCTTTCGTCTGGGCGACCTAGAGCGCGACGACCGCGCACCTGAAGGAGCACCGCGCCGGTCATCGTTATTTGCTCTTCACCTCCCTCACCGGGTTCTGCCGGTCGCGCCATCCAGTAGCCACTGGGAATGATGTCCGTTGGGGACGAGGCCGTCACAGACGCTCCCGGCGCCACGCCAACAGCTCGGGTGAGAAAACTCCTGAGCACCTTTTCCGCCTGGCTACCTCGATTGATTCCGCCCGACCGCACAACCGACTCGACCATTCGCGTTGCCGCATCCAGCGCGGCAACACCCAGCCACCGGGTATCGGACAACGCCTGTTCGATGAGATCGCTTGCGTCGACTCCGATGTCGCCCATCAGGCGCCGCAATCCACTCAAGAAACGCTCCGACCCCGCCCACTCGCGCCAGCTTTCCGCGGGGATCGCCATCGAGTGTTTGTAAAGTTCATCACGGAGTTCGCCGCAGCTCATCCAACGGCGCCCCGTAGCCGGGTCCATTATCTGAACGAATCGCCCATGCCGCCGCCAGATAACTACGAAATGAGTCGAACCGTTGGGGGTTCGCACCACCACGAGCGCGGGCAATGCTGCCGTTTCGGGGAGCAGCAGATGATCCTCAGGCAGCATCACCTGCTCGGCATCCAGACCCAGTTGCCCGGCGACCGTTTCAAGCGTGTCGATCGAGGTGCCGTCGACATCCGTCTGGCAGGCCTCGCGCAATCGGCCGTAGCTGACCGCGACGCCGAATCCCTCTAGCAGGCACTTCAGCGCAGCCGGGCCGCAATCCATCGCCGAGGTCTGTACCACCTCGGGCGCGAGAAAACGGCGTCGAGTTGTGATCGTGTTGGCGTTCATCGTCGTGCGAGAAGCTTTCCAACGCTGCGCAGCACAAGCGCGGCTGGTGAGAGGCGTTCCACTTCGACTTCGAGGCTTCCGGGCAAGCCGTGTTGCAGCGGGATCATCGGCGCGGATTCCGGATGAACCAGCAACTCGACGCGTACGTGGCCCGAGCGAGGTTCGCCCGCGACGCTGATCACTTCGCCAGTGACCTTGCCGTACTCAGTCCACGGAAAGCCGTTCAGCTTCAACGTTGCCGGTTGTCCGGGCTTGACGCGGCCGAGCGAATCCGACGGCGCGAATTCGGCCACGAGTTTGAGCTTGCCGTCGGGGATCACCGCGCCAAGCTTGTCGCCTTCGTGGACGACCTGCCCTACCCGAAGTTCTGCGACCTCGCCCAGCTTGCCCGCGGCCGGCGCGCGTATAAACCGCAGGCCGGTCTCGTGCTCGAGTCGTTCGATGATCGTCAGCCGCGTCTTGATCTCGCCTTCGAGCGCCGCGGCGTCGCGTTTGAGAATCTCCAGTCCCGCTTGCTGTCCGCTGTCCTTTGCGCGTTGATCTTTGTTCTGCCGGCTGATGGCGATCCGCAGAGCGTCGGCCGCGGCTTGTCGCTTTTGTGATTCAGCCTGAGCGCGAACCAACTCGGCTTCGGCGACGAGACCTGACGCGAATAGCTTTTCGCGCCGCGCCGCTTCATCCGCGGCCGCTCGCGCGGAGGCTTCGGCTTCGGCGAGTCTGGCGCGGGACTCATCCAGTGCTTCGGGCGCGGCCTGCCGTGTTTCTGTTTGCGCTTGCTGCTCGGCTGATGACTGCCCGCGCAGCGCATCGAGTTGCGATTCGAGGGCAGCGACCCGAGCCTGCTCTTCGACGAGCTGCAACCGCTGCGCTTCGGTTTCGAGTTCAACCAGCACATCGCCGGCTTTGACCTCGCGCCCCACGGCGAGGTGTGTCACGGCCACTCGCCCTCCGACCAGAGCCTCGACCGGATGCACCTCGCTATCGACCTCAAGCCGCGCGGCGTCGGTCGTTTCAAACAGAGTTACGTTGGCCAATCCGAACCACGCCAGCCAGCCGCCGATCAGTGCCGTCACCAACAGAATCATCCACGCGGACCGGTTGAATCGATCGGCGTTGAGTGCGCGGGTACAGCGGGTGAAAGGCATCGGCATAGGTTCCTCCTCCTTCGAGCGTATCGTTTAGCCTGCTTTTGAAGTTGTTACAGATTCGCGCCGCTCCGCCTGTGTCGCACGGATTGCCTGGCTGCGCGAACTTCCTGCGGGCGCGACACCTGTCCGAGATTTTCGCGGCACGCAAGCACGTGGGGGTGATCCTCGGGAAGCGTCGCTTCAAAAATCTCAAGAGCCCGTCGCAGAAAATCATCCGCTTCTTCCCGGCGCCCCATCGCTCGATAGAGAACCGCAAAGTTATTCAAGGTCAGCGCGATCTCCACACTGTCGGGGGCGAACATCTTTTCCTTAATCGCCAGAGCCCGGCGATAGAAGTCTTCGGATTCGTTGAATCGCTCCTGCGCCTGACATATCACCGCCAGGTTGTTCAGGTTGACGGCGATCTCGTAGTGCTCGGGACCAAAAGCCTTTTCGAAGATCTCGATCACACGGTTGTAGATCTGCTCGGCTTCCTCGTACTTGCCTTGCCCGTCGAGCAAAGCCGCCAACGCCGCCAGATCAGCGGCGACCGCCGGATGGTCTTCGCCGCGTTTGCGCATTCGCAATTCGATAGACTTTCGCGCGAAGGGCTCGCCCTCGGCAAAGCGCCCACGCGCGTGTTCCAGTCCGCCCATGTCGTGATAGAGCGAAGCTCCGTGAGGGCTATCCGCGCCATAGAGCTTCTCGACAATCGCCAGCGACCGATCATAATGCTGTCGCGCTTCGTCGAACCAACCGGCGAACTTTCCTACAATCCCCAGGTTGTTGAGCGCATCGGCGACCTCGATGCTGTCGGCGCCGAATCTCTCTTCGGCAAACCGGAGGGCGTGTTGAAAGATTCGGCGGGCGGCATCGTAACGGTTCTGAATTCGCTGCACCCGTCCGAGATCGCTCCACGAGCGGAGGCAAAGCTGTTGCAAGTCGTCGTCCCGTTCATTCTGCAACTGGTCGGCGATTGCGGCGGCGCGCTGAAAACGCCGCTCAGCGTCAGCGTAATCACAGCGGTCTTCGATGACTGTTCCCAGATCGCAAAGCACCGCTGCCACGTCCGGCGAATCAGCTCCGTCGTGGGTTTCAAACAGCTCCAGCGCCGCGAGGAACAGTCTCTCGGCGTCAGCCGCTCGGCCCTCTTGATACGCCTTGACCCCGTCCTCGTGCAGTTGCACAGCCGATTCGGTTTGGTCTTGAACAGTCAAAGGAGTAAGAGCAGCGCTCATTGTTTACCTTTCTCACCTTTGCTTCGATTTCAGAGACTTCCTGGCTCCGGTCTGCCCCGAGGCCGAGGGGTGAATGAAATCCTTGTTCATCCCCTCGACCGACAAGCAGAAGTTTCAGGTTGCGTTCTTCCATTAGACTGCAGGCAGAAGGCCGGCCTTGACGTTGCTCTTGACCTTGAGGCCGCTCGCCACAGTCTGGTCGTGGTTGGTCCGCAAATCGTCTGGTACCTTTACGGCGCCAGCCTTGACGTTGCTCTTGACCTTGAGGCCGCTCGCCACAGTCTGGTTGTGGTTGTCGACTAGAGCTCCAGCTTTCACGTTGCTCTTGACCTTGAGGCCGCTCGCCACTGTCTGGTCGTGGTTGGTCCGGAAATCGTCCGGTACCTTTACGGCACCAGCCTTGACGTTGCTCTTGACCTTGAGGCCGCTCGCCACAGTCTGGTCGTGGTTGGTCCGGAAATCGTCCGGTACCTTTACGGCACCAGCCTTGACGTTGCTCTTGACCTTGAGGCCGCTCGCCGCTGTCTGGTTGTTGTTGCTTTTCATTGTCGTGTTCTCCTTTAGAGTTGTTAGCGGATGATTAGTGCCGCTGTCATCTGCTTCGTCGATTAGCAGGTCGTGTCTACGTTGACTCCCGCATCGCACGTGCAGAATACTCGAGATCCGCCATGCCGTCACCACACACATTCGTAGTCGCTTCAAGGTAACTCGGAGATCCGGTTTGGGCCGCAAGAATGCGCATCCGCCTGCAAAAACTTTCGACAAAATGGGGCTTTTGCGCGTGCCTCTCGATCAGACCATTCTGGTTTTCGAGAGTCTCGCCACGGCCGCAGACCTGGAGCGGACTTGTAGTTTCTCGTAGATGACTTCACAGCAGGGCGCGCGCAGAAAGTAATCGAGACTCCCCCGCCCTCCGCCAGGAGGCAATGCGTATCGAAACCCCGATCGATTCGCCCCAGCCCTCCGCCAGGAGGGCATAGGCCGCACTCCGTCAGGAGTGCGACCAGAGTTTGGACATTGCCGCCTAAGCCGGGGTGTCACCACCCCGGCTCGGCTACAAAACCGTGCGTGAGGGTTTCCCCTCACACGGCTCCTCAACATTCGGGCGTTTGTCATACGCACCTGTTTGGCGGCGTTACTCTCTCCGCCAATTCCCGTCGCGACAATGCCGATGCAGCAAAACGCAGTTGGTTATTGAGTTTCTTCCCCCCGATGCTCTGGGAACAATGAACTCCTCCACTAACGTCTCTGCCTCTTTAAAGAACAGTCCGCATTCAAGGCATCGGCCCCTCTGTCTCTTTAACAGTCCTGCGACTCGTTTTGAGAGTTCAGGGTGCCGCCCCAGCCTCGCGCCCCAATAGACCCAGTCCCCGTCATAAACACTGCGGCCGCCTTGCACCTTCACGTGTTTCCGCTGTCGCGTCTCATCGTGCCGGCGCAGGGCCAGCGTCGAATTGGTCGGTTGAAATCGCCATCCCAACCCTTGCTTTATCCGCCAGTATTTGTTGACGATCCACCCGTTGCCCTTTCCCGGATGCCGGGATCTGGCCCAGCCACGCAGCATCCCGTACAGCACATGCTGTAGCCCTTCGAAAGTGCCCCTACTATCTCTTACTGCAAAGTAGTTCGTCCAACCTACGACGATTCGGTTCAGCGCTATTATCAGTAACGCTTGTTCCGAATGCCGGTGTTGGCTCAAGGTCTGTCGAAGTCTCTGCACATGACTGTCGCGAGCCTTGCGGCTGGGTTTGATGCGGGATTTGAACCCGAGCAACGACCCCCGGCTATTCTTACCCGACCTTGTTTTTCCTGCTTCGAATTGTCGAATATGAAAACCAAGAAAGTCGAAACCCGGCTTGCCCTCCGCTGTTTCCAGCGTATGGGTGAGCCGGGTCTTTGTTTCGCTCAGTTCCAGTCCCATCGTCTTGAGCCATTCCGAAGCCACCGTCCTGCACTGATTGACAACCGCTTGATCTTCGTGCAACACCACGAAGTCATCCGCGTATCTCACCGTTATTGGAGCCAGACGGTTCCACTTCGGCGGATACGCTTTGGTTATTTCGGTCTCCAATCCGTGTAAGGCGATATTGGCCAATAGCGGCGAAACCGTCGCCCCTTGCGGTGAGCCCGCATCGGAGGGAAACAATCGTCCGCCGTCGAGAATCCCCGCTTTCAGCCACGCCTTTAACTGTCGTCGCAGCGTCGCTCCAGCGTTGATCTTTCGGAGTAGTTCTTCATGATTGATCCGATCGAAACATTTTGCGATGTCGGCATCTAAAACCCATTTGGGTTTGTACCGAATCGCGTTGAAGATTGCTTCGATGGCGTCATGACACGATCTCCCAGGTCGAAACCCATAGCTATTGGCTTCGAACCGCGCTTCCCATTCGGGCTCCAGCGTCGTCTTGATCAACGCCTGAAGCGCACGGTCTTTCATCGTAGGGATACCCAACGGCCGCTGTTCCTGTGATCCGGGTTTGGGAATCCACACCCTTCGCACCGGACTGGAGCGTCCGCTGATTCTCAAGGTTTGCGACAGCCGCAGCCGCTCGGATGGGGTCAATGATCTAACCCCGTCGACGCCCGCCGTCTTCTTGCCTTGATTGTCCTGGGTTACCCTACGCACCGCCAGCAGCCGAGCGGCTTGTGAGGTCATCAAGAGTCTTTGGAGTTTACGAACCTTCCTGACATCATCTCGCTTCGAGGCTTGGTAGATGCGCTTTTGGAGCTTGAATACGTTCCGCTCGACTTCTTTCCACGGTGTCGCATTCCATCCATACATCGGCTGTTCAGCCGTGTTCATAGCATATTTGCTCCGACTTGCTCCTCTACCTTCCCGAATGCCGTATCCACGTCAGCTTATCCGATGGCTTTCCCACCGGCATTTGCTTCTTGGATAATCCCTCCTCCTTCAGGCTTGCGGTTGACACCTGCTCTGGCTAGCCGAGGCTGACCAAAGAACCTGAAAGTGGTTACTCCGTTCCTGTTTCCGTTTGGCGTTGAACTTAGGATCTCGCTGTTCGCCGGGATACTTTAAGGGATGCATTCTGGATCGAGGAGAAAATCGTCCAGCCCCGACAGCCATTTTGAGTGCGCTGTCTTTCTCCGTGTCCATTTTGGACCAAGCCGATAATCCAAGTAGGCTTGCTCCCTTTTACGACGATTCAAACGCGAGTTCGTATTCCTATCCGTGTTCAACTCTGCTGGGCGGGATTGCAGGTTGGATTCAAGCTTACCGCCTTTCGGCCCCGCTTTACGGATTGATGGTCAGTCGCTACCGTAGGGGCCGTGCGTCACCTCTGCATCAGAGGGACAGGAATTTCACCTGTACGGAAAACAAGTTATCAAAGACCAGATTGTGGTCTATGTTCCCAATCCCTGGCCTTGCGGCCATTTCTGGGAAACGGATCGCAGTTCCCCGAAGGGGATGCCGTCCTCCAGCCCAGGGTTGCTGTACTCGGCTACCCTGGGAAAGGAAAGACGCGGCGAGTTCCCCAACCCCAACGGGGTTGCGGCCGGGCCTCACGTCGAAAGCGCATGAACTCAATAAACCAGAACGAATCAAGACAAACCGCATACCGATTGGGTAGGCTGGGAATCTTGGCCACAACCCCGGTGGGGTTGGGTAACTCGCTCGCCGTCTTTCCCAGGGTAGCCGAGTACAGCAACCCTGGGCTGGAGGACAGTATCCCCTTCGGGGAAAATGTCCAATCTCTAGTCGCACTCCTCACGGAGCGCGGTGCGCAGGCTGGACAGTCTGCGCGTACGCACGCTTCCAGCGCGCACACCCACCAACGAGGTTTGTGGGTGCCCTCCTGACGGTAGGGCGGATCGGTTGGGCGCTCGCGTCTCTGATACCCAGGTTCAGACCAGTCGGTTTTCCAGCGCCTTCGCCACGGCTGCGGACTTGGAGTGGACTTGTAGTTTGTCGTAGATGCTTCGAAGGTGAAATGAAATCGTGTGGACTGTGACGCCCAACTCTTTCGCGGCGGTCTTGTAGTTGTGTCCTTTGACAAAGAGCTTCAACAGGCGGGTTTCGTGAGGGGTCAAATCATAAGCGGCCCTTTCGGGCGGGCGGATCTCCCGGAACAAAGAGATAACTCGGCGGGCGACTTCAGGCGACATCGGCGCGCCGCCCTGCACGGCCTCCTTCAAACTCTCGAGCAATTTCAACGGGGGGGTCTTCTTCAGCAGATATCCGGATGCGCCGGCGCACATCGCGTCGAATATGCGTTCGTCGTCATCATAGACGCTCAGGATCAGCAGCAGCATGTTCGGATATCTCTCTTTGAGAATCCGGAGTCCTTCGATGCCGCTCATGCCGGGCAAGCCTATGTCGAGCAGCGCGACGTCGGGCAGTTGATGACCGATGCGATCGAGCGCCTCTTCCATCGAGCGATACGCACCAACGCAGGCGTAGCCCTCAGTGCCGGCGATGAGCATCGCGAGTCCTTCGCGGATCTCGCGCCGGTCTTCGACAATCGACACTTTGATAGATTGCATTGCGGAAACAGATGGATTTTCCAGTCCTTGCATCATTGCGGTAACCCTGACGTATACCTCTTGCTAAGACTCAAGGCTACACCGAAAACCGAACCGGGTCACTACGAGTTCATGTAGTGTTCAGGGGGGAGATGGTTGCGCTCCCGGGGAGCGGCAACTCAAGCGCGATTGTTGCGCCTTCTCCTGGCCGCGAGATGATATCGAGTCGCCCGCCTATGCCCGCTGCCCGCTGTCCCATGCTCGACAGGCCATGACCATCGCCGTTAACAGACCTATCGAAGCCCTTTCCATCGTCACTGACGGTCAAGTTGAGCAAGTCACCGTCGATTTGAAAATCTATCTTTACTTCAGAGCAGCCCGAATGACGCACCAGATTATTCACGCTCTCTTTGAATATCAAAAACACCTCGCGGCGTATGTTCGCGCCCAGCGGCACGTCATTTTCCTCATCCGGCTCGTTGAATTCGAAGGCGATATCCCGCGAGGTCAAGACATCGCTCGCGAATCGGCGCATACGCTGAGTCAAATCGTTGAGATGGTCCTTTTGCGGATTTATTGCCCAGACGATGTCGCTCATCGAGTCGACAAGTTCACGCGAGGCGCTGGCAATCATCGCTAGCGGCGCTGACAGCTGCGAATCGTTGGCGCCGGTCCTCTGCTGGACCACCTCGCTCAGAATCGAGATCTGCGTGAGGCTGGAACCTATATCGTCGTGCAGGTCGGTTGCGATCCTCCTCCGCACGCGCTCGAGTTCGGCAAATCGTTCCTCACGGCCTCGGCGCTTTGCCTCATCCGCCTCGCGGATCGCCTTTATCCGTTGATAGCGACTGTGTGCGAATGTATAAGCGGCTGAACCAATCACAATCGCCGCAATCATGACAAACCACCAACGAAGCCAGAACGGAGGCAAAATTTTGAACGACACTATGGCCGGGTTTTCGCTTGCAAGTCCCTGGGAACTAATCGCGCGAACCAGAAAGCGATACGTTCCCGGTTGAAGATTGCCGTACATCACGCTGCGCTGTTCGGTCGGCGCGCTCCAATCCGCATCGGCCCCCTCCAGCCGGTATTGGTAACGCAGGCTTTCACCCGCGTGGAAATCCAGCCCGAAGAAATCCACCTGCACGTTGTTCCGCGTCGGCGCCAGCTCGAGCCGTCCAATCTCACTTTCGCCCAGTTCGTAAAGCGCCTGCGGGATCCCCGCAATGCTCAACCCGCCGAGCCAAACAGGCGGCGCCAAGTGAGGGCCGTCCTCCGCGGGCGTCAGCCGCGACAACCCGTTGGTCGTCGCAAACCACAAGACACCGTTCCTATCACAGTGTGAATCAACGACGAAGTCCCCCGCCAGGCCGTCGCTAACCGAATAATGTTTGATGTAATTGGTGTCCGGGGAAATCCGGTCCACGCCGCGGACGGTTCCGAGATAAATATTGCCGAGCTTGTCTTCTGTCAGGGTTCGTATGTTATTGCTCGAGAGTCCGTCATTGGTTGTAAGCGAAACGAAATGGGGCGTTTCCACCGCCGGATCATCAATCCGTGCGACTCCGCCGGTCGTCGCGCCTATCCACAATCGCCCGCTCCGGTCGACTTGCATGTCGATAATCACGCCCTCTGGCAAACCGTCGGCAACTTTGAATTGAGTGAAGCGACCGTTGGCGTAGCGCACGAGCCCGCCCTCGTAAAAGCCACACCACAAGTTCCCGGTGTTGTCTTCGGCGAACGACGAGACCGATTTGCCGCGTGGATATCCTTCCGCTTCAGTGAATGTGTGAAATCTGTTAAGGGCTCGATCGAAAACCGCAACACCATTGGTCTCAGTATCCGTCCGCACGCTGACCCAGATGTCCCCGTTCCTGCGTTCATGAATCTGGAACATCGCGTCGGCTTTCAACCCGTCGCGGCTCGTGTAACTCGCTAAAGGCTTGGTGAAATTCGAGGCCGAGAAACGATAGAGTCTCTCATCGGTCAAGATCCACCACTCGTTCCTGCTGTCCAGAAATGCGAACTTCGAGGTCCACAGCGATTTGGCGTTTGCCGGCACCGGCAGCCGCTTCGTTTCAATGGTGTTGCCGGCGAAGCGGGTCAGATAGTAGTCTCTGTCCGCAAAATAAAGCGTTCCGTCCTTTGCTTCGATAATCGCTTGAATGGAGTCCGAGTGAAAGCCATCCGGCTGACCGTAGCTGAGCAAACCCTTCCGATCGAGGCGAACCAGTACTGCCTGTCCGGCGATCCACAAGTTTCCACCGGAGTCTTCAGCGATCTTCGACATTCCTATCGGCAGCCCTTGAGCAATCGTAAAGCGATGAAAGACACGCCCGTCAAACTCGATAAGTTCTTTCGCAGTCGTCAACCAAATGTGCCTGTCGGATGTTTGATAGATCTTGTGACCACGGTCCTGGGCCAGAAAATCGCCAGCGGTGAAGCCCAGAATCTCGCCGGGGTTCTCCGGGAGCCGAATCTCCGTTTCCGTCTTTGCGGGTAAGACATAAGTGGGATGTAGAGGCCGCACCGTTAGCGCTCCGAGGTTCGCCAGTGCTTCGGGCGGCTCCGGCTTCAACACATACAACTCCAACCCCAGCACGTACCAGACTCGCCCCTCCGCGTCCACAAAGCACATTCTGTCGTCCGTAGACACGAATGTCTCGATGGGATAAAAAATCAACCGCTCGTCCGGCAATCGCCGCACTAGTCCCGCGCTTGTATCAATCCACAAGCTTCCGTCCCCGGCTTCTATGACCGAAATCACGCCCGATCGCCTATTCGGCGGCACCGGCAAGTTCAGATTGACGCTCTGAAACGCAATCGTGCCGTCCTTCTCCTCCAGATGAAGAAGCGAGCCTCCGGCGAGCCATATATTTCCAAGGCGGTCTTCGATCACTCCCCCGCGAAAAGGACTTATGAACTCAGCGTTCAAAGTCGGGCGGTTCCCGGTTGTCGCATTCGGCTGAGACACCGCGTCGCGCTTGAACCGATAGAGCCCCCCGGTCGTCGTTATCCAATACGAGCCGTCCCGCGTCTCGGTGATGCCCTCGATGCTCGGCGGTTCACCTCTGTTGCCGACGCGATAGGTCACAAAACGAGCTCCGTCAAAACGACTCAACCCATCCCGGGTGCAGAACCACATAAATCCCCGGGAATCGCGCTTCAGATCATTGAGAAAGCCACTGCCAAGCCCGTCGGCCGAGGTGTAGGTCTTGACTGGCAGACGCTCGGCATATGCGCTGGAAGATGTAAGAATCAGCAGAAAGCATAGGAGAACCGATGGGTGCGCGCGACTGTGGCATTTCGCTATTCTGCCCATAATCGCGAAAACATTTACCACAAAAGCCCTCAGCCGTCACCAACATTGTTTTATCGTCGGGTGTCAGCAACGAACAACAGCTACCTCAACGAACCGCGGTAACTATCCCTTTGGGAGCCAGAGGCCGGTTGTCGATGATCACCCGAAACCGCGACACTGGTCCGCGAGCCCATAGTGTTCTGTTGAGTATTGTCTGTGTTGACTGAGATCGTCTGGTGCGAAGTTCCGCGGCTCGTACCATTGGCCCGGGGGGGGTTCAATCGCCGGAACCATTCGGTCGCCGGCAGACATCCTGGAGCTCTAGTTTCTTGTAACAATGATATTGTTAGCGAAGACACTGTCGGCCTTGTTACACCCCACTAGTTGCTCTCGGAGATCGTATTTGAATACAGAATGAACGACTCGAGACATAGCAGCACATCGCCGTTCGGCATTCTGACCGAGTGCATGCGCCTCTCAGTGATTCGATCAAGCAGAGCCTCGACCGAAACGTTGGCCATAGCGGACGCCTGATCAACAGAAACCATCATCGCTGGTTTCGAGCAACCCGCACACCATAAACGGCCAGACCCTACTGCTCGAACCATGCCCAGGTGTTGAGACCCGCTGCGGTGGCTTACGTCACTGGTTGTTGCCATGATTCTCCTCCCGTTCGCGTCTACATTTGATCAGCGCAATCCAGAAATTATTCCGACTTGTTGTCCACAACCGGGAATCTACGAACGGATGTACTGCCGGTGGCCCTTTTCCCGCTCACCACGCCTCAAAGATAAGGCTATCCTTGCCCGCCGACCCCACGCATTTAAGTAGAAATGGCGTCGCGCTCCGCGACCTACTCCCGGCATCAACCGGAGTAGCCGCTAATTTCTGTTTCTATTGATGTTGACTTGTTCGCAGCAAGGAGATCGGATTGAAAAATCGATTCCCGGACCGCGCTGAGAACCTCGCCGGTTCTGAAGCGATTTGTAGTTTTACGTCGTCATTCGCCCGTTCACCCAAATCATCTGCGTTGATCGACTACAAAGACAAGGCATCACAAAACCTCATGTCACATATAGTTCACATATACAACCTTGGTCTCGGTATAGAAGCTCATCACTTCGTCCCCGACTTCGCGGCCACCAAAGCCGCTGTCCTTGATGCCCCCAAAAGGCACGTGTGAGAACCCGCCAACCCCCGGGCGATTCACATGGACGATGCCGGCCTGGGCTCGCTCGGCGAACCGAAACACCTTCGACACATCTCGGGTGAAGATCGTCGACGCAAGACCATAGCGCACCGAGTTCGCAATCTTGATCCCCTCTTCCAGATCTTTCACTCGAATCACGGCTACCAACGGACCGAATACCTCTTCCTGAGTGATTTCCATTCCATGTTTTGCTTCGATGATCGTTGGAGCAAAGAAATGGCCGCGCTCGAGCCCGTCTTCCTTCAGCGGCCCGCCGCCCGCGCAAAGCCTTCCGCCTTCATTCACACCGACACCGACATAGTGGGCGACCCCGTTCATCGCCCGCGAATCGACGAGCGGCCCCATCTCGATTCCCGCCGCGATGCCTGGTCCTATGCGAATCGAAGAAGTGCGTGCGATCAAGCGGCTCAAGAAATCGTCGTAGACTTTCTCCGTAACAATCGCGCGGCTTGTAGCAGTGCACCGTTGCCCCGTCGAACCGAAGCCGCCGGCGACAACTCCGTTCACGGCCAGATCGAGATCGGCGTCGTCCAACACGATCTGTGGATTCTTTCCGCCAAGCTCGAGCTGAAGCTTTAGCATCCGTTCCCCGCCGTCGCGAGCGATCATCTTCCCGACTTTGGTCGAGCCGGTGAACGAAACACCCTTCACGATGTCGTTTGAGATCAATTCGATTCCAGGCGCGCTGTCGCCGTGCACGAGGTTCACTACTCCAGCCGGCACACCGGCTTCTTCGAGACCTCGAACCAGCGCGGTCGCGGTCAACGGCGTCAGCGGCGAAGGTTTAAGCACGGCGGTGTTGCCTGCGACCAGAGCGGGGGCGAGCTTCCATACCGGTATCGCAACCGGAAAATTCCACGGGCTGATCAATCCAACTACCCCGAGCGGCTGGGAGCTCGAATAACAAAACACTCCGTCTTCTTCTGTCGGAAACACCCGTCCCGCCATCCTTCGTCCCATACCGGCAGTGAACTCGAGAATATCCATAGAGCGCTTCACTTCTCCGATGGATTCCGGAAGGATTTTTCCTTCTTCGCGAGTGAGCAAGTTCGCGAGTTCATCCCTGTGCGCGTCCATCCACGTGAGCCACTCGAACAGCAATCGGCCGCGCTTTGGCGCAGGCAACGCGGCCCAGCCCGCAGCAGCGACGTTGGCTGCATCGATCGCCCGCCGAGCATCCTCGCCGGAGGAATCAGGAGCGCGTGCAACGAGTATGGATTGATCGGCGGGATCGTGTCGGTCAGTCCATTTGTCCGACTCAGAAGGCTCCCATTTCCCGCCGATGAAGTTGAGAACTGTTTGGCCTATTTCTGGTGTGCTGTTCATCGTGTGATAACCACCTTGGATTTGTTCGAGTGTGAGAGTCAGCCCGCGCCGCTGAAGTCAGCAGCGAGCGGGTGAATTATACGAGGAATGGGAGTGAAGCGCATACCCACTTCTTACGAGACTGTGGGAGTAGCGTAGACTGTCTAGTCTGCGCATGGTTCTGGTTGGGGGTAGCGTAGACTGTCTAGTCTGCGCATGGTTCTGGTTGGGGGAGGGCGCAGACTGGACAGTCTACGCTACGTTCTCCCCGGGATGGTTCTGGTTGGGGGAGGGCGCAGACTGGACAGTCTACGCTACGTTTTCCCGCGATGGTTCTGGTTGTCGTCGCAACGAGCCTTCTGATATCCTCGGCGCCATCTGGCACAGTGGTGATGAAACTGCTGATCCAAGAGGCGGAGATGGCGATGCCTCGCCGGCAGTGACTTCTCCTACAAGGAGGAAATATGCATATCGATATCTTTGAGGCTCGGAGATGCGCTATTCGCGCAGCACTCCTACTCCTAATACTCAGTTGCCTGTCTCTCTCCGCGTGGGCGCAGGGCGCGGACATCAACGATACTCGGCTGCTCTCACACCCGGCGATCAGCAAAGATCACATCGCATTCACCTACGCCGGTGATCTATGGGTGGCGGACCTCGACGGCAAAAACGTCAAGCGTTTGACCGCCGATGAGGGCGGCGAGGCCAACCCTGCGTTCTCACCAGACGGATCGTTGATAGCCTTCACGGCGCAGTATGACGGGAATGCGGATGTGTATGTCGTGCCGGTCGTCGGTGGCGTGCCTACGCGACTGACGTGGCATCCGGGCCCGGATATCGTTCAGGGATTCACTGCCGATGGATCAGCGGTGCTGTTCACCTCGCCGCGCGCAGTGTTCACCGGGCGCTACACCCAGTTATTCACCGTTCCAGTCAAAGGCGGTATCGAAGAACCTCTCAAGCTGCCAAATGCGTCCGAGGCCACCTATTCACCCGATGGGTCCAGGCTCGCCTACAACCCGCTATCCGAGGCGTTCAATGAGTGGAAGCACTATCGCGGAGGCCTCAACTCGACAATCTGGCTCTTCAAGTTTAGTGACAACTCTGCCGAGAAGCTTCCGCAGGCCGAAGGCCGCTCAAACGACGTCGATCCCATGTGGATTGGTGATACGATCTACTTCCGCTCGGATCGCAACGGCGAATTCAACCTGTTCTCATACAACCTGAAGTCGAAGGCGATAAAACAGCTCACCGATCACAAGGACTTTCCGGTAATGGGGGCATCCGCGGGCGGGGGCCAGATAGTTTACGAGCAGGCCGGCTATCTTCACATCTTTGACCCGAAGTCATCGCGGTCAACAAAGGTCACGATCGGTGTGTCCGCAGATCTGGTAGAAACGCGGACGCGATTTGTAAAAGGCGCGCGCTATATTCGGGACGCCTCGATCTCGCCGACCGGCGCCCGCGCGGTGTTCGAGTTTCGGGGTGAGATCATCACCGTGCCTGCTGAGAAAGGCGATTCCCGCAACCTCACCAATACGCCCGGCGCAAACGAGCGCTCTCCCGTCTGGTCGCCCGACGGCAAGTCGATTGCCTACTTTTCAGACGAGTCGGGCGAATATGAGCTGCACATTCGCAGCCAGGACGGCAAAGGAGATGTCCGTAAAATCAAAGTCACCGGCGCGGGGTTTTATGATGTTCCCGAGTGGTCGCCCGACAGCCAGAGAATTTCCTACGCGGACAACTCCTGGAGCCTCTTCTGGCTCGATCTAAAAACTGGCGTGTCGAAAAAGATCGCATCGGAGTATCAATACGGCCCCTCCCGCGCGAAGACGATACATCACGTCTGGTCGCCCGACTCCAAGTGGATCGCCTACACGTTGAACACCAAGGCTTACATTCAAGCCGTTCATGTTTATTCACTCGACCAGGACAAATCGTTTCAGATCACCGACGGGTTAAGCGAAGTCAGCGAACCGGTGTTCGACGATAGCGGAAAATATCTCTACTTCTTCGGGTCCACCGACGCCGGACCTGTAAAAGACTGGTTTGCGATGTCCAACGCCGATATGCGCGTCACACAGTCGCTTTATCTCGCCGTGCTTCGCAACAACCTTCCCAACCCGCTCGCAAAAGAGAGCGACGAAGAGAAAGGTGTGCAGAAGGATGAAAAGCCAAAAGAGCCGCCACCCAAAACCGCTCCCGAGCCTTTCTCGATTGACTTCGAGGGGATCGAGAATCGGATACTCGCGCTTCCGATTCCGCCAGGCAATTACCACGAACTGGCGGCGGGCGCAGCCGGTCAGTTCTATTACATCGACAGCCCGCAAACAGACGGCATTCCCGGCGGCCCCGAGAGGTCTTCGCTTCACCAATACGATCTCAACAAACGCAAGGATGAGGTGTTTATCCCGGGAGTAAGGGACTACCTGGTCTCCGCCGACCGGAAGAAGATTCTGTATACCGGCAACAACGTCTGGGCGATAGTCTCGGTCACTCCAAAGCCGCAGCCCGGCCAGGGCAAGATCAACGTCGACGAAATCGAAGTGCGCATCGACCCGCGCGCCGAGTGGACGCAAATATTCAACGAAGCCTGGCGCATCAATCGAGACTACTTCTACGCGACGAATATGCACGGCGTCGATTGGAATGCGGCGCGTCAAAAGTACGCCGTGTTCCTGCCGCATCTGGCGACACGCGCAGATCTGAATCGCGTCATCCAGTGGATGTGCAGCGAACTGGCCGTCGGTCATCACCGCGTCGGCGGCGGCGATTTCCTGTATCAGCCAAAGAATGTTCCCGGTGGGTTGCTGGGGGCGGACTATTCCGTAGAGAACGGGCGTTACCGATTCAAAAAGGTCTACGGCGGTTTGAACTGGAATCCGCAGCTCCGTTCACCGCTGACTGAACCAGGAGTCAACGTGAAAGCCGGGGAATACCTGTTGAGTGTGCGCGGTCAGGATCTGCAGCCACCGGCGAATCTCTACAGCTTGTTTGAGAATACCTCAGGCAAGATCATCGAAATCACAGTAGGTCCCAATCCCGATGGTTCGGGTTCGCGAACCGTTCAGGTGGTGCCCATTCCCAACGAGGCGGCGCTTCGCAATCGCGACTGGGTAGAAGGAAATCTGAAGAAGGTCGACGAAGCAACCGGCGGCCGCGTTGCTTATGTTTACGTCCCGAACACAGCCAACCAGGGCCATGACTACTTCAAGCGATATTTCTATCCCCAGTCATACAAAGAGGCGATCATTGTAGACGAACGCTTCAACGGGGGCGGCCAGGCGGCGGATTACTATATTGATATTCTTCGCCGTCCTCTGGCGTCGTATTGGGCGATGCGCTACGGCGCGGATCTCAAGAACCCGGCGGCTTCGATACAGGGTCCGAAGGTCATGTTGATAGACGAAACCGCCGGATCGGGGGGCGACTACCTGCCCTGGATGTGGCGTAAGTTCGGCCTTGGAAAACTAGTCGGCAAGCGTACCTGGGGCGGGCTGGTTGGAATACTGGGCTTCCCGGTATTGATGGATGGAGGTGGGATAACGGCGCCTAATTTTGCGATCTGGACTCCCGAAGAAGGATGGGTAGTCGAGAACGTAGGCGTACCACCGGACATCGAGGTCGAGCAGACGCCCGCCGATGTCATCAATGGTCGCGACCCCCAACTGGAGAAGGCGATTCAAGTGGTGATGGAGGAGTTGAAAAAGAATCCGCCGAGGCAACCACAGCGGCCGCCGTTCCCGGTGAGGAATAAGCTGCAACCGTAATATATTTTCTATTTATTATTTGCGATTTGTGATTTTCATTGGTCGAGCCGCGTTTGACCGCAAATCTCAAATCTCAAATAGAAAATAGAAAATAGAAAATAGAAACGTCTCGTTCCCGGGCTTAACTGTGAGGTAAGTATGACGCGAAGAATCAGGCTTCTCCTGCTGATGCTGCTCTGCTGTTGCACGGTCTATCTTCAGGCTCCGGAGGCGCAAAAGAATTCTCGGGCGAAAAAATCGAAAGCCTCAACAGCAATTGATGATGCCGCCCTGCGCAATGCGGACGCGCGACCCGGTGACTGGATAACCCACGGACGGACCTACTCCGAAGCTCGCTTCTCCCCGCTCAAGCGAATTGACGCATCGACCGTCAAAAACCTGGGGTTAGCCTGGTCTTTTGACACAGATACGACACGAGGTCTCGAAGCGACACCGATCATCGTAGACGGTGTGATGTATACCACCGGAAGCTGGAGTGTGGTGTTCGCCGTTGATGCTCGCACCGGCAAACAGCTCTGGAGATGGGATCCGCAGGTTCCGCGGCGGTTTGGTCAGCGGGCTTGCTGCGATGTGGTCAATCGAGGCGTGGCCGTCTACAAAGGCAGGGTCTACGTCGGAACGATCGACGGGAGACTGGCCGCGCTCGATGCTGACAGCGGCAAGTTGATCTGGCAAGTCGTCACCGTCGATCAAACGAGGCCTTATACAATCACCGCGGCGCCCCGGGTGGTGAAAGGCAAGGTGCTGATCGGGAACGGCGGCGCTGAGTATGGAGTGCGCGGATACCTTTCCGCATATGACGCCGTTACCGGCAAGCTCGCCTGGCGCTTCTACACCGTGCCCGGCGATCCTTCGAAGCCGTTCGAGTCGCCGGCGATGGAACGCGCGGCGAAGACCTGGAAGGGCGAGTGGTGGAAGATCGGCGGGGGCGGCACGGTTTGGGATTCGCTGGCATATGATCCTGAGCTTGATCTCTTGTACGTCGGAACGGGCAACGGCTCGCCGTGGAACCGCGAGATTCGCAGTCCCGGCGGCGGGGACAATCTCTACCTGTCGTCGATCCTCGCGCTCCGGCCCGATACCGGCGACCTCGTTTGGTATTACCAGACTACTCCGGGTGAGGCGTGGGACTACACCGCGACGCAGCACATCATCCTTGCGGATCTGGAAATCGGCGGACGCAAGCGCAAAGTGTTGATGCAGGCGCCAAAGAACGGATTCTTCTATGTGCTGGATCGAGCCAGCGGTGAGTTGCTCTCAGCTCAGCCGTACGTCCCGATCTCCTGGGCGAAAGAGGTTGATAAAAAGACCGGTCGTCCGATCGAGATGCCGGGCGTGCGTTACACCGACACCGCGGCGCTGGTGAAACCTAGCCCGCTTGGAGGTCACAACTGGCAGCCGATGTCCTTTAATCCGCAGACGGGGCTTGTCTACATACCGGCGCAGGACACGATGTTCATCTACGCTCCGGACCAGAAGTTTGAATACAAACCCGGCACCTGGAACCTGGGAATTGACTTCACGCTCTTCAAGGAACCGGCGCCGTTGATGCCGGGGTTTCTGTTGGCGTGGGACCCGGTGAATCAAAAGGAGCGTTGGCGTGTTCCGTACAATAACATCTGGAACGGCGGCACGCTCACAACCGCCGGCAACCTGGTTTTCCAGGGGACATCCGACGGGAGATTTGTAGCTTACAGTGCTGACAAGGGCGAGAAACTCTGGGAGGCGTCGATCGGAACCAGCATCATCGCTTCGCCGGTGACGTATGAGGTTGACGGCGTGCAATACGTTTCTATCATGTCGGGCTGGGGCGGCGCATATGCCCTGAGCGGCGGCGACGGAAAGGGCGCAGAGCCGGCGGCAGGGAGGCTGCTGACCTTCATGCTGAACGGAAAGCAACCGCTGCCCGAAGTCACCGCGCAGAAACGGGTTGTCACTCCGATCGGTGTGACGGCTTCGCAAGAGACAATCGACGCGGGCTCGAATCTGTTCGCCCAGTGGTGTGGAGTCTGTCACGGGTTCGGCGTGGGCGGCGGAGGGGCGACCCCCGATCTCCGTTACTCCCACCCGGCGACCTTCGACAAGTATCGCGAAATTGTGTTGGAAGGGAAGTATCAGGGGATGGGAATGCCTTCGCTTAAGAGGTGGCTCACTTCGGAGCAGGTCGATGCGATTCGCGCGTACGTGTTAACGCGCAGGGCGTCACTCGCGGCTCAGCAGTAACGGTTGATAGCGATTCGCGAACAGCACATCGAAATGCTGTGCTATTCCGGCATGAAACTCTCGTTTGATCAAAACCTCTGGAGAGCCCTCGTCTCAGGGGCTCTCCCTTTAGGTTCGCGTCACCTTCCAATAAATCCCGTAGCGCTCATCTAACAACTTATAGAACGGCACCAGCGCGATGTTCTGAGCCTGGCCGACCGTTTGAAACTCAAGCGAACGCCCGGCGACCGGCTCGATGCACTCGCGAATGTCCGACGATTTGGTCTTGAATTCGGGTGCGGCCACGGGCTTGCCTTTGTACTCCGGGACCTGGCGGATCTTGGTCGGTTCAGCGCGGAGGATTTCCTTGGTCAGGCCTTCCGTCCCGAGCCTTCCGGTCAGAACCAGCGGCCCGTACATCGCTGCTTGTATCGTTGAGTCGTCAGGCATCGCGTTTACGTGCAAGCTCATCGGCAAAGTGACTTCAACCTTATCGCCGTCCTTCCAGGTGCGATTCAACACAAAATAGCTGCTCGGTTCGGCGAAGCTCTCAAGCTCCCGACCGTTTAGCTTTACCGTTCCTCCACGCGTCGCCCAATAAGGCACTCGAATTCGAAGCGGCATTCGCACCGGCGTCTTGCAACTCAAGCTGATTGTGGTTGTGTCGGTCTCGGGAAAGGTTGTTTCCTGGGTTATCTTGAGGCCCTTCTCGGGCCACTCGACTTCCGACGCGATAAACAGATTCACATACACGCCGTCATCATCATGAAAATAGATGCTGTCGCCGAGTTTCGAGAATGACTCGACTCCGCTCCCGGTGCAGCACCAGAAGGCGTCCAGCGGCAGGCCAAACAGCTTCCAGTACCCGGAAGCGAGCGAAACATAGTAGAGCGTCATTCCGTCATCGGGATGCTGGGTGCCAAGAATGCCGTTAAACAACGCGCGTTCGTAGTAATCGGCAATTCGCGGATCAGCGGTCCAGCCGAACATATGACGAGTGAGCTTGAGCATGTTGTAAGTGCAGCAACACTCCTGCGTATAGCCGCTCAACTCACCGGCCAGCTTGCCGGGCGCTGAATTCCATCCTTCGCCGTTACTGGTCCCGCCGGTGCAGTAACATCGTTTGCCGGTTACCTCTCGCCAGAAGTAATCGGCGATGTCACGGAATCGCGTGTCGCCGGTGAGCTCGTAGCGGCGCGCGGCTCCGATTATTTTCGGGATCTGGGTGTTGACGTGAAGTCCCTTTAACTCGTCGCGGCCCTCGGCAAGCGGAGCAAAGAGTCGTTCGTGATCGAAACGACCCGCAAGTCGACGGTAGCCTCTGTCGCCGGTAACGTCGGAGAGGTTGTATAACACATCGTTCATCCCCCCGTATTCTCGTTCGAGCACTCGAGCCATGTGCGCTTCGCCGAGCGGATCAACCCATCGGCGCGTCCAGTTCGCCATCCCTTTCAAGACATCGAGGGCCTGTTCGTTACCACAGTAGGTGTGCATATCGAGGAGGCCCGCCATGATCTTGTGAAGGGTGTAAAAGGGAGCCCAGACGTTTGTGCCGGCTCGCAGCCGATCAAAAAAGGTTTCCGGAAACGCGCTGAGATAGCCGTTACCAAGCGCCTTCTGGCACCTCGCCAATTCAGCCACCAACTGATTACCCCTTGTCTTGAATGAGTCGTCGCCGAGGCTGGCGTTGATGAACGCGCAGGCAGACAAATAATGACCGGTGAAATGACCACGCAACTCGTTCTCTGGTTGCTCCCAGCCTCCGAGCGGTTTTGCTGAGGACGGCAGTCCGGCAGTGACGCGAAACATGTGCAGCAGGCTGTCGGGATCGAGGCTGGCCATGTACCTGCGGTTGATTTCGGCGGCGTCGAGAAACGGTCCTCGTCGAAGCCGAACCTGCTTGAGATCAAATGGGCGCGCTTTGATCCGGTCCGCTTCGGTTGTTTGAAACGACAGGGCACGGCTGCGCAGCCAAAGCGGGGCTGTGGTGGAGGCAGCAGCCCCGGCTAGAAACCTTCTTCGCGTTGTGAGCATATTTCACTCCTAAGAAAAAGTCCGACAAACTTCAGTTTGTCGGACACTCCTAGCGATCGATCGCGGAGCCGTCCGCGGGCACTCGGTTTGACACGGTCGCGGTTGGAGGCTTTCCACCTCGAGCTTCGTAGACAACCGCGGACTCATTGCAATAAAAGGATCGATTCCACATACCCAAAAAATCGGGGTGCTTCGGGCGTGCCGTTGTATCGAACATCGCCTGGCGATTGTTTCCGAGCAACGCCTTTGAGGAAAAAAGATAGCCTTGTTTCTCACCGGTGGCCAAACCCGGATCGATCAGCCGCTCTCTGCCCAGCGTCGCAAGATCCGTGAATTTACCAGCGCCCTTGGTTACAGAATAGATGATCTGAGCGTTTGCGATCTCTCTAACTAAAATGATCGCGCCGATCTCCTGGGGGAGTGAGATCGATTGAGCCGGGTCTATCGGTATCTTCCACTTATCTGCATCATAGACGAAGCTGAGCTTGGTTTTGGCGGTTGTTCCATCGCCAAGAACGTATTCAAAAACGACTTCGGATTGACCACCAGCGACGTCTTCGCTCAAGACGGTGAAAGACCTGATGCCGCCGCAACGTTTCAAATCCTGAGTGATTCCTTCCAGCGACATCTTGAACATGGTGATGTCGAGGTTGGTTGCACCACGAGGAAACAAAATCAACGTCTCAATCCCTTCGATATCTCCCCGTCCAGCCATATCATAAAGCTGTCTCGCGGCTTCGGATGCTTTTCTCGATGCCTGACCCGAAGCGCCTGCCGGACGAGCATTCACAAAAGGAGAGACCCAAACTGCGGCGACAAGCAGTGGTGCAAACATTCTCATTTCCATCCCATTCCAGACGAGAGCGCAATCTATCCTTAGTTGATCTTGTGCCCCACCGCAAGGCGCATGATCGCTTCTTCGCTGCACTCGTTAATCTCGAGGATTCCGGCGATAGCGCCTTCGTGCATCACAACTACTCTGTCGCTTTCTCCAAGGACCTCTTCCATGTCGCTGCTGATCATGATGATGGCAACCCCGCTCTCAGCGAGTCGTCGCATCAGTTCGTAGATCTCCGCCTTTGAGCCGACGTCGATCCCGCGCGTCGGTTCGTCGAAGATCAGAACCTTCGGGTTCAGTGACAGCCATTTCGCCAGCACCACTTTTTGCTGATTGCCGCCGCTCAGATTCGCTGCCGCCGTTTCAATAGACGGCGCCTTTATGTTCAATGTGCCGCACATATCCCGAGCAACCGTGCGCTCGGCGACCCGGTCGATCAACCCCGCCGCTGCATATCTGGACATAGCAGGCAGCGTGACGTTCGCCCGAATGGGCATCTCCAAAATCAACCCTGTCTTTCTGCGATCCTCCGAGACAAGGTAAATTCCGTTGGCGATTGCATCTCGCGCCGACAAGATGTCGATCGGTCTGTCGTCCAGCAGGATTGCTCCTTCAAGTGCAGTCTCAACTCCAAAGATGGCCTGGGCAACTTCGGATCTCCCAGCGCCGATCAGTCCCGCGATTCCCAGAATCTCGCCATGGGCTACCTCGAACGAGATCGCGTGTTTTGGATACCTCCGGGTCCGCAGATTGAGCACTCGAAGATATCCGGTCTCTCCCGATGCGGCGACGCGCGCGTGAGAACGGTTCAGGTCACGGCCTACCATAAGCTTGACTATACGATCGTGGGTGATCTGATCGCCGGCCAGCGCGCCGGCGTTGCGCCCGTCGCGCAGGACCACGACGCGATCGGCGAGGTTGGCAATCTCCGCAAGGCGGTGAGTGATGTAAATAATGCTCACGCCCTGGGCCTTCAGTTCCCTGGCGACATCAAACAGACGCTCGGTCTCGGTCAGCGTCAGACACGAGGTCGGTTCATCCATGATCAGGATGCGCGCGTTTAGCGAAAGCGCTTTCGCGATTTCAACCATCTGCTGCTGGGCGATGGAAAGATCTTTGACCGGAGTTCGACTCGAGATATTCAAACCCAACCGGTTCAAGTGTACGTCGGCCTGCTCGTGAATCTTGTTTCGATCGATCAGCCGTAGCGGTCCTGCCCAGACAGGTTCCCGCCCAAGAAAGACATTCTCGGCTATATCGAGGTTGTCGAGAACATTCAGCTCCTGATGAATAAATCCGATGCCTCTGCCGATCGCGTCCGCGACTGAGTGAATGACTATTTCATTTCCGTCGATTCGGAGTGAGCCTGCATCGGGGCGATGAATACCGCCAAGAATATTCATAAGCGTCGATTTGCCGGCGCCGTTTTCGCCGGCGAGCGCCACGATCTCACCGGGATAAACTTCGAGATCAACGTTGTCGAGCGCAACGACTCCAGGAAAACGCTTACAGATCGCCTGCATTTGGAGAAGAGGATTGCTCATTCCATTTTCCATTTTCCATTTTCCATTTTCCATTTGCTCAGGGCGAACTCTTCCAATATCAAATAGCAAATAGCAAATAACAATTAATAAATATGTCAGTTTCTTCCACGGAGCTGGTTTATCTTCTTCGTGAACTCCTCTACGTTGTCGCGATTGATGATCAGCGTCGGAATTATTTTGAGCTTATCTCCCGGGATCCCCGAGCGATCCCCGCCGAGGACCCTTGCCATCAGTTGCACGGACTGATAGCCGAACTCGTAGGGCTGCTGAACGACGGTCGCGAAGATTGAGCCTTCTTTTACCCCGGCAAGCGTCGCATCGTCTTCGTCGAAACAAATGATCTTGACCTGACCTGTCTTGCCGGCATCCTTTACCGCATTGAGTATTGCCGGGCCGTTGTAATTCCACAGCCCGACCATTGCGGCAATATCGGGATACTTGACCAGAGTGTCAGCGGCGTTGGCCTTGGCGCGCACGGTGTCTGTATCGTCGGTGCGCACGTCGATGATCTCGACCTTGGATCCTTCAAGCGCATCCTTTATCCCCTTGAAGCGCGCCTGGGCGTTCTCGGCGTCCATCTTCCCGACAAAGACCATGATCTTGCCTCCATGGGGGAGCGCTTGTTTGATCAACTCACCCGCCTGCCGGCCTGCGGCTTGATTGTCCGTCCCGAGATAGCAAGCGCGATCGCTTCCCGGAGCATCGCTATCCTGGGTGATGACCAGGATTCGTTTGGCGAGATCATTGATCATCTGGGTTTGATTGCTCGGATCTACTGGACTGATGGCGATGCCCGACACGCCTTTTGCCATGAGGTCATCGACTATGCGCCGTTGCTCCGCCGCCGTGCCGTCCGATGGGATCTTGAATTCGACTTCTACGTTGGGTAGTTCCTTTTCTGCCTGCTCGCACCCTTTGCGGGCGATGGTCCAGAAGTCGGCAGCATTGTTGGTTACAAAAGCGACCTTGAATTTGCTTCCGGGTCCGCGTGAACAGGCAGGCGACATTAAGACTGCAACAACTATGAGACACGAGAGCGTAATCCGGAAAAATCGCATGATCTTCCTCCTGTGGGATGTCCGACAAACTTCAGTTTGTCGTGTGGATATTCTAGCGCGGCCTGATCCGCAATCCACGAGCGACCCCTCGACAAACTAAAGTTTGGAGGAGGTCAATTTCAAAGCTCCAAACGCAGCGCTGCCGTCTGAAGAGCCCGAGAAAACATACGGCTGATAGCCCGTCTGTTCAGCATACCGATGGGCTACATTTGCTATCGCCTCACCTGAATCGCGATGCCCGATGACAGCAACTGTTCCTCCGCTGCCGCCGCCCGTGATTCTGGCGCCATACAAACCGTTCCCTGTGCCACAGTCGCGCACCAGCCGGACAAGCAAGTCCGTCTCGTTTGTCCCCAGCCCGCAAGCCGAATAGCTTGCGTGTGATTGATACATCAACTCACCCATTAACTCCAATCGCTGTTGGCTCCTCCGCGATTTCTCTGGGCCTTCTGCGGTTCGTATCGAGCTCGCGGTGCCCTCGCTCATCAATTCCGCAAACCGTCTCACGCGATCGTTCTCATAAACCGGGTGGGCCGTTGGAACTCGGACGGCATAGCTGGCCTCAGGATTGATTCCAGCGACCGGATCTGTAGTCCCGCTAAAGCTCGACAGAAACTCCGCCCCGCCGATCCGTTCCGGCAGCCGGGCCGCGAAATCTCGCTCGAATTCACCCGGCGACAGGTTAGCCAGATACCCGTGCCAATGCGGGTCGCAAATGTGAACCGTCCCGGTCTGCGCACCGCGCCGAATCTCAAAACCAGACATCTCGGCTATAATTCGATAGCCCATGAATGCGCCCACTCGCACATCTCCGTAGCTCGCGCCGCCGACCGAATGACGAACGCCTGAGTCCAATCCCCAGATCGCGATCTGATCCGGAATGGGGATTGTCTCCACAAGCTCCGCCGGCTGACAGAGCAGCGCGAGAAGGCGTCCCTGCTCGCCGCAAGCGGCTGTCATTTGATCCATTACCCCACAAGGCGCGCCGGCGACCAGGTTTTCAACCTTCTGGCAGAGAATCGCCATTTCGCGCGGCTTCATGTCAATGCCGTAAGCGGCGACGACCGCCTGCATTGCGGCGATCTCCAGCGCGGCCGACGAACTTACCCCCTTGCCTTCCGGGACTCGCGAGTCGATGAGTATTCGAGCGCCCTCCTGAAACACGATGTTTCGCTCGCGCATCAGCACCAGAAATACACCGGCAACATATGCGGCCCAGTTGTGCGGCGCGTCTGGCTGAAACAGCCGGCGGGCCGATTCGTAATCGATCGGGCGGCCTTCGCTTTCGAAATCCGCTAGCGGCATCTCGAAAAACATCTCGCGTTGCGGGTCTTCCGACAAGCTGACTATGCGCAAGACGCGCGACGTATCCCGCCGCAAGGCCGCAAAGGTCGCCTCTTGAATAGGCATCTCCAGCACCAGCGAGCCGGAATAATCGGCGATGCCACCCATCACGTCCAGCCTGCCGGGCGCGCGCGAGACTGTCAGCTCGCGTGCGGGATCGAAGAGCCCGCGGACCTCGGGCCTCGCATGCTTCCCAAGCGTGTTGAGCGTTTCCATAAAAACCGCCGTGTCCGGGAGGATGTGCGATGTGTCGTGTACGATCCGATACATTGGTGTCTATATGGACTGACCGGGGGTTGGAACGGATTCCGCCTCTGAAACGACGAGCCTTGTCTTTGCTGCCCGCTGTTTGAGCATCTGGTCGCCGATCACGCCAAGTAGAATCACGAAACCCATCACCGCGAAGTTGAGCGACGACGGGACGCCCAGAAGATTGACCAGGTTCTGCAGAACCTGAAGAAGCGCCACGCCGATCAGAATGCCGATGATCGAACCCTCGCCCCCGCGCAGGCTGCAACCACCAAGCACGGCCGCGGCGATCCCGTACAACTCAAAGAAATTGCCGTGCGACGAGGGCGAGATCGAGTTGGTGTAGAAAGCGAAGATTATTGCCGCCAGCCCTGCCAACGCTCCCGAGATGACATAAGCGCCGGTGACTATGCGACGAGAGTTTATGCCTGAGTAGCGTGCCGCTTCTTCATTCCGGCCAACGGCGAAAAGGTATCGGCCATAAACCGAACGATGCAACACCACCCACATCACAACGCTGATGAATATCAGGAGCACGAACGGAGTCGGGATTCCAATAACGCTGCCAGTCGCTAGATCGCGCAGACCCTCAAACCCGGCGGCGCTCCCAAAGCCTTTTGTTTCGTCGTTGGCAATAAACCGCGCGAGCCCTCGATAAAAGAGCAATCCGCAGAGAGTGACGATAAAAGGCTGCAAGCTCAACCGCGTGATCAGGAGGCCGTGCATTAACCCAAGCCCCATCGCGATTCCTACGACGACCGGCACTGCCAGCGCGGCCGCCCAACCCCACTCCGTCAGCATCATCGACAACAACACCCCAAGCAGCGCGAAGACCGATCCGACCGACAAGTCTATGCCACCGGTGATTATTACGATTCCGATGCCGATGCTAAATACGCCGTAAGCACCGATCAGCCGCGACATGTTTTGCAGATTGGCCCCGGCGAGAAAGCGCGGATTCAGAATCGAAACGACGATACAAAGAACTACCAGAAGGATGAATATACCGAGTTCTTTTTTCATCAGCTCAGATCGGTATCCAGCAATCCGCGACTCGCGAGCGCTCGTTGCAGAAGCGGTTCGATCTCCCTTTGAATGTGTCTATTCGCGTAGCCCGCCCATCCGATATTTGTCTCCACATCGAGCGGCACGCGCAAGGGCTCTCCCCTGAGGTCAGTTACGATGACTCCCATCTCTCGCGCGATCATCTCCGTGCACATATCGTAAGGATGGCAACATATGCCGAGAGCCGATCCTCGTTGGCTCAACAGCTGTTCCATCAGAGGCCGCAGATCAGCGATGAATCGATCGTGCCCGGAAATCAGCTCGAAGAGCTGCCCGCCACTCGAAAGATATTGATCTTCGAAACAATGCGCTTTGCCGCGCTCAACCTCTCCCAGCGCGCCTCGCACTATTTCTTCGTCGATCGCGGCGAGCTCTTCGCGCGCGCCGGGGAAGAAACGCGACACGGAAGCAAACCCATGCCGGATGCTCGTCGCCGTCGAAGGCGTAAATCGAACCGGTTTGCGTTCGCCACTCAGGCGATCATAGCGTTCCGCGTGCGCACCCGCTCCGCGGAAAGCCCACAGCGTATCGCAGAGATGTTGCTTGAGCGTCGGGATCTCAGTCTGCACGGCGAGGACAATATCCTGCAGGTTGGTTTCGTCCCCGCGATTGGGTGCCACACCGGTCAGTATCCACGCGCTTCGCTTCTGGTACATCAGTTCGCGGGTCCCGTCGATGGGATCGACGATCACTCGCCAGACCGCGTGCGCTGCGCTCGCTCCGCGTGGCAGGACAACCTGACCGCCGGCCAATCCTTCGCCGATCAGAATCACGGGAGCAACAGGCGCGATCTCGCTCTCAAACAAGTCGACCAGCATGTTTTCGCTGACGCGGTCGATGGCGTAGATGGTGTCGCCCTCGGCCGCGTCATCATCGACGCGAGAGAGGTCTTCCAACGCGGCCTGCTCGCAAGCCGCGATGACCGAATCGCGCACCCGCTCGTGCAGCCGCCGAAGCGGAGCGAGCAATGTGGAAATGCCGGTGATTGATTCGTTGCTCATGGAAACACCGCCCGGTGTCCGATAAACTTCAGTTTGTCGGACCTTCAGACACTCTTGTAATGGATGTCAGACTGGTCCCGCAACTCGCCGGCCTTCTCCTCGGGAGCCGTATCGCTCAAAAAATTCCCTCCGCCGATTTCAGGACCAGCGAGGTATTTCAGCAGGTTTGGCCGTCTCAGAGGCGGATGGATCTCGATGTGAAAATGGAATCCGTCATAGTTCTCGCCGTCCGTTGGCGCCTGGTGCAACGCGAGCACGTACGGAAACGACATCCGCCACAGATTGTCGAGCTTCACCAGAAGTATCTTCAAAGCTTGCGCAAAGCCTTTCACTTCCTCAGGCGCGAGCGTTGCAATACTGGCGTGGGTTTGCCTTGGGGCGATGTATGTCTCGTAGGCGTAGCGGGCGAAATATGGAAGGAACACTATCGCCGTTTCATTCTCGAATATGATCCGGCGACCGTCGACTCGCTCGGATTCGAGTATGTCTTGAAACAACACGCGTCCGGTCTCAGCCAGATGGCTTTGCGACACCCGCGCCTCGGTCTCAATGGTCTTGAAGGCGAAGTTGGTGGCGTAGATCTGGCAGTGCGGATGAGGATTCGATACGCCTACCACGTCCCCCTTATTCTCGAAGATCAAAACGTGGTTGATGCCGTCATGGCTGCCGAGTTCAATGTACTGCTGTTGCCACACGACGAGCAGTTTCTCGATGTCGGATACGTCGAGTTCGGCGAGGGTCAGGTTGTGAAGCGGGCTATAGCAAACCACCCTGGCGATTCCGGTCGCCGGAGAGTTCTGGAATATCCCCACTGGAGTTTCGAGTTTCCGCGGCGCATCCGAACCGACGCAGGGATGATCGTTATCGAAGACAAAGGTGGCGGTGTAGTTATCGTTTTGCTTGCCGCTGATTCGAGTGTTTCCCGGGCAGAAGTAGCAGTCGGGGTGATAGGCGGGCACCTCCGCCTGCTCGTGGTTGACTGTCTCGCCGATCCAGGGGCGATCCTGACGGTGCGCGGCGACGATGATCCATTCGTTGCGTAGAGGATGCCAGCGCTGTTCCCAGGTCATAATATACCGCCCGCGTCGACCACTCCAGCACCTACTTCGCGGAGAATTTGTATACCGTGGTGGTCTTGTACCTCTGACCCGGCTTCAGGACCGTTGTCGGAAATGCGGGCTTATTGGGCGAGTCGGGGAAATGCTGTGTCTCCAGACACAAGCCGTATCGTTGTTGATAAACCTGCCCCCCTTTTCCGGTGATGCTGCCATCCAAAAAATTCCCGCTGTAGAACTGCAAACCGGGTTCCGTCGTGTAGATTTCCATCACCCGGCCGCTGGCCGGCTCGTAAACTCTCGCCGCGAGCGCGAGCTTGCCGGTTTTGCTGTTGAGCACCCAGTTATGATCGTAACCTTTGCCAAATATCAGTTGCTCATCCTGCCCACCGATTCTCTCGCCTATGACCGTTGACTTTGTAAAGTCCATAGGCGTGCCTTCGACGTTGCGCAGCTCGCCGGTCGGTATCAAGCCGGAGTCTACGGGCGTGAACTGTTTCGCGTCGATCATCAATTCGTGCTTTAGAATGCTGCCCTCGCCGGCGAGATTGAAATAAGAATGATTGGTGAGATTAACTACGGTAGCCTTGTCGGTAGTTGCCGAGTAGTCGATCCTCAGTTCGTTGCTGTTCGTAAGCGTATATACAACGGTGACCGACAGGTTTCCCGGGAAACCCTCCTCGCCGTCTTTGCTCAGATAGGAAAGCGACAGGCTGACGCCGTCCCTGGTCTTGACCTCCCTCGCCTTCCACACCACTTTGTCGAAACCCTTATTCCCGCCGTGCAGGGTATTCTCGCCGTTGTTTTTCGGAAGCGTGTATTGCTTGCGGTTCAGGGAGAACTGTCCTTTTCCGATCCGGTTGCCGTAGCGCCCTATTATCGCGCCAAAATACGGGCTCTCTTTCAGATAGTCGTCAAGACTCGCGTAGCCGAGCACGACATCGGCGAGCTTGCCGTCACGGTCCGGAACCTTTAGCGAAACCACGGTTCCGCCGTAGGTCATTATGCGGGCCTCGAGGCCGTTCGCATTGGTCAGAGTGTACAGTTCCACCGCCTCGTGGTTTTGGGTCATACCAAAGGCCTGCTTCTTGATCTCAGGTTTTACCATTGCAGTCGAGTCCTGTCTCCAAAGCAAAAGGGACAGGAGAGCCAGGGCGATCGCTGGGTAGGGCGGTTTTGATTGGTGCACTCAACGTCCTTTCTTTGGTCTTGTGCGCAAGACACTGACTACTCCGTTGGCGATTTTGCACCAACGAGAGTAGGTACTACCTTAGACATTGAAGGCAAGTCAAGCAGGCGGGCCAAAGCGGCTGATCGTCGGAGTTTCGCAACTCTAGCCTACGACTCACTCCACGGAGCGCCCGACCCGCATACCCGCTTCGTGAGAAGTGGGTTATTGATGTTGCAGCCTCCTAAGCACCAACCCGCTACCCACTTCTCACGAAGTGGGTATTTTGCGCCTCGGCATGACGTCGGTTTTCCGCGAGCTACCGAGCGAGTCTAATTCCGTACATTGGCGAGTCGTGAGGTCTTCGATTGCCAAAACCTCTCGTGACGTTCTTGTGAAGGCGACAACAACGTTCTTGACAGCGGTCCCAAACGCGATATGGTAGGACGGCTGATCTATGGCGCAATCCTTCAGACCGGGTGGTTCTCTTTCAGTGTGAGTCTGCAGCAGCCGGCCGCAAAGCGTCGGAGGGCGGCGGCTAAAAAGGGTCGTGATGACCATTACACGTTTGATTCGATGGGCAGTTAGCTTCGCGCTTGTTGGCTTAATCATCGGACCCGTCGCGCGTGGTTGGGATACAGGCGCGCAAGACAAGAGTGCGCTTGAGCCCCCTGTTGTCATGACCGCGCAGCAGGATCACCAGAGAGTGCTCGATCTTCTGCGCATCAAATCCCTGCGACCCGGCGTGAACGGCAATAACCCCCAAGCTCCCAACGCCGCAAATTATGATGAGTCAAGGGCGAATCCCTATCCAAACCTACCCGATCCGCTGACGCTCAAGAGCGGTAGAAGAGTCACTAACGCAAAGATGTGGTGGAGCCAGAGACGCGCTGAAATCGTCGAGGATTTCGATCGGGAGATCTACGGCCGAGTGCCCGTGCACACCCCTCAAGTGAAATGGGAGGTGATCAACGCCACCAGGGAAACGAAATACGATGTGCCGGTAATCACCAAACAACTCGTCGGGCACCTAGACAACTTGTCGTACCCGCTCATTACCGTCGACATCCAGTTGACGTTGACGACACCGGCGGGTGCTACCGGCCCGGTGCCGGTGATCATGGAGTTTGGCTTTACCGGTCCGCGTCCGGTCGCCGCGACGGGCGCTGCTCCGCCGGGGCTGAGCGCGCCGGCGTGGCAACAGCAAGTTCTCGCCAGGGGCTGGGGTTACGCGATCATCATCCCAAACAGCATTCAGGCCGACAACGGAGCTGGTTTGACACGAGGCATCATCGGTCTGTGCAACAAAGGACAGCCCAGAAAGTTGGACGATTGGGGCGCGCTGCGAGCGTGGGCGTGGGGCGCCAGCCGCGCATTGGACTATTTTGGGACCGACAAATCGGTAGACGCCAGACAGGTGGGTCTTGAAGGCCACTCGCGCTATGGAAAGGCTACGATTGTGGCTATGGCGTATGACCAACGCTTCGCGATTGCCTATGTCAGTTCATCGGGCGAAGGCGGAGCAAAGCTGCACCGCCGGAATTGGGGCGAGATAGTTGAAAACGTAGCTGGAGCCGGAGAGTACCATTGGATGGCGGGAAACTTCCTGAAGTATGCCGGGCCCATGACGTGGAACGATCTTCCGGTGGATTCACACGAACTGGTCGCGCTGTGCGCCCCTCGACCTGTGTTCATTGGCGCGGGAGAAAAGGGTGATGATTGGGTCGACGCCAAAGGAATGTTTCTTGCCGCGGTCGGCGCCGCGCCCGTGTACAGGCTCCTTGGGAAAAAAGATATGGGGACCTCGGAGTTTCCTCCGGTTGAGACGCCTCTGCTTGGCGGTGAGGTGGCCTTTCGCCAGCATAGCGGTGGGCACACGCCCGGCCCAAACTGGCCCACGTTCCTGACGTTTGCCGGCAGGTACATCAAGACACACGCTAAGATCAATGGTCACTGAACGTGACTTAGGAACGCCCATTCGCATAGAGGCGTTCACTGGATCCAGGCTATTCGGACAATGACATCGAGGCCGAACAAAAGTCGCAAAAGGTTTATTGCGAGTCTCGCAGTCGCAACCGTCGTGCTTCTCGGGACGATCGCCGATGCCGAAGACGGGTATCGGCTTTGGTTGCGTTACGATCGGCTTCCCGAACACGCAATCAACGACTATCAGCGGTGTCTTACGGAATTGATCGCGCCCGGTGGATCCCCGACTCTCAACGCAATTCGGGCCGAACTGATCAGCGGCTGTGAGGGCTTGCTTGGAAAAGCACCATCGGTCGCCGGCAAGGTCATCGAGGACGGCGCTCTCATAGTGGGGACTCCGAGAAGTTCACGGTTGATCGCCGATCTCAGATGGGAACCTCAACTTGAACGGCTCGGCGCGGAGGGGTTTCGAATCCGCTCTATCAAGATCGCCGCCAAATCGGTGATAGTGATTGCCTCAAGCGGGGAGCGCGGTGCGCTTTATGGAGCCTTTCATTTTCTGCGGTTGATACAAACGCTTCAGCCCATCGACAGTCTGGATGTGAGCGAAAAACCGCGGCTTGCGCTTCGTATCATAGATCACTGGGATAATCTGGACGGTACAATCGAGCGAGGCTATGCCGGACGATCGCTGTGGAACTGGAGTGATCTTCCGAGCTCGCCAGACCCTCGATTGCGCGACTATGCCCGCGCCGAAGCATCCATCGGAATCAACGGCTGCGTGCTAAACAACGTCAACGCCGACTCGCGGATCCTGTCGTCCGACTATCTGCTGAAGGTCGCCGGCATCTCGGAGATATTTCGCGCTTACGGTCTGCGCGTCTATCTCTCGCCTCGTTTCTCCGCGCCGATGGAATTGGGCGGATTAAAGACGGCCGATCCGCTTGACCCGAATGTCGCGAACTGGTGGAAACGCAAGGCGGATGAGATCTATGAGCTGATCCCGGACTTCGGAGGCTTTCTGGTTAAGGCCAACAGCGAAGGTCAGCCCGGTCCGCGCACCTACAATCGTACACATGTTGACGGCGCCAATATGATGGCCGGCGCACTCGCTCCACACAACGGAGTGGTGATATGGCGGGCCTTCGTTTACGACGCGAAGCCCGGCTATGACCGGGCGGGGGCCGCTTACGAGAACCTGCAACCATTCGACGGCAAGTTTGCTCCGAATTCGCTGCTCCAGGTGAAGAATGGTCCGATTGACTTTCAGCCTCGCGAACCCTTTCATCCGTTGTTTGGAGCGATGCCAAAGACACAGGTGATGCCCGAGTTCCAAATCACACAGGAATACCTGGGCTTTTCAAACCACATGGTGTTTCTGGCTCAGATGTGGCGTGAGGTGCTGGATTCGGACACCTACGCAAAGGGGCCGGGATCTACGGTGACAAAGGTTGTTGACGGAAGTCTCTACGGCCAGCGACTAACCGGGATCGCCGGAGTGGCTAATACGGGCTCGGATCGAAACTGGACAGGTCATGACTTCGGACAATCGAACTGGTATGCGTTCGGCAGGCTGGCCTGGAATCCCGATCTCGCGTCCGAGCGCATTGCCCGCGAGTGGGTAAGGATGACCCTGACCAACGATTCGAAAACGGTAACAACGATTACGCGGATCATGCTCGAGTCGTATCAGGCGCTGGTCGATTACATGACACCGCTCGGGCTGCATCACATCATGTGGGGAGGTCACCACTATGGCCCGGCCCCATGGTGGGACACCGAGCCGCGGGCCGATTGGAATCCCACCTACTACCACAGGGCGGATAAGGACGGCCTGGGATTCGACCGGACAAAGACCGGTAGCAATACCGTGAGCCAGTACCACCCGGGAGCGCGCGATCGTTTCGCTAACCTTGCGACCTGTCCGGAGAACCTCCTTCTCTGGTTTCATCACGTGCCGTGGGACTATCGAATGCAATCGGGCCGAACTATGTGGGATGAGCTGGCTGTGCACTATCAACGCGGAGTCGATTGGGTGCGGGCGGCGCGCAAGCAATGGGATGGGTTAACCGGCGCAATTGACCCTGAAGTTCACCAAAGGGTGGCAAAGAAACTTGCCACACAAGAGCGCGATGCAATCTGGTGGCGAGATGCCTGCCTGTTGTATTTTCAGACGTTCTCGAAACGGCCCCTTCCGAGTGGTGTTGAGAAGCCCCAAAAGACGTTGGATGAGTACAAGTCTAAGAGTCTCGCGTGGTGAACTCCGAAGCTTCTAGGAGTTTCGGTGGTTCCGGGGTATACGGGGCTTCGCGGGTGTACGGGGGCTTCGCGGGTGTACGGGGCTTCGCGCAAAGACGCAAAGAACCACAAAACACGCAAAAAAGCAAAAGATCGGGAGGGTGTGACACGATGAAGCGGTTTCCCCTTTTAACGCTGGCGATGGTCGGATGCATGTTACTTGGCTTACAAAAGCCCGTTAGTTCGCAGCAAGATCCGTCTCTTCCGTACAAGGACCCCTCGCTTCCCGTCGACAAGCGAGTCGAAGACCTTGTATCGCGGATGACCCTGGAAGAGAAGATATCGCAGATGATGAACGCCGCACCGCCAATAGAGCGCCTGGGGATTCCTGAATACGACTGGTGGAACGAAGCGCTCCACGGGGTAGCGCGTGCCGGCTACGCCACGGTCTTCCCGCAGGCGATAGGGCTCGCCGCGACGTGGGACACTAGCCTTATGCACGACGTTGCCGATGTGATCTCAACCGAGGCGCGCGCCAAACACAACGAGTTCCTGCGCAACAACCAGCATGCCCGCTACCAGGGTCTGACGTTCTGGAGCCCCAATATCAACATCTTTCGCGATCCACGGTGGGGCCGCGGGCAGGAGACCTACGGTGAGGACCCGTATCTGACTTCAATGCTCGGCGTCGCGTTTGTGAAAGGGTTGCAGGGAGACGATCCCCGGTATTTGAAAGTGGTCGCAACACCAAAACACTATGCCGTGCACAGCGGACCCGAGCCCGAGCGGCACGCCTTCGATGCAAAGGTCAGCGAGAGAGATCTGAGGGAAACATATCTCCCGGCGTTTCGGGCGACCATCGTCGAGGCGCGCGCGGCGTCAGTCATGTGCGCCTACAACCGAACAAACACCGAGCCCTGCTGCGCAAACAAGGAACTGATGATTGACATCCTCCGGAAGGAATGGGGCTTCGATGGATATGTCGTCTCGGATTGCGGAGCGATTGCAGACATTTGGAAGGGACATCACTTTGCCGGATCGGAAGCGGAGGCGTCGGCCCTGTCCGTGAAGGCGGGGACCGATCTCGCCTGCGGTCGAGAGTACGGCGCCTTGATTGAGGCAGTGAAGAGCGGGCTGATAGGGGAGCGGGAAATCGACATCTCGCTCAAACGCCTTATGACCGCTAGATTCAGGCTCGGGATGTTCGATCCCCCCGAGATGGTCCGCTATGCCCGAATTCCATTTTCGGAGAATGACTCTCTCGCGCACCGCGATCTGGCGCTCAAAGCCGCGCGCGAATCCATCGTGCTCCTCAAGAACGAAAACAACACGCTTCCGTTGAAAAAGAGCATCAAGACCCTCGCGGTTATCGGGCCGAACGCCGACGCTCCCGAAGTGTTGGTGGGCAACTACAGCGGGCGGCCGTCCAAATCAGTGACGCCGCTCGCCGGGATCAGAAACGCGGTGTCGGCAGAGACAAAGGTTCTTTATGCGCTCGGCGCAACTCTGAGCGGCGAAGCGGCCGTGCCCGTGCCGTCGTCGGCATTGACGGTAAACGGAGCCGGGACGCAGCCGGGTTTCAGAGGCGAGTACTTTAACAACCAGGAACTTCAGGGACAGGCTGCTACCGTCAGGATCGACCCTCAAATCAACTTCGATTGGGGACGTTACAAACCGACGCCGCAAGTGGGTGAGAACAATTTCTCGGTCCGATGGGCAGGTAAATTGACCCCGCCTGAAACGGGTCCATACCAGTTAGGCGCGACGGCCGATGACGGGGTGCGGTTGTATCTGGACGGCAAGCTCCTGATTGACGCGTGGGCCAGTAATCCAACCAAAACCATCACCAGAGAGGTAAATCTCGAAGCGGGACGAGATTACGATGTGCGTATGGAGTATTACCAAATCAACCGCGAGTCGATCGCCAGACTCGTCTGGTCATATCCGCATATTGTTGAGAAACAGATCGAGGAGGCCGTAAACGCCGTTCGTCAGGCTGACGTCGCGGTCGTGGTCCTGGGGCTCTCAGCCGGGCTCGAAGGAGAAGAGATGACCGTCAGCACCGAAGGGTTTCGCGGCGGTGACCGGACCGATATCTCGCTGCCCAGAGGGCAAGAGGCATTGCTCAAGGCGGTAAGCGCAACCGGAAAACCGGTTGTGCTGTTGCTGCTCAACGGAAGCGCGCTCGCGGTCAATTGGGCAGGCAACAACGTTCCTGCCATCGTAGAGGCATGGTATCCGGGCGAGGAAGGCGGCACCGCAATCGCCGACGTTCTGTTCGGCGGCTACAACCCCGGCGGCCGTCTCCCCGTCACTTTTTATGAATCGGTTGCGCAGTTGCCGCCGTTTGAAGACTACGATATGAAGGGCCGCACTTATCGCTATTTCAAAGGCGTCCCACTCTATCCCTTCGGGTTTGGCTTGAGCTACACGACATTCAAGTACGAGAACCTGAAGTTGAGCGCACGGAAGATCAGGGCCGGTGAGGGCGTTACGGTAAGCGTCACCGTGCGGAACTCGGGCGATGTGGCCGGCGACGAGGTTGTTCAGATGTACGTAACCGATCCGTCAGCGTCAGTGCCTGTTCCCATTCGGTCTTTGGCCGGCGTGGAACGAGTCTTCCTTCGCCCCGGCGAAAAACGGATCGTTAGATTCACACTCAGTGCGGCACAGATGTCGATCATAAGCGCCCAGGGCAAACGAGTCGTCGAGCCCGGAGAGTTTCTGATCAGTGTCGGCGGGAAACAACCGGGGTTCACCGGTCGGGCTGACGCAATTACGACTGGGGTACTTCGTGCTCGGTTGGTGGCCAGCCGCCGGCGCAGACTGGACAGTCTACGCTAACACCGGCGGCGCAGACTGGACCCCGGCGGCGCAGACTGGACAGTCTACGCTACCAACGCCGGCGCAGACTGGACACCGCCGGCGCAGACTGGACAGTCTACGCTACCACCCGCCGCCGGCGCAGACTGGACGGTCTACGCTACGACCGCCGGCGCAGACTGGACCCCGGCGGCGCAGACTGGACACCGCCGGCGCAGACTGGACAGTCTACGCTAACACCGGCGGCGCAGACTGGACCCCGGCGGCGCAGACTGGACAGTCTACGCTACCAACGCCGGCGCAGACTGGACACCGCCGGCGCAGACTGGACACCGCCGGCGCAGACTGGACAGTCTACGCTACCTGCTGCTTTCTAGCCTCCGGAGTCAAACTCGTAGTAAAACTATTCACGCGAACAGCAGCCCAGTGTGCGATGAAGGATCATTCCGTTTTGTGAGGGTTTGTTTGATGAGCTTGTTTCTTGGTATCGACATTTCGACGACCGGCGCAAAAGCGCTGCTCATAAACCAGCAAGGCGAGGTTGTGAGCAGCGCGACCACCCCGCTTTCGCTATCAACGCCGCGCCCGCTCTGGTCCGAGCAGGAACCGGAAGACTGGTGGCGAGCCGTCGCTGCCAGCGTCCGTCAAGCTCTGCTTCAGGCAGAGGTCTCCGGCGAAGCGGTGTCCGCGGTCGGTCTGACCGGTCAGATGCACGGCCTCGTTCTTCTGGATAAACAGAAGCAGACATTGAGACCCGCCATTTTATGGAACGATCAACGCTGCGCCGATGAGTGCGACGAAATACGGCGTCTTGTGGGCCGGAATCGTCTTATTCAACTCACAGGCAACGACGCTCTCACCGGGTTTACTGCTCCCAAGATCGTTTGGGTGAAAAATCATGAGCCTGAGATTTTCGCCCGGGCCCGCCACGTGCTCTTGCCAAAGGATTTCATAAGGCTCAAGCTCACCGGCTCTCTGGCGATGGACAAAGCCGATGGCTCGGGCACGATACTGTTCGATCTGAAGAGCCGGAATTGGTCGACTGAGATTCTCGATGCTCTCGGCATTCCATCAGAATGGATGCCACCCACCTTTGAAGGGCAGGAGGTGACTGGACAGGTAGATTCACAGGCGGCAGAGGCTACGGGCTTGCGCGAGGGAACGCCGGTTGTGGCCGGAGGCGGCGACCAGGCTGCCCAGGCGGTCGGAGTCGGCGCAGTCCGCCCGGGCATCGTAGCCCTCACGCTTGGCACTTCAGGGGTGGTATTTGCGACAACCGAATCGTGCCTCATCGAGCCGGAAGGACGACTGCATGCGTTTTGCCACGCTCTGCCGAATCGATGGCATTTCATGGGCGTGATGCTCAGCGCCGCCGGGAGTTTGCAATGGTATAAGGACGCGTTGGCTCCGGATGCGACCTTTGATGAGTTGATGGCGGAAGCAGCCTCCGCGCGCGCCGGGAGCGAAGGTGTAATCTTTCTTCCGTATCTGAGCGGCGAGCGGACTCCGTATCCAGACCCGCTTGCGCGAGGTGCGTGGGTTGGGCTGACTCTGCGACACACCCGGGGATACCTGACGCGTTCAATCCTGGAAGGGGTGGCATTTGGACTGAAGGACTGCTTCGAGTTGATACAGAGCGCCGGTCTTGGCTCGATCGAACAGGTACGGGTTTCGGGAGGCGGCGCAAAGAGCGCGGTGTGGCGGCAGATACTCGCCGATGTACTCGGCACTGAACTCGTCACCGTTAATACTACGGAAGGCGCCGCGTATGGCGCCGCGATTCTCGCCGGCGTGGGCTTCGGAGCCTGGCCCGATGTTGAGACCGCCTGCTCTAATCTAATAAGGATCGGGACCCGAGTGCCGCCCAACCAGGCGCGAGGGCAGCTTTACCGCCTGATGCACGGTCAGTACAAGGACCTCTACCCGGCGCTTAGGCCTTTGTTCAACGGGTTGGCGTCAATCTCGTTCGATGAATCGCGCAAGTAAGGATGGCTGACGCATTCTGACAAATAGGAATCAGCGTTCTGCAAGGGTGCCATTGCGGAACGCCAGGAGTTCCCATCATCCTCGGAGACGACCTCGCGAAACGATGAAGAGTTCGTAGTACCGCCTTTAGGCGGAAGGTTGTATCGCAGTCCGATTATTGCGACCACGCTACACCACGAGACGATGAAGAGTTCGTAGTACCGCCTATAAGGCGGGATGTTGTATCGCAGACCGATTATTGTGCGACGACCCTTCCGCCGAAAGACGGTCGCCCGATAAGGAGTGCATCCGACAAACCTCAGTTTGTCGACATAAGTGGGATGCGACGACAAACTGAAGTTTGTCGGACTAGGGTTTGGCCACTTCCCCGAAGGGGATCCCGCCCTCCAGCCCAGGGTTGCCGTACTCGGCTACCCTGGGAAGGACGTCGACGAGTTCGCCAACCCCAACGGGGTTGCGGCCGGGCCTCACCTCGAAGCGCATGAACTCAATAGTCGAGAACGACCCAATTGGGTACGCGGAGAAGCTTGGCCACAACCCCGGTGGGGTTGGGTAACTCGCTCGCCGTCTTTCCCAGGGTAGCCGAGTACGGCAACCCTGGGCTGGAGGGCGGGATCCCCTTCGGGGAAAATGTTCAAGCTTTCTTCCGCCTAAAGGCGGTACTACGAACTCTTCCCGGGAGACAAGCGATGAGACCTCTCACAACCACGGCACTGTTGCTGTCCTTGATTGTCCTTCCGGTATTCCCGAATGAGAAAGATCTGTCGCCGGCACAGGCGGCGCTGGTTGCTACTGAACGGGCGTTTGCCAGGCTTGCGGTTGAACAAGGAGTGCGCGCGTCGTTCATAGCCTACTTTGCCGATGACGGCATCGGTTTCAATCCACACCCATACAAAGTCAAAGAGGTTCTCAGTAATCGTCCCGCGCCGGCAAAGCGGTCGCCGATCGTGTTGAACTGGGCGCCGATCTTTGGGGGGATGGCGCGTGCCGGCGATCTCGGATGGAACACCGGACCAACCGTCGTTGAAGATACCAGCCCGGAAAAACAGCCGGCGCAACACGGGATGTTCTTTTCGGTTTGGAAGAAGCAGAGCGACGGGAATTGGCGCGTCGTCCTTGACCTTGGCAACTCGACGCCGGCGGCGGTTGCGCCGCTGAACGCACCCTTTCGAGCCGCACGGCAGGCTTCAAACAAGCCCTCTGCAGGCGTGAACGTTGAGAAGGCGACTGCCGGGTTGTTTGAGACCGAGCGGGAATTCCTGGCCGCGGCCAAAGCCGGAGGCGCCGGACAAGCCTACAAGAGCCGGCTGAGCGACGACGCTCGGGTGCATCGCCCGGATGTGATGCCGGTAGTCGGCAGGGCAGCAATAAACGCCTGGCTCACCAGCCAAACGATGACGCTCGGTGGTGAACCGATCAAGGTCGAGGTTGCCAGCTCCGGTGATCTGGGTTACGCCTACGGAAGCTACGAGTTGGGCGGGAATAAACCGGAGAAGGGCTACTACGCTCGCGTCTGGACGCGCGATGCGCAGGGGCGATGGCACATCGTGATGGATGTAACAAACCCGATCCCTCCGGAACGATGAGGTGTCTGTGAAAATTATTTTCTTCTTGCTCGTGCTTGCCGTCTGGCCCAATCCCGCTGCTCAAGCTCCGACCGTCGCTGAGAAGGATGCGCCGTCGAAGATCACGATTGCCAACAAGGAGGAACCGGGCGAACGGGTTGTCGTTTCAGGGCGAGTCTTCGGGCCAGACGGGGTCACCCCGTTGAGTGGAGCCTCCGTCTACGTCTACCACACGGATGAAGAGGGTTACTACCCACCCGGGACGAATGATAACCGAAATCCTCGGTTGCGAGGCTACCTGCGAACCGACGCGCACGGCCGTTATGAATTCACCACGATCAAACCGGGCCCGTATCCAAACAATCGCATTCCGGCGCACATCCACTATGTGGTGACCGCGGCAGGTTACAGCGATAGGGTGTTTGAGATCGTGTTCGCGGGCGATCCTCTTCTGAACGATAACATTCTCCGGGAAGCGGCCAATGAGTGGAGCGGGTTTTCGGAGTTTTGACATTTTCCCCGAAGGGGATCCTGTCCTCCAGCCCAGGGTTGCTGTACTCGGCTACCCTGGGAAGGACGACGGCGAGTTCCCCAACCCCAACGGGGTTGTGGCCCGGTCTCATGTCGAGAGCCCGTGAACTCAATAAAAGAGAACGAATCAAGACAAACGTCATACCGATTGGGTAGGCTGGGAAGCTTGGCCGCAACCCCGTTGGGGTTGGGTAGCTCGCGCGCCGTCTTTCCCAGGGTAGCCGAGTACAGCAACCCTGGGCTGGAGGACAGGATCCCCTTCGGGGAAAATGTCCAAACTCAAGTCCCCCAACTGTGCCGTTGGGGGTGTTGGGGACCGGCGGTGAGGCGGCGCGCCGGTAGGCAGTACTCGATAATGACCCTCTACTCTCAGAAGGCGCAGCTTTCTCCAACGCGGGCGGAGTCCTCGCAACGGAGGGCAATGTGCTATCATCTGCGCGGCAAATTGGCCATATCTCCAGAGAATCCATGAAGATCGTTGACGCGAAAGTTATTGTTTGCAGTCCGGGCCGCAACTTCGTAACCCTCAAACTCGTCACTGAAGAGGGTCTGTATGGCCTGGGCGACGCAACATTAAATGGTCGTGAACTTGCCGTAGCCAGCTATCTCAATGACCATCTTGTTCCGCTGCTGATTGGCCGTGACGCGCGGCGAATCGAAGACACCTGGCAATACCTGTACAAGGGCGCGTATTGGCGTCGCGGTCCGGTCACGATGGCCGCGATAGCAGCTGTCGACACGGCGCTCTGGGACATTAAGGGCAAGTCCCTCAACACTCCGGTTTATCAGATCATTGGAGGCGCGTCACGCGAAGCTGTCATGGTGTACGGCCACGCAAACGGCAACGACATCAATGAAACGGTCACGGCAGTTTCGCGATATCTGGATCTCGGGTACAAAGCGATTCGCGCTCAGTGTGGCGTGCCCGGACTCCCCGGCACGTATGGAGTGGGGCGCGGGCAAATGTATTACGAACCCGCGGAGAAGGGGCTCCCTCCGGAGAATGTCTGGAGCAGCGAGCTTTATCTGAACATTGTGCCTGAGCTGTTCAAACGGTTGCGCGCCGAGTTTGGCGCCGAGTTGCATCTTCTCCACGATGTGCATCACCGGCTGACCCCGATTCAGGCGGCGCGTTTGGGTAAAGACCTCGAGCCATCCCATCTGTTCTGGCTGGAAGACGCAATCCCGGCCGAAATGCAGGAAGGCTTCCGTCTTATTCGCGGCCACACAACCACCCCTCTGGCAGTAGGCGAGGTGTTCAACACCATCTTCGATTGTCATCAACTCATCCAGGAGCAGCTTATCGACTACATCCGCACTACGGTTGTGCACGCCGGAGGCATCAGCCACCTGCGCAAGATAGCGAGCCTGGCCGAGTTGCATCATGTTCTTACCGGTTCGCACGGAGCGACGGACTTGAGCCCGGTGTGCATGGCTGCGGCGCTGCACTTCGATCTCAGCGTGCACAACTTTGGTATTCAGGAATACATGCGGCACACCGACGAAACCGATCGTGTCTTTCCTCACCATTACACGTTTGAGGACGGGATGATGCACCCGGGCGAGGCGCCGGGTTTGGGAGTCGACATCGACGAGGAGCTAGCGGCCGAGTATCCGTACCAGCGCGCGTATCTCCCGGTGAATCGAAAGCTCGACGGCACGATGCATAGTTGGTGACAGTCGTCGTCATTTGCATGGAGAATTCGTCGCGCAAAGACGCAAAGGACCGCAAAGCACGCAAAGAACACGAAGGACATTGAGGATTCTCTCGTATGGAGCCTTCAGGAAACACGCAAGCGGATCGCTATTTCGACCCTGACCCGCAACAACGAGAGATTGCCCGCGCGCTGTATTCGTCGATCGAGCATCTGCCGCTGATCTGTCCCCATGGCCACGTCGATCCGCGGACCTTCGCCGATCCGGATTTTTGTCTCGGCACGCCTGCGGATCTGTTGTTGATCCCGGATCACTACATTTTCAGGATGCTCTACTCGCAGGGCGTCAGCCTCGAACGACTGGGGATACCCACGGTGGATGGCTCCGAAGTGGAAACCGATCACCGTCGCATCTGGCAGATCTTTGGTGACAACTTTCATCTCTTTCGCGGAACCCCCACGGGCATGTGGCTCACTCGGGAGCTTCAGAGTGTGTTTGGCATCGAAGCGAAGCTCACCGGCGAGTCAGCCCAGTCAATCTACGACAACATCGTTGAGCAGCTCACGAAACCCGAATTCCGGCCGCGCAGTTTGTTTGAGCGGTTCAACATCGAAGTGCTTGCAACGACCGATGCCGCCACCGACTCTCTTGAGCATCACCGGGCGATTCGCGAATCCGGCTGGAAAGGCCGGGTAGTTCCAACCTTTCGCCCCGACGGCGTCGTCAACATCGATCGACCTGACTGGCGCGAGCAGATCAACCTCCTCGCCGGCGTTTGTGGGTTTGAGATAAGCAGCGTCAGCAGATTGATCCGGGCGCTGGAGCAGCGGCGCGATTTCTTCAAGACGATGGGGGCAACAGCAACCGACCATGCCGCGCTGACTCCCTACACCGGCGAGTTGTCCGAGCCGGATGCCGATGGAATCTTGCGGCGCGCGCTCGATGGAACGGCAACCGCAGACGACGCGAGGCGATTCACCGGGCATATGTTGATGGAAAGCGCTCGGATGAGCATCGAGGATGGTCTCGTTATGCAGCTTCACGTTGGGTCGTATCGTAATCACAACCGCACGATCTTTGAGCGGTTTGGGATGGACAAAGGTGCGGACATCCCGATTCAGCACGAATTCACTCGCAATCTATCCCCGCTGCTAAACAAGTATGGAAACGATTCCCGGTTAACGCTGATCCTGTTTACGCTTGACGAGTCTACATATGGGCGAGAGCTTGCGCCGCTGGCAGGTCACTACCCGGCAGTCAAGCTCGGGCCGCCGTGGTGGTTCAACGACAGTTTAAACGGGATGCGACGTTATCGCGATCTGGTGATGGAGACAGCGGGGTTGCACAACACAGTAGGGTTTAACGATGACACCCGAGCGTTCCCGTCGATTCCCGCGCGACACGATCTGGCGCGTCGAGTGGATGCGGATTGGATCGCGGGGCTTGTCGTGCACGGGATAGTCGACATTTCGGATGCGGAAGAAATGGCTCACGATCTTGCTTATCGTCTTGCCGTGCGCGCTTACAAGTTTGGGCCGGGTTAGCTTTCCTTGAAGCGCCCCCAATCTTTCCGCTTGGTTCTGGAAAATGGACCCCGTTTCGTAGTCCCGCCTTTAGACGGAATCTCGGACAGCGAAGACCTCGTAAGTTACCGCGTCTCTGATTGTTTCGAAGACAAACTCCGGTGAGAGTTCCGCCTTATAGGCGTGACTACGAACTTTTTTCAGGCGCTCGCTAGATTTCGGCGGGAGGCTCTGCAAGGCCATGTCTGTACGCGTATATCATCAACTCGAAGCGGTCAGAAACGACGAGTTTGCTGAATACTGATGTCAGATGGTGTCGTACGGTAATGTCGCTGATGAACAAACGCTCTGCGATCTGCTTGTTCCGTAGACCCATTGCGACAAGGGTGATGACCTCGCGCTCTCGCTTGGTTAGCGCTGCGATACCATCCCCATCGGGTAAACCCGGTTTGCTACGATCTCCGCGTGACATTTGTGTAAGCACCGTTGCTATTGTGAATCTATCCAGCCAGGCTTCGCCAGCGTGTACTTTTTGAATTGCGGCTATCAGGACGTCGGGAGGATTGTTCTTGAAGACGATACCGGTGGCTCCGAGTCGAACCGCGCGTTGGCCAAGTTCGGGATCTTGTTCCTCCATAAGAACCAGGATACGGGAGGCCTTTGTTGCTTCAAACAAGGACGGCAAACAGTCCAGATGTGTACCATCGTGGTTATTGAGATCCACCAGAATAATGTCGGGTTGTTGATCCGAAGCTATTTGGATGGCTTCTGATGGATTGGCTGTATCGCCTATTACCATCATGTCGGGCCCGCTCTCTACGAGGAGTCGCAGCCCGGCTCGACCAATCGTATGAGGTCCCAGTAACAGGAGTCTAATTGATCTACCGACCGGTGAGGGCATCAGCCTCATCTTCTCAAGACCTTTTGAGGGCAAGTCGTTGGTTTTCGGTGTTGGCGTCATCTCCTGATGGAACTCTGGATGAGGTTTCTGACCCGATTCTAAGATCGTCCCTGCTCCTCATCTCTGGACCAAGATCAACGGTTATTTTACTCAAAATGTGGTCCGGACGATGAGATTCGGTATGACCTTACCGGCGTCGTCCTTAAACGCTGTCATCCTATGCGTTTCCATGATACAAGTCAAATAGAATTGCCGCAACCCCGAAGGTATGTATACGGATGAAGTGCCACTGGATGGCTGTGCGTGAATGAAATGTCCGACAAACTTCAGTTTGTCGTCTCAACGGCTATTTCGACAAACTGAAGTTTGTCGGACTTTGGATTGGATTTTCTAGTTGAGATTTGTCGGCGATGGCTTTATACTGCGGGCACCTCACACAGAGAGATATCCTGGGAATCCCTGGATGAGTATGTACTCTCACTATCCGCTAGGAGGTGTCGAGGTGCGTCAAAAAGTTGATCCTACCGCTGACGTGGATGAATTCATCGCCATCAAGCAGATCGACAAGATGGAGATCGAACTCGTCGATACATGGCTTTGCCAAATCGACGAATCACCGGAGAGAACCAGGGATCGGCAGAATCTGTTGGAGTTACGTAGTCTCTGTCAGCTCAGGCACAGGCTGCTGAACAACATCGAATCTGAGAACCTTGTGACAACTGGCGCTGCTTGAGATTCACCGGACAGCTCCGGATGTCCGACAACCTTCAGTTTTGTCGACGACAAACTTCAGTTTGTCATTGTACCACAAACTGTATTTGTCGACCGGGCCATGGCCAGCGGGCTGATTTTGGCGACCGCGGACTGTCAGTCTGCGGGCTGGTTCCAATGTACCGCGGACTGTCCAGTCTGCGGGCTGGTTTCGAGTACCGCGGACGTCCAGTCTGCGGGCTGGCTTCAATGTACCGCGGACTGTCTAGTCTGCGGGCTGGCTTTAGGTACCGCGGACGTCCAGTCTGCGGGCTGGCTTCAATGTACCGCGGACTGTCTAGTCTGCGGGCTGGTTTCAATGTACCGCGGACTGTCTAGTCTGCGGGCTGGCTTTAGGTACCGCGGACGTCCAGTCTGCGGGCTGGCTTCAATGTACCGCGGACTGTCTAGTCTGCGGGCTCGCCCAAAGCTCGGCCACCTGCATGACTCATCGCCACGCAGACTAGACAGTCCGCGATACCTTTTCTCTGAAGTTTGTCGGACAGCAGCGCCGTATTGCCACACGCCCCACCATCCTCAGCATGGCACATACGTGCTCTCACCATAGGCACATGGCGACCATAATTTGTGCCATTCAACCACCACCTTGTGCCATGAAAAAATGGTCGCTTATTCCGATGTGCCAACGTTGCTAGTTTTAGTATTGTTTGCAATCTCACAGGGAACCGGGATTGTTTCGGTTTCTTCCGAGCCTGGCGACAGAAGAGTGGGATCCTGTGGCTGTGTGTCGTTGGGTTTGGCATTGTAGGTGTAGTTGTTCGAGAAACAAAAAGGAGATTCGTATTGGATTGAAGCCCCCAATAAGATTTGCTGGTGCGATGTAAGTCGTACCTAGCAAGCAGCAGGACTTGGGATCTGACGAGTGGCGCGGCGAATAAGCTAAAGAATAAGCCAAATGGATTGCCCCTAAGCCGGGCTCCTCTCGACCAGAGTATCGAGCAGACGCTCTTAGCCGCTCTCGCAGTGAGCCCGATTTCACGGATCATCTCTCCCGATCCTCCTCCGGGTTCGTGTCCGCCAGACCTTTGGCGCATCCAGGCGCCTCCGATCCGCTGTAACGGCGTGGGCCGTTGTTTGCTATTCCACGGGGCCAAAAAAAGTAAAGTCATGGTTGCCTTGAGTCTCGGACTCTCGAACAAGGGGAAGCTATTCCCTTTGATATTGGTCTTACCTGCCGCTGTGCGCGGCTTCCCTCAGGGGCTTAACAGACTAGGGTATCCGTCTGCTCATCGTCCTGATTGCCGTATATCCCTAAACTTTTGAAGCGGTTATCCCTACTCCCCGGCGAGGGCTTTGTTTGTCTTGTTTCAAGGCGGCCGGACTAGCGTGAGTCGTCTGGCTAGGTATTGTAGGAACGCTGAATGATCATGAACGACATGCGGGAGCGTAAACACTAGTGTTAACCGTTTCGGTCAAACAGGTGTAAACGCATCGGTCAAAACAGGTGTGCAGGATGTCGCACGGATACGCCGGGTTCCGTGGTGGGAGGTTCAGTATGAGAGAATAAGAATCGCGGGCGAAACAAAGCGTTAGGTGGCCTGATTTTGATGGTGATGCTTCTGAGCGGTGGAAATAAATAACCGCCCGGCCTGGTCCGGCCAGGAGAGCCCTATTCGACAGGCTTCTAGTCCCGGCTGCTTCGCCGGAGTCGTCAAACGTAATCACAACCGGGGTAGACTATCGGATCGGTCCAGGCGATGTCGTCGAGGTTCGAGTCGACAAAGCACAGGAGCTCTCTGGTGTCTATCACGTGACCTCGCTCGGAACGTTTGAGATGTATTTTCTCGGCACTATCAACGCGCAGAATAAGTCGCCCGAAGAACTCAGCGCTTTGATCGCCGACGGTCTGAGGGGTCGCTACCTGAAGTCTCCACACGTCGTAGTCGAGGTGAAACAGTACAATCAGTCAGAAGGTCTTTGTGCAGGGAGTCGGTACGCAGTCCTGGCGTCTATCAACTCGACGGGAGAGTCTCGCTGCTTAAGCTAATAAGTCTTTGCGGCGGACTCGCGGACAATCACGGTTCGTCTGCATTCATCTTTCGTGAGGCTCGCGCTGACGTTGCTACGGCCGGCGGATCAACGCACTGACCCTTCAGCAGCGACAGAAGAGACATCTTCTGGTCGCGACGGCAAAACGCCCCCTGATTATGTGTTTACACCTGTGAGCATCGCGGGTCTGCTAAGAGGCAACTTGAGTGAAAACGTAATGATCGAGCCGCACGACATCATAAATATTCCACCGGCGGATGTCTTTTTTGTCGCTGGCGAAGTGCGTGCTCCTGGATCATTTCAGCTGAAACCGGGCACTACGCTCAGGCAGGCGATTTCTCTTGCCCAGGGCACTAAGCTTGAAGCGGCAACGAATCGCGCGATGATCTTCCGTGAGGATACATCGACCGGGCAGCGCACCGATATGAAGATTGACATCGGAGCCGTCATGGCGGGCAAGAGCGAAGATCTCGCAATCCGGGCGAATGACGTGATTATCATTCCAAACAGCAAGCTCAAGTCTGTCGGGGCAGCATTGCTCCGATCTGTTGGCTTGTCTGCAAACCAGGTGATTCCGCGCTATTGAACAACTGCCCTGCAGACGAGCCGGAAACCCCGAAATGCTTACGCCCGAGGGCATTAACCGAAGATTCACGGCATCGTCGGCACCGCAATCGTCGAAGGGAATGCGGAAGTCTCGTAGAGGATTGAGCTTATGTCAGAAGACAAGACCGAAAGCGAGAGGCCGCCAGCCGATTATGAGACTGCGCTTATGCGCCGCTATCCCGCGCCCGGTGGATACTATCCCGAGCCCTATGTCGAAGAATATCCGCCTGAGTATGGGGACCCCGGGGTACGACAAGAGGACCCTCTACAGAGTTCTTCGAGAGCTTTTGCTTGCCGCTCGCAAGCGCAAGTGGTGGATTCTCGCATCTGACCACCGTGATCACTGGCTTCACCACAATCGAGATGCTCAGCGTCAGACCAACCTATTCCGCGTCGGCCGTAGTGGAAGTCCGCAAAGAAAATGCCCCGCTCATCATTGCAGGAGGTGAGACCGATGTTGATAGCGCGCTCAGCCTCAACACCAAGATCCTGATGTTCAAGAGCCGCCCCTTGCTTGAAGATGTTATCAACCGGCTCAAACTCGACCAGAACCCGACGTTTCGCGATGTCGCCCAGAAGCGTTCGTGGTGGGATACGATCAAGGGCCTCGTCGGTGGCGATGCCGGAGGAGATGCAAGCCGAGACCACCGCAGCCGAGTACGATCGAGCACCCGGCGGCAAAGACCTGAGGGCGGTACAAAACGGCAACTGAAGCCAATCGCGACCCGCTTGGTCTTCCCGCTGGCGGACCCCAGGTTGATCCAACGGTCGGCATTCTTCTGAGAGGGCTGAATGTCGAGAGAATAAAGGATACTCAGGCGCTTAAAGGTCTCCTTCTCACACAGATCCCCGGAAATCGCGGCTCTGGTCGCGAATGGTCTGGCACGGAGCTTTGTAGATAAGAACTTTGAAAGCAAGGTTGACAATTCGCCAGTCGTCAAGCTGGCTGGATAGCTCTACGGAAAAGATGAAGGCCAAGGTCCGGGAGCCGAGCAGGCGCTGGCCGATTACAATCAGCGATCACGACATCTTTACCACCCAGGGCCAGACAACGCTGACCGGTGACCGGCTGGTAAAGTTGCACGAGCAGGTAATGCGGACCGAGACGTGACCTTTCGTAAAGGGCTCGCTTTATGAAGAAGTCAAGCAAGGACGGGTTGCGAAACTGCCCGCGGCATACGGCGACCCGAGGATCTCTGAACTCCAAAAAAGGCTGAGTGATCTCTCGATTCAGGCCTCGATCCTCGAGCTTAACTACGGGCCGGAGAACGAGAAGATCAAGGAAATCCGGCAGCAAATGATTGTTGTTCAGGAACAGATCGAGGAGAGCAGAAAAGCTCTCGAAGAGAAAATGAAAGGTCGACTATGAGCGAGCGGAAAGAGACCAAAAGTCGTCTAAAGACGGCGTTTGAACAAGCCAAGGGCGAAGCCGTGCAACAGGATCAATCTGCGATTCAGTACTCCATACTCAAGCACGACGTCGACACCGCCAACTCTCTATATACCGAGTTTCTGCACAAGACCAGTCAAGCCGGTCTGGAATTGGCGCAACAACGGAACAACATGAATATTATCCAGCCGGCGCAGATACCGAGGTCTCCGGAGGGTCCAAGGGCCGCTCTCGCAATCCTCATGGCGTTGATGCTCAGCCTTGCAGGGGGCGTGGGTCTGGCGTTTGTTTTGGAGAAGTTTGACACAAGCATCAAGAACGTCGGCGATGTCAACCGATTTGCTCAACTGCCGACGCTCGGGGTCATACCCTCGATCGCCTCCACTCCAGCTCGCCGGTTGGCCTCCAAACGCGGGAACAAAAGTCTGTTTCAATATCGGCGGCCGCAACAAGTCTATTGCCACGCGGCAAATCAGATTCCAATGGTCATCCGCCGCGAGCCCAACCGGCTTTACATGCTGTCGACGCTGGCTGACAGTCGTCTCTGTCAGAAGCATACCGGGTTGTCAGGACCTCGGTCCTTCTATCCGCCGCGGGCAGCCCGCCAAAGACAATACTGCTGACGAGCGGCCGGCCGGGCGAGGGCAAAACCACAACCGTTGTAAACACCGCCATGTCCCTCGCGCAGCTTGGCTCATCCGTGCTGATTATTGACGCCGATCTGAGAAAGCCCGCAACGCACAAGGGCCTTAACGTCGCAAAACGAATAAGGGTTTGTCTACATACCTGTCGCGAAACGCCGAGCTTGATGGGCTCATTCAAAAACTGAAGATACCCGAACTTGTCGTTGCTTGCGTGTGGACCAATACCGCCAAACCCGGCGGAGTTGCTCAGCTCAAACAAGATGAAGGAGCTGATGCGGTTGGTCAGCGAACGTTACGATCACGTCCTGATCGACTCGCCTCCGCTGCTATATGTGACGGATTCAGTAGTGTTGTCTACTCTGGTCGAGGGAGTGATCCTGGTTGTTCACGGCGGGAGAACCACGCGAGACGGGGTTCGGCAGTCTCGCAACATGCTTACCAGCGTTGGCGCAAAGATTTTTGGGGTGGTTCTAAACAACGTGAGCCCGCGAAATCTGAGTGCGAGCGATCTTACTTACTATCCATATCACAGTGATGACTCGCAACAGAGGGACGAAGACCGGGTCAGCGATCTACTTTCGTGACGGGCTTCACCAGCGAACAAGTTTCAAAGTCAGGAAGGGTGGCTTGCCCCTGCCAGCACATAGAGCCAGTTTCAGGGTGAGAAAGGGTTTCAAAGTCAGGAAGGGTGGCTTGCCCCTGCCAGCACATAGAGCCAGTTTCAGGGTGAGAAAGGGTTTCAAAGTCAGGAAGGGTGGCTTGCCCCCGCTCTTGGGTTTTGTTGGGAGCTATGTGCTACTGGTCCCCAGGGTGCTTAGTAGAAAGCGGGGGCAAGCCACCCTTCCTGACTTTGAAACCCTTACTGACTTTGAAACCCTTTCTGATCTTGAGACTCTTCAATGACCTTGAAACTGGTCCAACTCTTCCTGACTTTGAAACTCTTCAATGATCTTGAAACTGGTCCAGGGTGATGTCATTCGGTATTAGCAGAGCGGGGGCAAGCCACCCTTCCTGACTTTGAAACTTTTTCTGATTTTGAAACCCTTCGTGACTCTGAAAAAAAGAACATCAAGAGAACAGGACAGAAACATGAGGCCCAGGATTCTTACAGTCTCTTCGGCCGCGCTCTTCCCTCTCTTACTCTCCACCGTCGTCGCCCAGTCAATGGTGACGACGATGAAGCTTAGCCGTGATGAACTGGGATTGGTTAAGACCTCGCAGCGGATCACCACCAAGCTCTCTTTCCCTGAGCGGATTAAGGAGATCATTTGCGGCGATCTCTACGATCCGGCCGATGGCCGGGGTAATTTCGTGATTCAGCGAAGCGACAACGACTTATTCCTCAAGCCTGTATTGCCAACCGGGATCAGCAACCTTTTTGTAAAGACCGGAGAGAACGGTGAGTACACTTACAGTTTTGAGCTACTTGTCGTTCCTGCCACGGAGAGCTTTCGAATTGTAAATATCGTCAACGGCCATTCAAACAGGAGCGCCACAAGCCGGAGTATAAAGACTGCGATCCCGCCGGCCGTTACCAGGATCGATTCGACGTTTGCAAACGGAGCAGATCAGGGAGCGTTGATCCTGCCTGGTGTGTTACCGGGTTCCGATCCGCTAACGGGACAGCCGCCGCCCGTGCCCGTTGGCGGGGAATCGAACCGGTCTGGCTCCAACCCGAATCCAGACACGAGTAGCCTCAATCAAAAGAGGGCCCCTCGGGTTGAGTTGCAGAGCGAGGCCATCGGACGAGAGGTGCCTCGATACCCCGAGGCCGCCAAGGAGGCAGGTGTCACTGGGGAAGTCGTTGTTGAGGTAGTTGTCGATGAACAGGGAATGGTCACAGCGGCGAAGGCGATTTCAGGGCCCATTCTCTTGAGGCAGCCTGCGGTAAGAGCCGCCCGCAGCTGGAGGTTTCAGCCTTTTCGACCTACGAAAGTGGACGGTGTTCCAGTACCGGCAGTGGGCACGATCACCTTTGTGTTCAAGGGCAGTAGCACCGTGAGTGATTCGCTATCCCAATGAGACCCGTCGGAAGCGAGAAAGGTACCAAAACCATCAGAGTGAGGAAGAGTTTCAAAGTCAGGAAGCGTGGCTTGCCGCCGACAGCACACAAAGCCATTTTCAGAGTGAGAAAGAGTTTCAAAGTCAGGAAGGGTGGCTTGCCGCCGACAGCACACAAAGCCATTTTCAGAGTGAGAAAGAGTTTCAAAGTCAGGAAGGGTGGCTTGCCGCCGACAGCCAACATTTCAGGGTGAGAAGATTTCAAAGCCCGGCTGGGAGCTATCTTGGTCTTGCTGGAGCTATTTGTAAGGTCAGGGTGATGTCATTCGGTATTAGCAGAGCGGGGGCAAGCCACCCTTCCTGACTTTGAAACTCCCCCTGATATCAGGTTAACCGGGGGTGGGTAGTCCTGTCTGTGTGCATCAAATTTTGATCTGCTGTTATCTGCGACCGCCTGGTGAGGCTTAGGCGGTGGCTTGGAATGGCGCAGTTGTATATGAGAGAGGGTGCCGCAGGTTCAATGATCAAAAGAATCGCCTCGGAAGAGGCTGTGGTTGAGCGCAGACGAGCTCGGCGGTTCGCGGTGGACTGGGATGTCGTCGTTCGAGGAAAGGACGAGTTGGGCTCAAGCCTGGATGACAGGGGTAGTCTGAAGGACCTGAGCTCCCGCGGCGCCCTTCTTTCTCTACCCAGGCAACTGAGAGTCGGCATGAGATTAGAAGTGTGGATACGCATGCCCGCCGAACCCGAAAGATGGATGGCGTACACCGCCGAAATAGTGCGCATAGATAAAGGCCGCGGAGTGTTGAGCACTGCCACAAGATTCCTTACGGCCAGGCCGAGACTCGACTCAACGCCTCGAGCAGCATCTGCGGGGCCGCTGAAAATCCTTCGGGATCCTTCATCTGAAGTTCTGTCTAGATAGCGATCGATTAGTCGATAGTCAAGCGAATTGAGACAATCGGTCACGGTTTACAAACCGAAATGGCAGCTCGTCATCGGGATAGCAATTCGACTGAGGTGCGCTTATCGAGAATTCAAGCGCAGAGGTGTTGGGTGTTCGGGCATTGGCGGCCGCTTGCGGTCGAAGATCTACCCATAGCAAGCCTGCCGCTCTCCCCAGGATAAATGAACGACGAGATTCAACACGTGGTCGACTCAGTCTCGGAGATATGCAGGAGGTATGCCCGATAAGCCATGAGCCTGAAATCGTCTTTCTCTCCCGTCAAGCCTGGATTGCCTCGGATAGTTGAGTTGGCGATAGCAGTACCCGGCCTGGTGGTCTTGTCACCGCTCGTTGGTCTGGCAGCCCTGGCGATCGTGATGACATCGCGAGGACCTGCATTCTTTCGGCAAGAGCGGGTCGGAGCCAATGGCCAGGTGTTCCGGTTGATCAAGCTGCGAACGATGCGGTCGTCAAATGAAGGACCGCAAGTCACCGCTGCGGACGACGCACGGGTGACGGCGGTAGGCCGGTTCTTGCGCGCAACCAAACTGGACGAACTCCCGCAGCTTTGGAATGTCATCAGGGGCGATATGTCTCTGGTTGGACCCACGCCCCGAAGTGCCGCGATACGTCGCCGCAAACAGTGCCTTGTGGAGGACTGTATTGCAGGCGAAGCCAGGGATCGCGGACCCGGTTACTGTGCGCCTCCGAAACGAGGAACATCTGTTGGCGCAACTCAACGGTAACCGCGAGAGTTTTTACATCGACGTGCTCCAGCCGTATAAGATAAAGGGATACGAGGAATACCTCCGCCAAAGAAACTGGCGCACCGATGTCGAAGTCTTGGTCAACACCGCGATTGCGGTCCTTCTCCCGAGCAGGTTTCCACCTCCGACCCTTGAGGAGGTTGTCCATAGCCATGGAGCCAAAGTCTCTGTGATCTCAACTCCGTCTTCACCCGCCCGGTCGTTGATGACCGGATTGTCGTGGTTACAGTCATCGCGATTCTTTGTTCGCCAGACACAATGGGCGCGTCGACTACTGACGCTGGCCGGTCGCTTTTCTCCTCGCATACTTGTTACGGTTCGATTTCGCGGTGCCGGCAGAGGAGTCGAGAAACCTTATCACCCAGGTTCTGTGTGTTGTGGTGATCCAGTTCGCGGCATTGATTGTCACCGGCGTCTACTCCTTTGTCTGGCGGTACGTCGGGATGGCTGAGGTGCGGACATTCCTCAAGGCGGCCCTGTTGGCCTTTCTGCCGGTGATCGCGGTGAGGCTTGCCCTGCCGCCAGGATACAAGCAGTTTCAGGTGCCCATCTCGATCGCTATTATGGATACGGTCTTTGCGTTTGCCGGGGTGCTCGGTCTCCGAGTGCTTCGGAGGGCGGTTCACGAATCCGCGCGCAGGAACCTGAATGGAGGCGGCTCGGATGGGGAGAAGAAGCGGGTTCTGCTGATTGGCGCCGGACACGCGGGAATGATCGCGGCAAAGGAGATCCTCAGCGTAGGGAACTCGAACCTCGATATCAGGGGGTTTGTCGATGACGATCCAAATAAGCAAGGCTCGGTGATCCACGGTATCAAGGTCGTTGGCACCACTGAAAACCTCGCGACGCTGGTGCGCCAGCGTGACATCGATCATGTAGTAATCTCGATTGCAAGGGGAACCAGACAGGAATTTCGCAGGATACTCGACATTTGCGAGCGAATCCCGGTGAAGGTAAGGGTAATGCCCGGGTTATATGAGATCCTGCAAGGAAAGGTAAAAGTTAGCCGAATTCGCGATCTGCAAATCGAAGACTTATTGGGCAGAGAACAGGTGCAGCTTGACGAACAAGGGATCGACCAGTTTTTGGTTGGAAAGACCGTTATGGTCACCGGGGCAGGTGGTTCGATCGGCTCGGAACTTTGCCGGCAAGTTGCCCGCTTCCAACCGGCAAATCTTCTGTTGGTCGAGCGCGCTGAATTCGCCCTGTTTGATATTGACCGCGAACTCGCTGATGACTTTCCGGCGATTTCGCAGGGTGCCTCTGGTGGCCGATGTGAGTGATCGAGAGCGAATGGGATCGATCTTTGCTACCCACCTTCCAAACGTCGTGTTTCACGCGGCGGCTCACAAACACGTCCCGATGATGGAGCGCAACTCCAGCGAGGCGGTAAAAAACAACGTGCTTGCCACTCAGTTGTTGGGGAAGCTGGCCGGAGAGAACGGCGTTGATG
>CAVTUR010000004.1:0-144445 GCA_963737945.1 Blastocatellia bacterium | reverse complement strand
GACCAATTGCGATACCCGCCAGCGCCTGCACGTCGCCGGAGTAAGTTGTGAGCACGATGATTCGCGCGTTGGTAGATCCTGCCAGAATCGCGGCCATTGCATCCAGGCCGCTCATCTCCGGCATCTGTAAGTCCATCAGCGTAATGTCGGGGCGGTGCGTGCGAAACTGCTGAATCGCTTCGCGGCCGTTCGCGGCTTCGGCAACCAGCGTCATGTCCAGACTCATCGGCGATGAGGCTGGCAATGCCCTGGCGCAGGAGTTGGTGGTCATCTACGGCCAGAATCCGAATCTGTTCGCTATCTGTTCACTCATGGTCGGTGCCCCCATCATCTCGGACTTCTCCCAGAAAGTACTTTTGAAAACCACGACCGCCGGGCAGACCCACCATAAGCAATATTGCCCGGGCGACCAGCTCCACCTCCGTGCCCCAATCCACCCTGCTCCTGACTTCCAGTCGCCCGCCCACTATTTTCAGCCCGCTCGCGCATGCCGTGTAAAGCCAAAGTGCCTGGCGGCTTCCGCCCGCCGGACGGATCTCCTCGTCCAATGCCCTTTCCGTCATCGCAACACATGCAAGCGGAACTGCCGCTTGTCGTAAATAATCTCCCACGGTAATGCGCCGCGCCTGCGCGTGCCGGAAGGCGTTGCGCAGCGCTTCGCTAGCGATGCGGTATGCTTCGTCGCGCACGACCGGATTGAGGTCGAGCCTGGGCTGCCTTCCACCTCCACATCAATGGCAGGAGAATCGAGGTCTGATGTATGGCCTCATGCTTCTTCGATAACAGTTATTCCGTTGGCGAGATCATTGGTCTTCCCCAAGGCCGACGACCGCAAACCCCTGCACGGCATCGCGGCCTTCGGCAATCGCCTCCCCCAGTCTCCGCCTGATCGAGCGCGCTCTCCGAGTCTTTGCCTGGCTTCCTGTGGGTGTTCGGGAAAGGTACTCCTTCAGGACAGATTGGAACCTGAGCAGAAGTCCCTGAAAACTTTGCAGCAGAGTGTCGTGCAGTTCGCGCGCGATGCGGGTGCCTCGCTCCACCCGCGCCCTCCAGCTGGTCCTGTTCGGAACCGGTGTGCGAGTTGCCGCTGACACGGAGTTGGTAGGTGGCAAAGAGCAAGGCCAGAAAGGCGACGACGCATAACACGCGGAACGAGGTCCCTCTGGTAGAAGGCAGGGGCGATGGGAGAAATCAGAGGATGTCACCTTCCTCGTTCCACACCCCGCTGTTGTTGCAGGCCATCACGCAGAAGCGGTAGTTGCGCGGCGGGAGATTGGTGTAGAACGCCGTCCATCGCCCCCGCGTCTTGCCAATCGTTGTCGTAGCCTTCCAGCTTGTAGCGAAAGCGTACCTTTTTCGGAGCGACAAAAGCCTGAGCGCGGTGAGAGTCTATTTCGAGGTCCCGCAGGAAGCGGGCAAGGCGTAACTGCGTGAAATACCGACATTGAGGTCTTGCGCGGTTAGCGGTGATCTGTTCGATGTGGACCGTGGCGGGAGTTCGTTAAAGGGAAGATGGTGCGGATCATTAGCCGCCCACGCCGTCCAAGCCGATGGAACCAGATCTTTCCGTCCTGAACCCGTTACGACCGGCTTCGCGTAGCCAGCGCAGCTCCCCGTGGTCTCACGCCATCGGAGACATCGAAGACGGTCGCCTTCACTGTTGTCGCGGGGACCCTCACCCAGGTGTCAGATGTCAGACCGGGTAATGCGCAGCACACCACAGGGCGTCTTAAGCCAGACGTTGTGATCGCCATCTTCGACGCTCCAGTGAACGTTGTCACCCGGCAGACCATCTTGCGCAGCTCAGTTGTGATGCGGCCATCTTTAATCCGGCTCGACGTCTCCCGGTGCCGACCCGAAGAGCGCGCCCCGAGGTCCAAACCGAAGGCGGTTCACCCTGCCTCGGCCAAGGCCTTCGGCGCCTGAATACTGTTTCTGAATCCGCCCGCCGGTGAAGTACGCGATGCCACCGTCGACAAATCCAATCCAAATGCCTGCTCGCGAGGGATCCAGGAGCAAGACCCGTCCCGTCGCGGTCATGTCCCAGCGCGGCCCAGGGAACCTTTTCGACGAACACCCAGTTGAAAAAGTGCAGCAGGCCGGCAATCCTGCGTTGCTACCCACAGGTGGCCCGGACTGCCTTCCACAATGTCAGGCACGTCTCCGCCGGGGAAATTGCGGGCTGGGAACATAGCGCGCCGTTTTCCAGCTACCCGAACCCGCTGCGCGTAGCGATCCATATCCGTCCTGTGCTGTCTTGAAAGAGAGACGCGGGCGGCGAACTTTTCACTCCTGTCGCCCGGTTTCGCAGTACCGAATAGGGCGGCGACAAGCCGAGATTTGGTTGTTTTTCCAGACGTTCAAGCCACCGCTCGTCGCAATCCAGATGGACCCCGTCGTTCGCCGCAAGGATCGACACCGCTACAGCTCGTACCGATAAACCCTGCTTTACCGAAACGTTTGGAACGGCATATTCGCGAAAGCGGTCGAGGCCGTTCATCTCGTCCCCGGTCAGATGTTGCCCTCGCGATCCTCAAAAGCTTGGTGACGAAGCCACCTGACAGTCCATCGGCTTCGGAAAAAGCATCGACCCTTCCCCCGTAAATGTGCGCGAGGCCAAATCCTGTAGGTCCTGACCCAAACCCCTCCGTCACGGTCGCGCAGCAATCGCTGTGGGGCAAATGCTGAGAGGGCCTCCGTTAGCGAATACGGCTGTAACCGTCCGTCCATAAGCCGCAGGATGGCTTGTCGGATTCCGGCCAGCGATCGCGCCTTCATCGTCTTCCGTGAAGACTAGTGATCCCGCTCACGCTCGGCGGGGCGGCAACGAATTCGTGGTACTCCCGGTTTCCACTTCCACGCGCCGTTCGACTCCGGGCCCAGAGACTCCCTTTGGAGTCCGACAGCAGCGCAGGATCATCGGCCCAAATTTACCCTCGCCGTCGTCGGTGCACTTCAGCTGTTCACCGCGAGCGGAGCAAGGTCGAGCTACACTCCCGGGAGCTACGACCGTGCTACTCCCGAATCCAAATCGTCCCATCTCGATCCTGAACCAGAGCGGTAAATGGTATGGCCCCGTTAATTGGGGTAGGTCTTGAACTTGCCGTCTTTCCAAATGGCAAGTCCACCCAGTGTTCCGATCCACAGGGCGCCATCCCGCGGACAAGAAGACCGGTGTTCAGAGCTCGGGTAGCTGCTGACCCGCTGGCGGCCGCCACGGGACGGCGCGGATGCCATCGAAGCGATAGAGGCCAAATTCGGTCCCTAGCCACAAGTAACCATCCGGGGTCTGCACAATGTCGGATTGTTCCCTTGGAGAAGCCATCGCGGATCTTCCACGCCGTATGCGCGTACTGGCTGATGTCCAGGGACGGATCGAGCGCGAGCGCGGCAGGGCACGCCAGCAGCATCAAAGCCAGCACGATGCCTAGCACGAACACGTTTTGCGGCGTCGCTTCTCTCGGTTCATTGCACGCACATCTTATCCCATTACCCGCATGATAACGTGCCATTCGTGCGTATGGTAGTAATTTTGAAGGCGGCGAATAAGCGAAGCTTTGCTCTGTTTCAAGTTCGCAAAGATGAAAAGGCCGACAGGGTCGGCGCACATTATCATCGGTGCCGGATACTCGCTCAGCTTGAAGTTTCGTTCGGGAATCTTGGCTTGCTTTCACGTTTTTGCGGATTTCTTTTGCGACGGGCCGGCAGTCGGCTGAGCCACGGAAGCTTCACAATGACCGCGCCGTTAAGGCGCGGAATGCTTATAGCAGATGTTGCAGATCACGTTTGCGGCCCAGAGGGGCGCCATTGTGGTAGAAGTTTCAGCTCCTCCGGAGCGAAATCTCGATTAAGGGATGTTCTATAAACATTCCGTCCCTGAAAAATTGTCCCTGAAACATTCTGTCCCTGAAACATTCTGTCCTTGTCGGGACGGGGACTTTGACCTTTTGAAAGAAATCAGCACCACGCTTCGCGATAGATTGCCATTGACGGAACATATGAAGCAGAGTAGCCTGATAGGAGTTACCCGTCACAAAATGAGGTTTAGTTTACACCGAGTGCCCCTACTCGTCCTGCTCGTTCTCGTTGCATTGACCTCTGTTCTGCGCGCCCAATCCACTGACGCTTCACTCACTGGTCGCATTACGGATCCCAACAAAGCCGTCATCGTCGGGGCCAACGTGTCGGCCATCAGCGCCGGCACCGACGTCCGTTACAAACTACGACCAACCACTCAGGGACCTACCACCTGGCCAGTCTTCCGCCCGGCCTCTATCGCATCGAGATCGAAAAGGCCGGCTTCAAGAAGTTGATCAAGCCGGACGTGTGACTGCACGTTCAGGATGCTCTCACCCTCGACTTCGAGATGACCGTCGGCTCCGTGTCCGAGACCGTCACGGTGGATATCCGGCGCACCGCGCAGCTCAACACCTCCGACGCCACCCTGAGCACGGTAGTCGATCGCCGGTTTGTCGAGAACCTGCCGCTGAACGGACGCAGCTTCCAGTCGCTGATCCTGCTCTCGCCCGGAGTCGTCATGACGAAGGCGAACTTCGCCGAGCAGGGCCAATTCAGTATCAACGGCCAGCGCGCCAACGCGAACTACTACACTGTTGACGGCGTCAGCGCGAACTTCAGCATTAACGCGGGGGCGGAACGGGTCAGGCGGGCGCCGGCGAACTGCCCGCAACCAACGTCAGCGGCGGCTTCAGCAACCTCGTTTCTGTTGACGCCTTACAGGAGTTCCGCATCCAGACCTCTTCCTACGCGCCTGAATTCGGCCGCACACCCGGCGGCCAGATCTCGCTGGTCACCCGCTCCGGCACCAATGCCTATCACGGCTCGCTTTTCGACTACTTTCGCAATGACGTGCTCGATGCTAACGACTGGTTCGCGAATCACGCGACGCCTAAGCTTCCGAAAGGCAAGGAGCGACAGAATGATTTCGGTGGCGTCTTCGGCGGTCCGCTCATTCGCAACAGGACCTTCTTCTTCTTTTCGTACGAGGGTCTGCGGCTGCGCCAGCCTTTGACCGCAACGACAACCGTGCCGTCCAACGCGTTGCGCAACAATCCGGCGCTTTCCGCCCCGATGAAGCAGTTGCTGGATGCGTTTCCGATTCCTAACTCGACCGATCTCGGCAACGGCCTGGCGCGGTTTACCACTACGTATTCGGATCCGACGAACTTCGATGCGGCCAGTCTCCGGCTCGATCACCAACTGAAGAAACTCACGCTATTCGCGCGATACAACTACGCGCGCTCCACCTTGACGGCAAACCTCGGCGGCACGCAGCCGAACAATCCCCGCTTCACACGCTTCGGAACGCGCACCCTGACTGCCGGAGCAAACTGGCTGATTTCACCGACGCTGAACAATGAGTTCCGTGTCAACTGGAGCCGGCAAAACGGCGGCACATTTCTCGACATGGACAACCTTGGTGGCGCCGTGCCGATCACCAGTTCAATCCTGCCCTCGAGTGTGCCGGCAGATTCATTTTTCGGCCTTTTTGTCCTCAACACCGCAACCACTTCGCTGAGCCTTGGCCGGAACGGCGAAGGCACCCAGGGTCAGCTCAATTTCATCGACAATATCTCGGTCGGGCTGCGCAACCATCAGTTGCGGTTTGGGATTGATTACCGATACCTGTTCCCGAGCGCCTATTCGCGTTCCGCCGACCTGCATATACCTGTTCACGTCACAGGCCGATATACTCGCCAGCCGCGTCAGCCAGGTGTTTACGGCCACGCGCAAATCACCGGTCGATTACGCCTACACCAATTTCTCACTGTACGGACAGGACACCTGGCGCGTTACCGACCGACTGACCGCCACGTATGGTTTGCGCTGGGATGTCAATCCCGCACCGCACGGCCGGAATGGCACCACGATCTACGCGGCCAACCAGACTGACGACATCTCAACCATCGGTTTCGCGCCGCCGGGCACGCCGATGTGGGAGACGACATGGGGCGACGTTGCGCCGCGCGTCGGCCTTGCGTACCGGCTAACCCCGAAGGGGGGCATAGTCTTGCGCGGCGGCTTCGGGATCTTCTACGACATGCCCGCGGGCACGATCTCCAACGTGGTGATCCAATCACCGAACGTGAACAGTGCCTCAGCACTGGCATGCCGTATCCGCTCGATCCGGCCGCAATTCCGTTCGCTCCGCTGTCGACCACCGGCCCGTTCAGCCAATGTTCAGTTTGCCGACCGGCACACCAAGTCGCCATACACCCGCCAGTGGAATTTCTCCTTCGAAAAAGGCTTTACCGCAGACGACAAAATGACGCTCTCGTATGTCGGTGCGGCCGGCCGGCGACTCATCCGATTTGAGCGATACTTCAACGCAAACGCGAATTTCCCGCTAGTGCAGATCGACCGCAGCGCGGCTGAATCGGACTACCACGCGTTGCAAGCGCAGTACCAGCGCAGGCTCGCGCGCGGCGTACAGGCGATCGCGTCGTACACATGGTCGCATTCGATCGACAACGGATCGAACGATTCCACCGGCGTTCCAGGCGCGAACAAGATCGACTACAACGCCGAACGCGGGCCCTCCGATTTTGACGTGCGCCACAGCTTTTCCGGCGCGGTCACCTATGACATTCCGACCGCCGGCCCCGCTTTCGTACGAGCGATCTTCGGCCACTGGTCGACAGACGCCATCTTCTTCGCACGTACGGCCACTCCGGTTGATGTAACGTTCACCCGCAACCTTGGCTTCGGCAGCTTTTCGTTCCGGCCGGACGTCGTTGCCGGTGTGCCGTTCTATATCTCGGGGAACGCATGCACCGACAGCAACGGCAACCAGACTTGCCACGGAGGCCGCCGCTTCAACACTGTGCCGCTCTCGACTACGCAGGTAGGCCCGTTCGTCTCCCGACGCAGCTTCGCCAAGGCACGCTGAGCCGCAACGCGCTCCGCGGCTTTGGCAATAACCAGTTCAACTTCTCGCTGCGCCGTCAGTTCAATTGGACTGAACGCGTTAATCTGCAGTTCCGGGCGGAGTTCTTCAACCTGTTCAACCATCCGAATTTTGCCGATCCGTCAGGATCCCTGGGCTCGGTGAGCGGCGCGGGCACGCTTGCATTCTCCAGCGCGACCTTCGGCCGTTCGCAGACGATGTTGAACCGCAGTCTCGGGAGCGGCGGACAAAACGGAGGTTTCGCGCCGCTCTACGGCATCGGCGGCCCGCGCTCCATCCAACTGGCGTCTCAAGCTACAATTCTGAGGGGCGAACCTTGACAGTCGTTTTCTGACCTTTCTCTTCTAAGTTACCTCAGACGTCAAGACGCATGATAGCGGAGAGGGAGTTTTAAGAAGGGAGGTAGAGGGATCTGAAGTCACCTTCAACGCAACCATTCCCAGATGATGTGCCCGCCGATATTCGCACCAGCTACGGAGTGGGCGGGGGCTCATGACTCCACGCTCCCATTATCCCGGCTGTTCCGCGAAAGGACTCTTGACAACCACGACCGCCGGGCAGACCCGCCATAAGCAATATTGCCCCGCACGCTCAGTTCCACCTCCGTGCCGGAACTCGACCCTGCTCCTGACTTCCAGCCGCCCACCCAGATCTTCACCCGCTCGCGCATGCCGGGCAAGCCGAAGTGCCCGGAGGGCTGCCGCCGCTGGCACTCCCTCGCTCCAGGCCCTTCCCGTCATCGCGGACCCGCAAGCCGGAACTGCCGCTTGTCGTATCGGATCTCCACTGTGATCTGCCACGCGCCCGCGCGTGCCGGAAGGCGTTCCGCAACGCCTCGCCCGCGATGCGGTATGCCTCGTCGCGCACGACCGGCGTTCAGATCGCGCGGCGTGCCTCCACCTCCACGTCAATGGCGGGGGAATCGAGGCCGTGATGCATCGCTCGTCAGTTCTGCTCCAAAATCCGCAATGATTCCGTTGGCAAGGTCGTTGGTTTCGGACGCCGACGACCTCAGCCCTTGCACGGCGTCGCGGCCTTCGGTGATCGCTTCGGCGCCCTGATCGAGGGCGCGCTCCAGTCTCTGCCTGGCTTCGAGCCGGACGCTCCGGGAGCATCTTCGAGGACAGATTGGAACCTGAGGAGAAGTCCCGTGAAACTTTGCAGCAGAGTGTCGTGCAGCTCGCGCGCGATGCGGGTGCGCTCACTCACTCGCGCTTCGAACGTCCTATTGAACTGAGTCGCGAGTTGCCGGACACGGAGTTTATAGCGGCCCAGAGCAAGACCAGGATCGAGGCGCCGCACGCGATTCGGAACCAGGTGGTCTGGTAGTAGGCAGGATCAATCGAGAAGTCCGAGTTTGGCGGCGCTTTCGTTCCAGATACCATCACTGTCGCAAGCCATCACACGGAACGTGTAATTGCCGGGAGGCAGGTCCGTATAGAACGCCTGCCGGCGCGTACCGGCATCGTGCCAATCATGGTCATAGGGGTCGAGCCGATAACGAAATCTCACCTTCTGCGGAGTAGTAAACGTCGGCGAAGTGTAGTCAATCTGCAGGTCACGCAGGCGCGCGGGGCTAGCTTGAGGTTATCGCTCGCTGCGAATGTGTTTCGGTCGGCAGTCACCGATTCGACATACGTCACCGTGGCAAGCGCCTTTTGTGAGAGCCGGAGGGGTCACCATCTGGACGAGAGATCCAGTTGGAAACCATACCCGCCCGTCAGGAGCCAGAGCCGCCGAATTGTTTCCAAACCGCCCCGGCCGCGCTCCTCGAATGCGTCATAAAGCCGGGTTCGCACGACGGCTTCGGGGTTGGCCCACCACCGCTGTAGCTCAGAATCCGGAAGCTCGACGACGCCACACTCCGCGATCAGCCACCAGTGTTTCTCTTTGTCCTCGACGAAGGTATAACCGCATTGCAGGGCAGCCCGTTCTTCGTTGTCATTCGCTGGGCTTGGCCCTGCCGAACTCCGACGAGCCCGTTATCGAAGGCGGCGAGGACGGAACCGTCTGCCTGGACAACAAGGTGATCGTGCGCAGATTGGCCGCAGAGCCGGTCGCGAATCTTTTCTGGACACCATCGCGAAACAGAACAACGTCTCCCTTCGCTGCGAGGGCGAGGGCCAATCCAGATTCCCTCCGTGTGGATCCGGGCCAGTCGCCCCATTGGAATTTGCGACGTTGAAAACTCTTCACGTATCTGGAAATCGCGTATACGTATGAGCTTTCGAGACTTGCCAAGCAGACTGCCCAGATGTTTCCGTCGATGTCCTCGGTCATCCGACCACCAGCCCAAGCGGCTCGCGATCCGGTTCGGGATGCGGTGGAAGCCGGCCGTTCTTTAAGAGGTACAGCCCGTCATCAACGCCGATCCACAGGTTCCCTGCGCGATCTTCCAACATAGCGGTAACTTGATCACCCGGGAGGCCCTTCCCCCAGCGAATTGAAGTGACCGCCCGTTCTTGTCGATGTGATCCAGCGAGCCGTTGTTCGCAACCCAGATCGTGCCGTCTCTGCCGGCCAGCACTGCCGACGCTTCGCTCCTTTCCCAGGCCTTCCAACTTTGAGAAGGTGGTAACGGCCGCATCGCGAAAGCTGTCTATACCATTCGTTGTCGTAACCCACAGAATCCCTTCTCTGTCTTCGTATAAGCCTTTCACGTCATCGCCGGACAGACCTTCCGCCCGCCCGTAGTGCTCCACGGAAGTTCCACGTATGCGAAACAGTCCGTCGCCTATAGTGCCCACCCAGAGACTGCCATCGCGATCGCACTGTCATGGCGAAAACAGCGAGCTTGCTGCCATCGAACCCAGGAGTGACAAATGATTTAATCCACCTCTTTGCCGCCCCAGGCCCTTCCCCGGTCCCTGGTGGAGTAAGCCCACCCACAGGGATCCTCCCGAATCAAATGCGAGGGCAGCTACACCATCGCCGATATTGGATTTCAGCGCTTCGATCGGGTAGGCCTCGGAAACACCGCCCTCACGCCAATGCACAACGGCCCTCATCCCGCCAAGCCAGAAACCGCCTTTCCCATCGGCTAATAGAGCTTCGCCGCCGTAACGGATGTGTAGTTCATCGGACTCTCCGAAACACTTCACGTCTTGGTCTGTAACATGGCAAAGCGGCTTAAGTGTTTCGGCACCCTGTCGCACATTACCCACAACGAGCCATCAGGATCTACGCTGACGTTCTCAGTCCTCCTGTTGCGCTTCCAGCGGAAATGAGAAGTAACCACCCCGCCTTTCTGGTGAAAAACTTCATGCCGCCCGAGTGCCCAGAGTCCGCCCGCGTGGTCGGCATGAAAGCTCACGACGTGATCAACCGTTTTGCCGTCAACGTTCAGGGTCCAAGGAAGGAGCCGAACGCCGTCGAACCTGTATATGCCTTGGGAAGCAGATGTGAACCAAAGGAAGCCGTCCGAGGTTTGCGCAATTGAGAACATGCCGTCGGGCGCGGAACCGTCTTGGATTCGCCAAGAAGTATGTATGTACTGGGTGACGCGTTTGTTCGGGTCGAGGGCGTAAGCCGGGCTTGGCAGGAACGATAAACACGCGAGACCTAGCCCCAAGATGGTCGCAATGGTAGTGCCGGGCCGGCAATACCGAAGCAGAAGCGACCCGCGAGAAGCCATCATATATGAACGAACGGCGACGAGACTGGCGCTCCCCTGGCACACGACGCTATCGTCGTCAACAGCGAGGATCCGAATTCGCGAGGTATCGCCGCTCATGACCGGTCTCCTGCTTCATGCCTTCGCGAATTCAGATCCCCGTACTGGCTGACCTCCAGCGATGGGTTCCGCGCGAGAGCCCTAGAGTGCGAGGCGAGTAGCATCCAGGCCAGGACCACGTCGGGCACGACCACGTTTCGTCCTCGTCTCTTCACCTTCCTCATTTAACCCAAGTCCTATCTCACAATCTCGCACGATACAGTAGATTGTGCATATCATAGTTCGCTTTGTAGATGAAGGCTAGTTCGACCAGCAAGCGTTCGGGCAGCTCGCGCTGCAGGCTAACTGCGTACCGGCGAGCAATGGCACTTTTGCGATCGAGGGCCACGAGCTGACGGCCTGACCGAGAAAGGTGGCCGGCCCCCCCGGCGGCTCAAAAACGCCTCCAGGAAAAGGATCGCAAGATCGGTATTGAATGTCACGCCAGCATCAAGCGTAGGCACAAACAGTGTGAAGTTGAGAAGTCCGACTTATTCACGTCGTCGATGTAGAACGGGATGGAATAGAAGGTCACAAGCGTTCTGTACGACTGGAAGAAGGCGTCGGCGTGGTCTCGGGCATCATTAGCTCTCGGAGATATTCTGTCAGCAGGTGGGGATGGGGGGCGCAACAGGCTTCCGCCCTTCTTGGCGGGAATGCAGCCATCTACATGGGCGAGGCAGGAAAACTCTCTGCGCTCTATGCCGAGCTTCTTCATCCGAGCCAGCAGCGTCGTCCGATTGATCCCTAGTCGTGCCGCTGCTCCTTCCGCGCCTCCAACTCGCCCTTTCGTCTCGCCAAGCGCTCGCACGATCTCCTCGCGCTGCCTCTCGTCATATTCCCTGCCAGCATTTTTGGACTCTTCATTTCTCATCCCGCTGATCGTCTCTCTCACAATCCGCACGATCTCCTCCCGCTCGCTCGGGCCGACGCTGCCAGGAGTTGTTTCGCTGCTCGCTCGATGCAATTTCGTCAGCCTCAATTCCGCCAGCGGCGCCTCCAACACCCTGCCGCGCGTCAGGATCACCGCCCGCTCGATGACGTTCGCAAGCTCGCGGATGTTCCCGGGCCACTCCCACTCACTCAGCGCCTTCATCGCCGCGGCGGGGATCGTCTCGATCCGCTTCTGCATCTGCCGGGCGAACTTCTGCACGAAGTAACGCACAAGCAGCGGTATGTCCTCCCTCCGCTCCCGCAAAGGCGGGATTCGTATCGGGAAGACGTTCAGCCGGTAGTAGAGGTCGCTGCGGAACTCCCGCGCCGCGATCATCCCGTCCAGGTCGCGGTTCGTCGCCGCCACCAACCGCACGTCCACCTTCTTGGTGCGCGTGCTGCCCAGCCGCTCGAACTCCCGCTCCTGCAGCGCGCGCAGAAGCTTCGGCTGGACCTCCAGCGGCACGTCGCCCGACCTCGTCGAGGAACAGCGTGCCCTGGTCGGCAAGCTCAAGCCGTCCGACCTTCTGGCTGATCGCGCCGGTAAAGGCGCCCTTCTCGTGGCCGAACAACTCGCTCTCGAGCAGCCCCGTGGGGATGGCGGCGCAGTTGAGCTTGACGAAGGGGCGGTCCTTGCGGCGGCTGTGGTCGTGGATGGCGCGGGCGATGAGTTCTTTGCCGGTGCCGGTCTCGCCCAGCAGCAGGACGGTGGAGTCGCTTGGGGCGACGGTCTCGACGAGTTGGAGGACGTGGCGGAGCGCGGGGCTGTTGCCGACGATCTGGTCGAAGTTCAACTCGGAGCGGATCTCGTCTTCGAGGTAGAGCTTCTCCTGGGCGAGCTTCTCTTTGAGTCGGAGATCTCCCGGTACGCCAGCGCGTTTTCGACCGCAATCGCTATTTGACTGGAGACCTGAGTCAGAAAATCGAGCTCATCCTTGCTGTAAGGATTATGCTCCGCTCGCACCAGGCCCAGCGTGCCCACAACCCGATCGCGGCCTGAAAGCGGCAGAATGCATCCAGTGCTGAATCGCTCCGCAAACAGAAGCTGCCTCGGAAAAACCGCGCATGCCTGCTCGCGAGTGCCAGCCCAGGGCTTACCCGTCTGGAACACGTGGCTTGTAATCGTGCCGGCGAGAGGAACAGTAGTTCCTTCTTTGAAGCTCCCCGCCTCCGAGGGGAAGTCGAGCGCATAGACTTCAAGCTCGCCTCCATTCGGGCTCTCCAGAAAAATGCAAACTCGGTCGGAGTCTATCGCGCTACTGATGCTCATCATCATTGCTCGGACAAGGTCGCGAAGCTCCTGGTTCGAGACAGCTTCTCCTGCCAACTCCGATGAGTAATTTCAAGCGGCACTTTTCGCGGAGTAGCTCCGCGTGGACGCCCTCATTGTCACCGGCGATCATAGAAGGTCCAATTTCACGACGGGTTCGTGCGGACAGCATACTGGTGCTGAATGGAAATTCGCCGTGGTCTGCCCTGGGTGGAGGAAAGTCAGTCACACCCTTGATGCTTTGATGCTAGCGAAGCTTGCGCTCATTTTCGTAGCTCCTTTCGTAGTTCGCGGCCGATTATGCGGCCAGTTCCGCCTGGCGACAACTTCGAAAGGGTGACGGGCTGCGCAAAATCGGCAGGCCTATTAATCTCTTTGGGTCGCGAAAGAGGCTCTTCCGGGGATTGGGGATAACCCGAAAGGGTGAGGGGTTATTGCAAGAAGCTCACGACAGGCGAAAGGGCGGACACAGAGTGAGGTGGGCAGGGTTTTGTGATGACGGATTGCTTGACTCGATATTTAGGCATTGAGGTGCTTGTTATGCTCACTTGTCGGGACGCCGAATCTCGATCCGCTTCCACCCGTAGAGCCGTGCATCCACCGACCAGGCCCCGGGACCGAGCAGCGCGAGGGCGGCGCCGATGGCCAGCCAGCATACCGGTCATCCACGGGTCAGGACCGTGTGAGAAGACGATCCACAATTCGGTGATGGCGACAATCGCTCCCGCGACGGGAGTCCATAAGCCCACCAGCAAGAGCAATCCGCCCACGCGCCGCAATCACGTCCGCACGGGTCCGATCCCAGCGATGCGCCTTTATGGAGTTGCGTAATTCACAACCAAGGACGCTGCGGCCATCAGCCGGAGGAGCAGAAGGCCGAGGCCGGGTGGTCCGCTTGAGAATGTAGAGAAGAGAAGCCTCATACCTCTTAAGGTTATGGGCTTCCAAAACCAGCTGCAAACCCGAAATGGCTCTTCGTCACGCCCTTTCGAGTGAATCAAAGTTCGAAGATCCCGCGTTTGAGCCCGATCATCGCGGCGTGGGTGCGGTCGCTGGCGCCCAACTTGGCGAGGATGCTCCTAACCTGGCCCTTCACGGAGTCTTCGGTCATCGACGAGCAGCGCGGCGATCTCTTTATTGGTATTGCCCTCGGCGATCAGGCGCAGGACGCGAACTTCGGCCGGCGATAGCGACTCCTCGGCGGCATGCTCGGCGAGCTGAAAAGAGACCTCCGGCGAAAGCGTCTTTCTTCCGGCGTGTACCGCCCGGATTGCGCCCAGCAACTCCTTGTGCAGGCTGTTTTTCAAGAGGTAAGCGCGGGCGCCGGCCTTGAGGGCGCGAAGGGCCTGGACGTCGCCAGAGTAAGTTGTGAGCACGATGATTCGCGCGTCTGGGAAATTCTCCGAGGATCGCGACTATCGCATCCAGGCCGTTCATCTCCGGCATCTGCAAGTCCATCAGCGTGATGTCGGGGCGGTGCGTGCGAAACTGCTGAATCGCTTCGCGGCCGTTCGCGGCTTCGGCAACCAGCGGTCATGTCCGACTCATCGGCGATGAGGCTGGCAATGCCCTGGCGCAGGAGTCGCGTGATCATCCACGGCCAGAATCCGAATCTGTTTGCATCGTCACTCATGGCTCGGTGCCCCCATTATCTCGCTTTCTCCCGAAAGTACTTTTGGAAACCACGACCGCCGGGCAGACCCACCATAAGCAATCATTGCCGGGATGCTTAGCTCGACCTCCGTGCCCGAATCGAGCCTGCTCCTGACTTCCAGTCGCCCGCCCACATTTTCAGCCCGCTCGCGCATGCCGTGCAAGCCAAAGTGCCCGGCGGCTGCCGCCCGCCCGACGGCCTCCTCGTCAATGCCCTTTCCGTCATCGCGAACCCGCAAGCGGAACTGCCGCTTGTCGTATCGGATCCCCACTGCGATCCGCCGCGCCCGCGCGTGACGGAAGGCGTTACGCAACGCTTCGCTCGCAATGCGGTAGGCTTCGTCGCGCACGATGGGGTTGAGGTTGCGGGGCGCGCCTTCCACCTCCACATCAATGGCGGGAGGATCGGGGGCTGATGCATTGTTCGTGAGGTCTTTTGCAATTGCAGTTATTCCGCTGGCAAGATCATTGGCCTCGAAGGCCGACGACCGCAGCCCCTGCACGGCATCGCGGCCTTCGGTAATCGCCCCAGCCGCCTGATCGAGTGCGCTCTCCAGTCTTTGCCTGGCTTCCAGTGGGCGTTCGGGAAGCATCTTCAGGACCGATTGGAACCTGAGCAGAAGCCCCTGAAAACTTTGCAGCAGAGTGTCGTGCAGTTCGCGCGCAATGCGTGTGCGCTCACTCACTCGCGCCTCCAGGGTCCTATTGAACTGGTACGCAAGCTGACGCACACGGAGTCGGTAGGCGGCAAAGAGCAAGGCCAGGAAGGCGACGACGCACAACACGCGGAACCAGTTCGTCTGGTAGAAGGCCGGGTCGAGGGAGAAATCGAGCAGCGCGCCTTCCTCGTTCCAGACGCCGCTGTTGTTGCACGCCATCACGCGGAAGCGGTAATTGCCCGGAGCAAGGTTCGAATATTGCACCTCGCGGTCGTTGACGACTTCCTTCCAGTCGTGGTCCTGTCCTTCGAGCCTATACCGGAAGCGAACCTTCTCCGGGGCGACGAAGCTCAACGCAGTGTAATCGATCGCGAGGTCGCGGACCAGCGGCGGCAGGCGCAAGCCTTCAGCGGCGTCGTAGGTCTTGCCGTCGGCTGTGATCTTCTCGATGTGAACCGGCGGCGGGAGTTCGTTGACAGGAAGATGATGGGGATCGACGACCTGGACGCCTTCTCCCATCACGAACCACAGTTTGCCGTCGGTGGACTTCGCGACGGTAGGACCGCAGCAGGCGGGCGAGCCGGGTGGAGCCTGACGCCGTCGGCCATATCCCAGACCGTCGTTTCAATCCTGCGCTGCGGGTCGGCGATCCACGCGTCCAGTTCGCCGCGCGTGATGCGCACCAGGCCGCAGGCCGTGTACAGCCAGAGCGAACGGTCGTCGTCCTCTATCGTGCAGTGAATCGTGTCGCAGGGCAGACCATTCCTGCTCGTCAGCGTAATGACGCGGCCGTCCTTAATCCGGCTCAGGCCGCCCTCCTCGGTCGCGGCCCACAGCGCGCCATCCCGGTCGAGTTGAAGGCCGGGAACATGGCCCTTACCCAGCCCGTCAGCGGCTGTGTACGACGCCCGGACCTACCATCCTTGAAATACAACACGCCGCCGTCTTGCCAGAATGAAAGCCACAGTCCCCCTTGTACAGAGAGTATGACCTTCGCTTGTTGGCGACGCCCCAGCGCCGACCAGGGGAAATGTTCGACCAGGCGTCCGTCCAGCAAGTGCGACAGGCCCTTGTTTCCTGAAAGCCAGAGGTTGCCTTCCTTATCCCCCGTGATGGAATACACTTCTGGGCTAGGTACGCCATTTACGGCAACAAACCTGCCGTCCTCGAAATAAGCAAGTCCGTGATCCGTGAACACCCAGATTCGCCCGCGATAATCCTGAACAGAGACTGCGTCACATCGTCCGGCAGCCCACTTGCCTTACGGAAGACGGTAAATTGTCCGTCCTTCCACCTCGTCAAACCGTCGTGAGTGGCGACCCAAATGCTCCCATCCGTGGCTGCGAGCACGGAATTAGTAGCATCGCTGGACAAGCCTTGTTTCGCAGAAATGGTAGTGACGGGTAGCTCTCGAAACCGGTCGAGTCCTCCGGTGGTGGCGAACCAGATATTGCCTTCACGATCCTCGAAAAGGCTGCAAGAGATGTCGCCTGAGAGGCCATCGGATTTCGTAAATACGTCTGTCCGGCCTTGATGGACGTGGATGAGCCCCCGCTCGTGGGTTCCGATCCAGAGACCTCCGTTGCGGTCCCTGAGCAGTTTATTCGAATCGACATCGCGGTCCGGGAGCAGCGCATTCGGATTCATTGCGCTGTGAATCGGATACGGTTCGACTTTGTCGCCGACGATCTGCCTGAGTCCTGCGCCGTTCATGCCAACTAACAGTCGTCCGTCCTCGGCCTTACTCATGTCACCCACCCGCATTCCCGGCGTCGCGTATCGCCTTGGGGGGCCGGGCTTCCATCGCCAAACTCCAGTCTCTGCGCCGGCCCAGAGAGCGCCTGAACTGTCCTCACCCAAACTCCAAACTAATGAGCCGAAGGCGCCATCCTCCGAGTAGCATTGTGCGCTGCCACTTCGGATTGCGCAGAGCTGCCCATGGGTAGGCCCAATTGTGCCGGCCCACACTGTTCCCTCGCGGTCTTCGAGCAGCGATGTCACAAACTGTCCATCAAGCTCCGGGTACCGGGTCAGCTTGCCGCCATTCCAGCTTACAAGGCCGGCAAACGTGCCGATCCAAAGAGTGCCGTCGCGCGTGACGAGCAGACTGTAAGGCTTGTCGGGGAGTTGCTGACCAGCAGGTGGCTGCCAGGGAATAAAGCGAACGCCGTCGAAGCGAAACAAACCGAATTCGCCGCCCAGCCACAGATACCCGTCGGGCGTCTGGGCCATCGCGAAGATGGCGCCCAGCGAGTACCCGTCCCGGACGGTCCACGAGGTATGCGCGTACTGGCTGACCTCCAGCGATGGGTTCAGCGCGAGAGCGCTAGAATGCGAGGCGAGTAGCGTCCAGCGCCAGCACCAAGCCCGGCACGACCACCTTTCGTCCTCGACTCTTCACCTTCCTCATTTAGCCAAATCCTATCTCATGATCTCGCCCGATACGGTGGCATTGCGCATATCATAGTTCGCGTTGTAGACAAAGGCTAGCTCGACCAGCAAGCGGCCCGGCAACTCCCGCTGAAGACTCAGTGCGTATCGGCCAGTGTCACCGGCTCAAGTCTCGCGCTAGGATAGAGGTCTTTCGCTATTGTGGTTTCAAACCAGTGGAATTACTATTGAACCTGTAATTCCCGTGAAATGAAAAGGCCCACAAGAGCCAGAGATTCTTCAGGAAGGTGTCCGATGCGTGTGAATCAAAGCTTCCCTCGTGCCATTGCGCCGTCGTTAGCCCTTATCCTATCGCTTGCCGCGTTATCAACTGCCCAGTCCCCGCTCAATGATAGGATCTCGAAGATACAAATAGAGAATTTCGGTCGTATCAATGAGAACTATATCGGGGCGCTCAACCAAAAAAGAATGACTATGCCGACTTGGCCGCGCGAGGCGTGAAATCCGTAGTAGACCTGTGGGGCGAAAGCGCGGACGAACCGGCCATGGTGGAATCACTGGGACTGCGATTCTATCGGATCGAATTGTCCTCAAGGTCCAAACCTTCGTCCGAGGATGTCGCCCGATTTCTGGCCATCGTTAATGATCCGGCTAACCAGCCGGTTTTTGTCCACTGTCATGTGGGCCGCCACCGCACCGGAGTGATGACGGCTATTTATCGTCATGGCGCACGACGGCTGGACGGCTGATCGGGCCTATGCCGAGATGAAGCAGTATAAGTTCGAGAAAGGATTCCTCCAGGGTTTCTTCCACACCGAACTGAAGAACTATGTCTACGACTACTACAGCCAACTGAGCAGGCAAAACGCCGCGAGCGCGACTCAGAAAATGGCCCATCCATTCATTAGGAGCCGGCTCTGTGCTGGAAGGACGCGCGAGCCAGCGCCTCCATCGTCACTCGCATCCCGTTGAGGCTCTGCTTGAGAGTGCCGACCATTTGCGGTTGCGCCATCCGCTTCTTCATGAAGCCGAACGACCCGCCCAGCATATCGACCTGCAAGCGGACCGTGTAGACGACAAGCGTGTGCGTCTGTCCATCCCCATCCGCGAATGGGATTAGCTCCGCCACCGACAAGCCCGCCTCCGTGTAATGAGTCGAGTAGAGCTGCTTCGACGCGATGTAGACGCGGTTGGCTTCGCGATGAATCAAGACGTGGACGACGTTGATGACGGGCTTGAGGTCTCCAAACTTTTGCTTGGCCCAGTAGATAAACGATTCGCTGTCGGGCGGCGGGTTCCGCGGATAGCTTTCGAGGTACGGATAAAGATGGGCGCAGTGGTGCGCCGACACGGCCTGCTCGCGCGCCAGGGCGGCGAACGCTTCGTGGGCGTTGATGGGTTCCTCTTTGTCCGAATAGACGCCGAGGGAGGCGGCCCCGCTCGCCCGATAATTTCTCACGCGCTCGACGAGCATCTTCTTGAATTCGGTCGTGAGCCTCGCCTTCAGTTGCGGGGTGAGCCGCGGGGCGGTCGCCCGGACTGTCTGGAACCTGGCGATCTCCGGCTGTGAGAGTTTTATCTCAGAATCTTTCAACTCGGATTTCGCGAGCGCGTAGAGGTCTCTGCCCTCAAGCGTCAACCCATCGAGGTCGGAAAGCATGGGCTTATCGCGGAACCTGCCCGAAGCGACTACGTAGGGGTTTTGCTGAAACGTCGCAAGCGTCTTGTACGACTCGACGAAGGCGTCCGGCGTGGCGCCGGCCAGCATGACGCCGACGGCCGCCATCTCTTTGTCGTTGTCGGACGAAAGTCCCTGCGCGATCACCTGCTTGTCGGCGAGTGCGCGCAGGTGTTCGGGCTTGAGCTTGAGGTGAGCGACGTAAGGCTCGACGGCAGAAACAAGCTCAGGGCTGGAAGCGGCGCGCGAGACGGTACTCGTTAGGAGCAGGAACAGAATCAACAGAGATGAAATGCTTCGTCGCATCGGCGTACTCCTTTCGTTCGTCAGCAGCAGGCGTTTGCGCTTTGTTGTAAATCTCTCGCCAGGGAGCGCATCTTCCGTTGCGCCGGATTATTTGCCCGCCAGGATGAAGTCGCGGTGCGCCAGGTCAGAGCGGAAAACCGCGGAATCAGAGAGCACCTTCTTAGCAATGGCAGAGGGGCTCAACACCCCGACGAGCCTGCCGCTTCCATCCGCGCTCACGACCGGTAACAAATCAATGTCTTCGAGAAGAAGCGCGAGAATCCCTCCCTTCAGGGGCTGATTCTCGGTGACGACCGGGGGCTTCTCGCGCATAAATTCTCTTACCCTGATATCAGGTGGCGAGAACTTACGCAGCGCCTCATACAACTCTTCTCTCCCGCAGTAGCCCTGCAATATGCCTCCCTCATCCGTAACTGGAAAGCCGACCTTGCCGTCGTCGAAGCGCCCTATTGCTTCCATAAGAGAACTATCAGTGAAGAGAGCCTCGGCGGGCGCCGTCATCACGTCAGCGACTTTGACCGATGCGAGAACAGGATTGTCTTCCTCCATTGCCATCAAGCCCATATAACCTTTGAGCGCCGCCGACGCTCGCTGTAGCCCCTTACGCACCTCCGTAAAGGACAGCGCCAGGCGTTCGAAATCGCCGCGGCCGAGGGTGATTAAATCGAGCGGAGTCTCTGCCTTGACCGAAACCAGATGCGCACTTTGCCCATCGGGCGAAAACGCATCTGCGCCGAAATGGTCGCCGGGCTCTAGTACCGTGACCGGGGTCGAAGACTCATCCAGATATACCCCGGCGGTTCCCGATTGGATGGCATAGAGATGGCCTGCCGGATCACCCTTGTGAAAGATGAACTCGCCGGGCCGTGATCAGCCATTCCCAAGCCGCCTGTGCGCGACATTTGTAACTGGACGATGTTAGGAGGAAACAGTGCGCTCCATGTCCAATCGCCCACGACCTCCAACTTCCGCGCCAGGCTAGGAAGCTTGAGCAGATAGACGGCTCTCCACAAGACCCAGGCGATGAATCCTGAGATGCGTATCCCGAATATCTCCGCGACCGCCGTGCGATTGCCTAGCGAAGCCAGCATGCCGAGCGCCCTGAAAGAGAATGGCCTGGTGGGTTGACCCTTGAAGGTACGCGCCAGGTTCGCGGCGAGTTGCTTAGCCTGTCGCATAGCGAATTGCGCGGTGGGCGGGCTGGGCCGCTTATCGAAAGCGTTCGGAATGATCGCGCAATCGCCCACCGCCCAGACGTTCGACGCGCCTCTCACACTCATGTCGGGGTCGGTAAAGAGACGGCCATGCTCAAGCGGCAGGCCGAGCTCTTGAATCATGGGGTTGGGAGATGTTCCGGCGGTCGACACGACCGTGGCCGCTTCGATCAATTCTCCGCTCGTCAACCGCACGCCCGCCGCCGTGATCTCCTGCGCGCCGGTGTTCAGGCGCACATCAACGCCGGCTTTGCGCAATTTGTCGCGGGCGAAACTCGAGAGAGAGGGGGCGTTCAATTCCGGAATCAGATAGTCACCGCGTTGCAACAGGGTGATGTGCGGTCGCTCACCTTGGAGTGTGGGATAGTAGCGGCCCGCCTCGCTCGCAATTTCAGCCATCGCGCCCGCTACCTCTACGCCGCTAAGCCCACCGCCGATGACCACCATATTGAGCAATCGCCTTCGCCGCGCAGGGTCGGTATCCACGGCGGCCTCTTCCATTCGCGCGATCAGATCATTGCTAAGGTAGATCGCGTCGCCGAGCGTCTTGAGCGGGTAGGCGTAAGCCGACAGCCCCGCCGTCAGGTTCATGTTGACGACCGAGCCGCAGGCCAGCACCAGGTGATCATAGGTGAGCGTCCCTCTTGCGACGCCCTCGCCGACATAACTAACCAGGTTGCCTTGCAAGTCGATATCGGTGACCTGCGCGGTTAGCCACGTAGTACGGCGCACCATCTGGCGGCCGGCGACGACGATGTGCAGCGGGGAGAGGGAACGCCCTACTACTTCGGCAAGCATCGGGGTGAAGACGAAATGGTTTTCGCTGCTGATGAGCACGATCTCGACCTCAGGAGAAAGTTTCCTCTCGAGGTGTTGTGCGAGCGTCACGCCGCCGAACCCGCCTCCAACGATAATCACCCGTCGCGAACTCATGGTTTGATCCTCTCCCTCGCTTTGACACTCCTTCTTCATTCAAGCGTAACGACTCCTACTGATGCTGAGCCGTTCGAGCCAGCGCTTCTCGCTCCCGCCTTTGAAAGGCCTCCGTGCCCGCAAATCGCGCCTCAGTGCCGAGTTCCCGCTCGATGCGCAGCAATCGATTGAACTTCGCCACCCGCTCACTCCGGCAACCCGATCCGGTCTTCAACAGCCCGGCGCCTACCGCCACCGCCAGGTCTGCGATCGTGGTGTCTTCAGTCTCGCCGGACCGGTGAGAGATGAAAGGCTGGTAGCCGTGCCGCTTTGCCATTTCGATCGTCTCCAACGTCTCGGTTAGGGTCCCGATTTGATTGAGCTTGATCAGGATGGCGTTGGCGACGCCATTCGCGATGCCCTGGCGCAACAACGCCAGGTTGGTGCAGAACAAATCGTCACCCACCAGTTCCACCTTCTCACCCAGTGCAGTGACACCGCTAATACGCATTGCTTCTCCTTTCCTTTTCTAATAATCGTGCGCTAATCCAATATCCGCCTCATCCGGGTATTCAGCGTCGGGCGCCTCCACAGAAAGCCCCACCGTCTCTCGTACAGATAGCTGTCCGGGACTTCTCGCCTAGGCAGTTCTATGGTGCTCGGCTGCTGACAGGCTCCGCGCTTACGCGTGGCGGCGCCCTTGTCCATGAGGACGACCTCGCGCCCTACGCCTTGCAGTACGAGCGCGTACCCGGCTGTTGCGCCGACGTATCCGCTGCCTACGATTCCGACTTTCATCACATCCTCCTTCGGGTGGTAGAGCTTTCGTCCTGTTGAACTCCTCCGACTCTGGCGCCTTTGCCCTTGACTGGCCACGGCCTTGATGGCACGGCGCACCTGCTCAGGATCCTCGAGATACTCGTGATGCATTGGTCGCAGTTGATCATCCAGTTCATACATTTCAGGATACTTCGCCTGTCAGCACAGCCCGGCTCTTGGGCTGACCGGCAACCTGGCCGCGCAGGAGCACTACGTGCTGGTCAGATCGGATGAGCGCGTGTGATTTGGCCCATTCGATGCCAAAAGCCAATTCGCCTTCCGCCGAAGAAGACGACTCAGGCAATAGCAACGGCGTCACGCCCCAGCACAAAGCTAGCGCCCGGGCCACGCGCTCGGTCCGCGTCAGGGCGAGAATTGTTGCAGTGGGTCTCCGATTGCTCAGCGCCAGAGCTGTGCGCCCCGAATCGGTGGCGACCACGATCAAGGGGCCTTTGAGCCGCTCTGTCATCAGATAAGCGGCATCAACGGCAGCTTCGGTGATCGGCTCGATCAGCTCTGCAAGAGAAACCGATTCGCCGAGCGGCGAGCAGCCCCCTGCCTCAAGGTATCCTTCAGCCTCTGCGCAAATCTCGCGCATAGTGGTCACTGCTTCGACGGGGTACTCTCCGACAGCGCTCTCGCCTGAGAGCATGACAGCGTCAGTGCCGTCAAGCACAGCATTGAAGACATCGCTCGCCTCAGCCCGTGTCGGACGGCTGGAGTGTTCCATGCTGTTGAGCATCTGCGTGGCGGTGATGACCGGGCGCGCCGCCCGGTTGCACAGCGCGATGATCCGCTTCTGGATGGCCGGCACCAGTTGCACGTCCATCTCCACGCCCAGGTCGCCGCGCGCCACCATCACGCAATCGGTGGCGGCGACGATCTCTTCAAGATGCCGTACCGCCTGCGGTTTTTCGATCTTGACCACAACCCACGCCGGGCACTTCCTCGCCTGTAGTTCGCGGCGCAAACGGGCGATGTCCTCCGGGCTGCGCACAAACGACAGGCCGACGAACTCGACATCGCCCGCATGCCGCGCGGTCCAGTCGAGGTCATGCAGATCCTTGTCTGTGAGCGACTGAACGGCCAATTCCGAGCCAGGCAGGTTCAGCCCCTGACGCGAACGCAGTCGCCCGGGGAGCGTGACCTTCAGTCGCGCCCGGCCCGGCTCGGTATCGGTGACCGTCATGGCCACCGTGCCGTCGGCGAACAGAATCGTCTCTCCGGGCTTGAGATCATTCGGCAACTCGCGATAGGAGCAGGTCAGTTCGCGCGAGTTGCTTGAAGAACTCGCTGAGACCAGCGTGAATTCCTCACCAAGAGGACACTCCACCACATCACCCGCAATCGGCCCGAGTCGAATCTTCGGCCCGCATAGATCCTGCAGTATGGCGACGTGCATGGCCCACCTCCCTGCTCAGCGCTCGGATGTCAGACAAGGTGGCGGAGTGCTCTTCGTGCGTTCCATGAGAGAAGTTGAGGCGGAAGACATTAACGCCAGCCTCAATCAGCTTGCGCAAAACCTCCGGCGTCCGGGAGGCTGGGCCGATGGTCGCCACGATCTTCGTCCGGTTCAGCGGCAGTTTATTGGCATTCATTAAGGACATAACTGATGGCCTGGGAAACAGCAGCGCAGACTTCCCGAGATTGAGAAGGGCAACACGAGTGCCAAAGCGCGACCGTCATAAATGGTTGAAATGCAACGCAGCATGGCAAGGAGAGTGACTGTGGTGTCAAAACTGTCGTGTCAGTTTTGGCAGCGTAAGGATGACTACCAGATACTTGGGCGGCCCATCAGTGACTGCGTAAGACTCCGCCCGAAGCTGCGGATATTTGAGGGATGCGTCGGTTCAGCTCTTTTTTCCATAGAAAATTGGCGGCAACTTTCACCGGCATACAGCTTGCTTCCTGCTGGCTGGATGAGCAGGTCCTATGCCGAGAGCACGTATTAACAAAACCCTCATCAGGAGGAAAGCGTGAAAGCGATCTTAGTCGAAGAGTTCAAAAAGCGGCTGCAGGTTAAAGAAGTCGTCGAACCAAAGCTATGTAGCCCATTTGACGCCCTGGTGCGCATTCATGCCTCTGGCGTCTGCCACACAGACTTGCATGCTGCCGACGGCGACTGGCCGGTTAAGCCGACGCTGCCCTTTATTCCGGGACATGAAGGCGTCGGGGTCGTCGAAGAGGTCGGGGCGCTGGTCACAAACATCAAGCGCGGTGACCGCGTCGGCATCCCCTGGCTACACTCTGCGTGCGGAGAGTGCGATTACTGCCTGACCGGGTGGGAGACGCTCTGCGAGTCGCAGTTGAACACGGGCTACTCCGTCAACGGCGGGTTCGCGGAGTTGGCAGTGGCGGATGCGCGCTACGTCGGCAAGATCCCTGATGGGTTGGAGTTTGCTGACGTGGCCCCGCACTTCTGCGCGGGCGTCACGACCTATAAAGCGGTGAAGGTCTCTGGCTCAGCGTCAGACAAGACCGTCCTCATTTCCGGCATAGGGGGCTTGGGCCATATGGCGTTGCAATACGCGCGGGTGACGGGAGCCCGCACTATTGCCGTAGACGTCACCGAGGAGAAGCTCGATTTGGCCAAGCGGCTGGGGGCCGACGAGGTCATCAACGCGCGCTCGGTTGACGTGGCCGAGGCGGCCCAGAAGCTCGGGGGCGCTGACGTCGTCATCGGCACGGCCGTGTCGGCGCGCGCCTTTGCTGGGGCGTTCGGGGCACTTAGACGCGGCGGTAAAATGGTGCTGGTCGGCCTGCCGCCTGAGGCACTACCGGTCCCGATCTTCGATCTGGTTTTGAAGGGGGTCAGCGTCATAGGCTCGATAGTCGGCACACGCAAGGACCTACGAGAGGCGCTGGAGCTGGCGGCGCGCGGTCTGGTCCGATGTAACCACACGAAGGCGCGGATGGAGGATATTAACGACGTCTTCGACGAGATGCGCGCCGGTAGGATTGACGGTCGCGTCGTCCTGGATTTCGGATAAGCAAAAGTCAGCGCACCACCGTCCGGCATAATCATTTCGGAGATCGAAGCCGAACTCGAAACGGAGGAACCGTTATGGGCCTGAAAACTAGGAAAGCGGCTAATAGCAAAAAGAAGAACCCCGCGCCAGAAGCGACTGAGCCGGATTCCGCGCAGGTGACACGACCCTATCCGACACATGAAGATGTCCAGCGCCGCGCATACGAGATATACCTCTCGCAAGGGCGGACCGACGGGCGCGATCTGGACAATTGGTTGCAATCCGAGCGCGAGCTGAGCCAGGCAAACGGCGGCACGACCTCGGCTCCAGTGTAGAGCAATCCCCTGGCCGGGCGTCCAAGCTCAGCCCCCTGTGACGTTGGCCGATGGTGATGCAAGAGGGATCAAGAACTCTGATAGTCGTATGCCAGAAGCCATACGGCAGGGTCACTGAACACGTGCTGCGTCGCGAGGGCTTCCGAGATTTTCAGCGCGGCGACATCGGCATGGCCGGCGGCATGGCGGTCGCAGCAAGAGAAGGGGCAAGCGAGGTGTTTGTGCTAAGAGCAAATGACAAATCCGCCAGGCGACTCGCAGAGATCCTGCGTGCCTGTCCTTTGCGAGGGAGCGCAGGGGCCTTGGCGGAGCTGTATACGATTGATCACGAGGGGTAATTGACTGGCTGCCAGGAGAGAAGTGAGCCGGGCGCAAGCCGCTGGCGACGACCAGATCGGGTCCGGTCACACAAACACAATTGGGCAATTACAACCCGACTGGCTGGCCCTCGAGTTCGTTCAACCGTTCGCCGTTTTTGATGTCAGTGACGTTGCCAATTTTGACTTTCAACACTCGTTCCCGAACTCTCACTTTTCAATTATTTTCATATTTCAACGAATTGCCAGCAAGGCGGACGCGTTTTGTTCCGGCACGCCCGTTGCCCTTGCCTGTGTTGGAAACGGGAGCAACTCGTGGATTTGGATTAAGGATTCCTGCCGCGCCAAGTCTTCCGATTTCAGCTCAGTAGCCTGATGCGCGGCGGTGGCAACAAAGCGCGAACAAAAACAGGGCGAAGAAAATTTCTGCTCTGTAGCGTGGTGCGCCGCGGTGGGCAGTAACGGGGGTTACTGTGGATACGCAGCGCACTGCGCCAACCAATGTATCAGCAGAGGCGTGGTCGTGCGATTCTCGATTGCGCGCTGGCACAGCTATCGCGGCTCGGCCAGATAGCAACAGGTCGGCGAAGCGATGGGTTTGCTAATCAAGACATAGCTGCTGAGGACGAGGCTGTCATCTATTTTATCAGCCGATAGCTTGGCGATTTGTTCGAACGCTACATGCCGGGCAGACTCGGCCAATTCAAGCGCGGGGACAACCCTGAGAAGCAAGCAATAGCGACTCACAGCAGCAATAGGCGCATATGCTCGACGTCTTAAAGCAGCACCGCACGATCGTCATATTCGTCATGCTCGGATTGTCTGTCTTCTTCCGGACAGAGCATCTCGGGGCTGCAGGCCTCAGCGAGGACGAGGCTCGCAAAGTAGACGCCAGCCGAGCATATTTGCGGGGCGATTTCTTCGTCAACCTCGAGCATCCGATGCTCATGAAGGAGCTGATCGCGCTATCGATGACAATTTGTGACGGATGGAACCGTTACGCCGACCCGGAAAGCCAGGTGTCCGACGAGGTAGCTGTCCGCATGCCAAACGTGGTATTCGGCTCGCTGACGGCAATCGTCATCTTTCTAATCGCCGAAGAGATGTTCGGTTTTACGGTTGGGCTCGTCGGCGGCTTGCTGTGGTCCACGGCTATCCTGTCAATCGCAATCAACAGGGTGGCCAAGGAAGACACCCTGCTCGTCTTCTTCAACTGGCTCGCCTTCTATTTGTATATGAAGGCAAAAAACCTGGGCACAGAGGGCTCTACTCGCCAGAAGCTGCTCTACGGGCTGTCCGGAGGAAGTTTCGGACTGATGCTGGCCTCAAAATACTTGCCGCACTATTTTGGCCTAAACATGCTGTACTACCACATCGTCGGCAGGAACAAGAAGAACCAGCCGTTAGGCCGTTCACTTATCTTGCTTCTGGGGGCGCTGGTGTTGACGTTTTTGATAGCTAATCCGGTCGTTCTGTCTCCCGAAGTGCTGAAATACTTCGTGGGGTATGTCGGGGAAGGGACGTTGACCCACCACGGCTATTACATGATGAGTCATCTGTATTGGAACAGCTTCGTGTACAAGCCGGGCAGCATCCCCGTCTACTATTATGTTCTCTTGCTATTACTGAAGACCCCTCTGTCGGTCCTTGTGGCGTTGTCGCTCGGGCTCGTCCTGGCGTTCAGGCAAAAAAAGAACCCGCAACATTTCTTCCTGCTGTTTATGTTCTTATGGTGGATTATTCCTTTCTCGCTGTCGGGTGGTAAGTTCTTGCGATATGCGCTCTCGGTTATGCCAACGGTCTGCATCATCAGCGCGCTTGGCGCAGTCAAGGCATTCGATCTGCTCTCCGCGCCGTTGAGAGGCAGACTTACGGCCGCCAATCATGCGATCCTCGGGGTCGCATTTCTTGCTCTCTTTTTCGCAATACCCCTGCTCGGCGCGTTAAGGAGCGCTCCATTCTACTCGCTTTACTTGAACCCGCTGGGATCAGGCCGGGCCGCATACTATTTTCCGCACGACGAAATCTACGACGCGGGACTGCGCGAGACGATCAGGGAGATCTGCGATAGCGCGCCGCATGGCGCAAGAGTCGCAGGAGAGTCCCCAACGGTGTTCAAATATTACATTGCAAGGTTTGGCCGTTCCGATCTTGTATATTTCAATCTCTCGGATCCGCCTACTCAAAACAGCGTGGGCCCGACCTACCTGGTTGTCCAGGAAGGGCGGAAGTATTTCGAGAATATAGCACTCATAGAGAGGTTGGAGGCGGTCTCCAATCCGGTTCGGATCGTCAGAATTGGAGCCGCTATAGCGGCCAAGGTATACAGCGTAAACGACCTGGCTCAATTGAGGACGCCACATCAAGAAATTGGGGCGCTTCCAGTGGACGGTGTCGCTGATGATTGACGCTTTTCCTGAAACGGTAGCTCAACGCCAAGCCTGTTTATCGCAGTGTCCCCCGACGTTATCTGAAGGAGAGAGGCGAAGGCAGGAAGGGCGACAGAGCCACTCGCGAACCGCTTCGTAGCGGTGTTATCCGAAAGGTCAGGGACGGGACTGAAAGACATGATTGTTACAGGCGGTGAAGGTGAACATTACTCCGTTGCATGGGCGGCACTGGCCTCGAAAGATGGAACTCGGGCAACCAACTTGCTCAACGAGGCCTCTGGCTGTGCGCTGATGGCGCCGCCTTCAATGACCCGCGCCCGAGTCAGGAGAAGAGTTTGGGGTCAATGCCGAGCTTCTTCATCCGAAATAACAGCGTCGTGCGCTTGGTCCCCAGTCGTGCCGCCGCCCCTTCCGCTCCTCCCACTCGTCCCTTCGTCTCCCCCAGCACCCGCTCGATCTCCTCCCGTTGCCGCTCATCTATGTCTTTGGCGGCACCCTTCGTTACCCCACTATCCATCTCGCTGATCGTCTCCCTCACTATGCGCACGATCTCCTCCCGCCCGCTCCCACTCACGCGGCTCACCGGCATCCGAACGCCCCTTTTTTCCAGTTCCGCCATCGGCGCCTCCAGCGCCTTGCCCCGCGTCAGGATCACCGCCCGCTCGATCAAGTTCGCCAGCTCTCGCACGTTCCCCGGCCAGTCCCATTCCGTCATCGCCTTCAGCGCCGCGGCTGGGATCGTCTCAATCTGCTTCTGCATCTGCCGGGCGACACTTCTGCACGAAGTAGCGCGCCAGCAGCGCAATATCTTCCCGCCGCTCTCGCAGCGGCGGCATGCGGATCGGGAAGACGTTCAGCCGGTAAAAGAGGTCGCTGCGGAATTCGCGCTCCGCAATCATCTCGTTCCAGGTCGCGATTGGTGGCCGCCACCAACCGCGCGTCGACGCGCCTGGTGCGGGTGCTGCCCAGGCGCTCGAACTCGCGCTCCTGCAGCCGCGCAGGAGCTTGGGCTGGAGCTCGAGCGGCACGTCTCCCACCTCGTCCAGAAACAACGTGCCGCTGGTCGGCCAGCTCCAAGCGGCCCGACCTTCTGCGCTCATGGCGCCGGTGAAGGCGCCCTTCTCGTGGCCGAACAATTCGCTCTCGAGCAGCCCCGTGGGAATGGCGGCGCAGTTGAGCTTGACGAAGGCGCGCTGGTGGCGGCGGCTCTGGTCGTGGATGGCGCGGGCGATGAGTTCCTTGCCGGTGCCGGTCTCGCCGCAGAAGCAGGACCGTGGAATCGCTGGGCGCGACGGTCTGGACGGTTGGAGGACGTGCTTGATGGCCGGGCTGTGCCCGACGATCTGATCAAACTTCAGCTCGCGAGCGGATCTCTTCTTCGAGGTAGAGCTTCTCCTGCGCGAGCTTGTCCTTGAGTTCCGAAATTTCTCGGTACGCCAGGGCATTTTCGAGGGCGATTGCTATCTGGCCCGCCGCCTGGTTGACGAACGCGACATCCTCCTGCGTGAAGACATCCTCCGTCGTGTGTGCAACCCCGAGGACTCCCAGCGCTCGGCCGTGGTTCGCGAGAGGAATAAAAAAGTGATTTTTGATGCGCTCCGCAACTGCTATTTGATATCCCTCCGGATGGATGCCAGCAAAATCGACTGTGCTTACGATAATCGGTTTCAATGTATCAAAAGCCTGTCTTAAGGGGTCGTTCTTAGGCGGGGAGAGTCGCAAGCCTTCCTTATAAGATCCCTCGTTCTGCGGGAAATCAAAGGCAAGCACGGTAAAACTCCCTGATGTCGGATCGGCCAGGTAAACACCAACCCCTTCACAGTGCATGACCTCACGTATGTTGGCCGAAACCGCGCGCAACAGTTCGCGAAGCTCCAGGTTCGAGGTGATGCGGTTGGTCAGATTCAGGAGCAACTGGAGCCGCTCGTTTTGGTGTCGTAGTTCCGCCTGCGCCGCCTCCACTCGCCTGAGATTAAGGCTGTCATCAATGGCGAACGCGGCCACCCGCGCAACCTGCCGCAAGAAGCCGACGTCTTCGGCGCTATACGTACTTCCCGGACCGCTGGCGACACCCAACGTGCCTATTCGCCGGCGGGGTGTAGTCAGGGGAACACGAACAACTGAGCCGATACGGGCGCCAACTTTTGCAGCACATTGTTTCAGGTGCGGGAACCTCTCATCGCTGTCCCAGTCAGCAATGTGGAGCGGTTCCTCGGTGTTGTAGAGGCGCCAGAAGGGCAACTCTTCGATTCGCCCATTCGGCAAAGGCAACGCCCCCTTGCCCCACGCGTGCCATTCGACTTCGTCGGAATTCTCCTTCAAGGCGAGTATGTCGAGATGGTCGAAATGGATGACGCCGTTCAACTGGTCGGCCAGAGCTCGTGCCATCTTCTTCCGTATCAGAGCAAGTGGAGAGGGCCTCAGCGATGCGAAGCAGCGCTTCATAACGCTCGACAGTGCTTCCCGACGCGAGTTGCATTTCTGTGTTCATCGCCCACCACTCCATCCTCTGCGGGATTGCGGGGGACAGAATATCACAGAACCCAAGCGTCTTTCAGTACCGCTACAGAGCAAGCATTGTCAACTCTGATCAATTTCTGAGCGCAGCCACCGCAGGCGGCGACCATATCGGGTTCGATCACACAATTGGCAATCACAACCCGACTGGCTGGCCCTCGAGTTCGTTCAACCGTTCGCAGCTTTGGTGTCAGTGACCTTGTCAGTTTTGACTTTCAACACTTGTTCCCGAACGATCACCTTTCAATCATCTTCATATTTCAACGAATTGGCAGCCAGGCGGACGCGTTTTGTTCCGGCACGCCTGTTGCCCTTGCCTGTGTTGGAAACGGAGCAACTCGTGGATTTGGATTTAAGGATTCCTGTGAACTTACTGAGAAAGAAGAACCACCAACCGCAACCGGCCACACAGGGGCGGAAACCGGAAGACTTGGCGAACTGGGCCCAGAATTTCGGGCCGAGTACGAGCGGGAGCAGGCAGCCCGACCGTCACCCCACCAGCAGTGGGAAGGTCTGTTCCAGAGGAAGGCGTGATGACTACGACCATCAATCACCCACACTGCGTGTGTCACCTGCTCCGGCTGCTATCAGCCCGCGAGTGGCACAACAATTCGTGTTCATCGTGGTTGTGGCGGGACCTGTGGTACCACGCCCGATATTTCCTGACGGGCAACAAAGCGCGAACAAAAACAGGGCGAAGAAAATTTCTGCTCTGTAGCGTGGTGCGCTGCGGTGGGCAGTAACGGGAGTTACTGTGGATACGCAGCGCACTGCGCCGACCAACGTATCAGGCAACACGAGTAGAAAGGAAAGATGAAACCAGTAGCAAAAAGAATCCTTCCCTCCACAATCGCACTCGCCTTGATAGCAGGAGGCGCAGGGTGCAGCCTTCGCAGCGTTGCCACCTCTGTGCCTCCTCGCGTCTTCCGTGAAGTGCATGGGCTGAGGGTCCGCTCTTATCAGATGATGCCGGTGACCAACGACCTGCGCCAGTATAAAGCAGTCGAGATCCACAAACTCAACAACCTGATGCTTGATGAGATACCTGGTCAGTCAGTCGAGCAATTGAATGTCGGAATAGTGAAACAGATTAGGGCGCTCAACCATTTCGACCGCATTGCCGTGATTGATGGCGCAAACGACTCTCAGGAGAAACAAGCTAATCAACCACGCGATGAGATCACCGATGCCGTTTTGCAGCCCACGCTGGTGCTCGAAGGCTACATAGATGATTTCACGCCGGGAATACCCAAACTCCGATACATCGAACAGGGCAACAACCACGCCATTTTGACGGTTCGAATCATACTCAAAGACAAGCAAACCGCGCGCGTGCTCGGCCAGATGAACATCTCGGTCGAAAATACTCGCATTACGAGCAACGTTGAAAAAATGGTAGGCAAGTCGGCAGAGGAAGTTGCCCGCTACGTGCGCCGCAGCGCAACTCACCCCAATGAAACAAAGGAAGCGTATGCAAATGTCCAAGAGTAAGATCACAAAGAGAATCAAGCAGATCCTATTTCTGCTGACTGCTATCGCTTTCTCTGCCGGGTCCGCAAGCGCGCGGCAGTCGCCATCAGATCAACTGAAGCAAGCAGCCGGGGAGCAAGTGGATGGCCCAGCGGTCGCGCACCGGGAAAATCGCGAGTCACTAAAGCGCTACAAAGGCGAGAATGGAATTCTCAGCGCGAAAACCGTGATCTTCGGCGGAGAGTTTCGCGTGACGACGGTCATTCCATTCAAAGGCAACTTTGCCGAGTATCACCACCTTGAGATCGCAAAACCGGTCAGCCTCGTGGGCAAGGTGCTCACGCTGGACGTGGCAAGCCGGCAGGTTGCGAAGTTCAAGTCTCAATTCGAATCACGTAGACTATTTGAAACGGTTGTCGCTATTGATTCTTACGACCTCACTACGGCGAGCCAGCACCAACAACAATCGTCCGCGAATGCGCCGTCAGAGAAATCGGATGACGTAGACAGAGGTGAATCTCTTGACGCGCCGATAGGAAGCTTTGATGACCTGGTCGCGCGCGACAAACGCAGAGCGCTCGGCGAAGAGGCAGGGCAACCGCCCACCGCTGATAAAACACTGGTGGTTGTAATCGAGGTGATCGATTACGCGAAGGGGAGCCGCTGGAAGCAGGCGCTGCCGTTCGACCTCGGCAAGTCCATCCTCACAGTCCGCTTTCGCTACTACGACAAGAGCACCGGAGAAGAGGTGGGGCGACAGATCATCTCAGGGCAATCGGATGGATCAAGCTTGCTCGGCCCGCTTTCACCTCGCGATGGGTTGAGTGGCGTGGCAGATGGCCTCATTGATCAGGTGACCCGTCGCGTGGCGGCTTCGGAAAAGTGAAAGCAGGGTGAAACGATGAAGAGGGCATGCTTAATCCTGGCGCTAACGGTATTCGTAACTGGCTTTGCGATGGCTCAGATTGCACCGCCTTCAAAGAGCACCAGACCGGCGAACCAATCTAAGGCTGCAGTGACGAGTCAAGACGATGGCGACACGATCACGTTCGATTCCGCCCTGGTCAATACTCAGGTCGCGGTGCGCGATGAAAAAGGGCGCTTCGTTTCGGGGCTGACAAAGGATGATTTCATCGTTCTCGACGATGGCAAGGAGCAGCCAATCAGTTACTTCAGTCAGGAAGCGGACCAGCCGCTCACGGTTGCGCTCGTCATCGACCGAAGCCGCAGCGTGCGGAGCGCATTGAGCAAAGCGCAGGTCGCCGCGCGCAATTTTTTCAGCTCGGTGTTGCGGGCAGGCAAAGATCGCGCGGCCGTGGTTGCGTTCGATTCAGGCGTGTACGTAGTCCAGGATTTTACCGATGATGCCAGCTCACTAGCCCCCGCCTCCCTAAAGCTGACTGCCGCCGGCGGCACTTCTATTTTTGACGCCGTCTACAAGACGACACGCGACAAGCTGGGGGGAAGCGAGGAAGGCCGCCGCATCATCCTCTTGATCACCGACGGCGACGATACCACGAGCCGCGCGTCCATCGAGCAGGCAATAGAGATGGCCCTCAAGAATAACGTGATCGTCTACGCCATTCGGGTGTCTGGTGACGGCTCGCTCAACGTCCGAGACTTGCAAGGCAAGCCTGTGTTAGATCGGCTGACGGAAGCGACCGGCGGACACCAGTTTCACCTTGATGGGGATGAGGACCAACTCGCGGGCTTCTTCACGAAGCTGCAAGACGAGCTGCGGAGCCAGTATTCGATAGGCTATCAGTTTCAGGCCGCACCTTCGGACCACAGCTTTCATAAGCTTACGATCAAGCTGAAACAGGCGAACTTAAGAGCTTTCACCCGGCGTGGTTACTACTCTCGGGAAGGAGAGAAGCCATGAACTTCGAGGGGGTAATGATCAGCAGTGAGCAGCCGCTGCTCGTAAGAATTGTCTATGAGGTTTCAGACCGCGTCGGCAATGTATTCGAAAAAGCAAGATGTTTCGCTGCAACCCCGCGTTTGTCGTGTCTGAGAACGAAGAGCAGCGACGACAACCCTGATGGTTTGTTTTCGAGCCTGCCATCATACCCTTCTCTGATAAGAAGAATCCGGCAAGAAGCAAGTGAAATATTTTCAGTTGATCATGCCGAATCGCCATCAGTTCAAGCAGAGGTTGTAAGCCGCTTTGGCTTCCTTGTCACCGTAACTGAAGAAGCTCTGCCAATGCGTCTGTGCAAGGTGGCGCAATTTGCTTTCAGCCAGATTGCATGGGGTCTGAACACTCAGGAACGATCTGAGTTTGAGCAAGACGCTACAACCGGCGAACGGGCTTATGCTGATTTACCCTTCCTCAGAGAGACCGATGCGCTGCGATTTCCATTGAGGCTTGCGCGAGAGGCGGCAGAGGCAGCTCGAACGTTCGCGTCTGACCCCGTGGCGTTCATCAAAGCGCTGGCCGGAGGGGGCGCCGTCCCCAAACAAGAACAGAAGCGAATAGGCGCGGGGCTCAGCGTAGCTATGATGGTTTACGCAGTGGCGCTCTCGATAATCTACGGTTCGTATTATCTCAGCCACCGAAATCGTTCAAGCGTCGAATCAAAAAAGCAGATAGAAGTTACTCTCCTCGCGCTGCCGCCTGTGATTGCGGCGAAACCGCTGCCGCCGGTCAAGCAGGCAGGAGGCGGTAGCAATCAGTTGACCCTGCCGAAGCAGCCGGCCGAGCAACCGAAGCCCGAAGTGGTCAAGCCAAGGCCCGAACTGCGCCCGCTCGATGAGATACAGGCCAAGCCTGACCCGCAGGCTGAGCTTGCCAGAGCTGCGGCAATGGCGGATGCGGCAGGACCTCCGAGCGTAACAACGGCTGGCGCGTCTGGCGGGAGCGGCACAGGAGGCGGAGTGGGAACGGGACACGGCACAGGCGTCGGCTCTGGCAACGGGCCGGGTATCGGTACGATTGAGAGCGTAGATTACAACGGTGTGTTTTCTGTCGGAAGCGTTACCGTGCGACCGCAAATACTGGGACGCCCGACTCCGGGTTACACCGACGAGGCTCGGCGCAATCAGATCGAGGGTTCAGTCAAGGTCTCCGTGTTGCTGAAAGCGGATGGCGCCGTGTCGGACATCAAAGTGGCGCGCGGACTCGGCTACGGCCTCGATGAGAAAGCTATTGAAGCGGCCCGTCAGTTGCGATTTGTGCCGGGACAGAAAGATGGCCATGCAGTAAGCGTGCGTCTGTTTCTCGAATTCAAATTCTCTCTTCTATGACTATGATTCTTTGGCACATTTTCCAAATATTATTCATTGCGTTCCTTGTGAGCGGATTTGGGATTCTAATCCTTTATAGCTTTTTGCTGGCAATGCAAGACTCGGTTGCCGAAGGTCGTCAAGCACGCAAGGATCGCCGCTAAACTGGAGAGTTACGCGTGAAGCAACAACCTGGTGGGAGTTCAGATTGATGAACGCCATCATTGAGAAGATCGAAGCAGAAGTGAGGAAGGAGGAACTAGCATGAACTCGCAGACCAAAGAGGCTGCTGACTACAAACTGAACACCTTCTGGCGCGAGGTTGTTCTTTCGGACGACGCGCCGGTGACGCAACACTCTTCAACTCGCGAGAGATCCGGCGCCGGGCTTACGAAATCCACCTCTCGCGAGGAGGCAGCAACGGGCACGACCCCGGAGATTGGCTCCAGGCCGAGCGCGATTTGACCCAGGCAAACGGCGGCACGTCATCCGATCTTGTGCGAAGCAACCGCCTGGCGAGCGTTCAGGCTTAGTCTCCGTGAAATTGGCTGATGGTGAAGAAAGAGGGCTCAAGGACTGTGATACTGATAGTTGATCACGAGTTGTAATTGACTACGCCGGAGATGGCACGGGTTGGCTGAAACGGCCTGAGGGTACTATGACGACAATTAATTACACACCGAAGCGAAGTAGAAACCAGATCTGGAGGCCTTAAGCTATGAGACCCAAACCACAGATCGTGCCTGACGGGCCGAACCAGTTCCCGCTGGCGGGCCAGAAAAACGTCTCCTGCCCTGGATATATCCCGCGCTCAAACAAGCAAGGGTTTACTTGGAAACAGGTTTGCTCGTGCTGTCCGCGTCCGGCGGCTCATCAGTACCACTCGTCGGAATTGCGTGCCGCCGCTGAGGGAGAGTTCTTCATGACAATTGCAAAGGGCTCACCCGTGAAACCGCAAACGCATCCGGGCACGAAAACCGCGCGGCGGCTTCGTCCCACGAACGGCAGGAGTCCCTATATGCCAAAGGGCACACCTCCTCAAAGGGAGACTAAGCGGGTGGAAGAATTATGTAAGAGTCAATCGGTTCTAAGCCATTCTGGAGGTCACAAAATGAATTCGCTACTCAGACGCCTGTTGGTCATCTTCCCCTTATTGATCCTGTTCGTACCGGTTATCGGCAACACCACCGAAGCGAACGCCCAACAACTCCGCGAGACATTTCGCAGAGTTAAACAATCCGTGGTCATGGTGAGGACACAAGAAAAGACCATCGCGCCCCTGCTCCGCCAGGGGTTGGTAAATTCGGGCGGGCAAGCATCCGGAGTCTTGATCTCAGATGATGGCAAGGTATTGACTGCCGCGCACGTGGTCCAGGCCGTAGACAAGGTCTTCGTTGAATTCTCCGATGGCCAGATCGTTACCGCTCGCGTCATCTCCTCAGCCACGAACGCAGACGTCGCGCTCTTGCAGCTCGACTCGGTCCCGAAGGGTGTATCGCCCGCCCTAGTTGGCGACTCGGATCAAGTCGAGGTGGGCGATCATGTGTTTGTCGTCGGCGCGCCCTATGGCCTCGCACTCTCTCTCACTGTGGGCCACGTCAGCGGGCGGGCGGCCCCGAAGCACCGTCTCACGAGCATGTCGGCGTCGGCATGGGAGTTTTTCCAGACTGACGCCGCGATCAACGGCGGGAATTCAGGAAGTCCCATGTTTAACTGGAAAGGTGAGGTGATCGGCATTGTCAGTAACATCCTGACCCGGTCCGGCGGCTTTGAGGGGATTGGCTTCGCCGCGACCTCAAAGATGGCGCGCCTGCTTCTTGAACAGAAGCCCTTCTGGTCGGGGATGGAAGGCATGCTGGTTCAGGGGGACCTCGCCGGATTGCTCAACCTGCCTCAGCCAGCCGGTTTTTTGGTACAACGAGTTGCCGAAGGGTCTCCGGGTTGGAGATTGGGGATCAGGCCCTGCACACTACGCGCCTCAATTGAGGGCAACGACCTGCTGCTGGGCGGGGATATTATCCTCTCGATCAATGGAATCGACGTTCTCGAAGGTGACGCGTCCATGGACAGTATCTATGAGAGCGTGAGCAATCTGAAAGCCGGCGAAAAGGTTGTCGCCAGGATACTTCGCGCCGGCCAGGTCGTCGAGCTATCGACGGTCATCACTCTGTGAGTCGTCACAAAGGGGGATGTATGGGATTCATTAGGAACATCATTCTTAGGGCCGGCATTGGAGCGGCATCCATCCGCGCGGCCGCGCACTTTATCAGCATCTTCCTCATCAACGCCATCACCTTGAACGCTCAGATTGCGCCGCCTGTCAACGCCGCTCGCCCGGGGGCGCGAGTGATTGCGCAACACGCTGACCGAATCCTACCCCTGCTCGCAGCGTTGGCAGATCAGGCCAGCCTATCTGCCGATCTCACCTTCGCAGTGCGCGCGCAATCGCAAGCGGCAACTTTGCTATGGTCATATGACCGCGAGAAGGCGCGCGCCATCTATCGCCGCGCGTTTCAATCCCTCGTGTGTAACGATAGTGCAACGCCCAAAGCCGCGTCCGTCCATCGCTCTTCCCGTCTCGCTATTACGGCAATCGCGAGGCAACCCCTGCTCGTCGAGCTACTTCAGGAAATCGCGGGGCGGGACGCAGGACTGGCCGAAGACCTAGCCCACGTCTTCACCGCCCCGGTCGCAGGGGCTGATCCGGGCTGTGCCTGCGGCACCATTTCGGGAAATCGCGAGAATGACAGCGGCCCTGCATTTAACTCATCGCCCACCGCCGCCCCTACCCAAAGAGAAGTCGAACGCTGCGATCTGCTGGTCGGCGTCGCGCTGCAAATCGTCGAGCGCGCTCCGACCCGCGCGATGGCCCTTGCTCAATTAAGTCTAGCCTCCGGCGTGTCGCGGCATTTCTCGCAGCTATTGCTGTCGTTGCGCGCAGTGGATGCCGAGCAAGCGGATCGGCTCTTTGCGTCTGCGGTGGGCGGCCTGGAACGCTCAAGAGATGTGGATCTTGACAGCCTTCACACACTGGGCGCCTTTCTGGTTTCGGCCACAGACCCTATAGCTGGAGAACCCGTCAGCAGAGGCGTGGTCGTGGGATTTCTCAATTGCGCGCTGGCACAGCTATCGCGGCTCGGCCAGATGGCAGCAGGTGGCGTAGGCAATGGACCTGCTAATCAAGGTATAGGTGCTGAGGATGAGGCCATCATCTATTTCATAGACCGACAGCTTGGTGGTCTGTTCGCGCGCTACATGCCGGACAGACTCAGCCAATTTGAGCGCAAGATCGCGGAATTGAGCGCTAGCAACGCGAATGACCGAGCAATTGTGCCGGCCCCATCATATGCGAGTACTCCGAATGAGTTTGTGCGTGAAGCCCGGGCCGCTTCCATGGCCGCCGATCGCGACATGCTGTACGCGCGGGCGGCGTTCGCCTGGCTTGCCAGAGGAGAAGTGAGCCGGGCACAAGCCGCCGCGGCAGAGGTCGCCGCTGCCGCAATACGCGACCGGGTCTTGATTCAGGTCGCGCGCCGGTACAGCTCGGCAGGACGGCTCGATGATGCGGTTGCCGAGACGCGGCGCATCCGAGATGCGGTAGTCCGCGCGAACCTCCTGATGAGTCTTGCCGGGGTGGCGCTAGCTTCGAAGGATGGAACTCGGGCAACCGACTTGCTCGACGAGGCCGTAGGCTATGCGCTGATCGCGCCGCCTTCATTGACCCGCGCCCTGGCGCTGTTCGGGATCGCCGAGAACTTTACGGCATTTGATGCGAGGCGCGGCTTCAAAGTCATGCAGACGGCAGTTGAGGCAACCAATCAGGTGCTGGCGCAAAGAGGAGCGTCCACACCGGCACGATCAAATCCAGGTGCTGCGGGAGAAGTCGAAGCGGGCGATCTGTACGGCTCCAGTTTTGAAGTCACATTTGCAGCACTCGGGCGCGCCGATTTCGAGCGCGCCTGGTCTCTGGCGCGGCAACTCACCGCAAGAGATATTTCCGTGCTTGCGCAGTTGGCGGCCTGTCGTGGCGGCCTGGACAGACCGTCGTAGTGGAACGAGCAGCATTGGAGAGATGATGGAATCCCTCTTGGAGGCTTTTATGTGCATCGGATGCCAAGTGCTTGACGCGCCGGTGGTGGTCGCGAAACAGCGCAGCGGGTTGTCTGACGGGAGCGGAGGACAGCGGGTCAAGCGAGCCTTACGATTGGCTCTGCTGTTGGTTCTTAGCCTGGCCGGCATGGCACAGGCCCAAGACCGGGATTACAAACCAAACCCCAGGCTGACTCCTGGGGATGCCCTTAACGTAACTGCCGATGATTTATGTAAGCCTGGGCATGCAGGAATCAAAGGCAAAATCTCTGTCCAGGTGAAGACTCAGGTATTCGACAGGTATGGCATTCGCGCAACCCTAATCGGCCACAACGTGGACCACTTGATACCGCCCAGGTTAGGCGGCTCGAATTCGCTGAAGAATCTCTGGCCCCAGCCGCTCGCCGGGGAATGGACCTACCAGAGGAAGAACCGGCTTGAGCGTCGGTTGCGCAAGCTGGTTTGCAGCGGCGCCCTCGACCTGAAGATCGCCCAACAAGAGATCGCCAGGGATTGGATAGGCGCCTACAAGAAATACCTCAGTGCGCCGGGTCGGGTGCGGTCTAGCCGATCAACCCGCGCGACTATCAGGGCAACCTCGCGAGCGCGGAGTTCGGAGGATTCTACAACGGTGTCGGGCGCAAGTACGGACTCAAGTTCGTATCGAGAAGAGGTAGCCGAGGCACGGAGACATGATCGCCGGTACAATTTTGTATTTCTGGCACTACTGCTAGCGGGCTACGCGTGCTGGCGCTGGTTCTGTTGGCCCGCGCGCTCGCCGGCCTCGTCCGTCATCGCCACAACGAAGCCGTCGCACCAGCCGAAGAAAGAGAGGACGTGACGTTGAATGACACCTCTTACGCGATTACCCTCAGCCCCGAAGCGGCGATGCGGCCTTGACTGGGCTCCAGCCTCGCCCGTTCATCGGCCACGAGAGAATGTGTCGCGATCAGACCGACTATTGTCCCCCGTCGCTTGCGAAGGTGATTGTTCTCTCGCGCGAACGCCCGGGTCTTGAGTGCGGACCGCCCGCGATTCTTGCGACGCCTCGCGCGCCTCTCTCTCTTGAAGTCCCCGTTCCGCCTGCCTCGCGGCTTCAGCGAATTCCTTCCTGGCTCCGCTGAGCAGAGGCTGCTTCTCCGCGAACTCGCGCAATGCCGCGATCTGCTTCGCATCCAACTCCGGCGCAATTTGGCCGGGTTGAACTCCGGCGGCTCTGAAATGATCCGCAGCGATGTTGTCCATTACAACACTGTAATCCCTCGCCTTCACCGACTGCGCTTCAGCCCGTCGGAGCTGTTCCCGACCTATGTCCCCGATCTCTTTTCTCTCCCTCTTCTGTTTCTCGCTGTCCGTAAAGTGCCTGATCACCGCTTCCAGCGTGTTCCTCGGTTGCACGTCGCGCAAGCTCTTTGTGTAGTCGAGCCCGTGCGCATCTCTGAGCGTAACCTGTCTAAACTCACCGTACTGGATGGCGGCCCTTAGGCGCTCGGCTTCTCTCAACATCTCCATGCGCGCCATAACTGCATGGCCCTTCACCCGAGATAAGGCTTGATCAGTCGGTTCCCTTAACAGATTCTCTCTGACTTGGCTGTATACGAGAGCGAGCAGCCGCGCGTCTTTGTTGCGAGTTGCGATGTCTGCCATCTTCCCCAGTTCGTCTTTCTGGAAGACTGGCAGTGGCATCGCCTTCCCCTCCCGAGACCGCGCTTGCTGCGCCTGCTCAGCTTGTTTACTGGTCACATCGTACTTGAGCCCAGCGGCGCCGAGTGTTTTCTGTACGGCGGCGTCCTTGGCCAACAGTTGCTTCTGCACGTCTCTCTTAACGTCACTAAGGTAGTCTATCTGCCCTTGTATCGACTCTCTCTTGCTAGGCCTGAGGAAGTTGTAAAGCTTAAACTTCTCTTCGGTCTTGCTCTTTATTTCTTGCTCCACCTCCTTCAGCGATAGCTTTCGGTCCCATCCTTCGATTTCAAACTTCCAGAAATGCCTTGTGGTCCGGAATGCTTCGGCCTTACCCTCGGCGTCGGCTAATTCTGCTCCAGCAAGCACTCGGGCAGCCTGAATGCGAGCCGCAGAATGCTCCTTCTTCACAGGTAGACTATGGGAAGCCCTGTATTCCTTAAGCTGCTTGCACTCCTCGGTCGTGTATACAACTGCGGGCAGTCGCTCTTTTCCGTCCTGTTTTCGCGCGGCTATGGTCTTGTCAACGGTAGCCTTCAGGTCATAGGCAATGTTCGCGATTGATCTGATCTGACCTTGGGGCGCTTCGGTCCGAATTAGGTGCGCGAGCTGCTCTTGTGCAACGTCCACCTTAGCCAACAGGCGTCCGGTTTCCTTCTCGGACCCGGCTCTGATTACCGGCTCGGCAGGCGGCCGAGACTCGAGTTGCTTGCCCTGGTCCCTGGCTTGTGATCTCTGCGCAGATAGCCTTTGCTCAGCTAATTGCTCCCTCCGGTCGCTGTCTCTTTCGGGTTTGGCCGGGATCGGCTCGCCTTTTCGAAAGGCTTCAGCCGCCGTGATCTTCCACTGTTTGGTCTCCTCTTTCTTCCTCAAGTATTCGACGTGGGCACTCTTGTCGCCGGCGAAATTGGTGTAAATCTTAGACCACTTCTCGTCGATGGTTTTGAACTCGTTGTTCTTGAGCTGAATTCGCCGGCCATCGGTCTGCCGCGAATTCAGGTAGAGATGTACGTGCGGATGGTCGGTATCCCGATGGATAGCGCCGAAGGCAATCGCCTTTGGAAATGCCTGCTCAAGGAAGTTATTCGTCAGATCTCGGATCTGTTGATTGGTCGCCGGGACATCAAACGAGAGGATTATCCGGTAATGCGTTCGTCCTCCTTTCCTCCTTTCGTAGTCTTCCAGTGATCCGAAATAGAGCCTGAGGTTCTCGGTCTTCTCCTTCAGGGAGAGCTTTTCAGAGACGTCCGATTGGCCCAACTCGGGGTTTCTTCCGTTGGTGTCGCCGGTCAAAAAGTCGGGCGCATTCCGGGTCCAAACGGGATCAGCGTCGCGTTGGTTGCCGCCCCCTTGCTCCTTCTCCGCGTCCAAAGATCGATGATCCAAATTGTCTCTTAGTGTTTCGGTGACGCTGGGCTCCGTCTTCTCGGCCTGGTCATGAGTCAGCAATGACAGTTGTTCGTAGCGCTCTTCCGCATTACTTCTTGCCCGATCTCTACCTTCGGGATCGAGTGCGGACATTCGTGTTATGTAGGAAGCATGCGCGGCACCGCAGCCGCTCCTACCTACACTCACCTTTGCTATTGAGCTTGCCGTTGTCATTTTCGATTCTCAGAGTGGGCTCTGCCGCTGCTCACCGCCTACCCCCTGCCACAGTACTTCGATCCTTTCGAGCGCGGTTTGGACTTCTTCCAGGCTCTCAGCGATGTCCCTGGAGCTGAGTGCTCCCCGTTGAGCGTTCAATTGTCTGGCAATTTGATTGATGTTATTGCCAACCCTGGCAAGCTGCAAAATGGCCCGCTCGCGCTGTATTCTGTCCTCGTTCGCTGGCGCTTGTCCGGTGAGTCCCGACTCGACCACGAATCTTGAGAATGACAGCCCGGCCTTCGTCGCGAGCGCTGTTAGGCGCATATGTTCGTCGTTTGTCAGCCTCACCAGGGCGCCTTTTGGGTATTGTTTTTGCCGCTTGCCCATACTCTTAACTTAGCCAATCGTTCCCTGTCTTAGCGCGATAGCGCGAAGACGTATCCCGCCTTAAGCTCTAAATTTGTTGGTTCCTTTCCGTAGTCTAATCACAGTTCTTTCCCTGTTCTATTGAGTGAGTTTATTGGCGGTTTTCTGGAGCCGGATTGATGCCGCAGGAGCTAGCTAATGAGTCGCCACAAGCGGTTCCCTGTCCTCGTGCGAGGAGAGATAGGCTTCCGCGAGTAGCCTGAATGACCCTCTTCCCACCGTCATATAGAGGCTCGATTAAGCGATCATGGGGGCGCGATTCAAGGCACCAAGGCCTGGCCAATGGACGATCTTCAGTGATGGCTTTCAGGCATTCACGCGTACCTGATGGGCGTTCGAGTCGTGCATGAGCAGACTTCTTTCTCCGTTGCGCCTGTCTTTGAAACTGGATATCTTTGATGGCTGCGTCGAAGCGAACTCGATCCCGCTCCTGCTCAAGCCTGATCTGCTCAGCCGCGTACTGGCTCACAAGTCCGCTCTTTGTTGTTCCGCGCAGTACAGCGACCGCAGCCAAGCCTTCGTTTAGATCGAGTCTCATTCGCACGGTGATTGTCACGCCTTTACATTGCTCTGTTGGTAGTTTCGGTCTAGCCATCTCCATCCCCCTCCACCTTCATCGCCGCCAAACTGCTTTACTCGACAAGCATTGAGAGCGCGAATCGGGTCCGTGCTCATGAATTGCCAGCCGCCAAAGGCTCTCTCGGAGCCGCAGAGCGGAGCGGCGAAAGGCAAATTGTTCGGCGACAGAATGCGCATAACTAGCCAATCGTTCCTTGCACTCAATGAGACTCCTGATCCACTTGAGGAGCATGGCGCGCGCCAGGATCGGCTACTCGATTCGAGCTTGCGTCGGGTTTCTGGGACCGGTCCTTCCACTTTTGAAAGCCCCGGTCGAGCTTGAAGAGCTCGGCGAGTGCCGTCCCCACAACTTCTCCGTCAGTAGGTTTGTCTCCGGTTGCAGACTCAACGTAGCCGATGTAGTTTGCGAGCTCTTCGAGCTGCCGCGTGTTCACGTCGCACTTCAGTGACTGAAACCGCTGTACACTAACCAGCGGATAATTGGTCTCTGGAAGATTATTCGTTCGTCTGCTCATACCTTCTCCGGATCGCTTGCTGTTGTGTTTGCCGGGATCGCCGTAGCGTGACGCAAGTAGCGCAACTGTCTCTTGAGCTTAGAACAGTGCAATTGTGAGGCGCGACCTTCAGCACAAGGTTCGTCAGTTCTTGCATCACTGTTGAGTGTCCTATGATTCCGTTGAGTGCTAGCGCCATGGTTGTCCTATGCTTGTCGTTTCCTTTCACCGTCACTTTGGAGCCCAGGTACTGCTTGATTCCCCTTCTCGTTTGCACATCACAGCGATGAACTAAGAAGAGCGCGCGCGAAGATCGCAATAGCCGAGCCGACATAGCATTCGCCTGTTGAGCGAAGTGATGGGGCGATGGAATATTTCCGCGATCCTGATAATCATCCATTGTAGTAAAGACGGTGAGAATCGCAGGGTTTGCCCTCACGGGTGTGAGTTCTTGGTTTCGCCCAGTGAGCCGTCTAATGCAGCGAAGGGCAGGATCGAGGGGCCGGTGACTTATCTGCGCCGATCAAATACAAACTGAATTCGGGCGAAACAGGTCGCGTTCAACTATGGCCAAAGCACAAGGAACTCGGATCTAATTTGGGATCGAGCAAGCTTCGTTGATTCGCATGATTTCTACATGATGAAAAGAACAAAAGTTAAATGCCTATGTCCGTGACACTTCAAAGAGTGAACGTGTGCGTTTTTCAGTCGTGAGTTCAACTAGCTTATGATTTGGACTTGCGCCGCTACGTTTGTTGTTCGGGCACTAGGGCGGCCGAGAATTGGACACAGCCGTGCACGCTGAACCTGGCGACCTATACTTATCCCAAGTACCTCCCTGGAGTCTTGGTCTTGACGACTCCTGAAAGGAGTTTCACGAATTCACCAAAGCACAAGGTCAACGTCCAGTGCTGTCTGCTAGAATGGCACAAGCCCGCTTATTCCAATGTTGAACTCGTAACAGTCTGCAAGGTTTTTGAGTAACTGTGCTATTATTATGATCGTAAGACGCTGTACCACTTTTGGCCAGCAAAGACAACCTTGATGAGTTTACTATGTCTAGCAGAAACGTACATGTAGTTCCGAGGGATGGAGAGTGGGCTGTCAGGCGAGAAGGCACCACGCGAGCAACTTCTGTCTACAGCACGCAAAAGGATGCAGTCGAGGCCGCCCGAAAGCTAGCTAAGACTGACGGAACTGAAGTTGTCATACACGGTCGGGATGGACGGATTCGCGAGCGGGACAGCTACGGCAACGACCCTTTTCCTCCGAAAGAGACGCGCAGGGTGTTGTTGCCCAAGACGGATAGTAAGACGGCTCGCAAGAAGATCGAGGAAGCGGTAGGTGAGGTAATCCAGGAAGCGGCCGCAGCGAGTTAGGTGTGTGCGGATGGTTTAGAGCTCAACATTCTGCTAGTTAATGGCCAAACCTACACCAGCTAAGCAGTACAGTCAAAACGTTTTCATCAATTGTCCCTTCGATAAAGAATATAGCTCACTTTTTGATGCGGTTGTCTTTGCTGTTCACGATATGGGATTTCGGCCCCGATGTGCTCTCGAAGCGCGAAATGCTGGACAGTTTAGATTGGAGAAGATCCTCGAAATCATATCCCAGTGCAAGTACAGCATTCACGACCTATCACGCACCGAGCTCGATCCTGAGAACAGACTGCCTCGCTTCAACATGCCATTCGAACTTGGTCTCGATTTAGGTTGCAAGAAGTTTGGAAGCGCCTCTCACCGCGAGAAGGTTTGCTTAATCTTGGACGTTGAGAAGTATCGATATCAGGCGTTCATCTCGGACATTTCCGGGCAGGACATTGATGCCCACGGTGGCAGCCCCGAAAAGGCCATAATCATCGTACGAAACTGGCTGCGGTTGGAACGCGACCCTTTGAAAGTAATTACTCCGGGCGGCAAGAAGATTGCCAAACGATACGGGGAGTTCCGTCGCGCGCTACCCGCTATATGCTCAAAGCTGAATTGGGACACAAGCAGGCTGCTGCCCTTCGCTGATTTTTCAATGGCGGTCGCAATCTGGATAAAGTCGAATCCACTTTAAGCGACAGAAACCCCTGCAAGCCAAGCATCTTGCATTCCGCTCGGGAATCCAAGGTAAGGGGATTCAAAGAATCGATGCAAAGGAAACCGACCGCGGAGACGGTTCGGCGTCGCTGTTTGTTGCCTCGTTGCAGCTTGCCGTCCCAGTTATTCCGGGGTCGTTAGGGAAGACATGGTGCGAGGCACCCTTTCATTCGGTGCTTGCACTCTTATCCTTTCAGGATCTTCTCCAATTTGTCGGTGGCGGCTTGCTGCATAGTAGGGAGAACGTGGCTGTACGTGTCAAGCGTCAATACAATCGACGCGTGACCCAAGCGTTCGCTCACAACCTTCGGATTCTCACCGGCCGCAAGAAGAAGCGTGGCGCAGGAGTGCCGAAGATCATAGGTGCGAATGTCCTCCAGCTTCGCCTTCTCGAGTATGGGCTTGAAGTGGCGGCGCTGCAGATTTCGCATCGAGAGCGGACTACCGACGTTCGACGCAAAAACCAGGTCGTTATTCTCCCAGGCCGATCCAAGCTTTAACCTCGCTTCGTTCTGAGCTCGTTTATGAGCCTCGAGCTTGCGAATAAGATAAGAGGGAAAAGGAATGCACCGCCGCGAGCCTGGTGTCTTCGTCGGCTGAAGCGACCATCCACCACCTTTCCTGTTTCGCACAAGAACGCGCTGTATGGTAGCGGTCCCCTTTTTCAAGTCCAGATCGCGCCACGTGAGAGCGAGGTATTCTTCCGGACGCATTCCCGTGATAAGGGCGAATTCAAGTAAGAGACCGTGTTTGGTCCTTGCGCACGCTTTTAGAAAGGCCTGCGCCGCTTCCGGTGATAGGGCTTTCATTTCCTTCTTCACCCTGCGGGGAAGCTTCAGCTCGCGCGCAGGATTGCTCGTTAGAAGCCTAAAAGGTATTACGGCTTCTTTGAGGGCCTTTTGAAGAACTGAATGAGCATACTGGATTGTCTTCGACGACAAGCCCCGCGAGGCCATTTCGGTTATCACGTTCTGTATATCCATCGGCTTCACCGATGTGAGGCGTTTCTTGCCAAGCACCGGACGGAAGTACAAGCGCAGAAGACTCTCATAATCCCCGTGTGTCCGATCCGAGATTGTGCCCTTTGTCATACTGAGCCACTTATCAAGGTAGCTGTCCAAGCTATCTCGGTTTTCAAACGACTCGGTTCCGTTCGCAAGGTCGTTCTCGATCTCGCGCAACAGCGTCTTTCCCTCGCTTCGAGTCTCCACCTTGCGCCAAATCTGTTTCTTTTTGCCGGTAGAGTCTCGATAGACTTTGCGAATATACAATTTATGATCTCGCTCAATCAGTCCTTTCATGTCTACACTCCCATCTACACTTTTGTCTTGCATTCTAAGCACAAGAGCAAACGAGAGTAAACGAAAACATGCAAAAATGCTAAGGAAAACGGTACTTGTGCGTGCTGATGTTAGCGGAGGTTCAATCTGCTATTGGCTTTTAACCAGCGGGTCGCAGGTTCGAGTCCTGCACGGCTCACTTAATAAATTAGAGTGGCATTTTGCTTGAGTCATCATTTCACTATCTCGCCTGGGTCGGGGCAATGGACGTTTGGCACTGTCTAATCAAAGCCGCGAGCGACATTCTATCGCTGGATCCAGCTCTGATCCCAATCCTCCACTGACCTTGTGAAAGCCCCAGTCCTCTTAGGTCTGAACGCTGGAAACTGAGCCCACCCTTATCGCTTTCTTCCAGAGCAACCTCTCCATATTCGGCATAGGGCTGGGTGAAATACGCAGCCAAAAGGCCGCTGACTCTGTCCTGGGGCATTCTCTTTCTCCTGCGTTCGGGTTAGAAATTCCACCGGCGTCCGTGATTCACGCGGCGATCTTTCAGGAATCGCTAAGATAGTGAGCTGCCCGGTTCCTGTCAATGGCGACAGCGACGTTTTACAAAGATTTAACGCGCTGGAAATACTTTGATAATCCGCCTGCACTAAACTAGCGCTTGGCAGGAATACTTTCTAACCACGATTGCCCCCGGAAAGCATGAGCAATGTCAAAGAAGTTGGAGAAGCAGGCTACCCGCCTTGTGCGGAAAGCCGAGAATCGCGCCTTGGCAATCAGACTTGTCGTTCGAGATTATCGCGATGCAACGCAAAACTCGGAAGGCGGGGATATCGCGGGAGAGTCTGAGAGACACCGGGAGATTGAGACGGCGGTCGCCAAATACAATGAAGCAAATAAGGCTCTCCGACGCATTGGCAAAAAACTCCACCTGAAGAACAAAGACAATCGAGGTCCTGCGCGTCGAGCTTTCCGCGGGAGATGACCCCCTTGGCTGTTATTCGCGATTCGCAAGCGATTTATTATGCTGCTCGGGAAGGCAGCGCTTTGGCTCGCCTCCTCAATCCCTACTTCGGATGCACACCCCTAGCCTGCCAGTTCAGTGGGATCTGCCTCTGCCCTGCGAAGATTTACAGAGCGTTCAACCACACTTCACGCGGATTTCAACACGACCCGCTAGCATAGAACTGGCCGGCGTTCCCAGGGGAACGCGAAGGGGCCATTCATTCTACCGATCGAGAATGTGAATGGCCCGGCAGTTTTGATCTAACGGAGGCTGATTCAAGGGGGATCGCTATCAGCCTCCGCGGAGTTTTCGCTAATGAAGGGGGTTTCCATCACACTCGTCAGCCAGGCTACGAGAAATCCAATCCCTCAAGCGCTTCTTTGATTGCGAGTCTCTCGGCAAGTCTCTCTTCTTCGCGCTTGCGCTTTTTCTTTTCATTCTTCTCGGCCTTTTGCCGAAGCTGTGCCAGATACGTCTCGTTGGCGGCCTCCATAGAAACACGAAGGTTGGGGAAAGCGTTTTTCACATCCTCCAATCCGCACTCCACCACCATCACGCCCTTTCTGAGATATGCTTGCGCCTTCGGAGCGGACGATAGCTTACGTTGTGCGCGCCATACGTCATCAAAAATGTCTTCCCAGTCTTGAGGCGGTTTGGCGGATAGCGAAAAAGGCACAACATACCGCACTTTGCTGCTTGAGGCCTTTCTCACCTTGCTCTCATCACAACCCGTGACCTTAATCGGCACGAACTCCTCAGTCATGTCTGCCTCCGTTTTTGCGGCGCGCGTAGTGGTCGACCAGGCGCCAGTTCAAGAATTCACGATTCGTCGTGATTCGCGCAAGCTTCCGCGCTTCTGAAGTTCAGAAGAGCCCCAAGCCTGCGTAGACATCAACAGCCGATACCACAGCTTAGACGTTCTCGTTCATCTGTTCGGCGGCCGCGGCCAGGGGGACAGTGAACGCGAAGCGCGAGCCGCGACCTAGTTCGCTCTTAGCTGTGATCTCACCGCAATGCGCCTGAACGAGATGTTTGACAATAGCCAATCCCAGACCCGCTCCTTCTATTCTGTTCGAACGAGATTTATCGGCGCGATAAAGACGTTCGAATATGCGAGGCAGGTCCAAAGCGCTAATACCGACACCGGTGTCTTCAATAATAGATTGCGGCTTTCTCCCCTGTTTGCTCTGCATTTACTGTTACGAGCCCACCTGGGCGGTTGAATTTCACCGCGTTATCGATAAGGTTACTTAGGATCTGCTCGAGACGAGTGCGGTCAGCCTGAACGAACAGGTTCTCCGGAACTGATACGCAGAATGAAACCGGACGGTCTTGTCGGTGGGCTTCCGCAAGGGCGATCACATCGGAGACTATGCCGTGTAATCGCAGCGGTTCTAATACGAGATGAATGTTGCCGGATTCGATTGCCGAGAGGTCTGAAATGTCGGTAATCAGCTTGCTCATTCGGGTGGCTTGTTTGTGCAGCTTCCCGACGAAACGTCTACCATTTTGCGGATCGTCGAATCCGCCTGCCTCCAGCGTTTCGGCATAAGCAAGAATGGCAGTCAGCGGCGTGCGCAACTCGTGCGACAGGTTAGCGAAGAATTCTCTGCGAACCCGCTCCAGGCGCTCAAGCTCCGTGATGTCAAAAAAGACCCCGGCCGCCAGGTCGGCATCAAGCGGCGTAACGCGGAGATGATAGATGCGCGGTGCGCGTCCTATCAGTTCGACGCGTATCTCGACAGCGGTTCGTTGATCCAGAACCTGCCGGAACGCATCGTTGATTGCCGGATCACGGGTAGCGTCTATGAGCCTCGGCCGTTGATTGACGCTCAACTCCAGGCGCCCATGGGTCGGCGCCATTGCAGCAAGCAACTCGGAGGCGGAATCGTCCGCAGGTCCAGTTCCTGCGCCGTACCGACTCTCCTTGACCGGCAGCCTGACTATATTCGTCGCCGCATCGTTGTATAGAATGATGTCCAGATGTGAGTTGACGATCAGAATGCCCTCGCGCATCGTGGCAAGTAAAGGCAAGAGCAGGCGGTTTGCATCCTCAGACATGTCCGGTTGCCGCCTGGTCTCGAGAAGCGCGTTGCGGTGGGGCATAGCGTAAGAAAGCACGAGGAACGTCAGAACCGCGACCAAGCCTATGCTGATCGCGTGGACCATGACTTTCGAGACTTGGGGAGACAACAGCTCTTCGATCGACGAGTCTATTATAAAGACGATCAGCGCACCAAGAGCCGCCAAACCGACTCGATAGGCAATTCCTCTCATGGTCACCTTGCCGGCGGACGCGAATCACAACAGACGATAGCCTATACCAGTAACGGTTTCAATCAGCGCTGGATCGCCTAACTTTTGCCTTAGCCGCCGAATGTGCACATCCAGCGTGCGGGAGTCGCCAAAGTAGTTCATCCCCCACACCCGATCGAGCAGTGTTTCCCGCGTCAGCACTCGCCCTTGATTGCGCGCCAGTTCGGACAGTAGCGCGAACTCCTTCCTGGTCATTCGCACGTCACGCTCCTGAAAGCACACCCGGAAAGTCGAAGGATCGATCCTGAGCGATCCGTTGTCAAAGACCGGGCGTTCGACTTGCGAGCCGTCTGAGCGACGAAGCGCAGCGTTGACTCGCGCTACAAGTTCACGCGTGCTGAATGGCTTAGTTATGTAATCGTCTGCTCCCATGTTCAACCCCAGGACCTTGTCTGTTTCATCCGCGCGGGCAGTCAGCATCAGAATCGGGATGGTTGCGGTCGTGGGTTCCGCGCGGAGACGCCGGCATATCTCAAATCCGTTCATCCCAGGCAGATTGAGGTCCAAAAGGATCAGGCTTGGCGGACCATTGAGGATCAGGCTGAGCGCGTCTTCGCCCGTCACCGCGACGCGTACGCGGAAGCCTTCGCGGTCCAGGTTGTACCGTATTGAGTCCGCGATGTCTTCGTCATCTTCGACGATGATTATGGTGCGGACCCGCGTTTCCTCTGCTCGTGTTACCATATCTACTCTCTTGGACGACAACTGAGCAACCGAATTTCGTAACGTTTTACGGATCTCCCAATCGCGTCGCTCAAGTAATCCGCGCTTAGGGAGCTTCTAGCGCCTCAGCGAGCACGCGGCCGGTGCGAGCAGGTGGCGGCTCAACGCCAATCAAGTCGCATAGAGTCGGAGTAATATCAGAAGGCGAACACTCGCCGTGATAGCGACCCGGACGAATTCCCGGGCCAATGAGAATAATCGGAACATGGGTGTCGTAGTCGTAAGGGGACCCATGTGTAGTGGCTATCTCTCCCTCGGCAAGGAACGCGTAAGGTTTGGTGAGTAACCAGATATCACCCGATCGAACCGGGTTGAAGCCGTTTGATAATCGCTGAGCGATTACACTCTGTGGCGTCTGGCCGTTCATAAGTTGAGTACGCGTAAAGAAGTCTACTATGCCGGGAACATGAAGTAGCGCCTCGCCTGCGACGCGTTCTACCTCCGCGGCGCCCGCCTTAACTTCGACCATCACCTTGCGGTTCAGGTACACCTGCGTGAAAGTGGAGGCTTCCTTGCTCATGTGTTCTGAGCCGCAGGAAGCGCGCAACGTCCTTATTCGCTGCGCCTTCCCGGCGGCGGTTAGTTCGAGATCGCCTCTCAGAACTTGTAGATAAAATCAAACTGCATGCGATTTAGGTAGCGATTGGCGGGCGAAGCCAGCACTACTCTGTTTTCGCGCTGCGAGAACAACCCGGTCCATTGAAACGTGACGTTGTTGGCTATTTGATAGGCGATCGTTGGCATGTGAGCGCGGCTGTTTGAAGCCAGGATATCGCTGAAGTTGAACGGCACAAGCACAGCGTCCTGCTCTATCCGAGTGAAGTAGTAGCCGAACATCCAATCACCCTTTTCTTTGGTCTGCCCAACCTGCCCGCCGACCCAAAAGGCGTCCTTTTCATCCCTCACACGGCCGGTAGCGTTGTGCACAAAGTCAAAGGTGAGGGACAGAGGGAAACGGCTCTTGGCCTGCCAGGTCAAGTTGCCGAGAACGTCCACGAGATTGAATCCGGCTAGAAACCCGATTGGCGTACCCGCGGCGTTTCTCACGATACGGTTGGTGGTGCCCAGCGAACCGTTCTGACCGCCGGTCACTCCCGCGCCGTTAGTTATGCCGCCGTTTACCACGTTGGTGGCGGCGCCCAACAACCCTATGATCTGGTCAGGATGGTTCCAATCGTAGTAGGAGAGATTCACATTGGCGGTAACAACGTGGGAGAATTGCCAGTCGGTTTGCAGCTGCCCGCCGTAAAGGATCCCGTCTTTTCCGCCGGAGACCTCGTTGAATGGCAACTCGAACCCTATGATCTTGACCTGTCTGAGCGCCGACTTAGTCTTGAAGTAGAGAGCTTCGGAGGCGCCTTCAACGTTCAAGTCATCATCATACACCATCTGAGTGCGCCGGAAGGTGGGTTCGAACTTTCCGGCTATGAGTTGCACTCCGACCTTATCGCCCCTCGAGTCGTATCGTAAGAATGCGCGATCCAGGGTAATTGGCTTCCGTTCGAAGGTATCCGTGAGAGTTTGATTGGTGGAGATCGGGTCAGTGAAGATACCGCTGGCCAGTCGCATGCCCCAGTCGAAGTGTTTGTCGATAATTCCATCGAGAGCGAGGCGTGCGCGGTAGCGGAGGCGATTGCGATCGGCTGCTTCGGCTAGAGCATCGAAGCCCTGGTTTCGAAAGGTCTCCGCTCTGAATCGAAGATCTCCGCTGAATCGAATCGCGCCGAACTTTTTGTACAACTCGTCCACCTTCTTTTGAGAATCTGAAGGCGGGGTGTCACTCTTGCCCGCTGCAGGCGTTTGATTTGCCGCAGTCGCCAACTGGGGCTGAATGCCCTGGGTCTGCGCGGCGTCTGCGGGTCGCAGGTTCGCCGTTTCGACCGATTTCTTTTCAACGATATCCCGAAGGGTTTGTATCTCGCGTTGTTGCTGCTCGATGACGTGCTCCATCGCTTTGAGCCGGTCCTCGACGCTCGGCGAAGCAGCAGCATCTTCTCGTTTGATATTGACAGTCTTCTCCTCGGGCGCGGCTGATTTGCCGGTTGAATCGTCCAGACTTCTGGCAATTTCCCTACCCTGACCTGGCTGTTGTGCGGCGGCAGCCGGAATGGACAGACTGAGCAAGAGAAGAATCGTGATACTAAGGCACACGATAGTCCGTGCTTTATTTCGCATTGAGGTTCTCCTTGTGAAAAGAGGGGTTTGTGTGTCGTTCATAACTGGTCGTGGCAGAACGATCTAATACTGCTGTCGTATTGCTGATGATGAAGTTTTCCGGCGAACGCTCTCGATACAACAACCGGGCTTCAGCAGAGTCGGCTATTATCCGGCAACCAGGTAAAAACTAGGTTATGGGCACGTTTCGGCAATGTTAAATTCTTCGCCAAACGTCTGGTGGGCTCTTGGGATTGCCTACTCGTGTCCGGAACGTGAACCGTTCAGCCGATATCCGATGCCTGTGACAGTTTCGATCAGGGACGAATTGCCGAGCTTCGCTCGCAATCTCCTGATGTGTACATCCAGCGTGCGAGAATCGCCGTAATGGCTTAGTCCCCAGATCCGGTCGAGCAGAACCTCTCGCATCATCACCCGGCCCTCGTTGCGAGCCAGTTCTTCGAGGAGTCTCATCTCCTTGCGAGTGAGCCTTACCTCGCGACCTTCGTAGCGTACGCTGAAGGCCCACGGGTCTATTACCAGGACTCCATCATCGTAAACCGGTCCTTCATCCGGATCGACCGTGCGCCTCAGAATCGCGTTGACTCTCGCCAGGAGCTCTCGCATTGTAAAAGGCTTTGTCAGGTAGTCATCCGCGCCGAGTTCAATTCCCAGCACCTGGTCCGACTCCTCGGTGCGAGCGGTGAGCATCACTATCGGCACGCTCATGGTTGCGGCCTCCGCGCGAAATCGGCGGCACAATTCGAAGGCGCTCATGTCCGGGAGAGTTATGTCGAGCAGCACAAGGTTGGGCGGATGCTCGAGCACCATATCGAGCGCGACCTGACGAGTGGTTGCTACGCGTACGCGGAATCCCTGGTGTTCGAGGCAGTACCGAATCGAGTCTGCAACGTCCTGAACGTTTTCGACGACTACGATGCTGCGAATGCCGTTCTCGCTTCCCGGCGCGTTCAGTTTTGCTTCCATCGTTGCTACCATACCGAGTGCTTGATGACCTGTCCGCGCGCCATGTAGATGATCTGCTCACAGATATTGGTTACATAGTCGGCGATTCGCTCAAGGTGCTTGATCACAAAGAGCCATTGCACGCCGCGCTCGACAAGCGACGAATCACGTCCCATCGCCGTGATCAGTTCAGAATAGAAAATATCGTAAAGGGAATCGACTTCATCGTCCCGCTCGATGGTCGCTCGGGCCTTGTCCGGGTCGCCCGATGTAAAGGCGTCCAGTCCATCAACGAGCATCTCCTGAACTATGCTAAACATTTTTGCAAGGTCCAACCCAACGTCAAACTGCGGCTCATTGTTTAGCTCAAGGACATGCTTGGCAATATTTACCGTGTGATCCGCTATTCGCTCGACCATCGGCGCCGTTCGCGCCACAGAGACGACAAATCGCAGATCCGACGCCGCCGGCTGTTTCAGCACCAGGACATCGACACACATCTGATCCAACTCGACCTCCATAGCGTCTATAGCGTCGTCTTCGTGGATCACTCGTTCCGCCAGACCCGAGTCACGCTGCTCCAGAGCGCGCATCGACAGCATTATGGATTTCTCTGCCGCGCCGCCCATGACGAGCAGCTTGTCGCGTATTTGGTCGAGGTTCTTTTCAATCAGCCGCTTGTGCATTACCGCCCCCCGTCACCCACTAAAATCATCCAAAACGCCCGGTGATGTAGTCTTCTGTCATTTGCTTGTCGGGCTTGGTGAACATCTTTTCCGTTGTGTTGAACTCAATCATCTCGCCAAGCCAAAAAAAGGCAGTCAGGTCCGACACCCGAGCCGCCTGCTGCATGTTGTGCGTAACGATGACTATCGTGTATTTCGCTCGAAGCTCAACGATCAGCTCTTCAATCTTCTGGGTCGCTATCGGATCGAGTGCGGAACACGGTTCGTCCATCAACACGACTTCCGGCTCTACAGCAAGCGCTCGCGCGATGCAAAGCCGCTGCTGCTGACCTCCGGACAACCCGTACGCCGACGCGTTCAATCGATCCTTTACCTCGTCCCAGATCGCCGCCCCTCTCAAGCTGGCTTCCACACGATTGGCAAGATCTCTCTTTGAGTGCGCGATGTTGTTGATTTTGAGCCCGTAGGCGACGTTGTCGAAGATCGATCGGGGGAAGGGATTGGATTTCTGGAACACCATACCCGCGCGCCGCCTGAGCGACACGACATCGGTACGCGGAGCGTAGATGTCCTCGCCGTCAAGTTCGATACGACCCTCAACACGAATGCCAGGTATCACATCGTTCATCCGGTTGAGCGTGCGAAGCAATGTCGACTTGCCGCAGCCCGAGGGTCCGATGAACGCGGTAACCTGGTTTGGCGGAATCGAGAGAGTGATGTCCTTCAGCGCGCGGGTCTTGCCGTAGTAAAAATTGAGATTCTCGATCTTTATCTTGTCCGGCGAGGCAACCTGCTTCGCGTCCGACTCAATCTCTGACTTCTTCCGAAGTTGGACCTCGCTCACCGGTGGCAAGACGGGTGAAGACACCGAAACGCTGCTATCCATGCTTTCGTCCTCTTTGTGCGAATCGTCCGGCGATTTAGTCATTGTTTTGTTCAAGAACCCTCGCGTCAGGCCTGCCGATGCCTGTTTCGCGTGAGGACCCTGACGGTTATATTCAATGCAAGAATCATTGTCACCAGCACCAATGTCGCTGCCCAGGCCATGTCGTGCCATTCCTCGTAAGGCGACTGGGCGTAGTAGTAGATCTGAAACGTCAATGAAGCCATCGGCTGAAACAGGTTTGTGCTCAAGTAATTCAGCCCGAGCGCCGTAAACAGTAAGGGCGCGGTTTCTCCGGCTATCCTCGCGACCGCCAGCATAGCGCCGGTAGCGACCCCGCTCGCAGCGGTACGCAACACAATTCCCAGCGTTACCCGCCACCTTGGCGCTCCCAGGGCCAGTCCGGCTTCTCTCAGGCTCTGCGGCACAAGCCTTATCATCTCCTCAGTCGTGCGGGCGACTATCGGCATCATCATTATTCCCAGCGCGACGCCCCCGGACAACGCCGAGAAGTATCCCATTGGATGAACCATCACCGTCCATACAAACACGCCGACCAATATCGATGGCGTCCCTGTGAGCGTGTCGATCAGGAACCGCAGCAAAAGCCCAAACTTGTTTGAGCCAAACTCCGAGAGATATATTCCGCCCATGATTCCCACGGGCATCCCGACCAAAGATCCGAGAGCAATCAGAATGGCTGACCCGACAATGGCGTTTGCGATTCCGCTGCCTGGTTCACCAATCGGCTTTGGCGAGTTAACCAGAAAGGCAAAGCTCAGGCCCCGCAACCCACCCCAAAAGATGTACCCGAGAATAAAGAATAAAGACGCCACCGCTAAGAGCGCGCACAAACCGGTCACCACGGTCATAGTGGTGTTTACAAATTTCCGGCGGGCCAGGCTAGCCATTCGCACCTCTCCCCGCTCCGCGGGTCACGCTCCACACCAATAAGCGCGCCGGCATGTTTATGATGAACGTGACGAAAAACAGAATCAGACCGAGCTCGATGAGCGACTGCAGATAAATCTCCGAAGTGGCTTCGGTAAACTCGTTGGCGATAACTGAGGCAATAGTGTACGACGGGTCAAGTAGCGAGGCGGATATTTGCGACCTGTTGCCGATCACCATTGTGACCGCCATCGTCTCGCCAACCGCGCGGCCGAGCCCGAGAATGATCGCTCCCGAAATGCCCGACTTCGCGTTCTGCAAGACGATGAGAGTCGCTTCCCATTTTGTTGCCCCGAGCGCCAGCGCCGCCTCTCGCTGCATGCCTGGCACCGCACGAAGCACGTCGGTCGTTACGGCGGTAATAATCGGCACGACCATGATCGATAAAATAAGCCCGGCCGTGAGCATGCCAAGCCCATTCTGATTTCCTCGAAACAGCGGGATGAATCCAAGAGTCGACTGCAACGCCGGATAAACATGACTCCGCAACATCGGAGCCAGCACGAAGATCGCCCATAGCCCAAAGACCACTGACGGAATAGCCGCCAGCAACTGCACAATAAAGAGAATCGGATTTGACAGTTTGGGCGGCGCCTTCTCAACAAGATAGATAGCGACACCCAGACTAATCGGAACTGAGATGACCAGCGCGATCACCGCCGATACGGCCGTGCCGTATACGAAGGGCAGCGCCCCGAACTCTTGCGCCACCGGGTCCCAAACCGAGCGGGTCAGAAACCCGAACCCGAATTTGGCGATCGGAAGCTTCGAATTGATCGCCATCTCGATCATTATCAAGACGGCGACACCCGCGATGAGCACCGCAAACGCACCGGTGGCCAACTTGAACAATGAATCGCCAATGCGTGGCCGGGCGGTCAGACTCGATGCCGCCCGGCCAAGTGGTGAGATCGGCTTGTTCGGCGTGCGAGGCGGCGCCGAACCTGCTCCTGTCAGCGTTGATCCCATGATGCGCGATCCAACCTGCTAGCCGCGGATCGGCTTGCCCTGAAAGGTGATCGACTTGATCTTCTGCTCAGCCTTGGCGGTGACCTCCGCCGGCAGGGGGGCGTAGAGTAACGGCTTGGTCATCTGCTCTCCGTCGTGAATCGCCCACCACAGGAAGTTCACCAGCGCCGTTCCCTTTGCCTGATCGTCTTGATTCTTGTATACGAGGAAATAAGTGAACGACGAGATGGGATACGCGTCTTTGCCTGGCGCGTTGGTAATCGAAACTCGCAGGTCGTCGGGCATTTGATCGGCCGCCCCCGCCGCCGCGGCGGTGACCGATTCGAGAGTGGGCTTCACGAATTCGCCCGAAGAATTCTTGACCGCTGCGTAAGGCAGCTTGTTCTGTTCGGCATAAATCAATTCGACATAGCCCATCGAGTTCGGCGATTGCTTGATCTGTCCGGTGACGCCTTCGTTGCCTTTTGCCGCCATTCCGATCGGCGGCCAATTGACCATCGTTCCCGCGCCGATTTTTTCTTTCCACTCGGGACTCACTTTGGACAGGTAATCAGTCCAGACATAGGAGGTTCCGCTCCCATCCGAGCGCCGAACGACGTTAATGGCCGCATCGGGAAATGAGACCCCTGGGTTCGAAGATGTGATTGCCGCATCATTCCATTTTGTAATCTTACCAAGATAGATCCCGGCGATAGCCTCCGGCGTGAGCTTGAGATCAGTGGTCACAGACGGAAGGTTGTAAGTGACAACTACTGCCCCCAGCACGGTAGGAATGTGAAGGATTTCTCCCGGCGCTGCCTTTAGTTCCTCGTCTTTCATGGGAGCGTCGGACCCGCCAAAGTCGACGGTCTTTGCGGAGATTTGCTTTATGCCGCCGCCCGAACCAATCGACTGATAGTCAAACTTTGCTGTCGGGGTGACTTTGTTGTATTCGCTGAACCACTTCTGGTAAAGGGGATTGGGAAAGGTTGCGCCCGCGCCTTGCAGCTTTACTTCGGCATTCGAGTCGCCACCCGGCGAGGAGCTACAGCCAACCAGAGGTACAATCATCAGCCCCGCGATGATCAGGGGCGCAATCGCTCGCGCCGCGTCAAAGTATCTCTTCATTCCATTATCCTCCTGCTCTCGGTTTGGTCTATACTAAACCACCACTATACGGAGGCGCTGTTAAGATCCCGCGACGTGAATGTTAAATTTATGTGAATTCGCCCCCCCCCGCACAGCCCGGTCCCACTTAGCCTCTCAACCGCAGACTGCTTAACTGCCGTTTCCACATCTCAGACACGCATGCATCTCAGCGTCTGTGCAGCAGCCGAGCTAAACTCATCGATTCATAGAGGGTGGCCAGATGAGGATGGGAGGCGTCTTAGGCCTTCCATACGTTTTTTTGCACCTGTCCGGCTATCGCTACCAGGGTATTTACGGGATGAACTATCGTGTAAAGGACAAGATCACGATGGCCGACCTGTCGTTCCGGATACAGCACGTTAAGAAGACTGAAGTCGATGTGACCCAGGCCCAGCTTTCACGAAACGAGGTCGATATGCTGACCGGAGCGGCGAGTTTCCTGGACCCTCCCATATTCGTGTCGTGAGTTCACGCGGCCAATCGGACTACGAAGCAACGGCGATCGTCATCGCAACGGGCACCAAGCCCGCCGACTCGCCGACGGCTCCCATAAACGGCCAGACGATAATCAACAGCGACCAGATACTTGCATTACAGAACATTCCGAAAACTCTAATCGTCGGCGGCGGCGGCGTGATCGGAGTGGAGTATGCTTCGATATAGTGGAGTACTGCGGCGGCTTCCAACGGCTGACATGCCTTCGCTCAAGATTTCGGATCGATGGCGGAGAGCCCGAGCTGGTGGCTGACACGGGTAGGAACGATAAGCAAGTCTATTTTTCTGAAACACCGGTGTGGCGAATTATCGTTTTGGCATCGATGTGCAGGACTTGGTTTGTTATGAGCCTAATCTCGTCCTGTGTGAGACCGCCTTCATCCCGGATTTCTAGAGCAACCTCTCCGTAGTCGGCATAGGGCTGGGTGAAATATGCGGCCAGAAGGCCGCTGACTCTGTCCTGGGGCATTTTCTTTCTCCTGCGCTCGGGGCTTTCTATCTTCGATGTGTCCCTTATCGACTGGGTGATCTCCAGGGGAATCGCTACGATAGCGAGTTGGCGGATCCCTGTCAAATGTTGATTGGGTCCGTGTTGATTGGGTCCGGCGCCTGGACCTCTGAGCTGACGGATGAGTACGTAGGTCATGGTTCATGACGTACTCCGGCGCGCCGTCTCGCGTTTTTGCGTATACCCACTTCGCGAGAAGTGGGCCTCCGTCAACCTTCAATTTGTCGATATCGCCGGTAGGTCGGCAAACTGAAGTTTGTCGGACTTGGTGGACACCAAATCAAAAAAGCCGTTCAATATTAGACAGCAATGGATGCCAAATTTAGATAAGGTTGGGTTCCGCTATCTGGAATGATCATGAAAGTAAACCCTCGTGCGGGAAAACCGATTGAAGCATCGATGCTGGTGGACGTACCCAGACTCGTCACCGCCTACTATTCGGAAACGCCTGACCCGTCGGTGCCCGAACAGCGAGTCGCCTTCGGGACCTCCGGACATCGTGGCTCTGCATTCGATAAGGCTTTCAACGAATGGCATATTCTCGCCATTAGTCAGGCCATTTGTCTGTACCGGCAGCAGCACAAGATCGATGGCCCGCTGTTCCTGGGAATGGACACCCATGCCCTTTCCGTCCCGGCTCTCGCCAGCGCACTGGAGGTGCTGGCAGCAAACGAGGTCGCGGTCATGATCAGTCGCGGGGATGAATACACGCCGACTCCGGTGATTTCTCACGCAATCCTGACCTACAACCGCGGCAGGAAGGCAGGTCTTGCCGACGGCATCGTCATTACGCCGTCACACAATCCGCCCCAGGACGGTGGTTTCAAATACAATCCTCCACACGGCGGTCCCGCGGAATCCGACATCACCAACTGGATCGAAGCGAAGGCAAACGAGTTTCTTGAGAACGCTCTGGCGGGTTTGAAGAGAGTTTCTTACGAGAAGGCCCTCAGCGCGATGACGACCCACCGGCACGACTATATCAATGCTTACATCAACGATCTAACAAACGTCATCGACATGGACGTAATTCGCGGCGCGAACATCAAAATGGGAGTTGACCCGCTCGGCGGCGCCGGGGTGAACTACTGGGGGACGGTTGCCGAGCGCTACCGGTTGAACCTCACGGTTGTGAATGAGGTCGTCGATCCGACCTTCCGGTTCATGACCGCGGATTGGGACGGCCAGATTCGGATGGACCCGTCTTCACCCTATGCAATGCAGAGTCTGCTCGATATCAAAGATCGCTTTGATATTGCCTGGGCGTGTGATGCGGATCACGATCGGCACGGAATCGTCACCCCAAGCGCGGGATTGCTGCCGCCAAATCACTATCTCTCGGTCGCGATATTCTATCTCTTCCAACACCGGCCGAAATGGAGCAAGGCAGCGGCGATCGGCAAGACGGTGGTGAGCAGCCAGATGATTGATCGGGTCGCCGCAAAGCTGGGGCGAAAGCTCTACGAGGTACCCGTTGGGTTCAAGTGGTTTGTTGATGGCTTGCTCGATGGTTCGCTTGGGTTCGGCGGCGAAGAGAGCGCAGGGGCATCCTTCGCCCGCATTGATGGAACTGTTTGGACGACGGACAAAGATGGCATTGTCCCGGCATTGCTGGCGGCGGAGATCACAGCTCGGATGGGCCGCGATCCCGGCGAAATCTACCACGAGCTCACGCGTGAATGCGGCGAGTCTTTCTTTAACCGCATCGATGCACCGGCCACCCCGAAGGAAAAAGAAATCCTCAAGCAAATCTCACCCCGGCAGGTGCGGCTCACTGAACTTGCCGGCGAAAACATCCAGACCATCCTCAGCCACGCGCCTGGCAACGGCGCTCCAATCGGCGGGTTAAAGGTGGTCGCCGAGAGCGGATGGTTCGCTGCCCGACCGTCGGGGACCGAAGACATCTACAAGATTTACGCGGAGAGTTTTCTTGGAGCGGATCACCTCGGGCGTATCCTCGAGGAAGCCCAGACGATTGTGAGCAATGCTTTGGCGGCGGAGCCGGACCCCGGCAAACATCAGGGGTCGAATACCACGTCTTGACAACGTAATGAAACTAACGAACTCGGATGACCAACTTGAACCGACGGTGTTCGTCATTTTTGGCGGAGCCGGTGACTTGACCTGGCGAAAACTCGTGCCTGCCTTGTTCGATCTCTCCCAGGACCGAAGCATGCCCGCTGACTTCTCGATAATCGCGGTGGATCGGGTTGAGTTGAGCGATGAAAAGCTGCGCCGGCGTCTTCACGACGGCGTCAAGAAGTTCTCGCGCCAGGGAGCGGTGAAACCCGGCGAATGGCGAGAGTTTGCCAGGCATATTCGCTATCAGCAGGGCGATTTCAAGAAGCTGCAAACCTACACCGCCCTGGGCGCGGAATGTGCGGAGCTTGAAAAGCAATGGGGAACCAAAGCGCACCGCATCTTCTACATGGCTACACCGCCAAGCATGTTCGGCGAAATCCCGAAACACCTGGGCAAGGCCGGGCTGGCGCGGGACAGGGAATGCGCGCGAATCGTGATCGAGAAGCCGATTGGCTCCGATCTGGAATCGGCGTGCGCCTTAAATATCATCCTCGGCGAAAGTTTCGAGGAGTCCCAGATCTTCCGTATCGATCACTATCTCGGCAAAGAAACGGTGCAGAACATTCTGGCTTTCCGCTTCGCTAATCCGCTGTTCGAGCCGATCTGGAACCGACTTTATGTGGACTATGTGACCATCACCGTCGCCGAGGAGGTGGGAGTGGAACGCCGAGGCGGTTACTACGATCAGGCGGGCGCGCTCCGCGACATGGTCCAGAATCATCTTATGCAACTGCTCTGTCTCGTGGCGATGGAGCCGATGGTTTCGTTCGACGCCGATGAGATCCGCAACAAGAAGGTTGATGTGCTTCACGCGGTCCGCCCCATTCACCGCGATGAGGTCCACCTTTGCGCGGTGCGCGGGCAGTATGGCGGGGCCCGCACTGGGAACAAGACAATACTCGGCTACCGCGAAGAGGACGGCGTCGCGGCCGATTCCCAAACGGAGACGTTTGCAGCTCTGCGGCTGTTCATAGACAACTGGCGCTGGCAGGATGTGCCGTTTTATTTGCGCACCGGCAAGCGTCTGCCCTGTCAGGTGACGGAAGTCGCTATTCAATTCCGGGCCGTGCCCCATCAGCCGTTCCCGCCCGAGGCTTCTCTGGGGTGGCAGCCGTCCCGGCTCGTCATGTCAATCCAGCCCGATGAAGGCATCGTGCTGGGTTTTCAGGCGAAGTATCCGGGACCGAAAATGCAGCTGCGGCCGGTGGATATGCGGTTCAACTATCGCGAGAGCTTTGCCGCGCGCTCCCCGGACGCGTATGAAACGCTGCTCTGGGACATCATGAAAAATGACGCCACTCTATTCATGCGCGCCGATCAGGTGGAAGCAGCCTGGCGAGTTCTGATGCCAGTGCTCGAAAGGTGGAAGACTACTCCGCCGAGTGATTTTCCAAACTACGACTCGGGAACCTGGGGTCCCGAGGCCACACAAGGATTGCTTACCCAGCAAGGACATCGCTGGCCGCTGCCAACGGAATTGAAGCAGCCCGGCCAGAATGTATCGCGCGCCGCCACTTCGAAGAAATCAAAATGAAAGACCTGAGACTCCTATTGAATCGAGGAGACAGATTGACAAACACACACGAACACATTTGCTAAAGCCAATCCCACACATTGGGTGGAAGAAGGAGAAGAAACAATGTACCGCGATATCAGAAAAATCGGTCTGAGTTCCCTGGCAGTCATCGTCGCGCTGCTATTCACAGCTTGTCCATCTCCACAACCGGCGGCGTCGAATGGAACGGGGACCGCATGGGGGCCAGGGGCCTTTCGCTCGAACGGCGAACGCATCTATTTTACCGCTACGAGCGATCGCGGCACGGCAATCACCTTCACCGGTGATCCGGCGTCGAGCAGTGGGATGATGATGGGTGGCCGGTTTGCTTGTGCTTCGTGCCATGGTCCGGATGGGCGCGGCGGCGAACACAATATGGGCGGCAACGACATGGGCGGCAACAACATGGGCGCGATGCGGACAATGACCGCCAAGGATATTCGGTAAAATTCGGTGGTCAGCCTTACAGGATGAATTCGACGCCGAAAAATTTCGCCTGGCGGTTACCAAGGGTCAAGACCCTGACGGCACGGAGCTGAGCACGGATATGCCGCGCTGGAACATCGGCAACGAAGACCTCGCTGACCTGATCGCTTACCTCAAGACATTACCTTGATGGAGGATAAGCACGAGCGCGATGTCTGTTGACTCCCGTGCAGATCACGGTGAATCCGATCACTCACCGCACTCTCAATCGGGCAACAACACCAAACCCAGGAAGAAAGCAGCGGGAGGACCAAACCATGACGACAAACGCTCTCTCCGCGGAAATGCTTCAGAAGATGGATGCCTACTGGCGCGCCGCCAACTATCTCTCAGTCGGGCAGATTTTTCTTTATGACAATCCGCTGCTGAAGCGATCGCTTGCGCTCGCCGACGTGAAGCGAATGCTGCTGGGGCACTGGGGTACGACCCCGGACAGAACTTCATCTACGTGCACCTGAACCGGATCATCAAAAAGTATGACCTCGACATGATTTATGTTTCCGGCCCCGGGCATGGCGGCCCGGCTGTTGTGGCCAATACCTATCTCGAGGGCACTTACAGCGAGATCTATCCCGACATCAGCCAGGATGAGGACGGTCTGCGGAAGCTCTTTCTCCAGTTTTCGTTTCCCGGAGGCATTCCCAGCCACGCCTCGCCGGAGACGCCGGGGTCGATCCACGAGGGTGGCGAGCTGGGTTATTCGCTTAGCCATTCGTTCGGAGCGGTGTTCGACAACCCCGATCTCATCGTCGCCTGCGTCGTCGGCGATGGCGAGGCAGAGACAGGCCCGTTGGCTACGGCGTGGCATTCCAACAAGTTTCTCGATCCCGTCACCGATGGCGCGGTGCTCCCGATCCTGCATCTCAACGGCTACAAGATTGCCAATCCGACTATTCTCGCTCGAATTACCCGCGAGGAATTGGAGCAGTTACTCCGCGGCTACGGATGGGCCCCTTATTTCGTCGAGGGCCACGAGCCTGAGCTCATGCATGAGGCAATGGCCGCGACGCTCGATACGGCGGTTGAGCAGATCAAACAAATTCAGCGAAACGCTCGGGACCAGGGCGACGCGACCCGTCCGCGCTGGCCGATGATCGTTCTCAACTCACCAAAGGGTTGGACCGGGCCGCGGATCGTAGATGGTTTGCAGGTAGAAGGCACCTTCCGTTCGCACCAGGTTCCCCTCCACCCGGCCACTCACCCCGATCATCTCAAACTATTGGAAGACTGGCTCAGGGGCTATCGGCCGGAGGAACTCTTCGATGATCTGGGCCGCCTGAAACCGGAGCTGGCCGAACTTGCGCCCACCGGCGAACGACGCATGGGCGCGAATCCTCACGCCAACGGTGGCATTCTCCTCCGTGATCTGCGGATGCCCGATTTCCGCGACTATGCGGTCGACGTGACCTCACCCGGGGTGCGCGGAATAGGCGACACGCATGTGCTCGGGAATTTCCTGCGCGATGTGGCGAAGCTGAACAACGAGCAGAGGAATTTCCGGGTTTTTGGCCCCGACGAGACGCTCTCCAACGGCCTCGAAGCGCTCTTTGAGGTGACCAACCGTCAGTGGGATGGCGCGACCCTGTCGAACGACGAATTTCTCGCTCCCACAGGACGCGTGCTCGACTCGATGCTCAGCGAGCACCAATGCGAGGGCTGGCTGGAAGGTTACCTCCTTACGGGAAGGCACGGGCTGTTCAATTGCTACGAGGCATTCATTCACATCGTTGATTCGATGTACAACCAGCACGCCAAATGGCTGAAGGTCACATCGCACCTGCCGTGGCGGCGAAAGATCGCGTCGTTAAACTACCTGCTGGCGTCGCATGTCTGGCGCCAGGATCACAACGGCTTCACCCATCAGGATCCAGGTTTCATCGACCACGTCACAAACAAGAAGGCCGAGGTTGTGCGTGTTTACCTGCCACCGGACGCCAACTGTCTGCTGTCGGTCATGGATCACTGCCTGCGCAGCCGGCATTATGTCAACGTCGTCGTCGCCGGCAAACACCCGGCGCCGCAATGGCTGACGATGGACGCGGCCGAAAAACACTGCGCCGGGGGCATCGGCATTTGGCAATGGGCCAGCAACGACCAGGGCCGAGCCACCGATGTGGTGATGGCCTGCTGCGGCGACGTTCCCACGCTTGAGACGCTCGCCGCTGTCTCCATCATGCGCGAGCATCTGCCCGATTTGAGAATCCGGGTGGTCAACGTTGTCGACCTCATGAAGCTGCAGCCGCAAACCGAGCACCCGCACGGTCTGAGTGACAGGGATTTCGACGAGATCTTCACCAGAGACAAACCGGTCGTCTTCGCCTTTCATGCCTACCCTTGGTTGATTCACCGGCTGACCTACCGGCGGACCAACCACGAGAACATACACGTCCGCGGCTACAAGGAAGAAGGCACCATCACAACGCCGTTTGACATGACCGTGCTGAACGATCTGGATCGCTTCCACCTGGTAATGGACGCAATCGACCGACTGCCCCAAACCGGCGACAAGGGCATCTACGTAAAGCAGCAGCTCAAGGACAAGCTGATCGAGCACAAGCAATACATACGCAAGTACGGCGAAGACATGCCGGAAATCCGCAACTGGCAGTGGAGCCGGAATAACACTTAGAAAAACACGCCTGGTCGCGTAACCGAATCGCGCCACATTGGACCGGGTGAGAGCAGGCGCAAAACAGCAAGCGAAGCTGAATCGTATCAAAGGAGATAAAATGCCAATTCAACTCAAAGAAGAGAGCGGCGGCAAGGTGCTCGCCGTTCACGTCAGCGGGAAGCTGGTAAAGTCGGACTACGAGCAGTTTGTGCCCGAGTTCGAGCGTCTGGTCCGGGAGCACGGAAAGCTGCGCGTACTGTTCGATATGATCGGTTTCCACGGTTGGGAAGTCGGCGCGCTATGGGAGGATATCAAGTTCGACCTCAAGCACTTCGCGGACATCGAACGCCTCGCGATGATCGGCGACAAGGTGTGGGAGCAGGGCATGGCGACGTTCTGCAAGCCGTTCACAAGAGCGACGATCCGATACTTCGATCATGCTGATGCCGTCGAAGCGCGAAAATGGCTGGAGGAAGCCTAGCCGCGTCGACGCACCCTGATGAGCACACCGAGCGCCATTAATCAAAATGAGGACAGGAGAAGGACCATGCAGATACAAATCAACACGGACCATAACATTGCGGGGCACGAGGCGTTGAGCGGAAAGGTTAGTGGTCTGGTGGAGAGCGCCCTGAGCCGATTCAGCGATCGCATTACGCGAGTTGAAGTTCACCTGAGCGATGAGAACAGCCACAAGAGGGGACCGACGGACAAGCGCTGTATGATGGAAGCCCGCCTCGGCGGCCTCAAACCCATAGCGGTCACTCACGAGGCAGCGACCCTGGACGAAGCGGTAGAGGGCGCTACAGACAAGCTGAACAGATTGATCGAGAGCACGCTCGGGCGGTTGCGCGACAAGCAAAAGTCTTAGAGGACCGAACCGCCTCTGCTCGCACGCTTTGTATGAGTTATTACTGACGCTCCCGATGTGGCTCATGTGGCTGGCGCTCGGCTGGCAAAGGAAGGGAAGAAAAAAAGGCGAGCGGCTAGGAGGTTGTAGCAGAATGCTGTTGCAATCTATCGAACGCCACTTCCAAGAAGGGTCTTAACTGCTCCTCGAGCGTGTAAAAGTTTCCCAATACGGTAGGCTGGCTCCGCAAAAATGCCCTATGCCAGGAGCGGCTCAATCGCACTCCAAAAGGAACTCCTCCATCGCAATCCTCTCCGGCGTAGGCTCCGGAGCGAAGTAGAGTTGATAGAGGATCTCGAGTCGTATTTTGTTGAGATTGTTCTGGTTGTCCTCAGTTACTCCAGCTTCAGAACGATCGACTTCCTCAACAACTGAGGCCACCGCAGGACCAAGATCGATCACGTGAGCACTCATCCAACTCCCCCCTTTCATCGGACCAACAAATCCTGCGTCCTCAAAGATATTGCAAATTTGAAGCCGGACTTACCGTTGGGGGGCTTCAGGTCAAATGTCTGACTTCGATTTCCCTTGGGTGTGTGCCTTGTCTCGACATTAATACGGCGACTCACGCCAGTTGTCAACAGTTGGCGGTGCAGACGTGTGAAGTGGGTCAAGTGATGCTGCAGCCTACAACAGATCAGCCGCGCGCGAAGGTCTCGCGCTTTGCACATACCCACTTCGTGAGAAGTGGGTCAAGTGATGCTGCAGCCTACAGATCAGCCGCGCGTCAAGGTCTCCCTTTGCACATACCCACTTCGTGAGAAGTGGGTCAAGTGATGCTGCAGCCTACAACCGCGCGCCAAGGTCTCGCGTTCTGCACATACCCACTTCGTGAGAAGTGGTGTTGCGGGCTGTGTGGCACCCCGTGGAGTGCGTCGTAGGCTAGAACATCACCAGACCCACGTAATATGAAAGGGCCGCCCCTTTCGTGATAGTTATTGACGCGTAAAAGAAGTCAAGACTAGGCGAGAGGAGAAGCCCTATGAACAGAGACAAGTATGTAGGACTGGATGTAGATAAATCAACCATCGTTGCGTACGTAACGGACGAAAAAGGTGAGTTTTTGATGGAGACTTTTCTGGGGATGAATGCGGAAGCAATCCGACAGTTTTTCAAAGGTCTGGATGGGAGGGTACACGTAGCGTTCGAGGAGGGATGCGCTAGTGGATGGTTGTACGAGATCGTGCGACCGTTAGTGGCAAAAACAGTGGTCTGCGACCCTAGGAAGAACAAGCTGATTCAGTCAGGAAGCAAAGGGGACCGAGTTGATGCGAAGAAGCTAGCGAGGCTTTTGAGATTGGGAGAACTGGAATCGGTTTATCACGGGGACAAGAGTATCAAAGGACTGAAGGAATTGGTTCAGGGATACATTCGGTTAGTGGAAGACAGGACGAGGACAAAGAATCGACTGAAAGGACTGTTCAGAGGGCGGGCGATAACGTGCCGGGGTCAGTCGGTTTACAGCCAGGAAACGCGTGAAGAGTGGAAAGAGAAACTAGAAACCGTATCACTGCGGGCTCGAGCAGATCTTCTCTACAAACAGATGAAGAGTTTGAACGAGCTGAGCAAGGAGGCACTCAAAGCAATGATTGATGAGGCACACAAGCATCAAGGATACAAGCTTCAATGTAAGGTGCCGGGTTTGGGTGCGATCCGAGCAGCAACCGTTATCGCGACGGTAGGGACACCACATCGATTTCGGACCAAGAGGCAATACTGGGCGTACTGTGGATTGGCGGTAGTGACACACATGAGCGGCGAATACGAGATAGTAGACGGACGCCGTCAAAGACGAAAGAAGGCGCTGCAGACCAGGGGACTAAACAAAAACTTCAATCGGATGTTGAAAGCTGTATACAAAGGAGCAGCAATCACCGCGATAAAGAGGGAACCGTTCAACAAGTACTACCAGAGACTGATCGATAACAAAATGCGACCAGAAATGGCGCAGTTAACCGTTGCCCGAAAGATCGCAGCAATATCGTTGGCAGTTTGGAAGAAAGGAGAAAAGTTCGATCCCATAAGAGTGAATCAAGCAGAACAAAGCGCAGGCGACCAGACAGGCTGAAGTGACCAAGCAAACGACTGCAGATCGGAGTTGCCTGAGCAAAGGTCGAGGGAGAGTATCAAGTGAGAAGTTGTGCCGAAGCGCGAACCGCATTGAGTACCATGACCCACTATATGCCCCCTCGCATTAACCGGATAAAGCTGTAGCGCAGAAGGCTCAGATAGAACTGTGGTTAGCATCCTCCTAAGGATAGCAACAGGTAACTGCTTAAGGATGACTCAGGGAAACGAACCGACGCAGTTGCAGTCGAATGCGGCAGACACGTAAAAACGGCCACGACGCAGGCGGGAAAGCTGTGGAAACTGACGCCGCTGTGGGAATGTGGAAAATCAACATAAGGAAGGGCGACTATCCCTCAGTGATTTTCCACATTCCCACAGCGGCTTGGAAAACTCTCCATTCCACTCCGTTCCATTCCGAGTTTTCCACAGTTCCCACAGCACGGCTACTACTAGGTCTATGTCTATCGACCACAGGCCTTTCGCGCTCAGGTCCATCGATCGCTGAAGTTGCGCGGCAAACACACACCGGGGGCTGGCTGTGGAGAAAAGGAGATCGACCGCCGGCCAGGGGAAAGTTTTTTCTTGACAAGCCCTTTCATAGAACTTCTCACGAAGTGGGTATGCAAAGAAACGCGAAACGTTGATGCGCGGCTGATCTGTAGGTTGCAGCATCACGGACTCACTTCCTCTTCGTCTCGTTTCAGACACTTGCAGCTTGACTAAACCGTGCTCGAGTACAACAATGTCTGCGAAAGGACAGGTTCCCAACCTAACCCCCAAAGTTTGCGTATTCCGCAGGACCAGTAGTCCCTATCCAGGAGTTTGTCATGCCTTCAAACAAGAAGACGTTCGTGCACATAGCAGCGCTCGTTGTGGCTTTGTTGACACTCATCGTCGCTGTGCCCGCAGAGACCCAGTCGCTTGAAACTCTCCTTGCTTATCTCAAGAGTCCCAATTCGAGCACGCGCCGCGATGCAGCCCACAAGCTGGGGGAACGCCGAGTCCGCAATCAACTCGCGGTCGAAGCCCTTGCAGTGGCCGCTCGCAAGGATGAAGACCCCGATGTGCGCGCTGAAGCGCTCCAGTCGCTGGGAATGATCAAAGACTTCGCCGCGCTACCCGAGATGATCGACGCGCTCAAAGATCCCATAACAGATGTGCGCAACGCCGCAATCAAGTCGCTGGTGGCGCTGTATACCGAGCACGACATTGACTTCATCACCAACAGGCGCGCGGGCTGGAACCTCTTTAACCCATTCCTGGACACCAGCGACCACGAGATTGTCGAACCCTACATAACCGTCGATCCCGCCATCGTGACCGCGATTGGGGAATCAGCGCACGGCGACGCTGAGCGCGATGTTCGCGTATCCGCTATTCGCGCAATCGGCGTGCTGCGTGGCGCGGCCGCTATTCCGCAACTGGCAGACGCTCTAAACGCGGATGAGGATCTTCGAATCGAGGTTCTGCGCGCGTTTATCAAGATCGGCGATCAGTCGGCCGGTCCGCACCTCACTCCGTTCTTCCGCGACTCAGATCACAAGGTCAGGACACAGGCGATGGTGGCTGCTGGGATGCTCAAGTACAAGCCCGCGGTTGAGCCACTGCTATCTGTCTACGGTTTGGGTCCTGAGAAGAAGGGTACCTTCAGGATGGTTGGCGACAAAGTGAAAGGGCGGTTTACCTACCTGCCGCCGCGCGACGAAGCGGCTCTGTGGGCGCTGTCGTTGATCGGCGACGAGAAGGCCGAGCAAACTTTTGTCGAGAACATCACCGACAAAGACGGTGACCGCCGTCAATACGCGATCGAAGGGCTGGCTCGAATAGCCGATCCCCGCTACCTGGATCAGATTTCGCGACTGGTGCTGACCGAGAAAAACGGCGACGTGAAGCTCGCGGAGTATTGGGCGCTCTACAAAATGGGTAGCACCGCAAACATGCAGTACGTCGTCCGCAAGCTCGAAACCGACCAGGAAGAGCAGGCGCATGCTTACCTGTTGGAATCCAACGCAGTGGATCTGTACCCACACGTTCGATCGAGCAGCAAAGAGGTCCGCCGAAAGGTCATCGAGATACTTGGACTCATAGGCGATCAAGACACGATAAAGGAATTGGAGCCGGTCGTGCGGACATCGAGCGCTTCGACTGCTGACGTTGCAACAGTCGCGATCAAGCGCATCGAGTGGCGCATGTCGGGCCGCCCACGCGCGAACGACACTGTGTTGCAACGCGACCGCCCGCGTCGCGCCTCAAACCCATAGCCTGAACGGGAACTAACCGCGCGGGGGGCGCCAAGGAACGCAGGAGGGAAACCCCTTCCGACCGTAGTGCAGAAGCCTCTGCCCTTCCCCGGCGTACTCTGCGGTTAAGATTCCGTGGCGTTTAACGTATTTGGACTGCGCCTCCGTCGGCATAGCAATCGCATGACTATGACCTCGGCGGCGCTTTCTTTTGCGTGAGCCAGTCAACGGAGAGCGTCTATGAAAACAGGATTGGTGGCGCTGACCTGCGCGGCGCTGCTGCTCGGTTCAACCGCAACCGCGCAAGACCTGGCCGCCGCCGCGCGCCAAACAATGGAGCGCGCCGACGTGAAGCGCGCATTCGATCATGTCGATGCGCACAAAGATGAGATCCTGGCGGAGTGGGTCGCGCTCACCGAGATCAATGCCCCGTCCGGCAAAGAGCGCAACCGCGCTGAGGCTGTTCGCAAGATCCTCGAATCGCGCAAGCTCGACAAGATCTATTACGACTCGAAAGGAAATCTCATCGCCATCCGCAAGGGCGCAGGCGGAGCGAAACCGGTCGTATTTGATGCGCACCTCGACACGGTTTTTCAGGAAGGGCTGAAAATCAAAGCGCAGATCCGCGATGGAAAGATCTACGCGCCGGGGGTCGGGGACGACACTCGCAACGTCGAAGCGTTGCTTGCCTCAATGCGCGCCCTGGATGACGCCGGATTAACGACGAAGGCCGATCTGATCTTTGTGTTCACCGTTGAAGAGGAGACGTCTTTTGGCGGAGTGAAGCACTTCATAGCCGAGAACAAGGATCGCATCGGCCAGTACGTCGCGCTCGACGGAGGATACGAAGGATTTAACTACGGCGGCATCGGCATCAACTGGTACAAGCATCACTTTATCGGACCTGGCGGGCACACGACTTCGAAAACGCCGCCTTACTCGGCCACGATCCCTCTCGCGCGGGCAATCACGCGGATCTACGCGCTCGAACTCCCGCAGGACCCGGTCGTCCATTTGAACATCGGGATGCTTGGCGGCGCGGAAGTCGTGAACGCCAAGGCGGCTGATGCCTGGTTCACGGTAGACCTCAGATCCACTGACCAGAAACAGCTCGAAGACTTCGAGCAGAAGATAGCTCAGATTCTTCGCGAGGAGGCCGAGCGTGTGGGTATGACCGTCAAGACCGAGTTACCGGAAGAGAAGGTTCCGGCCGCACAGATACCGGGTAGCCGCGAGTCCTTCACCGTGAGAATGGCGGAAGCGGTCCACCGAGCCATTGGCTTCGAGAACGTGCCCGTTGGAAATAGCGCTTCAAACAATTCGAACGTCGCTCTGCTTGCAGGTTTGCCCGCGATCTCGACCGGCTGCGCACCGTGTGGCGGCGACCACTCGCTTGGTGAGTGGTGCCAGATCGAGCCGCTCTATCTCGGAATAAAGAAGCTGATACTGCTCGAGGTAGCATTGACGGGAAAGTGATAAAGCATAGACTCTAGTCTGTGTGCTTCTTGATTCGCCGCGAAGTCACACACAATGTCTACGCTACGACTGGAGGCACTATGCGAGGTACAAACCTGTTGTTCATTGCAAGCTGGGTTATCCTGCTGGTGGTGTCGGGGGCAATCGTTCTATTGTCGGCCCAGTCGCTCGGGGTCGCGTATACCGGCGGAGCGGACAGGCTGACAAGTGAGTACACGCTGACCCAGATCGGAGAACAGGGCGGAGACCAGGCGGTGAAGGCGTTCCGGGGCAGGCGCGCTACGGCAGCGACCTGGGCGCTCGGCTATGGTCTTCTGGCAATCTTGGTTACGTGGATACCTTACCGGCGAGGTGAGAAGTGGGCCTGGTGGGCGCTGTTTGCTTCTCTGGCGGTGTCTCAGTTTCTGTCGCTGGGCCGCGCGATCATGCTAGGCACAACTGCCGGCACAGCCACACCAGCAATCCTTCTTGCGTTTGTGTTGCTGGGGCTGCTGGCCGGCGCCCCACGAGTGTTTGGCGATCGCGGAAAGGTGTTCGAGAAATAACAGGCGAGGGACACCGCTGGTAATTCAGCGCTGCTCGATCAAATCAGACTACGGCTTGCCGCCATCCGAGCCACCCTTGGCCGGGTTCCCCTTCTGCTTTATCGCGTAGGCCTGCCCGCCCACCATAATTTTTGCCTTCCGAGCAGAAGAACCCGGGTTGGCGCTCACCGAGTAGGTCACTGCGCTGCTCCCTGTACCGATCCCGTTTGAAGTGATCGTCACCCAGTCTGCTTTGCTCACCGCCGTCCAAATGCATTCCGCGTTCGCAACCACATTAACGCTGCTGCTACCTCCCTCCCAGGAATACGACGCATAAGTGGGATTGATCGCAATTGAGCAACCGCTCGCTCCGGTGCCTTCCTGAAGAACCGTGAACGTCTGCCCGGCGATGGTCACGGTGCCGATGCGATACATTTCGTCCATGTTCTCGCGAAGCTCGAAGGTAATGGTCGCGCTACCGGCACCGCTATCGGGTGACGTGAGAAATATCCAACTGTTATCGGCTAACGCCGTCCAGCCGCACCCGACGGCTGTGGTCATTTTCAGGGTACAACACCCCCCGGACGCTGGGAATAACTGGCTTGTTCGGGATAGCGAGCACGCGCACGGGGATCCTATCTTAACGACGAAACCATCGCTGGTACCGCCGCCGGAATTGAACTGAAATGCACCTGGTGTGGTTGGGAAATCCGTAGCAAATGTCTGGCCCACTACATACGCGCTCCCCGAGGAGTCGACCGCTGTACCGAACCCCAAACCGCTCGCGCCGGGCCCGGCAGCACTACCACCCAAATAGGTTGAATAGGCTAACGATGTGTCATTGGAACTGAACATGGACACAAATGCCTGCGAACAACTCCCTGATGCGCAAGGGATGCCGGAAGGATTAGCGTCTGGCGTTGTGGGAAAGTCAGAAGAGCGAGTATCCCTGCCATCCAGACGTTCCCGGAGGGGTCAATCGATAACGCCCTTGCCCCTTCTGACCTGCTGCCGCCGTGATACGTAAAGAAGACCAGCGCGGCTCCATCGGGGCTGATCCGGGCGACCATAGCGTCCGCGTCGCCGGAAAAGGGTCTCAACGGGCTAGCCCCCGGAATGTCCAGAGAATTGGTCGAGCCAGCGATATACACCGAATGCGATGAATCAACCGCGATACCCGCGCCGCTATCACCTCCGGACCCGCCAAAAAATGTTGAAAATACTAGAGCTGAGCCCGACGAATTCAACTGTGTTACATAGGCCTCCGAGCCGCCCGTTGCAGCGGCATAGAGTGTCGAGGTGTTAACCGGGTCAATTGCGATTTCGGTTATCGTGACTGTTGGAGATTGAGGATTGACAGTCAGCAGGCTCCAGGCATCGCCACCATCCGTACTCTTGTAACAATTGAGCGGCGTCGCTGCGTAGACGGTTAGGGGATTGATGGGATCGACTGCGATTGCGTTGACGGATACTTCTCTCAAACCACTGTTGACCGGTGTCCAGGCGCCACCGGCATTGGTGGTCTTGTAGATGCCTCCGTTGCCAGTACCGACGTAGGCAGTCGAGGGAGAACCCGCGGAGACTGCGACGCAACGCACCGGATCGCTGCTCAGAGGAATGGGCGCGCATGTGACGGGATACCTGTTGATCCCCAGGTTCTCTGTTCCTACATAGAACGAACCCGAATGCGTCGGATCAATCGCCAGACAACTGACCCGGGCGGCGGCGAATGGAAAGTCAGTGTTTTCCCAGCTAGCGCCGCCATCAGTGGTTACCAGCACGCCCTGGCTATTGTGGCCCACATAGAGAGTTGAGGGGTTCGCGGGATCAATCGCCAGACAGTTGGTGAGCGTCGTACCAAGAACGCTGTCCCAACTTGTGCCCGAGTTAGTTGTCTTAAAAACGCCGGACGACCAGGTTGTCGCATACAGGATCGACGGCGTCAGCGGATCAATAGCAAGGTCTAACAGCACCGGAGAGGCGGGGAGCCCCTTCGTCGCGGCCATCCACTGGCCGCCGGCATCCGTGCTCCTATAGTTACCGTCAGTGTCTGTTCCAGCATAGAGCGTGGCGGCGTTTAGCGGATCAATCGCAAGCGCTCTTACGGACGCACTCCTGGGTACTCCATTATTGATCGGCGCCCAACTCGCTCCGCTATCGGTGCTCTTAAACAGAGTCTTGCCGCTGTAGTTCGGCTGCAATGCGTTCATCGTCGGAAAGTCGGAGGACATCGTGGTGCCGGTCACGTAAGCGTTGCCGTCCGAGTCCACCGCGATCGCCGCGGCCGAGTCGTTTCCACTTCCACCGAGATAGGTAGAGTAGACCAGATTTGTTCCGGCGGAATTGAATTTAGATATAAACGCGTCCGTTCGACCGATAGTGGATTGCAATGCGTTGAAGATCGGAAAATCCGGAGAGACAGTGTTACCCGTGATATATGCCGCGCCAAACGAGTCGACTGCAATCGCGCGGCCGGAATCATCAAACGCGCCGCCCAAATAACTCGAATAAACGAGCATCGAGCCTTGCGAATTCAGCTTGGCTACGAAGGCATCCACCTCGCCTGCCAGCGTGCCCTGCAAAGCGTTCGCCGTTGGAAAATTCAAAGACGATGTCTGACCAGTGACGTATGCATTGCCTCCCGAGTCGAGCGCAATGCCAAACCCTGAGTCACTAAAGCTGCCGCCAAGATATGTCGAGTACACCAGCGCTGATCCCGTTGGGTTGATTTTGGTAACAAACACATCCGTAGTGGGAGTTCCACCGATGGCAGGCTGAAGAGGGTCTGCCGTAGGGAAGTTGGTCGAGTTTGTACTCCCGGTGATATACGCATTGCCATTGGGATCGACGGCAACGGCGGTGGCGCTTTCCAACCCGCTCCCACCCAGGTACGTGGAATAAATGACGACCGGATCGATAACCAGCGGCTTGGTGCGGTCGTAGCGCGACACAGCGAACCCGATCTGGTGCCTACCTCTCATCACGTAGCGAGCCAATATCCGCTTTCTCGCCCCCCGCACATCTTGATACACGATGGGCTTCTTTTGCCTGACATCACCGCAGGATGTTCTCAAGACGAGTTCGCCGTTCGCGTCTATTCGGCATCTTTCTGCGCCTTCGAAGGCCAGCCTGATACTCCCAGGATTGGCGCGCGGAGCGACTTTGAAATCGTACTCGAGATTGAGCTGATCGCTGTGATAGATCAGGTCAATCCCTGGATACACCGAGAGATAACGCACCTTGGAATAGCTCTTAACCCCAGTGCGCCATTTGCTCGGATCGTTTCCAATAAAGTAATTGCTCTTGCCGGAAAGCTCATCCAGCCCCGTCACCCTTGCGGCTGGATTAGCGCCCACGAGGCTGATTCGCATCGCCGCCTCGAGTGATTTGTCAGTTGTAGATCGCTCAGACTCAGGACTCGTCGATGGAAAAGGCGGATCAGGCTGCGCGGGTCCGGCTGAGCCGGCCAGCTTCAGCACGGCTTCGGTCGCAGTCAAGAATAGTGTCCGGCTCCCAGCCCGCGAAACGAACTTCACGCGCGGGTCGGCCTGGCCTTCGTTCGCCTCGAAACTCAGCGGGAGCCTGCCGTAAGCTTCCGTCAACTTCGTCTGTGTTGCGCTATCAGGCTTGGCCGCCAACAAGGAACGAGGAGCGCTTTCGCCATTCACAGGGCGCATGTGGAACTTTCCTTCTACGCTATTCGGAAGGGCCAAGAGACTATTGAGCACAACGATGATCAAGGCGACTCTGACCACTCGGTGATTGGTTCGTGAGAATCTCATTCGTCCTCCGATTTGGCGGGCGTACTCAGCCCCACCCCCACGCAAATGCAGCTATTATTGACGATGTTTCGATCCAGAACGGTGAACGTACCGCCCTGAGACACGAGCCGTACGTAAACCCGGCGTGGCAGTTCTCCGTTCTCCAATGGCACAATCGATTTCCCCGGCTAGCCGATAGCTTACCTTGACGATCCGAAGGATTGCTGTGACGACTATCACGCATAGATGCATTGCGCATCACGAGCGGTCTTTCCCTGGCAGAGACCGCACTTCCAAGATCAGACCATCTTGTGGCACGTACTCCACGCCGGCAATTGAACTTGTGTGTGGGCCAGCCTGCTCGCCAGGTGACGAGTGGAGCATAGCGCCCTTTGGTACCGCTAGCAATGCGGATTACCATCGATCCTCAACGGAGCGTCAGTGCTTCGGGGCCCGTGCAATTGACACTGATTAAGGCCGGTCTATATGATTCATCCTCTCCGCAAAAACACTTGAGTCGTGAACCGGAGCGAACGGTCTTCATTTCCGCACACGCTCAATAACTGGAGTAACTATGCTAGTCAGAAAATCAGGATCGTTCATCTTTGCAATCGCACTCCTAATCGGAACTTCAGCGCTCGCACTAAACCACACGAGTCCGGCGTTCGCACCTTCGCTCCACGCCTACACAGGCCAACGCGCAGCGGCGGCCGCGCAGCTCTCCACTGAGCGCATCACAAAACACATTCAGTTTCTCGCTTCCGACAAGCTGCAGGGTCGCCGCGCGGGGACACAATTTGCCGATGAAGCGGCCGCGTACATCGAAAAAGAGTTTCGCAGCTATGGACTAAAGCCCGCCTCGACCTCCGGGTTTCTTCAGCCGTTCACCTTTGTTTCAGCGGTAAAGCTCGGTGAGCAGAACACCTTTCAAGTGAAGTCGGCCAACGGCACTCGCGCGCTCAAAGTCGGCGAAGAATTCATGCCTCTCGCCTTCTCTTCTTCTGAACCCGCCGCCGGAGAACTCGTTTTCGCCGGCTACGGAATCAGCGCGCCCGAGCTCGGCCTTGACAACTACTCTGGGATTGATCCAAAGGGCAAGATCGTGATGGTCCTGCGCGGCAGCCCAGACGGCGACAATCCGCACGGTAAGTTTGCTGAATACACACAGCCCGGTCTCGAGATTCAAAATAAAACCCTCAAAGCCAGAGAGAAAGGCGCCAGCGGCGTTGTCTTTGTCAGCGCCGAGAAGAGCTTTCACCAGGATCGTCTTTCCCACCTGCGGCACGACTTGAATTTCCTGGATTCCGGAATCCCAACGGCGATCCTCAGCCGCGATGCCGCCGGATCGATCCTGGCTTCGGGCGGCGCATCTCTAGCCGGCGCTGAAACGAAGGCCAATGAACCCGCATCCGCTTTCTCGACCAGGGACATCACTATTCAGTTCAAGACGGATGTCGTCAAGATCAACGGCAAGAGCGCGAACGTAGTCGGCGTGCTCCCGGGGAGCGACCGGCAACTCGCGTCTGAATACGTCGTCATCGGGGCCCACTACGATCACCTGGGGCTGGGCGGGCCGGAGTCGCTGGCGGCAAACCCTGAAGGTGAAATTCATCACGGAGCGGATGATAACGCTTCGGGAACCACAGGACTGCTTGAGATCGCAAGAGTGCTTGCCGGCGAGCGAGGCAAAATCAAACGCAGCATAATGTTCATCGCCTTCAGTGGCGAAGAGCTGGGGCTGCTGGGATCGGGAGCCTACACCAAGAACCCGGTCATTCCGCTGGCGACAACCGTCGCCATGCTGAACATGGACATGATCGGCAGGCTTCGCAAGGGGTCGTTGTTTATAGGAGGCGTCGGCACGTCGCCCACATGGAAGCCCCTGATCGAGAAGCTGAACGGCGAAACCCAGCCGACTGCCAGCACCGCCGGACCTGCTTCTGCAAGCCGCTTTGAGCTCAGCTTCGGCGAGGATGGTTTCGGACCCAGCGACCACCAATCATTCTATGTTCGAGATATCCCTGTGCTGTTTTTCTTCACCGGCACTCACGACGATTATCACAAACCCTCGGACACCGCTGACAAGATCAACGCCGAAGGATTGAAGCAGGTCGCCGAGTTTGTGCGCGAGATTGCGGTCTCAGTAGCGAACGAACCCCAGCGGATCGCATTCACCAAGGTAAAGGTGGAACAGAGACCAACCGGAAGAGGGTTTCGAGTATATCTCGGAACCGTGCCCAACTACTCCGATCAGAGCGACGGCATGAAGCTGGACGGCGTGCGGCCCGGTTCGCCCGCCGAAAAAGCCGGATTGCGCGCCGGTGATTTCGTTGTGAAGCTCGGAAAGATGCCGATCAAGAACGTCTACGATTACACCTATGCTTTGGGCGAAATGCGAGGCGGCGAAGAAGTCGAAGTGGTAATTCGGCGCGATGGTAAGGATATGACGTTGAAAATCACGCCTGAAAAGCGGCAATAGGCTTCGCGGTTTCTGGTTTCTGGTCTCTGGTTTCTAGTTCTACTGCGACCTGAACCAGGAAACCACAACCAGAAACTAGAAACCAGAAACTAGAAACGAGAGACCTTATGCTTCTAGATGGAAAAACCGGCATCGTGTTTGGCGTCGCCAACAAGCGAAGCCTCGCGTGGGCGATTGCGCGGCGCGCCGCCGACGAGGGCGCGCGCATAGCGCTCACTTACCAGGGTGAGAGACTCGAAGAGAATGCGCGAGAGCTCGCCGCGTCGCTGACAGATCCGCTCGTTCTTCCTTGCGATGTCACCCGCGACGAAGACATCGCCGCTGTGTTTGCCACTGTCAAGAAGGAATTTGGCGCTCTCGATTTTGTCGTTCATGGCATTGCGTACGCGCTTCGTGAGGAACTCGAGGGCGAGTTCCTGAACACGTCCCGCGAAGGCTATCGGGTAGCGCAGGATGTGAGCGTCTACTCGTTGACGGCGATCGCTCGCGACGCCGCGCCGCTCATGGAAGGTCGAGGCGGAAGCATACTGACCCTGACCTATTTGGGTGGCGAGCGAGTGATCCCGGGCTACAACGTGATGGGAATCGCCAAGGCAGCACTTGATATGAGCATGCGCTATCTGGCTGTGAACCTCGGCGCTCGCGGCATTCGGATAAACGCGATCTCGGCGGGTCCGGTGAAGACGCTGGCATCGGCGGGCATAGGCGGATTCTCGAAGATTCTCGAGCACATGCGCAACCACGCTCCGCTCCGCCGCAACATCGACCAATCCGAAGTCGCCGACGCCGCGATGTTTCTGCTCTCCAACATGTCTCGCGGCGTTACTGGTGAAATCCTGCACGTCGACTGCGGTTATAACATCATGGGCATGTAGAATCAGAAGGCGGAAGGCAGAAGGCGGAAAGCAGAAAGCGGAAAGCAGAAAGTCGAGCGCCTTGTGCGCAGCAAGCTAGGCAGGAGCTTTCAAACCTTAGGGTTAAGTTTTCGGTGTTCCGCGGTGTCTGCCGCCTTCTGCTCTCCGCCTTCTGTCTTCTGCCTTCCGCTTTCCGCCTTCTGCTTTCTGCTTTCTGCTTTCCGCCTTCTGCCTACGAGGGCCTGAACTTCTCGGGACGTGCGATCATGGCGCCGAGCATTTTGCCCACTTCTTGATATCCGCTTATAAGTTCGTCGTATGGCTCTTGCGCAAGGTAGCCGCAATCGCGCGCGAAATCGAGCCAGACTTGCGTTTCAGAAGCCTCCCCATCCGAATCCGCGAGCTTGCTGATAAACATGTTTGGGTAGCGTCTCTTTCGAAACCCTTCTGCAATGTTCGATGGAACGCTGCGAGAGGAGCGACGAATCTGGTCAGTCAACGAGTATCGCTCCTCTTTGGGGAACGCCCTCGACTCCCGAAAGATCATCATCGCTAGTTGGTATGCCAACTGAAATACTCTCAAATCTCTGTGCCCGCTTAGCATTGCTTTGTCCTCCGAGGATTGTGTTGTCTCCCAGGACAGACCAAAGAGAAATCAACTCGATCAAGCCGTCTCCCTTCTCCCTTCTGCTTTCTGCCTTCCACCTTCACCTTCCGCCTTTTGCCTTCCGCCTTCTGCTTTCCGCCTTCTGCTTTCCGCCTTCTGCTTTCCGCCTTCTGCTTTCCGCCTTCCACCTTCACCTTCCGCCTTCTGCCTTCCGGCTTCTACCTTCTGCCTTCTGCTTTCCGCCGTCTGCCTTCCGCCTTCTGCTTTCCGCCTTCCGCCTTCTGCTTTCCGCCTTCTGCCTTCTGCCTTCTGCCTTCTGCCTTCCGGCTTCTACCTTCTGCCTTCTGCTTTCCGCCGTCTGCCTTCCGCCTTCTGCTTTCCGCCTTCCGCCTTCTGCTTTCCGCCTTCTGCTTTCTGCCTTCTGCCTCAGCCTACCGCTTTCTCTCTTCCGGCGGCCAGACGTACTTATGAAGTTGTAATTGAAATCGCGCCCGCAGCCTGTCCTCAAGCATCCACTCGACGACTCGAGACGCCTCGAGCATTCCAAACGCGACAGAGATCAAGAGCTTCGCGCGATCTTCCAGGCCATGCTCGCGGATAGTCTTCAGAGCCCATTCGTAGTCGCCGCGATCGGCGACAACAAACTTTACTTCGTCATTCGGGCGAAGGTGTGCGAGGTTGGACCAGAGGTTCATTGCACATTCCCCCGAAGCCGGACACTTCAAATCCATAATGCGAATAACTCGTGGATCAAGCCTCGATATGTCTCGATGCCCTCCGGTCTCAATCAGCACATTGTGCCCCGCGTCGGCGAGTCTCTCCGCAAGATCGTAGATCTCGGGCTGAAGCAACGGCTCACCTCCAGTAAGTTCGACTAGTTCGCATTTGTATTTTTCAACTTCGATCAGGATCTGGTCGAGCGTCATCGCGGTACCGCCGGCAAAGGTGAACTCCGAGTCGCACCAGTTACACCGGAGATCGCATCCAGTTGTGCGTACGAAAACGCACGGCAGCCCAGTGTAGCTCGACTCACCCTGAATGCTTTGATAGATCTCAGTAATTCGCATTTGAATCGTTTTCTCGATCATTCTAGCCCGCTTCAACAGAGCGCGCGAGCCAGCTTTGTCTTAATTTGAATGTCCGACAAACGTCAGTATGTCGATACGGCCCGTCGGCGACAAACTAAAAGTTTGTCGAGCACCAACGCCGTTAGTGGATGGCCCTCCTGACGGAAGGCTAGGCCCTCCTGACGGAGGCAATTCGACAAACTAAAGTTTGTTCGGACACTCTGTTGAGGTGATATTGACCGTGACCGATTCATTCAAAATGACCGAGCCTGCCCCATCTCGGCCACTTAACGTCCACTCAGCCCGCAGCAGTGCCGATCTTCTAAATCTGGAAACCTCGGGAGCGCCAAGACGCAAACCGCTTTGCTTTCAATTACTAAGAAGGGATACACAGGGTCGGCTTCATTACATTGGGGGCTTCCAGCTCTCAAGCCCGGAGCACGGCATGCTCATATGTTTTTCGCGGCACGAACATTGAATAGGGAAACACCGATACGAGGAGGAGTGTCGATACCAATGGCCGCAGTGATGCAAGCCAATACGAGGACCTTAGATAGCGGCCAGTCGAGCCGCTTTATGGATTTCATATCAGCGGGCGGCCTGACTGTCTTCTTCTACGCTGTATACGTAGTGGCGACCGGCAATCCTCCCCTCGAGTGGATTCTGCTCAGCCTGGTCACGGCGCTGGTAGTTGGACGCACAACCATTCGGATCCCCAAAACCGAGAGCACGGTGACGCTGGATGATACGTTCCTCTACATCTCGGTCCTGCTTTACGGCGTGTGGCCCTCGGTAGTGCTGGCTGGAGTCAATGCCGTAGTGACATCCCTTCGCTATCCTAATCGTAGACAGGTCGCTCCGTTCAACGCAGGAGCTATGAGCCTGTCTGTCTTCGCGTCCGGCTCGCTGGTCACGCTGGCGTTCGGCGAACCACATCTGCTCGCATCAGATTTTGGCCGCCTGGTTTTGGCCGCTCAGTCCCTGGCATTGATTCACTACGTCTTGAACTCGAGCATGGTCAGCACCGTCACGGCCCTCAAAAAGGGCAAGGGCCTGATCGAGACGTGGCGCGAATCGTTTTTGTGGACCTGGATGTCATATTTCGCGGGAGCGATCGCCGCGTGTCTGATAGTAAAGCTGATAACAGTAATTTCGTTTTATGCCTTTATAGTAGCGGTGCCGGTGATGGCCGTTACCTTTCTCAGCTACAGGAACTATCTCGAAAAGGTACGGTCTTCGATTCGTCACGTGGATGAGATGACCGACCTGCACCTGCGAACCATCGAGGCCCTGGCAATCGCCATCGACGCCAAGGATGAAGTCACCCACGATCACGTTCATCGCGTTCAGCTTTACGCGACCGGGCTCGCCAGGCTCTTTGGCCTGAGCGACCCCGACATCGAGGCATTGAAGGCCGGAGCGCTGCTACACGACATAGGCAAGCTCGCCGTGCCGGACTACATCCTCAACAAACCCGATAAACTCACCACCGCCGAGTTCGACAAGATGAAAGTGCATACGATCGTAGGCGCCGAGATATTGACTCGAGTCGGATTCCCTTACCCGGTGGTGCCCGTTGTACGACACCACCACGAGAGGTGGGACGGACGCGGTTACCCCGACGGTCTGCGCGGCGACCGGATACCAATGACTGCCCGCATCCTCGCCGTAGTCGATTGTTTCGATGCGGTTCGCGAGGACCGGCAGTATCGCAAAGCGATGACCCGCGCGCAGGCAATCGATCTGATCAAGAGCGGAAGCGGAACGATGTACGATCCCGACGTCGTCCGGCTTTTTATTGAGCATCTGCCGCAATTCGAAGCCGAAATAAAACGACAAAAGAAAGAAGCAAAACCTACGCGCACCAGGATCGAGGGCAAACTCGCCACTGACGGTCGAACCAAAGAAAGCACCGAAGTGGTCTTCGAGCACATCCGCAATGCGCATCGCGAGGTAATAACCCTATACGAGATCGCTCAGACAATTGGCAACAGCCTCGATCTGCGCGATATGTTCGCAGTCTTTTCCTCTCGGCTGCAGGACATCGTCAGCTATTCAACCTGCGTACTCTATCTTCAAAAGCCCAACTCGATTGAAGTAGAGGCTGTGCACGTCGTCGGGCGTAACGCCGAGCGCATCAAGGGCTCCGGCATGATACTCGGATCGGGTGTAACCGGATGGGTGGTTTCCAACCGACAGCCGATGTATAACTGCGACCCGCGGCTCGATCTGGCCGCATCCCATATTGAACTCGACACACCTTACCTCTCCATGATCGCAGTGCCGTTGATCAAGAATGAGGAAGTGCTCGGCGCATTGACGCTCTATTCCTCGCAAGTCAGCGCCTACGAACCTGATCATCTGCGGCTGGTCGAAGCAGTCGCCAAGCTCGCTGCCGACGCGATCGCTAACGCGCTGCACCAGGAAGAAACCGAAGTGAGGGCGCTGACCGACCCTCTCACCGGGCTTGCGAATGCTCGGGCGCTCAGGCTTCGGTTCGAGCACGACGCAGATAGGGCGCGGCGATACGGCGAGAGTTTTGCACTGTTGATGATGGACCTGGATTGTCTGAAAAAGGTGAACGACACACACGGACACGATGCAGGTGACACCGCGCTCCGGCGCGTCGGCGGCCTGTTGTCGCATCATCTTCGATCGGAGGATTTCCTGAGCCGCTATGCAGGCGATGAGTTCGTCGCCCTGGTGCAAATCGGGACGATTGAGGTGCGGGAGCTCGTCCAGCGGCTTCAGCAATCAGTAGCGGATTACAAGATCCAGACCGAAGGGGCGAGCACCGACATCGGAATAAGCGTTGGATGGGCGTGCTTTGGCGCGGACGGCGATTCTATAGATGAGCTGTTGTTGGCAGCCGACCACGCTATGTACGCTGACAAAGTGAGACGAAAACGGCTCGTTTCTATATCAGAGGATGCTCAGGTCGCACATCTCCGCCAGTATCGCGCAGTGTAGCGCTCTCGCAGCCACAGTTGTCGAGACCTGTCACTCCCCGTAATAATCACATCGGGCCGAGCATGTTTCCCGAATAGTCACACGAAAAAGCCCCCGCAACCGGCCTTCTAAGCGCACCCAAATCCAACGGGCAAGATTCTCGCTGGTTGCATTGTTCAATCCATCAATCTCGTTCAAATAATAGTGATCCAGCTTTTGCCGAAGAGGCTCGAACGCGTTCGAGATCTCGGCATAATCGAGGAACCAGCCGGTCTTCGGATCAACTTCTCCGCGCACCGCGACTTCGCATCTGAACGAATGCCCGTGCAGACGCGCACATTTGTGATCTTCGGGAACGAAGGGTAAACGATGCGCCGATTCAAATGTGAACTCTTTTACAAGATCAACAATCATCCTGGCCAATCTTAGCGTCCCGCATCCTCAATCGGCAAACAATCAAAGAGGACCTCTCGCGACAAGAGAACCTCTCGCGCTAGCAACCGCCTCATCGCTGGGTTACACTGGGTCTACCCATATCGTGACCTCACAGAGCCAACAGAAGAAGGTCCCCTTTGTCACCGTGAAATTCGCCCAGTCCCTCGATGGCAGAATCGCCACTTCGACCGGCGATTCGCGGTGGATAAGCGGACCGCCTGCGCTGCGTCTCGCGCACAAGTTGCGACGCGAACACGATGCGATTGTTGTGGGAATAGGGACCGTGCTCGCCGACAATCCTCAGCTTACGGTAAGGCTAATAAAGGGCCGCGATCCGCTGCGAGTCGTCGTCGACAGCGGGCTTCGGACACCGCTCGCGGCCCGCGTGCTCGCCGACGGCGCAGCCTCGGGCACCTTGATCGCCGCTGCAGTCACTGCCGATAAGCATCGTGTGAGCGCCATTCAGAACCTTGGCGCCAAAGTCCTCCGGCTGCCCGCCGCTCCAAGCGGCACAGGACTCGACATCGGACGGATGCTCCAAGAGCTTGGGAATCGAGGCATCACCTCGGTGCTTGTTGAAGGAGGAAAAGGCATCATCACTTCCCTGCTGGCTGCTCGCGCAGTCGATCGCCTGATAGTCGTCATCGCTCCGAAAATAATCGGTCAGGGGACCGAAGCGATCGGCAATCTGGGGATAACAAAGCTCAGCGAAGCAATAGAGTTTTCGTCCGTCAGGATTCGCAGGCTCGGGGCGGATGTCATTTTCGACGGGCTACTAAAAGGCGAAGCGCTCAGAAAGTAGGGCGCTAAACCCTTTTCAGCCCTCGTCTGCCACCAGACCAACGGTAACGACACCAGCGCCCTTCGCGAGGTCTATCAGCAACACGACTGGCCCATAAGCGAGCGTCCGCGGAGCTTTGATGAATAACGCTCTGCTATCGTGAGGCCGTTGTTCCATCAACTCCGTCAACAACGCCTGAAGCAGGTCTACTTCGACCGGCCTTGAGTTAAGCTCGAGCCGCATTTCGCCGGACACCGTCAACATCAATGTTTCGGGCGACGGTAAGCCGATCGGCGTGTTATCCGGAGCCCTAACCGGAAGCTTCTCTTCCTTGTGCGGCTGGATCACCATAAAGATGATCAACAGCACCAGGAGCACATCGATAAGCGGCGTCACGTTGATGACGGGAGGAGGGACAACTGAGCGCTCACGAACTTTGAAGATGGACAATGTACTTCACCTCGATCCGATGATGTGCGCTCTGGATTGATTTGACACCGCGCGTGTCGAAAGGGTTCCCCAGGGTGGCCGGTGGTCGGTGGGCGGTGGGCGGTGGGCGGTGGTCGGTGGGCGGTGGGCGGTGGGCGGTGGCCGGTGGCCGGTGGCCGGTGGCCGGTGGCCGGTGGCCGGTGGCCGGTGGCCGGTGGCCGGTGGCCGGTGGCCGGTGGCCGGTGGCCGGTGGCCGGTGGCCGGTGGCCGGTGGCCGGTGGCCGGTGGCCGGTGGCCGGTGGCCGGTGGGCGGTGGGCCGGTGGGCGGTGGGCGGTGGTCGGTGGGCGGTGGCCGGTGGCGGTGGCCGGTGGCTACCGACCACCGACCACCGCCCACCGACCACCGCCCATCTACTGACTTGGATTGACGATAAAGCTTCCTTGCACGACAACACGGCCGGTCGAGTCCAGCAGTTCAATGTGCCTGATGTTGATCACCGGCCTTAGCACGGTCGGAAGCAATTGCCCGATGGACCCGTCGCTCGTCAGAGTCGCGCGCAAGAACCCCGACCGAACGATCGTGCCACCGATGTTCAGGCCGTCCACGAACAGACGGTAGGTCGCTTCCGACATCAGACCTTCCACCGAAACACTAAGTAGCTCTCGTCGCGTGTTATCCGCAAGTGCTTCGATCCTGACTGTCGCGCTGCCGGCAGCGTAAGGAAGAAAGCCGGTCGAGAGCAGCCGCGCTTCTCTTTCAACAAAGCCGCCAACGGGTTTGCTGGTATCAGCGCTGAAATCGCCGTGAAGGACGACCCGATCCAGCGCGTCCCGCAATTCCACCTGGCGAATTCTGGTCACCGGCGAGATCACCGGGGGCAACGGCGTGCGGTCAGGCTCGGACAAGAACAAGAAGGTGAGACTGCCCAGACTGGCTGAAATATCCGACGCGAGAGGATTCCCGTCGACAATCAACTTGTACGTCGTGCGCGCGTTCAGCATGTGCGCTTCCACCGTGAACCCCTGTCGCGCGCCAGTGACATTTACGGTTGCTCTCCCGAAGGCGATGCCGCCGGCCGGTCCGCGAGCGAGTTCGATCTGTGAGTGAACGTCCGCCGGCGGTCTTGAATTCGCGCCGGTATTCAGACTCTGCAACGCCCGGAGCGGATCTATGCGTCCTTTTCCCAGCTTGCCCGCGAGACCGGGGTTGAATTCCTCAATGCTGACTGACGTGTCTTCAATTACCGTCTTCACATCCGGTTGACGCGGGTCCGCGGCGATGACAAGCGCAGCTTCGGCCGCCGCCAGCGGCGCCGCAAACGACGTCCCGCTCCATCGGGCGTACTCTCCCTCCCGATCTCCCGGAAATGTGCTGACCAGACCAGCGCCGGGAGCGCACACATCCACATGGATTCCGAAGTTTGAGAAGAAGGCCTTCTGACCCGACAGCTCGATTGCGGCCACAGCCAGCGATTCCGGCAGGCTGGACGGAAACTGCGGATCGGTTTCGCTATCGTCATTACCAACTGCCGCAACTATCGTGATGCCGCGCGCTCGAGCATCAATGATCGCCTCCTGCAACAGATCCGAGGGCACGGACGAACCGAGGCTGAGATTGATGACATCGGCTCCGTGGTCAGCGGCGTATTTGACCGCGGCGGCGACGGTGAACGCGTCGCTCACCCCGTCTGCGGGAAAAGCGCGCACCGGCATTATCCGGCATTCGGGCGCGACCAACGCCACAAGACCGGCGATAAAAGTCCCGTGACCTGCGACTGTTGTCAGCGGGTCATCGGCCGCTTCCGCGGTGTCGTTGTTGCTGTCTACAAAATTCCACCCATCGATGTCGTCGACCAATCCGTTTCCGTCGTTATCGACGCCATCCGCCAGCTCATGTGCATTTGTCCACATATGATTCGCGAGAGCCGGGTGCATCCGGTCTACACCGGTGTCGATTATTGCAACGACAGTCCCCGCTCCGCGCGAACGCAGGCCGACGTCTTCGAGTTTGAGAAAATCAAAGAGCCCCTGTTGCTCGTTGAACGCAGCGATGGAGAGTCCCGGGACCGCATACCCGTCCGGAAAACTCGTGGTTGACCGGCCAAATAAACTCGGACTCGAAACGATCGTGTTTAGAGACGCGCTCAACACATCTTCGTCCGCCGCCAGCCGTTTGCGCCACTTTTTCTCCTTCTTTTTTGGTGGAATCCGCAGTCGATAAAAATTCGTACCGTAGATCTGCAGAATGGTCGCTGTGCGATTGCGTTCATTCACCGCTTCGATCGACGCGCCGGTTCGGAGCTCGACTACGATCTCGCCTCTTCGGATCGGGTCAGGCTCCTCCTGGTCCGCAGCGGTCACGCAGCGAGTTTGAAATGTAAGAGCAGACGCGGCCAGTGCAACCACCAGAAGGACTGGGAAGAATTTCGCTAGTCTCATAAAGACAACCTCGATCGACCGTAGATCATGGAGTTCAGGCTTTAGCCTGGTGACACATCGCTCACTCAACACATCGCGAGGCCGAAGCTTGAACCCAATGCCTTTGGGAGCAGACCCTCAATTCGGATTACCCATCAGGATGAACGGCGCCCAGTAGTACGGATGTCCGTATTCATCCTTCACCGCAAGCTGCGCGGATCTGAGCGCCCCGCGCTTCGAAGCCCCTTCGCTGATCCGGGAATACATGTGCTTCATTAGCTCAGCAGTAGACGTGTCGCTCGTTGCCCACAAGCTTGCCACCACCGAAGGCGCGCCCGCGTGAAGAAAGCCCCTCATCAATCCGTGAAGCTCGTCGCCCGGAAACACCTTATTCACTCCGGTGTGACATGCCGATAGGGTCACCATTTCGGCTTTGAGCTTCAGATCGAGCAAGCTGTAAAAGTTCAGGTTTGAATCCGCAAGCTTCAAGAAAGAGAACATTGGATTGTCGCGTCTGAAGTATCCGTGTGACGCAAGGTGCAGATATGTTGCATTCGGCGCCGCTCGCATCAGATTGTCGCGAGTCGCGCGGACACCGGTCATAGTCACTGCGTTCGGAAACAATGACGCGAGCGCCTTTATCTCACCATCGACAGCGGGCGTATCGTGTCCGCCAAGCCCCAGTGCCACCAGCTTCATGCGATCTTCAGGGATCCGAGACTTGAGATTTGACATCTTCGTTTTCATGGCCATCTCACGACACAGCTTCAGCACGGTTGCGCTTGGCGAGTAGGAAATCTCGAACTGATCAATCAGGTAACCTCTTCGATTCAGCAAGGCATGGAACGGGACGTAGTGAAGGGCGCCGTGAGGGATCACAATCAGCCGATGATGCTTGACCATCCCTTCGAGCGCCGAGACAAGGTCTCTGGACAGGATAGCGAGATACTGGTTGGTGGCTTGATTGAGCTGCTCGAAATACTGATCGGCGTAGCCCGGGCCGTAGTTGAATTTCTCGATCTGAAACCTGAGCGCCGCCAGTGAAGCTTCCACGTCACGCCTGGATGCAAGAGCGCGCACGATTCTTATGCTGTCACGGGTGACCACAAACGCCGAAATATGGTCTTCGGTAGTGAAATACTCGATAGCCGTCTCGTCGGGTTCGAGCGCATCCTGGAGCTCGCGGACAGTCGCTGCGCGAAAGCGTTCGGCGCCGTCGGCGGTCTGTCCCTGAGCCTCGACTCGCCGGAACAGCAGTGCTACCTGCCTCTCACACCGCGCAATTTCGCGATTGTAGCGGTCGGCGACTTGAGCCCGGCGCTGACCCCCTTTTTCATCTTCGAGGTTTGCGTGCGAGCTGTACCAGTTGAGCTCTTCGATCAACTTCACGAGCTTCTCGCTTGTATCGTCCTGCGCCCTTGGTTTCGGGCGGCGTGGTGCACTGGTTTCGCGCAGGTAACGCGCCAGCAGATCCGCGAGCCCCCGCGACTTTGCAGCCTCGACCAGTCGGAATGCCTCCTCGATCGCCGCGGCGCTGCCCTCGTCGAGATAGGCGCGTATCGCGTCTTCGTAGACTCCGATCTTGTCGCCGAGGAAAGTCGACTTGAATTCATCAGCCGCGATTCCGCCTCGCATCTGCTCAATGATTTCGACCGAGCTGCGAAAACTCTCCAGCGCCGCGGTCGTGCGCCCTTTATCACGCGCTATCCTTCCGATAAGGTTGTGACAAAGGTAGGCCACGGAAGGAGCGAATCTTCCGGCGATCGAGCGCAACGCTGCGTTAGCCAATCGGCTCGCAGTCCGTCGCTCGCCTGTCTGATAGGCGGCCCTCGCCGCCAGCAAACCCGAATGCGCCATCCTGGTCACCAGCTTCTGACGTGTGAAAGTCTTGAGCGCAATCCCTGCTAGTCTCGACGCCTCCGCCGGATCACCCCGCCGAATCGCCAGCTCCGCAAGATAGGAATCAATAATCGCGGTGAAAGTTTGGTTTTCCCGCGACTCGAACACGGCTCGCGACTGGTTGAATAACGTCAGTGCCGTGTCGAATTTCTCGAGTCCCATCGACGCCAGGCCCGCAACCAGACCCGCCTGCGCCGCTTCGTACGGCATCTCAAGTGTTGTGAAACTTGCAAACGCAAGCGCGGCTGCTTCATTCGCGTCGGTGAACGCGTTGAGCGCCAGGAGAACTTCGGCGATTTCGAGATTGCACCAGGCCACCAGCCGCGCGCTTCCCATCTCATCCAGTTGCTTGCGCGCCTGGTAGTAACCCGCAAGTGCCGCGCTGTAACTGCCGCGCAGGAAGTTGAGATAGGCAATTTTCGACAGGGCCTGCGACACCATCAACCACTGCCGCCTTCGCCTCCAGACCACCGCGGCGCCTTGCAGCAGGCGAAGGGCCTCATCGGGTCGATCCATCTCCCCGAGTATGTTCGAGCGACTGAGATCGACGTGCGCGCGCATGTCGGCGTCACCCGCCGATGCAAGGAGGTTGCCCGCACGTTCGTAGCGGTCAAGCGCTTGGTCATAACGATCCATTCGATAGTAGATATTTCCAATGTTGGTCTCCAGCTTTGCCAGCTCAACTGGTCCGGCGGAGGCCAATACTCTTCGGGCCTTGCGCCCGACAACCAGCGCATCGGCGTACAGCCCCAACTCGGTAAGCGCGTCAATCTGCTGCCTGCGAACAACCGCAGCCTCCAGCATTAGTTTGAACTCTCGCATGGTCTTCGCTGCCGTGTCGTAGAGCAGATTGGCTTCGCGGTGACTGCCCCGCAGATGAAACAACCGGGCCCGGCTGGCCTTCGCGAATGCCTCGCAGAGCGGATCGGCTTTAAGCGCCGCAACTGCCTCGATCCGGTCCACCAGATGAGATGCGACGTTGAGATCGATGTGAACCAACCTGTCGACTTCGATCTTGAGGCTTGCAAAGGTTCGCCAGTCGACGCCATTCGGTCGCTCCCGAAGGAACGCGTCGGCGCTTCTGGCTTCCATCAACTTCCTGGCTACCGCTTTGCCCACAGTTGTTGCTCGATAATTTGAAATCTTGCCCATTCGGATTTGCGTGTCTCGCGCCCTGATACCACGGAGGCTCTGGTGCGGCATAGACTTTTGTCTTTGCGTCCCATAGCAACAACGAGCCCCCAAAGGGCGGCAGAACAGAGTCGGAAACCGTGTTGCGTCGCCACGTCTCCCCTTCGCCGCGCCCGCATCACTTCTGCCGCCCTTTCGAGGCTCGCTCTTTCATTCCGCAATCGGCAAGCCCACAATCGTTATGCTCGCATCAAGCACATCGACTCGCAGATCGTAGCTTCCCGGATCGATCGCCGGGACCGCGAACTCGCCACGGTCGTTGGTAACCGTTGAGAGAATCGTCCCGTCATCTCGCATGAAATCAAGCCGCAAACCCGCGACCGACTCAAATCTCAATTCCCCCTCGCGGAGAATCTGCCCGGTCAACTCGATGCGCTTCTGATCCGACGGGGATACCTGAACGTCTATGCTGTAGTCCTCTGCGCGATAGAGTAGCTGCCTGATTTCCACGCCGCCTGACCGGGCGCCGGCCAGAGACGGGCGTCTCAGACTATCGAATACCAGCGCCGCCACAACTCCTGCTGCTCGCGCGCCGATATTCATCTGAGCCCCCGTCGCGTTGAACAGCCGCAGCGCGCGCTTCAAGACCCACGGCGGCGGCTCGATCGAATCATCGCTCGCGGTCACCAGCTTCACTCGCTGATACCACGCGCGATCGCCGTCGCACTCGCCGCAGCCCCCTGCGAGGTGAGTCGCGATCGTTTCTGCCGCGAGGCGATCGAGCCGTCCGTCGACATAATCCAGAAGTTGCTCAAATCCAGGGCAGGTCATTGTGCTTCCTCGTGTGTGCCGGATCACGGGTACGGGACCCTCTCAGATAGCTTCTTTGTAGCGCAGCTCTGAGTTGAGACCAGTAGAGGGCGCCCCATTATGAGGCGCCCTTACCTGTAGTTTACTGTCTCGATCTGGCCGCGATGGATTTCGCAACCAACGTCTCGCGACAGAAAACTGCCGCTGCTCGCATGCCCTCGCTCAAGTCCGCCAGCCGAGCCGGAAGACCATTTAAGGTGATCTCCGTGCGCTCGACTACATTTAGAGTCAGTCGTTCGCCCAATGCCGGGTCATTCGGGACGATAGTCACAGTGGCTGAGTGAAGGCTGACGTTTGAGATCCTGCCAACAACTCTAAGCTCTGTGCATTCATCACTCTCGAGCGGCCGTGCCTCGATCAACAACGCCTCGAAGGAAACGATGTTGAAGACACCCCGCGCTGCCATGCCCGGCCGAAGCAGATCGAGCGGAGCAGGTTCACCCCCAATAGTGATCACGGTAGAGTGGTTTACGTGCAGCTCGACGGCAGGCCCGTCAATCAGCGGCTCAATGACGACAGTAGCCGCTGACACATCCACCTCTCTGATCTGACCGGCTACCTCGCCAAGCGACTCGGCTGCAACACGCACCGCTTCAAACGTGCTTTCGACATAAGCCGCGATTACGTGATAACCGCGCCTCAGGTCTTCAAGAGTGGCGGGCCGGCCGTTGAGCGAGATCGGCGTGTTCGGTCCGATGTTGAGGGTTATCGCCGGCCCACCGGTTGAGGGTTTGACCGTAAGAGTGTGCGCGACGACACCGACGTCTCTGACGACGCCTCTGACTTCCGCAAACCCCTCGGCGGTTATTCGCGCCGCTTCAAGGTTGTCGGGGTTGTACGAAGCCCCGGCCGAGAAGCCCCGCTTCAAGTCGTCAAGCCTCGCCGGTTCGCCGTCCAGCATTATCGACGTGTCGGCGCTCACGTGCAGCGTGACCGGAGCGCTAGCGGGCATCAGGCGTTGCACCGGGACCCGGACGGTTCGGATCGATGGTGACGGTGCTCGCTTCGGTATCCACCCCGGCTATGACTCCCTCGACTCTGACGAGAGTATTAGCCGTTTCACCGCGAGCGTCGATCTGCGCAGCGAGCATCGTCGCGGGATCGTAGATCGCCGTAGCTCGATCGCCTTGTTGCAAATCCTCCAACATCGCACTCTCTCCATTGCGCGTTATTTGGGTGCGATCGTTGGTGCGCAAGACAACATTCTGGTCGTCGCGGGTGTGGATTGTGACGGTTCCCGCACGCAGATCGACGGCACGGATGACGCCTCGTGCTCGTGCTGGATCCTCGGCTTTTGTCTGAAACATGGAACTGTGGGGAGAAAGGAGCAGTGCTGAAACAAACAAGGTCGCAATAAGCTTACGCATTGGTGACTCCTTTCTGAGTATTGTCTGATTCGCCCGGCTTAGATGCTGAATGAATCGGGTAATAGAACGGTGAGTCGAGGAAAAAGTACATCGAGGTTAAATATTTCTCCGCCGAGGCGGTTCGCCCGAACGTTCCTGCTTAACCTGATCAGCTTACACACAGGCGGGAGCCCCACGGCTGATTCAACCGGTTTCAGAGTTGGGAAGGGCGGCTTGCCCCCGCTCTCTGATCAAATCAGAACTCACGGAAAGCGGGGGCAAGCCACCCTTCCCAACTCTGAAACATGAGCCAAACCCTAAGACTGCCTCAAAGTAATGTCAGCCCGGGAGAACCAACCGCCGGCCGTGGCCTGTATTTGATTCGCGCTGAGTCAGATTTTGCCTTCAAGAATGCGTTTTAGCTTTTGCAGGCAGCGGGCGCGTGTTGGACCCACCGAGTTCAGCGGAATCTTCGTGATGCGGGCTATGTCGGAGTAGCTTCGCTCGTCTCTCGAATAGAACAGCAGCGTAATCAGCGAGCGGCATCGCTCGGAGAGGGCCTCGAGCGCTTCGCTCACCGCTTGCTGTCGTTCAAAGGCAATCCTTTGCTGATCGGCAACAGGCTCCTGGGAGGCGAGTTGGTTGATGATGTCTCGATCATAGTCTTCGCCGTAAATCGACGGCTGAGTTTCGCGTCGTCGCTTCTCGACCACACGCCAGCACTCGCGAGTGGTCGTGGTCATGAGCCACGAACTGATCTTCTCTTGCTTGCGCAGAGTCTTCAGTTTCTGAAGGAGCCTGAGACAGACCGATTGAAAGATGTCGGCGGCGTCGACGGGCGAGAACCCAGAGCGAATTGGAATCGAGTAGATCAGTCGCTGATATCTGAGGATGAGAGCTTCCCACGCTTGGGCGTCTCCGGCGAGGCAGGCTTCCACAAGCGTGCGGTCGTCCAGGAGCTTACCGCGACTTTCGACACCGGCGTGATCCATCTCAGAACAAGCTCAGCTTTATGCTGAGATACTTCTTGGGATTTTGCCGAAAGTCGTACATCAGCTTGACCATCTCGGCGGTCGTCTGATTGAGGTTGTTGTACAACTTATCATCGCGAAGGAATTTGCCAGCCGAGCCTTCTCCCTTATCGAGCCGGTCGCTGATGTTCCTAAAGGACGCAACCGAGGCCTGAACATCATCGTGAAGCTTATCATCCTTTATGAACTTGCCGAGTGAACCGCGACCCGCCTCGATGTCTCCGGCGATCCTGTCGAGTTTCTCGGTGGTCGAGTTGAACTTCGCCAGGACATCAGTCGCCTGTTTGTAGAACTGCTCGTCGGTGACCAGTTTGCCCAGCGTCCCCTTGCCTGCCCGCACGTCGGCTACAATGCCCTGGACATCAGCGGTCGCGCCACGGAGATCATCGTAGAGCTTGGGGTCCTTGAGCAGGCGCGCGATAGTGCCTTCGCCTTTTGTGATCCGCGTGCCCACTTCCTGAAACTCGAGGATTGCGCGGTTGAGATTCACATAGAAAGCGTCGTCGTGAAGCAGCTTTCCTATTGTGCCCTTGCCCTGGTTGATGTTGTCCATCAGTTCCTGAAGCTGCTTTCCGACGGTGTTGAACTGGGTGAGGATGTCGCTCGCGCCGGCGAACACTTGCGCCAATCCCTGCTGGTCGGCGCTGGGGATTTCACCCCCTTCCTGTACCGGTTCCGCGCCCTTGGTGCCCGGGCTGATGTCAATAACTCGGTCGCCGAGAAAACCTTGCTGAGCCAGGACGGCTTGCGAGTCTCTGCGGATGCGGCCCTCGACTTCCTTTGCGTCGACAGTCATGACAACGACGATTGGCTTTTCGTCTTTGCTGATCGGGACGGCCCCGAATTCGACGCTGTCAACCTTGCCGACGTTCTTGCCGGCCAATCGCACCTCGTCACCTTTCTTCAGGCCGTCGGCGGCCGCGAATTTCGTCACGTAGGTTGAGTTGTGCTGGAGGAACGGAATTCCCCCGCTGACGCTCAAGATGAAGATGATCAGGATCGTTGCGGTCGCAACGACCAGGATCCCGACCCGTAGCTCAGACATTGTGGTTTTCTGTCTTGGCATAACAACCTCCGTGAGTCGGAGATCGGAGGTCAGAAGTCAGAGGTCAGAAGTCGAAGGTCAGAAGTCAGAGGTCAGAAGTCAGAGGTCTCCCTCTGCTCTCTAGCCATTGACGCTGACTTGCAGCCGCCCGCTGACCTCTGACCTCTGACCTTCGACTTCTGACTTCTGACTTCTGACCTCTGACTTCTGACTTCTGACCTCTGACTTCTGACTTCTGACCTCTGACTTCTGACCTCTGACTTCTGACTTCTGACTTCTGACTTCTGACTTCTGACTTCTGACTTCTGACTTCTCATTACGACACCTTAAAGAAATCCACGATGTAAGGGTCATCGCTTGTCCAGAGCTCTTCATCGGTGCCGCTAAAAATCACCTTGCCTTGTTTGAGCATGATGAACCGAGTGTTGACCAGACACAAGTTCCCCTGCTCGGAACGAAACTCGACATCGCCGCCCTCGCCGATTGTCGCGAAGCTCGAAGACAACAGCTTTATGTCTTCGACTCGATGGGTGACGAAGATCGAGCTCACCCCCTCAAGATCACGGAGTTTCATTGCAAGCTCCAGGATTGTGCGCGCGGTCGGCGGGTCCAGCCCTGCAGTCGGCTCGTCAAACAACATCAGCTTAGGGCTTCCCACGAGCGCCCGCGCGATACCAACTCGCCGTCGCATACCGCCCGACAGCTCTGAGGGCCTCATAAACATCGTGTGTTCCAGATTGACGAAGCGAAGCATCCGTCGAACCGCCTCTTCGATCTCATCCTCAGGCACTCCCTGCTCAAACAATCGAAAGCCGACGTTTTCATATACCGAAAGCGAGTCGAACAACGCGCCGTCTTGAAAAACCATGCCGATCTTCTTGCGTATGGCTGCCAGCTCGCCTTCCGTTCATCCCAACGATGTCATCGCCGTCGACCAGTATGTGGCCTCCCTGCGGCTTTATGAGTCCAAGCACGAGCTTCAGAATCGTCGACTTGCCGGTCCCCGAGCCGCCCATCACTATCTTGGTCTCACCCGGATTTATCATGAAACTCACTTCATCCAGGATGACCCGGTCCTCATAAGCCATTGTCACATCGTGAAACTCTATTGCGCTGTGTCTCTGTTCTGACATAGAGCTCGATCTAAGTAAAAGCTTGAATCAGCTTTTGGAGGAAGAAGTCCGAAGCCAATATCAAGATATCAGACAACACCACCGCCTGGGTTGTCGAGCGCCCGACTCCGACCGTGCCTCCGTGAGTGCGCAGTCCGGCGCGGCAGCTTACGATTGCTATGATGGAGCCGAACACCAGCGGCTTCAGGATCCCGCCGAAGAGATCAGTGTATGTCAGCGCGTCTTTTGCCGAGCGAATATAGACCGAGCTTGGAACGCCGAGCAACGAACTCGATACTGCCCAGCCGCCGACCGATCCAACCATATCCGCGAGCACGGTCAGCGCAGGGCACATCACCATCAGCGCGAACAGTCTCGGCCATACCAGCTTCTTGATAGGATCAGTCCCCAGCGCACGCATCGCGTCTACCTGTTCCGAAACAACCATCGAACCGAGCTCGGCCGCTATCGCCGAACCGACGCGACCCGCCAGCATCAACGATGCCAACACCGGTCCCATCTCGCGCACCAGCGAAGTCATAACGAGTTCGCCCGTTTTCGCAGTTGCCCCGAAAGTCTTTAGAGTGGGAATTGTGTTCAGCGCGAGGATGCCCCCAGTAAACGCGCCGGTTAACACTATGATCATTATCGACCCGACGCCGATCAGGTCCATCTGAGTGATGATCTCGCGGAGGTAGTGAGGCTTGGATAGGGCACGACGGAACGCGCGTACGGCCATCAGCGTAGATTCTTGAACTTCGTAGACGGCCTCAAAGAGTGGATTCATCAGCAATAACGATATGAATTTAGCTTCTAGATTTGGCCTGCAAATTGTAGGGCTATGGTGCGCTAATCGCAAATACAAATTAAAAGGCAAATCAAGGTAACTAACCGGTTGCGGTATGTCTGACTTATTTGCAGACCTCAGCCTGCGGATTCGACAAGCAAACGAGTTTCTTCAAAATCTCAAGCTGACGCCCTTGCGTGCTGATTTGTTGTTGCTGTCGCTCAATAGTTAGTTGCTGCTCTTTGACCGCGTTGACCAGGACGGTGGTCAGTTGGCCGTATTTCACGCCTTCGATTTCGCCTTTCGCGTTGCGTGTGGTCAGCAGTGGTTCGATGGCGTTGACTTCTTCCGCGCCGAAGCCGACATCCGCAACTCCGCCTTCTTTCCAATCAAACGTAATCGGGCGAAGGCGGCGGACGACTTCCAATCCGCTCTTGAATGACTGCACCGAAGTTTTGTAGCGCAGCGAAGACGAGCAAGGCGAAATGCGGTCCGCCGCATTTAGGCAAATGGAGGTGCTGCCCGCCGAACCGAGTGAGCCGACAACTAGGGTGCCGTCAATCACAGCGGAGCCGGGAATCCGCACTGCATCGGCTCCGTTAGGTCGGCCTAAATATATTGAATTGCTTTGTGTCGCAACGGAACCCGCTCCGACGGCTGCGGCAAATTGAAGGGTGAATCCGGCCGGGATTTTCGCGTTCGACCCGATCAAAGTAAGGTTGTCGCCGCCATTCTCGACCGTACCCGTAAAGGATCCGCCGACGAAAACATTATCACTGCCCGTGTGATTGAGGTGGCCTGCGTAGCTGCCGATCATAACGTTGCGGCTTCCAGTTGTAACGTTGTGACCAGCGTGATCTCCTAGAAAGGTGTTTGCGACGCCCGTCGTGTTGTCTGTTCCGGCTTCGTAGCCAAAAAACGAATTGGCGAGGCCGGTCGTGTTGGATGAACCTGCGGCGGCTCCAAAAAATGAATTCTGTGTGCCTTTGCTGGCTGCACCGGCATAATAGCCGAAAAACGAGTTGTAGTCGGAATCCGTATTTGCACTTCCTGCACTCAAACCAAAAAACGAATTGGCTAAGCCGCTTGTATTCGCTCTACCTGCTGCTGCGCCAAAGAACGAATTTCCGCCTATGGTGTTGTTTAATCCCGCTTCAAAGCCGAAAAAAGAAACGCTGCTGCCGGTCAAATTCGAAGCGCCCGCGCCGGTTCCAAAAAAAGAATTTTGGGTGCCCGTAACATTCAACGTGCCGGCCTGACTGCCAAAAAACGAATTACCGTCGCCCGACGTGTTGTTCTTGCCTGAAAATGTGCCGAAAAAGGAATTGTCGTTCGCTGTGTTCACCGTTCCGGCTTCACGTCCGAAAAACGAATTGTTCGAGGCGGTCGTGTTAAATCGTCCCGCGCTGTCGCCGAAAAACGAGTTGCCGCTGCCGGTCGTGTTTGACACGCCCGCGAGTCTGCCGACGAAAATTCCGGCTGACGAACCGAGCGCGAGAACGCGATTCACGCCTATATTAAATTGAGAGGTTGCCGTCACCGTGCTGGCCGAGAGCGTCCCGCCTGCGGTGCCGTTGCCTGAAATGTTGAAGTCGCTTGCGATTTGCGGCGAGGTCGTGTTCTGCACGTAGTTGCCGCTGCCAGACGGCACACTCGCTACGGGAATCGTTCCGCTGACCGCCGATCCCGAGACACTGCCCACCTGCGTGCTGCTCACACATCCGACGCAGGCCGATGAAAGCACGTCGGCTACCGCTGAGCTCAGGCTGCGCACTGAGTATGGAGTCGAAGTCACAGCCTGACGGGGTGCTAACAGCGTGTAGGGATCTGGACTTGCCGCAGGTCGCACGCCTATCTCGAGAAAGCGTGGCGGCCCGCTGAACGCTCCCGCCCCAAAATCGAGCTGCACGGTGAAGATGCCCGCACTAACCGGCACAGAAGAGTTGGTGATGGTGGGTCCTTGCGGGACACCCGTGCCGACGCTCGCCGTATCGAAGAGCTTGAATTGCATATCATAGTTGCCGTTCGCGGGATTGGCTCCATCCGTCAGCTTGCCTTGATAAGTGAACGGGGTCGTCTGCCCCGAAACCGCATTCACGCTGACTAGAGTCAATATGACCAACAGTAAGATCCTGACTTTCATCGTCATCTCCTTATGACGGGCTCTCTCCGCTGACAAATTTCGCAAACTCCGGCGCTCCGTAGCCTGCGCACTCCTCACTACCTCGCCTGTGACCGGAGAGGTCTCATCGCCGTAACCGATGCCGGCTAGTAGTATCTCTGCTTCGCCAAGGGGTGAGTCATGTGAACAAACAGGACGCAGACGGTGGTTTAGAAAGCGGTTTTTCATGTTTCATCCTCCTGGCCATCAATCCAAGGAGACGCAAAACGGCAGGCGTCTTACCATCGGCTGAAAGTTTTTCGAGATGCTGTCAGGCTCTCCTAAAGGACGATTCCTCATTCAAGACGCCGCGGTTTCGTATGCGCCTTCTCTCAATGTACTGAGAGAGATTGTGAAAACCCGAAAACCGCACGGCGCCTGGGCCCTTCTGGCATTGGGCGATCCCAAACTCGACAGGCAGCCTACCTCGCGCTCAACGAGCACCTTGATGCGCGCGCGCTTCGAACCCCTCCCGGAAGCCGAACGGATGGTTAAGGACCTCGCGCAGATTTACGGAGTCAAGACGAGCAAGGTGTATGTCCCCGCCGACGCGCGTGAAGGCCGACTGAAGGCGGAGGCCTCGGGCTATCGCGTTCTGGAACTGGCTGCCCACGGAGTGATCAACAACGCAAGCCCAATGTATTCGCACGTCGTCCTGGCGCAAGACGACGACTCGAAGGAGGACGGATTGCTGGAGGCATGGGAAATCATGCAACTCGACCTCAATGCGGAGCTTGCCGTTTTATCGGCTTGCGAAACCGCGCGAGGCCGCGTTGGCGCGGGAGAGGGCGTGATTGGGCTATCCTGGCGTTGTTCGTAGCAGGATGTCCAACAACGGTCGTTAGCCGGTGGAAGGTTGAATCATCCAGCACGACCGAGCTGATGTTGGAGTTTCATCGTCAACTGATCGCCGGCGCAACCAAGGGCGAGGCGATGCGCCGCGTTGAAACTGATAGCCGATAAGAGATTCAGCCATCCATTCTCCTGGGCGGGCTTTATAGTCGTCGGAGACGGGAGATACGCTCATCATCAGGCTCAGTAATATCCAACAACTCAGTAGAAAAGGTACTTGCGCCAGGCTTCGTCGGTGCGGCCCAGATAGCGGATGATCTGACGGTTCACGTGAAGGTTGTACGCTTGCGGACGCCTGAGGAGCCTCATCCCCGCTCCTTCCGGAGAGCGGTCGCCCTTGCGGTTGTTGCAAGATCGGCAGCAGGTTACCAGATTCTCCCACGCGGAATCTCCGGAGCGTGACCGGGGAACAATGTGATCGAGCGTGAGATCCTGAGGTGCGAACACGCGGCCACAGTACTGACAGGTATTATGGTCACGCAGCAGGATGTTCTTTCGGGAGAGACTCTTTCTTTCAAACGGGATGTGAATGTATTCGATCAACCGGATCACCGAAGGCATCGGCATCGAGAATCGCGATGAGTGGAGCCAATCCGCGGAACTCTCTTCGGCGTTTGCAACGCCCTTGAGAATCAGCACAACCGCGCGCCGAGCCGTGCACACATTGATCGGCTCGAATGATGCGTTCAGAACTAGCACGCGAGAGTTCATTCTGAAATCGAAATATAGCGTGGCTCCAACAATCCTGTCAAAGTTGGGATGGGAGAAAGTCTGACCGAATCAAAGGTGGCAAACTTCAGCCTTTGACTCGGTCTTCTCGGCCCCCCTCAAGGCCAACAAGGCTCGAATAACTGGTGTGAACTAATGCTACTGATTTCCGCGACAAACCGCGGTCTCAGCCGATCACTCGCGCGAGCTGTTCGTCATTTATGACGGGTGTAACCTCGAATGACAGGACGTCAGTCCATTCCTGTGTCCACCGCGCAATTGGCTCTGCGTCTGAGGACTCTGCAATGATGAATCCACGGAGGCCCTCCGCACTGTGCCAGCGTGCCGTCATCGTAACTCCGGCTGGGGCCAACGCGCCTGTATCCTTGAATCGCTGTTGAGCAGCGTCCCGCTTCCCAGGTGATATTTTGTACGTAAGGTGAAAGACCATGTAATTGTTCCTCTCTTTAGTTGAAATTAGTCCACAAATCCGTAACTCTGTGACGAAAGACTTCCCGCTCCTTATCGTGACTACCACGTCCTCACTGCTGTCCCCACCGAATCAGCGCCTCTGCGAAAGGTTCCGGCTTTTCGAGCCCAATCAAGTGCCCGGCATTTGGAATGTTCACAACCTCTGCACCCGTGATCTTCTCGCGGAAGATCTCGGCGTACATAGGCGAGATGAACCGATCCTCCTCGCCCCACACCACAAGCGTCGGCGTTTTGATCCGCCACAGCCGCCGTTCGAGCCCGCTCTCCGGTATCGGAAACAGAAACTTGGCGACAGTTCGGAACCCGCGAGACATTCCGATCAGCGTTTCAATCTGCTCCTGCGTGCGATCATCCTTGTCGCTGAAAAGCTGAGTCAACCCAAGCATCTGCTGCGCCGCCGGGCAGGACATGTCGTGAAAGAGGTAAGGCGCCAGCTCGTGCGACATGAGGCCGAACAGATCGACAACCGGAGCTTCATCACGCCAAAGCCCCACGGGAGCAGCGAGCGCAAGACGGCCAATGTCCTTGGGCCGCAACGCCGCCATTTCAGCAGCCATCCATCCGCCGAGCGATTCGCCGACCACGTACGGCCTGTCTAGACCGAGCGCTTCGATCACGTCGAAGCCGTGGAGGAAAAGGTCAAACTGATCTTCAAGGCATTCGAGCCCGGTTGACTGACCAAACCCGGGCAAGAGCGGGGCGTATACGTGATACGCGGTTGCAAGCAGCGGCAGCGCGCCCGCCCAGGTGGCGATGCCGCCCGCGCCGTGCAGGAAAAGCAGTGGCGCCCCGTCACCGGCCTCGAGTACTTGAATCGAAGGACGGCCGGCACCGAGGTTGAGCACTGTAGATCGCGGTGTATCGCTCATGCCTTTACCTCCGTCGGCCGTTCGGCGCGCGCCTGCACCTCGGCGTTGTGACTGCCCGGTCGTTCGCGCTTGCTGGCGGGCAGCGCCTTCGGCCACCAGTGATCTTCCCATTCGCTCCAGATCGAGCGAACGTGCGGGATCACCTCGTTCGCAAACAGATACGTTGAACGGTTGGTGAGCTCCATCGGCGCGGAACCGATATGCAGGGCGACGCCTAGATGACCACAGCGTAAGCCCCGCGCCAGTTCTTCAACCTGCTGACGCACCGTCGCGGGCGAACCCGCGATGATGTACCCGCCATCAACCAACTGCTTCCAGCTCTTGTTCCCGCCCATGTTGAGCGAGGTGTTGCCCGCCTGCGCAACCACGCCCGCGCGAACTGAGGCCTCGGTCATATAACCCGGCGGCCCCATCATTCCGGGATAGAGATGGAGGCACTTGTTGAAGAAGTAATTCACGTGCGGCCACCACTCGCGCTCGCACGACTCGTCAGTGTCGCTGATGCAAATCTGCTGGAAGAAAGTGCAACTGTAAGGGTTCGGCTCTTTGCCCAGCGCCGCCATCCGATCCCAGTAGCCTTCGAGCACCTTCTTAGCCCGCTTGTACCCGCTAAACGAGAGATAGCTGTAGTTGTAGCCGAGGTTGGCACAGAAGTCCCACGTTTCAATCGACCCGGTGCCCGGAATCCAGATTGGCGGGTGAGGCTTCTGTATCGGCTGCGGCCACAAGTTGACATAGCGCAGCTTTGTGTATTTTCCATTCCAGGCAAACGGCTCCCGCTCTTGCCAGGCCTTGAGAATCAGATCGTGCGCCTCGCGGTACTTGTCACGAAGGGTGACCGGGTTCTGGCCATAGCAGTAGTTTACGTCCATCGGCGTTCCTACAGGAAACCCCGCGATCAATCGCCCTCCCGAAATTACGTCGAGCATGGCAAATTCCTCGGCCACGCGCGTCGGTGGGTTGTAGAGTGCAATCGAATTACCGAGCACCAGAAGCATCGCATTAGAAGTGCGCCTTGCAAGCGCCGCGGCCATCAGGTTTGGCGACGGCATCATCCCGTAGGCGTTCTGATGATGCTCATTGACACCAATTGCATCGAACCCCAGTTGATCGGCGTATTCGAGCATGTCGAGATACTCGTTATAGAGAGTGTGGCCTCGTTCCGGATCGTAAAGCGCATTCGGCAGATCTACCCAAACGCCGTGATAGCGCTCGCGGAAATCGTCCGGGAGCCAACGATACGGCATAAGATGGAACCAATTGAATTTCATTAATTCCTCCACCCTGCGCCGCCTTCGAGACCGCGCAGCGTTTTATGATGAGCGTGGCTGTGCTGCCCGCTCGGCGTATGGTTCGGCGACTCGATTCAGTCGAGCGGCGCTCATTCTATGATGATCGACTTCAAAAAGCCAATGAACGATCAGAGGCGTTGTCCGGATATTCACGCGATCCCATTGATCAATCCCTCGATACGTGGTTTGCTTTATGTCTCACGAATATCACTGGAGGGACCATGAAGCCTATGACTCGCTTTCTCGCACCTGTTTTGCTGTCGGTGCTAGCGGTCTCATTCGCGCCGGCGCAGACTACACCAGCCGGCACGCCGCGGGATCTGGACGCGTTTGCCGCCCAAGTCTTGAAAGAGTTCGATGTGCCCGGGCTCGCCGTTGCCATCGTCAAAGACGGCAAGGTGGTACTCGCGAAAGGCTACGGAGTGCGCAAACTCGACGAGCCGACCCCTGTAGACGAAAACACGCTGTTTGGAATCGCTTCGAACACAAAAGCGTTCACCTCGGCGGCGCTCGCGATGCTGGTCGACGAAGGCAAGATCAGTTGGGACGATCCGGTGACGAAACACCTCCCAGGCTTCCAACTCTATGATCCGTACGTTACTCGTGAGATGACGATTCGCGATTTGCTCACGCATCGCAGCGGGCTCGGATTGGGCGCAGGCGATTTGCTGTGGTGGCCCCCGACAGATTACTCGCGGGAGGACATCATACGCCGCTTTCGCTTCGTAAAACCTGCTACGAGCTTCCGCAGCCGGTATGCCTACGACAACGTTCTGTACATGATCGCCGGTCAGGTAGTCGCCGCTGTCAGCGGGAAGACCTGGGACCAATTCATCAAAGAACGCATCTTCACCCCCCTTGGCATGACGACGAGCAACACCAGCGTGGCGGCTCTCCTCGCGAGCACCGACGCAGCCACTCCTCACGCCAAAGTAGACGGCCGCGTAAAGGAGATCGCGCCCCAGCCTCTCGAAAACGTGGGTCCGGCGGGCGCGATCAACTCGAGTGTCGCAGAGATGGCGAAGTGGTTGATAGTTCAACTCAACCGAGGTCAGATCGACGAGGGCCGCCGGCTGTTCAGCGAACGCCAGAACCGCGAGATGTGGTCGGCCCAGACGATCACACCCCTCGGTGATCCGCCTCCGCATCTGTCGGCGCTCAAAGCGAACTTCTCGGCGTACGGGCTTGGGTGGGGGTTAACCGAATACCGCGGCTTCAAGACGGTCTCGCATACCGGCGGCTTGCTGGGTTTTGTGTCGCGAGTGACGCTTGTCCCTGACCTGAATTTGGGCATCGTGGTTCTCACCAACCAGCAATCGGGCGGCGCTTTTCAGTCGCTGACGTATCGAATACTCGATTACTACATGAATGCGCCGGCTACTGATTGGATCTCGGCATTCAAGAAGTCCGAAGAAATGGGCCTGGCGCGCGCCGCCGAGGTTGAGAAGCGATTGGCATCCTCGCGAGCCGTCGACTCGAAGCCTTCGCTGCCTCTCGCGAAGTATGCGGGCCGTTACACCGACGCGTGGTACGGCGACATCACGATTGCGTTGGAGAACGACAAGCTGGTAATGCGCTTTGGTCACACACCCTTGTTGGTTGGAGACCTCGAACACTGGCAACATGACACCTTCGTGGCGCGGTGGCGTGACCGGAGCCTCGAAGCTGACGCGTTTGTCACTTTCGCGCTCAAACCTGATGGCAGCATCGAGCAGATGAAGATGGTTGCCGTTTCGCCCATCACCGATTTCAGTTTCGACTTTCACGATCTGCTATTCACCCCGGCGGCGGGCGAGCGCAACCGGTGAACTGGTTCCAGTCGCAAAGAATCGGTCTATCAGTTCGGGGCCGGGGGTCGCTGTTTTTCTTGATCCTACTTGGAAAGGACCGCAAAGAATGTCGGAATGGACTTTCGCGCAGACGCAACCATCGGATGAACTTGCTCGGTTACACTTTTTCTCAATGAAAAAGCATCAGCCTGATGGCGACATTGAGTTCACCATAACCGTGAAAGAGTACGTCGATCGAAATCAGTATCACATGCGGTTCTTCGCGGAAGCCGACAAACAGACTAATCAAAAGAGTGCGCCGTTTACGCCGTGCGGCTGGGGAGAATCGCTGTTGCAGGCTCTGAGCGAGTGCCTGCGGGCGATTCACCGTTTCCCCTACGAGGGTTAGTCACAACGCCGAGAGCGAAGGAGAACGTTTGCCGGCACTACTGGCAAGAGGGAACTCCGCGGCCGACTCACGATAGCTGGCCACGGTGCGGAACGCCTTCCACAAAGCCCAAACTCAATCGGTGTGATTTGCACCGTGGCCGGCGAACGAATCTTCTCGCAAGGTTCAGTTTCGTCCCGCACACTTCGCACTCACCGGCGGCGCGCCGTTGCGCTCTTACAATTTCCTGCGCGGCTTCGTCCCTCTCGAATCGTTTCAGCTCCGCGAGCTCATGGGCGAGACTGTCGGCTTCCAGACGCATCAGCTTCGCGCGTTCCTCGCCGGCGCGCACTTCGGCATACTCCTCTTCGGTCAGCAGCGCCTTCAGCCAGAGTTGGACGTCGCGGCTGGCAAGCGCCATCCATTGACCCTTCGGGCTGAACGCAATTGGATGCCAGCTGATTTCACTGAACCAAAGCGTCTTGACCAGGCGCCCGGTGGACAGGTTCCATATCCTTATCGTCTGACCAAGACTGCCGCCGGCGACCAGTTGGCCATTCGGACTAAACGCCACCGAGGTTACATCGTTGATATGACCGGCGAGACATCGGATCTCGCGAGTGGTGTCGACGTCCCAGATCCGCACCATCTTATCCTCACCGCCCGATACCAGCAGGCGGCCGTCGGGGCTATAGGCGAGAGATGCCACGCCTGCGGTGTGGCCCTCGAACCTTTTCACTTCGCGACCGGTGTCCGACTCCCAGAGCTTGAGCGTCCGATCAAGACTCCCGGACGCGATGTACCGGCCATCGGGGCTGAACACAGTCGAGGTGACCGGTCCGGCGTGACCTTTCATGGGTTGGACTTCTCTTCCGGTTATCACTCGCCAAAGCCTGACTATAGAGTCTGTGCTGCCCGAGGCAAGCCACAAACCATCCGGGCTAAAAGTCACCGCGCGCACTTCACCGCAGTCTTCAGCGTCGAGAGTTCTGATCTCGCGGCCGGCGTAAACATCCCACAGCTTGATCGTGCGATCGCGGCTGCCGGAAACGAGCCACTGGCTGTCGGGGCTAAACGCGATCGAGTTGACGCTTGCTGTGTGCCCTCTCAGCGATCGCAAAGGAACACCGCTGTCCACCTCCCAGACTCTGATCCCTTCGTAGAGAAACCCCGACGCGACCAGACGCCCATCGGGACTGATGGCAACAGATCTCACATAGTCGCGGGTGCCAATGTCATACTGCTTATAGAACTGATCGTAGATGCCCCGCAGGTCCTGTTGCATCTGCGAGAGCGTTTGCATTAGTTGAACACCGGATCTGTAGGTGTTCGCGGTCGCCAGACGATGCTCGACATCATCAAACATCCCCGACAACTTTTGGCGTTTCTCCGGGGTCGCGATGACATACCGTTTGAGCATGTTTGCATCACGGCTGACCTCGGCGAGCTTCGCTTTCACCGGCCCCATCAACCGGTCGAGCAATGCCTGCACATCGGGGCGCAACGCACCAAATGCCTCATCTGCCTTCGCTCGTTCGTAATATCGAGGGTCGCCCTTGATCGCGATCTCCAGGCTCCCTACCACAGCGCCTGTCTCCTTTAGCATCGCCGCCAGGCAAGCCTTCTGATAGTGCGCTTCGAACAACTGTGGATTGAGAGCGATGGCTTCGTTGAGATGCTCGAGCCCCTCCTCGAACTGTTGCTGTAACGCGCAGACAACCCCGGCGAAGTAATGAGCCTCGGCCGATTGCCGGGCGTGGCTCGGGCGAGAGTACTTGGCCGCCTTGCGAAAGTATTCGAGGGAGTTTGCGAGGTTGATCAGATGGTAAAGGCAAATGTTGGCAATCGAACGCAGCACCCCGAAGTCGGGATAGTTACGCTTCTCGGCCTCGAGGAAATCGGCCAGCGCCTCTTCATACCACCCACTCAGATAAGCCTTCTCGGCCCGGCTTCGATAAGCTCGCGCTTCTCGTTCGAACTCCGCCAGGCGTATCTCGTGCAGGAGATGGCTGAGCGCCCCCTCGCGCATCTCCAGCTTCCAGATTACGTCACCCAGCAGAAAATTGAAGTCGGCGTTGAGCCGATCGAGTCCTCCCTCGAGCTGCTGGTATCCGAACTCGATGTCGTAGCGCGACGCGCTTGCATCGTCGATGACGCTCGCACCAAGCGCGCCCACACCCGACTCAAGGGCGATCTGATAGTCACGCTGACTTAATTCGACCTTTAACGCAGCGCCGGCCGCAAGCGGATCGTCAGGCCGCGCGGCCTGCTGTTCAATCGCGCTTCCAAACGCCCGCAAACAGTCGCGATCCCTGATGTAGTCTGCCCAGGATTGATGGCCAAGATAAACGGCCGCGAGTCCCATGACGTAAGGCCCCTTCGAAGAGCGCTGAGGCTGGCACACTGGCGATAGGATAGATTAGAAGCGCTCAGTCGTCCAGCATTGATTCGATGCGTGCGCCAGACTTGACAGGTGCCGGGGCGAAGGAATAGAAAGCCGTTTCTGGTAAACCCCGATTGGTCCCCGGGCTTCGAACTTGAACGTTCAGTGATGGAGAACTATGGCACCTGGCTGGAAGAGGATTGCTGGAACTGCGGTTTTGATCATCGTCGCGCTGCTCCTTGCCGGGATCACATTCACGGTTGGATGGCGGCCCTTCATCGGTCCAAACGCGCGGCCGCTGACTAACAGGACCTTTGAAGCAACGCCTGCGCGCCTCGAGCGTGGCCGCTACATGGTCAACGCGGTGTTCGGGTGCCTGGCATGTCATTCCGAGCGAGACCAAAACGCCCCAGGCATGCCTGCGTTGGCCGACAAACTGGGCGCGGGCACTGTGTTTGGCGAGGGCTCCGAATTGCCAGGCAGGATCTTTGCACCCAACTTGACGCCGGACAAGGAGACTGGCGCGGGCAATTGGACGGACGACATGCTGGCACGTGCCATTCGAGAGGGGGTGGGCCACGACGGACGCGCGCTGTTTTCCGTGATGCCTTATAAGAACTATCGCGAGATGCCCGACGAGGATCTGGCGTCGGTGATCGTCTACCTGCGCACCCTGGCGCCTGTCAGGCACACGCTGCCCCAAACCGAGCTCATTTTTCCGGTAAAGTACCTCATCCGCAACGCGCCCGAACCGGTTACCGCACCCGTTCCGACGCCGGATCTATCGGATCCGATGAAGCGTGGCGCATTTCTGGTTCGTATGGCCAGTTGCGGAGAGTGCCATACCCCTCGCGAAAATGGACAGGAGAAACCCGGGCTTGAATTCGCCGGCGGTCTGTTATTCACAACGCCAGAGGCGACGGTGATGGCAGCCAACATTACATCTGACGCCTCCGGCATTTCCTACTACGACGAGGACCTTTTTGTTCAAGCGATCCGCACGGGTAAGGTAAAAGCCAGATCGCTGAGCCCCATCATGCCCGTGGTACTTCTATCGGAACATGACCGATGAAGACTTGAAGGCGATCTTTGCATATGTCCGGACCCTCAAGCCGGTGAAGCATACGGTGGACAATTCGGAGCCGCCGACCGAATGTAGGTTGTGTGGCATGAAACACGGAGGAGGCGACAAAAACTAGGGCAGTCAACACAAGTTTCATGTCTCCCTTGCTCATGTTCCAGAGTTGGGAAGGGTGGCTTGCCCCCGCTCCCCCTGTGCTGCGGACTGTGTGGCCTTCTTTGGGCGGGGGCAAGCCACCCTTCCCAACACTGAAACTTACTCCACTCCTTGAAAGTTTCACGGTCAGGGTTATGGTTCAAAGTTAGGCTCTTGATGATTCCGAGGGCAAGCCCTTCCCGACTCTGAAACTTACTTCGCGCTGCCCTTCCGAGCATCACCGAGTCGATAGGTCACAAGTGCTTTACGTGGTCAACCACCGCGGCAAGCACTTCCTTCGGGTCACTGGCCCCGCTCATCGTGTCAACCGCAACCACTTGCGACTTGCCTCTTCCGGTTGGCCTCCAGCGATCAAGCATTCTGGGCGAGCTATAGCCGGCGAATATGTCTATGCAACTCACTCCAAGCGCCGCCGCAATGTGCTGTCCTGCAGAATCGTAACCAATGTACAGATCGCTTTCGCCTATTAACCCTGCGAGCATTCCGATTCGACCGTTCCATATCAGAATCTCTGCGTCGAGTCCTTCGGCGGTGGTCGTGGCCATCAACGTATCCTCGCTAATCTCTACAGCCCGAATGCGACGCCCTTCGCGCTCGACGCGGGTGGCGTCGGCGATGACTCCATCCACGCGGCCGACCTCATCTTCGCCAGCCCCCTTGTCGAGCACGATCGCGGCGCCTTGCTGTACGAGTCGCGAAACAAGCGACGCTTCGAAATCTCCCCCGACTCGCTTAAACTGGTTTTCTCCGACGCCGAAGTTGATTGAGATGACCGGGCGTGTCCCGCGCCTCATTCGATTCATGACAGCGCGCGCGGCGTCGATATCAATGCTTCTCAATCTTAGGCTTGGATAGGTGGGCAGACTCTCCACAAACACCTCATCGATCCACATCGATGTCAATTCGCTTAGCGAGTGCGAAGTGCTGCTGCGGTACGCGCGGCTCGGGAAGAAGAGATACTCGCCTGACCTGGTCGGGCGGTCAGATCCGTGCGCAGGGAAACCACGCACCGCCTCAGGGGTCCTGGCGACCGGCAACAGTCCAAGCTGTGTGAGCCTGCTGTCCGGATCTACGATCAGGCACTCGCCCGGCGTCAGACCATCGGTAAGCTCGCGCACGCACCGAAGCAAGTCGATCCAGGTGAGCAGCCTCTCAATCGTAGTGCCACCTCGAAGATACCTGATTTCTTTGAACCGCAGTCTCGAGTCGCCGCCGAACAACTCAGACACCTTTGTTCCGCCGACCAGGACGATCTCGGCAGAGGGAAATCTGAGTTTCATCCTCTCGATTATCACGCTTGTGATCGCGACATCCGCGCCAAGCGTCACCCGAGAGAGAACGATAACGCGTCGAACCGAACGAGGCGAGGTGCGTGACCCGGTCATAGGGGATACAGAGCGAAGTGTCTCGGCGCGTGCGATAAGATCCTCTTCGGTGTAGAGGCCGAACTCTTCCAGTTCGAGGTTGAGCAATTTGGACTGCACTTCTGACCGCGAGTCTCCCCGCGCAGCTTGTATGATTTGTGCAAACGCGCGGTTGTAGAGGGACACGGCATCAGGTTCGAACGAATCCGCCAACCGCTCCACTAGTGCGGTGAAAAAGGCCTTTGTAGCTGATTCCGCGATTTGCCTGTCTTTATCGGTTGCCAGTTCCGCCAGTCGCTCTATTCGGTGACGTGAATACACTCCCAAATCGCGATACTCGGTCAGGAAGCCGGCTACAAGTTGTTCTGCGAGACTCAGCATGAGAGGGCTTTCTCGGCGTCAATGCCGGACGCTGATTATCACAACCAGAGCACTAACTAAACAAGCGTGGCTCAAGGGGACTCGTCGCCGCGCCCAACAAGACTTCGGCGGAAGGTCTGGCGATCGGGTCGGAATTCGCGCGGGCCGTCGCCCTCGCGGCCACCAAAACGAAAACCGCGGCTAGCCGAGCTCTTGAGTAGCTGTCGACGATCTCTCGCAGGTAGCCCCGCGATTCTCGCCGCCCAGTTGCCAACGGCAAGGCCGGGTAGCGGTTGCCTTTCGATCGCAAGCGACACGGTCATGGTCCCGGTCTGCGTACTAGCGAGGGGTGACCGCTGCGCGGCTCGGTTGGCGCTTCTCTCTTGACTCGTAAAATACCCGGTGATACTTTCCCGACGCAGCAGCACTGATTTCTTCCCTTCTTTTTCTACCAGTGGAACACAGAAAGGACGTTATGACCATCATCAAGTCTCGCCCAAACATCCTGGGCATATGCCTCTGTCTCCTCGTGTTAATCTCGACAGTTGTTATCGCGTCCACAGCATCAGTCTACGGACAGAATGGCAAGCTCCGGCCAGAGGAGACGGCGCTCAAGAACCTCCAGTGGCGCTCAATCGGACCCGCAAACATGGGCGGGCGTATTGACGACGTCGCGGTGGTCGAAGGAAATCCCTCCACTTTTTACATTGGAGCCGCAACCGGCGGTGTGTGGAAGACCACAAACGCAGGCACGACCTTTGATCCGATCTTCGACGAGCAGGGATCGACCTCGATTGGTGACATCTGCATAGCGCCCTCCGATCCCAACATCGTTTGGGTAGGAACCGGAGAGCCCAACAATCGTCAGAGTTCGTCGTGGGGCGACGGGATCTATCGCTCGCTCGACGGCGGCAAGACCTGGCAGAACATGGGGCTAAAAGATTCGAAGCATATCGGGCGTGTCGTCATCGACCCACACGATCCGAGCATCGTGTACGTGGCGGTGCTGGGTCATCTGTGGGGGCCTAACCGCGAGCGAGGCGTCTACAAAACAACCGATGCCGGCAAAACATGGGCGCAATCTCTGTTCGTCAACGAAGACACCGGTATCACTGATATCGCGATAGATCCCCAGAGCCCAGGAACCCTTTATGCGGCGTCTTATCAAAGGCGTCGCACTCCGTGGGGGTTTAACGGCGGCGGACCAGGCAGCGCGATATATAAGACAATTGATGGCGGCGCTGCGTGGACCAGGCTCACCAAGGATCTTCCTGAAGGCGTCACCGGACGAATAGGCTTTGACATTTACCGCGCCGACCCGAGCATCATCTACGCCCTCATCGAGAATGCCAAAGGCGGCGTCTTCAGATCCGAAGATCGCGGCGCGACCTGGAAAAAGATGGGCGATCTGGATTCTCGGGCGATGTACTACAGCCAGATTCGCATCGATCCGAACAACGACCAACGCATCTGGCAGTGCGCCGCCAACATGTTCACCTCGGATGACGGAGGGAAGACCTGGGTTCAGAATGTGGTCACCCGCATTCACGGAGACTTCCACGCTCTGTGGATCGATCCCGCCAACTCGAACCACATGCTCGCAGGCTCGGACGGCGGAATTTATCAGTCGTACGATCGAGGGCGCTCGTGGGATTTCATCAATACGATTCCGCTTGGACAGTTCTACGAGATCTCGCTCGACAATCAAAAGCCTTATATGGTCTACGGCGGACTCCAGGACAACGGAAGCTGGGCCGGCCCGAGCGGCACGCTGAACCAGGAAGGCATAACCAACGACGAATGGTTCCGCACGGGAGGTGGCGACGGGTTCTACTCAATCGTCGATGTTACCGATCCAACCATCATCTACGTCGAATCCCAGGACGGCAACGTCGCAAGACTGGAACTCAAGACCGGGGAGAGGCGCAACATAAGACCCGAGCCTCCAGCAGGCGAGAAAGCCTATCGCTTCGATTGGAACTCGCCGATCGTCATCTCTCCACATAACAACCGTACGATTTACTACGGCGGGAATCGAGTCTTCCGCTCCATAGATCGCGGTGACACGTGGACACATAGCGAGGACCTGTCCAAGGATCAGGACCGCGAAAAGTTTCCGATAATGGGCGTGCTTCCCGATGAACACATGCTCTCGCGTCACGACGGCGTGCAGACTTTTGGTCAGGTAGTTACGCTCGCCGAGTCGCCGATCAAAGAAGGACTGTTGTATGCCGGCACAGACGACGGCAACCTGCAGATTTCGCGCGACTCAGGCAAAACATGGAAGAACATTACGGACAAGGTGCCCGGTCTTCCAAAGAACACTTACGTAAGCCGCGTGGTCCCCTCGCGTTTCGCCGAGGGAACAGTCTACGCTACGTTTGACGGGCATCGCGGTGACGACTACAACACCTACGTCTTTGTGTCGACGGACTTCGGCGAGTCGTGGAAATCGCTGAAGAGCGATCTGCCGGCGGGAGTCACCTGTCGCGTAATACGCGAGCATCCGCGCAATCAGAATCTCCTTTTTCTGGGCACTGAGTTCGGCTCGTTTGTATCGCTCGATCGCGGCGGACACTGGACGCGGTTGAAGGGTAACCTGCCGATGGTGCGAGTTGACGACATTCAGATACAAGCGCGCGACAACGATCTCGTGCTTGGGACTCACGGGCGCTCAGTATGGGTGCTCGACAACATCACCGCGCTTGAAAAGATGTCGGACGCGGTGATGTCCTCTGACGTGGCGGTATTCGACGCTCCTACGGCGGTCGCGTTCCGCATCTACAATCGCAAAGGCGACACCGGACACAAGTTCTTCTCGACACCCAACCCACCTTACGGCGCGATGATCGATTACTACCTGAGGACGGCTCCGTCTGGCAACGTTCGGATCACAATCACCGATAAGAGCGGGAAGGTGGTTCGTGAGCTGACCGGCCCGAAGGAAGCCGGCGTCAACCGCGTAGTTTGGGACCTTAGGCTCGGCGCCGCGGGCCAGGCGGGACCGGGCTTTGGCGGAGGAGGGGGCCGTGGCCCCGGTGGAGGTGGCGGGGGCCGAGGGGCTGGAGGCGGTGGCCGCGGCAGCCAGCTGGTTGGCCAACCTGCGGCGCCCGAAGCGGGTTCTGCAACACCTGAAGCCCAGCAGGCACCGCGGCAATTTGGCGGCGGAGGAGGTGGACGCGGAGGCGGGCGGGGACCGCGGGTTCCTGAGGGCGAATACACCGTCAAAGTCTCAGCAGCCGGCAAGGAAGCCAGCGTTACCGTGCACGTTAAAGAAGACCCGCGTATTCAGATCTCGGACGCTGATCGCGCGAAGTGGACCGACGCTTTGATGAAGGCATACGAGCTTCAGCGATCGGCGGCAGCGGCGCAACGGGCGGTCGTGAATCTCAGGACCCAAGTAACCGCGCTTCAAGAGCAATTGAGGAGAACGCCGAACGTTGCGAAGGAGGTCACCGACGCAGTGAAATCGGTTTCCGATCAAGTGGACGCCGTTCAGAAGAAGATCGTACCGGTGTTTGATCGATCAGGCAGCGCGGGGCCACCGCTGCCTGACGCGCCACGTCCGGTGTTGCAAAGGATAGGGCAGCTATTCAACGGGCTCGATAGCTACACCGCGGCACCAACGGCGGATCAAACCGCGGGGCTCGGCGAGTTAACAACGGAACTAAAAGCGCTTGTCGAGCAGTTGAACAAGCTCATTGACGAAGCAGTGCCAAACCTGAACAAACAGATTCGCGAAAGCGGGGTTTCGTTTGTGAACCCCGGACAGCGGGTCGCGCCACCGCAATAGCCTATGAGACGAGCGGGCGGAGTCAATAGACTGTGCCGATTCTTCTCTCGCCTGCTTTCGGCGGCGGACTAGAACCAGCAGGTAAATCCGGGAGAGTGGAGGAGGAGCGGGGCAGGAAGATTAGGTAACAGCCGTTCGAAAGGCGGCCGCAATCTTCCTGCCGTTCCTGCCACGGCGGCTTCACGATACGTGCGCCATATGGTGCGGAGAGGAGAAGTCGGTTTGTCGTTTGATGGAAACAATGAACGAGCGAATTTCGCGCCGGTCGATTATGTGCTCGATGTAGTCCTCGGACACGGCGATCTTGCGTATCTCGCTCCAATCACTCTCGGGCACAGCCAGGAACGCCTTTACCACCTCGGGGTCGAAGTGCTGGCCTGAGTTCGCGACAATCTCCACGCGCGCCGTATCATAGGATGCCGCCTTCCGATACGGCCTGTCGCTGGTTATCGCGTCGAAAGCGTCAGCCACTGCAAATATTCGCGCGTTGATATGAATCATCGTTCCCTGCAGTCCGGAGGGATAGCCGCTGCCATCGTATTTCTCGTGATGCTCGCCGACGACCGGCGATGCGCCACTCAGGAAGTCTATCCCGCTGATGATCCGAAGCCCATAGCTGATGTGTTCGCGCATCTCTTCCCATTCAGGCTCGGTTAGTGCACCGCATTTCAGAAGAATCGAATCACGCACACCAATTTTGCCTATATCGTGAAGGAGAGCACCCTGTTCAAGCGCGATCAGTTCCTTATGCGCGAGTCCCAATTCGCGCCCGAGTCTCAGTGAGTAGGCGACTACACGATCCGAATGGCCGGCGGTCTCGAAGTCGCGGGCTTCCAGTGCTCCAGCGAGCGCTCGCAGCGTCGCTCGATAGTTCTGATACAACGCTTCCAGCATCTGGTTCAGGTCTTCGTTGAGCGAGCGCAGCTCAGAGGTCCGAAGCCTGACCGTTTCTTCGAGCGACTGCTCGTAGTGGCGCTTCGCCTCTATCAGCCCTTGATACCTGAGCCCACGCTCAACAGCCATCAACACATGGGACAAATCGAACGGCTTTACCACGTAGTCGAATGCCCCGTGACGCATGGCTTCTACGGCGTAGGTGATGTCTGTCATTCCGGACACCATGATCACGACCGTCTCGGGGTACGTCTTGTTGATAAACTGGCACAACTCGATGCCTGACGTACCTGGCATTGTTATGTCGGTCATAACCAGATTAAAGAAACCACCCTTCAACAACGTCGTAGCTTCCTGTGCACTAGCCGCAGTTACGCATGTGTACTCATCCGAGAGGTACAGCGCAAGAAGCCTGCGAATAGGCTCTTCATCGTCGATGATCAGAATCGAGACATCTTTGTTTGCCATTTCCTGCCTCCAATAACAAAGCACACGCAGCTTTCAGCCCGCATTCTGCTCGTGCCTGAGAGAAAGCAAGTGCAATACGCATTCCCAGAGCGCGCGATAGAAACTTCCGTTATCACGGCGACTTAACTGATGGGTCATGAGGTGTATGCGGCGAACGATAGCGCTCAATCGCGCCAGATGTGGCGAAAGACCGCATACGCCGATTCGGATCAGGACTCGTTTATCGGGTTGATTCGGGTCAACGGTGGCGATCGGAATGTGTGTGAACGGGCTCCGCGCGGCCGGACAGCCGCCGGAATCAGATCAGTTTTATCCGGATCTTCGAAGTCTTGCGGAAGGGAGACAGACTACTGCTTACTGCTTTACCTTTTCTTTCTCCTTCGCTTTCAGCTTGGCGATCATCTCCTTTATTTGCGTTGTGTCCTTTAAGCCCTTCGCCTCTTTCAGGTACAACTCAAGTTCTCGAGATGCCTCGCCGTATCGTTCACGCTTGTTGTAAATGCCCGCCAAGTACAGATGTGCGTCGGCAGCGCCCGCTCCCCCCAGCTGATATGCCGTCCTCAAGGCTGTTTCTGCCTGATCAAGCGAGTTGATATTGCCGTAAGCAAGGCCCAGCATCAGATGTACGTTGGGATTCCCGGCATCCTGCGTCGCTGCGTTTTGCAACCATTCGATTGATTCATTGAAGCGTTTGAGCTTCAAGTACGCGACCCCGAGGGCATACATACTTGTAGGCGCTTTATCGTTTACTGCAAGGGCTCGCACGAGAATGTCCGCGCGTTCGCGAACTGACCGAGCTTCACATACTGAGTTCCCAGGAGTTCAAGGGCGTCGAAGTATTCGGGGAATATCTCGATGGCTTTTCTTGAGCGACACCAGACCGGTCTCTGGATCCTTGCCGATGCTGGCAGCGCCGCGATTGAATTCCTCACGCGCCGGGGCCGGAACCTCCTGCGAGAAGACAACTGCCGGCGACGCTACGTTGCTCGATCTTTTCCTCCTAAGCGTAATATCAACCGGCGTCGGAATGTCGGTCGTGCTCTGATTGATCGTGCTGTTGGTCATCGACTGCAGCTCTATAGGTATCGAAACGGGTTCAAAAGGCAATCCTGTTGTTTCGATACGCACTCGATAAGAGCCGGCACCGCACACCCCTGAATTGAAAGCGGCCTGATGCATCGGCGAAGACCGATCGTATGGGCTGCGAGTTCTCGTCCTCCAAGGACACTCGGATCGAAGATATCGAGCGTCCCGTGTCGTCTCTAACGCTGCCGACGATGGAGAAGAAGTTCTGTACTGCGAACGGTTGAGCCGCCAAGATCAGCGCCAGGATGAATGTATACATCGTGACCTCCAGGTATGTTTCAGCCGTCGGCTTTCAAATGATTTGGATGTAGCATTGTACATCGAGTTGCGGGGTTAGATGAAGGTGACCTCAAGGAAAAAGGCTGCGCGTTCGGTTTGAACGCGCAGCCTCGAAGTTGCTCAGCTGCATCTTCTCAGACGAAGCTAGAACGTCACATGGAAGCCCAAGCGTATCTCGCGATTCCCCTGATACGCGTTAGGCAGGTTGTAGATCGGGTTATAGGCCGGGCTGGCGCCGTTGGCCGGGTTGACCAGACTCTTGGCGTCATAGCCGCCGTAGGGATCGGACACCAGAAGGTTCAAGTCCCCATTTCGGTTTAGACGAGTGGTCTTTCCGACGACGATGGCCTGGTTCAGCAGATTGATTACGTTCGCGTCAAACTTAACGGAGACGCGCTCGGTCACGTTGAAGCTGTGAGCAACCAGAACATCGGTCTGTGTCAATGCCGGGGTGCGGCCAAGATCACCGCGTCCCGCAAAGAACGCCGGCACGATGAACGTCACTTCTGAACTGAGCGGCGTACCGCTGAAGGCAACCTGCGACAGCGAGAAGGTCGTCCCGCCGGCCTTTGTCTTCAGCAGGTAGTTCCCGTAGAACTTGAACTGATTCGGACGATCGGTCGCAAGCAATCCGTAGACATTATGTCCAGTTCCGTCGAAGTTGCCGGGCGATAGATCAAATGCGCGGCTGACGTTCGGCTGAGAGCGTCCTGCTTCATCCGAGTTGGCCAGACCAGCCCAGTTCCCGTAGAGCCGGCTGTAGGTGTACGAGGCAAAGACATTCAGATTGCGAAGGAAGCCCTCGGTAAAGCGCTTGTCATAGCGAACTTCAAAACCATGATAGTCACGCTTGGCCTTGGGAACAAGCGGCTGACCGTTTGGCGCCCTGTTCCCGGGAAGGTCGGCGGAGGTTGAGCCGAGACCGGGATTCCCGATGGTGTAAACTTCGGTACCGAATGCATCTAGAACACCGATGTCTTCAATACCGCGAATCAGGTGCTTGCTGGTGAAACGGAACGAGAGTATCGAATTCCCGCTGAAACTATGCTCGGAAGCGACTGTCCACTCCGAAGAAAGCATCGGCTTGATCGCCGGATCGATACCATCGAGTTGACCCTGTGCATTGATCGGCACCGACCGGTTGTCGAAGGTGATGATCTCCGCACCACCGGCGGCAGGGTTAGCCTTCGAGACAGTATTGGGCGCGTTGGCGTCGTCAAGTTTGTAGATGTGCGACAACCAGAAATCGCCGCCGAATGAACTCCGCGCCAGCTCATACTTCATCGTGTCGTAGAACCGGCCGTAGCTGCCGCTGATCTTCCATTTGCCGGTACCCAGAACGTCAAAGGCGGCTCCAATACGTGGAGCTATCTTGTCGCCCCAGCCAAAGGAGATCGGGTTGGGAATCAGAGCGCCGTTTGCGGCGGTCTTCTTGAAGGGAGGCAGGAACTCGTTCTCAAAACGCACACCGCCGTTTATCGTCAGACGCTGGTGAGCCTGCCACTGATCCTGAATGTAAAAGCCCTTGTTGTTGCTGTTGGCACCAGTATTGTGCCTCACACCATCGACCCATATGTAGTACCCGTAGGTACCGCGCACGTGATCGATGAGCGTGCCACGGGAGTAGTCGGTGCCCCAGTAGAAATCGAATCGGCCATTCGGATAGTCGTCTTGCACCTGATTGGCAATGCGATTCAACGCGAAGCCGCCCTTGAGAGTGTGCTGCTGTCCGGCGATACGCATAATGTACGATCCGTCGAGGTACACATTATGCCGGGTGGTTATGTCATACAGAACCTGGAACGGGTTGCTGATGTTCTGCTTGCCAGCAGGTCCTGCGACTGCCGCAGGCACTGCCGGACCCGTATAGGCCGCACCAGATGTCGCCGTTTGATAGAGTGTGAGCACGCCGCCCGGTAGACCATACGTATTCCCCTTGTCATTGAGGTACTTGTACCCGTAACGAGCACTAAGGACCAGCTTTGACGTCGGGGTGTAGGTGAAGGAAGCGGTATAGGCGCTCGCCGGGGTGTATCCACCCAGGAGCGACAGATTGTTGGTCGGCGGAGCGACGCGCGGATCAAGACCCGTCAGCCCACCGGTGCTGCGTATCGGTGTCCATAGATACGAGCTGTTGAATTGCATCTTCTGGGTTGGCGAATAGTCGATCCTGCCCAGCCCATAGTGACGAGTTATCTTGTTGCTGCTCTCTTTCGCGCCAGCCGTGAACGCGATGTCGCGCTGCGTCCGGGTGAACTCCGGGAAGTAGCTGACAAAGAAGTTCAGCCGCTGCTTGATGATCGGACCACCCAGCGAGACCCCTGGGAATACGCTGGAGTAGCTATCTTCCTTCGGCAGAAAGAACTCAGCCTGGGAAGGATCCGCTGCAAGTCTCTGATAGAACCCCCGCGGTGCGGAGTTCAACAATGAATTCGTAAAGCTCAACGAGACCTGGCCGTGAAATTCGTCGCTTCCGCTCTTGGTGATGACGTTTACCACACCGCCGGTAGCGCCGCCGTACTCGGCCTCGTATCCGCCGCTCTTGACCTGAACCTCGCGGACAAACTCAAAAGGAATGGCGCTCTCACGTCCCAGTGCAGCGTTGCGTACGTTCGAGACTTCGACGCCGTCGATAACGAAAGCGTTTTCCGAACCGCTCGCGCCGTTAACTGAGTATCCGCCAACGCCGCCGCCCGGATTGTTGCCGGATGTGCCGGTTGAGCCTCCGGCAGCGCTTCCAGCGCGCACGTCAAACACGACGCCCGGAGCCGCTGTCAAAATTGAATTGAAAGTTCGCCCCTTCGGCGTATTCTCAATAAACTTCTCCGTGATGTTTGTTGCGGTCTTGCTCGACGTAAGATCGATCGTCTCGCTCCCACCGGCAGTTACGGTCACCGACTCAGAGACCTCACCTGCTGGCAGTTCGAAATCCACCGTCGCCGTCTTGCCAAGCAAAACGGTAACGTTGTCGGATTTTACCGTCTTGAATCCCTGACGCGTGACCGACACCGAATAGGTGCCGACGGGCATGGACGGAAACTGATAGGTCCCCGAGCTGTCCGACATCGCATCAAGCTGGCGAACCAGCGCCGGGCTCGTCGCCGAAACTTTGGCGCCTGAAATGATAGCGCCCGTCTGATCCTTCACCTGGCCTTGTATGCTACCCGTGCTCTCCTGTCCGAAAACAGTGAACGCGGAGCCAAATGGTCCAACGACCATGGCCGCGAGTAGCACAAAGCTTCCGAAGGTTCGGAGGTGCTTCGTTGTGAATCCTAATCTTGTCATGTGTTCTTCTCCTCGTGATGATTTCTAGCTGGTACTGCTAATTAGCGATTACTGAAGTGAATCCGAGAGGCCGCAACTCCAGACCAACGGAGCGCCACCAATGTGAGAGATTGCAGTGCTGCATTGAGGGTTTGAGGATGGTTGGTCAATTGGTTTGAATTCGCCCCGTGGCGCCCGATGGATTGGGCCAAACTCCTCTGCGTCGGTAGTGATCCCGCATTAATGAGGCCGAGGCGGTCCCAACACACTTTTCCGCTGCCCCTTGAAACTGAAAACGTCTCCGTGTACTGATTGCCCTTTGAATTGCTTGCTTACGAATTACTCAGGAATCCTGTAAAGAGCAAGCCACATTCCAGCGTTGAAGATGACACCCCCGGGCCACCTAAGCGCCAATATGCTCTCATTTACGCCCAAAGGTTGGACCGCACAAGAACCTAACTATAAGCAAAAAGATATGAATTTCTGGATTTCCTTCCAAAAATTTGAACCAGGAATTGTGGGTATCGAAACGATCAAGAGATTTCCGACCCTTTCAGCCCAGGTGGGGCAAGAAGCGAGGAGTCTCTCCTGAGCGACAAAAAAAGGAGGTGAACCCCCAACGGGCTCACCTCCGTCGACAATAACCACTCCGATGCCACAGGACGTCTTACATCCTTACCATCTGAACCGGAGCGACAACTGAACGGTCCGTGATATGTCTGTTCCTGTTGGATCGCCCAGTCCAGGACCATTCTATATTCCGATTCAATTTGTTGGAGCTGAATTTCTGGATTTTCTTCCGAAAACTCGGAGCTACTGGATGGTGTCGGAAGAACTGTCAGGCACAACGATGGGAATGGGTGACGCGTGGTGATGGACCATGAGCCAGCGGCCATCCCGAAGAACGAAGAGGTTGGTTGCAGCTGCCAACGCTGAATCAAAACTCGATTCGTTGAAGACCGTAATGTTTTCCGTGCAGGTTACCCAAGCAAAATAACCATCCATGCGGACCCACACGTTGGAGGGAGTGGCCCTCAACTTCTGGCCACTATCGAAGATCATTTCCCAGCTTTCGCGTACGCGATTCCATCCGGTCAACAGGTCCCATCCCGGATGCACACATCTTACCCAGTCTTCATGCGCCCACACATCATCCATCCGCTCCATCATTCCGGATTCGAGCGCACGGTAGAATGCCGAATTGGCCTCTTCCACCGAGATTCTGCTTCTACTTTCCATACGCCGGCAAAGACTATACCCCACTCGGCATCGAATTCAAGGTGGCAGTGAGACTGCCTTTGTGACTCTCTTGGGTTGTTCCCAACAACCAATGGTGTCCGATTCAAGACGTGTTCGCGCCGTAGGCTGGACCGCTTGGTTTCAAAAGAATCCGGCCTTGCAACTGAGCTTGCGGCGACACAACAAACTCAGTGCAAGGCCGGTGGTGTTCCAGTTCGTTATTATCGTCCCCTATTTGGTCGACGAAGAGAGCAGGCTGTTCAATAGCCCCATCGGCAGGTTACCGGTGATCTTGACATCGGCGTCGATACTCCCGATGTTAACCGTTTTGAGCGCATCGGCGATCGATGCCATTTTGGTATTTCCCACGGAACCCAGAAAGCCACTGGCCATCGCCAGCAGCGCATTGAGTCTCTCAGAGATCGCCTTCGCGTGCTCGCCATTGTCACTGCGAAGCGTAGCGTTGAGGTCAATCCCCGTCCCAACATCGATGGTCCCAAAGATCAGCGTAATCGATGAGAGATCGATCGGCATATCGCTGGAATGGAGCCCGCCGATCATCGCCGGCGACAGCGTAAAGGCAAATCTGATAGCGGCGGCCGGATTCTGCTCAAGAGCGTCCGTAAGCTTTGCGTTTTGGGTCAAGCCCGGCTTCGCGCCTGTCTTGACGTCAATTGAGGCACGAACGGCAGCCCCACTGCCGATCACCAGCGTGTTCGCGTCGTAAAAGACAAAAGAAGTTGAGCCTTTCGCGACATCGGCCATGTCGGTTTGGATAGTTTTTGCGCCGGATAGCTCTTTTGTCGGAACGTCCGCGGCAATCGATCTGGCATTGTAGACATCAATGCCCCTGTATTTCTCGGAGGTGAGCTCGATGGTGCCGCGGGCTCGCAGGCGCGCGAGCAGATCATTCTGCTCAAATCCGCCGGCCAATCCCACTGTTGGGTTATTAAGGGCTGCCCCGGAAAAAACCAACGCAACCGTATTCACGTTGGTTAACTGCACACCCAGGTCTGCCATCTCGGACTGGGCCCTGCTAATTTCCCTCTTGAATCTGCCCTGGGCATTCATTGTCGCCCAGAGATCGCTTCCGGCGATCTTCTGAAAATCTATTACCGCCACCGCCGTACCGTCAGGCAGGGCATCGAGCAAAGCGCCTGAACGCGTCGTGGACCGCGCCGGAGTCATCCCCACGCCGCCCACTACCGTCAAGGTAACAACCACCATCAAGAATGCAATCTTTCTCATAATAAATCCTTTCTCCGAACTTCGGGGGTGCCTACCGCACACCGCTGCTACTTCGAGCAAAACGCTATGCCAATTATATGCTCAAACCGCTCTGCCCAGAACAGCGATTTGCAGAGACGCTCGGCGCAATTTGATTTCCGCCCGCGACTGCCAATCTTGCGCTTCGATTGGCCGGCTGCTTAGAATGAGTATCGCTATGCATAGCCTTGTCGCTCTCGATAAATACGCACGGCGATCTAGATCGAGTGCAGTATTCAGACAGACGCTCTGAGTAAAATGGCCAGAAGACACCAACCATCCACAAAGCCGCGCGGACCAAAGGGCTCCATCGCTGGTCCCGCCATTGTCCTGGAACCGGAATCCGAAGAAGCAAAGCAGAATGAGAGTAATTCCGGCACAGTTGGATTCGTCACGCGGCCTGGTGTCTACGGGCTCGTCCCGGTAATCATCGCCATACTCGCATCAATCAACTCGATTGGGAACCACTTTGCGTCGGACGACCTGGAACAGGTCTTAGGTAACTCCTTCATTAGACACATCGGCAACCTGCCGTCAGCGTTCACAAGCAGCGTGTGGTCTTTCACGTCCGCTGACATTGTATTCACGGTGGACCCGTACTTCAGACCGATCTTCAGCAGCTTGCTCACCCTCAACTATGCCTTGTTCGGAACTACGCCCTGGGGCTGGCACTTGGTAAACGTGTTGATTCACGCGTTCGTGACTCTAATGGTGTTCGTGGTCTCCCGAGAACTTACCGAGCGAGACTGGGTCGCTGCGCTTACTGCCGCTTTGTTCGCCGTTCACCCTGCGCACTCGGAGTCGGTAGCCTGGGTGTCAGGGGTGACAGACCCGCTGATGTCGCTGCTTCTGCTGCCAGCATTCTACTTTTATCTTCGCTTTCGAAAGAGGGGCAGCGTTTATCTGCTGGCCTGCGCCCTGGGCTTTTTTTTCCTGGCGTTGTTGAGCAAAGAGACCGCCGTTGCACTGCCGATCGTTGTGGCGTACTGCGAGCTCTTCCATTTCAAGCGAGAGTCGCCGTTAAAGCAGAGGCTTGTGCGCGCCTCAAGGATCATGCTCTTTTTCGCGCTACCGACGGCAATCTACGCGTTTATGCGAAACCATGCACTCGGCACTCTGGTATTTAGCGGCGAGCCGCGTTACCCACTGGTGCAGTCGCTGCTGACCGTCCCTCTTGCAACCGTTAAATACCTCGGTCTGATGCTGCTACCCTGGGGCTACAGCTATCAGCATTACACAGATTTCATCGAAACGGCGGGCAGCGTGTGGTTCCTCGCGCCCCTTGGGTTGCTGGTAGTCGTAGCGATCGGCGTGGCCCTCATCAAATCGAGGGAACTCACCTTTAGCGCCGTCTGGTTTATTGTGATGCTGGCACCTGCGCTTGCAGCGATCCGACAATTCGATCCTCCATACGTGTTGCAGGAACGATACCTCTACGCACCGTCGATTGGAATATGTCTGGCGATCGCGCTCGGGATCGAATGGCTTGCGACCCGGGTCCGGTTTAGCTTGTCAGGACCTGCTGTGGCAGCAACGCTGTCCATCGCGTTGATTCTATTCTGGGGCGTGCTGTTTATGAGGCAGAACCTGGTCTGGGATGACACCGTGACCGTTTTCAAAAACAGCGTTGCGGTCGCCCCCAGAGCGCCGCTTGCACGCGTGTCGCTCTCTCGCTCGTATTATGACGCGGGACGGCCGCGCGAGGCCGAAGCGGCGGCGCGTGCCGCGCTTGATCTCGACTCCAGTTGCGCAACCGCATACCTGAGCCTCAGTTACTACGCGCGAATGTCGGGCAAACTGGACAAGGCCTGTGAGTATCTCGAGACCGGGATATCGGCAGTTCCCGAGGCGACGATGACTCGTAACGATCTCGCTACAATGTATCTCAATTTGGGCCTGCTATACGGACAGCGCAAGATGTTTGAGCTCGGTGAGCAAAAGCTGCTTCGCTCAATCGAGCTCTCGCCGCGCGCAGTAGGCTGGTATTACGCCGGCCAGTTCTATTCAGATCAGGGCCGTTTTGAAGAAGCGCGCGTAATGTATGAACTGGCTCTCGGACATGTTCCACGATGGTTTGCGCCGATACACCTCAGGCTCGGTCTCATATATGAGGCTCTGGAGGATATATCACGAGCCGAGATGGAGTTTGAGAAATACCTCGAGCTCGCGCCCAAGGAGACACCGGACCGAGACAGCGTCAGCAAGCACTTAACCGCGTTGAAAGGCGGTGCGCCGGCCAAATAGATCTCCAAAGACCAGCACGGAGCTGGTGTTGGATGAAGGGCCCCGGGAGCACAACAAGAGAGCCAATAGAGACCAGTTCATTCAAAGGTCAACAGAGGGAGACAGACGTGATCGAATCAATTGGGGTCGTAGGAGCTGGAACTATGGGAAACGGCATCGCTCAGGTTTCCGCGCGAGCCGGACTCTCGGTGGTGATGCACGACATAACCGACGAATTCCTCAGGCGCGGCCTGTCAACGATAGACAAGAGCCTCCAACGCGATGTCGACAAAGAGCGATTGGCCATCAATGAAAAGCAACAGATACTCTCGCGAGTCAAGGCGACGAAGGAGTTGGCGGATCTGCGTGACGTGGACTTCGCGATTGAAGCAATCACCGAGGATCCTGGTGCAAAGTCAGACCTGCTTCGACGCCTGGATCAAACCGTAAGACCGGAGGTGATATTGGCGAGCAACACCAGTTCGATCTCAATTACCAAGCTTGCTGCGGTAACGTCGCGCCCCGATCGTTTCATTGGCATGCACTTCATGAATCCTGTTCCGGTCATGAAACTGGTTGAAATCATTCGCGGTGTCGCAACCTCAGACGCAACGTTCGAGGCGACGCGCCAATTGGCGGAAGCGGTGGGAAAGGTACCGGTCGAGGTCAATGATTCGCCAGGATTCATCTCCAACCGTGTGCTGATGCCGATGATAAACGAAGCGGCCTTCGCCCTGTACGAAGGCGTCGGCACCGCGGAGTCAATCGATCAGATAATGAAGCTCGGGATGAATCACCCATGGGCCCGCTCCAGCTTGCCGATTTCATCGGACTGGATGTTTGCCTCGCGATTATGAATGTGTTATATGATGGCTTTGATGATTCAAAGTATCGGCCATGCCCGCTGCTAAAGAAATATGTCGACGCCGGATGGCTTGGCCGGAAGACCGGTAGAGGGTTTTATGAGTACTAGGCGCCTTCCGGTATTGACAGACCAGTACCTGAAAATGGCTGCTGGAGCCTGTTTCAGGTCAGGCTGCCCAATGTACACAGCCGGCTCAATGAGAAGTAAACAAAAATGATACTCTGTCAGCAATGCACTCATGAGAATCCGTACAACAGCGAGTCGTGCGTGGTTTGCGGAGCCAGGTTACTGATAATAACAAGCACTCGCACCGCGGCGGCCTATGGCGGCATCGATAGCCTCCTCAGACCTACTCTCGAAGAGCATCTGCTTGAACGCATCAGCTCACTCGAATCTCAGCTGGAGCGCGCGCAAGACCGGCTGGAGCTGGTGCTTGACCTTGTTCATCGCCAGGCTACCAGCGGGCTATATGATCACGCGATGCTCGACGCGCTGGTTGAGCATCTGTCGGAGCGCGGTGCGATCGAAGGCGGAAAGCTCGAGACGCTGTGGCGCGATCGCATTGCAGAACACTACGAAGAAGCCAGCGAACAGGAAGAGTTTGATAAGCGCATCGAGCAAATGCTCGGCGGCTTCGCCGGTGAGAACTTCGATCTATTCGCACGATTGCTCGACACGGGCGCCGACCTCTTTACCCAGGACAACGCTAAGCGGGGCATACGCTACTTCGAAAAGGCGCTCCTGCTTGACCCGGCAAACGTCACTCTTGCCCTCTTCGTCGGTGAGCACTTTTTCCGCATCAACAAACCATTGCTGGCTCGCGACTATCTCGAGCGTGCGATCCAGGAGGAAGCGGATAACTACACCGCGCGATTGATGCTCGGAGTGATCTGTGGCGATGACGGTGATCTCGATTCCGCAAAGCGGCACTTGGGTCGCGCGTTGAAGATCCGCAGGAACTCCTTTGCCGCGCACTACGGGCTTGGGCGAATTCTTGTTAGCGAGGGTCGTGTCCGTGAGGCAATAACCCACTTGAAGCGTGCGCTCACCTTAAAACCTACCCCTGAAATGTACTATCTGGTTGGCCGCGCGTATCTCGAGGAAGGACGGACCGAAGTCGCAGCTCGGCACTTGCGCCGTTGTGTAGAGATGGACCCGAAATTCGACGCAGCGCTCTACCATCTCGGCCTGATCTATTTGCGACAGGAAGACCTGCTGATGGCGCAGGAGCACTTCCGCGCCGCATATGAAATCAACCCGCGCGAGTCTCGGTACCGGACTGCTCTTCGCGCTCGGAAGGCCGGACAGCTAACCCCCTTGCCGGTCTTCGGACGAGCGGCAGTCTCGAAACGCAAAGCGGTTAGCAGCGGGGACGTGCGCCTGGCTGAGCTTCTCCGCAGCGATCTTCTTGAGCTGCACAAGCCGTCGGCTGACGCCAGGAAGGGACAAAAACGAGGGTAGTTAGACCGGGTTCAAAAAAGGTAAAGGCAAAAGTGAGTGGGTATCACTTTTGCCTTTACTTTTTTGTTCTTGCCTTTGTGCTTAGTGAGCCGTCAGGCTATCGTGCGATCGGCTGCCGTTTGGCAATATCAAGACGCTGCGGGATGCGGTCCCAAACGCGGCGTTTGTATCAGCTGTCAAGCTGTAGATATCGAAGCCAAAGGAATCCAGATATGTTGCAAGGTCATTGCTTGACGACAGATATAACACAGGCTCGTGCCCTAGGTAGTCCGTAATCTCAAGCAGCCGTTCGATGACCTCGATCGGTTCAAATGTCCTCGCGGGGTCCCGGAAGCTAGCCATCTTTGACTCCTTTCACGCTATTACTACGAGCCGTCCACCAAATTAGTTTTCTCAACGCAATCTTCAGATGCTCTCAACTTCGCCAAAGTTGGTTTACCACAGGCGAACGTCAGTGGCCTGCCTCGTTACTCAATAGTAAGAACGACATCCAGTCGGCGACTTGCACTTCCAATGATGTCCTCCATGAACGGCAAGCACAATAGAAAAAGCCGGCGTTACCGCCGGCCCTCGGTTAACACGTAGAGCTTAAGGCATCTTCAATCGCCGTCGCCCGAGGCCGCCGCCGGCGAAGATGCGGGCTCAGCCTTCTTGTCGGGGGCTTTCTCCGACTTGTCCTTGTCCTTACTGGCCGGGGCGACCTTGCCCGCAGAGGGGACTTTGCTTGGGTAGTCGGTCGCATACCAGCCCGAGCCTTTTAGCTGAAAGCTGGTACGTGAAACCGTTTTCCCGAGCTTGCCACGGCATTTGGAGCATCGCTTCAGCGGCGCATCGCTTATTTTTTGTATCACCTCAATATGGGAGCCACACTTCTGACATAAGTATTCGTAGATAGGCATACGCCGGAACTCCTCCGATAGGAATGATTAATCACTCCATCGATCCTTTGAATAGTATCACGGACCAAAACGCAGCGGCAAGATAGCGGCCATTTGACCTTAAAGATATCGTCTGAAGTAGTTTGCCAGCAGGTAGCCAGCGTAGTACTTGTACGGCGCGCGCCCCAGGGTGTAGTGTCCGCACCGCACTATTGCGCGCTCGAGGCTCAAGTTGTGGCGGTCGCATTCCTCGAACAACAACCGCGAAAGCTCCGGGGTGAACGACAGATCGTAGCGAGCTGAGATTAAGAGGCCGCGTCGCCCATCCCCCGCTAACTTATTGACGTACGCATTGGGGCTAATGGCAAGGAACGCCCTTCTGACGTCATCGCGAGTCACCGCTGTCTCAAGCCCTCGCCTGACATGTGCCGTAGTGAGCCCTTCCCACACCACATCCCCAAAATAGCTCGAAACGTGATAGTAGACGCCCACTCTTATTTGTGGTTCGTGAGTGAAAGTCAAGAACGCTATGCAGGAGCCAAGGCTGGTTCCGACGATGCCAATCCTGTCGTAACCCTGCCCCGCCAGCCAATGGACCGCCGCTCTCGTGTCGAGCACGGCCTGGCGATTCGACTGGAGCGTTCTGCCAAGGTTTGCACTAACCATGTAGTCGGCTCGCTCGAAGCCCGGCAACATTCTGCGATCGTGATACGGCAAGCTCAACCGCAGCGCCGCTATTCCAGTCCGGTTAAGCAACTCGCACAGCGCCACGTGCTCATGAGGCTTGGCATTCCAATGGGGCAGGACAACAACAGCGCGCCCTCGCGCCCTCGCGATTTCGCCCGCGCGTGAACCCTCAGTGGAGCCTCCTTGTCCCAGAACAGGAAAGTACCTCGCGTATGCTGTGTTGTTTTCGACAAACGGCGTTCTTACCGGGCTCTGGAAAGCAAGCCATCCGTTCTCGAATCCGAAGGCGGGCGCAGCGTCCCAGGAAAAAAACTGGTCGCTCTCTGAAATCGCTTGTTCGTTGAATTTGAAGATTGCATCACGCTGGTCACTCACGTTTCCGCCGGAGCGCCTGGCAAAGCGAGGTGGATCGAGCGATTCAGTTCCCCACTCAAACGGTCTGACTACCCGATTGTTGTCTCTACGCGAGAGCTTACGCTCCCAGGTATGAATCAAGTGTTTGAGCATCTTAGAGCGAGCCCTTTGACCGCAACCGCGTCTGCGTCATTCTATAGAACCATAGGAGGTCACTCAAGGCGCTCTCCTGGGCTCAGGCGGTTAGTTGTGAATCCAATAGCACGGGATGATTTGTATTCATGAAACGGGAAAAGTGAATGAGTCCTTTGCTCCTTTCCGTCTCTAAATCACAGGGACCACATGTGCACACCTACCCCACCAGACCCTGAGGCGCACGACGGCGGGCCACTCGCGGTATGCGTGAATGATTGTCAGCTCGACTATGGACAGCCGGGCGCCGAATTGGCCAGGATATGTTTTCAAGTTTGTTGCGCGTTCGCCGAAATGCGCTGGGGACCCGCAGCGGCGGCGTCCTTCACGCCAGCCGCGGCGCACACCGACGCGCCCGATGTCAGTACTTCGGACAACAAAGATTGCTGACGACCCCAAGCCGTTAAGCATCTTGCGATATGTGTTCGGGGTCCTAACTTCTTAGATCAGGACGGTACATCTTCAAGTTCTGTTTGCTCAGTCGCATCGCTGCGCTCAAGTAACTCGGCGTATTCTCTTTCCATCCTGTCGAGCTCTGCCCTGACACCCGTATCGGAGAGTTTGACCCGACGAAACCCGAGCGCTAACAGAATCGTCGCGCTGACGCCAAGTGCGCTCGCGATCCAGAGAAGTGTTTCACGACTTAACCCGAGGCTTAGCCACACACCGCCTTCGCGCGCAACCAGGTCAAAGGCTGCCCCGGCTGCAAGTAACATCAGAAACACTCCTGCGCCGAGCGCCGCGCCAGTTTTTGTTTTATAGGAGTCAACCTGATAGCCCAGATCGCTTATGCTTGAACGAAGGTTACTGAGTTGAGAGTCCAGGGATTCTGCGTTATCGGCATCAGCCATAGCTAAAGGACGGCAGGCGTGGTAAACAGACTAAATACTGGTCTACTTTATGAACGTACCGGTGCGCGACCAGCGGGATTTGGTAAAGAAATCGAACAGCGGATTCGAGCTGCCCTCGCCACTGGTGTTGCGGTCGATCGACCAGTACACAAACATCGCGCGGCCGACGATGCTGCTTCGGGGAACAGTGCCCCAGAATCGGCTATCGAGGCTGTTGTCGCGGTTATCACCCATGCAGAAGTACTGGTCGCTATCGTAGAGCCCATCGCCGTCGGCATCGTAGATGCGCTGAAGCTGCGTATCACTTCTGATCTCATCCGTAACTGGTTCGCCCTTCAGCGGCACTTTGTAAGGCTGTCTGGTGCCGTATGCGGCGCTGCCATCATTGACGCTGGAGGCTACGCTTTCGTAGTCGTTTTTGTAGTAGTAGACCGTCCACTGCGCCCCCTGCCCTTCCTGGTCGCTCTGCACCGCCTCAAGTTTCGACGCATCGTCGTTGTTGTACTGGGGCTCGACGAAGACCCTTCGTTCGGGCAGTGGTTGACCGTTTATGTAAACGGTGTTTGTGCGGGAGTCGTACTCAACGGTGTCGCCCGGCAGACCGATCACTCGTTTTACAAAGTTCGTTTCAGGCGTTTTGGGAAACTTGAAAACCACTATGTCGCCGCGTCTGATTTTACGCTCAGGAAGTATGGGAATGTGCCATCGGTCGGGTCCGAAAACAAACTTGTTCACCAGCAGGTGATCCTGAATCCAAATGGTGTTCTTCATCGAGCCGGTTGGGACCTTCACCGCCTGAACGATGAAGGTCATTCCGAATAACGCCATTATCAGAGTCACTACCGCAGACTCGAAATACTCGCGCGGTAAACTCTTCTTGAAAGCGACCGCGTTCGCGGAACTGGTCCTAACGTCGACCGTCCTCACCTCAGGCGGCGGAAGCGGCGTACCGGCGATTTGTTCCCCTCCCTCAGCACCCTCAGTCGTCGTCTCTTCTTTTGTCGTTACGTCCAACTCATCGCTCATAGACTTAATTCTCCCAAACCCGACCGCCAATCACAATCATACCTCGCTGGCCACAGTCAGCACTTCAAACTCGCCCTCCACTTCAGCCGAAAGCTCCCCACTCGGATGGCTATCGACATCAGGCTCACCGAGTCGGCTGGCAGCCCCGCTTTGTGCCGCGAGTCCAATGGAAGGAGCGCAGGTACCTTCAGCCTGGTCTCCGCCGTGGATCTCACTTGACTGTGCGGGTTCTTCCTCAGGCAACCTGGACGACAACGGCTCGCTGGCCTCGACATGATCTACATGCTCGTTACCGGCTTCCCGGTTCCGCCGTTGGCCGGCCGCGGTCGGGATCAGATCGCTGGATTCCAGCGCTGCGCGCGCGGCTTCCTGTTGAGCGAGCTTTATCGTATGTCCTTCGCCCGTCGCGACCGCTTGACCGCCGATGCGCAGCTGGATACGAAACGTCCTGCGGTGATCTGGCCCCTGTACCTCGACTACGGCATAGTCGGGTCCGGGACCGCCTGCTGCCTGCAGCTTCTCCTGTAACGCCGATTTGTAGTCCGCTCCGATCATCGATGCCGGATCGATGCCCAATAACTTCTGGCGCAACTCGCGCCGCAGGAACCTCTCGGCAACCGTGATTCCGCCATCGACGTAAAGCACTCCAATCAGCGCCTCGTACGCGTCCGCCAGCAATGCACGCTTCTGGCGGCCTCCGGTCTTCTCTTCTCCCCGGTTGAGGAGAATATACCTGCCCAGATCCAGAGCTTCGGCTACCTCAACCAGCCTCGACTCACTGACGAGGTAGGCTTTCATCTTCGACAGCTTCCCCTCTGACAGATCCGGGAAGCGCTCGAGCAGCCAGGCGCTCACCACAAAGCCGAGCACTGAATCGCCCAGAAATTCCAACGCCTCATTGTGCTGGCAGTTTTCTCCCACGCGTTCGTTCGCAAACGACCGATGCGTGAGGGCGCGATCCAGAAGTGCGCGTGACCGGAACGAATAACCGATCTTTTGTTCGAGTTCTGAAAGCAGTTTTTCGCGTTCGAGTAGAATCATACCGTTGATGCTGACGTGCCTTGACAATATATCACACCAGATCGAAACCCGTTAACCGAGCCGGCATCGAACTTTCACGCAACCTCCAGGCCTCGGCGCTAACGGCGAGTCGTTCACGCAAAAAGCCAGCCCCAAAGTCAGGCTGGCTTCTTGTAAGCGATCTTATCCGGATTCGTACGCCTAGGGCTTCTTTCCGTTTGGCTTAGCCACCACCGTCGGCTCGACTACCGGTTTTGGCGCGGCCGCCGCCTGAGCCGGAGGGGACATCTTCACCGGACTTGGGCTGGCCTTATTGTCGTCGATTAATTTCGTCAGGCCGTCTTCTGAATTGTTATTTAAAAACTTGTAAAGACCCGTGACCACACCCAGCAGCGTTGTGCGAGCCTCAGTCGGTTTGTCCGCAGTCAAGCCCAGATATCGCACCCAGGCGTTGATTACCGGCTCGGCTCGATTTTTTACGTCAGTGAGCGCAGCCGCCGCCTCGTCCAACACCGCCTTTACCTCGGGCTTCGGTTCAGCAGCATTGCGATCCGCTTCCGGTATGGCATCTACCTTCTTCTGCGCCGCGTCATACTTTTGAGCGGCGACGTTATACCTGTCGTTGTATATTCTGCCGGCGTGGAAAAAGTACGTTACGTTTGTGGGGTCAAGTTCCCCAGCTTTTGTGTACTCCGCTAGCGCCTTATCGGTTTCCTTGTTGTGGTCGGCGATCATGGCAAGCGTTTGATGCAGGTAAGCAAGTGTTACATTCAGCTTGAAATCTTCAGGTTTAACACCAGTCAGCGTCTTCCCGCCTTCGAAAAGACGAATTGCGTGTTGCGCTAAGTCGGAGGCTTCGTTCGCATGGGCAAAGTTACCCGGTGTAGCGGAGAGTTCATTCGTACGTATTTGGAGTAGTACCGCCCATATGTAGTCGAGATTATCGGGGTCTTCCGCAAGGACTTCTTTTCCAATTCGAATCACCTCAGCAACATTTTTCCCGTCGGCAGCGATCTTATAGAAGTATCCGCGCATGGACGGAATCCACTTCTTCACGTAGGCCAACTGCGAGGCATTCCCGTTTGGAAATTTCTGCAGATACGCCTTGGCCAAGTCCATCGCTTTCTGGTAGTCCTTGGCGGCGTTGGCATCATAGAACGCCTTGTAGGCCGCAGCTTCTTCAGGTGAGATTTCCTGCACAAGCGATTCGCTCACGATCGTCATTGCTGCCGCCGCCGGCACAAACAGCGCCAACGGGAACGTGAGGGCTGCCAACATAAATAGTGTTCGTTTCATCAGACGGTGCTCCTCTTGAAAATATTTCGCTCCAAGCACTCTTGAAAAGAATTTCGCCAATACCGTTGTGCTGTACTGTACTGAAATTTATTGCAACTCTGGGATGCGTGCGAAGCAGTCGGAGTTGCTGACCACCACCCACGGGAAAAGCGCAGCCTGCATAGTCGCACGCACGATTATTTCTTGTCAAGCAATCAGAATTGGCCTCAAACCTAAAGCGCCTGACCCCATTTTCGGTGCCATGTTTGCCGGTCAGCTTCACTAGAAAGCGGTATAACTCAGGGTCGCGTGCCGCGAGCTCGCGACGAGTGTGCCGCCCTGTGACGCCCGCGGAGGGCCGCTTGCAATCGGAGATGAAAGCTTCGTAACCCTGAGCGAAGTATTCGTGTTCGTTCGCCGCGGCGTAGGAATCCAGCGTTCGGCCAGCAAGCCTTGCCCGATCATAAAGACTGCGGATCTCTCTTACCGCGCTTTTTCCCAAAGCCGCAATGTGAACCTGATGCGCGAACTCGTGCGCGATCGTGTTGAAGCCTCCAAGCGCCGCCTGGTCCAGGTACTCAATCCCGGAGACCGTGACCCGGCCTCCTACGCCTCTAAGGCTCGCGTAATATCTGCCGTCAAAAGTCCTCTCGCCGGCCACGTCCGCGAAACCATATAGATCGCTGGGACGCTGATCAAATGCGAGCAGATAGTGACGCGCCTTCACACGCGCGAGTTTTGGAAGGAACATCGCAAGCGGACCAACCGCTGCGTCAATCACCTCCTGCTGCCGCAAGGTCAACGAACCGTAGTTCGGAAAGATCTCTCGAGTCAACGCGAAAGCCGGCGGCGCCGGCCGTTCGTAATACAATGCTTCGAAATCTGCTGCGCCGATCGCTATCCTCGCCCGCTCGTTTATGCCACGATAGGCGCAGCTCAATTCGAAGTGAGCGATCGCGCCGTCGGCATCGACTTGTGTTGCGGCCTTCGCAGCGGCGGCGGCGCGTTCGCAGTCGCCCTGCCTCAACCATACGTCTGCGAGCGATATCAGAGCTCGATAGTAACGCGGTTCGATGCGCAGCGCCGCCTCCAGTTCCGTCAGAGCCCCGCCGAGTTGACCCCCTTGCTTGAGCGACCGAGCCCTCGCGAAACAGATGCGCGCCGGCTCAGAAACGGTCTGCTCGTAACCCTCCTGACCATCGAGGTACTGCGACAACATCCGCCTCGCGGCAAAGTTGAATGGATCGAGCGAGACCACACGCCGAGCCAATGACCTGGATTCGTCGGCCCTGCGCTCACTCGACTTGACATAGGCGAGCACGAAGAGCGCATCAACATTGTAAGCGTCCAAAGCCACGGCGCCCTCCGCCTCCTCTGCGGCTTCGGTCTCCCGGTTCATCTCCAGCAGCACTCGCGCAAACATCGCTCGCGCAAAGCTGTTTTCCGGCTCTCGCGCCAGACATTGCCGGAGGCTCTGAGTCGCTCGCTCGTAGTCTCGCTCGAGTAGATCAACACCGGCGAGCCCAACTATTGCCTGCGTATCCGAGGCGGAAATCCGAAGCGCATTCTCAAAATACCGTCGCGCTCGATCCGGCGCTTCAGCTGCGAGGTAGTTCGCGCCGTATTCATCGAGCGCGGCCGCGGAGTTCGGATGCTCGCTTGCGGCCTTGTCGAGCAATCGTATCGCCCTCGAATAATCGAGCTTCACCCGTGCGATGCGAGCCTGCCCCAGCGCAGCGTCGAGACTCGAGGGTTCCAATCTTGCGGCTTCACGGAACGCGGATTCGGCGGCGTCGAGATCCCATTTGCGACGCAGGTCTTCAGCGCGGCGCAAAAGCTCGTTCGCAATGGCGGTTCGCGCTTCGCCGCCGCGAGGCTGCGCGCGGACCATCGACAAAGCGGCGTCGTTTAACAGCACTGCAACGCAAAGAAGCACCCTGGCCAGACATCGGTGGCCGCCGATCATAAGCATCGCAGTCCTCTTCTATTCTCTTGATTCTTGTTGGGAATCGTCCTGGACCGTTTCTGTCAAGCGCGGCTTCAGACCCACATCCGCCGCAACCTCGCGCAGCGAGGCAATGATAAAGTCGATGTGGTCTCCTAGATCAACAGCCAGCTCGGCAGCGCCTTCGTAGACTTCATCGCGGTTGACCGTGCGCGCAAACGCCTTGTCCTTGAGTTTCTTCTTCACAGACTTTGATTCAAGATCCCAGATACCGTTGGGCCGCACCAGTGCGCACGCGACCACAAAGCCGGTCAACTCGTCGCACGCGTACAGCCCGCGTGCCAGCAGAGTGTCCCGCGCTACCCCGGTGTAGTTTGCGTGACCGAGAATCGCCCTTCGGATCTCGTCGCTGTAGCCTCGCTCCCGGAGAATCTCGGAGCCCTTTACAGGGTGATCGGGTGGGTTGGGATACATCTCATAGTCAAAATCGTGCAACATACCCACGAGTCCCCACATGGCTTCATCCTCACCCAGACGCCGCGCGTACGCGCTCATCACCGCTTCCACCGCAAGCGCGTGCTTGCGGAGGGATTCGCCTTTTGTGTATTCGCAGAGCAGGCCCCATGCTTCGTCTCGTGTCTGCATAGGCAATCAAGATAGACCCGACGAGACCGGCTTATCAAACGCCTGATTTCAGCTTTTGCGAAAAAATAATAGTTGACATAGCGATAGTTCATATATAAACTACTTTTCGAATTAGAGGCGAAACGAATGAAACTGCAACAGGAGCTCAAGCTCAAACAGCCGCTTGCCAGCGTCAACCACGAGGCGCTGTTGAGCGTCGTGCGCACGTCGGCCCTCATGCAAAAGCTGTCTGATCGTTTCTTTTCACAGTTCGGACTCACCGATGTGCAGTTCAACATCCTCATGATCCTGAAGGAACACGAAAGCGCCGGCCTGAGCCAGCAGGAACTGAGTGAACACCTGATCGTCACCAAATCAAACGTCGTCGGGTTGATTGATCGGCTCGAGCGCAGCGGGTATGTAAAGCGGATGCCGCATCCTTCCGACAGGCGTTTCAATCAGATCGTGCTCACACCCAGAGGCGCAAAGCTGGAGTCGAAGATCGAAGAATCGTACTTCACCGAGGTCGACAAGATGATGGATGCGCTCACCACGTCGCAGAAGAAATCGGTAATTCGAGCGATGGAGACAATTCGCCAGTACATCATCGAACACGGGGGATGACGCCTGAACAACCCGAGCAGCCTTCGCGTCACCTAATGCCCCGCGCATTGGATCTCCCGAAGGATCAACCGGGTCGCGAGAAATGCGCCGCTCGAAACGGAGGCCTTCATGGCTGATGACAGTTCCTCACAAGAGAAGATCAAACAAATCGACGCTCGTTTGAACTACCTGGAGTCCGTTGCGCGTGAGACAGTCGCGCGACTCTACGCGATGGAAAAGCATCTCGGCCTCGTTTTTCGAGCCGTGCCGCGCGAACTGGACACCCCGCCTCAAAGCAAGAGCGAGAGCCCCGATGCTCGTCTTCGCGCGGTCGAGGAAGCGCTGAGGAGCGCCGTGCCTCCGGGCAAACCCGCGGCGCCGGAAAAGCCGTCCGGACCGCCCGTCGGCGAACCGCCATCTCCCCAACTTCCACCGTCCGGTCCGCAGAGTTCCGATCAATCCGCCGCGAAGGGTGTGTCTGCCCCGCCACCTCAGGATCGCCGTGTGATAGGCGTGCCGGTTCCCCAGGGTCCGCCGCCCGCTATACCTCGATCACAACCCGCGGCGGCGGTCTTCGCACCGAACACACCCTCGAGGCGTGGGGATCTTGAGTCTCGCATAGGAGGAAGCTGGTTTAATCGCATCGGCATCGTTGCGATCTTCCTGGGGGTTACGTTTTTCCTGAAGTATGCGGTCGACAATGATTGGATCGGCGCGGTCGGGCGGGTGTCGATCGGGGCGGCAATCGGTCTGGCATTCCTGATTCTTGGCGAGCGCCTGCGAAAGCGTTACCCGAGCTATGCGTACGGTCTGACCGGCGGAGGGATCGCCGTGCTATACGCAGCGACATGGTTTGCGTCCGGCAAGAGGTACGACCTGCTCGCGCAACCGGTGGCGTTCGCACTGATGGCACTTGTGACTGCGACGGCATCGCTGTTAGCCGCCAGATACAATGCATTGCCGATCGCAGTGCTTGGACTGATCGGTGGATTCCTGACGCCGATACTTCTTTCAACCGGAGTGGACAACGAAACCGGGTTGTTCAGCTACATTGCTCTGTTGAACCTTGGCGTGCTCGCGCTTGCCTATTCGAAGCAGTGGCGCAGCTTGAACTACATGGCTTTCATCTCCACCGTGTTGATGTTCGCCGCCTGGATGGACGAGTGGTACGAGCCCAGTAAACTATGGCCGACGATCTTCTTTCTCACGTTGTTGTTTGCGATCTTCGCTTTGCTTGCCGTGTTATATAACGTGGTCAATCGCCGGGCGGCGAGATGGCTCGATCTGGCGATGGTGTTCGCGAACGCGCTTCTGTATTTTGGCACGAGCTACAGTTTGCTCGATGATGAGTATTACAGCAGGCTCGGTCTGTTCGCCTTGCTGGTGGCGGCGTTCTATTTGGCGCTGGGCTATTTCACTTATCGCCGCGATCACGAAGACCGCCTGCTCGTGTTCACCTTCCTCGGCTTGGGTTTTCTGTTCTCGGTGTTAGCGGTGCCGATTCAATTCGATCAGCACTGGGTGACGATGGGTTGGGCGATCGAAGGAGCGGTGATGACCTGGATCGGTCTTCGAGCAAACGACCGGACCTCGCGCTATGGAGCACTGGCGGTGTTTGCGATCGGCCTATCGCACTGGGTGATAGTGGATGTGCACGACTTTGCTTACGCCGCGGGGAGTCATTTCGTGCCGTTGCTCAACCGTCGGGCGCTGTCGGGCGCGGTGATGGTGGCGGCGCTTGCCGCGGCAGCCTTCTTCTACAAGCGATACGGCGAGAAGGTCGAGGAGCAGTCCAGCTTCGCGGGTTTGTTTACGTTGGGCGCAAATGCGCTCGCTGTGGCGTTGTTGACGATCGACGCGAATGATTACTTCGAACAAAAAAAGGCTCTTGCGGCCGGTGGCGATTATCTGAGTTCCATCGGCAACTCAAAAGCGTTGACACTGACGACTCTTTGGGCCGTCTACGGCGTCGGGAGTCTGTTTGCCGGTATCGCTCGCAATCTGAAACCGCTCCGGTTTCTCGCTATGCTCTTGCTCGCTGGGACCACGATCAAAGTCCTGGTCGTCGATTTGAGCTACTACGACTCATTGCTGCACTCGCTGGCGTTCAATCAGACGTTTGCCGCCTTCGCCGTGCTCATCGGGGCGCTGGCAAGCGCCGCCTGGTTCTACGCAAAAGCTGAAGATCTTGAAGGAGACGAACGGGAGCTTGCTCTTGGCGTACTCATCGCAGCCGCCAATGTGCTGGCCGTCATAGCACTCAGTGCTGAGGCAGTAGGTTACTTCGACCGTGCGCAGGCGATTGCGAACTACGGAGAGGGCGTCGCTCAACTGGAGAACACAAAACAGTTCGCAATGTCGGCGGTGTGGATTATCTTTGGCGCTACCGCTTTGACAATCGGCATCCTTCGCAATTCGATGGCGGTGAGAGTCGGCTCGTTGATGCTTTTGACGCTGGCTACAGCCAAAGCCGCCGCAATCGACTTGCAGTATTACAACGCCGGATGGCACAAGCTGCTATTCAATCCTACCTTCGCGGCGTTCGCCCTGCTCATAGGCGCCTTCGCGGTGGGTGTTTGGTTCTATTCGCTCGCCGAAGATATTGGCGACAAAGAGAGATTATTCGCGGTCCCGATTCTTCTGGGCACCGCCAACGTGCTTGCGATAGTCGCGCTGAGCGCGGAGGCCATCGGCTACTTCGACCAGGCCAGGTCCCACGTGGCCAACCAGCTCTGGGATGAAATATCCCGGGTTGACAACAACGAGCAGTTTGCCCTGTCGGCCTTGTGGACCATTTACGGCGCGGCGGCGCTGGGGATCGCGATCAGGCGCGGCCGGACGTCCGTCAGGTGGGGCGCGCTGATCCTCCTGATGTGTGCAATAGCGAAAGTGGCGACTCTAGATTCTCGTTTCTATAACGCATCGTGGCACAATCTGATCTTGAATCAGACATTCGGGGCGTTCGCGCTTTTGATAGGTGCGCTCGCGTGCGGAGTCTGGCTATACTCCAGGGCACCGAATGTGGCTGAGGAGGAGCGGTCGACGGTGGTCCCGGTCCTGGTGACATCAGCCAATCTGCTTGCAATCGTAGCGCTCACTTTGGAGGCGCTCGGTCATTACACGGTTACGATGAGTGCAATCGGTCTAAAGCCGGAAGATCTGGCGAATCTTAAGCTGGCTCAACAGCTTTCGATTTCCGTTGTGTGGACCATCTACGGCGGCGCGATGTTGACGGTCGGGATCGCGCGGCGGAGCAAGCTACTCCGGGTGATGGCACTGCTGCTTTTGGGGCTGACCATCTTTAAGGTATTCCTGGTTGATCTGTCTTCGCTGGCTGGAATCTATCGAACCATTTCGCTGATTGTATTGGGATTGATTCTTCTGGCGGTGTCGTTCCTGTATCAGCGATACCGTCAACGAGTGTCGGAGCTGATCGAAGGTAGCGCGGCACCACCTGTCGATCTTGAATAAGCCAGCGTTTCTTGTGTGGTTTGACAAACCGAGATAACGGAATTAGATTACCCACTCAACCAGGCAATTGTCGCCCTTCGCGACCCACTTTCCCCGGTAGTCCGCCCTCGCCGCATTGCGGTTGTTTGCGTGGCAGTAGCTCTGTGATCGGTTCTGAACTCACGAGGGGCGAGGTTGATGTAATGAGGCTCCATCGAATACCCCGTCATGAAAAGAGGTGACGTTGTGAGAAAACCCACGATCCTGGCAAACCTTCGACGCTCTGCTGTTAGCCTAAAGGGGCTGAGCCTTCTTCTCCTGGCCCTCGCCTCCGTGTCGTTGTTCTATGCGTTCTCCAATACCGTACACGCCGCTCAGGGCTCTGGCTTCGGAGGCAATCATGAGGTAACCGATTGCACGAGGATTTCCGGGTGGGCCTGGAACGTGAACCAGCCTAACACTCCGATTGATGTGGACATTTATCTTGACGAGGTCCTCACTGCTCAGGTTACCGCAGACCAGTTTCGTCAGGATCTTCTGAACGCCGGGATCGGAAACGGCATTCACGCTTTTACATTTGCCACGCCGATCAGCATTAAGGACGGACAGGACCACTCGGTGCGTGTCCGATACACCGGAACCAACCTCGATCTCACCAATACTCCAAGGACCGTTAACTGTCCCGAATTTGATTTCCATGGCAATCACGAGGTGGCCGATTGCATGAGGATTTCCGGGTGGGCGTGGAACGCGAATCAGCCGACTACCCCGATCAGTGTGGACCTTTACATCGACGGGGATACCTTCCCGTCAGTCAGAGCGCCGGCCAACCAGTTTCGGCAAGATTTGCTGGACGCAGGAATAGGCGACGGCTTCCATGCCTTCAGCTTCCCGCCGCCCGCATTTTTGAAAGATGGCCATCCTCACCTGATCACCATGAAATTCGCCTTTTCCGACATGAATGTACCGGGTACTCAGCGGAGCATCACATGCGAGAGCAATCCGTCTCCAATCTATCAAGGCAATCAGGACCAGAGTGACTGTCAGGCGATTGCAGGCTGGGTCTGGGACGCCAACCAACCTGACACTCCGATCAGCGTTGATATCTACAGCGGCATTGCTCTTATTGCGACCGTTCCAGCCGATCAGTTCCGGCAGGAT
>CAVTUR010000003.1:0-284812 GCA_963737945.1 Blastocatellia bacterium | reverse complement strand
CTGACTCGAAAAGCGAGGCTTGGGACCGGGCGTTTTTGCTTGGTTGGCGATGGAGGTGGGCTGAACTCCCTTGATTTTCTCGAACAGGCCGGTTCGATAACTGGAACCCTCGCGGAGACTTGCCCCGCGAGGGTTTTTTCTCTCCGATCTAAGGTGTTGAAACATATGAGTCGGAGAAAGCTGGTGCCAGAACCATCTGGCGGATCAACAGCTATATCAACTGCTGGAAGAAGTCGATGCCGATCTGACGCGAGGAGGCCCGTTCCAAAGGGCTGCCTGCTGTGCGGGGGCAAGCTGCATCGCAGCGATTACGAGCGCAAACCCCGAGGTGGACCGCAATGGGACATGCGCTTCAGCCTGTGTTGCGCCAGGGAGGGCTGCCGGAAGCGCCATACGCCGCCCTCGGTGCGTTTCTGGGGCGGCGGGTTTATGCCGGCGTGGTGGTGGTGCTGGTCTCGGCCATGATCCACGGGCTGAAGCCCGAGCGGGTCAAAGTCGCTGCGGGAAGCCCTGGGCATTGACCGGCGCACGCTGGAGCGGTGGCGGCAGTGGTGGCTGGGTACTCTTCGTCGAAAGTTCCTTTTGGCGAGAAGCTCGCGCCCGATTTATGCCGCCCGTTGTGCCATAAGACCATGCCCTTGTCGCTGTGCGAGAGCTTCGAGGTCGAACGGCGGGACCGGTTGCTGGATTTGCTCAAGTTCCTGGCCCCGATCACCACCCCGACCGCCTGGAAGGAGCTGGTTATGTGAGGCTCGCTCCAACTCCCGCAGAGGATGCCGGGCGACAGCACCGGCGGGAGCCGGTGTAAACAGGAGCCGCACCACCGAAGTGGTGGAAAAAATGAAAATCAACGGCATCCTGATGAAAGAAACATCGCCAAACTCCGGTCCCACGAGCGCTGGGCGCATTTTCGCTTCAGCGTCATCGGATCGCTTTTGGCTGCGCCCCCTGCCCGAGGCGAACTCCAAGAGCAACTCCAGGAACTGGCCGCCAAAAAGTGGCGCCACCCCATTTCCGGCCAATGGGTTCTGTTCGGGCTCTCCACCATCGAGCGCTGGTATTACAAAGCGCTCCGCTCGCAAAGCCGGGCCGGTGGACGCGCTCAAACGCAAGATCCGCTCCGATCACGGGCAGCATCCGTCGGTGAGCCCCAGGCTGCTCGAGCTGCTGCCGCAGCAACACCGGCAGCATCCCAGTTGGAGTTACCAACTCCATTTCGACAACCTGGCGGTGGTGGTCGAACAAGCAGCCCCAAGCCGGCTCCGATGCCTTCCTATGTCTCGGTGCTGCGCTGCATGAAAAGCCACGGGCTGTTCAAGCGCCCTCGCCGCGGGCCGGTTCACAGTCCGGGCGCCCAAGCCGCCGAGCACCGCTACGAGAGCCCGGGAGGTGCGCAGCTACGAGAGCGAATATGTCAACGGGCTCTGGCACCTGGATTTTCATCACGGCTCCTTGCGCGTGCTGCTGGCCGACGGCCAATGGGTCTATCCGATCTTGCTGGGCGTCCTGGATGACCATTCCCGGCTCTGCTGCCATGCCCAGTGGTATCTGGCCGAAGGCGGCCGCGGAGCTGTGCCACGGCCTGAGCCAGGCTTTTCAAAAGCGGGACTTGCCCCGGTCGCTGCTCTACGACAACGGCTCGGCCATGATCGCCGCCGAGACCGAACAGGGACTCGACCCGGCTGGGCGTGCTCTTTGAAAACACGCTGCCCTATTCAGCCCTATCAAAATGGCAAGCAAGAGTCTTTTTGGGGCCAGATCGAAGGCCGGCTCCTGCCGATGCTCGAAGGGGTGGCCGATCTGACCCTGGACCAACTCAACGAAGCCACCCAGCCCTGGGTCGAACTGGAATACAACCGCAAGGTCCACTCCGAAATCGGCCAGACTCCCTTGCAGCGCTTTCTCAACGACAAAGATGTGGGCCGGCCCTGTCCGGCCACCGAGCAACTCCAACTGGCCTTCACCACCGAAGTCCGACGCGCACCCAGCGCCGCAGCGATGGCACCCTCAGCCTGGAAGGCATTCGCTTTGAAGTCCCCTCCCGCTACGGCCACCTGCAGCAACTCTGGCTGCGCTACGCTTCCTGGGACCTGAGCCCGGTCTATCTGGCCGATCCCAAAACCGGCGCCATCCTCTGCCGCCTCTATCCGCGTGGACAAAAACAAAAATGCCGAAGGCCAGCGCGCGCCCAGAGCCTCCGCTGACGGGTCACTCCGAGCCGCTCCCGCCCTCCGGGCATGGCGCCGCTGCTCCAGAAGCTCATCCAGCAATACGCCACCACCGGATTGCCTCCGGCCTATCTGCCCAAACCCCAAAACCCACAAGAACCCCTCATGAACAAACGACTCCTCAACCTCTACAGCCTGAAGTTCAATCCCTTCTCCCCCCAAGTCCCCGCCACCGCCCTGTGGGTGCACCGCCCAGATCCAAAGCTTCTGCTGGCGCATCGAACAGCAGGTCGGCGAAGGCGGCTTTGCCCTGGTCATGGGCGAGCCCGGGCGTCGGCAAAAGCGCCGCCCTGCGCCTGCTCTCCGAGCGCTTGAACGGGCTGCGCGATCTGTGCGTCGGCGTGCTGACCCGGCCCCAAGCCAACATGGCCGACTTCTATCGCGAACTGGGCCATCTCTTCGGCGTGCCCCTCTCGCCCCACAACCGCTGGCACAGCGCCAAACTCCTGCGCGAAAAATGGCTCGCCCACATCGAGGCCTCGGTCTATCGGCCGGTGCTCCTCATCGACGAAGCCCAGGAGATGAACTCGCCTGGTCTTGTCCGAACTGCGCCTGCTGGCCAGTGCCGACCTGGACTCCCGCTCCATCCTGACCATCATCCTGGCCGGCGACCAGCGCCTGGCCGCCCGGCTGGAAGAGCCCGAGCTGTTGCCCATCGCCAGCCGCATCCGCAGCCGCCTGCGCCTGGAAGCTCTGCCGCCCAAGCAACTGCAGGAATGCCTCAACCACCTGCTCAAAGCCGCCGGCAACCCCAAGCTCCTGAGCCCCTCGCTGATCCAGACGCTCTGCGAACACGCCGCCGGCAACCTGCGCCTGCTCATGAATATGGCCAACGATCTGTTGGCCGCCGCCTGTCACCAGGAACGCGAGCAGATCGACGAAAAACTCTACTTCGAAGTCTTTGCCCTGGATCCCAAGCCCGCCAAAAAGCCATGAACCCGCTTCCCGTCCAACGGGCCAGCCAACTCGAGTGCAGCTGGCCCGCAAACCCAATGGCTGGTCGAAGGACTCTGGACCGATCAAGCCGTCGGCATCCTGGGCGGCGAACCCAAATGCTGCAAAAGCTTCCTGGCCCTGGATGTGGCGGTCAGCGTCGCTTCCGGCGCCGCCTGCTTGCGGCAGTTCCCGGTGCGGCGCAGCGGCCCGGTGTTGCTCTTTCCGGCCGAAGACTCGCTGGCCGTGGTGCGCCAGCGCCTGGAAGGCATTGCCGCTGCCGCGCAGGTCCCTTTTGCCTCCCTGCCGGTGCAGGTCATTACCGCGCCCTCGCTCCGGTTGGATACCGCCACCGATCGCCAGCGCCTTTCCGACACCGTCCAGAAGCAACGGCCCATCCTGCTGATCCTGGATCCGCTGATCCGGCTGCATCGGGTCGATGAAAACGACGCCACCCAAATCGCCGCGCTGCTCTCTTACCTGCGGGAACTGCAACGCCAGTTCCAACTGGCCGTCCTGCTGGTTCATCACGCCCGCAAAGACTCCCACTCCAGCCGCCCCGGCCAGGCCTTGCGCGGTTCCAGCGAACTGCACGGCTGGGGCGACTCCAATCTCTACCTGCGCCGCAAAGGCTCCCAACTGACCTTGTCCACCGAACATCGCGCCGCCCCTTCCCAGGACCATATCCCGCTCCAACTCACCCAATCCGGCTCGGTCGTGGCTTTGGCGGTGCTGGAACGTCCCTCCGTCCGAGCCCGAGGCAGCACCCACTCCGGTCGAGCGAGTGCGCGCAGGCCCTGGCCCAACTCCAGGAACCGGTCTTCTCGGTTCAGCAATTGCAAAAACTCTGCGGCATTCGCACCGCAACGCTCTGCTGCCGCCCTGGAAGAGCTCACCCAACAAGGGCGAACTCAGTCCGCAACGCCAAAGGCTACCAACTCAAACTCCCGTTTCCCGTTTCCCGCCCTATAGACCCCCAAGGAAACGGAAACGGGAAACGCTCTGATTTTGTCCAGTGAAACAGAAGCAGGCTCTGCTGAGGAGCAACCTGCCGAGGGATAACTGGATGAGGGCGACGAAACGTCGTCGGCCAACGCCGGGGAGGCCAAAAGCCTCCCCGGCACATTCTGGCTAGACCATGTTTCAGAGCCCTCCCATGCCTTAAAAACCTTCTGACCGAAATCACCCCAATCACCCCTTCGCTGACCCAGTTGTGGAAACCACGCCACCTCCAGCACCGGCCGCCGGTGCAATCTGCTCCTCTGGTCAGCATCCGGCCAAACTCCTCCAGACAGCGGGTTCCCTCATTTAGCGCTCAAACACCTCCATCAATTAGCGTGCGCACGCTCAATTTCGGTGCTCACAACAAATTCCCCTGTTGCGGATGGCAGTCGAGGCGCTGCGCCGCAACGCGACGAAGCGATCCGCATCTGCCTTGGAGATAGCGCGGCCCCTGACTCGGTTCTTCCATCCGAACTCCGGCGGCCAAGTCACCCCTAAAAGAGCAAGCTGCGCCTTCGACCACCCACCGCGTTCGGACTTTCCAGCCTCGATCAACTCATCGGTGACAATAACTAATTCTGACGACATAAACTCGCGCTCACGCTACCGAACGAATGAGGTCAGGCACGGCGCTCCCAAGGTGTCTGACATGAGATCAGAGTGCTTGCGCCGTTGCCTGTACCGGCGTTGTTAGCGATCAGAACCACATATTGGTATACCACCAAAGAAGCCTCTGGGGCAAGGGCCCGCTGGCCTACGTTGCATTTGTGAAAAGCTCGACGGCTTTCTCAATGGCCAAGTCTTCCCACTGAAATTCGCGGGGAGCGAGCGCACCTAACAGAGGACAAATCCAGCGCATCGCGGGCGCTTTTGCAGGCGACACTTTTGACGGGGAATGGCAGTTCCACCTGCCTTTCACCGCGTTCAAATTCGACTACATCCCCATCGAGACACTCTCGATGATTTACGAGCAGTTCCTCCATCTGCCGGACAAATCCCGATGCGGACGAAGATGACGAGCACAGCGAAGGGCGCAAAGCGGGCGCGTATTACACACCAATCCCGGTCGTGAACTATATGCTCAGCGGAGATGGATAAACGCCGCCGCCTTCAGCGCGGTGTCCGCGTGTTCGATCCGAGTTGCGGTTCCGGCGCGTTCCTCGTTCAGTGCTACCGGCGGCTCATCGAGCGCGAGTTCATCCAGCGGAGAAAGAAACCCGCTCCGCATGAACTCGCTCACGCTGCTCAAGCGCCACATCTTCGGCGTAGATATGGATGAGGATGCGTGCAGCGTCGCCGAGTTCAGCCTCTACCTCACGCTGCTCGATTACGTAAAGCCTGCGGACCTCATCGACCACCCGCGTTTCAGGCTCCCGACGCTGCGCAAGAAGAACATCTTCAAGTCCGACTTCTTCGCCTTTCAGCCGTTCAGAACGAAGTTCCATTGGATTGCAGGGCAATCCGCCTTGGACGAAGCCGAAGGGCGAGCAGGCGGAAAACAACGAAATGGAGGCGCGCTCGAAGCGGGTGCTGGCGTGGATGAAGAAACACATAGCTGCGACAATGCCCGTGGCAAGAACGCTGTCGCGCAGGCGTTCGCGTGGCGCTGCCGGGAATTCATGGCCGGCGATGGTGTGTGCGCACTGCTCATTCCCAGCGATGACGCTCTTTGAAGACTCCTTCGGCCGGAATTTCGCCGCAAGTTCTTCCAGCGAGCACCGGCTCCACGCGGTCGCGAATTTCTCGAACCTCGCGGAAGTCCTTTTCGCAGGCCGCTCCCGTGTTCCCGCCGCTGCGATCTTCTTCGGCCTGCGGAAGAAGAACGAGCAGCCCGATGACTTGGAAATGACGACTGTTTTTTCGCCGCTCGTCGCGAATCAGGAATCGCACGCGCCCGCTTTCATCGGGCATCCGCATAGGAAACATGGAGCATCACCGTCAACGGCGATGAAGTCCGGGAAATTCCCTTACTGCGAAATCGCCGACCGGAAGCGGATTGCCTTGGAAACTGGCGACATGGGGCTCGGCGCTGGATGCTTCATTGCTCGCGCGGATGAGGCAAGAAATTGGCCAACGCTGGAGGATGTGTGAAGCGAGTTGGAAACCGGAAAGCCGAGAAATTCGTGGTGAATCCGAAAGTACCCGAACAGCATTTTGGCATGAGCGAGGGTCTTCAGCTTCGGATTAAGAACGGCGAGGACGCGACCAAGTAGAACGGACGTGGTGAGGAAAAGAAGAAGGCGAAACTCGACGAAGTTTCGGAGGTCCGCGGGAAGCAAAAACTCGACGTTAAATTCCTCGGACCGAGTTCGGAGGCTCTTTAGATTCTCGGACGACGATCTGCTTCCCGTCTCGAGCGGCAAGGATGACGGGCCAGATGAAGCATGGTGTCGGGAAGGCGCGCGGGACCGACTTCCGCTTGACGGTTTGCCGCCCGCCCCATGTGATCGTCAGCGAGGCGCGTAATTTCGCGGTTTACAGCGAAAAGTTCATCGTCGTTCCGCCACGCCAAATCGGCATCGTGAGCGTAGATGGAGAACGAGCCTTGCTCAAAGCCTTAGCGCTCTATCTGAGTTCCGATTTCGCGTCTCTATCACCAGTTCCTTATCCGACGCAGTTTGGCGTTCAGCGTGCAAGTTGCAACTCTCGAATGCCTCCGCCAAATCCCCATCCCTCTGTTGAAGCTTACGCCTGCGGATGAACTCGCTGAGTGGGAGGCCTTGCACGATCGGCTGGCGCAGACGAAGCCGCGCCTGCTTCCCGACCCAAGCAGCCCGATGCCGAACTTGACGAATCGCCTGCGGATGACGGGCAGGATGCGATGGTCGAGGAATTGAACCGCCGCGTCTCGGATGCACTCGGACTCGACGAAGGCGATCGTGCGCTGGTGGAAGACCTCGTCCGTATCCGCGTCGCGCTCAATGACGGCAAGATCGGGCGGGATGCTATGAACCCGGCGTCGAGGAACGAATTGCAGACCTACGCGGAATGGCTTCAGCGCGAATTCGACGGCCAATCCGACGGGGAGCGCCATTCGGTGACGGTGCTTCACGATGCTCGCTCCGGTTTCGTCGCCATCGAGCCGGCCAAGATCGCGCTTTGTTCCGCGTCGTTCGTGCCGATGCCGAGAGCGCGGACACGCTTGCTCGTACTCGCGAACAACTCCGCGAAGAGCAGGCGCAATGGGTGTATTTCGACCGCTCCCTGCGATTGTATCGCGGGAAGAAAACCTATCTTTTCAAACCCATCCAACGGATGCACTGGACGCGCACCCGCGCGATGCTTGACGCAGCGGACATCGACATCGGCAGCACGAGCGACGGGCGTCCCGGAACCATGACGAGTAACGACTGCGTTCAATTTGTTCCTCGAAAGGGTGCACGAACTCCTGCAAGCGGGATATGAGGCGATGGATGCAAAGGCATGTAATATCTGGGCGGAACCGGAAATTTCAGGAGAACTTGCATGGAAGATTGAGCAGTTACTCTGGACACGCCGCCAGCCGTGGATGCGCTATTGGACAGCGAGTGGATAATCCGCACTGAAAATGAGCCAGATAAGCCACGGCTCCAAAAGGCGCCTTGGCAAGCGCCGCAGGCTGCCTGACATCAAACTCAAATATGCCGGACAACGAGAAACGCTGTATTTCCGGTTTGAGGCGAAAAAACTTGCCGGAACCGGCGACTATGCCGACCTCATCAGCGACAAGGATGGTTTGGGCCGTTTTTTGCGGAGGGTGTATGGTCGCAACGATGAAGCGGGCGGTCTGCTCGGATACGTCCAGACCGAATCTCCCGAGGCACATGCGGAACGTGTCAAAACTGCTCTGGCAATCGACCGTAAGAAATATCAAGTGAATGCCAAAGGAGACTGGGCCGTTGTCGACTTGGAAGAACGGTCCTAAATGCTGCTTCCGAGTAGTTCATTCCCGAAAGGGAAGATCGCTCATTGTGATTTTCTATTCTTTTTTGCTGTTTCGGGCCTAATAAGCCACCCAGACGCTGCGTCGGGGGACGCGGCCTACAAGGCGAACCAGGTGGCATCCCGCACGCCCTGGTTGACCGCATGAACGAGCTCCACGAGGACGACGATGACATGCGCTGCCAGATTTTCCTGCGCCACCGCGACGGCCAGAAACTGCGCGAGCTCTACGAAAAGATCATCGAATCATCCGATGCCGACGCGGATTCCTTCGTGTCAAGCGAGGCGGCTAAAGATTTCATGGCGCGGCTGCGGATAGCTATCATGGCCGACCAGGCGCCGTGCCTGACCCGAAAGATGGCCCTCCCAACGACATCGTTTTTCTCCAAGATGTCATTGCCAGCCATGCGCGCTTGGAATGGTCCGCCGAGCAATGCGACCCGGTCGATTCGGCCTCGTTCATTCCGGCTCGTTGGTCGCGCCGCCGCCCGACCGCCACGGATGACATGAAATCCGTCGCCTACCTGTGTTGTCCCGTCCAGAGCCCGGAGGGCTGGTCCTTTGTTACCGCCCTTACCACCTTTCTCAAGGGCGACTGGGATGGTGTGGAAAACAGGCGTTTGCTTCCGGCTCGGCAATTAGACTTCAACGACCCGCTGACCGGCAGCATCTTCAAAGAAATTCACTATCTCGGAAACTGGGTCGTGAACTTCGACGAACTGCTAGATTGCCGCCAACTGCTCAACCAGGGCGTTCAAGTCATTGGCTATAAGCAGGGCGTCACGCAAGGGCGCAACATTCTCATTTTATCGACCGCGCCCCGGAGCTTGCTGCGCTCCCTGGTGCTGGGCCGGGTCAAGGATTTGAATCTCGAAATGAGCGATGCCGACTGTTGCGAACTGACCGAGAAGTTTATCAACGACGCCAATGAGATTTCGGGCGACATTGTGCTTCGAGCGGCCAAAGAAGCGCGGCCGGAATGCCAGTGAATTGAAATCCAGATTAGTCTGAGAATGACACCAGTTCTAACCCGCGCCGCGAACTTTACCAGGTAAACTTTGATCCCACCTCGGTCATATCCGTAACCATCTGGTACCAACAATCTTCCACTATTTTACCCCAGGCAAAGTTTACCAAAAAATGGCCCGGTAAGGTAAAGTTTGGACGGCTTTATCCTGTCCCAGCAATTCGTGTCCATTCCTGGTCCGTTGCACCAACTTGCGGTAACTTGCGGTAACTTGCGGCAAAACTGATCGGCTTATTGCACTGCTGGCTGCCATCTCCTGGCTATTCAAAGCGTTTCAAACCTTTTCAAGCCTCCGATCGCCTGCGCGCTCTGAAATCTCAAACCTGAGATCCGAGATCCATCGCTCCCGTGCGGTGGTTCAGAATCTCAAATCACTCCTAAACTCCTCAACTCCCTAACTCCTAAACTGCCCGCCACATGTGCCGGCTTTGTGACGGGTCATTTTGAAAACCGCCCCTCAAAAACCCCAGCAAATTGCCACTTTTTGAAATTCCGACCTCAAGATCACCCAATGTTTATCGGTATGTGACGGGTCGAAAACGCATCAAACCCAATAAAATCAATGGTTGTGACGGTGTGACGGCTAAAATCCCCCAGGTACCCCCCGGATGACTGGTGACTTGGAAGACTCATGACTCCTGCCGGCCTGCAACCGCCCGATTTCAAAGCAATTCAAAGCTTTTCAACCCTTCAACCATTGTAACCGGCCCGCGACGGCGCTTTTGAAATCTGCGGTCGCAAATGTGAGATCACCCCCGATACGATCCCATTTCTCCGCCCCATTCCTTTGCAACCCTGGCAGGATTTCTATCCCCCATGCTCCAATGCGGCCGATGCGGCCTCGAGGCGTCCGTAATTGTCGTAATTTCAGTTTGCAGTCAGGCGAGAAGAACAGTACATTGGCAATAAATCCCAACAGAAAGGAAGTAATATGTATTTCGGCGTTGATTATTATCCTGAACAATGGGTCTTCCCTACGGCGGCACCCGCGAAAACCCGGAGGCGCACTGGGAACACGATGCGGATTTGATGGTCAGAGGCGGGCATCAACGTCGTCCGCATCGGCGAATTTACCTGGGGTCTGTGCGAACCCGAGGAGGGCAAGTTCGATTTCGCCTGGCTCCAGCGCGTGATGGACATCATGGGGAAGGCCGGAATCAAGGTCGTGCTGGCGACCCCCACCGCCGCGCCGCCGATCTGGCTCGCCAAGAAACATCCGGAAATTCTGCCGCTGGACGAAAACGGTCTGACCAAACACGAAGGCACGCGCCGGGCGGTCTGCTTCAACAGCGACGTCTATTGGGAATTATTCCAAGCGCATCGTGCGAGAGATGGCCAAGGCGCTGGGCAATCATCCGCAATTGATCGCCTGGCAGATTGACAGCGGCATTGGGCGGCAACTTCACCGAAGGGTCCTTCAACGAAGGACGCGCGGCGGGAATGGCATAACTGGCTCAAGCCAAATACGAAACGATCGAGCGCCTCAACGAGCTGCTGGGCCTGCGCTACTGGGGCCAGGTGGTGCAGCGATTGGAAGCAAGTGCCCATGCCCATGTCCGCGCCCACCGCGCACAATCCGGCGCTGGTGCTGGATTGGTGCCGGTTCTGCAGCGACACGATCGTGGCAGTTCGTCAAGATGCAGGCCGACTTGCTGCGCGAACTGACGCCCAAATGCCCCGGTCACCACCAACCTGCGCGCGCTGGTCCACCGCTTCGATCATTTCGACATCGCCGAAGTCATGGACTTTGTTTCCGTCGAAAGCAACGCCGCCATCAAGAGCCAAGTCCGCCGAACTGGCCTGCGACATTGACATGCTGCGCTCGCTGAAAAAGAACGACATCCGCACGCCCGACGGCGACTGCGGCTTCTGGGTGATCGAACAGAAGGCCGGGCAAGTGAACTGGCAGGATGTCAATTCGCTGGTGCGGCCCGGCGTCATGCGGCTGTTCACCTACCAACTGATTTCTCGCGGGGCGCGACGGCGCGTTCTGTTCTTCCGCTGGCGCCAGCCGCGCATCGGCGTCGGAAAAATTTCACGGCGCGGTTCTGCCGCATCACGTGCAGACCGAAGCAGCCGCGTTTACAAGGAAATCAGCCAGATCGGCGAGGAACTAAACTGCTGGCGCCCGCGCTCAAGGACACGCATGTCGTCGCCGAGGCGTGCATCCTCTACAGCCACGACAACGACTGGGCGTCTGCAGCAGCCGCAATCAGCCCAACAAGTATTTCAACCTGCGCGAGCACATCCAGCTCTTCTACAACGCGCTGCACGACCGCAACATCTCGGTGGATTTCGCGCGGCCCACCGAGGATTTGTCCAAATACAAGCTGGTGTTCGCGCCTCGCTGCACCTGCTCGCCGGCGGCGAAGCCGACCGGCTGAAGCTTTACGTGCAGAACGGCGGCACGCTGGTCGGCACGTTCAACACCGGCCTGGTGGACGAACATCAACATCGCGCCGGACACCGGCTATCCGCACGATCTGACCGATCTGTTCGGCCTGGAAGTGCTGGAATTCGACCCGCTGCCGCCCGGCGAAGAAAACCATCTGACCTTCAAAGGCGCGTTCCCGACCAGCCATCTGCATCCGGCGCGGCTCTGGTGCGACATCATCGAGCCGAAGGACTGCCAGGTGCTGGCCACCTACGCGAAGGATTTCTACGCCGGCCGGCCGGCCATGACGATGAACACTTTCGGCCTGGGCAAAGCCATTTACATCGGCACGCAAAGCCACCAGCATTTTTATTCACGACCTCGTCGGCTGGCTGCGGCAAATGTGCAATCTGCATCCGCTGCTCGAAAGTGCCGGACACCGTCGAGGTCAGCATGCGGGAAAAGGAAGACACCCGAATTTATTTCCTGCTGAACCATCAGAACTCGCCCGTGCGCATCCAGTTCTACAAGCCCATGCACGATTTTCTCACCGGCAACACCTTCTCGGGCAACTACGACCTGCCGCCGCACGGCGTGCTGGTGCTGGACGAACACTCAACTCCCAAAGTCGCCGAAACCTCGCCGGTTCAAGCCTAGTCTGGCCTGGCGGAAAGCAGTCCAGGAGAACTCCGCCTGATTGGTCCGACCGATCCGACCGGTCCGACCGGTCCCACCAGTCGGACCCAATCGAATTCTCTTGACTCGCAGGCTGTCTTCTGACAATAATCTCTAATCGGCTATCACCAGGACGTGGAGTTTTAAATAAATCTAATTGTCTGCATAAATCAAACGCGCGTCACAATAGCATTCTGGAACCTATGAACATTTCCATTATCAAGGCTGCTGGTTTACTGATTATCTGTCTGGGCTTGGGCGTTGCGGTCCCAGTTGAAGCGCAGAATCTGCTGTTGGATCCGGGATTCGAGCTGAAAGATGGAAGCTGGACCTGCTACAATGGCGCGGAACTCTGCAACAAGCTGCCCAATCAAGAACCACCGACCGTGCATGAAGGGTTTAGCTCCTTGGGTTTGCGGGCCCAGGGCGGCGTTGCGTATGTGGGGGCGTATCAGGCACTCGAAGCCACGCCTCGAATGCAATATACCCTGGGTGGCTGGGCTTTGAATTCGATTCATAGCCAGTTAAGCAACGGGTGCTATGGGCTGGCCAAGATCATCTTCTTTGGCTTGGGGTGGTCCGAGGAACACGTGACAGGTCATCTGGTCGATCCCACTGGGCCTTGGGCGCCGTTTTTGCTCTCCGCCGAAGCGCCAGAGGGCACCACCCAGGTCCGGTTTGAGGTGATGTTAAAGCAAAGCTCCCGATCCGGCGGGAACGCTTTACTTTGACGAGCTTTACGCGCTGGAAGCCGTTCCCGAACCAGCCTGGGCCGGCTCGCTGGCGGCGGTGCTGCTGGGCATCGCCATCGTCGGACGGCGCATCGCTCAGTTCAAGGAAACCGCGGTGTAACCAATTTTGTTCCTCGCCTTTCAGGAGGTGGATGCTCTATTTAATATGCCGAATGCGCAGGGACCTGTCCTTTGTAATATTGACCGCGCTTATGTGGTTGGAGAGCGCTGGGGGGCATTTCTGGTCGTCCGTCGAAGCTGCTGAGATCACGCCCTTGCCTGGAGGACTCTCAGCTTCCGGAGATCTTTTCAGCCTCACGCGAGGGCAAACCACCGGCGCCGGAGCCGCGCTCGTCAGCAGCAACGCAGTGCCCCTGCCCCAAATCGGGGGACAAATCTCGGTTGGCACCCCCGACCAGTGGCGCTTCTTCGCCTTCACCAATGAGACTGGTTTTCCATACGCCGCCTTCGCCACCTTTTTGGCCAGCCCGCTTTCGCCGACCTTTGATACTCCCGACGACGCCACTAATCAGGAGAGTGGCAGAATTTGGATCGATGCCGACATTGACTTGTATGTGACCACGAACGCGGCTCTCACCACTCTGGATGAGGGGGCGATTGATGGCGCCTTCAAGTCCCTCGGTCGAGGCGGTAACGAAACGATATTGCTCGATGATGCGGTGCCCGCGACGTATTACCTCGGCGTGAAATCGGAACGGCACGGCGGCGCGGAGTTTTCAGTCCTGGCGCTATCCAGCGAACGGCCATTGAGCGAAATCGGCCTGCAAGGCGAACTCTCCCTGCGGGGAGTGCCTTTGCCCGCGGCGATTCCAGATGCAACTAATGGAGAACCCGGCGTTGGCCTGGCGCTAGCCTTTGCTCCTTCATCCCTGCCGGTCAAACAGGTCCTGGTTTCAAACGTAGTAACGCACACTCGTTTTGAAGATCTGCGGGGTGTCCTAACCCATGGTGGCAGGCGAGTCGTCCTTCATAACGGGCTGGATTTGCCCGAGGGAACCCAAACATTGATTTGGGACGACCAGCAGCAGTCCGACGTGCCGGGCGCGCGGCCAACGCAAGGGCCGGGAAGTCTGCGTGATTTCATGGGACTCGATGCCGCCGGCCAATGGCTGTTCGAAATCACGGACGAGGCTTCCGGGGAAAGCGGAACGAACCAGGACTTGTCGATCATTTTTGGAAGCGCAACCGGATCTTTCGCTGGGGTATTTCGAGGAACTCCGCCCAAAGGGATGCACGGAACATGCCTTGATCGTGCCATCCGACGCAACCAATCTAACGGTCAATGTCAGCACCTTCACGAGTCCTGGTGAGATCACCATTGAGCTGTGCGCGGCCCCGTGGGGTCCAGGGCCTTGCCTGACAAGTAGTCTGACGAACGGGCCAGGGGGCAGCGCCAGCCTCGACATCGACAAATACTCCGATCCGCCACTGAACGCGGGCCGCTACTTGCTTCGGGTCCGCAATCGCGGGCCGGAGCCTGTTTTGGTCAAAATGCGATCGGACATTATGGTTGGCGATGATAGCCAGCAATGGCAGACGTTTCGCTCCGCCGCGCCAGAACCGATTGCGGATGACGGCCTCACGGTTTCAACCATCCCCGTTCAGCGCGCCAACGGGTAACGGGCCCGAGGCAGGCGTGCGGATCGATCATCCCCGCGTGGCTGATCTGGCTGTCAGCCTGGTCAGTCCCGATGGGGCCCGCGCGCTCCTCTTCGAGGACCGGGGCGGCAATTCCACCAATGGGTTGGGGGCCGATGTGCTGATTACCAACATTCTGGAGCTGTCTTATCGCGGCGGTCCGAAGGCTACGACCAACACGCTGGATATCGGCCATAGTTCCGGCGCCCTTTCCATTTACTACCAGTTCTACAGTTTGCCCGACCGTTTGCACATCTATCGCGGCAACGAGCTGCTGTTTGATTCGGGGATGGTCAGCTACTCCAATACCTGGACTATCCCCTATGCCGCTGAAGCTATAAGTGAATTGACCTTGGTGATGAACCAGGGCGACAATAACCAAAGCGACACGGCGTGGGACTTGATTATTACCTCGTCCCGGCCCAGTGTCGCTTATGCCGTTACGGAAGCACGAACAGCGCCGTCCCGGTGAAGTTCGCCATCCCGCCCCTCATTCATGGTCCCGACGGCGTTTCGGTCAGTGGCAGCAATGCGCTTTGGCTGCTTCCCGCGCAGTCCCTCGATCGATTTAAGGGCGTAATGGCGAACGGTGACTGGCGGTTGGAGATACGCGACCTGGTTCCCGGCGCCACCGAGGTACCCTCCCCGGCGTTGATCCAGTGGGAATTGAGATTCGATTTCGAGGACAGCGAACCAGCGCCGGTCCCGGTAACGCACGCGATGGTGGTTACGGGCGAGTTGAGGCCCGAGCAATTGCAGCGTTTCGTCATCGACGTCCCACCATGGGCCAAACGTTCAACCAATGCGGTTTCCAGCACTTCCCCGACCGAACTCTGGTTCAACCAGGTTACCCCGCCCACGGGAACGAATGTGGCGGACATTCTGCTGGCTGGAGGTTCCGCCGTCACGAACGTCGTTCTGGTGCGAGAAGGGACACCGCCGCTAAAACCGGGCAAATATTTTGTGAGCGTGAGAAACACCAACACGACGCCCATCGAGTTCAGCTTCCGGGTTGACTTCGACGTGCTCGAAATCGTCCCCGGCTTGCAGCAAACAGTTTCCCTGCCTTCTGGCCCGTCGCCCGTTTATTTTCAGGCCGATATTTCTCCCAATGCCGATTCGATCTCGATCCGCTTGCGCGACCTCACCGGCAATCTCGATCTGCTGGCCAGCAAAGGCTTGCCTTTCCCAACGAAAGCCGCCTCCGATTACGCCAGCCTTTTGTCCGGCACGGATCCGGAGGAGATAATTGTCGATGAGTTCAGCAGTCCGGTTCCCCTTGCCCCGGGCGCCTGGTACTTTGCGGTTCTGAATGCGGACGAGATGCCGGCGGAGGGTATCTGACGCTCACCCAAACTCCACGTCCGCCGCGGCTTTCCAGCATCGCTTTCGTTCTAGACGGAATTGAGTTGAAATGGTCAGGATTGCCGGGGTCAAAGTTCCAGGTCGAATGGACGTCTGACTTGGCCAATGCCTCATGGCAGGTGTTGCCCGAAGTGTTTTCCTCCCCCTCCGAGGAGTTCACGTTCCTGGACGACGGAAGCCAAACAGGTGGAATCGGGCCGGCCCACTTCTACCGCATCCTGCGCCTGCCGTAAAACCCGATTCCAATTTCCAGCGGGCCCTCGGCCCGCGGGATGCGACGCCTGCATGACCGCGTGGTTCAAACTGGAGCCCGCATCATTCATTTGACTCCTCCCGTTTTCAATCCGTTGCTCCGCCGCGGACCGTGGAAAACTGATGGCGGAGCGGATCCGGCATAGTAAATTCGTGGTGATATGAACCGAAGCCAAATTGAGTCGGCGATTGAGCGAGCTGTGCCGTTCACGCTCCGTATGGCTGACGGCAAGGAGTATTCCGTGCCCCACCGGGACTACATTTCCTTGCCGCCGAGCGGAGCCTCCGTGGTGGTTTATGACGAGTGGGGGCATGTGTTTGTGCTGCCGCTCTTAACCATGACCGGTCTGATGTATCACCCAGAGTCGGCGGGAACCAAAGGCTCTGCGACCAGCTAACAAGCTGGGTGCGGGGTGCGAGAGTTTCATCTCATTCGGTGGGCCAATCGCAGTTTCAAGCGCCCACCACTGCCGTCCGGCAGCACAAGTTGTTGCGCGTTGAGATCCGCCAGGACTTCGTCAAAATGCGCCGTAATTGGGGAGGGTAATTCACCCGCGGCATCAAATGCACCGTAATCTGCGCGTGGAACTCACTTCCAAAACTCCGCTGGCTTGGGTCAACTGCCGGAACTGGTCGTGATCATCTCGATAATTGTTGTAGGCTTTCTTAAAGGGCTGCGGCGTCTGGTAAAAGACATTGCGCGCAACATGAGCCGGATAATCAGCACGGCGCTCGCCGCTGCGTCATCCGTCAAAATCGAACCTGAATCACGCGACCGCTCGGGTTGGTCGCCTGCACCACGATCTGCCGCAGGCCGATCCCAGGTCTGCAGATCGATAGCAACGGAGGTCCTCGGCCCGGTTGCGCGCCCGCTCGCGCACCATCGGCGCCCCTGATTCCCCCGGCCGGAGGCCAGCTCTGCGGCTGGTAACTCTTCTCCCAGGTGATCAGGTAATGGGCGCTGGAGCGCTGATTCTCTGGCGGAATGGTGTCACACCTCAACAACATTAATGAGCCCTCATGCAGACCAATCAGAAGGGCGGTTCGATGGTGATGGATTGCGACCGCCCAAGGCGGGACAATTCAGATCGAGTTGACACCATCCGACCACCATAAGAGTCCGATTGCCACTTCCGTCCGAAATGACAAAATTGTCATGAAGGCTTAATAGAGCCTTCATCTCCGAGTGGTTAATATACTGTAGCTATTTCTGCGGTTGTGCCAGCGCGGAGCATCAAACTCACAATATGAAAAGAAGGACTATTACATTGTGCGCGGCCCTGGGCATGATTGTTGGCGGGCGGCCTGGTATCCTGTGCCACCCTGTGCCACGGACGCGCAAAGAGAAGCGAGCCTGCAGTCGCAGGCCAAAGTCTCACGGGCGGAGCTTAGTCATTGCTCTGGCCAAGGTCCCGGGCGGAACCATCAAGGAATGAGAGATTGAAAAGGAAAAAGGGGAAGGTCATTTGGTCCTTTGACATCGCGACACCCGGAGCCGCGGACATTACCGAAGTGCAGGTCGATGCGTCGAACGGCGAGATCGTGGCGATAGAAAACGAGACCCCGGCGGAGCAGGCCAAGGAAAGAGAAAAAGCAGGATAAAGACTAAACCTCGAGCCCGGTCTTTGAACGCAACAGCCTCCGCCGGAGTCAAAACGCCAATGCGCCGGATCTGCTTTGGATGCGCATGCCCCTCCGATTCCCGTTTTACCCAAGGCCAGTCGAGGATGAAACCGGAGAGCGGCAAGAATTGATTGCGGTTGATAAGACTGCGCAGTACAGACCACCGTCGGCACCAAGTTCGAGAATGCCCCGCCCACTCATTCCAGCTATTGGCACCCGCAATCGGTTAAAGCACTCCGCGGTTCTAAGAACAATCGGCTTTGGCACGCTCATTCTCGTAATGCTTGGCTGTTCAATGCTAATGGACAGCCTGGTGGACGGAGTCGTCGAGTTGCAAAGGCATACCACCTTGCGCCTTCTCGCCTGGTGGCTATCGGATTTGGGCACAGGGAGCTTCATCGCTCTGGCGAGCTTGGTAATCGCATTGGTTCTTCTATTAATGCGACATTTGCCTGCCGCCCGCCAGGTTTCTCTCTATTGCCGCTACCGCTTTGGCCGCGGGAGCCATGGCGAGCCTGGTCCGGGTTCTCATCGGGCGAACCCGTCCGCACGCCGCCGTGGTCCCGGGTGTTTATGGAATCTCATACCATGGCGCTTGTATCATTGGTCTGTACCAGTTCAGCTCCTTCCCATCGGCTCACGCCGCGACCGTGTGGGCGTTGGCAGTTGCCGCTTGGGGCATTGACCGCCGTTTAGGGCTGCTGGCGGGGACTTATGCGATCCTGGTGAGCTGGTCGCGACTCGCCACTGGCGCCCATCATTTCTCCGATGTCCTCGCCGGGGGCATTCTTGGGATCGTTGCGGGCTCGTTTCTCCTCAACGTTTTCAACCGCCTGGCGAAAGGGGGATTGGTAAAGCTGACCGCCGCCTGGCGAAGTAGCTTGGCTTTGGACGGCAAAAGTAGATGAGATCATGAAGCAATGAACTGGCGGGCGACCCGCCACTGCGTGAGCGTTTTTTGACCCTTCAAGCCCACTTTGCACTGGCCAAAACCTCCCATTCGCGCAGCTTGAGGCCCGTGATCATTGGCACTGTTAACCTCGCCCGCAAGCCGGTCCCGGTCGTTTTGATTATAGGCCTTGCTCTCTTGCTCAGCGGAAATTGGTTCTTGCCGCTCATCGACAGAGATGAACCTCGGTTCGCCGAAGCCTCGCGGGAAATGGTGCGCCGGGGTGACTTCATAGTGCCGCGGTTTAACGATGGGTTTCCGGAGTTTTTCCTCACAAGCCTCCTCTCATTTACTGGTGTCAGCTCGCCAGCTTTCAGGTATTCGGAGAGAATGCGTTCGCTGCCCGGGTGCCTTCCGCGCTTTTGGCACCGCGACCGCTCTCACGTTGCTGCTCTGGGGACGCCGAGCCGGCACTCCAAGGCAGGCCTTCACGCTGCCATCATGTTCGTGACGTGCCTGCAAGTCCTGGTGGTCGGTCGGGCGGCGGTGGCGGACATGACCATGATCCTCTTCGTCACCCTGGCCACTTGGGCCGGGTGGGAGATGACCCGGCCGGCCGCGGCCCAGACGAGCCGTTGGTGGTGGCTGTTCTATGGTTGTCTCGGATTGGGCTTTCTCGCCAAGGGACCGGTGGCTTGGCTGCCGCTCGGAGGAATCCTGGCCGGCCGCTGGTTTTTTGGCGTGCTTTAGATTGCAGGTCAAGAGCCTTTGCGCCGGTCTGGCACTCGTTTTGGGGTTGATTGGCCTGTGGGGCGTTCCGGCGCTGCTTGCCACCCGGGGCGAGTTCCTCAAGGTCGGCATTGGCCGGCACGTCCTGGCCCACTTCATTCGGTGTGCTTGAGTCGCACGGGGGCGCCCGGGGTCCCTGGGTTACCTGCTGACGGATCCCTCTCTATTTTGTGACCTTCTTTATAAGCTTCCTGCCCTGGGGGTTCCGGCTGCCGAAGACCTGGCCGATGGTGGCCGGAGCGTGTCCGCGACCTTTTCGGGTGCTACCTTCTTATTCCAAGCCGCGCTGGTCTTTGGCATTTTCACGCTGGTGCGAACGAAGCTGCCTCACTACACCTTGCCCGCGTTTCCCGCTTTAGCACTTTGGCTGGCCCTCCAACGGAATCGGCAAACGGACTCGGACTTACATCTGCTCCGTGGGTTAACGGGAATGGCCTTGCTGGCAATCCTGGTAACACCTGTGGGATTTCCTTTGGTCCGTTCGCAATTCCTGGCCAGCAATCTCTGGAAGGCTCTGGGCGATCGAGTCAAACCGAATACCAAAATGGCTATTGTCCGATTCGGCGAGCCAAGTTTGATTTGGGAGTTCCGGAAGACAATCACCAACCACATCGATTATATCTCAGCAAACCAAGCGCCGAAGTTCGTTCAAGGCGAACCCCCACGGCTGCTGGTCCTGCCCACCAAACTGGTGACGCCCGAGCTAAGGGCCGCCGCCATCAACTCATTCCTGATCCAAGCTCGAGGGCCGGGATGGTCCACGCGCTGAAAATTCTGGACTTCACCGCAATTCTTCACACGGATGAAGGTATGTAACGGGTCTGTTACGCCTGTGTTACGGGTCATTTTCCAAACCACCCCTCAAAAACCCCAGCAAATTGGCGCTAGTTTTTATTCCGACCTCAAGATCACCCAATGTTTATAGCCATGTCACGGGTAAAAAGTGAGTCACACCCAATATAATCAAGACTTGTTACGGTGTTACGGGTCTCAGAGAGGGTATGCCTGGATGCCGGGATGCTGCCCACCCTTGTCGAAACCAGCGAGGTTCGAGGCCTCATCATTGTTTGGAGAACGAAAGTTTACTTGGTAAAGGTCACTTCAAAGCGGAGAAACGTCATAAGCCGCTGCATTCCACATTCCACAACGGCGACATGATTTTCCATTCCGGCTAAATACCCTGTGTTGGCGCCTTCCGTAAAATGTCCGCCTATCAGAACTCAGAGATCATGAAAGCAGACACCATCAACTGCCGCAGGAGCAGAATCTTCGACTTGGGCTGTCTTGCCGCTTCTTTGGCTTTCGCGTTAAGTTTAGTTACCGAAAATGCCAAAGCGGGAGTCCCGGTTGAGCGGGTCGAGATCGACGCCCATCCGCCCAAGGATCCATGGGTTAAAATTGTTGGCGACATCAATGGGGACCACCTTCCGGATATCATCATTGGCGGTCAGAACGGTCCGCTGGTTTGGTACGCGAATCCTTCCTGGACCAAAACCGTGATTGCCAAAGGCGGCTATAGCACGGTCGATGGGGAAGTCGGCGACGTGGATGGGGATGGCGATCTGGACGTGATTCTCGGCGGCGTCTTTTGGTACGAAAACCCGAGGCCATCCGGAGATCCCGCGGTGTCACCTGGCGGGCCCACCAAATCGCCCCGCTCCGCGCGCACGACGTCGAAGTCGCTGATCTGGACGGCGACAGCAAGCTTGATGTGATCGTCCGCGACCAGAGTGGTTTTGGCCACAACGCCGGGAATCGCGTGGTCTTGTTCCAACAATCTCTCCGACGAATTGGAGCAGGCGCGACATCGCCTGTCCCCACGGTGAAGGGCTTAGAGTCATCGACCTGAACAAAGATGGCAAACCCGATGTGATTGCTGGACCACGGTGGGTACGAGATCCTGGGCAAATCACTGGCTCTGAATGGAAGGAGCACATCATTTCCAAACGCTGGGAGCACCCGGACACCCGCGTCGCGGTGGCCGATTTCAATGGCGATGGTCGATTGGATGTGGCCTTGTCTCCTTCGGAGTTTCAAGGCGGAAGCTACCGCATTGCCTGGTATGAAGCCCCCACCGATCCATCGGAGGCAGATGATTGGGCCGAACACATTGTGGACAGTCCCGTCGAGACAGTCGTGCATGCTCTCAGCCCTGCCGACATAGATGGCGATGGCTGGCCGGACCTCGTCGCCGCTTCGATGCATCAGGAACGCAGCCCCCAGGAGGTGCGGATCTACTTCAACAAGAGGTCCGGGCAGGAATGGATGAAGCAGGTTGTTTCCACTCGGGGTTCGCACGAAACCAGGCCTGTGGACATCGACGGCGATGGAAGAATTGATTCTTGTGGGCGCGAACTGGAGCGGCCCGTATCAGCCGGTCGAGTGGTGGCGCAACACCACGGTTTCCGCAAACCGCCAGTCGGGTGTCCGCCTGATCGAGAACGCGGTCGATGAATCAGCGGACGCTCTGCCTTGTACAAGATCGAAACCCCAACCGCGACTTATTTTCTCGAAAAGAGCGGCGGCGGTCTAGCGAGCTTGATCGACAATGAGGGAAACGATTGGCTCGGCTTTCATCCGCGGCTTAAAGTGGCGCGGGCGGCGAATACCGCGGTTTCCCGAATGCCGTTCACCAACAGGCGGGCAATTATTTTCACCCGCGAATCAGGCCACCGAACCATCCGTCACCAAGGTCGATTACGCCGGCCCGGAACGCGTCACTATCTCCACCCTATCGAGCAATCAATTGTGGGCGGCGCGCTACGACTTTTTCCCGACCTACTGCACGTTTACTATGACTCGCATGCCGCCGGACAAGAAGTATTGGGTGCTCTACGAAGGCACACCTGGCGGCCAATTCGACGATTCTGATTGGTGGATGACATCCGCGGACAAAACTCCGCAATCGATGACCGTTAACCACGAAGGCGATATTCCCGCGCCGGAATGGATCGCTTTCGGCGATGCCAAACTCAACCGCGCGCTGTTCCTGCTCCATCACGAAGACGATACCTATGCTGACCGCTTCTACCAGATGGAGCACAAAATGACCGTGTTCGGGTTTGGACGCGCGGGACTCACCAAGTTCCCTTGGACCACGTGCCGCAGAAGTTCTCGATCGGATTCCTGGAAACAACCAATCACGCGGAAATCGGGCGCGCGGTCGAGCGGATCCTGGACGCGAAATCATCTGGCGACAAGCCATGAGAAAGAGACCAACCACTCTGGATTTATGTATTCACGCGACTTTCTGACCGGCTTGTTCCGGACGCTCTGCACGATCCGCGCGTTTGAGACGCGCATGTGTTCAACTCTACCGGCAGGGGCTGATTCGTGGTTATTTTCATCCCTACCTGGGCGAGGAACGATCGCCACCGGCGTTTGCGCAGCCCTCGAGCCGCGCGATTACGTGGTGAGCACCCATCGCGGGCACGGTCATTGCATTGCTCGCGGCGCGGACATACGCCGAATGGTGGCGGAGCTATTCGGCCGCGCCAGCTCGGGCTATTGCGCTGGCCGCGGCGGCTCCATGCATATCGCGGACGTTTCGGCCGGCAACCTGGGCGCCAATGGTATTGTCGGGGGTGGTCTCTCGCTCGGGTTGGGCGCGGCTTTAGGCGCCGCAATTCGCGGCGAGGATCGGGTCGCGGTGGTTTTCTTTGGCGACGGAGCGGCCATGAACGGAGTCTTCTGCGAAACCATGAATCTGGCCGCCATCTGGAAAGTGCCGCTCATCTTCGTCATCGAGAACAATCAATACGCCGTTTCCATGCCGTTCAAGCAGGCCACTCGCAATGTTGATCTGCGGCGGCGTGGCGACGCGTTTTCGGTTCCAAATTGGACGGTGGATGGCGACAACGCTATCGGGTCTATCAGCGAGCGCGCGCGACCGTCGAGCTTTGCCGAGCCGGGCAGGGACCTGTCTGATCGAGGCCAGAACCTACCGCCACGGCGGCCATCATGTGAATGACCCCGGCCTGTATATGCCCAGGGAGAGATTGGAGTTCTACAAGTCACACGATCCCATTGCTGTGCTCCGGACCTTCCTTCTCGATAAGGCCGGCCTGGCCGAGCAGGAAGTCGAAGCCCTCGCAACCTCTGTGGAGGCTCGGATGGAAGCGGCCGTCGAATTCGCGCGAACTTCACCGGAGCCCTCTGTCGAAGAATTTCTTGAATCCATTGAGCCTTGAGGCAACGCTATGAGCCACTCCGACTATTGAATCCCCAACGATTGACCAGATACCCAGCGCCCCCGTTCCCACCATGGTACGCGCTTTGAAGTTTTCGGAAGCCTTGAATGAAGCCCTCCGCGAGGAGATGCGCCGCGACGCGCGAGTTTTCCTCATGGGAGAAGGCATCGCGGAGCGTGGCGGCATCTGGAAGGTTACCGCCGACTTGATGACGGAATTCGGACCGAAGCGAGTCTTGGATACCCCCATTGCGGAGGCGAGCTTTACCGGGGCTGCGGTCGGTGCCGCGATTACGGGCATGCGCCCTGTGGTTGAGATCATGTTTGTGGATTTTGCCATGCTGGCCATGGACCCCATCATCAACCAGGCGGCCAAATATCGTTTCATGACGGGCGGCGTCGGACGGGTGCCGCTGGTGATTCGCACCCAGGGAGGCCAGGGCAGCGGTTTGGCCGCGCAACACTCGCAGTGTCTTGAAGCCTTGTTCTACCACATCCCGGGCCTCAAGGTCGTGGTGCCTCGACTCCCGCCGATGCCAAAGGCCTGCTCAAGAGCGCGATTCGCGATGAAGACCCAGTGATTCTTTATCGAACACAAACAGCTCTACGGAACCACAGGTCCCGTGCCGGAGGGCGAACACCTAATCCCCTTGGGGCGCGGAGACATCAAGCGCGCTGGCCGCGATGTCACCGTGATTGCCTGGTCCAAGTATGGTCCTCGGTGCCTTGCCGCGGCCGAACGCCTGGCACACGAGAATATCGAGGTCGAGCCGTGGATCCGCGCTCGCTGGTGCCGCTGGATTTCGACCTGATTCTCAAATCAGCGCGCAAAACCCGGCATGTTGTCATGGTGCAGGAGGCAGTGCGACGGGGGGTGTTTCTCTGCTTCCCGACATCGCTTCGCTCATTCAGCGCAAGTCTTTGATTCCCTGGACGCTCCGATTGAAATCCTGGCCGGGGAGAACACGCCCGCCCCGTTTAATTTGCGCCTCGAAAATGCGTGCGTTCCTCAGGAGGAGGATATCATTCAGGCCATTCACCGCGCTGTTTACGTATGATGCCTGTGATCATGCCCCAGAGCGGTCAGGACATGCAATCCGGCTTGATTGCTGAATGGCTTAAGAGAAAACGAATCTGTCCGCAAGGGGGAGGTCGTCCTCGCTATCGAATCGGACAAAGGTGTCTTCGAGGTGCAGGCCGAGGAATCAGGCGTGTTGCTAAAATGCTTGTATCCAGCCGGCGCCGAAGTGGAGGTGCTCGAGCCAGTGGCTTTCATTGGCCAGCCGGGTGAGCCAATTCCCGTCAATGGTGAGCCTGCCCTGGCGAAACCCGAACTGCTGTCAAAAGAGCCCAGGACCGATGCAAAGGGACCGCCGCAAACGGATTCTCAGCAGACGGTGGAATCAGTGTCGTCGTCGCCCGCAGCCCGCCGCCTCGCAAAAGAAAAAGGCATTGACTTACGTTCTATCGAAGGCTCAGGTCCGCAAGGACGCGTGATCGAGCGCGATGTCCTGGCCGCCCTGGCAACACAATCTGATCAACGCGAGCCTCAACCTGCAAGCGGCCATCCCTTGGCTTTGAACGGTGGGAAGGTTGTACCGTTTGACAAGATGCGACAGCGAGTGGGGCCGACCTCGTCAGCCTGAGTAAACGGACCATTCCTCATTTCTATGTCTCGGTGGATGTGGACATGACTGAGGCCCTCGACGCCAGAGCCGAGGCCAATCGGCAATCGGGTGTTCATTTTACCATCACAGACCTGATTCTCGCCGCTGTGTCCCAGACATTGCCCAGGTTCCCGCGTCTGAACGCGTGGGTCGAGCCTAACTGCCTCGTGCTCCACTCATCGGTCAATTTAGGGATTGTCGTGGCAGTGAACTCGGCCGGCGCGCCAGGAGCGATATCGACTGTCTCCGGCGTGGATGCCACGGATGCGGGAGGTCTAATTGTCCCGGTTCTTCCCATGGCCGAGACGCGGGGTTTGCGGGAGTTATCGGTGCTTGCGCGCGAGTTGACCTCAGCAGCGCGCCGCGGAATCACCAACGCCGCCAATCTCGCGACCTTTACCGTGACCACGCTGGGCAACCATGGAGTGCGGCAGTTCCTGCCTATCATTCATCCACCCGAGGCGGCCATCCTCGGGGTGGGGAGTGTCGAGCGTCGGGCGGTTGCGACTGCCACGGGAGTGCGGGCGCGCCAGATGATGACTTTGACTCTGGCTTGTGATCATCGCGCGGTTGATGGAGTCTATGCCGCGGGGTGCTTGAACACTCTGAAGGAAAGGTTGGAAAACCCTAAAACGGCCATATTCGTCGAGCAGCCCGCGGTAGTCTCCGATTAGATTATTCGCGACATGGCCTCAATCTCCTGAAGAGAGCAGCAGACCCACATTCGATCTCATCCAGACCCTGAGCCACTCAATTTCACTCGGCGCCGATTTCTCCAAACGGCTGCGGCCGGGCTGGCGCTATCCTCGCTCACGATTGTCCCTGACGCGTGCTGGCCAAGCCGGGGCAGGTTTCTCCCAATGGGAGGATAACGCTGGCTGGGATCGGGTTGGGAGGGCAGGGCACCGAAGACCTGCTGGCCTTGCAACAACTGCCTGAGGTCCAGGTGGTGGCGGTTTGCGACGTCAATCGCGAAAGCGGCGGTTACCTGTCCTGGAACTGGTCCAGGGCAAGGAGCAGCGAGTCTCCGGCCGCGAGCCGGCGCGGCGGCCATCGAACGCGTATCGCCGAGCAAAAGAGTTCCGGGCCATACCGCGGCTGCAAGCCTACGTCGATTTCCGCCAACTGCTGGCCAAAGAGGACGCGGACGCGGTGGTGATCGCCACGCCCGACCACGCCCACGCGGTCGTTGCGATGGCGGCGCTCAAACGCGGCAAGCACGTCTATTGCGAGAAGCCGCTGACATGGTCGGTCGAGAAGCCCGGCAAGTGACCGAGGCCGCGCGGAAGGCCAAGTCGCCACGCAATTGGGCAACCAGGGCAGGCGACCGAAGAGGCCCGCGTGGTGTGCGAGATGATCGCGGACGGCGCGATCGGCCCCGTCCACGAGGTCCAAGTTTGGTCGCCGGCGCGGTTCTGGAGTTGGCCCACGTGGGACGGCCGGCCGCCGGAGACGCCGCCGGTCCCGATGGATTGGATTGGGACTTGTGGCTCGGCCCCGCGCCGCAGCGGCCGTATCATCCGGCGTACTGCCCGTGGACGTGGCGAAACTGGTGGGATTTCGGGACCGGGCCTGCTTGGGCGATCTGGGCTGCCACAAGCTCTCCACGGTGTTCAAAGCCTTGAAGCTCGGGCACCCGACGAGCATCGAGGCCAGCGCCGACCAAGCTCGGCCCGGAAACCTACCCACTGGGCGAAATCGCGGTTCGAATTTCCCGCCCGCAACGACCTGCCGCCGGTGGTCTTAACTGGTACGACGGCGGGCTGAAACCGCCCCGGCCCGCCGAACTGGAACCGGACGACGTCATGGAGGATGTGATTTATATCGGCGAAAAAGGCACGATCATGGGCCACCGGCTGATCCCCGAATCACGGATGGAAGGCTACGGCCGGCCGCCCAAAACGCTCCCCCGTTCGCTCGGTCATTACAAGGAATGGGTCGATGCCTGCCGCGGCGGCCCGCCCGCCGGCTCCAACTTCGCGGACCACTCGGGCCTGTGACGGAGGTTTGTTTTGCTGGGCAAATGCGGCGCGCGTCCAGAAGAAGCTCCAATGGGACGGAACCAATTTCCGATTCACCAACAGCGACGCCGCCAATAAACTCTGCACCGGGAATATCGCCCCGGCTGGACCTTATGATTACAACGCCTTATTGATTGTCGAGCACTTCGGAAACTCCCAGGCCGCCGTCCGTCAAACCACGCCGCGGGCTTGCGTTGTTTGCGTTGTGCGGTTGCAGGAACTGAACGATGGCCATCTGCCGCTTCCCGCGCGCCACGTTCCAGAGCGTCTTGCCTCGCTGTCCCTGGCGGCTCACGTCCGCACCGGCTGCGACCAATGCCTGGACGATGGCCAAATCTCCCTTGATGGCCGCCAGATGAAGTGGAGCCCAACCGGCGATGTCTGCCTTGTTCAGGTCGGTTTTGGCGGCAATGTGCTGCCGAACCGCCTCGAACATTCCTTGCTCGACAGCCTGATGCAAGGAGATGGACGGAGCGGCTGGCTGACAGCCAACCCAAACGAAGCAACCAAGCCAGCAGACAGCATTGCGCGTATTAGAGGTTTCATAGGTGAGTCATAGCAGCCCTCGCTTTATTTAACCAGCAGGATTCGATGCGAATTTCGCCGGCTTTCATTTCACCGCCTCACCTACTTTCGCGAGAAACGCGTTCCACACCGAGTCTCCGGCCGAGCCGTCGAGTCCAAGGCCGGACGATGACCATGTTCCACTCCGGGATAACGAAGCAATAGTTGTTGTTGTGGCCGGCGCCGCAGTAAGTGCCGGGCGGGGCGTCGGGAAATTTTCGTTTGCCGTCGGGTTTGATCCCATTCACCCACCAGTTAAATCCGTATTCGCCGGGGCCGTTCTTCGCTCGTTCTGCAGGAAGCCGTGCGGCACGGTGGCCGGCACCTGCACGCGCGTGGCCTCATCCACCCACCCGGCGCTGACCAATTGCTTGCCGTTCCACCGGCCCCGGTTGAGAAAGAGCAGCCCGAAGCGTGCCGCCTCGCGGGCGGAAATCCCATGGGCCCGCTCTGGTTTCCCGAGCCGCCGTTGACCATCAGTCCGCCCACGTTGCCCCAATCGCCCCAGTCCCACTGGTGCGCGATTCATTCCGATGGGATCGGCGATGCGCCGCTGCAAGAATCCTCCAGCGACTCGCCCGCAATGTGGGTGAGCACATTGGCAAACTCGTTCATGGCCGAGTCCCAGTAGGCAAAGTGCGATCCGGGTGGCGTAAAAAGGGGCTCCGGGTTCGGCTGGAAAGGAGTATTGCTCGGACCGTGTTTGTAGGTGCCCTGGGGCTCATCTCCCACAGCCCGGTATCCGGAAGTCATGGTGGTGAAGTGGCGCAAGGTGACTTCAGGATACGCCGCAGCCAGGGCGGGCAGGATATCCTTGGCCTTCGTATCCAGCTTAGCATTTGCCGTCGTCGATCAGCAGGCCCAAGGCGGTGCTGGTGAAAACTTTGGTGAAGGACCAAACCCCATGAACCTTATCCAGTCGTCTCCCTGCCAGATGACCCGGCCGTTGCGGACCATCATCAGTTCGTGAACCCCATTGCTTGCCAACCGTCTCGGCCGAGCAAGTTCGCCGCCGCTTGCAGTTCTCTTTCCGAATCCACACCTTGCGATTTCAGGTGCGGCCACCTCCCAGTCTTTGCCCGGGGAACACCGGCGAAACCGCGCCGCCTCCATCAGCAGTTTGAGGTTTTGGTTATATTGGCCCGCCCTCGGCCCGGCCCGGCTCGAACTTGCCGGGCTTGGCCCCACGCAGACGCAACAACCATTCGGAGACTCGGGCAAGACCGTGACCGTATCGCGGTTCCACAATCCCGTTGGCTTGATATGTATCCGCGGGAAGGGCCGGCCAGACACGCACCCCCGAGGCCAAACGCTCGTTGAACCAAAAATTGAAACCATACACCCCGGTCCGTAGGGCGTTTGATCCGTGCCGCCTCCTGACGTGCCCGTGCCCAGGTAATCCTCACCCTTGATTTTCGTGCGCGGCAGATCCGCCGGAACCCCCGGCTTGATGTGCTCCACGTAAAGCTTCTCAGAGAGAACCTCGCGGCCCTCCCCACTCGTCCCCTGATTGAGCCACAGCCAGCCGAGCCGGGCGAAATCCCGCGGGCTGGCCACGATGCTCAGTCCGCCCCGCGAACCGAAGAAGGGGCGATCCTCGAACTGAAGCGCGGCCATGCGCTGTTGAAAAGCTTCTTCCAAGGGTTGCCGGCGGAAGACTCTTCTCCAAGGAGAGCGCATACAGTTGGATGGCGAAATCGTTGTAGCCCCAGGCCGCCCCGGGCGCTTCCCCACAGGCAGTAGCCGCTGACCATGTTGGCCAAATGCCGGAAGGTCATGGTGGAATCCTTGTCCGTTGAGGTCCCAGCCCGCGCATCCGGACCGGTGCATCCACGCTGGGCAGCTTCCCTTCCTGCACCGCCAACAGGAGCAAAGTGGCAAGGACCGGTTTGGAGGCGGACGCCCACCATTTGCCCGTTGATTCGGGTCACCCCACGCCTTTACCAGGTAGCCGTCCTTGACGACAAAACCGGCGCCCCCACTCGGCTCGCGAATTCCTCCAACCTCGCGGCATCCATCCCTAACTGTCCGGGCTCTCGTTGCTCCCAGGACTGCCCCGGGAAGTGCGGCTTTTCGCCGGCGATTACCGGCAAGCCAATAAGGCAGCACATGGAGAGCAGCGTCGCCCGAATCAGAACGGTCGCCTGTTTCGCGCCAACTCACTCGCTGGCATCCCCTGCCGATTCGGTACCCATTTAAATTGCGTAGAAGTGCGATTGCGCCGGTGCTCCCAGCAGTTCTTATCATGCCTGGCGCGGATGGGGTTGGGACGGCCCGTCCCCGCCCCAATCCAGGTTAAGCATCGGGGTATTTGACAGCCATAATGAGAACTGCTGCGGTGCTCCTGGTTCATATTGCCTTTCCTCTAACGAGACTGCATCATATTGGCTGAGTCTGCGATCCAGGCATGCCCCCGGGCTAGGAGAAAACTATTTCATACTTGGACAAAAACCGTTTTGGCGACACCACGCCAGCCCAGATATTTCATGCGTTAGAACGCCACGTGCGGTACGCGGCCCACAGGGGCACGGTTCTTTACCCACAAACATGCGCTACGGCCAAATCCTCAATCTGTCGCGTGACGTGTACTGTTGGTAGGGCGCAAGGCATCCCCCATGCCCTGTTTTTGTTTTTCTGCCCCGCCAATTTTTGCATCGAGAGCGCCATCTCCGCCATTGGACAAAGAATCGGCGAGGCAGAAAAACAAAAACAGGGAGGGATCGTGATACACCGTTTGCTACCAACAGTACCGGACGCTGCGTCGCCGCTGCGTCTCTTTCAGAGGTGCGATTGACACGCTGACCAGCGGCAAAGAGGCGCCTGAGAATCTGGCGAAGCAGCTTCGGGTGCAACTGCGGGCTATGAGCCTTCAGCGGGTTGGGCTAACAGGGCGGATCCGACAAAACCCCTGACCGCGGAGGATCCGACAAATAGTGCCAAGCGCCGATTTGCGATCACCAGATATTTGTGGGCAAAGATGAGCGCTTCCCGCCGCTCTCCAAGACGCTTCGCGCCCTCGGGACCACGCGTGTTTGTCTTCTTTCCCACAGCCTTCTCAGCATCCGGGCTAGGCCCTCAACCCCTTCAAATTCGCCTCCAGCTTTTCATTCGCGCTCATCATATCCTTCCAGGTGACCTCGCCACCTTTGTAAGCCGCGGCGCGGCCCAGGATGGTGGTCAAATTGCTGCGAACGCTGGGCGCGACCGTCGAGTTGCTGTAATCACCCTTGGTGACGCAATCGTGGAAAGTCGCGATATTGGCGACCGCGCCGTCTTTGTAGAGGCTGCCCGAGTCTCCATCGCTGCGGAAATCGCGCGTATGCACCGTGACTTTGCCCGCATAATGAGTATCCACGGTCCCGTTCAACCCATAAACGCGGCACATGATGTCGTCGTAGGCGAAGCCGGATTGGCGGGAATTGAAGCTGCAGATAGTGTCGTTCGGGAAATGGAAAATGACGGCGAAATGATCCCAGCAGTTGCCGATGAACTCACGCCTGCTTATCCGCCGGCGCCATAGGCGCGGATGGGATCCGGAATTCAGCATCCAGCAGGCAACATCGAGCGCGTGGATGTTTTGCTCGGTAATGACATCGCCGGAAAGCGCGCGGTCAATCGCCCATGCCCGCAGGCGCAATTCGGCGTTATCGGGGTCTTTGCGCAGGTCGCGGTCGAGATTCTCGAACATCAGGGTTGCATTGATAGGAAGCTTCAACGACTATGAGTTTGCCAAGATTACCCGCATGAACCTTCGCTACCGCTTCCTGGTACGCTTTGTTCGCGCGCGTTTGGAAATCCACGAGGAAAACGCGCTTGTTCCGCGGCCTTTTTGCCACTGTCCGCAATCGAAGTGCATCCCGGCACATCCACGGCGATCGGTTTCGCCTGGTAAACGTGCCTTCCGGCGTCCACCGCCGCGGCGGTTGTTCCGGATGGAAATACGGCGGGCTGATTATGACCACGGCATCGAGGTTCTGCCTCGAGCAAACGCTGGTATCCCGACAACCCGGTATAACGCTTTCCTGCCGGAAGTTTGAATTTCTCCCCAGCCTGGTCCACTCGGTCCTGGAAGTAGTCCTGGACGGCCACGACGTTGTAGCCGCCGTGCTCATGAAAAAGGTCAAGGTTCCAGCGCCCCCGACCGCCGCAACCGATCAGACCGATGTTGATTTTTGAGTTGGCTTCCGTGCCGCGCGCTAATTCCGGTTGCATCACGCTGAAAGCGGAGGACCGACGCGCCAGTCCCCGCAATGAATTTCCTGCGCGTGATCGAACTGGTCGAGGAGTTACCGACGGAGGCTGAGGTGGTCGAGTCGCTTGTGTTCATGTATTGTTTGGTCAGGATTTCGATGGTTTGTTCGTTCGGAAGAAAATGGAAAGCCCAAAGTTGAGCTGCCGGGAGTCATTGGGAGTCATTCCTCAGGGCTGATTTGTGAACCGTAGTTGAGTGGAAGGTCTGGCCCGGCCTCAGGATCGTGCTCGGAAAACTCGGCTGGTTCGGCGAATTGGGAAAGTGCTGAGTTTCGAGGCAAAGCCCCAAGTGTCTTGGATACGGGTATCCGTTCGGCCCCTCGAAGGAGCCGGAGCCGAAATTCGCGCTATAGATCTGCACGCCAGGTTCGGTCGTGAAAACCTCCAGGACCCGGCCGGACTTCGGGTCTTTGAGGCGCGCGCAGAAGGTGAGGTCGCCGGGAGACTTGTGATTTAATACCAGGCAATGGTCGTAGCCGCCGTTGAATTGCTTTTCCTTGATGTTACCAATGCGCTCCCCCACCGGATGCGGTGAGCGAAAATCCACCGGAGTGGCCCTCCACACCGCGAATTTCCCCGGTGGGGATTAACGCTTCATCCGCCAGCAGGTATCTGTCCGCATTGAGCGTCAGCACGTGATCGAGCACGGTCCCTGAGTAAGCCCCGCCCAGGTTCCAATAAGCATGGTTGGAGAGGTTGATTGGCGTGGGTTTATCGGTGGTGGCCTCGTATTCTGTTTTCCATTCATTCCGGTCGTTCAACTCGTAACGCACCACGCACTTGAGGTTGCCGGGATAGCCTTCTTCGCCATCCTTGCTGAGGTACGTAAGCCTCAACGCCGCGAACCCATCCCCGCTAATCGGTTCGGGAGTCCAGACCCGTTTGTCGAATCCTCGCGCGCCGCCGTGAATGTGGTTTTTGCCCGCATTCTGTGTCACGGAATATTCCGTGCCATCAATGCTGAATTTCGCGCCCGCAATTCGATTGGCAAAACGGCCCAACAAGGCGCCAAAGGCAGCGCTCTTCTTTTCATAATCCGCCAGGGTTGGCCGGTTGGCGGTGACATTCTCGAACTTCCCGTTCTTATCTGGCGCTTCCAGCGAATAGATGATTCCGCCATAGGTCATTACTTTGGCGGTAAGCCCGTGATTGTTGCGCAAGGTGAACAATTCAACCGCTTCACCATTCTTCGTGGAACCGAAAGGGCTCTTTCTATGGATGGTTTCGCCTCGCCTGACACCGCAAGTGTGCAACTGAAAGGGAAGCCCAGCGCGGCAGCCAATAGGAATGTAATCAATGGCTTTGTCATCGGGAACGTATTGTGTACACGCCGCCGGTCGGTTGGCAACGACGGAAACCGCAATTCCAGCAATTAGGCATTCATTGCCTGCGCGCTCAAACGTTACCGCCTGGTTTGCGGCCGCTATCCCGAGAAACTGGATGACCTGGTTCCGCAATTCGCACCGAAGCTCCCGCGCGATATCCTTACGGGAAAACCGCCGTGCTACCGATTGTGCGACAACAACGGCTTTGTGCTCTACTCGGTTGGTTGGGATTGCCTCGGTCATTGCTTCTGCGCGCTCATCCACGACCACGATTCCGGCGTGGTGTACGGGCTTCCCAGGAATTGTGACCTACATGTTCCAGCGTGGTGTACATATTTTGGTCCCGCCCGCTGCTTGAATCGCGTCCACCATTTCTGTTGAGGACTCGCCACCGGCACCGCTTTGTCGTCCGTCCCGTGCCAGACCCAAATCGGCAGGTCCTTGAGCTTCGAGGCATCCTGTGGACGGCCGCTGCCACAGATAGGCGCGACCGCCGCAAATCGTTCCGGGTGATCGCGGCCAATCGCCAGGAGCCAAACCCGCCCATGCTCAACCCTGTTAAATAAACGCGGTTGGTATCCATCCGGAGGCTATTGGTGATGTGGTCCAATAATGCCACGAGCAACGCTTGTTGGCCTGGTTGCTGCCACGCTTCCTGGCCGGGGCACTGTGGCGACGCGATGATATACGGCAGCGAGTCACCGCGAGCCGCCATGCGGTGGTCCCGACTTGGCCACCAGGTTCAGCGGACCGTAACTCTCTCCGCGGCCATGCAAGAAGAGCATCAGCGGCCAGTTTGTTGTCGAAGCGCCATAACCTTCCGGCAGGTAAAGCAGGTAGGAAATAGACTTTCCCTCGCTCGTTTTCAGGGTTTGCTCGACCTGCTTGCCCGGCGCGGGTTCGGCAGCGTTGAGACAGGCGCATACCAGCGAGAAAGAACCAATCAGATCAGGATTCGGTGTGTTTTCATTTGTGCTGCCGCGAGGTTTAGCTGACTGAAGCCAAAATGCAAAGCATGGCCGCCGGAAACGCCGGAAAAGGCAAAGGCTGAAAATGCCCACGGACTCCCACGGGTTGCCGCGACCTGCCGTTGCGATTCGAGGTTCACGGGCAAAGGAATACCCGGCGCGCCCGAGCAGCGCCTTGCGGCAGCCGGACCTGACGCGAACGTTATTTCCGCAGTCCGACTCGCCCGGCGAAGCCGGTCACAGGGGAAAATTGCCGCAAGATCAGCAAGACCCCTTGTTGAGTTTCAGGCTGGCATCTCCGTCCGGGATCATTGTTTGAACGCCTGCTCTGTGGCGGAGAGAGGCTACTTCGGGAGAACGTTGAGCCCGAGTCTTTCCATCTCGCGAGCTTTGGAATGTTGGCGTGAATAGCCACCCGGCGAAGGCGCAAGCCGAGTTGCTCGAGTTTACCCTTCACACGCACCTGCATTTCCTGCGCGGAGAGGTCCGGCAACGTGAACCGACCAGCTTCGAAACAGTGCGAGCAATACATCGTGCTTTTTGAGCCGTCGGCATTCGTTCCGCCGCCTCTTTCATCGCGCCGTAGCGGCATGCCGCACGATTGACAATTTTTATATGAGGAATGGGATTGCATAGTTGCACATCGTTGCACATATGATGATATATGCAATCATAAAATGCAGTCACCGGCCCGAACAACAATTCTCGGAATGCCGGTCCTGGCCCACCGAGCCTTGACCGCCCTCAAGATCCGGCTCGCCGAGCCGCTCGGCTTGTCTGCCAGCAATTTAAAAAGCCATCTGACCCGAATGGTCAATGAGGGCTCACTGGCGCGCCGTAGCCGGTCCGACAGGCGACCTATTCGCCCTCCGCGGCGCAAAGCCGGGTTGTCACCGGAATCAAAGCCCGCCTGATGGAGGATACGAAGGTCGATGGGACAACACCTGGTACATGTTGACCTCTCGCCTGCCAACGAATCGCGCCGAGCGCGACCGGTTGCGCGCGTCGCTGTGGTTCGACGGGTTCCGTCCCGTGAACTTCGACTGCTTCGTGCGGCCAGCGTGGGCGAACCGTGCCCGCAACCGCATCAACGCATATCGGTTTGGCGGTGCATTTTCCATTCGAGGAGAAATCGTCTCAGGGCGATGCAGAATGGAAAACCTCTACGACTTGCGAGGTCTTGATTCGGAGGCATGGGGGCTGGCGAGTTGGCTGAAGCGCCAACAAAGCGCTGCGATTACCCCCCGCGCTGCCTTTCTTGCGCGTATGGAAGCCGGAGGCCGGGTGGCACGGCTGGTGGGGCACGATCCGCGCTTGCCGCCAGCCATGTGGGGCAAACGGCGTGGGATGACGGAGTAATCCTCGATAACCGTAAATTTGAAAAAATAGTGTCAGACCCAGCACAACATTTTTTGAGTGCGGCCTGTCGCTGATCCACACATCCAACAAACGCGCCGGTTCTGGAGAGCAGGGGACAGGAATATGCGGAATCAGTTGTCAGCCAAATTGAGTCTCCCCGAGTCGGCGGATGTTCATATGCAGAGTCGGCATTCTCGGAACCGCGTTGTGATATCATCTTGATACGCGCAAATTAATAGGTGCACTTAGACACTAAGCCTTGTGTTCCTTGCCCCGCTCTCAACTCGGCATCTATGGCGCGGAGAATGTCCACCATGCGTCCCTGGTTGGCGGCGGCGGAGGGTGAGCAGCCTGATGCTCACCTACCTTGGCCAGGTGCCCGCCAAACGAGAGCGATTGGACATTTCCGAGAGCTGCCAAAGGCTGCTGCCCATGGTTCGGGCGAGCATGCCGAAAAATCGGGATCAAATCCGTTGCGTGCTGTGTGACCTGACCATGCCGAGGATGGATGGCTGGGAGACCATGGTAGCCTTGCGGAAGCTTGCGCCCGGCCTCCCGGTGATTCTGGCGAGCGGCTACTGTGAGGCCCAGGCCTTGGCAGGCGATCATCACGAACGGCCTCAGGCGTTCCTGAACAAACCGTATGAGCTTCAGGAACTGCGCGCTACGCTCATCCGCGTTTTGGAGAACGGGTTGTAGCTGACGGGTGGGCATGAAGGGCATGAAGGGGTCCTCGCGCCGGAGTGGGCGCTGTCAGCCTGCACTGGCCTGGAAAGAGAGTCGCGCGATGGACGATCTACGCTTTGTAGAGGATGGAGAAGAGCTAATCGAGTACCTTAATCGCGCGGGCAGGTACAGTGACCCTGAATCCGCGCCCCGCCCGGCGGTGATGTTGATCGATCTGAACATGCCAAAGAAAGACGGGCGAGAGGCCCTTCGAGAGATCAAGGCCGATCCTCTGGTGCGCCAGATACCCATCATCGTGCTGACGACATCGCAAGCCGACGAAGACATCTGTCGCAGCTATGAGCTCGGGGCGAATTCCTTTATTAGCAAACCCGTGACTTTTGGAGGGCTTGTCGATGTGCTTCAAGTTCTCAGGGAATACTGGATTGAGACCGTTCATTTGCCTCGGGAGCACATCTAGCAGGCTGTTGAAAGCCTGCCAGGTCTGAGCGATCCAAGCCCGGTGATATTCCGGTAGAGCGAACAAAGGAGTAACACATGAGTGGTAACAGAGAAACTCTGACTGTCCTTGTAGCGGATGACGATAGGGATGACAGGAGCTCTATCAAAAGAACCTGGGAGAAAAGCCGCGTGGCGAATGATCTTATGTTCGTCGATGATGGCGAGGAGTTGACTGAGTATCTCAATCACACAGGCAAGTATGCCAAACCTGCTTCGGCGCCGCGACCCGCAGTAATTTTGCTGGATCTTAACATACCCAAAAAAGACGGGCGAGAGGTGCTTCGAGAGATCAAAGCCCATCCTGAACTGAAGGAAATACCAGTCGTTGTACTCACAGCTTCTCAAGCTGAGGAAGATATCTTGCGTAGCTACGATCTTGGCGCAGACTCTTTTATCTCAAAACCCGTAACCTTTGAAGCGCTGGTCGATGTGCTCAGAGGTCTTGGGCGATACGGGATTGAGATTGTCGAGTTGCGACCTGCCGCCGGACAGCCGAGTACTTAATGCTGCCCCAGAGCATATCGCGCGCGGATTTCATTAGCCCTGACGCGATTCCAACAAGAAGAACTGTGAGAAGGAAACACTATGAGTGCTAGCAGAACGACTCTGACAGTCCTCGTGGCGGATGACGATGAGGATGATCGGAGCTTTATCAGAAGAGCGTGGAACAAAGTCAGAGCGGACACTGATCTACGCTTTGTGGAAGACGGCGAGGAGTTGATCGAGTACCTTACCCAAGCGGGCAGGTACAGTGATCCGGAATCCGCGCCGCGCCCGGCAGTCGTATTGCTCGATCTGAACATGCCACGAATGGATGGGCGAGAGGCGCTTCGAGAGATTAAGGCAAATCCTGAGCAGCGCCAAATCCCAATTGTCGTCCTAACAACATCAGAAAGTGACGAAGATATCCGCAATAGCTACGATCTTGGCGCTAACTCTTACATCACAAAGCCGGTCACCCTTGGAGCGCTGGTCGATGTGCTTCAGGTTCTGCGGAAATACTGGATCGAGATCGTCGATTTGCCCGGCGAGAATCGGAGCATGAAGTGAACACAAAATCCGTCAAGATTCTCCTCGTCGATGATGATGAGGATGACTATGTGATCACCCGGAACCTGCTTGCGAGTATCGAAGGAGGTAACTTTGATCTCGACTGGGAAAGCAGTTACACGGCTGCGATTGAGACCATCAAAGAATGCCGGCACGAAATCTATCTCATAGACTATAGCCTCGGGGCATACGACGGGTTGGACCTTGTGCGTCTGGTAGTCGCAAGCGGCTCTGACGCGTTAGTGCTCATGCTGACCGGGCAGGGAGAGCGTCAAATCGATATTGCGGCGATCACCGCGGGTGCTGCCGATTATCTGGTCAAGGGAACTATCACAGCATCGGGGTTGGAAAGATCCATTCGACACGCTTCCGAGCGGAAGCGGAGTGCGGAGGAGTTGAGGGAATCTGAAGAGCGCTACCGGGCTCTTGTGGACGATAGCCTGGGCTTAATCTGCACCCATGACCTTGACGGGATCTTGCTGAGCATCAATCCCGCGGCGGCACACGCGCTTGGCTACAGACCTGAAGAGGTGATCGGAAGGAACCTGAGCGAGCTTCTACCTTCAGCGGTTCACTCTCTGTACGGCCACTACCTCGTGCTTATCCAGCAAGACAAGGTCAGCACTGGCTTCATGCGCATCCTAAGAAAGGACGGTCGCGAGTCCATCTGGGAATACACCAACTCGCTTCAGGTGGAACCGGGCAAGCCCTCATACATACTGGGGCACGCGCACGACGTTACCGAAAGCAAATTGTTCGAGAAGGCGCTGCGAGAAAGCGAAGAGCGATATCGTGACCTGTTCGAAAACTCCAGCGATCTTATTCAGATTGCCAATCCTGATGGCCTGATAGTCTATGTGAATAGCGTTTGGAAGCGAATCCTGGGATATGACGACGAAGAAGTGAGGCGGTTCTCGTTCTTCGACATCGTCGCACCCACCAGCCGGGCTAAATGCTTCGAGGTGTTTACCCGTGCGGTCGCCGGCGAACGGATTGACTACTTTGAAGCCACCTTTATCACCAAAGACAAGCGTGCAATTGCTGTCGAGGGAAATATCACATGCAGCTTCAAGGACGGGCAACCTACCTCGGCGCGCGGCATTTTTCACGACATTAGTGAGCGAAAGCTCATGCTGACGGAACTTCACCGAACGCGCGACAGCGCACTGGAATCGGCCAGGCTAAAGTCGGAGTTCCTCGCCAACATGAGCCACGAGATTCGAACGCCGATGAATGGCGTAATTGGAATGACTGAACTCCTCCTGGCCACCGATCTGTCCGCCAACCAGAAAGCGACCGGCGAGGCGATATTGGCGAGTGCCGAATCGCTGCTTGTCATCATCAATGATATCCTTGACTTCTCGAAGATAGAGGCCGGTAAGCTGGTGTTTGCCGACATCGATTTCGACCTGCGCGAAACGCTCAGCGAGACAATGAACGCTCTCGCTAATCGAGCTCATGTCAAAGGACTCGAACTCCTCTATCACGCCGCCCGCGATGTGCCCGACGCGCTTATTGGAGATTCGGGCCGTCTACGCCAGATCATAGTCAATCTGGTTAGTAATGCCGTCAAGTTTACCCAGAGCGGGGAAGTTGTTTTAAGGGTTGAAAAGATTTCCGGCGAAAACGACGAAGCCCTGTTGCACTTTCTTGTGACTGACACTGGCATCGGCATCTCACCCGAGAACCAGAAGCTGATATTTGAGCCCTTCGTTCAGGCCGACGGCTCCACCGTGCGCCAATATGGCGGTACTGGTCTAGGGTTGAGCATATCGGCCAGACTGATCGAAAAAATGCAGGGCCGTATATGGATAGAGAGCAACCTTAACGAGGGCAGCACCTTCCATTTCACCGCGCGATTCAAAGTACAGAGTATCGTGAAGCCTGCGCTCCCGCCCCCATTTTTCGCAAGGCTAAGAGATCTGTCGGTACTGGTGGTCGTCGAGAGCGCGACAAATCGTGAGCTGATCCAGGACGTCCTCTCCGAATGGCAGATGAAGCCCTCTGGTGCCGACTCCGGCCGCGGGGCGCTCACTATTCTGAATCTCGCAAGGGACCGTGGTGAGCCGTTCGCAGTCGTCCTGCTTGATGCAGACCTGTCTGACCTGGACGGCTTCCGCGTAGCCGAACAAATCAAGCTGCATCGCGGCTTGGCGGGACAGGTCATTCTCATGCTGCGCACGGACAGCTCCTTCAATGTCTGTCGGCAGGATCTCGGGATAGCCGGCTGTTTGACAAAACCTATCAATCCGTCTGAGTTGCTCGATGTAATCATAGCGGCTCTTGATGGTAAGACGAGGCCGGTGGCAAATCGTCCGGAGGTTCCTTCTAGAACACCCCCTTCACCTCACTCACAACTCCGCATCTTGCTAGCCGAAGACAACGAGATCAATCAGCGCGTGGCGGTTGGCATTCTCGCACAGCACGGTCACTCTGTCACGGTCGCCGCCAACGGCAGAATTGCCCTCAGCGTACTGGAAAGTGGGAAACTGTTTGATCTCATCCTGATGGATGTTCAGATGCCGATTATGACGGGATTCGAGGCCGTGGCGGAAATCCGGGCGCGGGAGCGTGCGACGGGTATCCACATCCCAATCATCGCAATGACCGCTCACGCGATGAACGGAGACCGCCAGCGCTGTATCGATGCTGGAATGGATAGCTATCTGCCAAAACCGGTCCGCGCTAAAGATCTGCTCGATGCCATTGAAGGCCTCGGGCCGACCCTTAGCAAAACCGCGCGCCACGCACCTGAGGAGGCAGAAAACGTCACCCTACTGGATCGCGCGGCTATGCTGGACTGCGTCGGCGGCAACGGCGAACTGCTCCAGGCTGTCGTAAGAGTCTTTCTCAAGAACTGTCCAGATCTAATATCGCACATTCGTACCGCCGTCGCGGACGGCGATTGCGGTGCACTCAGAATCGCCGCTCACACTCTAAGGGGCGCCGCATCAAACTTCCTTACCGACCACGCCATCCGCGCCGCGACTCGTTTGGAAGCAATGGGACGAGCGTCCGAATTGCTTTCCGCGGAAGTTGAGTTGACGACGTTGGAAAATGAAATCGCGCGTCTTCAGCCCGAGCTCAGCGCCTTGGTCGCCGGATTGTGAGAATGACTGAAGAGGATTTGGGGCGGGAAATGCTAGAACGATATATCGACGCTTGTTTTGATCAACAGTCTCGCTCTCGCTAGGTTGGCTAGTAGACTCGGCAGATTGAATGGCTTGGTCATCGTCAGGTCAGCCTTGCCGCTCGAATCCATCACTGCGCCGTTTACGTCTTCCAATATCGTCCACAAGATGATTGGTATGTCCGAAGTGGCTGGATTCGATTTGAGCGACGTGATCAGAGTGAACCCGCTCCGGCCCGGCATCAAGGCATCGGTAATGACGATGTCCGGCGGATACGATGACCCTATCTCTTTCATTGCTTCGTCAACATTCACCGCTGATACAAGGGAATACTCGGTGCTTTTTAGTGCCAGTTCGAGAAGCTCGTGCATAGTGGCCTCATCATCAACCAGCAAAACCTTTACCGATTTTCCGTTGGCTTGCATTCCTTTGTTCTCGACTACCACCTCAAAGTCGTACATGATTTCCTCTCCTCGCAAAGACCTCGCTCGCTGCTATCGCCCATATAGGACTTGATCGTGAACCGGATCGCCCTACCAAGTGGCGGCAACTTTGAGTCCATTAGAAGCGGGGAAAACTATAGAAATATGGGTGTGAAGGAGCCAGGTGAGGACCAAATCCTCAGGCAAACAGGATCAATGCGTCGATTTGGACCATACTGTCTTCAAACCATCTCAAGCGCCGTGACTATAACTCGATGCGATTGGACAGCGCCTTATGCATCGTCACTTCATCTGCGTATTCGAGATCCGATCCTACGGGGACACCCATCGCGATACGAGTGATTCGCATACCTAACGGTTTTAGCAGCTTTGTTAGGTAGTTCGCGGTCGCTTCGCCTTCGGTGTTTGGGTTGGTGGCGAGGATAATCTCTTCCACTTCCTCCACTCGCAGCCGCTCGAACAGGTTTTTGATCCTTAGTTGATCGGGCCCGATCCCGCGTATAGGCGACAGCGCACCGTGCAGCACGTGATAGAGGCCGCGATACTCCCGTGTCTTTTCCACGGTGACCAGGTTGAATGGTTCTTCCACAATCAGAATGATTCGGCGGTCTCGTTGCGGGCTCGTGCAATAGCGGCAAGGGTCCACGTCGGTGATGTTGTTGCAGAGCGAACAGAAGATGATCTTATCTTTTACTTCCTGAATTGCTTCGATCAAGCGGTCAGTCTCTGCGCGGTCGGCTCTCAGGATGTGAAACGCCATGCGCTGAGCTGACTTTGCCCCGACACCCGGCATCTTCTGCAGTTCGTCAATAAGCTTTGTTACGGGTTCTGCGTAGTCGAGCATCGATAGACCTGTAAGGACGTCCTGCGGTGGCGCCCTGGGTGCGCAGGCATCCCTGCCTGCTCGTGGTGTGGGTGAAAAGCGGCCGGCAGAGATGCCTGCGCTGCCAGGGAGGAACTCAAAGCAGCCCGTCAGGAAGGCCCATGTCTCCGAACTTCGAACCGAGCTTTCCCCTCATCGCTTCGTCGACCTTTCGTGACGCTTCATTGACGGCTGCAAGGATCAAGTCCTGAAGCATCTCAACGTCGCCGCTCTTCACCGCTTCAGGATCAATCCTTAGTTCGGTAAGTTCCTTCGAGCCGTTCATCGCGACAGTGACGACTCCGCCCCCGGCGCTCGCGGTCACCCGAACCCGTTGCATCTCGCGCTGCATGTCTTCCTGCATTTGCTGCGCCTGCTTCATCATCTCCTGCAAGTCCAACCCGCCTGGAAATTTCATCATTGCCTCCTGCGTTCAACCAATCGAATTGATGTGGAATGAGAACTACTGTTTGGGTTTTATCACCTCGATGACCTCGCCGTGAAACTTATCAAGGAGCGCTTGAAGCTTGGGCTGCTCCTCGGGCGCTGCTTTCGCCTTCACTTTTCGCTGAGGTGCGCGTTCGCCACCTTTCTCCTTAGCGCGCTCGCCGCCGCTAACCATACTGACCTCCTGGCCAGAGATCGAAACCCTGAGGGAAAGCCTGCTGCCAAGCACCTGTTCGCTGGCGTCTTCTATGGAAATGCGCCGGTTGCGATCTTCAATTTCGGTCTTGTAGTTGCCGCTCTCGGGCGCATAGGTTACGCACAGATGGTCGCCTTCGATCGTGATTGCTCCCTTATCGAGAGCGGCCACAACTCTCGTCTTACCCTTCGCCTCGAGCGCATCTTTGATCTTCTCAACAGGACTTCTCTCGGGGGCGGAGGGTGCGGCGATTGAGGGCCGTTCAGGCGCGACGTCGTATAGCGTTCCAACCGGCGCCGGTTCGGGCACTGGCTGAACTTCCAGGCGACCGGTCGATCGAGTCGGAGTTGCGTTCGCGGCAGTTGCTTCAGGCGAGGCGTGAACTTCGTCAAATGGTGATTTTTCGGGCCCTCGCGCCTGGGGTCTGGCCGGACTTTGTTGCCTGTCGCGTCCGCGCATCGGCGGCGCGGGAGCGCGGGCTGGTGTTGCCGGGTGGACCGAGGCCAGAGCCTTTTGCGGTCCGCGCGCTACCGAAGGAATCGACGTCACAGCCCCTCCACCCAATCTCGATTCAAGGGCTTCGATACGACCGAGAGCTTCTTCAAGCAGATAAAGTCTGCGCGCCTGCGCCAGCTTCACCAGTCCAATCTCGAGTTGAAATCGCGGCTGCGACGAGGTTCGAATGTCCTGTTCGGTTTTTGTCAATATTGAAAAGAAGCGCAGCAAGTCCTGCTCAGAGAAATGTTCGCCAAGCCGTTTGAGGTTGTCGGCTTCGCTTTCGGGCAGTTGGACAAGTTCAGAGTCGAAGCCGGCGATCTTGACGACCAGCAGCGCGCGAATGTGAACCATCATCTCGCGGCAGAAATTGCGAAGATCATAGCCGCGCGAGACAACGTCATCGACAGTGCGAACCAAAGCCCCGGCTTCCTGATCTGCGATTGCTTGAAGAGTTTGGTTGAGAGTCTCAGTGTCTACGAGCCCCAGCGCATCAGACACATCGTCGTCGGTTATTGTCGCGCCCACCGCAAAGCTGATTACCTGATCAAGAGCAGACTCGGCATCTCGCATCGAACCTTCACCGGCGCGGGCGATCGCAAGCAATGCCGCGTCGCTGATGCCGACTCCCTCCTTCTCTGCGATTGAGCGGAGCTGCCCGACGATCTGCTTGAGCGTGATGGTGCGAAACTCGAATACCTGGCAGCGCGACAAGATTGTCTCGGGCACCTTTTCGAGATTCGTGGTGGCGAGGATAAAGACTACGCGGGGTGGCGGCTCCTCGACGGTCTTGAGTAGAGCATTGAAAGCCTGCGCCGAGAGCATATGGACTTCATCGATGATGAATATCTTGTGGCGGTCGCGCGCGGGCGCAATCGAGATCGAATTGATGATGACGTCGCGCACATTGTCCACGCCGGTGTTTGACGCGGCATCGATCTCGAGCACATCCATCGAGCGTGAGGCTACGATGTCCAGACACGAGTCGCAGGAATCGCAAGGTTCAGCCGTCACACCCTTCGCGCAATTGAGCGCCTTCGCAAAAATGCGAGCCGTCGTTGTTTTCCCGACCCCGCGAGCTCCAGTGAAAATATAGGCGTGATGAACGCGGTCATTCTTAACCGCGTTACTAAGCGTGCGGGTGATCGCGTCCTGCCCGATGACTTGATCGAACTTCTGAGGTCTGAACTTTCGCGCTAGTACGTGTGAATCAGCCATTGTTTCGGGTTCGGCGGCTCCGGGGCAGTCTGATTAGAAGCTGCATCCTTTAAACGCCATCATTGTTTCGTAGACGGTGATCATGGCGGCGGAGACCTTAGCTTGACTTACGTCATCCCACCGCGCCGAGGATGTCCGAATAGCACCATCGGTTTCACGGTGCTGCAAGATCATGGAGTTTGTATAGCAATCGCCGCACAGAATGCTTAGCGATTCTTCGCTTCCGGTCGTGGAAGCATCTGCCGCGAGAACAATCGTGGTCAGAGCGTGCATCGTTTCGTCGCTGAGCTTTCTGCTACAGGCATCATCCGCGGCGCTCCAGGTCAGCACCCCGTCAGACCTCAACGTTAGATCTCCTCGTCCTGATCCGGTGAACCCACCACCGGAATCTATCTGAAGCGCCCATGCGTCGGCACCGAGAGGTAGGGCGACTGATGTCAACGAAAGAGAGGGATGCATAGTGGTCGAAACTATCGGAGGTATCGAGTCCTTTCTCACCTGCTGACGACTGCGATTGAGGTTATCCTCCTGCCGGGGATCAGAGCAAAAAGGGTGTATAGGAACGAGCGAGATGGCCAGGGACATTACAATCATCAGCATGGCGTGTCTCCTGCGCGCGCAAGAAGTGGTCAGGCTCCGGAGAGGCCGCGGCACATCCGAGGTCCGCTACCGTTGCTCCGTTCCCGGCCTGGCGGGGTTTGCAGCCTCGCGATTGCACGGCGTCCGGAGCCTGATAAATGAAAATGATGAATGCGGAACGCTGAATACATGTTCATCGCTCAGCGTTCATAGTTCATCGTTTCTGATGTGGCGGAGAGGGTGGGATTCGAACCCACGGTACAGTTTCCCGTACACAGCATTTCCAGTGCTGCCAGTTCAGCCACTCCTGCACCTCTCCAAGAAAAATGATGAATGCGGAACGCTGAATGATGAATATATGTTCATCGCTCAGCGTTCATAGTTCATCGTTTCTGACGTGGCGGAGAGGGTGGGATTCGAACCCACGGAACCCTTGCGGGTTCAACGGTTTTCGAGACCGCCCGATTCAACCACTCTCGCACCTCTCCGCATCTGGTTGAAGACCACGTCTGTCGCGAAAAAAGGATTGTAGCACCCGCCGACATTCAGCCTCAAGGATGCCGCCTTCCACGCTCACCTGGTGATTCAGAAACTCCGCCGTGCAAATCCCAAAGTGAGTCTCGACTGCGCCGGCCTTGGGATCTCTAGCCCCGTAGACCAACCTCGCGATCCTTGCGTGGACTATTGCACCGGCGCACATCGCGCAAGGCTCGAGCGTCGAGTACACCGTAGCGCTCGTGAGTCTGTAGTTACCAACGACTCGCGCGGCTTCTCTCAGAGCTACGATCTCGGCGTGCGCGGTCGGATCGCTGGATCCGATCACAGCGTTGCGGCCACGAGCGATCAAACCGCCGTCGAGGATCACAACCGCGCCGACAGGGACTTCACCCTCTTCGCGGGCAGCCTCGGCTTGAGCGAGCGCCTCGCGCATGAACTCCTCGTCATTTGCTTCCATGCTGAGTTTCCGGCGGTTGAGACAAACGCGAATGTTACTTAGTCGTCGCAAGGGCTGTCAAGAAAATGAGATTGGATTGGCAGTTCAGACTGATTTGCGCCATATGGCTCGATCACCAGAAACCGCTGTTTTACGCCGACTGGCGTTTCGCCTCTCATCGCTGATCAGCGAGCCGAACGGCGCGTAGATCGCGAGGTGCTTCCGTCCCGCCGGGCGAACTGCGACCGCTTCCTTGACGCGGATTGCATCAAGGAGCTTCGCAGTGCAGAATCAACGTCTCGATATGTTCCTCAGAACCAACAACGGACCGCTTTATTACGAACTCGCCGGTGAGGGACCGCCCATTGTTTTCATAAGCGGATGGGCGGTGTCGTGCGAATGCTGGCGGCCTGCGCTGGCCATGCTTAAGCATAGACATCGCTGCCTCATTTATGACTCGCGCGGGGTCGGGCGTTCGCAGCCGTCTTCGGTCCGCGCAACGTTTACGATCGAAGATCATGTCGACGACCTGCATGCTCTGCTCGAGGCTGCGGGGATCTTCGATGCTACGATCGTCGGGCACGAGATCGGCTCGCTGATCGCCGCGGTCGATGCCGACCGCCACCCGCAAGACATGAATTCACTGGTTGTCGTCAGCCCGCGGCCTGGCTTATCGCAAGATGACGTCAGGAGCCTCGCGGTCTTCACCCCTGCCTCACTTGCGCTGCGCGAGCTTGCCGCCTATCCGCTTTTGCGCAATCTGGTTGCGAGGCGATTCCGGCGAGCCCCCCAACCATATCGTGACCGGCTCTTCAATGATTTTGCGGAACTCAGTCCGCGCGCCGCCTATGAGACCGCGCTTTCGGCCTCGACCGGCGATGCGGTTGCGACCCTCGAAGACGTGATCACCCGAACGATCTCTCCGGTCCTGTTCATCTGTGGCGAGAAAGATAAGAAGGGCGCGGCCGAGGCGAGACGGCTGTTCTCACACTCGGGGGCAGGGAAGCTGGCGACGATGCGCGACTGTGGATTCTTGCCTATGCTAGAATATCGCCGCCAGTTCGTAAAACTGGTTGAGGATTTCATCTCAGATCGGCAGGGTACCCTGAATAGCCGAACGAGTCTGAGATTCTGAGCAGGGCGCTATGGAGATCGACTCGGCAATCACCCGACAGAACACTGAGGAGGCTCATCCAGGCGTGGAGCAGCCTTCGAGGAGGCTCGCGGTGTTTGGTCTGAGCGGACTCTTCGTTGTGTTCCTGGCGAGCCTTCTGCTCACCCCTCCCGAGGGGGCGTACTTCACCATCTGTGGCTTCAAGAATTTCACGGGTTTGCCGTGTCCGGGGTGTGGCCTGACGCACTCATTCTGTGCGCTGGGCAAAGGCGAGATTGCCGGCGCGTTTGGGTTCAACCTGCTGGGACCGCCCCTGTTTCTGGTCTTGTTCTTTCTGTGGATGAGATCAGCATTGGTTTTGTTGAACAAGAGTTATGCGGTTCAGTTGCTGGATCAGATCGCACGGCGTCTCAACCTGGTGCGGGGTTTCGCTTTAGGGTTTATTGTTTACGGCATCGCTCGAATTGGGTACCTGATTGTCTATCAACCGGTTAGCTTCCGCGACAGCCCCTTGTCGCAGATGATCGCTCGCCTGATTCACTAGGCGTCTTGATGAATGATGAATGATGAATGATGAAGAGAACGATGAATGATGAATGATGAAGGATGAACGATGAAGAGAACGCTGAATGATGAATGATGAACGATGAGTGAAACGTGATTGGGACACAATCGGAAATCCTTTCACGCATGCGTCATTATTTGTCACGCATGCAAACGCAAAAACCGCGCACGCCAAAAATCAATCGAGGTGCAGAAGCATGAACAGAGGTCATCAAACGGATTTCAAGAAAGGCGACGAAGTGAGCTACGCCATGCCAGCCGGAATGTTATACGGCACAGTCACCAGAGTCCTCGGGACGGATCAATCAGCCGCCGTTGAAATTGAATTTGAAGACGGCCGCAAGGAAATCAAGAAGGTGAAGGACCGCGCACTGAGCCTCTTGAAGCGCGCGAGTGGCGCAAGCGAGGAAGAAGAGCGCCACGCCAACCGCGAGCGCTTGCACGACCTGGAGATCGAGCGCCTATTCCGCAGCGAACAGCGGCGACGCTAAAGGACTGCCGCAGCTAATGTACGTCGCATTCATCATTCTCTTCATCGTTCGTCACTTCATCGTTCATCATTCATCATTCATCATTCTCTTCATCATTCATCATTCTTCATTCTCTTCATTCATTTTTCGCTCATTGCGCTTTCGGCTCGCATATCGGTTGCGTTATCCCAATCTTCGTCGAAAACCCGTTCTATTTTTCGCGCCATGGCGTCGTCTTCCACAACCAGGCCTACTTCGCGGCGGCTATCAAGGCTCACCGGCCGAATGTTCTGACTACCAATAAAAAACCTTTTGCCGTCAACGACGACACACTTTGCGTGCAGTTTGTAACGGGCTAGCTTTCGCACGTGATAGTTTGGCACCACCTCGTTGTAGGACGTATCTTCGCTGATTATCTTGATGCTGCATCCGAGCGACGCTTTGCGCAACAATAGTCCAATGGCCTGCTGGTCCTCGACTTTTGCATCGAGTATTCGAATCGTCCTTTCCGCGGAGCCCAGCAGGTCGAGCAACTTCTGGCGGCTGTTGTACGGGCTGATCAACAGCGGCAGGTCTCTCGGCTTGAAGGTCTCTCCAGACCAGTCGGCGTCAAACAGACGGCTCAATTCTGTTGCGATCTCCTGGTCTTTTATCAGCAATCCGAAGTCGCGCGCATAGTGAAGATTCTTTTGAGTTGGGTTAAAGGTCAGGATCAACGATGTCTGGTTGTCAATCGTCATGATCTTGTAGTGATAACGTTTGATCTTTTCCTTGCGAGCCCTTGGAACAGTGACCTCTATGCCGACCTTTGACAGCTCTTCCGAGAGCCTCTTGTTGCGTTTGGTCCAACCCTTCGACGCCGGGGCAACCAGTGCCTGCACCTTGACGCCGCGAGACACAGCATAGGTCATCGCCTCGCGCACAATTGGATCATTCATTCGAAAGATGGTCATCTTGATGCTGGTAGTGGCGCCGTCTATTGCATCAACGATCGGAAAAAAGCTATCGCCTGGCTGTACGATCAGTGAGAGATTTTGAACCTTGGTGTAAGCGTCCATCGGCGTGACTTTTCTCGATTGGTTAATGTTCGAGAGAGAGACAACGGTTTCTACAGCGCGGCAAAACGGGAATGCGACGCTGACTAACGGTTTACCATATGGCGCGATGAAAGGCAAAAGGCTATGAACAGAGATCAGAGGTCTGAAGGTGGAAGCGGAAGGCGGAAAACAGGAGGCAAAAGGCAGAGGGGCATGGAGTTCAGGCTTTAGCCTGGCAGTAACTTTCCTCCGGCACCCGCACAACCAGGCTGAAGCCTGAACTCCATGCCCTTCTGCGAGGCTCCCTATCGCCCCTTTCTCATTTCTCCCCTTCTCCCTTCCGCCCTCCGGCCTCGGATTTCTGATTTCTGCCGCTGTTAGCTATAATCCCGCCGAGGCCTCCTATGGAAGACATCCTGGAAAAAACCGAAGTCGGAGACTTGCTCGCCCGAATCGAGGCGCGCGAACGACTTACTTTTGAAGATTGGAAAACCGTCGAAGACCTGGCTCCCACCCAGGTACTCGGTCGTTTGGCGGATGAACATCGAAGGGAGCTTCACCCGGACGACGTCGTAACCTACGTCGTGGATCGGAACGTGAATTATTCAAACGTCTGCGTTTCGGTCTGCACTTTCTGCGCGTTCTATCGCAAACCCGGCTCGCCCGAGGGTTATGTACACAGCTATGAAGAGATCTACGGAAAAGTCGAGGAAATGATCGAGCTGGGCGGTAGCGGAGTGCTGATGCAGGGCGGTCTTCACCCGGATCTGCCGCTTGATTATTACACCGGGCTTTTGCGCGAGCTCAAGACTCGATACAAGATTCACCTGCATTGCTTTTCGCCGCCGGAGCTCGATCATCTGGCGAAGATCACCGGCCTTGGCATAGAAGGCCTGCTTCGCGAGCTTCGGGAAGCGGGGCTTGATTCGATACCGGGCGGTGGCGGCGAGATTCTCGTCGATGAGATTCGACACAGGCGGCGCACACACTGCAACACTGAAGAGTGGCTGAACGTGATGGACGCAGCGCACACTCTGGGAATACCGACTACGGCGACAATGATGTTTGGCATGGGCGAGACCCGCGATCACCGTCTGATGCACTTTGAAAGACTGCGCGAGCTTCAGGACCGGAATCCCGGGTTTGTCTCTTTCATTCCGTGGACGCTTCAGCCTGACAACACTCCGATCGGCAGGCGTTTTCCAGATCGTATTCCCGGCGATGAGTATTTGAGATGGCTAGCCATAGGAAGGCTTTATCTGGACAACATTCCAAACGTTCAGGCGTCGTGGCTGACTCAAGGCCTGGATGTTGGACGCCAAGGCTTGCATTACGGAGCGAATGACCTTGGCAGCACGATGATTGAAGAGAACGTAATCACACCCGCGGGGGCAAACCATAGAGCCACCGAAATCATGCTCCGTGAGGCGATTGTCGCCGAGGGGTTCACCCCTATGAAGCGCCGAGCGGACTACGTGAGGCTCGCCGGGTGACGTCATTTGCCATTTTACATTTGCCAACGGTCATGGTTCACCCCCTTGTGAATAACAGATATCGGGGAAGATGTTGAGCTTCCGTCGGAGCCATCATTAGAATGAAACCCGGAGAATCGGCATCACAAACAGACTCCCTCGGGGATATGAGCGCCGATGACTTTCGTCGTTACGGGCATCAGATCGTCGAGTGGATTGCAGAATACCTTTCTCACCCCGAGCGCTATCCTGTTCTCTCCAAAAGTCAACCCGGTGATTTGAAAGCGGCGTTGCCAACTGCAGCCCCCGAACGCGGCGAGGCTATGGAAGCGATGCTTGCGGACCTGGATCGCGTGATCGTTCCCGGGATAACCCATTGGAACCATCCCGGGTTCTTTGCGTACTTCGCGACCAGCGGATCCGCGCCCGGAATACTAGGCGAGATGTTGTCGGCGGCGTTCAATGTCAACGCGATGCTTTGGCGCACGTCCCCATCGGCAACCGAGCTCGAAGAGATAACGCTCGAGTGGCTGCGGCAGTTGATCGGGTTGCCGGAGGACTTCGAGGGAGTTATCTACGACACCGCTTCGATCTCGACTCTATGCGCGATTGCCGCGGCGCGTGAGGCAGCCGGTTTGGACGTTCGTGAACAGGGTCTCGGAGCGTCCTGCGCGAAACTCAGAATTTACGCGTCCGAACACGTTCATTCTTCGGTCGACAAGTCTGCGATTACTCTCGGCATTGGACAAGCCGGATTGCGCAAGATCGCAAGCGACGCTCAGTATCGAATGGACTCGACGGCCCTGGAGCATGCAATTCAGGAGGATCGAGCAAACGGCTGGCGGCCCTTCTGCGTTGTAGCAACGACCGGCACGACTTCGACCAGCAGCATAGACCCTGTTCCTGCGATCGCGGACATCTGCGAAAGTGAAGGTTTATGGCTGCACGCGGATGCGGCCTATGGAGGATCAGCGGCGATCCTGCCCGAGATGCGATGGGTGCTGGAGGGTTGCGACCGCGCCGACTCGCTGGTGGTGAATCCGCACAAGGGTCTGTTTGTTCCGGTCGATCTCAGCGTGCTCTATTGTCGAAGGATGAGTGTACTTCGAACCGCATTCAGCCTGGTGCCTGAATACCTGCGGACCGTGGAGGGTGAAGAGGTCAAGAACTTTCATGGACTACGGGCCGCAGCTCGGACGTCGATTGCGGGCGTTGAAGTTCTGGTTTGTGATGCGCTACTTCGGTGTCGAAGGTCTGCAATCGCGGATTCGGCTTCAGATTGCAATGGCTCGAGAATTCGCCGATTGGGTTGACCAAAGCTCTGACTTCGAGCGGCTCGCGCCGGTTCCGTTCAGCCTTGTGTGTTTTCGGGCACTTCCGCGAGGCTTTGCAGACGAAGTTGATCTGGACGCGTTAAACGAGCGCCTAATGAATGAAGTGAACCTCAGGGGGAGGATATTCCTCTCTCACACGAAGCTCTCGGGGAAGCTGACGTTACGCCTCGCGATAGGGAATATTCGTACCGATCGCGAGTACGTGAAGTTGGCGTGGGATGAGTTGAATGAAGCGCTGGCTCGAATTACTGGGGGATAGAGGATGGAGGATAGAGGATGGAAGATCGATTCTCTATCCTCGATCTTCCATCCTCTATCCTCTATCCTCGATCTTCCATCCTCGATCCTCTATCTTCCATCTTCCATCTTCCCTCCTCCATCCTCCCCCTCGCCTTCTCACTGTGCGAAACTGATCGATTCGATATCGACCCATCTGACTTCGACCTTACTTGCCGAGCCCAGCTTCACCGCGACCGAATCGGCGTTGAGCGAAAACTCTTTGCACCTGAGATCGCTGCCACCCTTGAGTCTTATTCTGATCGAGTCGCTATCGCTGGACGAAGAATGAATCTCCGAGGTGTCCTCAGGTGCGATGACGGCATAGCTCTTCGCTTCGCCGCCTTCTTCGGTCATCGCCAGGCGAAGCTTGCCAGTCGTCTCATCGCGCGAAAGCGTGCGACCTCGAATCGTGCTCCCGTTCTTGAGTGAGATCACAAATCCCGAACTACCCGGATCCTGAGCGGCAACCGGCGCCGCGAGTATCAGTGCAATTACCGTTGTGATCAAGGTGCTTTTGATTTTCATTTCGCTCGTTTCTTCTCGTAAACGGATTTGAGTTTGTCCAAGTAGTCTTTGCGGTCAACGGCATAGTACACGGCGCCGGGTCCCGAATCAACCAGCATGCCAATAGCGTGCTCGAACTCTTCGTAGGGGTCGTTTGGGTCGATTCCCTTCGCCTCGAAATAACCAATCCTGCGCAGCCGCCGAATGAGCTCCTGAAACGTGAGTCTTCCCTCAAACGTTCGCCCGCCGTGCTGATGCGAGCGTGAGATCACGTGCTGTACCATGATCACGTCGCCGTACAACGCGGGCGAGACAAACAGCCGTCCGTCCTCGTAGCGCCAGGCGTCTTCCATCTGGCGGGAGATCTGGACCCTGCGGACCCCTCTTGATAGAACGGTGTCCCAATCATTGGAGGGCGCCGAGCGCTTTATGTATGAGATCGCGGCGTCGAGTAACCACTGATCATCTTCGAACTTCAAGCTTCGGTTCAATCGATCGAGCCACTCCGAGAATATTTGCATCCGGGTGCGTTCGGGACTCCAGACCGCGAAGCGGTCCGGCTGTTTCCTGAGCGCTGCCCAGAGTTTCTTCCGTTCTTTTTCAAATGACGGATGTGCGTCAATACGAGCAATGTGAAATTCAGCGAACCAGCGTTTGGTGCCGTTGCAGTATGGGCAATGATCGACGCTGGTGGTCTCGAAAAAGTGCGGCCGCGAGGTTGCGGCGCCGGTGATGTCAACTTCTTCGGGAGCGTGCTTCTTTAGTTCAGAGTAAGCTGTCCGCGGCGTGAGTTTGAGCTGTTTGGTGAACACGTCGAAGGCGCACTTCAGGCAGATTTTCAATGTCGTATTTGATATCGCTGAGCGAGGGATTGAGTCGAAACTGATTTCGGCTTTCTTCATAAGGCAGTGGCCAGCGATCAGTGGTTAGTGGTCGGTGGTTAGTGGTCGGTGGTCAGTGGTCTAACCACTAACAACTGGTTCTGGTGGGGATGGTGGGAATCGAACCCACACAAGGTTACCCTTAAAGGTTTTTGAGACCTTCGCGTCTGCCAGTTCCGCCACATCCCCAAGATGATGACCTAACGTGAGGGTCATTCTAGCTTTCCAGGCATAAGCCCGTCAACGAATCCGCCGGTCACGAATCAGGCGGTCGTCCTTATATTTAGGTTGTAACTTATGAATTAATGTTTGGACCGGCTCATAACTGCGCCGCCACCCTGAACGTGTGCGTGATTCTTCCAACGGTCTGGGGCCTCTGGCAAACCGCGATCAACAAATATCCAACCATATCGAGATTCCAGCGGGCAAACTGCGATACTGTCTTGCAGGCGTTTGCCTTCGGGGTTTCCGCAGACATGACGCGGGTAGAATCGAGTTGCCGATTCTACCCGCGCACTGGTTCCGAACAGATCTGCTGTGCTTATCGGTTCAATCGTCCTTCTTGTCAGTATCCTTGAGGTCTATATCGGTGGCGAGCGCCCCGGCAGGTGATATGCCGTGCGTGCTGATCTCGTGCTCAAGGTAGTGCTTCATGACGCTGTGCTTGCGGCCGTAGGCGAAGTAAATCACAAATCCGATCAATAACCAGATGATCAGCCGCCACCAGTTCTCCGCGGGCAGCGAGAACATCAGTGAGCATGCAAGTGAGTATTCCGAGGATCGGCGTAAGAGGAACCAGGGGCGCTCGGAAGGGCCGGTTTGCATTGGGATTTGTCCTACGCATGACCAGCACGGCAGCGCATACGATCACGAAGGCGAATAAGGTGCCGATGTTTGTCATTTCCGCCAACAGGGTCAGCGGGAGAAACCCCGCCATCGATGCGACGAACACTCCTGTTAGAATCGTCGACTTCCACGGCGTTCGGAACTTCGGATGGATGGCGCCGAAGAAACCCTGTGGCACCAGGCCATCGCGCGCCAGCGCCAGCATCACACGCGGCTGACTGAGCATCATCACCAAAAGCACCGACGTGATGCCGGTCATTGCGCCCGCGGCCACCAGGTACTGCATCCAGGTCAAACCGACATATTCGAACGCCTTCACCACGCCGGCATTCTTATCAATCAATTGCGTCGGAACCATTCCTGTCAGTACTGCTGAGACGGCGATGTAAAGAATCGTGCAGACAATCAGAGATGTGATAATGCCGATCGGTACGTCTCGGGCTGGTTTTCTTGCTTCTTCGGAGTGGACCGATACCGAATCGAATCCAATGTAAGCGAAGAAGATGATCGCCGCGCCGGCGAACATTCCCAGCGGTTGTCCGGTAGGTGCAGTCTGGCCGAACAGCGTATGACCAAAGAAGCTGATGCCTGTATAGCCATATGGCGCAAACGGATGCCAGTTAGCCGGATTGATGTAGAAGACTCCGATGCCGATCACCATCAAGACGATGATTAGCTTGATTGCCACCATCACCGCGTTGAAGCTTGCGCTCTCTTTTATGCCCTTGACGAGGATGATGGTAAGTATGAATGTGACCAGGATCGCGGGCAGATCGAAGTATGCCCCGGTCGCGATAAATCCCGTTTGTGGACAATCCTTCGACACCGTTACGCAATAGTCGAAAGGACCTCTCGAAAGAACATACGGCAGGTATTTGTCGAGACCAAACAGCGGTATGAACTCCTGAAAGTGCGCGGACCATCCGTGGGCGACGGTTGCTGACCCGACCGCGTATTCGAGGATCAGGTCCCAACCGATAATCCAGGCGAACAGCTCACCGAGCGTCGCGTATGCATACGTGTAAGCCGAGCCGGCTACCGGGACCATTGACGCAAACTCGGCGTAGCACAGCGCCGCGAACACGCACGCAAACCCCGCTACGACGAAAGAGAGCATCAGGGCGGGCCCGGTTCTGTCGTGCGCGGCCTCTCCAGTCAGGATGAATATGCCGGTGCCGATGATCGCACCTACCCCGAGCGCCGAGAGCTGGACCGGGCCCAACACCCGGCGCAAGCGGTGATCGCCTACCATTTCCTCCAGCAAAAGACTGAGAGGTTTTCTCGCCCAAAGTTGATTCGCCATTTCTTAGATCCTCCGCGAGTGACTTAGTTGATTACAATGGTTGAGATCGAAGTCCTGAATTGCGATCTCGAAAGAGTGCACGCATCAAGATTGCGACCCGACTATGTGTCTCCCTCCGGTGACGCCACCCCCACTTTTCGCCAGATAAAGTACACGGGGATTCCTGTCGCAATGATGATGAATCCGGGCCACGTCGTCGCAGTCTGATAGATCAACAGTACCCCGAGAATCACCGCCGCGCCGACTATGTATAGTGCCGGAACGATCGGATATCCGAATGCCTTATATGGCCGCTCGACATCCGGGCGCGTCCGCCTCAATCTGAAGATTCCCGCAATCGTCAGGATGTAGAAGATCAACGCTGCTGATATGACGTAGTTCAGCAAATCGCCGTACAAATTGCCGTACGTCACCTCACTGGTGACAGGATTTATCTTTACGGTGCGCGGCAGCACGAGTGCCGCCGCCCAGATTCCCTGGATCCCGAGACCCCACGACGGCACGTGTTCCTTGTTGAGATGCCCGGCCCGTTTGAAGAACAACCCGTCACGAGCCATCGCCCAGTACGCCCTCGCGCCCGCGAGAATCAGCCCGTTGTTGCAGCCAAACGTCGAGACCATGATGAAAATTGCCATTATCGCGGCGCCCAGACCGGGAAAAATCACATTCGCTGCCGCTGAAGCGACGCGATCGCTGGGCACCGTTTGAATGGTCTCCAACGGAAGGGTAACCAGATAGGCCACATTGGCCAGCAGGTACAGCGCGATCACCAGGGAGGTTCCAAACACAAGCGACAGCGGAATGTTACGCTTCGGGTTCTTTACTTCACCGGCGGTGAACGTAATGTTGTTCCAGGCATCGGCTGAGAAGAGCGAGTTGGTCTGCGAGACGCAGATCGCCACAAACAACCCGAACGTGGTGATCGCCGTCAGTCCGCCCGGTCCTACATCCTGAACTGCGCCCCGCGCCGTCCACAGGTCCCCAAAGTTCGCATTGGCCGCGGTCGCGTTCCATCCGATAATCAAACCCAGAGCAATCAACGCGATCAACGCTCCGGTCTTTGCGAAGGTAAAAACGTTTTGCACGAACTTGCCGAGCTTTAACCCGCGAGTGTTCATCCAGGTGAGCAGGGCAATCATCAGCAACCCCACCAGCTGCGCGGTTGAAAGCGAGACCGCATATCCGGAGCCGATTCGGATTGGCGCGACAAGATAATTCGTCTCTGAGATTGTGTCCCCTGGCCAGACGATCCCAAGATACCTTGCGAATGCGACCGCGACGGCGGCAACCGTGCCGGTCTGAATCACCATGAACAACGTCCACCCGTAGAGGAAACCCCACATCGGCGAGAATGCCTCCCGAAGATAGACGTATTGGCCTCCGGCCCTGGGCATCATCGCGGCGAGTTCGCCGTAGCTAAGCGCGCCGATAACCGTCAGCAAACCGGTGATGATCCAGGCGACAAGAAGCCAGCCTGGCGAGCCGACCTGCCGGGCCATGTCTGCCGAGACGATAAAAATCCCCGATCCGATCATCGAGCCGGCGACAATCGTCGTCGAGTCCAGCAGCCCAAGCCCGCGCACAAATCCGGTCTTTTCTTCGACCGCGACCGCCGCTTCCGCCATTGTGATCTCCTCCGAAGAATTGTCCGACAAACTTCAGTTTGTCGAAATCCGACAAAGCTCTAGTCCGTCCCCTGCTGCCCAAGTGATCAATGCCGAAACTCCCGACAAACTGAAGTTTGTCGGACAGATAACACTCAACTATTGTGCCGCGACACCAGCCAGAAATAGATCACCGAGACCACCGCGAGAACGATGGCAATTATCAAGCTCGATGACGTGATGCCCGCCTGGCCCTTGTTTCCCCCCTCGCGACCTGCCCTCAGTGCCCGCGCTATCACTATCGGGCAAAGTACAAAAGCATTCAGAGCCAGCGGTACGATCAAGAACCACGAGACCTCAAGCCAGGGCGCCGATATGAACACATCGCCAAGCGCTGCCATCATCTTCGACACTCCAGCCGTGTCTGCGCGCGTCTTTAGTGCTTCGAGCCATATGTCGAAGCCTCGCATAAATACAAGCAGCGCGACCCCGATGATCGCTAGCCAGGCACCCGTGTAAGCAGTGCGGGCGTCGTGCTCGGCGGGCCGTTCGGCGTGTTCGCGCCCGGTCAACCGGCTGTGAATAGCACCGTAACCCACGTAGATAACGAATCCGAAGTTGAGCCATGCCGCGAATCGCAGCCAAGACGTCGGCGGCAAATAATAGATCAGATAAAGACACGAGATGATCCCGAGTATCGGAATGACCAAACCAAACGGCACACGGAACGAACGCGGACGGTCTGGATCCTTGACTCGCAAAACGATTATGCCTGCGCAGACCAAAATGAAGGCGAACAACGTTCCGATGTTCGTGAGATCGACCATCTCGTCGATGCTCGCCACTGCCGCGAATGAGGCTACGAATACTCCAGTCAGTATCGTAGAGACGTATGGAGTGCGAAATCTGGGATGGACCTTGTAAAACACTTTGGGCAGCAATCCGTCTCGGGCCATCGAGAAAAAGATGCGCGGCTGGCCGAGCTGGAACACCAGCAGAACCGCGGTGTGTGCGATCACCGATCCAAACGCCACGATACCGATCGCCCAACCCAGATCAGTGTTGAATTGCTGGCCAACGTGTTGTAACGCCATCGTCAACGGCTCGGCCTGTTCGGTTGCGAGCTTGGCCTTTAGCTCCGGGTACGAGATCAACCCGGTGAAGACGCAGGCGACCACTGCATAAAAGATAGTGCAGATGATCAACGAAGCGATAATCCCTATTGGTAAGTTGCGCCTCGGGTTCCTGGTTTCTTCCGCGACGGTTGAAACTGCGTCGAAGCCGATGTATGCGAAGAACACGATGGCCGCGCCCGCGCTGATTCCTGCAAACCCGTTTGGGTTAAACGGCCTCCAGTTGGCGGGTTGAACATAGGTGAAGCCGACCACGATAAAGAAAGTGAGCACCAGAATCTTAATCCCCACCATTACCGCGTTGAATCTGGCGCTCTCGCGGATGCCCCAAATCAAAATGATCGTAATAAAGGCTACGATTGCTACGGCGAGCACGTTGAAAATTATCGGCTTGCCGAAAATGTGCGGCGCACTCTCGTAGACCCCCGGCACTTTCGCGGCGGTGCGATAGTCCATCGAGATCCAGTCGGGGATAATAATACCGTTTGGCGCAATTCCGGGAATATGCAAACCCGCTACGAGTGTCTTGAAGTAATTGGCCCAGCTTATGGCGACTGCGATGTTTCCTACCGCGTATTCGATGATCAGATCCCAGCCGATGATCCAGGCGACGACTTCGCCGAGCGTAGCGTAAGAGTAGGTGTAAGCCGAACCTGAGATTGGCACCATCGAAGCAAATTCCGCATAGCACAGCGCGGTAAACGCACAGACAATAGCGGTAATTACGAACGAGATCATCAGCGCGGGGCCGGCGCCGGGCCGGTTGGCGTCGCCTGCGGCAGCGGTTCCAATCGTCGCGAATATGCCGGCACCGATGATTGCGCCTATGCCAAAAAGGGTGAGTTGCACCGGGCCGAGGGCGCGCTTCAGTTGATGCTCAGGCTCTTCGGCGTCTTCAAGGATCGCGTCGAGTGGCTTGACCCGAAACAGCCCTCTCAACGTCATTCGATTGACGCTGGGCTGTTCGGCTCGGTTGGTCTTCATCCGATTGCTTTCCCCTCTTCGGTCTCGGAAGGGAACCCGCGCCTGGGGCAGGAACCCTGAGCACACTTTTGCAGCTAAGATGAAAATGCTGACAGACCGGAAATAGGTCGTTGAAGCGCCGCGATTATTAACTTTCAGGCGGAGACATGTCAAGGCGCGTTGGAATCCTGTATATTGGCTCCTTTGCGCGATGAACGCCTTTCGCAATAGAATGAACGAACTTTCAATCAAACGGGAGAAGAGATGGGACAAAAAGGATTCACGCTTTGGTTTACCGGTCTTTCAGGCGCGGGGAAAACGACCCTGGCGAGGCTGGTTGAGACTGAATTGAGTGCTCGCGGTCACAAGGTGGAAGTGCTCGACGGCGATATTATCCGGACTAATCTTTCAAAGGGACTCGGTTTTTCAAAAGAGGATCGCGACACAAACATCCGACGCATCGGCTTCGTCTGCAATTTACTGACTCGCAACGATGTCGTGGCCATTGCGGCGGCGATCTCGCCTTATCGCGAAGTGCGCGACGAGCTGCGTCGCGACATAGGCTCCTTTGTCGAAGTCTATGTAAGGTGTCCGATTGATGTGTTGGCCGAGCGCGACGTGAAGGGGCTCTACAAAAAGGCGCTCGCCGGTGAAATCAAGAACTTCACAGGTGTTGACGATCCGTACGAATCGCCGTTGGCCGCGGAAGTGATCGTTGAGACGGACACTGAATCGCCAGAAGAGAGCACAGCTCGAATAATCGCAGCTCTTGAAGATCTGTCTCTTGTCGCAGCGCGGGCGAGCCATTACATCGAAGCAGACGAGGGCGTTGCCCAGCCGGCTTGAAGCGCGCTGGGAGCGCAGGCGTCCGCGCCTGGTCCTGCCTCGCGCTTGTAAGTCCTGGAGCACGCAGGGACTCCTGCGCTCCCGGGCCAAAATCGATGAAGACAGCAATCATAGGACTGGACGGGGCGACGTTCGACATAATTGGGCCGCTTGCGACTGCGGGCCGCCTGCCGATTCTCTCGCGGCTGATGCGCGAGGGCATCAGTGCGCCGCTCCGTTCTACGATCCTGCCCAACAGTTTTCCCGGTTGGGCCAGCTGCACCACAGGAACCAGCGAGGGCATGCATGGAGTGTTCTCGCCCTTTATCAAGAACCCTTCAAAGTACACCGTTCGCGCGATGAGCGGGCGGGACATTATGACGCGGCCGGTCTGGGATATCTTGACCGAACACGGCGGACGCTCGGTCGTGGTAAATGTGCCGACCACGTATCCACCCGAACAGATAAACGGGCTGATGGTGACAGGCATGCTCACCCCGGGGCGGAGTTCGGTATTTACACATCCGGCAACCCTCAAAAACGAGCTGCTCGCGGAGTTTCCGAACTACGTGATCGAGCCCGACCGCATCCCGGACAAACACGCCCGGGCAGTTGAATTTCGAAGGGCTATAGAAGTTCGAGAACGCGCCCTCAAATTGCTGATGAATCGGGGCGAGTGGGATTTTCTCATGGTGGTTTTCTCCGTTTTGGATCGCGCGCAGCACGACTACTGGGCGGACATGGATCCGGCGCATCCGCGTCACGACCCGAACACGCCACCCGAGTTTCGAGAATTTATACATGAAGTCTATGAGCGCCTCGACGCGGCGGTAGGACGATTGATTGAGCAGCTTCCAGCAGACTCCCGGGTGCTTGTGGTTTCGGACCACGGCTTCTGTTCGGAGCTGTTTGAGGTCCGAGTCAATGAGTTATTGGCGGCCTCGGGACTGCTCGCCTTCAAATCTCCATCCTCGCGCAAGAGCAGAGCTAGAGTCCGAACGTTTAAAGAGAAAATCGCCCGGCGAATCTTGCCGGGCGCTGCCAACGGGAACGTGCTCGACAAAAAAGTCAAATACGGCGGCGCGTTTCTGGACGAAATAGACTGGTCGCGGACGCGCGCTTTCTTCGCTCAGGACAAGGGCGTGTGGATCAATCTGGCGGGTCGCGAAAGTGACGGCATTGTGAGTGATAGCGAATTCGAGCAGGTGATTGAGGAAGCCCGTGCGGCGGTGTTGGGACTGATTTCTCCTGAAGACGACCAGCCAGCGTTTGAGAGCGTAATGCGTCGCGAGGAAGCGTTCAATGGTGACTGGTCAGCAAACCTTCCCGATCTGGTGATGGTCACGCGACACGATGAGTACGTCTACAACGAGCGGCCGAGCTACGGGGACGTTATCGTGCCGGCGGACTCGACGACGGGCACGCATTCGCGCGATGGCATCTTCATAGCGTGGGGCCGCGACATCAAGAGCGGATCATTCGGGGCGCAACCCAACCTCCGTGATGTCGGGCCGACCGCGCTTGCATCTCTCGGTTGCCCGCTGACGACGGATATGGACGGACGCCCGCTGATGGAAGTATTCAGCAACGTCGCAGACCCGTTGCGACAAGGCAGCTCGTACAAACGAGCATCGAAGGACGGGCTCTCGAATCGAAGTGTATACAACGCGGTGGAAGAAGCGGAACTTCGGGAACGGCTTCGCGCCCTTGGATACATAAAATAGAATAGGCTCCTGCGCACATTTTGGCGCCTTCGCGGTTGCTGTTCCGAAACCAATCGCAGAAGAGGGAGAGGCTCTCACAGCGAACTGGCACTCGCTGAGTTGTTCGGCAATTTATGAAGATTCTAGTCATCGGTTTGGACGCCGCTACGATGGATCTGGTCGAGCCGTGGTCAGCGGCCGGGCACCTCCCGACTCTCGGCCGATTGATGCGTGAAGGCTCGTCAACACGACTACTATCGACGCCGAACATGCACAGCGCGTCCGCGTGGACTTCGATCCTCACCGGGCTGAATCCCGGGCGTCATGGTTTATTCGTCTTTTCGGATCGCGACTTCGCAAGCGGCAAGCAGGTCTTTTTCAAAGGCGGCGACCGCACTGGCGCATTGATAAGCTCGCATCTCTCACCACACGGACTAACTTCCGGGTTCCTCAACGTGCCGATGACCTATCCGGCCCAAGGTGAACCCGGTGGTTTTATGATCAGTGGCCTGGACGCCCCGACTCTGAACGAGCGCGCGTTCTGTCCGGATGAACTTCGCGGCGAGTTGTTCGGCAGATTCCCGAGCTATCGGTTTTCGCCCCAGGGTCTCGGCGATTTGATGAGGGCGGGCCGAGTCCCGGAGGCGATTGCGGCCTGGATGGAGTTGATCGAGACTCAAACAGCGGCGGCCGAATATCTGATTGCAAACAGGCCAGTAGATTTTTTCATGACGGTGTACACCGCGAGCGATTGGGCGGGTCACAATCTCTGGATGGACGCGACGGCTGCCCCCGCTGGGAATGCACTCCTTGAAATCTATCGCGCTCTCGATGGAGCTGTAGAACGCCTGCTGAGTCACGCGACGACCACGACGCAAGTCTACGTGATTTCCGACCACGGGATGGGTCCGCACACGGGCGCGTCGTATCATCTCGCCGAATGGCTGGAGACCAGAGGCCATATGGTTCGACGCGGACGTGCGCAAGCTCGACACTCAATCATGAGCGCGAGCCGCAAGGCGGCGCGCAGCCTCTTGCCCGTTTCAGTCAGGGAGCGAGTGAAATCGGGCATCGGGGAAGACCGGCTCGGGCGATTGCAGGCGAAGGAGAAGGATTCGTTTTACTCTTCGATTGACTGGCCCCGTACCGTGGCCTACACCGAGCCCGGCCGGCACGTAATCAATATTAACCTCGAGGGACGGAACGCCGGTGGAATCGTCCCGCCGTCCGACTACGAGCGTGTCTGTTCGCGAATCATCCACGATCTGAGTCAATGGACTGACAATAGCGGCGTCAGGATAGTCGACAGGGTGGTCCGGCGCGATGAGGTCTATCTGGGTCCGTTCACCGAACGCGCCAGCGACCTCTATGTATATTGGAATCCCAGCGCCGCCGTTGGTGAGCCGCCCGAGGAAGTCCGCGACCGTGGATTTTGGTGGAGCGGTGACCACAGACCCGACGGCGTGATGATCTGCAGGGGACCCGGGCTGAAGTCGACTGCCCTATCGACGTCGCCCTCGGTCTGCGATCTTGTGCCGACGATCATGTACGCGGCAGGCTTGCCCGTGCCGGATCATCTGGATGGCCGCGTGGTTCAAGGAGTATTCACCAGCGATTTTCTTGCCGCGCATCCCGTGCGGATCGGACCCGCCGATTCCAGTACCGGCGCCAATCAGAGCAAGCTCAACGCGGAAGAAGAGCAGATGGTCGAAGAAAAACTGCGCGGCCTCGGCTACCTGTAAGAGGATGACGGATGAAGTCTGAGCCTGAGGCCGAGTGTTCGGCGACAATGAGCGACTCGCGTCCGTTTGATCCTTCGTCTGCGACCGCTCATCCCTTCACCAGACATTCAGTAAACATAGTGTTCATTGTAATAGCGGTCATCGCCCTGTTCTGGCGAGTGTTCTTTTTGGGCGAGACGCTCGTCGATCTCAACACGCTGAACAACCAGCTTCCATGGGGCTATTCGGCCGGCCAGTCTGACTACCCATACAACCGGCGTGACCTGACCGATACGTATGTGACGCGCGATTACTTCGTCGTGGCGGCATATAGTGATGGCGAGTTTCCTCTGTGGAACCCATACACGATGGCTGGCCATCCGATCTACGCTGATGGTGTCACGCGGCAGTTGTCGCCATTTCTCCTGCTCTACAAATTCTTCGACGTCCCGCTGGGCTATTCACTCGCACGCATATTCGAGCTAATGCTGGCCGCCGTATTTATGTACATCTTCCTGGCGGCGATCGGAGCCGGTGCGAACGGTGCGCTGATGGGTTCGCTTGTTTTTGGGTTCTCGGCCCACTCGATGCTGCATTTGACAGGGCTCGGTTGGTGGGGTGGGCTGATGTGGCTTCCGCTCATTCTGTTATTTGTGGATCGAGCGATCAGACGCCCGCAGGCCGGCTTGCGGAACGCGCTACTGGCAGGTGTGTTTTTGGCGATGCAGTTCTTTTGTGGATATCTGCCGAACCAAATCTACTACGTCGGCGCTGTGGGTCTGTACTACGCGTTCTTCTGGAATGTCGCGCGCCGCAGCAGCGGCGGAGGTGGGGGGCGGGCGGCGGCGCAGTTGGTTGCGCGGTTGGCGGTTACGCTCGCTGCGGGGTTAGCTCTATCGGCGACGCAATGGGTCCCGTCCCTGGAGCTGCTGTCGCATTCGAATCGCAGGATCGTCGGCTCTGAGCTGGGGTATGTCTATCTCCCGCCGTGGTACGCAGGGACGTTGGTCTTTCCGAACCTGTTCGGGACGGCCTATGACGCGAAGATACTCACGCTGTTCACCGCGCTCGGTGTCTCGCACGATCATATCCTTTATATCGGCATTGCTGCGCTGGTGCCGCTTTGTTTTGGAATCTATTGGATGAGGCAGACGAGCAAGAAGGGGAATGACGCCCCGCGGCTCCAGTTTGCGATGCTGGATAAGGCTGGTCGAAATCGTATCGTATTCTTCTTCGTGCTCGGTGCGATCTCGCTGGTGTTGATGATGGCCGCGCCGCTGTATGTTCGCGTCACAAGATATATTCCGGTTCTTCAGGTCATTCGCGTAGCTGTTCGGGCAGGCGTGTTGTTCATTTTCGCAGCGTCGGTGGTCGTGGCGTTTGGAACGGACCTGCTTCTTCAGTCAGGATCGGATGTACTAAGGTGGTTCGGCCGTCTGGCAAGACGGTTTGCGATCGGAGTTGTGGTTTTTGTATTGGTGGCGGTGATTGGTTCGTACTTGATACGGGTCATTGGCGTCTCGGTCGAAACGGGTGAGAGAGGACGACTGGCATTCATTCGCAGGGCGGCGTTGGCGCTGAGCGCTCAGTTCACACCCCCCGGCGCTGGCATACTCATACCACTCGCGCTTATGTTGGTGGTCGCGGTTCTGATGTGGGGTTTCGTTGAAAAGCGACTCACGAGGGGGAGCTTCCTGTTCGGGATGGTGGTGCTGCTTGTAGTTGATTTGTTTTGGAACGGCAATCAGTTCGATCACGCCTTTGATCGCTCGCGTGTTTTTCCCAAAACGGAAATAACTGATCTGCTGCGCTCGCTGCCACCGGGCAGAGTACTCGTCGTACCGTCGGATTTGGGATCGAATCGCACGGCGTCAGCGGGAGCGGGTGCCGAGAAAATCATCGCGCCGCCAAACACGTTGCTTCCCTATCAGATTCCGGCAGTATCGGGTAAGAACCAGCAGTTTCCGGCATGGTATCGCGAATTTGCATCGCTGATAGAACCTCAGCCGTATCTGAGCCACGTCGTCTTCGATCAGTATCGCTCGCCCTTCTTCGATGTTCTCAACGTCAGATATGTTATGACTCACGAATCGGCGCCGCCGCTTGCCGGATATGATTTGCTGCGGTCTGCTGAGGGTGTTTCGCTGTACGAGAACAGTAACGCAATGCCGCGAGCGTTCTTCGCCGGCGATATCGTTGAGGCCAGCGGTTCCGCTGAGTCGCTGGCCGCGATGCGGTCTCCGCAATTTGACCCCACGATCCAAACAGTTGTCGAAGTTGATTCGCGAGACCCGCTTCCGGCAAAAGAGACCACCTCTCCGGACGCCAGACCTCAAACGCGGGAATCCGCCACCATCGTCGCGGACAAGCGCAATTTGGTGACGGTTGAAACTGACAATCCTGAAGACGGATTGCTCGTTCTAAGCGACAACTATTACCCTGGCTGGAAAGCAACGGTCGACGGAGCCCCTGCGGGAATTCTTAGAGCCAATCACACGATGAGAGCCGTCAAGGTTCCGGCGGGCCGGCATCTGGTATCATTCCGGTTTATTCCCGCGGCGTTCTTTGTGTCAATGTACGTCAGCATCGCGGCTGCCGTGTTGACTCTGGCCGCGCTCATTCTGTCGGTGTTTCTGCGCGGGCGGGGTAACAGCCACGATATACGACAAGATCAAAAAGACGGCTAAGCACACGCTGATCTTTGGCATCGGAAGCGTGGTCAACAGCGCGTTCGGGCTGGTGTTGGTGCCCGTCTATTCGCGCAAGCTAAACGCCGGTGATTTCGGCGTGTTGTCGCTCCTAACCGTTACGTTGACGCTGATAACTATAGTCCTGAAGTTTGGGCTCAATCACGCGTTCTTCCGGCATTACTACGAGACTGATGATCCTGAGCATCGGCGCAAAATCGTAGGTTCGACTCTGATTTTCCTGCTCGTCTCCTCCGCGGTCGCCACTGTTTTGTTGTGGATTGCAGCGCCGTTGGCCACCGGGATCATCTTTAAGGGCGATCATTCGCGAGTGAACCTGGTCCAGCTTGTTTTTCTGATTTGCTTCTTTGAAGTGATCTCGTTGATCCCGGACTCGATACTCCGAGCCAAATTCAAGTCGGCGCAATACTCAGCGCTCAACATTACCGCGTTTGTATTTCAACTCGCGATAATCGTCTACCTGGTAGTCGGTGTCCGGGCGAGCGTCGAGAACGTGTTGATAGGACGGCTCATCGGCGCGGGATTCGAGGTGCTGTTGTTCTATGCGATGGTGTATCGCGATTTGAGCTTGCAGTTTTCCGCGCGGGAGCTGAGGGGGTTGCTGGCGTTTGGTATACCGCTGATATTCGGACAGGTGTCGTTTCACCTCTTCATGATGGTTGACCGCTTTTTTCTCGAACGGTACGCGAGGGAGAGCGACGTAGGCGCCTATGCTATGGCTAACACGCTTGTGTCGGTGGTGACGATTCTGGTCACCGTGCCGTTTAGCCAGGTGTGGACGGTTATGCGCTTTTCGGTGATGAATGAGGAGGGGGCGGAGGAATACTACTCACGGGTACTGACTTACATTTTGTTCGTAAGCATGTTTTTCGCGCTTTGCGTTTCGGCGGTTGCGGGAGACGGTCTGACTCTCTTCAGCCTGAAGGGTTACTGGAGAGCTGGAGCGATCATTCCGTTGCTCGGGTTGGCTGCGGTACTCGACTGCGCGTCACGAGTGGTGAACGTCGGTATAACGTTAAAGAAGCGAACGATCTTCGCGCCGATTGTTATCATTGTTGCGCTCGGAGTAAACGTCGGTCTCAATTTTTGGCTAATCCCCCGATACAGGATCATGGGTGCTACGGTTTCAACGCTGGCGTCATATTTCGTGTTTTGTGGTCTCAGGTATTGGGCGTCGAATCTATTCTTCAAAGTGCGCTACGAATGGGGCCGAGTATTCATGATTCTGGCGCTTGGCTCGGCGATGATCGGCGCGTTCTACCTGAGCGATTCTCTGCGCGGCGACTCGCCCAGCGACACGCGCCTCCTGCTGACTTTGGCGTTCAAGGCTGTCCTGGCGCTCTCGTTTCCGCTGCTGCTTTTTGCACTTCGGTTTTTTGACGAACGAGAACTGCACCGGGTCGGCGATCTATGGCAAAAGTGGCGTGGACGCTGATGTACGTTGTGAGCCCCCGAAAGGCGGGTATCCATTGTGCTTCCGGTTGGATTGAGACTCGGCGTGGCTCGCAGTTGAGGAATAGGCGGGGCATCGGTTATAGTTCGAGTCTTTTGTTATGAGTAAAAAAGTTCTCTTTATAGGCTTGGACGGCGCCACATTTGACGTGCTTGATCCGCTGATCGATCAAGGCTTGATGCCTCGATTGAAAGAGTTTATCGACGAAGGCGTAAGAGGGCCGCTCGAGACGACCATACCTCCCATCACCCCCACCGCCTGGGTTTCGTGGATGACCGGCAAGAACCCCGGCAAACACGGCGTTTTTGAGTTCCTGTTGAGGCGAAAGGGAAGTGGCGCGCTCCCGGATACGCCGGTAAATTCGCGGTCGCGTGACGGGCTACCCTTTTGGGATCTGCTTGGCCAGATGGGCAAGCAGGCAATAGTAACAAACGTCCCTTGCACCTATCCGCCGTCGATGATAAACGGGGTGATGATCTCGGATTTCCTTACGCCTCGCGGCCGCCGCGACTTTACCTACCCCGGAAGCTTGATCGAAGAGGTCGAGGGCCGATTTGGTCCATACGAGCTTTACATCACCGAGGTCTACACTCCCGGCAACGTCGACAAGATACTAGATCAGCTTTTTACTGAATTGGAATACAAGACCAACGTCAATCGCTACCTAATGGAACATTACGGCTGGGATGTGTTCGCAACGCACTATTGGGGAACCGATCGCTTCCAGCACGAACTTTGGCACTTGCTGGATGAAACCCATCCGTTCTTCGATCGCAAAGAGCACGACGCCAATATTGGCCGGATACACGAATACTGGCACGCGGTGGACTCTACTCTCGGCAAGCTGTGTAGCGACGTAGGCAATGACGCGACGGTTTATATGGGCTCGGATCACGGATTTGGCCCGATCGAGAAGTTTCTTTGCTTCAATGTGTGGTTGATCGACGAAGGCCTTCTCGTCTTAAAGCGCAACGCAATGACCCGATTCAAGCGAGCGCTCTTCAAGCTCGGCCTGACACCGGACCTCGCATATCGCTCGGCGATGAAGATGGGGCTTGCCCACCTTCGATTATCGGTGGGGGTGACCAACCGTTCGAAGCTGATGAAGCTGGCGAATCTGCTGATGCTTTCGCTGGAAGACGTCGACTGGTCGCGCACGGTCGCGTTCTCAAAGGGTAACTACGGGCAGATTTTTCTCAACGTCCGCGGGCGTGATGAGCACGGCATGGTCGAACCCGGAGCCGAGTACGAGAGAGTCATGCGGCAGATCATCGATAAGCTTCGAGCGCTCGTCGATCCCGAAGCCCATCAGCCTCTGATTGGTCCGATCTGGCGGCGCGAGGATTTATACACCGGACCGCACATTGACGAAGCGCCGGACATACAGTTTCTGCCAGCCGATATGACTAACAAGCCGCTTGGCACGCTCGACCTCACGTCGAACAAGTTTATTACACCGGTTTACGGCAACTCAGGTGATCATCGAATGCACGGCATACTGCTGGGACGCGGCCCGGATCTTCGACGCGGTGTGCGAATCGAAGGTGCGCGAATTATCGACTTTGCGCCAACGATTTTGCATTCGTTTGGCGTTGAGGTTCCGTCCGACATGGACGGCCACGTGTTGGAAGAGATTTTCACCGAGGCGTATCTGGCCGAAAATCCGGTAAGAGTGTCGGAGGCCGCCGGTGTTGATTACGACGCGGGGGACCAGTCGCCTGCGATGACCGAAGAGGAGAGCGAAGAGATTCGTGCGAGGCTGAGAGGGCTCGGCTATCTGGGGTAAGAAGGGGAATCAAAGAATTGAATTCAATTCTTTGATTCTCCCGTAAGCAAGGACCGCCCCGATCGATCTTTATGCCATTCGACACCATCTCGGCCGTGCTCCCGGCTTACAACGAGGAGGAGAACATTGAGACGGCTACGACTCGAGTGGCTGAAGTGCTCCGCTCGCTCGATTTGCAGGATTGGGAAGTTATCGTTGTCGATGACGGGTCGAGGGACCAAACGGGCCAGATAGCCGATCGCCTCGCCGTAGAAGACCCGGTTCACATTCGCGTCTTTCATCACGATCCAAATCGTGGCTATGCGGAAGCACTGAAAACCGGCTTCACCAATGCGCGCCATCAACTCATCTTTTACACCGACTCGGACAATCAGTTTGACGTCAGCGAGATCACCAGCCTGTTGCCGCTGATCGACGAGGCCGACATCGTGAATGGGTTTCGCATTTATCGCTTCGACCCGTTGACGCGGCTGGTTCTGTCATGGGGATTCAACCTGCTGGTGAGGATCGCATTCCGGATCAAGGTTCGGGATATCGACTGCGCCTTCAAGCTGTTTCGACGGGAAGTCTTTGACAAGGTGACCATCGAATCGAAGAAGTTCTTCGTAGATGCCGAGGTGCTGGCCAAAGCGCGATACTACGGTTTTCGGATGGCCGAGGTGGGAGTGCGACACTACCCCCGACCGGCGGGTCGTTCGACAGTTCGTGCGAGCCACATACCAGCGACGCTCGTTGAGCTCGCGCGCATTTGGATCAATATACACTCCAAGCCTCGAGGGAAGCGTTAGTCGGGCATGACCACCGGGAATCCAGATCAAGCTATTTCAGATGTGAAGCTGGAGAAAAGCCGTCGCGGTCTGAGCCTGCGCGGGCTGGGGCAGGCAATCATCGGTATCGTCGCACTCGCGGTGGTCGTGATGAGATCGGACGCGCACGCCTTACTCGAAGCTCTGCGAAACACCCGGGTGGCCTACTTGCCGCTTGCCGTAGCGGCGTCCTTTGCGGTGACCTGGCTGATGGCATATCCATGGCGAGCGATCCTCGCCGCAAGACACGTTCAATTCGCCACCCGCCGCCTGTTCGTCTTCTATCTGATCGGCATCTTCTTTACGAGCTTCGTTCCGGGCGGCGGAGTCAGCGGCGACTTGGCGCGGTTGATCTACGTCGACCGGGAAGTACGCGACAAGGCGCTTGTGCTTTCGACGCTGGTGTACGAACGGCTCATCGGGGTTTTTACCCTGCTCCTGATAGGACTCATTGCGACGTTGTTGACGCGCGCGTACGGGCAAACCAACCCGATGATCTACGCCAGCGAAGCGATTCTGGCGCTCTCCTTTATCGTGTTAGCAATTCTAATGAGCGAACATATTTCATCGAGGCTGGCGCGATTGATCAGGACGATGGGCCGGCGCATCCGAGCCGCTCGCGTAGCCGAGGCCGCAGCCCGAACGCTCGAATCGATCTCGGAGTTGAGGCGAGATGGAACGCTGCTCCTTCGCACCTCAGTGCTCTCCGTGTTGATTCGAATAGTGTGGAGTCTCGGATGCTTCGTAGTCGCATGGGCTATGGGACTGCCGATCGGACTGCTGACTGTGTTTGCATTCATGTCGCTGGTCGATCTTGTGAGATTGATGCCGATCTCAGTTGGTGGGTTAGGCGTGCGCGAGTGGGCGGTCATCGTCCTGTTTGGCACCCTGGGCATCACTCGCGAGCAGGCGCTCACCTTCTCTATCCTGGCGTTCGCGCCGATCTATCTAAATGCATTCGTTGGCGGGATATTCTATATCTCGAAAGCAAGAATCAAGCGAGCGGATGTCCCACCAGGTGATTGAAACAAACCATCGTCTATCGCGCGAGCTTGGGGCCTCATTGATTTTGGATTTTGGATTTTAGATTTTGGATTGGAAGTGACATTGATCATCATTGCTTGCGCTGGTACAGGGCTTCGTAAGTGAAGGACTCGATCTTGTCATAGTGATCTTCAACCCACTTCTCAAGGTCGGCGCGATGATTGACTCTCTTCAGCCTCGATAGCGACACGAGCTTTGGCGCTTGCGCCTCCATCTCGTCAATCAACATGCTGAAGCTTACATTCCGCTGCGCCGCGGCAAAGTCGTCTGCCCCCCAATCGAGGAAAACATATGGATTCAGATTCTGCCTGCGCAGCAGCGTTAGCATCTCGACCGTGCCGTGAACATAGATCTTGTCCTCGGGTTTTAGGAGAAGGGATACGGCCTCCATCGCTTTATCCTGATCCCTCAGCGTCCAGCCTTCGAGCCTGTAGGCGGCTGCGTGATACAGGCCGAGAAGCAAAATCACCACCATCGCAACTCCGGGTACGGCGATCTCAAGGCCAGGCCAGAAGGCGCCGTACTGAGCGAACCTGCTTCGTGCTGCGGCCTGCCCCGCCTGGGTGAATAGCCACCCACCAAAAATGCCTACGAACGGGACGAGGGGGATCAGGTCCGGTCCTGCCTGAAGATTGATTAGACAGAAACCAAGATAGATTAATGGCGGGATCGCGATGGCGTCCCGAAAGAGATCCGGCGACTGGAGCGCGTGTCCATCTTTCACCTTTGTTCGCAATCGCTGTCCCAAAAATAGCAGTATTCCAACCGCGCTTCCCCAAAGGAGCGCGATATCCGGCCGAAACACCCTGCGCATTATCTTCCAAAGGTGGTCAGAGGCATCACCCAGACCCCTTCTGGCCGCAGGGCCGAATACGCTGTAATTGTAAGTGACAGTCCATGCCCACATGTCGCCCAAAACGCCTACTAGATAAAGATAAGCAAGCGTCACTACCAAAGGAGTGACAGCTCCCGCAAGCGCCTTCAAAGCGCGCAGATCGCGCCAGCTTGTCAGATAGCGAGAAAACATCAGAACGCAGATACCGGTGAACATCAAACCCGGCTGCCAGCACAGGCACGACAGCATCGAACAGAATCCTGCCCAGAAAGGACGGTCCTTCGCGATCAGCAAAAGCGAAAACATTCCAAACACGACCATCGGAAGTTTCGGCTGGGTACCGGCGACCATCATCTCGACATATGTGGGAAACAATAGCGGGATCAGAAAAGCTATCAGCCCGGCGGCGCGGCTTCGAAAGTAGGCTTCGCCTACCAGAAAGGTTGCGCCCGAAAGAAGCCCGAACAAAAGGACGTTGAACAACCGGACGGCAATGATGTCTCTGAGCCCCACGGCTTTGCCTAGCACCATCGCAAGAGCGCTCAATTGAGAGGCGAGCGGGGTCTTGATATCTACCACATCTCTATATGGGATCTGACCCCGCAAGATCAATTGCGCGATGTAGTCATAGATAGCTGCATCGCCTACTTCCAACTGGCTAAAGGGGCGATACATCATCGGGATTGCCGCCCCAAACAGCAAGGCCAATAGCGCGAGCTTTTGCGGATCGCTTGCCTGCGCCCGTCCCAGCCAGATCGCCACTGAGTTCTTATCCACCATCGTCGCCCTATCGAGGTTGCCTTCGCAGATATACTCCCTCATAGCCGGGTAGGTCCATCTGATCGTAGTGGCCCTCAACCCAGTTCCTCAACTCAGCACGGTGCGCCACCTTTCCGAGGCGCGAAATCGCGACAACCTTTGGCGACGATGACTCCATCTTGTTTAGGATCGCTGGGAACCCGCCTGGTGTTTGTTTCGCGATCCAATCGTCCTTCCCGCGGTCCAGAAATATGTAGGGGTTCATGTTTGGCCTGTTCAGCAACACCAATATCTCGAGGCTCCCATGAACGTACACCCTGTCATCCGGCGCAAGGGCCGATAGAATTGCGGCGAACTCCTTCTGCTGATCTTGCAGTGTTAACCCGGCCTCCAGTTTGTAAGTCATCGAACGGAAAATGATCAGCCCCAATAATGCAACCAGCGCGACGGTGGGCACGTTCGGCGCGAGTCTTCGTACAGATCGTGCCTCGCCGAGCCTGACGATGAGCCATCCTGCGAATAGACCGACAAAGGGGAACAGCGGAATCAGATCTGGCCCCGACTGAAAGTTAATCAAGCAAAAGGTCAGGTAGATCACCGGAAGAAGCACGATCGCGTCTTCCCGCAGGCAGGGCGACTCGAACAATGTGCCATCCTTGAGTCTCGCTTTGACCCGTTCGATGCCGAACATCACGAGTCCCGCGCCGCTGAGTGCCACCAGTACCAGGTCGAATCTAAAGACCCTGACCGAAACTCTCCACAAAAGTCCTATGGTTGCTCCGAGCCCTTTTGCCGTTTCCGGCGCATAGACCCGAACGGGGTACACAACGGTCCACGTCCAAAGATCTGTCAGTGCGCCAAGCGAATAGAAGTAAACGATCATTGCGGCCAGGGGAACAACCGCTCCCAACAGGACCTTTATCGCCTCAAGATCGCGCCAATTGGTCAGATACCTCGAGAACATCAGAAGAGCGACTGCAGTAAACATCAGTCCGGGCTGCCAGCAGAGACACGCCAGCGTCGAGAAGAAGCCGGACCAAAACGCTTTCCCTCTCGCGATGAACAGCAGCGAGAACAGCCCGAACAGAATCATCGGCAGCTTGGGCTCGGTCCCGGTGACCATCCATTCCGCAAAGTGCGAGGGCACAAGCGGGACGAGAACAGCGATACAGGCAGCGAGCCGGCTGTCGAGAAATGTAACTGCTATGAGGAGAATCAAAGATGATAGTGTTCCGAGCATAAGAACATTCAGAATCCTCACGGCTATCACGTCCCGCACTCCTGCCGATCTGCCAAGCAGCATCGCGGCCGCGCTCAGGTATGCGCTGAGCGGCGACTTGATTTCGACCACGTCCCGATAAGGTGTCTGTCCGCGCACGATGCACTGAGCGACGTAGTCCCAGATGGCCTCGTCTCCGCCCTCGGGCTGACTCCAGGGTTTGTGCATTAGCACGACCGCGACGGCCAGCACAAAGGCAGCGACCGCAAGCAGGCGAACCGATTGCGCTCTGTTTGGTGGCCCATCCTGTTTTGGTGCGTTGGCTGGTTCTGGCGGTCCGAAATTCAAAGACTCTGATTCAGGATTTGCAGTTTCGGTAAGGTCGGTCATTGGTTCTGCTTGTGGACGAAAACAGAGTTGTGCGCAAACTCGATAGGAAATCGATCGTACTGGTCCGCGACTCAGGAAAACAACTCTTCGTGATATCCCATGTTTGGTATCTCGATATTGCTACGACTAGTTGCGGTCCCCTGACGCTCGGATAGTGTAACCGCCCGATTCGCCATAGAACTCGTAGCGTTTTGGTTCGAGTGCAAGATAGCGAGGGTCGGCGCCTGTATAGTAGATAAGCAGATTGCCGTATGGCGTGTTCCACATTTCGCCAAGCAGGTGATAGCCCCCGCCCTCGTCCGGGCGCTCAGGCAGGGAATTCGGGCGTGTCACCAGTGCATAGTCTTTGCCGGCGATGTCCGCATACGCCTCTGCCTTCGATCGGTTTTCGATTGTGGCGAAGCATCTGTCCTGGTCGGGAAACGAAAGCCATACAGCCGGGTTCTTGATCGCGACCGGGCAAACGCCATCTGGCACGATGTCTCTGATAGCGGTCGTGAACTCAGCAAACGAGGCCAGGTCTGGATTCCGCACTTCGGCAAGATATCGCCGGCCTTGCAGGAGTAACAGGGAGACGTAGACCCCCGCGGCCAGAGTGAAGACAATCACACCCGTAACACGAATAAGTCTCGCACGCGGCCGCCGCGAGTCGCGCAATCTGCTGATGCTATTCAGACCGTCGCGCAGCATCACGCCTACTCCCAACGCGAACCACGGAACAATGTGCGCGAGATAAAACATCCGCTTGTGGCTGACGATCAACGCGTGAAAAAGCACGGTTACTACCATTACCACCAGAAGGCGCGCTCTTGGATCATCGAATAGATGCCGGGTTCTGATTGCTCGCGCGAAAATGACTACGAGGTAGATGATTGCGGCAATCGTTAGTAGCTGAAAGACTCGCAGCGTTGTTTGTGGGAGGCCGGGGAACATGAGGCCGCCAGTGAACCACTTGAGATACCGCAACCGCTCTTCGAGCAGGTTCTGCCATAAGCCGCCGCTCTCCAGTACTCCAAAGTGAACGTCGTCTCCACGGTTCTGGAGCAGAAAATTCTTGTAGTCAATCAGATCGTAGACGATCTCGTAGGCCATCACAGCCAAGGCGCTCAGCCCGAAGAGATAGAGCTTGCTTGAAGCAAAGGCGCGCCAACCTCCTCTCAGCAGGATCAACAGGCCAACGGCGCCGATCATGTAGAGGATATTGGTGTGAGTCATCACGCCGGCTCCCGCGGCCAGCCCCGCCGCTACGAACAATCCGGCCTTCTTGCGCTCTTCAGCCATCTCGTAGAGATAGAACGCTAGCAGCGCAAAGGCCGCCGCGGCATAATCGTCTCTAAGCAACCGGCTGCGCTCGAAGAAGGTCTGATCTCCCACGAGCATGGCTACGGCTATCAATCCTGCCCGCCAATCAAAGAGCCTCCGGCCGATCAGGTAAATCATCAGGAGCGTCAGCGCAGCCGTCATCAGATTGAAGGCTCGCCCCTGCTCCAGCCCAAATCCGAACAACTCGTGGAAGCCGCTCAGGATGACAAAGTAAACCGGGATATATGAGTGCCAGACGTTTTCGACGTTACCGCCCAGGTATCGGAGCATCGGCAACGCGAGTTTTCCGTGGTTGAGCATTTCATAAGGAACCTGAAGCGTAAACGCCTCGTCGCCCTCGGGGACCGGAACAGAGCCCAGCCTTTGCGAGGCGACGCCTACAAAGGCAGCGATCACCACGCCGACTAATACCAGATCGAGGTTGAATCTGAGGGCTTTCATCGTTCCAAGCCGGTCAATGACTCCGCTTATAGGTGATGGACCACGTACTAAGGACCGCGAACCGCGGGCTTCTCCGCTAACGTAATCGCAGATAGACCGAACGGAAACAGGTGCCCGCCCAGCATTCGCGCTTCCAGTTCCAAGGCCGATCCCAGCGCAGCATTAAGCAAGCGCCCAACCGGCTTCACGTCTGATTCGGTGCTGCCTCGCCACCTCGACAATAGCCGATGAGGGGCGGCCAGCCAGAATAACAGGGTGTTTGCGTAAGTAGCCCGTTTGATCTTGAAGCCGTGTGCCACCAACAGCCGACGCAGATCGGTGAGGGTGTACCGCCTGTGAGTTCCAACCGCGACATCGTGTGCGCCGCGCATCCATTGGTAAGCGGGTTCGCGAATGAACAATAGTCCGCCCGGTCTGAGGACCCGATTCATCTCGCGGATGGCCGCGCTTGCTCTCTCATCGTTCAGTTGATAGATCACATCGAAGCACGTAACCATGTCAAATTCACCTTCAGCAAAGGGCAGCCGGTCCGCCGACCCGAGCGCGACCGTATCAAGGCCACGCGTCCTCCAAAATACCGAGGCGTGCGGCGACAAATCCACACCGTAGACTTCGCGGAATTGGAAACGCCGCTGCAACCACACCATCGAGTACCCCGTTCCGCATCCAACGTCCAACAGACGCCGACAGTTTTCGCCCGGGTTTGAGCCGAGTACCGAAGCCGTAATTGCGCGCATGCCTTTGAACCACCAAAGGCGTTCCTCCAATTCGAACATTGCACGATACTCTTCATCTCGCATAAGAATCACGGATCACGGCTCAGGGGTGAAAGACGTTACGGAGCGGCGTTAAGAATTCGAGCTTTGACTGCTAAGGGCCTGACCCGATTCAATCAGTTGAAGTCTGAACGGCGCCCAGGACCCATTTTATTTTTCACGGGCCTCTTCGGACACAGAAATGACTTTGGGAGCCTCTTCTGCGGGGTGGACTATCTGCGCGCGGCGCATGATTACCAGCTGCCACCAGAGGGCGCTCAAATCGCGAAACGTTTTGAGCAACCGCCTGAAGTTGAAGAACTGAGACTTGCCGTAAGCTCTGTGATAGTGATTAACAGGCGCTTCAGCGAAGCGTAGCCCCGCATCTTGAAAGCTTTTGATCATTTCAACGCATATGGTTCCGCTGGTGGATGAAAGGCGGACGCGGTTGTAGCTTAACCGGCGCACCAGCCTGAAATCGCAGTCCACGTCCCTTATCCCTATTCCAAAGGCAAGTCTGACCATCCAGCGATAAATCCCACCGATGATAATCCGATGGAGTGGGTCTGAGCGGCTGATCTTATACCCGTTTACAACGTCGACATCATCGGTCATCAGGGGTGCAAGCTTTGCCAACTCGCGAACGTCATACTGGGCGTCTCCGTCCGTGTAGAAGATCCAATCCTTCGATGCACTCGCAAATCCGGTACGCACCGCGCTTCCGTATCCACGATTCACCGGGTGGTGAATCACTCGCAGCCGTGGATAGACCGATTCCAACTCAGAAAGGACCTGCGCAGTATGATCGCCGCTTCCATCGTTTACGACGAGGAGTTCATAGTCGTCAGAAAGTGTTCGCAGCGTTCGGTCGGCGAGTACCACCATGCTGGCAATGGTCCCAGCGTCATTGTAGGCAGGGAAGAAAACAGTGATGCTCGGTCGGTTGCTCATTTGCGCATTCTCTCAAATCTGGCCGGGACAAAACGATGATTACTCTTCTGGACCAATTATCCCCAACTGCCGCTTTGTTTCCCAGATGATTTGGCCGGCGGTGGCCGTCACATTCTCCGTGGCGTAGAAGGGGTCGGTCAGAGCTTCATCGACGGATATAAACCGCACACCCATTGCTTTGTACCAACGAAGCACCTCGCCTAACAAGTCACTCGTGAACTGGTTCGCCTGGACGATCAATACCTGCTTAATATCGCGGCCCGTGATTTCTTGCGCTGCGGTGCGGGCCTTCAGTGTTTTCTCCAGGAGGATCGACTTAAATGTGGCAGCGATGAAGTTGGCGCAAACCTTGTCTCCGCGAGCCAGGGCCGCGCAATAAGGTTGAGCGTAGTAGTCATCTCTCGCGTCAATGGTCGCAGGCACTTCAATATACGCGTTCTGCTTCAGGAAGTCCTCGATCTCCCTGGCTCTGTGAGTGTCCAAACCCAACTTCAGCGCGGGATAGCGAAAGTACTTCTGCTTTCGTGGGAAGTTGCTCCACAGCGGGGCGAGTTCCTGTTCGTTCCTTGACAAGGTATCTATGAAGTCCTGCGCCGTCCCTTTCTTGAGGCTTCGGCCTTTGTAGGTCAGGTTGCCGATCAGATTGCCGCTCCGCAGCCATTCTTCCTGGAGACCCAGATCGAGGGAATCCCCGGCTAAGAAGTCTACCGTCGGCGGGAGGCCGTTGTCCTTGAGGGCGTTCAGGAGCTTTTCGAAATTCTCGCGGGTATTCTCGGTGTAGCACCAGTCGTCCTGATTCCGATCCGGTTCAACCGTCGAGCGGACCATGCCGTTTATGGTCAGCGCGATCTCCACGCCGGCAAGCGAGTCTTCCACGGAGTCAGGCTCCTTGCCTCGAGCTTTTTTCGAAGCCGCCGCCACCTCCGGAATCGTATGAAGTTCATCCTGGCAGCGAGTCATTTCGGGCTTCGATGACTGGGCGTCGTTTGAAGGCGAGCAATCGGCAAAAAGAACGAGGGTAATCGCAATGACGGCTATCAGCAAACAATATTTCATTATGAATTCAACGGGATGCACCGGCGCCCGTTGTAGCAACCGCGATGTACCGCATTGTGTCCAACCTGACCATCATTTCTTGACAGCGAACGACCTCACAAAAGTTCGTCATTCTACAAGCCGCCCCGAGCGGCAAGCAACCTGCCGCGACCAGGACGTCACAAGAGAGTCGCGCAGCGACCGGCTCCGCCTTGTTCATCTCGAATTCGAGTGATCACGTTCAAAACTTCCTCAACGGTGATGGTCATCAGGCAGTCGTGATGCGGACAGGCGTGCACCTGATCGTCGCCCTCCAACTTGAAACAAGGGCTGCATGCCAAGTCGTGTCGAATCAATGTGTGCCGGGCACCAAGCGGCGCGGTGCGTCGAAAGTCTGTCGGGCCATAGATCGCAGCGACCGGCGTTCCAACCGCTACCGCCGCGTGCATCAGACCGCTGTCGTTGCAGACGAGCAGATCGCATTGTTCTATCAAAGCCGCCACCTGCTTGACTGAAGTCTTGCCTGCTGCAAGCGAGATTCTACCCTTCAGTCCGTCAGCCATCTCGCGGATCATTTCTTCTTCAAGCGCCGAGCCGAAGAGCACGATTTGCGAATCCGGGGCCTCGGCCACGACTCTCCCGATCACCTCGCGGTAGCGCTCGATGGGCCACTGCTTCCACCGCATCGACGGTGACGTCCCCGGCTGAAATCCGATGATCGTGCGGGCGGTGCTTCCGGCCCCATCTTCCAGGAATCGTCGAGCGAATGCCCTGTCTTCATCGGTCAAGTGTATAAATGTCGCCGATCCCGAGGGTGGAACCGCCCTCGCTCCGGCCTCGGATACCAGATCGATGTACCGCTCTATTTCGTGCTCGCCCTCTCGCATCTCGACCGGCATGTTGAACACAAAACTGTATCGGCTAAAGCGTCGCGACCAACCGGGGCTCGTCACGTGTCCCAGCCTGAAAGGCGCGCCACTTATGGCGATCAACAACGCCAGGGGCCATGAGTGACTATGGAATTCGTTTATCGTAAGAGTGTAGCCCGTGTCGCGAATGGCGGCCGCCCGCTCGATCCACGCGCGGCCGCCTGCCGAAAATGGAAGGTTGTAGATGTTGTCGAACAACGCCGAGCCCGCCAGAACTTCCTCGCAGCCCGTGTCATTTCCGACCTGAAGGTCGATCCTTGCCGCAGGGTAGCGTTCACGCAACAGCTTGAGAGCAGGCGTGTACATTATGAAATTGCCGAGCCCGTGATATGCGAAAACAAGGATGCGCTCGACCTTCACAGGTGAGAAGACAACTTGCGGCTGACTCGACAGATACACCTTAAGCAGAGCTTCGCCGGGGACCCTGATCGCTTCCTTCAGTATCTTCCTCACGTCTATCATTTTCAGCCGGTGCTTACCCGACGGTGATCATTCTATCGCTTACTCTCGCGGGTCGCTCAAATAAAAGACTTCCGCGCCCGGCGCGGCTTACTGAGACAATATGCCCTGATCTGACTCCGGCGGACCAGGTTGTGACGGCTGGCCCAACTCGTAGCGTTCGATTTGGCCTCGCCAGCCTGCCGGAGCGCGGAAGGTCATGATCGTGTCGTCGCCTTCAAGAATGCTCTCCCAAGCGGGAACGTTGGACCTTACCGGGCAGCGCTCGATCGAAAAGCCTCGAACCCATTCGCTCATTTGCTTGACGGCATTAAGATAGAGAGGGATCATCTCCGGATCAAAACCCATCAACCGCGTAGCGGTCCAATCCACAGTCACCGGGTTGAACCCCGCAAGCAAGACTCCTGAAGGGTAGGGAGTCGGGTGCAACGGGCCTTCTCCCTCTCCTCCAACCACGCCGTCAACAACCGAGAAGTATCCGCGCGTAACCTTGGCTCCCGTTTGTCCTTCACGATTTGCAAACAAGAGTATCCGGTTGAGATCAAGCACCATCCTCCAGGCAGTATCATTTCCATGCCAATTGCCGTATGCGAAGGCCGAGTGGTGGCTTGTTGGCTTTATGCTTCGCAGCAGTTTGCGGAATGCCCTCCAGGCCAGGAAGGGATATTTCCCCGACCTCTGGCTGGTACCCAGGAAGAAGTCAGAAAGCAGCCGCTCCGTTCTGTCACCCCATCCAGGACTCGAGAACTCATCACCGCCCTTGGTTGGCGAACCAACGCGGTAGTGCGCCAGGTGATTCTTGTCCGCGTTGATACCAACCATGTTCTTTAAGTTAAGCGTTGTGCCGACTTTGCGATGAACCTTCAGCTTAGGCACGGAGATCACCACATCGCTGGCCAGGACCGCCGGTGCAATCATGTATTCGTGCCGGTTGCCGGCGTGTGCTCGCACAGTTTCGCTTCGACAGTAGTCGGCGCCATAAAGCAGCGTGCTGTCGATGCCTTCCATGAAGCTCTCCGTGCCGAGGCTTGCGCGAACGGGCTTCGCGCCGTTTTCGAGCGACCGGCGATTCCAAACGATCCCGTGTTTGTAGAAGGTTTGCTCCTCGCGAAAATCAACCAGCTTAAACTCAACGCCTCTTGAGGAGCACACTGTTTGCAAATAACTCGCAAGCCGGTCCATTCCTGTGGCCTTGTGCAGAATAGCCCAGTCGCAATTCATCTGCGGCGAATCGCCGACCACTATTTCACCGCCATACTGAAGAGCGATCAATACATAGTCGACGATTGCGCGAATCACCGAAGGATTAGTGACGACGGCCTCGATCGGCCCGCCGCCTGCGTTGAAGTGAAGAACGAAGTTTGGCTTGATCAGCACTCGTTGTCCGGGCGAGATCAGACCGCCAAGCGGGTTCCACTCGCGCCGGCCAAAATTGGTTTCATCCAGGCGCAGCAACCTGAGACACTCGCGCACCATCGCGTATACCTGATTGCCCGGGTCGGTCTGTTTCTCAGCGTGAGGATACTCCGGGTAAGTCTCCGGGGAGTGGAAAGGGGGTTCCATCGGATAGCGGCTTGGGCCCGAGGTGATCGCAACGGCGAGGTTATCGAGGTTGTGCTTCAACGCAGCCTCCATTCACGAAAGGCCTGGGAAGCTCAAGGTCTCGAATCACAAACCGGAACTTTCCCCTTGGCATCAGTGGGATTTGTTCCGGAAAAGTCAACGAGACTTCCATCGTGTCTCCCGTCTTCTCATCAAGCGCCTCCAGGATGCGCTTGCTGTCTCGATCCGAGTATTCGGCTTTCCGCAGTATGCGCAATTCGACTTTGCCCTTTTCGCGCTGGTAGAACTGAAGCTGCCGGACGTTATCGAAGGCATCACTATGCACGTTCAACGCGGTCACCGAGATCAGGTTGTCGAGTTTTCCGACAATCATCTCCTGGTGCCAGCGCCCACGAGTCTCTTTCAGCAGTTTGTAGTTTCGGCCGCAGGCGCACCTATCCGGTCCGATCACTGCCCAGTCGTCGGTGCGGTATCTGAGCAGCGGCATGGCCAGGTTATCCAGCGATGTCCCGACCAGCTCGCCGAATTCGCCTTCAACGGCCGCACGGGAGCCATCCTCCTTGATCACCTCCGCAACTCCGTACTCCGGGAAGATATGGTAGTTGTTGCTCAGTTCGCATTCGCCCGCCAGGATCACGTTCTCGGTGTGACCATACCAGGAAAACAGCCGGGCGCCGAAAAAGGACTCGATGAAATCTCGTTGTCCGGGGTATAGGTTTTCCGATGCGGCAAGAATGGCTTGAAAGCGCGGCGGCTCGAGGCCAAGGTCTTTCAACCGGCGCGCGAAATCAATTACCGCTGACGGATACGAGTGAAGATACGGAAGCCTCTCCGCGCGCATCACGCGAGCGTACTCGGCTACGTTCTCAGGCGTCATATGGAAGTTCGAAAAGACAAATGCTCGTTCGGAAGGCTCGTATTTCCAGTGTCGTTTATTCTTGACGGCCCAGCCTCTGAGCATTGCCCGCCGATGGGTGAGATCAAAGCCGACGCGCGCCCATTGCGCGTGAATAAACGCCCTCTCGCGCCCTCCGCTGTTGCGCACGTTGTAGAGACCAAGCGGCCTGCCCATTGTTCCGCCGGTAGTGAAATAGAGCATGCGGCTGGGCTTGATGTTCTCGGCAAGAAAGTCCTTGAGATTTGATTGGACGGTATCTCTATCGAGGAGGGGAAGCGCAGTCAAATCCGATACCGAGCGGAATTGCGCGGGGTCAAACCCTACTTCGCGAAACAGACGCCGGTAGTATGGAACGTGAGCAGCGCAGTGCCGCAACATCGCTCGAAGCTTTGAAGTCTGAAAATCAATCAGCCGATCTTCATCCCAGGTCTGGGATTCCTGCAGAAGCCTTAGTGTGGGCGCGAACTGGGGGCCGTAACACAATTTGGCCGGCAGCCGATAATACAGCGGCCTTAAGATGGATTTGATTTGGGTTTTCGCGCTCGCGACATTATGCATAGGACCATGGATCTAGCCCACGTAGCCGAGGCTCTTCAATCTTTCAATCACATCGGAGTTTTCTTCGTCTGAAAACTCCACTCCGGGTGCCTGTTGGGTATCGTCCCGAGCCGCAAAACGAATCGGGTGCGCGCTCGAATATTCCGCGGTGATCATCTCCGTGAGAACCTGTCCGTCCATGTCATCGGGAACACCCTGATCCGTCAAGTAGAGCAGCGTCGGCGCCATATCGTAGATTCGGGCGGCTTCCAGAGCCGACCCTCTCTCGATTCCCGGGCCGTTGGCGATCATCACTCCGTTCATCCGGTGACATCCCGATATGCCGAACGCGTCAACCATAAACTTGTTGGAAGTGAAGTCCGCGTTTCCCAGAGGCAGATAGCGCATGTCGGCCGGCAAGAATGCGATGTCCGGAGCGTCGGCGACAAGCGGCCCGCTGTAGATGTCCTCGCGACGGAAAACCTGTCCGACCCACGGCTCGGCGGTAGCAGGATCTTTGAGTGCTCGCAGCCGCTCGATGATAGCGTTACGCACCTCTTCATATTCGTCATCGGATACGACACCGTTGGGCTCGCGGTCCCTGAGGTTCACATAAATCTGACCATAGTTTCCTTTCGAAAACGCCACCGAGCGCTCCCAGTCCACGTCATTGAACGACAGAAAGAACTTGCCGAGCAGCTTTGATGCGCCAGGCTGCGAACTCACTCCGCGAGCGGGACGCAACGCACCCGGGATCTTCCTCGTCAGCCTGAACGCGAACTCCGGAGTCAAACCCAGCGAGAACATCATCTTCTTTGACCGAGTAATGATGTCCGGCTTCAATTTCAGAAAGCCCTCCTGGAGTAACCAGATGTTAAGCGAACAGTATTTGTGAACCGGTCCAAATCCGTGATCGGACGCCATCAGGACGATGGGGTCGGCGCCTGCGAGATCGATCAACCGCCCTACGATTTCATCAACCCTCTTGAAATACTCAAAGACCCTGTCGCGATAGACCCGGGCTTCTTCCTTGTTATGTCTGGGATGCGCCTCATCGATTATGTGCCAGAGCTCGTGTTGAATACGATCGGTGCCCCAGAAGTACTGAAAGAACGCATCCCAGTCGTATCGGGTCATCAGGTACTCGGTGACCCTGGCCTTGTACTCGAGCTCATCAAACAACTCATCGAGCACCGCGCCGACGTTGCCTTCCGCGTAGGTTTGAGACAGGTGCAACCTGTAACTGCCGAACTCCGCTTCGATTTCCGCCAGGAGAGGCGCCGGATAGGTGAAGTCTCTGCGGCCACGCGGCGTCATGAAGTCGGCGATCATCAGGCCGTTGATTTCATGAGGCGGATAAGTGCAAGGGAAGTTATGAACTATGACTCGCTTGCCGGTCTCGCTAAGCAGATCCCAGATGGCGCGTCCCTGACGAAACGAGGCATTGACTGCCAGCTCCCGATTCGAGTGGTGATCGCGCCTCACGAATTCGAAGATGCCGTGCTTCCCGGGGTTCTTTCCGGTCATGAACGATGACCAGGCAACCGCGGTTATCGGCGGGAATGTGGTTTCCAGATCCGCCCGCGAGCCTCCCGCGATCAGCTTTGCGATATGAGGAAGGTAGCCCTTGTCGATCAGCGGATCGAGGACGTTGAAGGAAGCCCCGTCGAGTCCAATTACCAGGAGTTTGTTGCTCATACGCTTGGTTGAACCAAGGCATGAATATACGGTGCGAGGGTGGATTGTTCAACCAGCCGAGTCTGGGGTGTGCATATCAGATTTTCACGTCTTGCCGTCGCAATCGCTCTACCGGAGATCTCGCAGAGGCGTGCCTGAGGTTTCGGCACCGCAGCGTGTGCGATGTTTGTCGACGCCATCGATGAATAAGCGCGACCGAAACATCGCACCCGGCTGCGGTGCGCCTTTGAACCCGACTGGTCTCTTACGACGGTAAACTCCCTGACTACGAACTCGGCTTCTTTCTTCTGAAGTCGAATGACGGCGATATCTGTCCCGTCCTTGGTACGCGCACTTCAATCCTCACCCAGGTGCGATCGGGTACCCGCTTGTTTAGCTTCTTATCTACGCTCATGACCCGTTTGTATGCCCCGTTGCCGGTGAAATACCTGTCGTCATATTGGATCTTCCCGAGTGCGATGTCGTCGACCCAGATCTCGGTTTCACCCGGCCGGAAGTTCCTCCCTGCCAGCTCGATCGTTGGGCGGTCTGCTTCCGTGAAAATCACGCCGTTGATGATGGGCATCGGCCATATCTCAAAATTCTTGTCCGAAGAGGCCGTCGCTGAGTTGCCGGCACCGTCGTAAACCGTAATCCGTATCTTTGCCTTGCCGGACACCATTTCGGCCGGAACCTCCCAGTCGTAGCGCTGCTTTTTACCGCTGCTCGGCGCGGTACTCGATGCTATCTGCTGGTAGGTGTTGCCGTTGTCCAGCGAAACTTCCACGACGCGCCGAAGCACACCGACATTGTCCCTTTCTTTCCACTTGATCGGGCTCACCACGCCTGCGCCAACCGGATCAAGAGAGTTATGAGAAAGCAGCGTGACGGTCGGCGGGCTTGTGTCGGGCGGGCCGTTTACAATCTCGAAGGGTGATGGGCTGACAGATGACACCGGCAGGTTGACGCCGTCCTGAACTGTGACCCTGATCCTAGCCGTTGTTGTCGGCCATCCGGGCACCCGCCAGTCGAAGCTTCGAGCGTCCCCGTCAAGCGTGGCAATTGGGCTGAATGAATTACCATCCGGGGAGAACTCGACTTTCTGGCTTGTGATCGCTTTGTCGTCGGAAGCATTCCATTGAACTCGAATTGTGGTACCGACGGTGAAATGCTCCCCCCCGACGGGAGATGTCAAGTTGACTGAGGGCGGAGAGTCTATCGGCCCCGCACCTTGCGCTTGAACATTGTAAACTACCAGCGCGAAGTCCTGGTCTGTGAGATCGCCGTTGCCTGGCACTCCGTCACCGGCAATGTTTGCGCCGATGATGCGGATTGTGAAATCACCCGAAGACCCGGCGGGTGCCCACACGGATTCAAGATTGTTGACGCGGTCGGAGGTACCTCCTGAGACTGACACCGCCCCGTTGAAGTGGTTGCCGAGATAGGTCTGACCGCCAAAGTCCACCTGCAGATCGAGGTCGTTCACGGCGGGATTGGCAGCCGCGGTCCCGGGCGCATCGGTCCACGCAAGCGTAACCCGGAACGGTTTCGACGGATCAGCAATTCGACCCTGTATGGTGATAACCTCACCGGTATTCGAAATCATCTTGTCCTGGTCGACCATGAATCTCGGAACCCCGTCCAAAGCGCGGCCAAGACTCATAAGCCCCCACCCCTGATTGGCGCCGGGCAGCGTATCTGCGGCCATCACTCCGGTCATATACGACGAAGAGTTTGTCAGATACGCTTTGGTCAGCGCCGGGCTGGGCGGGTGTCCAATGGACTGTTGGAAGATCTGGCGAAGTATCGCTGCCGCGCCCGCTACGGCGGGAGCCGAGTGGCTTGTTCCAGAGGACCACGTATAAAGACTCTGTCCGGCAGGATAGTTCCCGGGGCCGCAGACGCCCTGGGCGTTGTAGCCGCGGGCCTGGGATCTCGCCCCTTGTATGTGGGTTCCGGGTGCACAGATGTCCGGCCTGCTGCGGCCATCGGTAGTCGGCCCGCCGGAGGAAAACCCGATCAAGTCGTTGATGTTATCAGCGCCCGTTGTGTCGATTGCGCAACCATCTACGCCGACTCTCAGGTTCTCACTCGCTCCAACCAGAATCGTGTTTTTCGCGCTACCAGGCGAGGTCAGATTGCCGCCGGGACCCTTGTTGCCCGACGAAAAGACTATCGTCATCTCCTGGTTGCCCTGGACGGAAGATTGAGCATCTCGAACAAGCGAATCGTACGTTTGGCAATCGGCCGTGTAGGAGTTGTTGTAGCTGCCCCAACTGTTGCTAGAGATCCGGGCGCCGTCGGCATACATCCTATTCAGCATCACCGGGAAGGATGGATTAGTATACGCGGGCGCGAAAATCTGGGTGACGCCAAGACGAGCGTAAGGGTGTACTCCGAGCCCAAACCGGTAGCCGTCTGCATCGACGTAAGGAAAGGCCGAGTCGACATTGTAGCCGCCGACTATCGACGCGTTGATCGTACCGTGACCGGGATAATCCAGCGGCACGGCGTCATCATCGAAGGCCCCGACATACCGGGCATAGCCAATGCGCGAAAGACCCGATGAATTCAAGAAGTCCCTGTGCAACACTTCAGGATCAAGGGATCCCTGGTCGATCCCCGAATCGGCTATGTCAACCAGGAAGTCAGGAGCAGATGTGATGCCCTTCGACTGAAGCCATGCGAGATAACTTGAAGGCGCCTCGTTCCCGGTTAGCTGTCCCGCGAGGATCAGGCCCTGCTTCTCGTCGAGCAACACAGGCGTGCTCCACGGTTCGATCCACACCACTGTGCTCATTCGCGCGACATCCGCCAACCGGCTCGGCTGAATCCTGACGCGGACGTTGGTGTAATTCAAAACGGTCTCCGGCGCAGTGATGATGGAAGCCGATGATCTGGCAACCAGGTCCTGAATTTCAGCAGCAGTGTTGCTGGAGGCGACGAGTTGAATTGTCGAGGTGATTTCAAGATCCGAGTCGAGCGAAATCTCAGGCGCGATCTTAAAGGCCGGCTTGAAAGCGCCTGTCCATTGAACGTGAGCGGTATCGCTTGACTTGAGGTTGTTGATGCGAGACAACCCTTCGGCGCTGGCTCGAACCAGGTACGCGTTGTTTGGAATGTAAGCGACAACGTCAGCGTACGACCGCAGTTCGTTGACCCACTGCTTCTTTATGGGTCCGACGAACTGCACGAGGTATAGCTGTTCGTCTGCGAAGTCCGGTTCACCCAGAGAGGTTGCGGTGAGAGCTTCGCCTTCGGTCGTATCAAAGGCGCCTGCGCGCAGCAGCAATAGGTTCAGGTCGTCGCGAACGCTCGATCCGAACTTGGATTGAAGACTGACATGGTCGGCCGCCTCGCTAGGCGCACTCATAAGGGCGAAGGCTCCGTAGTCCTCGATGAGCGAGCCGCCTGCGGCCAGGATTGAGTCGCGAAGCTCTGGCTCACTGTGTTGAACGATGACTTTGTGGCTTGACGAGCGACTGCGATACGAAGCATCGAATACCGCACGATTGCTGCTCTGTGCAGATGAGTCAGAATGCGCGCCGAATCTGCCGGCGAACATCAAGGCAATGACAAATAGTGCTATAGGCGTTATGCGATGAAGGTTTCGAGACATTGTTCGCGTGCTCCAGTGTTGCGCGGGGTTCGGTCTCGATTCGGAGTATTTGCGATAAGCAGTGAGGGAGAATTGCCGTCTTTATCTGTTGTCCGAATATGCGAGCCCAGTTGCGCTTAGCTGAGATCAACACCGAAGGGGCAAACCAATGGAGGACTCAATCAAGCAAGGCCAGACTCAAGTGGACTGGGGGCTTCCCTAACCTGTGTCGATGGTAAGTGAGGGGACAGGGCGAGTCAATAGTTTTTGCCGGCTTTCTGACTCGTCGATCAGATGGGTTCTGTGACGGCGCGCGAAAGAGTCAGTAGGTACTCGAGTCGGGCAACCCGGTGGTACCCAAAAGACAAACTACCGTTTTGTGATCGTCTTTGAAACTTGCGTGAGCGGATGTTACGGTTGACCGCGAAGAACTGAGACGGCACTGCGCGGCCCAGACACGAGGATGACGACTAGACTAGCCGACATAGCATCTTGCCTATCCTCTCCGGTCGAGGAGCGGCTGTTTTCAGAGTATGGAGCGATATTCGCGACGACCGCTATTCCTCCGCCCGTCATAATGTTCGATGACGCGGCTAGTGTTGAAGCATTTCAGGCTTCGCTCTCGCTGGATCGCGGCGTCTTCGGCGACTATGAGATACAGCTTCAGACTGTTGCGCTCGACGCTCTGGCAACCGCTGCCGCGGAGATGGCAGAGCGAGGCAAGAGCATCACGGCGCGCGCAGATGACGCGGGAGGGAGGTCTTACGGGGATACGGTCAGGTTATGGACGCGAAACGTGACCTGCGGTCTCGAGCACTGGACCGGTCTCGGCAGGATCAGTCAGGAACAGGCGCAAACAATTGGCGAGTTGAGTCCCGTAGATCAAGTGAGTGCGATTCTCAACCTGGAAGAAACGGCGGAGCTCTACTTCGGGACATTTTTCAATAGGTCTATCCTATATTCAGTTGCAGCCCCTGGGGCGTCCCAACACCTGTCGATGTTGGCGTTTGACGTTGCGGAGTACGAGGAACGCGAGACCGACGAAGCGCTTGGGCGAAACGGCTGGTATCGCACTGTGCCAAACGATCTTCCGCATTTCACCTATCTTGGTTGCGATCAGGGGTCGCTCGCGCCGCTTGGGCTTCGGCGCGTCGAGCGCATTGATCGCGGACGGGTGTACTCATTCTGGACTCCTGATGTTGACCGGCTGTTGGACACCGGTCGGCCGTAAGTCATTCCTGTCTCATCGTTGTGATATGAATGTGGCTTGCGTTGAGTTAAGAGCGCTAGTCCCAAGACTGGCATCAGCGACTCGGAGTCCGGATATAGTGGTCTTTTGTTGGGCAATAGCCTTGAATCCGGTTCCAGGGTCTGACACAACGAAAAGCCCAACGGTTTGGCACAAGGCTTGTTGTTACTATCAGCGAGTTCGGATGTTAATCTCGAACACTCACAAGCGTCCACAGCTCGCACGCTCGTTTATTGATAACATATTACAAAAGATGCGTGGCAGCTTAAGGCGGTTGTTTTCCGAGAGAGGGAGTCTTTTAGGCTCCCTCTTTCGTATTGCGCTGAGTCGGTTTGCCGCGGTGCGACGTCATCCCCATACTTTTTAAGGTCGGGAAACGATCGACTCAAGATCTATGAGAGGTTGAGCGATCAGCGCGATCCGGACGTGCAATTCGATACCGGTATTGATAGAGGCCGTTCAGCTTGCGAAGTTGAGCGAGGAGGGGACGTGGGGCAGGCTGCAAACAACGTCCGACGGGGTAAAATCCTGGTGGTCGAGGACAACACCGATTCGCGGGATCTGCTGGCCAAACTGTTAGGAATGAACGGTTACGAGGTCCTGTCTGCTTCAGACGGGGAAACAGGTTTCGCAGCGGCCCTTACACAACTCCCTGACCTGATCATTACCGACATCGACATGCCGCGAATGGATGGGATTGCGCTTTTGAAGAAGGTGAGGCTCGAGAGCCTGCTGACCGAGACGGCTGTGCTCGTGATCACCGCTTTTGGTGGCGAAGCCGCACGCCAAGCCATCGATGAGGGAGCAGATGCTGCTACCGCGAAACCTTTTGACTTTGAGACGTTCGTCGAGACGGTTGCGAGCCTTATCTTTGCGAGACGTGTGGCAACCGACGTCTGATCTGATCCAACTCGGGTGGAAAGTCTCAGCGCCCAGAGCGGGACAAGGACCCCGCAAAAAGGGGCGTTATTGGGAACTCTTGATTCCGCCCTTTACTTCGCTTACCCGCGAAAGCCAATCAAGAAGGAGCGCTGAGGGCTCCTTCTTGCTGCCGCGAGTGATTTCACCGGCGGGCGCGGTCAGCTTCCCGCCAAGAGTTATGAGCGAGACGTAGAATCGGCTCTGGTTGCCGATCTTGGATACGTCGACGAACAAAGACCACTCGTGCTGTTCCATGAGTCGAGTCGTGATCGGGCTGCCCGAGCCAACTTTTTCGTCGGTGAGCGCGAATGCTTTTGCCGCCTGCAATACTGCCTCGAAGACATCGATCTGCTGAATCGTGAAGGTGCCAGCAACCGTGTTGCCGCTGCCGTCCCCGAGTAACACGCTAAACATCGAGTTGGATCCTTCGACGGGCGCGATGTAGAAGCTGGGGCCGGATGGCGGTTTGATACCTTTTTCAGGGTCGAAATGCGGAAGATCTACTCCCGGTTTCTGCGGCAACTTCTTGGTTTTTTCCTGAGCGAAGACCGCCGGCGATATCAGAAAGGCAGCCAACCCGAGCGCAACAACCTTGACCATCGACTTCGTATGCCTCCGTGCTCTTCCTGAGATTTCTGTTTCCCCGTAACGCCTCACGCCGACTCTTGTTTCGTTCATGTCGTGGAGATTGGTTCTTTCTCACGAGGTGGGCTCATCGGTGCGCCAATATTTCGCGGTTCGCCATCTGGTCCGCTGCTCACACTCCGGCTCTCTCGTGCGCGGCCGCCTCGGGCTAAATAGATGATACCTCCCGGCAAACTCGTTGCAACCATAATCCCCAGCCACAGCAGGGCAAGGGTAGCCGCCTGGTGTGCTTCTGCGCCGACCGATTGGAACAAGAGTATGTAAGATGCTTCGCGCCAGCCGGCTCCGTTCACTGAGAGCGGGATCATCCCAATGAGCCCAATTGCGGGGATGAACACCATGTAGTCTATCCAACCATGACTTGTGTGAAGACCGATGGCTTCGGCAGCAAGAATATTTACAAAAGCGCAGCCGATCTGTACGCCCAAAGAGATGATCAGCGTAACTGCACCCAGTCCCCACCGCCCGCGGTACGAATTGACCGACTCGAACAAGCGCTCTACCTTTTCGTCGGCACGTTTCATCTTGAAAATGCTCAGCAAATGGTGAAGAAGGTTGTAAGACCGGCGATAAAAAAGCGCGAGATTTGCCAGGATGAATGCGACTCCGATAAGGGCAAACAGCGGAGCGAGCAGGACGCCGTTCTCCGGCGGAATACGCGTTCCGCCATACGCGGCAACTAGCGTAGCCGCCACCAAAAGCCCGCCCATGCCGACATCACGATCCAGGAACACAGAAGCCGTTGAGGCGCTCAGCCGGCCCGTTTCCTTGTTCAGGTAATAGACTTTGAACACGTCTCCGCCAATAGCCGAAGGCAGGAAGAAGTTGAAGTACATTCCGAGGTAGTAATACGATAGGATCTTGAGAAACCCGATCTCGATATCCAGAGGCTTTAGCAGAAGATACCATCGGTAAGCGCTAAGCGTCTGAACCACAAAATAAACGGCAACGGCTGCAACCAGGTATGAGACGCTGGCGTCTCGTAGGTCCGTCCAAAGGACGCGGAGGTTTACGACTCTGGTGAAGATATAGACCAGAATCCCGACGCTAAAGACAACTTTCAAGAGTAGCAGGGCACTCTTCTTCATTGTATGCCGTCTGTTTCGCCCTTGTTGGATATTAGCACCACGCGGGGAAGCTCAACCCTATCGAGAATGCCGTTCAACTTTACTCGAAAAATCGGATGACTGGCAAGCAAATGGGTCTTACCAGGAACCTGCTCCCTGACAGCCTCATACTCGCTCTCGGTCATAACGCAGAAAACCTCATTCCCAGAAGAGAAGGCCGCTTCGATTTCGGTCTGATCGTAGTATTCGAAGACAGGCCTTCGAAGATAGAAGACCATGCTCGGATACGCGGTCCTATAGTAACCAACGAGCGCGTCAGGCGCGGCCTGCGAGGCTATTACCTCACACAGAACCCTTACCGGCTTGAAGCGTTCGAAGTCCGGCAGCGCCCACAGGGTAAATACCCAGTTGCATGCAACCACACTCAAGGCGGTGGCAAGAATCGCTGATCGCCTTCTCCGGAGAACTGCCGCGGTTGCGGCTATCATCCCTCCACCAATCGCAGCATAGCCTATGAGGTTTGCGCCCGCTATGTCGTAGGGCTGCGTCCCGTCACCGAAAAACCACAGGATAACCGCCCCCGCTCCGGTGATCGATGCTGCAAGCACAAACGTGGTCGACCACGTCACGCCGTGCCGTTTTAGCGGATTGTCTTCGATGAAACGAGCAAGCAAACCTCCTACAAGGGCGGCGGCGGCCGGATAAATCGGCAGAATGTACAAGTCCTCTTTGCTCCTGGAGATGGAGAAGAAGACCACGATTACGGCAATCCAAATTACGAGCACTCCAGAACCGCTCAGATCTGAGATCGACTGGTCCCTGCTGCGGTAGATGGCCCACAGTCGCTTTACTCCGAACCATCCGAGGGGAATTATGAATAGCGACCATGGGAAGAAATCACCCATGAAGGCCGGAACATAAAAAAAGAAACCGCGACGCGGACCCCAAACCGCCTGCGTATACCGCGATAGATTGTCTTGAAGGATGAACGTTTCAATGTGACCCCAACCGTGCTGAAAACAAATCGCGGCGTACCACGGCAATACGAGTGTGGCGACGATGACGAATCCCGTGCGCAGCCTCATGCTGCGAAGCTCACCGAGCCGGCGAAAGACCGCAAGGTAGACAACCAGAGCCGCGGCCGGCAGCGCTGCCGCCACCGGCCCTTTTGTAAGGACGCCGAGACCTATCGATACGTACATCAGAAATAGATAAAGCCGGCGCCGATCAGGGCTTTTCTCAGCAAGTACGAACAACAGCAGCGCCAACGCCATGAAGGCAGCCAGATAGACGTCGATCATTATCCGCCGGGAAAACATCAGAAACCGTGGGGCTGCCGCCAACCCGATTGCCGCGAGCAGACCCGCATCCACGGAGAACAAAGCCCGGCCTAACCCGTATGCAGTGGCAATCAGGATCATCGCTCCCAGCACAATGGGTAGCCTCTCTGCTGCCTCCGATACGCCGAGCAGTTTGTAAAAAGGAGCTACAATCCAGTAACTGAGTGGTGGTTTGTTTAGACGCTCGCGATAGTTAAACGTTGGGTTGATGTAGTCGTGAGACTCGATCATCTCGCGCGGAGTCTCGGCGTAGAATGCTTCATTCGAGTCCCACAGTGACGAGGCGCCTAGCCGAGCGAAATAAGGCGCGGCGGCAAGAGCCAGCACTACTATCAACACCCACTGGGTGCGGGTAAGCGAGATTTTCATTTGCGAGTGAAGGTAAGTATCACACAGAGGGGGAAAGAGCAAAGAGACAACAGCAAGGAGGCAAAGGCCTGTTTGGCCCCCTTTGCTCTTTACTCCTCGCGCTTTACCGCTTACTCGATATTGAAGCTTACGACCATCGGCTCCCGAGTGCGCACGACCCTGAGCGCGACCGTACCATGCTGTGCAGCGAGGAGTGCCTGGAGTTGAGACACGCTGAGCAGCGCTCGATCCGGCGTGCCAATTATGACGTCACCCGCCTTCAGCCCGGCGCGTTCAGCCGGGCTACCCGCGGTCACCTGCGACACAAGAACGCCTGCGCTCGCCTTAAGGATAGCCGCGAGCTGAGGTGTTAACTCGCGAGCGGTGAATCCGGTCGGAAAACTGATTTCTCGGATTGGCGCCTCGCCAGTCAGGTTGCCCGACGGAAATTCGGGTCGGGAATCAGCTAGTCTTTCTTTAGGCGGCGGACCCGTGTGCTCCGGTCCAAGCGCTCGCAAGTCATCGTAGATCCGTCTTATTTCAATCTCCAGCTCCTGGATTGCTTCCATGGTCTCTCTGGAGGGCGGGCTCTTCTGGTAGTCCCGGAAAATGATCTTGAGCTCTTCGAGTCTCTTTTCCAGTTGTTCTCGTTCGGACATGTCCAGCTGGCCCATGGCGAACGGAGCCATCAGGTAACGGGGCTCTGTATTAGGCCGCGGCCCCAACACGGCTTTGAGATCTACGGGCTGGTGATCTCTGATCGCGTGCAGCTCGACTCGCTGTCCAGCCGGCAGCGATGAGAGCACTGCTCCCAAGTCAGAAGTGCCGGAGATATCGAGATCGTTAACTCTGGTAATGATGTCACCGAGGTTGATGCCCGCCTGAGCCGCAGCGCTTTCAGGCGTAACCTCACGCACTATCACACCGGCCCGGCGTTGAAGACCCAACACTACAATATCTGCGTCGGAAAGCTGTCCAACGCTCACGCCCTTCACGCCGAGCCAACCAGCCGGAACGCTGTCATTTCTCTCGATCACCCGTCTGGCGACGGTGTCTCGAATGAATTCGATTGGGTAAAGGTAAGCTCGTCCGAATCCAGCGTATTGGGCAATTCCCACAACGCGATTGTCGGGCGTAACGACTACGCTTCCGTCACTGCGAGCCAGTAACCTGTCGGATAGCAATGTCAACGCCCCACGCGCTTTCGAGTAAAGACTGCCGACCATCACGTGACCCAGTGAAACAGTGATCGAGGGTGCCAGATAGACTCTGTCGCTTACCGATTTTGCCACCACGTCGCTGCTGAGTATCCTCACGGCCCCACCGTTCAAGAGGCTGCCAGCGGCTGCGATCCTGGGCGTTGTTGACTTGAGAAACGCTACATCCAAAACTGCGAACCCGGTCGCGAAATCCACCCCGATCAACTTTGCCGTCAGGGTTCTTCCATCGCTGGTCGTAACAGTCAGCTTATGCTCTTTGTCCTGCGGGTCCAGATTCGCAAGTCGCGTGACTACGTGGCCGTGGTCGTCGACGATGATGCCGGTCGTGATGTTGTAAATATACGGCGGAGCTGTTCCGGCCACACCTACCCTAAGCTTTTGTTGTTCGCGCATGCCCTCGACCATTCTTTGAAGGTCGATAGTGTGAACCACGGATACGGCCCACGGTACACCTGGTTGGTTACCGCTCGCTGGCGAAGGCTGCGGCGTCTGGGCCAGCCCGGCCGACACGAAAACGAGGATCGCGACGACCGGACTCATGATTGCTGCTGTACTTCTGCTCATGAAACTTGTTTCCCCGGCAACGTAATTCAAAAGGAGGTCCCAACGTTCCGCACGGTGCGCTGGCCAGCGCTCACATACAATAGCGGCTGCGCTCCAACGCTCACCGTGGGCATCTGAACATCCATATCTCCGTTACGCCCGCGAACTAAGACGACTCCTCCATCTTCCACCGTCATATAAGACGCCGGCACCGTTGTGTCACCTCGCCTTACTCTCCCCCTGCCCGCGGCAACCGGATACGGACGTTCTTCGACAACCGATAACCCAGGCGTGGGTTGCGGTGTGATCGACGGCGGTTGAGCATTATCAAGCTGGTTGGGCGCTGCTGATCGGGCCGCCAGATCGACCCTGGGGGCGATGGTAGGCGTCATGGCATTGTTCGAAAATAGACCCGCGTACTGCGCCCCAAAAGCCATAACAACCAGTGCCGCGGTTGCTGCCCCGAGCCGCAGAAATGCGGGGGAACCAAGCCACCAAAACGGGCGTCGAGCTTTGCGCTCCGCGAGTTTGGCTTTGAGCATCGCGTCAAAGTTGATCGGGGCGCTGACGCGCGCGCCCGCAGCCAAAAGCTCTCTGAGGGCGGTTCGCTCGAGGGAGAAGCGTTCGCAATCACTGCATTGGACGAGGTGCTCGCCCACATCGAACGGAAGCACATCCGCTTTCTCGGCTTCGTCGATGCGTTGCTGTATATATTTACAACCGTTCATGATTCACCTTTCCTAGATGTAAGCGCTCAGTTTCTCTTTCAGAAGATTGCGAGCGCGATTGATTCTGGACTTCACCGTTCCCTCGGATAGGCTCAAGGTCTGAGCAATCTGGTCATAGCTCAATCCCTCAACGTCTCGCAGAACGATGGCCGCCCGGTATTTCTGCGGTAATGAAGTGATCGCGCGGGCGACGGCCTGTCGCCGCTCGTTTTGGATCAGCGTCTCGTCCTGGAGCACCTTCAGATCGGGTGGATCGATCTCGATCGACTCACCGTCGTCGTTGGTGAACGGCGAGAATAGCGATACAGTCTTTCGCCGCTTGCGCCTTCGCAGTTCGCTAATTGCCAGGTTCGTCGCGATGCGATAGATGTAAGTCGAGAAGCTGTAGTTCGCCTGGTAGCGCGATGCGCTCGTATACACACGTATGAAGGTTTCCTGTGCCAGTTCCACGGACCTGTCGTAATCGTCGAGCATCCGATAGACGAAATTGGTTATGGGATTGCGGTACCGACGCACAATCTCCTGAAACGCGAACTCATCCCCGTCGCGAATCGCGGCGAGCAGTTCGTGATCACTTGCTGCTTCTACTGATCGGCTGCCGCCTAGTTCAATCGCCTGCGCCTGGTGAGTGACTGCTGCCATTCCGCCGGTATCTTCCTCTTGGGGTTTATTACGGCTCCATAATTATACCCAGTTTGATCACGTCTCAGTAAGCCCAAAGTTCCGAAATGTTCATATTAATAACATTTGAAGGCCCGAATCCCGCTCGAAGCGCTGGTTGACAACCGAGTCACCACCTATATAATGAGTATCTTTTGCGCAACGCAGAATTCTTTGTGATTATTCGTAGTAAGGTCAGGTCGCGCGAGTCCTGGCAGATCCAGATTCGGGGATGAACATAGTAGTGGCTCAGATCAGCGAGGATGAGGGACTGAGTGTCCACCACGTCTATCCGGAAGGTGACCCGCGTCTGGCAGGGGGAGAGGGGCTTCAGACCGGGAAATGCGAGTTGACTCTGCGGGCCACGCGCGTAGATGACAAAGTCGAGCTGACCGGCGGTATCAGCGTCGTTGTTGAGTGTGAATGCGACCGGTGTCTCACTGCCTTGTCGATTCCTGTTGAAGCGTCGTTTGATCTCTTATACGTGCCCCCGAGCGGAACCGAGGATGAGCACGAACTTGGTGATGGCGATCTCTCATTGGGCTACTATCAGGATGGTCTCATTGACGTAGACGATCTTGCTCGCGAACAGATAGAGCTGGCGCTGCCGATGGCTCGGCTGTGCACTGAGGAGTGTCGCGGTCTCTGTACCGAGTGTGGTGCGAACCTGAACATGGTGAAATGCGCTTGCAGTGCGAATCAAGTGGATATGCGCTGGGCTGCGCTAAACGAATTGAAATCCAAACTGAACTGATTTCAGGAGTACATAATGCCAAATCCGAAACGTAAACATTCGAAGTCGCGCACCGGCAAGCGCAGGGCGCACGATCATTTGACCCCGGCGGCTGTAGGAAGCTGTCCACACTGCGGAGAGCCTCGACCACCGCATCGCGTGTGCCCAAAGTGTGGCTTCTACCGCGGGCGCATTGCAATCGAGATGAAAGAAGAAGAGTAATTTCGATTTTGGATTTTGGATTTTGGATTTTCGATTGAAGAGTCGCAAACTTTGTTCTTCAATCTAAACTCCAAAATCCGAAATCCAAAATCGTAAGGGCTTATGCTTAAGATCGCTGTGGACGCTATGGGAGGCGATTACGCCCCCGCGAGCGAGGTCGAGGGCGCCATCGACGCGGCGCGCGATCTGGGCGTAGGCGTCATTCTCGTCGGGCGATCGGAACAGATACAAGCTGAACTCGACAAGCACCGCAAGAGGCGCGCTTTGGGCAGCACGTCCCGCTCCTGGCGGAGCTCCAGCATCGAGATCGTGGACGCTCAGGAGGTCATCACTATGGATGACCCGGTTGCGGTCGCGGTGCGCCGCAAGAAGAACAGCTCGATACGCGTAGCAGCCAAGCTCGTGCGCGATGGACAAGCGCAGGCGCTCGTAAGTGCCGGCAACACGGGCGCAGTAATGATGACCTCAAAGCTTGTCATCGGAGCGCTGCCAAAGGTGGACCGACCGGCTCTCGCCGCGGTGCTTCCGACCCTGACGGGGCATGGGACAGTCATACTCGATGTTGGCGCAAACGCAGAGTGCAAGCCGGCACATCTCTATGACTTTGCGGTCATGGGTTCGCTTTACTCGAACGTCGTTGTCGGCGTGACCAACCCGCGAGTTGGGCTGCTCTCGATCGGTGAAGAAGAGATCAAAGGAAATGATCTGACCAAGGAAGCGTTCAAGTTGCTCAAGAGTTCATCGCTGAACTTTGTAGGCAACGTGGAAGGACGCGACATGTACTACGGGTCAGGTAGACGTAGTCGTATGTGACGGATTTACCGGCAATGTCGCGCTCAAGGTCAGCGAGGGTGTCTTCGAGTTCATAATGCTTCTGCTAAAACACGAGCTGCAGGCGTCTCTTCAAACAAAGGCGGGAGCGATGCTGACAAGGCCGGCGTTTCAGAAGTTCAAAGAGCGGCTCGACTACGCCGAATACGGCGGAGCGCCGCTGCTTGGCATAAAGGGAGTCGCGGTCATCTGTCACGGCCGGTCAAACGCCAAGGCAATTCGCAATGCCATCGCTGTCGCGCGCACCTATTGTCTCGGGGAAGTGAACGGCAGAATCGAGGCGCAGTTGGGGGCTGCGATTGTGGCAAGCCACGACGGCCACAAGTAGCAGCAAGCGGTAGGCAACCGTTGTGAAGGATGAACCTATGAAACGGTCCAGACCAACAGCCGGAGTGACGTCAACTGCCTTCTGCCTACTGCCTTCTGCCTACTGATTATGAGGACAGCGTTTATTTTTCCGGGCCAGGGCTCCCAACACGTTGGAATGGGAAAGGAGCTGGAAGAGACGCGGACGGTTGCCCGGCAGGTGTTTGAAGAAGCCGATCGCGTACTTGGAATCAGGTTGTCCAGTCTGTGCTTTGAAGGCCCTGATGAAGAGCTCAGGCTGACACTGAACACGCAGCCGGCAATTCTGACCAGCTCGATAGCGGCTTTGAGAGCCCTGGAAGCGATAGGGGCGAAAGCCGATTTTGTAGCCGGGCATTCGCTAGGCGAATACACGGCATTGGTCGCCGCCGGGTCGTTGAACTTTGATGACGCGCTGGGCGCTGTCCGAAAGCGGGGGTTGTACATGCAGGAGGCCGTGCCTCCAGGCGAGGGCGCAATGGCAGCATTGATTGGCATCGATGTTGAAACCGTACGCTCGATCTGCGCCGAGGCCGCAAGTCTCGGAGTCTGTGCTCCAGCGAATATCAACTCGCCAAATCAGATTGTCATCGCGGGACACCGATCGGCCGTCGAACGCGCCGTTGAGTCGGCGAAAACGAAGGGCGCGAAGCGCACGGTGATGCTCGCCGTGAGCGCGCCGTTTCACTGCGAGCTCATGAAGCCTGCCGCCGAGCGGCTCACAGCTTTGTTCGATGAGACTGTATTCTCCGATTTGAACGTGCCGCTGGTGACCAACGTCGATGCCGAGCTGATTACCCGTGGAGACGAAGCGCGAGACGCTTTGCTTCGCCAGGTTACGGCGCCGGTCCGCTGGAGCGAATCGATCAGGCTGTTGCTTGATAAGGGCGTGACGACGTTTGTCGAGGTTGGGCCGGGCAAGGTGCTGTCGGGGCTGGTAAGACAGACAAGCCGCCAGTGCCAGATATTGAATGTCGAGGACGTTCAGTCGCTCGATGCGACCGCAGCTGCCTTGGGGCTTTGAGAAAGTTGAATGGTGAGCTTGGGCATTCCTGATTCATCGTTCATAATTGACACTGATTTTGAAAACTTCTTAGGAGGGGCTACGAAATGGCTGAAGGGACCGTTGAAGAGAGGGTGAAGACAATAATCGTCGACGAGCTCGGTGTAGACGAAGGCGAAGTGACCCCGAACGCGCGATTCATTGATGACCTGGGCGCCGACTCGCTTGATACCGTCGAACTGGTTATGCGTTTCGAGGAAGAGTTCAACATTGAGATTCCCGACGAAGACGCCGAGAAGATTCAAAGCGTGCGTGACGCGATCGACTACATAGAGAAGCACTCTAAGTAAGCCGCGCGCCCCTAGCTTTCTTAATCCTGGAGGTAAGGATTGAACCGTCGTGTCGTAATTACGGGCATGGGCCTCATCTGCGGCTCAGGCAATACCAAGGAAGAAGTGTGGTCAAACCTGCTCGCGGGTCGTTCCGCGGTAGGACCCATCACTCGGTTTGACATCTCCGCCTTCCCGGTCCGCATCGCCAGTGAAGTCAAAAACTTCGATCCCCTCAAGTTCATCGAGAAAAAAGAAGTCAAGAAGATGGACCCATTCATTCACTATGCGGTTGCGGCGTCGCAAGAGGCGATGGACGACTCCGGTTTACGGGTGAATGGGGATGACGATGCAACTCGGATTGGAGTATTTATCGGGTCGGGGATCGGCGGGTTTGGTGTTATCGAACGCGAGCACGAGAAGTTTCTCAAGGGCGGACCGGGCAAGATCTCGCCCTTTTTTATTCCCGCGGCTATCGTCAATCTTGCCGCCGGACAGGTTTCGATTCGGTTCGGCCTGAAGGGGCCGAACTCCGCGACCTGCACCGCTTGTTCAACCGGGGCGCACGCCGTTGGAGATAGCTTCAAGATCATTCAGCGAGGAGACGCCGACGCGATGCTGTGCGGAGGCGCAGAGGCAGCGATCACTCCGATGGGTGTCGGCGGATTCGCCGCGATGCGAGCGCTGTCGACTCGCAACGATGATCCCGAACACGCGAGCCGTCCGTTTGATGCAGACCGCGATGGCTTTGTGATCGGCGAGGGAGCCGGGGTCGTGCTCCTCGAAGAGCTCGAGAGAGCGCGCGGGCGCGGCGCGAAAATCTACGCCGAGCTGGTCGGCTACGGCATGTCCAGCGATGCTTTTCACATCACTCAGCCTTCGGAAAATGGAGACGGAGCGATTCGCGTCATGGCTAATGCAATTAAGGACGCGGGCATTCAGGCTCAGGACGTTGATTACATAAACGCTCACGGAACGTCGACGCACTACAACGACAAGCTCGAGACGCTGGCCATCAAGAAAGTGTTCGGTGATTCGGCTTATTCAATTCCGGTCAGCTCGACGAAGTCGATGATGGGGCACTTGCTGGGCGCAGCCGGCGGCGTCGAGGCTGGGATCATCGCCTTATCGCTAAAGGATCAGATCGTGCCGCCAACCGCCAACTACGAAACACCGGATCCTGACTGCGACCTCGACTATGTGCCGAACGGCGCCCGCCGAATACCTATGCGTTATGCTCTCTCGAACTCCTTTGGGTTCGGCGGCACAAACGCGGCGCTGCTGATGAAACGTTATGACGGGGAATAGAGTAAAAAGGCCGAGATCGGGTTTGAATCGCCGTTGGGCCGAACGGTAGCCTCATAAAGCCACATCACGCTGGACAGTGACACATCAAGAGGGCGGGCGCGGGTCCGCTCTACATCTCACAAAAGGACTCGTATGAACATAGTCGTCTGTTTGAAACAGGTGCCAAAAAAGGATTCGATCCTGCGAATTGGCCCTGACCAGAAGTGGATCGATGAGCGCGACATCAGCTACGAGATGAGCGAAGCGGACGCGTACGCCCTCGAGGAAGCGCTTCGACAGAAAGAAAAGCACGGTGGCGAGGTCATAGTTATCTCAGTCGGTCCTGAGCGCGTGCGACAATCGATAAAGGAAGCGCTGGCGAAAGGAGCGGACCGCGCGATTCATCTGCACGATCCGATTTTCGACATTGCTACTGATGCCGCGGCAATCGCACGCTCGCTTGCGGCCGCGCTTAGAGATGAGAAATGCGATCTGATAATGACCGGGTTACAATCCGATGACTATGGGTTTGCGCAAGTGGGGTTGATCCTCGCCGAGCAATTGCAGCTGCCCAGCGCAACGATCGTCATGGAAGTGCAGCCCGAGAACGGCTCGGTGCGGGTCAAGAGGGAGCTCGAGAGCGGATGGTTTCAGTGGGTACGCCTCCCGATGCCGGCCTTGCTGACCATCCAGTCGGGTATAAATCAGCTTCGCTATGCGACCCTGAAGGGAATCATGGCTGCCAAGAAGAAGGAGATACGCGAAGTGAAAGCGGCGGACCTCGGGCTGACCTCCAGTGATTTAGAACCAGCCCAGGTTATCGAGCGCGCCTACCTTCCGGAGAAGACGAAGCGAACCGAGTTTATCGAAGGCAAACCGGCGGATGCTGCGGCGAAGCTGGTTGAGAAACTGCGCTTCGATGCGAGAGTTATTTAAGATTGGCGATTGCCAATTGTCGATTGCCGATGTGAATTGGTCAATCGTAAATCGACAAGCGCAAATCGGCAATTCAATTGGGGGAATCATGAGCCAAGGAATACTTCTTTTTGTTGAGCAGCGGGACGGAGTGCTTAACCGCACCTCGCTTGAAGCAATGGTTGCCGCACAAGGTATCGCGGTTGCGACCGGCGAAAAACTTTCAGCGGTCGTGTTTGGGAAGGCGATCGGCCCGGTAGCCGCCGAAGTGGCCGCCAAAAAACTCGAAGCAGTCTACACCGTCGAAGACGACAAGCTTGCCGAGTACACCTCTGACGGGTACGTTGCCGTGTCCAAACAGGTGGTCGAAAGACTTGATCCGCGCTTCGTCGTTCTCAGCCACACCTATCAAGTCCGCGATTTTGCTCCAAAGCTGGCCGCTGTACTAGGAAAGACCTTCGTCACTGACTGCGTTGGCTATCGCGCGGAAGGGAACGATGTCGTGTTCACCCGCCAGATCTTTCAGGGGAAGATCAACACCGATGTTCGAGTGATCGGCGCACCTCCGATCCTGGCGTCTTTTCAAGCCGGATCGTATCGAGCCGACAAAGTTGAGCCCGGCGAAACGCCGGCACCAATAACGCCGCTGGAAATCAACATGGCTGACGTGCGGATACGGACGCAAGCTGAGGCGAAGTTCCAGGAAGCAAAACAAGCCGTTGATCTGAGTCAGGCACCGCTGATAGTAGCTGTGGGCCGAGGCATCAAGAGCCAGGAGAACATCGAGATTGTACAGAAGCTGGCCGAAGCGATGGGCGCCGAAATTGCTGCGTCACGCCCGATATGCGACAACGAATGGCTGCCGATGGACCGCCAGATCGGCAGCTCAGGCCAAACGGTTTCGCCCAAGCTCTACATCGCCGTAGGCATATCGGGCGCGATTCAACACGTCGTCGGGATGAAGAACGCGCAGACCATCGTGGCCATCAACAAGGATGCCGAAGCGCCGATCTTCGACATCGCTGATTATGGCATCGTTGGCGATCTCTTTGAGATAGTACCCGCGCTGACCGCCGAGATCTTAAAGGCAAAGGCCGGAGAGTGAAAACGGAACATTGAGAATTGAGAATTGAAAAATGAAAATTGCTTCAATTCTCAATTTTCAATTACTATTCTGAGCAACGGCCATGAGCATTGAGAGAGAAACACTGGAAATGGATGTCCTGCTCGTCGGAGCGGGACCGGCAAACCTCGCTTGCGCGCTGGAACTCAGCAAGTTGATCGGAGCTCACAACAAACGCGCAAAACAATCAGGGACGAAGCCTCTGGATGAGGTAAGCATTGCTGTCATCGAGAAGGCCTCCGAGATCGGCGCGCATCAGCTCTCCGGGGCCGTCCTCGATCCGATCAGCCTGCGCGAGCTTATTCCAGACTTTGAAAACGAAGGCGCGCCTTTCGAAGCCCCGGTGGGCGAAGAGCACGTGTACTTTCTGTCGGAGCGCGGCAAGATCCCGATGCCGATACTGCCGCCTCCGCTTCGCAATCACGGCAACTACGTCGTATCGCTTAACAAGCTCGTGCGGTGGCTTGGCGAGAAGTGTGAAGCAGCTGGGATTAACATCTTTCCGGAGTTCCCGGGAGCGGAGATGCTCTACGAGGGTGATGCGGTTATTGGCGTTCGCACCGGCGACAAGGGTATCGACAAGACCGGAAAGCCGAAGCCGAATTTCGAACCGGGGGTCGATATCGCGGCGAAGGTCACCGTGCTGGGTGAGGGCGTGCGCGGTTCGCTCGCAAAACAAATGATCGAGCGCCTGAAGCTCGATCACGGCACGGATCCGCAGGTCTATTCCGTCGGTATCAAGGAACTGTGGGAAATGCCGGACGATCGGTTCGCGCCTGGTTCGGTTATTCACACGATGGGTTGGCCGCTTGATTCGCACACCTTTGGCGGATCCTGGGTCTACGGAATGCGCGACCGGATCATAGACATAGGCCTTGCGGTTGGACTCGATTATCGGGATCCGGGGATCGATCCTCATCACGAGTTTCAACGGTTCAAGACGCATCCGCTGATCAGCGACCTGCTCAATGGCGGCAAACTGGTCCGCTACGGAGCGAAAGCGATGCCGGTCGGTGGCTGGTACACTATGCCGCAGCTAACCTCAGACGGCGTCATGATCATCGGCGACTCCGCTGGCATGCTCAACGGCGAGCGGCTGAAGGGAATTCATACCGCCATCAAGGCCGGGATTCTCGCCGCCGAGTCGATTCTTGACGCGCTGCTCAAGAATGACTTTACTCGACGCACGCTCGAGAGCTTCGACCAGAAACTCAAAGAGAGCTACGTCGGTCGCGAGCTCTACAAAGCTCGCAACTTCCATCAAGCGTTCGATCACGGGCGAATTTTAGGTCTCTTGACGGCAGGGGTGTCGACCATCACAGGCGGGCGTTTTCCTGCGAGGCTACCCATCAAAGCAGGCAATGAGCACATGCAAATGCTGAAGGATATCGGCCGTGAGGATCGGTACGCCGGGTTGAAGTACGACAATCAACTCACATTCGACAAGCTTACCGATGTTTACCACTCAGGCACCCATCACGATGAAGATCAGCCTGCGCACCTGAAAGTTCTCGACTTCGATATCTGCGTCGGCCGGTGCGTCGAGGAGTACGGAAACCCCTGTCAGAATTTCTGTCCGGCAAATGTGTATGAGATGGTTGGCGCCGGGGAAGAGAAGCAACGTCTCCAGATTAACTTCTCCAACTGCGTGCACTGCAAGACGTGCGACATTATGGATCCCTACCAGATCATCAATTGGGTGCCACCTGAAGGTGGCGGCGGACCGAACTATCGGAACATGTGACTCGTCCTCTCTGCTGAATCGCCGGCATTCGGGTCTGAGGGTATCGAGACGTATTGTCATGCCGTTCAGCTGAGACATTCCGTTCAGGTTAAGACAGGTTAAGACTTGCCAGTTAGCTCACATAGCTGCAAAACTCTAGTGCCGCAGCAAAACGGCTGCGATGGCGTTCGCAAGGTGGGAGCATCCCGCGGCAACGGCACAGGCGTGCCGCTAGTATCCCATTTGCCACTACACGTTCTATGGAGGGTCCGATGAGAAGGGTTTTATTACTCCTGGCGATAGGAGCTATGGTCTCCGACGTCACTGCCAAACCGAGTGCGGCTCTTTTGGGTGGTTGGCAAGGCCCTAACGCGGGCGGCTCGGGCCAAAAGCAATCGGCCCCGGTTGCGGCTCAAAAGGCCACGGAAAAGAAAGAAGAGGATTGCGGCTGTGAAGTGAAGGCTCCGCCCGACGTGCTCGCCATTGTCAACGGGGTAAAAATTGCGACAAAGGATGTGGACGAACCTATCAAAGACCGCGTTCAGGAGCTCCAGAACCAGGTCGTCGAAGCGCGGAAGCACCAGCTTGAGGCCGAGGTCAACGCCCGCCTCCTCGATCGGGAAGCGGCCAGGCTGGGAATTACTGCGGACCAGTTACTGGAACGCGAGGTCGCACAAAAGATAAAGCAGCCTACGGAGGTTGATGCGCAGGCGTTTTATGATCAGAACAAGAGCCGGATTCAGGGTGAATTCAAAGATCTCAAAGCGCAGATCATAAGTTATATTCAAGGCCAGTGGCAGGAGCAGGAAGCTAAGAAGTTTGCCGACCGTCTGCGTGTTCGCGCTCAGGTAAAGATGTTGGTTGAAAACGCGACCGCGCCCGAAACCGACGCCGACCGCGCGCGCGTATTTGCCACGGTCAATGGCAAACCTATCACTTCCGGTGATGTTGAGGATGCGTTGAAGCCTCTGATCTTCAGCGTTCAGGAACAGGTGTTCACGCTGCGAAAGCAGTCGCTCGATACAAAGATCAACGACTTGCTGCTCGAGGGCGAGGCCAAAAAGAGAAGCCTGACTCCGCAAGCATTGTTCGATGCCGACGTCCGGGGGCGGGTTAAACCGGTGACCGAAGAAGACGCTCGCAAACTATACGAGGAGAGGAAGGAAGGACTGCAGGGCACCTTCGATCAGCTGCGGCCGCAGATTATCGAGTACTTGCAGAATCGCGCACGGGCCGACGTTTCGGAAGCGTATGCCGAGCAGTTGAGGAAGGACGCTGCGTTGCAGGTGTTCCTCAAGCAGCCCGACCCGCCAGTGTTCGAGATCGCGATAGATGATCGTCCCTGGAAAGGCGGTGCAAGCGCGCCGGTGACGATCATCGAGTTCACAGACTTTGAGTGTCCGAGTTGCAAAGCGACGCAGCCGGTTCTGGAAGAAGTAGCGAAGGAATTCGGCGACAAGGTGAAACTCGTCGTGCGTAACTTTCCCCTTGCTCAACACACACACGCGTTTAAGGCAGCCGAGGCTTCGGAGGCCGCCCGCGAACAGGGAAAATTCTGGGAGTATGCTGAGTTACTGTTTGCAAACCAGAAGGCCCTGGAGCTTGACAAACTCAAAGAGTACGCGAGGGAATTGGGACTCGATCCGAAGAAGTTCGATGCGGCGCTGGATTCGGGACGCTTCTCAGGCAAGGTGAAGAGAGATATGGCTGACGGGGAAAAGATCGGCGTAGATTCGACTCCGAGTGTTTACATCAACGGCAAGCGAACTCGAGAAAGAACAAAGGAAGCCTTGATGACGACAATCGAGAGCGCGCTAAAGGACAGCGCGAAGAAATAGACCTCAAGGTTCAAGCGCTCAACCTACGGCCTATCGGAAGGCGCCAAGCAAAAGCTTGTACTCCGAACCGCCGGTTAACGGAGTTAGGCAAACTGCGGCAGGAGTCTGAAGGAAGGTCAGCTTTGTGGTGGAGACGCCTGCAACTGTGCGCGAAGGTCTTGAAGCTCTTTGGTCAGTTGGACAGCGTCGGCCGCAGTCGGCTGCTTCTTCAAGTAGATGCTCAGCTCTTCCACTGCTTCCTTGAGTTGTCCGGTTCTCTGATAGGCATAAGCCAGGAACTTGTGTGCGTCGTTGAGTCTGGGATCCATCTGGAGCGCGGACTGAAGCAGTCGAACACCGTTTTCCATCTCTCCCTTCTTCGTCAGCGTTCCACCGAGGTGGAACGTGATCATCGCATTCGAGGAGTCGAGATTGAGCCCCCGTTGAAAACAGGCTATCGCGCGGTCGTAGTTTTTGAGACCCGTATCAAACGTATAGATAGTGCCGAGCGTGTCCCACAACGGCGCGAAATCACTTGCCTCGCTCAAACCTTTTTCGCAGAGCTCGAGGGCGCGATCGAGACGGGCGCGATCCGCGGCGCCGGGGTTCGCCACCGCAACACTCTGGTAAATCATCATGTTGGTTGATGCCAGATTGCTGAGGACGATGAGATTGTCCGGAGAAAGCTTCAGGAACTCCTCGAGCTGCTCAGCGGCCTTTCCGTACTCCCCCATGGCGATTAACTTGTGCCCAAGAATGTAATGGGACATGGACTGATCGGAGGCAGTCTCGGCACCGTACGACCAGAGCGTAGTATCGTCTTTCCAGGTAGCGTTCTGTGCGAGGCTTCTTCCGGTGAGCAGCAATAAGAGCAGCCCAGCGAGCGCCGGTCTGGCAAAACGGCGGCTCCCGAGTGGCAGCCATTGCTCGATTGGGGCTTTCGCAACTGCCATCGCAACAAGCAGCGAGAAGCCGACCGACGGTATGTAAGCGTAGCGCTCCTGTACAAGGAAATCCTCGGCAAATGCGCTGAGGTTCAGCACCGGGAGCAGATGTATTCCAAACCAGAGAATCGCGAATCGCGCTACGGTCGAGCCACGCAGCCGCCACAACCCGAATGCCAGAGGGATCAACGCCAGGAAAGGCAGAATGAACCCCATGTCGATAGGGGTCCCGATTATCGGGGTTGCGTGAAACAGGGAAAGGTCGAACGGCCAAACCAGCAGAAAGATATACTTCCAGATGACCAGCGGAATTGTCAGAAGGATTCCCGAGATCGGATAGTTTTTGAAGTTACTGTTGTTTACCGCAAACCCGAGAGCGTAGTACCTCGCAGTAAAATAGATCGTGGCCACGAGCAGAAACCATCCCGCATAAGTGACTGCGGGTTTGATCCTCTCGCGCACGGTTTTGGTCTGGTTGATAACAAACATTTCATAGGCGCCGATGAACAAGGGCAGTGCTACCGCGGGCTCCTTCGAGAATGCGGCAAAGAGAAAAAGCGCGAGCGATAAAACCAACAGCCTGATCTTACCTTCGCTGCGATAACGAACGTAAAAGTAGAACGAGGCAATCAAAAACACGGCAAGGAGAGGATCCGTCACGCCGCTCACCCACGCGACGGACTCGCTACGCATCGGATGAAGCGCGAAGAGCAGGGTTGCTATTGCTGACATCCGCCGATCCTTCGTGACAATCTCCATCACCAGGAAAACAAAATACACAGCAACCATGTGCAAAACTATGTTTAGGAGATGCCATCCGGGTGCCCACGTACCAAAGAGTTTCCACAAGATCATGAGGTAAACCGTGAAAACCGGTCGATAGTAAGGGGTGGACGGCTTCTCTTGCTCATTTGGATCCCGATCTCGCTGAGCTCTCCAGTACCAGGCTTCAGTGACAAGCGCTTTTGGGAGATTTCTGAGATCCCGAATGAAAGGGTTACTCAGTATCTGAGTAGTGTCGTCATACGCAAAGCTGTTCGCAAGGCAGTTGGAAAAGCCCAGGAAGGTCAGACCGAGTATCAATCCAATGATCCAATTTCGAGAAAATGTGCGAGCCTGGGCAGAGGGACTCTCAATTTTTTTCGGGCTTGTGCGCTTCTTTCCCTTCATTAAGACCAGTTCCGGATTCTGCGCGCTAATCGGGTGAAAGTGAATATCTATGATCGAAGTGCAGAAAATGTTAGCGTCCCGGGTAGTCACTGTCAACCAACTGCATGTCGAGGCGTTTCTTACCGCGTTCAACGCGAAAGCGACATCTAGTAGTGGTTGAGTGGACCCTGGGCCTCAGACTCGATCGCTCAGCAATTGTGCGTCGGTGGCCAGGGCACGCTCGCGAAATTGACGCCGGGCACCGGCATATCTAGAATACAAATCGTAACCAAAACGCACGCCCCGGAGGAGATGGATGTCAGAGAAACGAGAGATGAAACGAAAGATGCGCGAATTGCTGCTCTTCATTCCAAACCTAGTGGGGTTGCTGATTGGATTGTTGCGAGATGAACGCGTCTCGCAGGCTGATAAAGCGATCCTCGCCGGGATAATCATGTACGTGATTGTTCCACTCGACATCATCCCCGACTTTATTCCATTCATCGGCCAGGTGGATGATTCCTACCTGCTAGCGATCTCGATTCTGCGGCTGTTCAACCGTGCCGAGCCCAGAGTCGTCATGGAACACTGGAAAGGTCAACGGGATATCAAGGAACTGGTGGATAGCATCGTAAGGATCGCCGAATTCTTTCTGCCCAACCCAGTGAAAAATGTCTTGCGCGGGCGCATAGAACCCAAAGGCCGACTGAGCGTTGTTGCTGGCGCGCCTGCCGCCGGCAAATAACTAAGCCGTCTCCGAAGAGTCCAGCTTTTCCCACGAGCCGGTCTCAATGCTCCCCAGCGCCTTCAGCATCTTTTCGTGAATACCGCCGAAAGAGCCGTTCGACATTATCACGAGCACCTCAGCGCCCTTCAGCCGTGGCGCCAGATCAGAGACTATTTCATCGGGGAAGGGTATGTAGTGAGCTTCACGCTCACGCGCCCTAAGATGCACCAACATCTCGGAAGGGGAGATCGCGGTTTCTGCGGTATACCGCTCCGGGTGATAAAGTCCGGCGATTATTATTTCGTCAGCCTCGGCAAGGGCATCCTCGAATTGTTGCTGAAATAGCTTTATCTGAGCTGTGTAGGAGCGGGGCTCAAAGATTGCGACAAGGCGGCGCCCGGGATACTTCGCTCTGGCTGCGAGGAGTGTTTCACGAACCGCCGTAGGGTGATGGGCGAAATCGTCAATCACCGTGATTCCTCGCACCTCACCTCTCACCTCCAATCTACGTTTGACGCTCTTGAATTCGGCGAGCGCATCCCTCACCGCGACTCTGTCGAGGCCGAGTGCCTCACACGCCGCAATAACGCCGAGGCAGTTGCGCACGTTGAACAATCCCGCGAGAGGAGTCGCGTAGCTGCCAAACTCTGCACCTTCGACCCGCACCGTGAACGTGGTAACTTCCGAGGAAAAGGAAACGTCCTCCGCGCGCCATCGAGCTCCGTTACCGGTGCCAAAGCTTTCGACGCTACAGAGAGCTCGCGGCGCCAGTTCCTGGACCAGCCCCGAGTCCCAACCTGCTATCAATCGGCCGTTACCAGGAATGAGATTGATCAACCGGCTGAACGCAAACCTTACAGCTTCAATGTCGCGGTAGATGTCGGCGTGATCGAACTCGACGTTGTTCAAGATCACCGTGTCAGGCAGGTAGTGCATGAACTTCGGTCCTTTATCGAAATACGCCGTGTCGTATTCGTCGCCTTCGATCACGAAGTAGGGACCCCCGGTAACCCGGAACGACGAGCTGAAATTCTCCGCTACGCCTCCAATCAGGAACGACGGGTTTGCACCTGCCCGCTCCATCGCCCAGGCCATTAGCGAAGTAGTAGTAGTCTTGCCATGCGTGCCAGCGACGACGATCGAGTGGTGTCCCCGGATGAAGTTGTCTTTTACCACCGCGGCCATTGAAGTGTAATAGATCTTCTCGTTGAGTACGTGCTCGAGTTCGGGATTGCCGCGGGTGATCGCGTTGCCGACCACGACCACGCCGGGCCGCTCAACGAGATTGTGCGGGCTATAGCCTTCGCGCACCGGAATCCCAAGACGCTGTAGCTCGAGCGACATCGGAGGATAGACGTTTTCGTCTGAACCGCTGACCTCGTGTCCCTGTTCGACAAGCATTCCCGCGAGCGAAGCCATCGCCGTGCCGCAGACGCCGATGAGGTGGTAGTGTTTTTTGTCCAGATGCTCTCCTTCGGATCGAATTGAGTCAGAGTATAGCTGCGGGAAATCCCTTTGAAAAGTTTTGCAGACGCTATGACTTGCGCCGCCTCTGCGGGTGTGGAAGAATCCTTGCGGCACAGCTGAGTTGAGCAATACCCGCAAGAGAAGTTTTGATGTCAAAAAGGACGTCCGTAATCATATTCATTCTGATCGTAGGCTTGCTTATCGGCCCGAGATCGTACACCTCGTTCTTGACAAGGGCCGATGGAGGAGCCGCAATCCGAGAGATATGGGTGAGTCCCGAAGCCGATCCCGATCCTCGCGACGAGACTTCGATCGCGGTCAGCCCGATAGACGATCAGGTCATCGTCGGTTCATCGAAGGTGATTGTGGGAGGAGGAACGGCGGGGCGAGGCGACACGCGAGTGTCCTACTACTTTTCATCGGACGGCGGCCGCTCGTGGGGAACAGGGCTGCTTGGGCTGGAGACTCCAGAGAAGACTTGGGGACGCGCGACGTATCCGACTGTTGCTTCGGACGCGAACGGACGCTTCTATCTGTGTGTCCTGTTGCTGGATAACTCGAGTTTCGATTCGGGCGTTTACGTTTTTGAGTCAACCGATAGGGGCCGCACATTCACGAATCCACAGGCTGTAGTGCTTGATATCGGCCACCTCACGAATCCCACGCGAGCCGACAAATGTAGCATGACGGTTGATGCGTCTCCGACAAGCCAATTCAAAAATACCGTCTACGTGGTCTGGACCAGCACTGGCGCCAATGAGAGCGGGCAAAATGCCACCGTGGTTCGGCTATCGCGCCGGAGAGCCGGCGATCCGATGTTCTCTCAATCGAAGGCCATCGGTCACTCAGGAGACATGCGAGGGCCGTCGCTCGCCACGGGGCCCAACGGCGAGTTCTACGCGGCCTGGGTCGGAATGCCGGCGCGAAGCTTGTTGTTCAATGCCTCCACCGATGGCGGCGATACGTTTCTGCCCGGCCTGGCCTCGATTGACATGATCGTCCACAACTATGTCGGCAACCTCGAAGGACCGAACGCACCGTTCTATATCACCGGCCTGGATCGCGCAAATAGCTTTCCTACGATCGATGTGGATCGAAGCTCAGGGCCAAATCGGGGAGTGGTTTATGTCGCGTGGGCTGAGACTATTAACCGAAGAGACACTGATATCTTTATCACAAGGATTACCCCGCGTGCGGGAACCATTCCTGATGTCAGTTTGCCTGTCCGGGTGAACAACGATCAGGGTGGAGCGGATCAGTTCTTTCCATCGCTGAGCGTCGATCCGTCGAGCGGCGCAGTCGAAGTGGCATTCTACGACCGCCGCGATGACCCTGGCACGGTACTCATGAATATGTATCTTGCTCACTCTACAGACGGCGGCGAGAGTTTCGGCGAGAACACAAGAATAAGCTCGGCCTCTTCTGATCCTCGGGTTCAGGCAAACGTCCTGGGATCTACTGTCAGTGCCATCGGTCTCGGTGACTATGTGGGTATGGTGGCTCGGCGGGGAAAGTCACACATAATGTGGGCTGACACACGACGGGGCAAACAAGAGGTTGTTTATGGTCAGGTTGATTTTGGTTCATCGGTCCCACCACCGTCAGGCCAACCCCCTAACGACTCATGTCAGAGCCCTGCCATCATAGCCTCATCGCCGTATTCGGATGCCACGTACACCGGATTCGCTACGTCTTCTCCAGACGATCCCGTGTCATGCACTGGGGCACAGGACACAAACAGTGTCTGGTATGCGATCACCCCGGTTTTGAGCACGATTTGCGGCGTGGACACCAGCCAGAGCGAATACGATACCGTAGTGAGCGTCTATACCGGGGGCTGCGGGGCGCTCGCGCAGGTGGCTTGCAGCGACGATTTTGCAAATCCACCGGACACCGGCAATCGCTCTCTGCTGACGTTCAACGCAACTGCCGGCGTGACATATCTGATCGAGGTAAGCGGGAAGGGGAGCGGTGGCTTGCTGAAAATCAGATCCGGCTACCCAACGATAAGCGGCATTGAATACACCAGGGCGCCGGACGAAAGCCTCGCGCTGAAGATAACCGGGGCCGGCTTCTACGACAACAATGTTTCAGTCACCGTCCAACTAAACGGCGACGGCGAGGAAATCGCGCTTCCTAATATCTTTCCTGCGAGTCCACTCCTGCCTGATGGAACCGACACGGTCTTCTACGCGACAAAGGCGAAACTGAAGAAGTTGGTCAAGCACGGGAGCCTGCTCGTTCGCGTCGAGAGTCCTGCCGGTAGCGGGAACATATCGAACGCGTTCCTCTTTACACGCTGATCGGATTCCAGTGTGAAAGCTCTCACGTTCCGTGACAGTCTTAAACTCGTGCACGATGCGCCGATTCCCCGGCGCGAAGGCGAGGCGCTGGTCAAGGTGATCTGTGCGGGTGTCTGCAACACCGACCTTGAGATCGTCCGGGGCTATGCCGGATTTCAGGGAACGCTGGGTCATGAGTTCGTGGGCAGATTGGTTGAGTCATCGGATCTCTCGCTAGTCGGGCGGCGCGTAGTGGGAGAGATCAACGCCGGGTGTGATCATTGCGGGAGGTGTTTGCAAGGTGATTCAAGACATTGCGCGGATAGGACTGTATTGGGAATTAAAGGTCGCGACGGCGCCTTTGCGGAGTTTCTCTCGCTTCCCGCTCACAATCTGATCGAGGTGCCGGACTCGGTGAGCGACGAAACAGCGGTGTTCGTTGAGCCGCTGGCCGCAGCGCTTAACATTTTGGACCAGGTTACCGTCAAGAGTTCCTGCGAAGTTGCGGTCGTCGGCGATGGCAAGCTCGCTCAGCTCGTCGTACTCGCATTAACCACTACGGGATGTTCGTTAACCGTCATCGGGCGGCACAGCGATAAGCTGGAAACGTCGCTGGGATTCGGTGCGCGTCGGGTGTTGCTGAACGGGCCCAGGCTCGATCGCGACTGGGCAAGGCGGTTTGATGTGGTGGTAGAAGCGAGCGGATCTCCATCTGGTCTGGTGACTGCGCTCGCAGTGGTCAAGCCCAGAGGTACCATTGTCCTCAAGTCTACTCATCACGGATCGACTCCGTTGGAAATGTCTCAGGTCGTTGTTAACGAGTTGACCGTCGTCGGTTCGCGTTGCGGGCGACTCCGCCCTGCGCTGGATCTTCTCGCACGCGGCCACCTGGATTTGAGCTCGCTGATATCGCGGCGACTGCCGTTAGAGGATGGCTTGCGGGCATTTGACGAGGCCGCCGCGGTGGAGAGCATGAAGGTCATTCTACAGATCGGTTGATGGCAGAAACTCCCCGTCAAGACCCGCCACCCTGAATCCGGCTGCCAGAACCCGTTCCAGGGAACAATGAGCGAAGAAACTTATTGACATGGCGAATTACGAATGTTATAAACCCGGCGAAACGGCTACCATATCTTGGGTTACAGGGTTGAACCCCTACGATATTTAGGAGGCGCGATGAATCAGGGCGATTTGATCGTGAAGGTAGCAAAGCGGGCATCGATCAGCAAGGCCGAGGCGGAGAGGGCGATCAATGCGGTGAAGGAGGCTATCGCTGATAGCCTTCGAAAGAACGACAAGGTTACTCTTGTTGGCTTTGGAACTTTTGCAGTGTCGCACCGGCGAGCACGCCGTGGTCATAACCCGCATACGGCTGAGCGAATAAAGATACCCGCGACAAGAGCGGTAAGATTCAGCGCAGGGAAGCAGCTGAAGGAAGCTGTCAATAAGAGAAAGAAGTAGTTTGAGCTTTACCGGAAAGCGGTCAAAGCCGGGCCGATGTCCAGCCGTCTTGAATCCGGTATCCCATCCACCCCCTCAGAAATCTAACAACTTGAGCCGCCGGACCGAGCCTCCGACAAGTGCACTAAAACGTGCGCTACTAAACTGAAAGGTCTGACGAGGTTGATTTGGAGCCTCAAATGTGCGACATAAGCCACGTCATTCTGGGATTTGGCGTAATGGCGTATGTGGAATGGTTGTTGCGGGACTAGGAAGGAGATTGACGGGCGGACGATCGAGGATGACGAAAAAGGTGTTTGGCACCGGGACTGTTGGTGCTATTCTAACGACGCGGGAAGAGATGGCATGAAGAAGCTAATCCTCATAGTTACGATCTCACTGTTTGGCGTGACCACCGTGGTCACGGCTCCGCCGAGTGGTTTTGTTGCCCTTGCGCAGAAGAAGGACAAGGATGAAAAGAAGAATCCGCCGGGGCCACCGGTCATAAAGGACAAAGGGAGCCGGGACAAGCCCAAGGAGCCTCCTCCGAAGAAAGACAAGAGGCCCTTATGAGGTCAAGCCTCTTTGTCCTTGAAACTCGCCAGGGCTTCGCTCTCGTCGGAAAAGATCTCAAACACGCCATCGAGTTTTGAAATCGCCAGGATGTTTCTCACCGACTGGGAAGGCGAAAGCAACTTTACGTGGCCTTTCTGTTTCAGAACCGAGCGGTAAGCCTTGATTAGACTCCCCACACCGGTACTGCTGATGTACGTGACGCTCCGCAGATCGAGCAGAAAACTTGCCTCCTCTTCCTCAACGAACTTTTGTACCATCTCGTAGAGCTGATCGGGCCCGTCGCCCGGGTCGAGGCGCCCGGTTATCTTGATGATGCGAACCGAGTCTGTTTTTCTGCTTATTACTTTAGTAGGCCGTCTCATCATAACCAATAAACTCGTTCCTGAAATCCTAGCGCAGGTGGGTCAAAGTGGGCGCTACTGGACTCGAACCAGTGACCCCTGCGGTGTGAACACAGTGCTCTACCAACTGAGCTAAGCGCCCTTTGCGGGAAAAGAGACTAGCAGAAGCCGCCAGACATTTCCACTGGCATCGCGATACTGGCATCGCGACACCGGCATCGCGATTTTTACTCTTGATAAGGGAATCAAGTGACGCAGCGTAATCAGAAGAGCCCTGTCCATCGCGAACAAGCCCGCACCCTAAGAACGTACGGAACAGATCGGTTAGCGGCGTTGATAACAACCACGAAGCTGACGCGGCGTAATCAAAGATGCCCGGTCCAGGCCAATCGGCATGCACCCTAAAAAATGTACGGAACGGATCTGTTGCCGGCATTGATAACAACGACGGAGTTGGTTCCTTGCGGGCCAAGCTTGAGCTTTCCTTTTGCCAGGAGCTCTGTAACCGATTCCTCCACCGCGAACTGTTTCGGCTCAAACAATAAGCCATTAATCAAGATCAGTGAGTCCGCATGGAAGTTCTCGCCGAAAACCCAAAGCTTTTTCACCCCCTTGATCTTTACGCTAGTGATCGCCGGGAAGTCCCCTCCGTCGCTCGGACGTATGGTCAAGGTAAACGACCTCGAGTCGACGCGAGACGGGTTGCTCGAATCAATGACCTGGGCGACGAAGGAACGCGAGCCCGCAGAACTTGGAACGCCCCCAATCAAGCCGTTCGTCGAAAGGGTCAGTCCGGATGGCAGTGCACCTCCGGCAATCTGCCAGCGATAAGGCTGGGCTCCGCCTGTAGCCGCCAGCGTCATGCTCGTATGATTGCCCTACCATCCCCTCGTTCACGCTCAAGGTCGCGATGCTGACTGAGCCACTCGGGCCCGGACCCGGGCCACCCAATGCCGGATAGATCGCCAGAACGCCCGCTCTGTCATCGGCGCCGAGAGTGGCATCTCGTCCCCCTCCGTGTGCAATGGCCCACATCACTGCGGAGGAATCGCTTGAATGGCCAAGCCCGATTGAGTGACCTAATTCATGACAGGCAACCTCGGCTAGATTCGCCGAGTTGGCGAGAAAGCAGCTCATTCCGTCGTTGAATACTGTGTCCGCTTCCAGGAGTCTGTTGAACGTCGTTCCACCAATCACCTTTGTCTCGTGGATCCAACTGATAGATGTAAGAGCGACGATGCCTGAGCAGCCGACCGGCGGATCCAATTGATTCAAACAATCCCCAAATGAAATCGTGTTGACGTTGTCGGAGACAATTCCACAATTAGATGTCTGACCGGCAAGCTGGAGCTGAATCGAGGCACCGCTCTGGCTTGCCCACGCGGTCATCGCTCGGAGAAGCTCCGCGCTTCCTCCACCGGCAACCGGCGACGCATTGGGATTGACGAAATAGCGAACCGGTTGCCCCGAGTCAGCTTCCATCCACCGAACCGCTCCGGCCAGAAACACAAACTCGGCCGTGAAGTCTCCCTTGCGTTTTTTGGCACGTGTGAATTCGCTCGGTACCGGAACGACGGGGTCTCCACTTCGCTCCGCGTCGATCTCCGCGATTTGCGCTGCCTCTCGCCGCACAGTGCGTTGAATTCTTCTTATGTATGTATCGTAAGCTGCGCGGTTCGTAACCTCTCCGGGCCTGGTGCGAGCAAGGAACTCTATTTCGTGGGCGTCTATTGAGCGCTCCACGAACTCGGCGCCGGTTGTATCCTCGGCAACCGAGAACTTACCCATGAAACCGTGAGCCGCGTGCAGGCTGCCATCAGGGCCAGTGTTCAAATACAGAAGAACTCGTTCACCCGTCGCGAAAACAGGTTGACCAATGACGCGGACGCCGGATTCGCCGACAGCTCCGCCGAGCTGCTTCAGGACGATGGTCTGATCGTGCAAGTCACCCTTGAGCACACGATCAGTGTGCACCTCAATATATGTCCATATCATCCCCGAATCGTCGGAATCGCTAACCACCGAGACTACTCTGCCGCTTACGATTAGACGTGAGTGGACGATCAACTCGGTGTCAGACAGCATTATTGCCGTGGTTCCTTCCGTTGGCCGGGCGAAGACAAAAATCAGGAGGGTGAATACGCATAGCCTAATCATCTGCCTGCAAACCTGTTTCATATGCTGCCGCCTTTCAACTCGTTGTGGAACAAGATAACCGAAGACGCCTCCGTCCAGGCATCATGTCCGAAGGCTCTTAGGGTGTCGGATCTTTAGAGAGGAAAGCCCGACCGGTTGCTGGTTCCAAGGGCAAACACAAAGGGGCCGCCTACAGATATTCATGCCCGCTAACCTGGGCGATTGAACCATAGGCTTGATTCTCATGTCAAGAAACTGTCTTGAACGGAGGGGTAACTGAAGCAATCAGGCCCCATCCGCGGTCGCTGCCGAACCAGTAAACTGGCGCGCCAAACCGTTATTCGACCTCAGCCAATCGAGTGGATTCGAAGACGCCACACAACGTTGCCCGTTCCGATCGTCACTTTTGGCAAGACCTCGGCTCATTTCTACGCGCAACATCTTGTGTATACGTAATAGGTGTTTCGCCAGATTAGTGACGATCAGGCAATCGCGGGAAGAATGATCTCGAAGGTGGTACCGACCCCCACCTGGCTATCGAAGCGAATCAGACCCCCGTGGATCTGCACAGCGCGGAACGCCTGGGCTAAGCCAATGCCAGTTCCACCCTTCTTCGTCGTGTAGTACAGATTGAAGATCCGTTCCTGATCCTCATCGGCTATCCCGATACCGCGGTCTGTAATTGTGATTCGCGCCGAACCATCGTGCCCCCGCGATGTAACTACTTTCAGCGGTCCCCCCTCGGGCATTGCCTGACAGCCGTTAATAATCACATTGAGCAGGGTCTGCTTCAGGAGGTCCGCATCCCCTTTGATCACCGGCGCTTCCAAATCTAGTTGCTTGTTTATTGTAACGCCGCGCTCTTGCGCCTCAGTAGAAGCAAGCGCAGTCACCTGGGTCACTATCGTGTTCAAATCGATCGGCTGAAGGTGAACCTCAACCGGCCAGGTAAAGTTGAGAAACGTCTGAACAACGCGATCAAGGCGTTTGATTTCCGAGTCGAGTATTTCGAGTTGCGGACGCGGATCGGAAGTGCCCGATTCGAGCTTGGAGCGAAGAATTTCGAGATGTATTACCATCGCGTTGAGAGGGTTCTTTACCTCGTGGGCAATACCTGACGTGATGCGTCCAAGATCGGCGAGCTTTTTCGACAGATCCCATTGAGACTCGAATTTTTGAAAGGATTCGTAGTCGCGCATGCTGACAAGAGCGCCGACGGGCTCGCCTGCGTCTTCGATGTACTGAACCGAAGCAAGAAGCTGGCGAGGACGTGGTTTGCCTGGAAGGTGGAGGGTGGTTCGGGCGATGGATCTTCTCTCGTTGAAGGCGCGTTCGACCGTCACGACCAGAGGATGGTCGGCGCCAAGGGTCTCTGTCGATTGGCAGCCCGCTGATCTCGACACCGGTGAGCCCGAGTATCTCCTCCGCGTCGGGGCTGGCGAGAATCACACGGCCTTCGCGGTTTATCAGGAGGAGTCGTTCTTCGAGGTGGCTTACAACCTGTCGCAGGCGGCCCCGCATTATTTCCAGCTCGCTCCGCTCCCCTGCGAGTCGTTCGCCCAGTTGCCTGAGCCTCGATGTCACCCCGGTGACCATTTGGTGGTCTCGTGGAAGATCTCCGAGGGTTCCGGACTCGTCGGGGAGACCCAACTGATCGATGCTGGTCGATATTGCTTCCAGTGGGTGCAGAAGCAAGTTGGCGGAGCCGATTGCGACAATTGCGGCTGCGACGATGGCCACGAGACCTATAAACAGGTTCGCTTCAATCGGACCTTCCAGCTCCTTCCCAATGCTCGACTTGGATACGCCGACGTGCAGCTCGGCATCAAAAGGATTGAGACGCTGCTGGTATTCGTAGATAGGTGGACCGAACAGTATGCGCGACAGTTGCACATACCCACTCTGACTGGCGAGCTGGTCAAGGCGCGGGCGGTCTGTTGGCACAGCGCCGATCATGTGCCCGTTGGCTGCAAGCTCGCGCTGGCCCCTGGAGTCGGTGATGATTTGTCCGCTGACGTTTGCGAGATAAAGGTAGGCGATCGTTCCCGAAGAGATGAGTGTGGATTCCATCAGCCGTCGAACGCCGGAGTGTTCGCTCGCTAAAGCGGTGTACTCATCTGTATGATCTGTGTCCAGAGGATGCTCGAGTTTGTGCGCAAGCTCCTGATTGACTGCGTAGTTAATCTGGTCCGAGATCCCCCCTCGCTTCTTTTTCGGTTCGGCTGACTATTACGGCAGTAAGATTAGCGATGTTAACCGCCGTGGTGACCACGACAACGAGCGCTACGAGAAGGGTGATAAGAGCGATCTGTCGCGCGCGGACCCCCAGCCTCAGCCATGGGTGAACCGGCAGGTCGCTCGGTGACCCTTGCATCCGCGCCGACAGGTTGCTGTAGTTGTTCCCGTACGGTTACTGTCGTTGCCATATCGGTTTTCGACAAACGTCAGTTTGTCGCACTCAGCAACGGAATGACGCTATGACTGAGGTTTGCCGAACTACCCTTCCTCTTTTATCAAGCCCGCCTCTTTGTACGCTTTCAGTTTGTTATGAAGCGTCTTGAGGCTGATGTGCAGCGTTTCAGCAGTTCGTGTCTTATTCTGTTCGGACCGCGCGAGTGTGCTGAGTATCACTCGGCGTTCAACCTCTTCAAGGGGCATGCCGATCGGTATCATCACGGCGTCGGTCGGTGGTGAGGTTTCCTGGCCGGTGATATTAAATGGCAGATGGCGTTTTTCTATTTGTTCTCCCTGGCAAATGACAACCGCTCGTTCAACCACGTTGCGAAGCTCGCGAACGTTGCCGGGCCAGGGGCTCGCCATCAGCGCCTCCATTGCATCAGGCGAAATGAGCCGCGCCGTCTTGTTATGGCGCTTGCTCAGCTCCTCGATCATGTGTTGAACCAGCGATGGAATGTCGTCGCGGTGATCGCGCAACGCGGGCAACTTGATTGTAATTACGTTCAAACGGTACAGCAAGTCTTCTCTAAGCGCACCTTCCTGAACGGCCTTCATGGGGTCCTTATTGGTGGCCGCGATCACTCGCACGTCGACGCTTGTCTCTTTTGTCGAGCCGAGCCGCCATAGCTTTCCGTCCTCAAGCACCCGAAGGAGCTTCGCCTGAAGGAGAATCGGCATCTCGCGCGATTTCGTCCAACAGCAGCGTGCCGTTGTTGGCCAGTTCGAAGCAGCCGATGCGCCGGTTTGCCGCTCCGGTGAATGCGCCTTTCTCGTGGCCAAACAACTCCGATTCCATCAGGGTTTCGGGCACTGCCGCGCAGTTGATCGCAATAAACGGCTGGTTGGCTCGCGGACTTAGCTTGTGAATCGTTCGCGACACCATCTCTTTGCCGGTGCCCGATTCCCCGGTGACCAGTACCGACACCGCGCTCGGGGCTACCTGCTCGACAACCGTATATACCTCGCGCATCGCGTCCGATGTGCCGACCATTTCGCCAAACGCGCCGTACTGCCGGAGCTGCCGCCGAAGGAGTTCGTTCTCACGCCGCGCGCTGCTGTATTCGGCCGCCTTCCGCAATACGAGTTGAAGCCTGCGCATGTCCATGGGTTTTTCGAAGTAGTAGAAAGCACCGTCGTCCTTGACCGAGCGAATCGCCGCGTCAACAGACCCTTGACCTGTTAGCAGAATCACAGAGATTTCCGGGGTGTTCCGTTTTAAGGTGAGAGAGCAGCTTGAAGCCATCCAGAACAGGCATCACCACATCGGTGATCACGACATGAGGAGCGAAGCTTTCGACGCGCTCGACGGCCTCCCGGCCATCGCCCGCCGCCGCGGTAACATAGCCCCAGCTTGCCACTACTTCGCTGAGACCCTGGCGCGCGGGTTCTTCGTCGTCCACAATGAGCACACGCTGGTCGGACATATCGAAAGTCTAGCACAGAGGAGCAAGACGAAACGCATTGAGGCGGGTGAGGTCCGCGGTGTCTTGGTTCAGCAGTTCGAACACCTGCCGCTCGTTGGCGCGCGTGTTCGGGTTAATCGTCGTCACATACCCATCGTTCGATGAGCACATCCATCTGACCGCCGCAGACCATTCCTTCCGCGTCTGCGTACTCGTCGTTCAAGTTGAAATGATAAATGTCTGTCTTTCCAGTCCGGAACACATCGCGGGCTTCGGCCCAGATGTCCGCTTCGACGCAGCCGCCGCCCACCGTCCCAATGAATGAGCCGTCCTCGAATATTACCATCTTGGCGCCCGTCTGCTGCGGCGTCGATCCGCGGGTCTTTACGACAGTCGCCATCGCGGCTCCCGCACCCTGCTCCAGCCGCCGCTTCATTTCGCTATAGATCTCTCCGGCGCTCAGCGAGCGTCCTGGTGCGGTGTCGCTTGGTTCGATGTTCGGCATGCCGTGATCCGCTACCGATTATAGATACCGGAGACCCAATTGAGAAGAGCAGTCCGATGGCCGTAATCCGCGGGTTCATCATTGAGCATTATTGCCGGCTCCCTTGCGAAGAGCATTAACGCTTTCGTTCAAGCCTTGTTGTGCGAGCGTGAACCCGGGGTTCAAATTGAGCGAGCCCTTGAATTCTTCAATCGCCTGTTCGTGCCTGCCGTAAGCGGCGAGGTACCGCCCACGATTGTAAAGCATATTCACGTACACCGGCAATACCTTGAGCGTAACCACATCGTCTCCTTCGAAGCTGATCGTCCCATCGGCCAGTCCTCGCGTCAGCAGTTTCGGGTTGGCGGAGTCCCGGAACTCCCGATCGGTCGCCAGCCGGAAGACAAGACCTTGCGGAACAAACTGATATGACCCAGCAATCGATTTGGTTAACTCGGCGTCCTGGCCTTCCCGGTTCCCCGCAACGTCCAGTGTCAGATACACGGACGCTGACTTGATGTGATTACTCACAAATGCGAGGATCATCTCGTTGAACCGGGAACTGATACGCTGATTGAGCGTCCCATCGCGCTGATAAAGATCCGGATCGTGTTCCCAGTGCCGAAGGTCTTCCAGAAACGCGTTGACCTGATCGTTCGCCTTCTCGATAGTTGCCGGGTATGCCCGACGTAGATAGTCAAAGTACCACGAGCGGCGGAGCTGATTGATGTCGATGACGACGGCATCCTGGCGACGGTGTTCAATCGCCTGACAGTACAGCATTGGCGAGTAGACCTGCCAATCCCGCGTGAGTAACATGCCGCCGGGCTCGATCGTCGCCAAAATTTGTCGACGTAGTCCTGCGCAATAAAGTATCGACTTCGGTTGTCATATGACCAGTTTCCGACAAGCGCGGTGACCGGTAACAAAATAGCAGTGAGGCCGCGATCGTTTGTCGCGCTGTAGATGAAGCGCGACCGGATATGGCCTTGTTGATGAACCCGATGAACCATTCTGCGCCGAAGCCTCCTGCTATCGCCATCGCGATCAACGCAGGCAGGTAATATGCGTCCTTGTCTTCAGCGATTTCGTAGCCGAGCGAGTAGGCAAGATCGGCGGCGATGACCAGCGCTAGAAACCAGAACATTGCCTTGTCACGACGAAAAACTGCTACGAGTCCGGCAATTGCCAGCGCAGGTCCGGCGGGCAGCCACCACGGACCAAACTCGCGCGCGGCGAGCTTGATGAAGTCGGCGAACTGGCTCACCATCGTGCTCAGGGAGTATGAAAAGAAGACCTGGTACTGCCTTCCTGTTACCTGCCACCACAATCGCTCGAAGGTTCTTGGATCCCCCCAGTTCATTATTGGCGACCGCGAAGCGGCGAGCGGCAGATACGCATAGACCAGGAATAGTCCTGCAAATGCAAACAGCGCGGCGTAGAGGAGCCGCTTGCTTCTAAAAAAGTCTGTGCCCTCGGTTGCAAACACCAGGCCAGCAAATGCCGGCAACATCAAACCGACGGTCACGTGATGGACACCGAGTGCCAGGCCAAAGATGAACGCTGCCGCGTACAGCCAACTATATGGGGACGTCAGGGCGACCCGCCGAAGAAGAGACCCATCGTTCGAGGCGGCAGCATCGCCCGCCACCAAAGCCGATTTACTTTCATCTCCCCACGCTGCTCCACTGATCCTTCGGTTGGCTCGGATAAACTCGCGACGCCACCGAAACATCAGCAGGAAAATGGTAAGAATCAGAAGCGAGTTGAGCGTATATACTTCAGCTATCGTCGCGTATCCCCAGAGCGTTCGCGAGAAGGCCAACAAGAGGCCCGCAACCAGGGACGAGACCACGAGCACAAATGAACTTCGCGCGCAATCACTTCCAGGCTGCTCGGATGCCGCTGTAGGCTTACCTCTCTTGCCGCGATCTGCTTTCTTTCGAACACTGTTCGCTGTCGCGGCAATGGCGAGATGAGCATCGCTTCAATCACAACCAGCGCGACGACCGAAGAGGCCAGTGCCGCAAGAAGCGCCGATGCGAAGTTGATTCTGACGGCAACGCTGCCGATCGGAACGAGCGACGCCAGATGGGCGAGCATCACGTAAAGCGGAAACCCCGGCGGGTGCGCGACGCCGAGCGAGTGCGCCGCGACGATCAGTTCACCGCTGTCGACCAAGGTGACCGTGGGAGCCAGAGTGAAGGCATAAACTACGAGAGAGGCGATGAATACCAGCAGCGCGCACGCGATGCGGATCCTTGAAGGCTGAAGCTTGGTTAGTGGCGAGGCGGCTGAGCTCATCACCTGGCGCTCGTCTTCTTGTACCCGGTGAAGCGCAGGTCTACCACGATGCGCGTGAAGTAACCGCCAACGAGAATGCTGTCGTCGGCGGTGGTGGACGCCGGGAACCAACAGGTATAGGTGTGGAACGCGGCGAGCAGATCCCTGCCACGTTCGACGGCCGCTGAGAGGACTTCAGACGGTGAGGGCTTCTGGAGAGCTCCGAACACAGGCGGCGGCGAGACCGCCGCCGCCGCGATGAACATGGATGCGACGATCGTCCGAACAATCCAAGCATCATGCATTAAGGCTTCTTTGGCAGCTTCTTTGGATCGGGTATGGATTGTTGAGAATCGGGAGGCTTCGTGGCTGGCGTCCCGGTCTTGTTTTTTTCCGCCGCTTTCACCTCGTTTTCGCTGGCAGCCTCCCCGTCGTCTGCTATCCGAATCCGGCCGCCGAACTTCTTATAGTTCGTAAACCGCACCACCATCTTCATGTGAACCGGTCCATTTTTGAATTCCAACACGTCATCGACATAGATGTACGTAGGGAACCAATAACGTCCGTCGATGTTCTCGCGATAACTCTCGAAGTGCGGAAACTTCTGTTCGCCGACCTCGGGAACGGCCTGGCCGGTGGCTTTGACGATCTGGAGGTCCACATCATCTACCCAGATTCGGCCCTGGAAGTATCGCTCGCTCTTGACGATCTTCTTCGGTTTGACATCGAAGATGTAGGTGTTCAACTCGTCAATCTTCTCTTTGCCAACATAATCTACCTGGTATTTCCCAAGATCCTCGGTGGCAAGGGCAAACGGCTGCACGCCGGCCAGGTCCTGCATATCCTCGTTTGTAATCTGGAGGTAGGTCAGGGTTGATGGCGGGAAGAAAGTTATCTTTTCGACACGGTTACTGCGGTCGTCGAAGACTATGTCCGAGACTCGATGAAACCGCCCGGTCACCGACCCGGCTTCCCCAATCGTCGTCAGATCGAAGTCCTGGGTGAACGTGTAGTTGTTTCTGGCAATCCTGTTCTGCGTCTCCGCTTCAGCGAAGCGCCTGATGATCTCGTCGATCGCAGGCTGAGCCTTTTGCGGTGACTTGGTTTGAAAGGCAAAAACTGATGAGCACGCGACTGCCAGAGTTACTGCGAGACACACTATCTTCGACCGCATTTGCATCCTCCGTGACTGACTGAATTCTACTGTTGGCCGCCGGACTCCACAAGCTGGCGCACGGGTGTTGGATGACTCGGGTGCGGTTCACGTTCGCTCTGACACTTCATGAATCGAGCATGCCTATTATATGATCGTTGACTCGAATCGTGGTATCCAACCGATCGACGGAAAAGCGCAGGTGATAATTGGAACGCAGACTTCTGCAGGCCGCCAAATCGTTCCTGGTTGAGTTGCTGGTTTACTCCGGTTTGGTTGTCGGGTACGTCTTTTTCGTTATCGCGTTCCTGGGCGGGTGGTTGGACGCTCTTTACACCCACCACAGGACTCGGTACGCGTTTGTCGCATTGTTGTTGATCATAGGGCAGGGTGTAGTGCTGGAGATGGTCACGACCCTTTTGTTGAGACTTATTCGACGCCGTACCGACTGAAGGTTACCAATGGATTTCCTTGTTTCCCAAACCCACATAAGCCCTGTCTATCTCGTGATCATTGGGTTCATCATCGGCATTCTGGGAGGGTTTTTCGGCGTCGGGGGCAGCTTTCTCGCCGGCCCGGCGTTGTTCGCCTTTGGGGTTCCAATGAACTTCGTTATCGGCACCGATCTGGCACACATTGTCGGCAAATCGATAGTCGCTGCGAAAAAACATCGGGCGCTTGGAAATGTGGATTTGAAACTGGGCTTCATAATGGTGATTGGAACGATCGCCGGTGTCGAAGTAGGGGCTCAGGGGATAGAGCGGCTCAAGCACTTTGGTCAGGCCAATGTTGATCAGGTGGTCGGTATTAGCTTCGTCGTCGTGCTGATCTCTGTTTCCGCGTTCGTCGGATGGGAGAGTTGGCAGACGATCAAGATGCAGCGCGAGCGCGAGCGCGAGGCTGAGTTGTCCGGCGTAAGCTTCCGGAAACCAGGGGCGAAAGAGGACGAGTCTGCCTTTGACCACATCGCCCGCAAGATTCACCGTATCAAGATTCGGCCGATGATAAAGCTGCCGGTTTCCGGCATAGAGCGAGTCTCGCTGTGGGCGATCCTGCTGGTTGCGTTCATTGGAGGTGTCTTCAGTGGGTTTCTTGGCGGCGGGGCGGGATACATAAGAATGCCGTCGATGGTCTATCTCCTTGGCGTCCCCACTCACGTAGCGGTCGGCACCGATCTGTTCGAAGTAGTCATATCGGCGAGCTACGGCACGTTCACCCACGCGCTCAAAGGGAACGTCGACATAATGATTGCGCTGGTCATGCATACCGGAGCGGCAATCGGCGCACAGATCGGCGCGGCTTCCACGGAATACTTCCGCGGGCCTAAGATTCGACTCGCGTTCGTGCCCCTGCCGCTGATAGGTGCGGCGATAGTGATCTACAGCTTGCTTTCAGGTAAGCACCTGAAGTAACGGCTGATGAGAGATTTGTGAAAGCGTGAGCAGGACGGCCGTCATTACGAATCACGTCACGAATTCAGAATTGGAATCTGCAATATGAAACTCTTGATCTGCACCGATGGTTCTCCTCAGGCTGAGAACGCTGTTCGATTTGGCGGGCTCATTGCGAAAAAAGTCGGAGCCGAGACCACCATTCTGGGGATAACAGAGAAGCCGGGCGAAGAGGACGCGGCGTTTGATTCGCTAAGACGGGCTCAACAACTCCTGAAGGATGAAGGTGTAAACGCCGAGGTCATCATCAAGTCGGGCGAGCCTATCGAAGAGATAGTCAAGCGCACCGAAGAAACAAGCTACGATCTTGTCGTGATCGGAGCTGTGCGTAAGGGAGCGCGCGGGCCGTTCCTGATGTCGGCTAAGGCATACAAGATAATCAAATCGGTTGCGCCCCCGGTGCTTGCGGTCATCGGAAATCGCGAGAGCATCAAACGCATTCTGGTTTGCAGCGGGGGCGAAAAGTACATCGATCGCGCCGTCGAGTTCTCCGGCGCCCTTGCAAAAGCCTCGGGTGCTTCAATCACGCTCTTTCACGTTATGGCCGAACCGCCAGCGGTCTATACGGATTTGATCCGGATGGAAGAGGACGTCAATCTCTTGCTGCACTCGAACTCAGGGCTCGGCCAGAATCTGCGCCGCGAAAAGGAGGGGCTAGAAGCGATGGGTGTCCCGTCCGAGGTGCGGTTGCGTCACGGCCTGGTGATCAGCGAGGTGTTCAAGGAAATTCGACGCGGCGACTACGATCTGGTGGTTACAGGCTCATCACCGGAAAGCGGCAACCTTCGAAGTTACATAATGGGAAACATAACCCGCGAAATCGTAAACCGAGCGGAATGCCCGGTGCTGGTTGTTCGCGGCGGAGAAATGCCGGCCGGAATCACGCGCAGCCTGAGAGGCTTCTTTACTCACGCGTTCGGGCAATCGAAGGTAGAGGAAAAGTGACTGCTGGGAACGCGAGCATCAGGCCTGTATTCCTCTCAGGCAGGACAAAGCAGGCAGGGATGCGTGCGTACCGCATCGCGTCACAGTTCCCGCGGGTCGGGATGGGCGAGGATCGCAAGCGCCTGGTTCTCACGGTATTTCTTGATCTCCTCTCGAACCTCGGGACGCTTGATGCCGAGTATCGCCGCTGCAAAAAGCGCGGAATTAACCGCGCCTGCTCGACCAATAGCCAGCGTGCCCACAGGTATTCCGGCGGGCATTTGGACCATTGACAGCAGCGAGTCTAACCCCTTCAGCGCCTTCGACTCCATCGGAACTCCGAGCACCGGCAGCAGCGTCTTCGCCGCCGCGACGCCAGCCAGATGCGCCGCACCGCCGGCAGCAGCGACGATCACTTCGAGTCCTCGATCCTCCGCAGACTCGACGTATTCGAAAAGTTGATCCGGGGTCCGATGGGCGGACAAAACGCGCACCTCAAAGGGAATACCGAGAGTTTCAAGAGTCTGCGCAGCGTGAGACATCGTCTCCCAGTCAGACTTCGAACCCATTATCAAACCGACCAGAGCTTGCATATTTTCCTCGAGATCAGGATTTATGACGACTTTGTCGAAAGTTGATGTTGGATTATAGCCCGGAAGAGGGCGGATGGCGAATGGATGCCGGAGGGGGTGATGACTTTTGTGAATCAGTGACAGCCGCTGCGTGATTCTTTATTTTCCATTTTCCATTTGCCATTTTCATTTGTCTCTTCAATGAAAAATGAAAAATCAAAAATGGGAAATGGAAATGGGAACTCGAGAATCAGCGATTGTTTGTGGTGCGTCGTTGCTCGCGGCAGTTTTTTCCTCGCCTTGATTAGCTTGCGACCCGGTTCCTATAATCGTCAGGCTCAACACCCGCGCTGATCGGAGACCGTATGTCTATTACCAGGAAAGAAGTCGAGAAGATCGCGGAGCTTGGCAGGCTCGAGCTTACCGCGGAGGAAACAGAACTCTTCGCCGAGCAGCTCAGCTCGATCATTGGCCACATCGCAAAGCTCAGTGAGCTGGATACCTCAAACGTAACTCCGATGTCACACTGCGCGCCAGCGGGTGGCGATATGGAGTATGCGAAGCGCGATGATCAGGTGCGCCAAAGCCTCGGGCAAAAGCTGGCTGTCGAGAGCGCTCCGGATTCGGACGGGGGCTATTTCAAGGTCCCCAGGGTGATTGGGGGATAGAAAATTTTGGGGATCAGAGCACTAACAATCGGCTCCCTTCGTGACCGCATCGCGTCGGGGGAGCTCAAAGCCGCTGACGTTTGCCAGGCGGCGCTCGACCGCATCGAGCATCTCCAGGAACTCAACGCATTCATTACCGTGATGGCCGAAGACGCGATGGCCCGCGCTGTTGAACTCGATCGTGCGGCGGAACGGGGCGGGGTTCTCCCGCTCCTTGCGGGAGCAGTAATCGCCGTCAAGGACAATATGGTGATCCGCGGCGTGCGCACCACCGCGGGCTCGCGGATCCTGTTCAACTACAAGCCACCATACACTGCGACCGCTGTCGAGCGGTTGCAAGCCGCCGGCGCGATTATCATCGGCAAGACCAACCAGGATGAGTTTGCGATGGGATCGTCAACGGAGAACTCGGCGTACGGCCCGGTCAAGAATCCCTGGGACCCGACTCGTGTGCCAGGGGGCTCGTCCGGGGGATCGGCGGTGGCAGTTGCCGCCGGGATCGCGATAGGCGCTCTCGGGTCTGATACGGGAGGCTCGGTTCGCCAACCAGCCAGTCTCTCGGGGGTCGTGGGCATGAAACCGACCTATGGCCGTGTGTCGCGCTACGGGTTGATAGCTTTCGGATCATCGCTGGATCAGATTGGACCGTTTGCCAATTGCGTCGAAGATGCTGCGCGGATTCTTGGCGTCATGGCCGGGCGCGACCCAAACGATTCCACGTCGAGTGACATCTCGGTTGACGATTACGTGCACGCGATCGGGAGCGACATTCGCGGGTTGCGAGTGGGCGTACCGCGCGAGTACTACGGCCCCGGTTTGGACGGCGAAGTAAAAGAAAAGGTCGAAGCGGCTATCAAGAAGCTCGAAGAGATGGGCGCCGAGATCGTCGAGATAAGCCTGGCGCACACCGAATACGCGGTGCCTGTTTACTACCTGATCGCGACTGCCGAGGCCAGCTCGAATCTCGCGCGTTACGACGGCGTCCGGTACGGGTTCCGCGCCGACGGAACCGTTACTCTGAGTGAGATGTACAGCCGCACTCGCGATCAAGGCTTCGGCGCAGAAGTGAAGCGGCGAATAATGCTCGGAACCTATGCTCTGTCGGCCGGCTACTACGATGAGTACTACGGCAAGGCGCAGAAGGTGCGCGTGCTGATTGAACGCGACTTCCGTGAGGCCTTTTTGCATTGCGATGTAATCGCGACGCCGACCGCCCCCACTCCCGCATTCAAGCTTGGCGAGAAGACTGATGATCCGCTGGAGATGTACTTATCTGATATCTACACGATCACCGCGAACCTCGCTGGAGTGCCCGCGCTGAGCCTGCCGTGTGGTCTGTCGTCAAACGGCCTGCCGATCGGAATACAGCTGATCGGCAAGCACTTCGATGAGGCCCGATTGCTGTGCGCGGCTCACAATCTGGAGCAGGTTCTGGGGTTTGATTCAACACCGCCGCTTTAACACTTGAACGACGCTCAGAATAAACTCGAATCCACCGTAACCTTTCCGTGTCTCGACAGTTCATACAGTTAGACAACGATGGCGCACGGCGAACTCAGATCGAAAGCGCACGCACAAGCGGACGCTGAGCGGCTTCTTATCGAGGCCGCACAGAAGGACCCTGCCCGGTTCGCCGAGCTTTATGAGAACAACTTTGACCGGGTATACGCATTCATAGCGCGACGCATTCGTAATCGCAACGAAGCAGAGGATATTACCTCCGAGGTATTCCACCAGGCGCTGGCGAATCTGTCTCGCTTCGAGTGGCGCGGCGCGCCCTTCGCTGCGTGGCTTTTCAGGATCGCGGCGAATGCGATCATCGATCGATCAAAACGCGCCTCCAAAGAAGCGGGAATTCCCGACAACTTCGAGATGTCTGCCGACGTGGATCTCCACGAGATCGAAGAAATTGAACAACGCGCGCAACTTTTCCAGCTTGTCAGCAGGCTTCCGGTAGATCAGCGCCGGGTTATCGGTTTGCGTTTCGCCGAGGAGAAGAGTATTCGCGAAATCGCCAAAGAGCTCGGTCGGAGCGAAGGCGCAGTCAAGCAGCTCCAGTTCCGCGCGCTACAAAACCTGCGAGCGCAACTGGGTGATGAATCGGGTAATACGAATGGCTAACGTGGGGTTGATTGAACAACTCGATGGAGCGGTGGAGGCGATCATCGCCAATCACGATGCGCCGCTTCCATCAGTGGACGCGAGCGTCGCCGAGCTGATTCGCGTCGCGGGAGAGTTGCGCGATCTTCCACGAGCGGACTTCAAAGCACGGCTTAAGGCTGATTTCGAAAGGAGCGCGTCTATGACAACAGCGGCGGTCAAACCATTCCGTGAGGGCTTTCACACAATCACCCCGTATCTTATCGTGGCGGGCGCGGCCGAACTTATCGATTTCGTGAAGCAGGCATTCGGCGCCGAGGAACTCTACCGCGGAACCGGATCGGCCGGAGGCATTCACGCAGAGGTCAGGATCGGCGACTCGATGGTGATGATCGGAGGGGGCGGGGCCTGGCGCGGGACCCCTCAACCTACGGGAATTCACCTTTACGTCAAGGATGCGGATGCAGTTTATGAGCGCGCGCTCGAGGCCGGCGCGATCTCGATGCACGGGCCGGTGGATCAGGATTACGGAGATCGAGAAGCGAGCGTGAAGGACCAGTCCGGTAATCATTGGTACATTGCGACTCACAAAGCGACCGGACACACGCCTGAGGGTCTTCGGACGGTGACGCCGTTTTTGCATCCACGGGGAGCGGCGCGAATGATCGACTTCCTGAAGCAGGCATTTGGCGCTGATGAGCAATCCCGATCCCAGTCGCCCGATGGTGTGATTCACCACGCGACGGTGCGGATCGGGGACTCGATGATCGAAATGGGCGAGGCGCACGGCCCCTGGCAGCCAATGCCGACGACCTTCTTTATGTACGTGGATGACGTGGATGGCTTGTACCAGCAGGCAATAGCTGCCGGTGCCGCATCGAGAGGCGAGCCTGCCGATCAGCCTTATGGGGACCGCGTGGCGGGCGTCGCGGACCCGTTCGACAACACCTGGTATATTGCCACCCCCATTGGCGACGCACCGGCGTAGGCCGAAGGGCTTGAATTGAGAGCACAAGCTTTTGCTTGCGTGAATCGATTGGCTAGCGAAGTCGAGGACGGGAGTTCAGAGTACAAGCTTTAGCTTGCGTGAATCGATTGGCTAGCGAAGTCGAGGATGGGAGTTCAGAGTACAAGCTTTAGCTTGCGTGACTTGATTGACCGGGCGGTGGAAGCAAGCTAAAACTTGTACTCTGAACTGCTGTATTCTGAACTGTTTGAACTCTGAACTGGGGACTTCAAACCCGCGCGACCTCATCGACGAACGAGGAGAAACTCATGACATCCAACGTCAATTACATTCCGAAAGGCTACCACACTGCTACTCCGTACCTGATTGCGAAGGACGCGGTTGCTGCCATCGAGTTTTACAAGACGGCTTTTGGCGCGACCGAACTCGAACGCATTACCGACGAGAACGGAGCCATAAGACACGGCGAATTCAAGATCGGAGATTCGCCGTTTATGATCACCAACGAGCATCCGGATTTCCCTGCCTGGCAGAGCCCGCTGTCTCGCGGCGGCTCGCCCGTGCATATTTACCTCTATGTCGAGGATGTGGACGCGATGTTCAAACACGCGATCTCGTGTGGAGCGACGGAGCTTCTCCCGGTGCAGGATCAGTTTTACGGTGACCGAATCGGCGGGCTGACCGATCCCTTCGGGCACGTCTGGTACATCGCAACCCACATCGAAGATGTACCCGCAGAAGAGATTATTAGGCGTGCAGCAGAGGGCAAGCGTTGATCGATCAATGTTCTTACCATCTTGTGATCTGAGGTGCGCGATTTGACCCTCTTGCGAGCGCTGGCTCTGAGCCTACTGCCTCTCCTGGTGATACCCGCTCACGGGCAGAGACAGGAAAAGGCGTGTCCGGTCGTAGCCCGAGTCAACGGCGAAACAATCACCCGGGAGGCCTATCTCGCGGTCCTGAGAGACTACAGAGTAGATTTTTCGTGGCCAATGTTGCTGCACGGCAAGAGTCAAAGTGAAATCGATGCCGAACTCGAACGCGACAAACCATCGCTACTGGATGATCTCATTGACGAGCTGGTCCTGGCGCAACGCGGGAGGGAGTTGGGGTTCGATGGTGATGTCGAGCTGAAGAGATTCGAAGACGGCATACCCCCCGGGTATGGCGACTCTAATCTGCTTTTCGGATTGGATCATCGAAAAGAGTTAATCGACGTCGAGCAAGCTCAAGCGTCGCGACGGAGGGATGCCCTCGGCGAACGCGCGATATGGGAAGACATGTTCAAACCGATAATTCACAGCATCACCGACCACGAAAGGCGTGACTTCTACGACAACCACATTGATCGGTTCATGCTTCCCGCTAAGGTGACGCTCTCGGAAGTATTCATTCCCTTTATTGGTCACTCCGAATCAGAGGTTGCGCAGCGCGCAGGCAGGCTGCTGGCCGAGTTACAGGCCGGAGCAGATTTCTTGACGGCGGTTGCGGAAAACACACCAACGTCACGACCGAGCTACGCGAAGAAAGGCTTGATCGGAACATTTAGACCGGACGAACTCAGATCTGACCTCGCGGCCGATATTGAGAAGCTCAAGCCCGGCGAGTTTGCACTCCAGCAGCTCGGGGATGGGTATCAAATAATTCGAGTAGACTCGCGCACGCCGGCTATGCCTCGCAGCTATGATGATCCTCTGACGCAGGTAGAAGCCACACGATTCATCGCAACGGAACGCACGGCCGGCCTACGCAAGGACTACATTTCCGGGTTGCGCCAGAAAGCCACGATAGAGCTCTGTCCCGAGAAATGAGATCGGAGTGCGTTTGCGCCAAACCCCGATTGCCCTCTACCTACCGAACCCTTCCGTGCTACTCTACCCATTCTACAAAAACGCAATCTCTTACAACGAAAGGATGAAAAGAACATGCTTGAAGCAGGAAATCCGTTTCCGAAATTCTCCCTCCAAAACCAGGACGGCAAGACCGTCAACCTCAGTGATTTCGCGGGGAAGTGGCTTGTTGTCTATTTCTACCCGAAGGACGATACTCCGGGCTGCACGATTCAAGGCAAGTCCTTTACCGCGACCAGGGCCGATTTCGATGCCGCCGGCATTAGCGTAGTCGGGGTCAGTCAGGATGATGTCGAATCACACAAGAGCTTCTGTGACAAATTCAATTTTACGATCGATCTACTCGCGGATACGAACTCCGAACTGCTCAAAGCTTGCGGCGTCGGACAATCCGAGTACAAAGGCACAATGTACTGGGACCGGACTTCGTTTGTGATAGATCCCGCTGGAATGCTCAGAAAGGTTTATGAAAAGGTGAATCCGCAAGGCCACGAGACGGTGCTGCTCGAGGACATCAACCAGCTGAAAGCTGCGTGAATCAACTATTTTGAAACCAGAGAGCGCGGTTCAGTGCATTGTCGTCGGAAGCACCATAGCAAGGCGTTGGGCTGTGTGCGCGTTGAGGCTCGACGCCCCGAGGTTGATCGTGTCAGACGTTCAACGCGGATCCGTTTCGAGGGCTCGGGTTGTTGCGATGGAAGGTTGATTGACTCGATCGCAACCGCGCCGCGTCCCGGGATTCTGGTTCAGTGGATCACACATAGTTGCCCGGAGAATCCGTAATGGCGCTTCCGCAGAATGATCCCTTCCCAAAGGGGGAAGACTTTCAGGCAGGGCGATGCCCCGATCTCCGATGGCTCGATCAAGGGCGACGACATCTCCTTCACTCAGGCATTCGAGATGCAGGGCAACCCGGTCAAGATAGTTTACACGGGTAAGGTCTCGGGCGACGAGATCAAGATGACCCGTAAGCGCGAAGGAAGCGACCAACCCGGAGCTGAATTCGTGGCAAAGAGAGTCAAGTAGCGCCGACATTAGACACGCAGAAGAAGAGCATGGAGTTCAGGCTTTAGCCTGCTCTTTGGTTGGGGGACCGAAGACAGGCTAAAGCCTGAACTCCATGCTCTTTTTAGTGTGGTTCCGTGCATATTCGCGGGACACTCGCTTCACTGCGCTTTCCTGTGATATTTAACAAGCCTGGCGTTTGACTCTTAAACTCGTTTGTATGGAGGATAACATGAGAAGAGCGATGATGATTATTACGGCGGCATCCCTGCTTTTGGCTTCCATTCCGGCACTCGCCCAGAGCTCTGCCGGCGATCACGATCAGCATGTGGAGCACCTGGCCTTCAACGCGGTTGAGCAGGATTGGGCAAAACAGCGCGCGGACAAGTCTCCCCGCCATCAGGAATGGGTAAAGGTGAAGAACGGCACACGCGAAGTGAATTCTTTCCTGGTGTTTCCGGAGGTCAAGAACAAGGCAACCGCCGTAATAGTCATCCACGAGATCTTTGGGATGAGCGATTGGGTTCGCAGCCTGACCGATCAGCTGGCCGAGGCTGGTTATATCGCAATCGCTCCCGATCTGCTCTCCGGTTTGGGACCGAAGGGTGGCGGGTCAAGCGACTTTGATCGCAGCGGGATTGGCCAGGCGATCCGCGACCTGCCGGCCGATCAAATCACTGGCGATCTCAATGCCGTGGCCGATTACGTAGCTAAATTGCCCGCATGCAACGGCAAAGTTGCAGTGGCCGGATTCTGCTATGGGGGCTCGCAGTCGTTTCGGTTTGCGACTAACCGTCCAAGCCTCAAGGCCGCGTTTGTCTTCTACGGCACCGGCCCGGAGGGCGCCGAAGCGATTGCCAGGATCAAGTGCCCGGTATACGGGTTCTATGGCGGCAGCGACGCGCGGGTGGGTGCGACTATCCCGAAGAGCCAGGAAATGATGAAAGCGGCCGGCAAGACCTACGAACCGGTAACTTATGAGGGTGCGGGGCACGGCTTCATGCGTGCCGGCGAAGATCCGACTGCGAGTGAAGCGACCCCGGAAGCAAAAGCAATGAAAGAAGCAAACAAGAAGGCGCGTGACGAGGCGTGGGTCCGGTGGAAGGCGCTGCTGGCGAAGCTCTGATCATCGAGCCCGCCGATCCATCAAGTGAGAACGGTGAACCGTCCCTTCTCGCATTGGTTACGCAACTCTCACGATCGGGAACCGTCGCCGGCTGAAGGCCCTGAAACTCCCCCAGACTTGGCAAGCTCACGAGGTTCTACGGTGAGGATTCGAGCAGTTGCCGGGATCGTAGGTGGCTTGCTGCTACTGCTCAGCATCACGGCTCACGCCTTTTTGACATGGCAACGGATCTATTGTGTGATCGAAGCCATGCAAAAAAGCGATTTCAAGCTGCTGCTCGAAGCTAACCGCGTTGCTTTTGCGCAACACTGGAGCTCAGACAAAGCAGCAATGCAACGCCGATGAGACGTTCTGCTCTCATCGTCCTGATCCGGCTATCCCGCGGCTCACCAGGATCTTTACTTCGACCCGCCGATTTTGGCGGCGTCCTTCCGGAGTGCTGTTATCGGCCGCGGGTCGCATCTGACCATACCCGAACGGGGTGATCATTCGCCGCAGCGGGATATCGTGATTCTCTTGAAGGTATCGAACGACGGCATCGGCTCGTTGCTGGCTCAAAACGCGATTGCGCTGAGCATTGCCCGAAGCGTCAGCGTGCCCGCTTATCTCGATTATATAGCCCTTGACGTTCATCGCTTTTTGCGCAAGCTCATCGAGAGCCTGCCGGTCTTCGGGCGAAATGACGGCGCTGTTCACCTTGAAGTAGACGTTGGCCGCGTCCTGTACAACGTAGTCGTCGAGGGCCGAGATTCGCTCATGAGCTCGATCTGCTTCTGCTCTTGCCGCGCCCGCCTCTGCTCTCGCCATCTTCGAAACCTCGCCGACCTCACCTATTTGTCCAGCGAGACGTTCGTTTGCCTGTTCAACAGGCCCGACGCGCTTTTCGACGAGCTTAGCGACCTTTAGATCTGATGAAGAGAAGCGGATTTTGTCGGCAACCAGTTGGCCTTCCTGATTGCCCACCCCCTCTACTTCTACTGGCAATCCGCGCAGCAGGCTGGTCACGTCGAAGTTCTTGCCCGACCGGAGGAAACCACCCTTGGACTTGACGCTGGTCCTTTCAGTCAACAAAACAACGGTCTCGATGTCCTGATCATCGCGGATGCTGAAGGTCTCAGCGTCCCGCCGGATTATGCTACCGCTGACCTTTGCCTTCTGACCATTGCCCAATGCGCGAACCCCGGGTCTATAACCCGTGTCACCTTTCTGGCTTGATGATGTCTTCTGTTGGGCTTGAGCCAGGGTAATACTTGCCAGCGCAAGTAGTAGTACGAATACAACCAGACGGTAACTTGATGATCGCTGAAATTTCATCGAAACACCTCCCTATGAGTATCCTCTAAGAATCTAGCCGTGAGGCCGCGTCCGCCCTCTGAGCGTGGCATCCGATATCGAGTGCACCTGACGAAACGATTTCCTGAACTCCGACGGGTCGATTTTCGGTCGATCAGCGCCCTGTGAATAAGGTTTTTTCATCCACGAAGCACGCGCCGTTACCCCAGGGGTCCTTTACGTAGAACGACCGCTCACCCCAGGGCCGAGTCACTATTTCGCCGGCACTTTTATCGTGGACCGATTCCTCAGATAGGCATCCCAGGTCGCGTGCTCGCTCGTGGAAACTCTCCAGATCCCTTACTGAGAAGTACAAGTCACCGACGTTGGGAGTGGGTTTGAGGTCGCCGGGTGTCGGATCGAGAATGGCCAGGATTACCGAGCCGCAATCGAAGTACGCGCGGGAGCCTCGGAGGATTCGTCCTTCGATACCGAGCAAGCGCGAATAGAAAGTGACCGCCGCATTCAACTCGGATACCTCCAGTACTACGCGGAAGAGAATTGGCCTATCAGCCATGTTCATCGCCTCCTAAAAGGACTCGTGGTTCAACTATGAGCCTGAGGGGTGTGGGTCGCCAAAATTCAACCGGTCCATCTTCAAATACAGTCCCTTGCGCGACAGCCCCAGATCCTTCGCAGCGCGCGCGATGTTGCCCTTCGAGCGGCGCAGCGCATCTTGAATCATTCGCCGCTCCAGCTCTTCCACCGCAGCGCCAAGGGTCGTCGAATCATCATTGACCTCGAAAGACACCGGTTGCCTTCGTGAGATCGAGGGAACGGATTCAAGATCTCGGCTGGCTCGCACTATCTCAGAAGACAACCCTTCTGGAGTGACGATCGTTCCGGACTCACTGTAGGTCACGATGCGGCGCATCTCGTTGCACAGTTGTCTGACGTTGCCCGGCCAATCATATACTACCATCAGATCGACGGTCTCCTCCGAGAGTCTGATGTTGTTCCTCGCGGCCTCCTTCTGATACTGATTCAAATAGTGATTGATAAGTGCCGGAATCTCTTCTCGGCGCTTCCTCAACGGCGGGACGTGGACCCTGATGACATTAATGCGGTGAAAGAGATCTTCGCGAAATCTTCCTTCGGCGACCGAGCGCTCCAGTTCCGCGTTGGTGGCTGCGATGACTCGAACATCGACACGTTGAGGCTGGCTCTCGCCGATAGGATGAATCTCGCCTTCCTGTAAGAATCGCAAGAGCTTTGGCTGAAGCGTGAGCGGCAGATCGCCGATCTCGTCGAGAAACAGGGTGCCGTGCTCGGCGGCGCGAATGATGCCCTCACTGTTTGCAACGGCTCCGGTGAATGCCCCCTTACGAAATCCGAACAACTGGCTCTCGATCATATCGTGAGGCGCGGCAGAGCAGTTGAAAGGGAGGAAGAGCTTCATCCGACGCGAACTGCCGTTGTGAACCGCTCGGGCAATCAGTTCTTTACCTGTCCCCGACTCTCCGGTGATCAGCACCGTTACGTCTGAGGATCGAATCTTGTGTATCTGCTCCAGCACGCGGCTCATCGCGCGGCTCGCACAGATGAAACCCGGCAGCTCAACCTGCGCCAACAGCCGCGCCGGATCAAAAACCTGAGTTCGCCGGTTCTTGGTTCGAAGCACTTGCGTTTCGAGGCCCTGTTCAACTATGTAGAGCAACGGTTTCATGTTGACGGTGCCATTCAGAAAGCGCGGTGCCGTGGGTGCCACGATGTGAAGCAAGAATGCGGAATCCTGATTATCGCTCATCCGGTAAACAAAGTTGCTCTGGTAGCTTTCCGGCGAAAGCGCGCGAAGCGAGTCTAGCTCCTGCGCTTGTTCCTCGTCGGATAGGCCTATCGACGCTGCAACGCTCAGCCTTGGCGCGCCGTTCGCCGCGGATTCGTCGGTGAAGATCTCTGCAACAATTGCCCCGCGGCTCGAGGATCGGTCTCGCACTATCGAGACCATCTCGTGCAGAAGCAGGTCGCGCGAGGCGGCAGCCTGAACAAGTCGCTGCGCAATAAAGCCGTCGACGGCAGAGGCCAAACCGTAAGTGAGCGCCTTTTGGACTGCGGCACCTGCAGTCTCAAGGTTGCGGGTCTCGGGTGGTTGATCGGAAGCGTTGAGCGCGATTGGCCGCGCATTGAGTGCGTCGAGATAAGCCCTTGCGTTGCGAGCGTCGATGGAGGCGCGGAGATGCTCAAAGGCTTCAAGCGCCGCCTCAACCTCGATTATGGCCTCGTCGATGTTGCCCTGGCGCTCCAACAGGTTGGCCAGCAGGATTTGATTCACTGCGCAGGGGTAAGGGTTTCGCCTGAGGGTGTAGATGGATGTGCTCTGCGCGAGCGATTGGACCGCGGCCGCGAGGTGACCGTCGGCCGCCTCAACCTTGGCGACCATGCGCATCATGAGTCCCCAAACGAGAAGGTTCGGAGCCTCGCGAAGAAAAGAGCGGACGTTTTCCACAAGATCGCGGGCCTCCTGCAAGCGCCCGTTTTGCAGCAATGCCTCCGCGAGCCAGAGGCGCGCCTCAGGCAGGTCGTGCTGTTCGCCTCGGCGGGTCGCGATGTCGACCGCTCGTTCAAGTGGTTTGATGGCCAGCTCGAGCTTTCCCTTCATGAGGTAGCTGCGACCGATCGTCATCTGGGTGCTGGCTTCTGCCCACTCACCGTTTTTTATCGACGAGAGAATCTCAAGCGATTTCTCGAGCGCGCGATCCGACTCGTCGAGCCGCCCCATCAGCAGGTAGAGCTGCGCAAGCGTGTCGTGTGCGCCTCCCAGCGCGGCAACGCTGTTGACTCTGCCGAGGGTCTCAAGCGCCCGTTTGGCAAGCTCCTCGGCGCGGCTCCACTCGCCAAATCGGATGAGCTGCATCGCAAAGTTATTCTGATTTATTGCGACGAATTTCGGATTGTCGGCCCGCTCAAAATCCGCGATGCACTTTTCCCACGAAGCTATTTCCTTGTTGATCTCGCCCAGGTTGGAATAGACCACGGCGAGATACCAGTGGGCGCGCCCCACCAGATCGGGCTCGTCCCGAGTCCCGATGATGGTTAGCGCTTGCTTCACCGAATGGAGAGCGCTTCGAAAATCGCCCTCGCGCGCGTTGATGTATCCGATGTTAATGTAGGACTCGGCGAGCTTGCTCCAGTTGCCGACTTGACGGTAGTGTTCGAGCGCAGAGGTGTAGTGGTCGCGCGCGATGCGAAGCTCCGAGAACACGGAATAGGCCCGCCCCATCCCGAAGTAACACTCACCGATCTGCACGTGATCATCGGCCGCGCGCGCAAGATGCAGGGCCTGGTTGAAGCGCGCGATTGAACGGGGGATGTCGTTGTTGAAGCAGTAGCCCCATCCCAGGCGGATGAGCACTTGCATCTGGTTCGCTACCGAGAGGCGACCGAAATCGGCGGGCTTCTCGTATTTGGAAACGGCCTCGAGTTGTTCGGGGTTGAGGCCTCGCTTCTCAAGCGCGATGCCCAACAGGCAGCGGATCTGGGCCTCCTCGTCGTTGGAGCGCACCGTCATGCGCAGGGCGGACCTGAAGTGGTTCGCCGCTTCCTCGAAGTGGCTCGCTTCCAACGCAGTTTGTCCGGCAGCTATCACCTCATCGATGCGATGGCTGCCAGCTACTTCTCTAGTTGCCATCGAGGGACCCCTGCGGACGGGTCTCCGATCTCGTCCTATTCGTGTCCACAGTTGAAGGGGCTGAGATTTGGTGAAAGTCCTTCAAAGCTGATGCTTCTGCTAAAGTCGGAGCGATTCTATTTGCTGCCATTCTCAAAGTCAAGACGCTGTCTTTTGGGTGCACTCATTTTGTGCAAGGCGTCGTTTTGCCACATCCTCATCACCTGTCTCAAACCTTGGCCGCCTTAACTAATAGCTCAATCGAGGATATGATCACTGTCCCGATTAGCGAGGCGCTACAGCAGCCGTTACTACGCTGACACCAATGAGCATTCTTACACCCGATCGAATCTACGAGGAGGAGTTGCTTGATGCCGGCGACGGCACCGACGAGGACGTCGCGAGGAGTCTGTCCGATTTGCGACGCATCAACCGGTTTCTTGGCGGACAGAAGGTCTTGCTGCGCGCGATTTCTTCGTGTCTTGAGAGCCCGAACCTGAGACAGGTGTCCCTCCTGGACGTCGGGACCGGTTCGGCGGATATGCCGATGGCAGTTGCCCGGAACTGCAGGTTGCGCGGAGTGGACACCTTCATCGCAGCGGTCGATCTTAGCGAGCGCCATCTCAGGGTTGCCCGCGCGCAATTGGGCGTAAGTTCTGAAGTGCATCTTGTGCGTGCCGACTCATTGCAGTTGCCGTTCCCGGCACGCAGCTTTGATTTCGTGACGGCTTCACTCTTTCTTCATCACTTTAGAGACGAGGATGTTGTTCGCTTGCTCGCGGACTTCGGCAGAATTGCCAGGCGCGCGGTGATCGTAAACGATCTCGTCAGGAATCTTGTGCCCTACTACTTCACACGGATCGCCTTCCCGCTTCTGGGGACAAGTTTCTTGACTCAAAACGACGGCCCGGTGTCGGTGCTCAGAGGCTTTACCGTCGACGAGATGAGAAATCTTACCGAAAGGGCGGGACTGAGAATCCGAGAGATGAAACGGCTGTTCCCGTACCGGCTGCTGATGGTTGCGGACGTGATTGGTGGTTAGGACGTATATGGTTTCGGATCATCCACTGACCTTATGCCTTACGACGCAATAATAATCGGGGGTGGCCCGGCAGGTTCTGCAGCTGCGATATCTCTTTCACAACGTGGCGCCCGAGTGGTTGTCCTGGAAGAGAAACGCATGCCGAGGGGAAAGCTCTGCGGGGAGTTTATCACTCCGGAATGCTTCCCGACGCTCGAAAGGCTTGGCGTGATGGGCCGCTTGATGGCGGCGGGCGCCAAGAAGATCGCTCGGGTTAGGCTGGTCGTAGCGAGCGGGAAAACTGTTCAAACGGATGTTTCAAGACTATCGGACGATGCTGATTGGGCGATGAGCTTAAGCCGTGCCCGCTTTGATCAGATCCTGTTTGAGCGCGCGCGTGAGGTCGGAGCTGACTGTCTGGAGGGCGTCGCCGTCAATGGCTGTGTCTTCGATGACGGCAGGCTCGGCAGGGTCGGCGCATTGTCACTCAAGCAGGGCGCGCCGGTCAGCTTCGAAGCGCCAATTGTCATTGATGCATCGGGTAGAAACTCGCGCCTGATGGTTGATAGGAGGGAACGCATAGCCGGCCGCCGTGGCTCGCGGCTCTATGCTCTGAAGGCCCATTTTAGTGGGGTTGAAGGTATCGACGACCAGGTCGAACTCTATTTCTTCCCGCAAGGCTACGGGGGGCTGTCCGTTGTGGAAAACGGTCTGGTCAACCTCTGTTTCGTAGTTAGCGAACGGGCTCTCAAAGACGCGGCAGGCGATGCAACGGCGACCATCAGGCACAGCCTGATGAACAATCGTCTGGCGGCAGAGCGGCTGCGAGGCGCTGCACCCGCCGGGAGATGGCACAGCGCCGGGCCACTCACCTTTGGGCGGCGACGTCTCTCGCGCAACGGTGTACTTGCGATCGGTGATGCCTCTGGGATGATCGACCCTTTCACAGGAACCGGCATACAAATGGCGCTAAGAACGGGCGAGATGGCGTCTGAGGCAATCGTCAACCCGAATGGCGCGGATCCCCTGATCGCGAACCCTGAAAGTTATGGTACCGCGCGACAACGCTCATCAACGGTGCGGAATGTCGTGCTGGCGTGTTATGAGCGTCAGTACGAGAGTGAGTTTTGCAATCGGATGAGGACCGCCGGGTTGCTCCGGGCCGCGGCGTTTTCACCGGCGACTGCCAGCGTGATGGCGAGTGTTTTGAGCAGGACTGCCTAAAATAACCAACCTGATGCTGCGAGCCACCCGGAGCGGCAACGGTTCCGACAAACGCATACGGATGACGACCGTTCCGGACTGATCAGGTATTGGAACTTTTCTTTAGCCGGAGCGTGCTAAAATCTGAACGCGCACATCACCCAGAAAATACTCGGAGGTATCATATGCTCAGACGGATTTCTTTGATCACACTACTCGTTGCCGTGCTTGGAGCCGGCGCAGTCATTGCGGGCAGCATCGCTCAAAAGGACAAGACCAAGGGCCAGGACCAGGCCGAAACCAAGGAGCAAAAGGAGAAGGACAAGACACTCTTCTACGCCTCCCCCGGCCTGTTCCCGCTCGAGGTGGAGTCCGGCGAGGGCGGGTACCTCGGTGTTTATCTGGAAGAGGTCACTCCAGAGCGGACGAAGGAGCTTGGCCTGAAGGAAGAGCGTGGAGCGGTGGTGATGAAAGTCGTGAGTGATAGTCCGGCTGAGAAATCCGGTCTGAAGGAGAATGACGTCATTGTCTCGTTCAACGGGCGACGCGTTGACAGCGTACGCGAACTGCAGCGGATCCTGAACGAGACTCCGGCGGAGCGATCGGTCCAGATCGAAGTCATTCGCGCTGGTTCCCGACAAACGCTTGCCACAAGTCTGGCAAAGCGTTCGATGCAGGGTTTCACGATGCTCGGGCCTGGGTTCGATGGGAAGTTCGCGAAGCAAAACGAGGAATCGCTGAAACGCGCACAAGAAGCGCTAAAGCGTTCAGAGGAAGCTCTCAAGAATGATAGGGGAAGGCTTGACGCGCTGCCGCGGGATTTCGGCGATTTCGCTTTTGTGAACCCTGGTGAGTTTGCATTCTTCGGCGGGACGCGTCTTGGGATCAGTGCCGAGTCGCTCACGGATCAACTTGCCGAGTTTTTCGGAGTAAAGGACAGCAAGGGCGTCCTTGTTGCCTCAGTTGAAGAAAACAGTGCCGCAGCGAAGGCGGGGATCAAAGCCGGAGACGTGATCGTCGCCATCGATACCGAGAAGGTAGACGATGTGAGAGCCCTGGTGAAGGCGTTATCGGGTAAGACCGAGGGGACAGTTGCCGTAAAGTTCGTTCGCAATCGCGCTGAGCAGACTGTCAATGTCACGCTCGAGAAACGCGAGCCGGCAGCTCCGCGGCGCCGGGCTTTTGCGTCTACAAGACGATTGAGTATTGTGTAGAGTCTGAGGCACGGATCCTCTCCTAAAAGGAGGCGCGATGCTCGCGCCTCCTTTTCAATTAGCGGTACGCCCGCCATTGGGCCCGGCGGTGCTTCCATTTCTTGCTTCAATTCCCCCGCGACGATAACATACAGCTTCACGATCAACTCTTATGTCGCCGAGGAAGAAACTCCAACTAGCTCTTAGCTCGATCGTCGGACTAATCGCATTCGGCACAATTGGGTTCAAGCTGATCCTCGCTCATCTTTCGTGGTTCGATTCCTTCTATTTCACTTTGACCACGCTCACAACGGTTGGCTTCTCGGAACCTCCCGGCACCACCCAGGGCTCTCGCTACTTCACTGCTGGCCTGATTGTCCTCGGGGTCGGCACCCTCGGCTATGCGCTGTCATCGGCCGTGCAGGCCGTGATAGAGTCCGAACTGGTTTCCACCATCGGGAAGCGAAGAATGTACAAGGACATAAACAAGCTCGACGGTCACTACATTGTTTGTGGGGCCGGTCGCGTCGGAGCCGGCGTAATCCGCGATATCGCACGGAGCGGGCACGAGCTGGTCGTAATCGAAGGCGACGAGGCGATCGCTGAACGGCTGCTTGCACAGGGGCAACTGGTGTTGATGGGTGACGCCACTAGCGAAGACGTGCTCAAGGCTGCGGGCATCGAGCGGGCGAGCGGACTCGTCTGCGCGGTTTCATCCGACCCGGATAACCTCTACATCACGCTGACCGCACGCGATCTGAACAAAGACCTGCGAATTGTCTCTCGCGCCAATGACGAGGCTGCGGTTGGACGGCTCCTGAAGGCCGGCGCCAACAAGGTGGTGTCCCCGGCTCTGAGCGGATCGACGAAGATGGCGCAGATGCTGCTTCGTCCGGCTGTGGCTGACTTCATCGAACTGGCGACAATGACTGAACGGCTCGAGCTTGAAATAGAGCAAGTAGAGATCGGACGGGACTCGCCGTTTATTGGCCGCCCGCTGAAGGACACCGGTATCCGTTCGGAACATGGTGTCATCGTGATTGCTATCAGACGCGCTGATGGCGCCATGATTTTCAACCCTTTCGCCGAAACAATAATTAAGGAACAAGACGCTCTGGTCGCTTTGGGCAGCCACAGCAGCCTCGAAACGCTTGAACGAATGGCCAACCCCGGCACCGCCTCGGGTGCGATAAAGCACCATCGCCATTAACCTGATGCGCAGCGTCAGCATATTGATCCCAAGCTGGAACGGGCGCGAGCTGCTCGAACGCTTTTTGCCTTCTGTACTCGCCGCTGCCATCCAATACAGCAAAGAATTTGTCGCCTCGACTGAAATCCTCATCGTCGATGATGGCAGCGTCGATGACAGCACAGAGTGGCTCCTCGGCCAGGGATTCGTCGCGCGGACCCTAGAGGGCGCAACGGCAGACCAGAAGGCAGGAAGATCAACTGGTAACGACGCAGACCAGATAGTAGATTCTTCGATCGATCGGCCGCCAACGCCCGGCCTGAAGCTGATCAAAAACGAGGTGAACCTTGGATTCGGCCCTACCTGCAATCGCGGGTTCGAGATCGCCAGATATCCGCTCGTGTTCCTCCTGAACAACGATGTAGAAGTCGATATCAATTCGATTGGATCCCTCGTACAGAATTTTACCAATGCCTCGGTGTTTTCTGCTCACTGTCGAGTCTTCGATATGGAGAGTGGACGCCAATGCGGAAGCGGAAAGTTGGGGAGCTTTTCGAGAGGCTTTATTCGTGTTCACCGCAGCTTTGTGAATGTCTCGGGGATCGCCGGAGAACCGGCCACGGAATCGGGAGAAGAAACCAAGTGCTACTCGATGTTCGCCAGTGGCGGCTCAGCGATGTTCGACCGCCTGAGGTTTTTGGAGATCGGAGGGTTCGATAGTCTGCTGGCTCCGAGCTACTGGGAGGATGTCGATATCAGCTATCGGGCGTGGAAGCGAGGCTTTTTGGTTCTCTACGAGTCGCGATCGGTTGTGCGACATCGCGTTTCGTCAACGATGCGCCGCGTCAATCAGCGAAGGCTGAGGCGGCTACAGCAGCGAAATCGCCTCATTTATCAGTGGATCAACTTGCACGATGGTGTATTTTTGGCTTCGCATGTCATGTGGGTGGTATTGCTTGCTCTCACCGCTCCCTTCAGGCTTCAGCCAGGCTTTCTTCTTTCGCTGGCGCAGGCCCTGACCAGGTTACCCCAGATTCGCAGGCGGCGACTGGAAGAGCGAACCGCGGCACGCCGAACCGATCGCGACGTGTTTGAGATATTCACCACGCTCGAGAAACGCCCCAATATCCTTGCGTATGACGACTATTCCGAGCTAGAGGCTGCTCGGGCCGGATCAAGGCAATAAAGGAGGAACGGGCTGTGTGCAGGGAACGATCGATCACACCGCGCGGGCGGCTACCGTCAGGGTCGCACCTTCCCCCAGCGCGGTCATCACGCTGTCGAACGGTTTGATAAAGGGGAGCGAAGCATAGAACAGCGTGTGCATGATGGGGCTTGAAGTGTTTGTCAGTAGCTTCACTTTGAGACTGTGCTTGAGGCCGTGCGCGTTATGTGACTTAGAGAAGTAGCTGATGTTGTAAACTTCAAAGCCAACTTCAGACAATAGCCGATCGAGCTGCAACAGCGTGAAGTGATAGCGGTGTCTCGGGGCATCCAGCAGAAACCAATCACCCCCGAAGAATCGAGCCTGATAGCAGGCTGCGTTGGGCGCCTGAACTATCAGCGACCCGCCCGGCTTGATGATGCGCTTCGCTTCTCTCAGGTTTGCGCGGGGCTCGTTTGTATGCTCAAGCACCGACCAGAAGGTCACGACGTCAAATGTTGAGTTGGCCCATCCCGATTGAGTCAGCGCACCCGCGAATACCTGGCAGCTTCCGACGGCACGTTCTGCGACTCGCGCGGCCGCCTCACCCGTCTCCACTCCGAATCGGCGCCACTTGCCGGCATCCAGTGCGCGAAGAAAGAATCCCGATCCGCAGCCTACATCAAGGATGGTTCCTTCGGTCAAACCGCACCGCAGGAGGAATCTGGTCTTTTCAGACTGAGATGCCTCGATCCACTTTTGTGCAGGCTCGTCACCACCCCAGTAGTCGTGGGGATAGTACCGGTCGAGCTCGGAGTCGCTCATTTCGGGAAGTGTCCGCAACACACCACAACCACAACACGCGGCGATCGTGAAGCGTTCGTCTGTATTGCGCAGCCGGTCAGTCGCGGTATACAGTTCGCGGGCGGTAACCGAGCCGCACACATCGCAGGCGATTCGGGTTGTTTGCAGCGCTGGCTGCGGTCGAGGGGTCATTCGGGAACAGATTGTACCTTCGCCGCTCGCGCACAACAATTGATCTGCGAAACGCAGAGGGTACATTTCAATGATGACACGAAAACTCACCAGCATCGGTCTGGGAATAGCCGCCGGCATGCTTCTCGTAGTTGCAATTCCGTGCGCCGCAAAGCAAAAGAGCACGGCGGAACCGTTGGCGGTGCAAGCAGTTCGGCGAGTGCTCGATCGTCAAGTTGAAGCCTGGAACCGCCGCGATCTTGAGGGCTTCATGCAGGGCTATTGGCGTTCGCCCGATTTGACCTTTTATTCAGGCGGCACAACGGTTTCGGGGTGGGACGAGACCCTCGCTCGTTACCGCAGCCGATATCAAAGCGCCGGAACCGAAATGGGCAAACTGGAATTCCTGGACTTGAAGATTGAGTTGCTCGGCCCGAATGCGGCGTTTGTGCGCGGGCGATTTCATCTGATGATGTCGAGCGGCGAGTCAGGCGGCTTGTTCACTCTTACGTTCCGAAAGTTTGCCGCAGGCTGGAAGATTATCCACGACCATACTTCGACCGCATCTTAGCTCAGAACTCATAATCAACCGACCCGACCGCCTCGCAAACTTCGCGGATCTTCATAACGACGTCTACGTGATCGTCGTGACGCGTGTATATTTCGAGCGCCTCGAGGTCGTCGTACGTCGCGATTTCCACCACATCCCACGCGCGCGCGGAATGCATGATGTCCTCGCCGATTTCAAACGAGCGGATTACGTCGATCTTTTCAGGCAACGCGCGCAGTTGGTCGACTACAGCCCGGCGTTGCCCGGCGCTGGCTTCCGGTCTGAATTTGAAGAACACGACGTGTTTGATCATGGTGTGCTAGTGATACCAGACCGGCGCAAGTTGAGGCAAGTGGCAAGCAAAAAACACGAACAGTCCTCGTAACCGATTGGCAAACGCTCCCCCCGCTGACCCCTCCGCGCACGAGGGTTCAACGATCCGCAACAGGCAGCCGCCCCTCCGGATTGTGTACGGCTGCCGGTAGTCATTCAATCTCGCCTGCTATAATATTCGAGTTCCAATGTCGAAGATCAAAGTACTCCCAGATTTGCTTGCGAACAAAATAGCCGCTGGAGAAGTCGTCGAGCGGCCGTCATCTGTCGTCAAAGAGTTGCTGGAAAACGCGCTGGATGCCGGCGCGCGGTCCATCAACATCGAAGTCGACGCCGGTGGTAAGCGATTGATTCGCATCGTTGACGATGGCGAGGGCATGACTCGCGATGACGCTATCATTGCCTTCGAACGCCACGCCACCTCAAAGCTGCGCACGGCCGAAGATTTGGAAGCCATCACTACCCTCGGGTTTCGAGGCGAAGCGCTCCCGTCGATTGCTTCGGTGTCCCGTTTGTTCCTGCGAACCAAAACCGTACGCGACACCGAAGGCACCGAAGTCGAATTCAACGCAGGCAAGCTGGTTGCGGTTCGCGACATCGCATGGCCAGCCGGTGCGGAAGTCGAGGTCCGTGATCTGTTCTTCAACATCCCGGCGCGCCGCAAGTTTCTGAAAAGCGATGCGACAGAAAGCGTCCACATAGCGAATCTTGTTCAGCACTACGCTCTGGCGAATCCGCACCTCTCGTTCTTGCTCGTGGGCAACGGGCGCGACGTTATCAGGGTAACGGCTGCGCGGTCCCTAAAAGAGCGCGCATATCAGGTGCTCGGAGGCGGGTTGCTGGACAAGCTCGTCGAAGTAAACGCTGAGATCGACGGGCTGCGAGTCGTTGGCTTCGTGTCCAATCCCCAGGAGCAACGGTCGTCGCGTGATGCGCAGTACCTGTTTGTCAACCGGCGATTCGTGCGCGATCAACTTATTGGGCGCGCGCTCGGCGAGGCTTATCGCTCAATGATGCCTTCGGGAAAATATCCGGCGGCGGTTCTGTTTATCGAAGTTCCTCCAACAGAAGTGGACGTAAACGTTCACCCCGCAAAGACCGAAGTGCGATTCTTGCGCGAGGGCGCGGTTCTGGCTTTTGTTCGGGACGCCGTCGCCGAGGCGCTGACGTCCACACAGCCGATCACTCGAGTTCCTGGAACAGCACGGGCGCCTGCTGAGGATAGTGCTGCGAAGCCGGAGAGGGTAAGTTGGGGAGCGGAGACCTCGATAGAAGCCGAGGCGCGTCGGAGTGAAGTTGAGGAGAGTAGGAGCGTAGGAGCAGAGGGACCCGGAAGTGGAGGCGGTGCTTCCGTCAAAGATGGAATAGTGTGTGATGCAAATGACTCTCGCGTTGGAAGCGGGGATTTCGTTGAACGGGAGCGGGCGGCACATCGGGATCATCAGCCGGCGGTCGATGAAGAGTCGACCGAACGACCCTGTGCGGCGGGTTCGATGTTGGGTGGCACCCCTGCAGAGTCGCCTGAAGCACGCACGCTTCCAGGGTTTGGCCACGGCATCAAACCCCTCGGCCAGATCCGCGACAGTTATATCGTGGCGACTGACGAAGAGGGTTTGCTGCTAGTCGATCAGCACGTAGCGCACGAGCGAGTCCTGTTTGAGCAGTTTCGTGATGCGCGGTTGGCGCGGGCAGCTGGCCTCCAGCCCTTACTTATTCCTGCGACGCTCGATTTGAGTCCGTCTGAATCCGAAGCATTTTCAATCGTTGAAGGCGAGCTTGAGAATATCGGCATCGAAACAATGCGGCTATCGGGCCGAACCATAGCGATCAAAACCGCTCCGGCAGGGCTTACGCCGACCGATGTGCTTGCGGTTGTCCGAGAAGTGCTTACCGTCGTCGAGCGCGAGCGCCGCAACCCCACGCTGGAGCGCATACGCGACGGTATAGCTGCTGAGCTTGCTTGCAAGGCGGCGATTAAAGTGAACATGCCGCTCACATCGGAGAAGATGCAATGGTTGATCGACGAGCTTATGAAAACGCAGAACCCGATGACTTGCCCCCACGGGCGCCCGATTTTGATGCGAATGGGATTGCGGGACATCGAGCGCGGGTTCAAGCGGCCGGTATGATGAATGATGAATGATGAATGATGAATGATGAATGATGAATGATGAATGGAGAGGCTGGTTGGAGTACAGATAAGCCCTTGGTTCGGTTTCGCCCTTTCGATATTCAAGCATCGCGGGCACGCTTCACGATCATTTGATCATTCATCATTCATCATTCATCATTCATCATTCATCACTCATCACTCATCACTCATCACTCGTCACGATTCACGCATCACGTCCGACACATCTTGTTCTGCCTTGCGCGTGTCCAGCCGTCGCATCTGAGGCTCGACAAGACGATCGAAACAATCCGGGCAAATGCTGTGACTGAACTCGACCTCAGAATGTTTGCTGATGTAGCCGTCGACTTGCTGCCAGTAGTTCTGATCGTCGCGCACCTTCTTACAGTAGGAACAGATCGGAAGCAGCCCCTGGAGCTGCTTCACACGTGCGAACGCGAGTTCCAGCTCGACGACGCGATCGGCAACAGTCTTTTGAAGCTCGCTTATCCTGATCCCAACCTTGATGCGAGCGTGAAGCTCGTGGCGATTGAATGGCTTGGTGATGTAGTCATCGGCTCCCGCTGAAAACCCCGCGACGACATCTTGTTTCGCGCTCTTCGCCGTCAGCATTATGACGTAAGTCGACAGCGTCGTTTCAATTGCTCGAATCCTGCGGCACAGTTCGGCTCCGTCGATGACCGGCATCATCCAATCGAGAATTGCAATCGTCGGTCGGTCACGCTGAAATGACTCCCAGGCCTCGCCGCCATTGCGGGTGACAGTCACGTCGTATTTCCATTTTTCCAGAGTGACTTCGAGGAATCGGCGAGACACCGGATCGTCTTCAGCGATCAATATCTTCATGACACCCCCATTTGCTGGAACGCCGCTAACTCTTTTTCTACGCGCTCGATTTCGTCCTTCAACCGTTCAAAGGCAGCATTCGCGGTTGAGAGGTTGCCGGTTCGCCCCAACTGCTCGAGTGAGGTTGCGGCGCATACGGCCGATTCGGCGCCAAAGTTTGCGACTGAACCTCTGAGCGCGTGAGCGCACCGAGAGAGTCCTTCCCCGTCACCACGCGCGAGAGCATCTGACAGATCCGACAGCTGACCCGGTGACGACTCGGCGAAGACTTGTGCCAGCATCAGCACCAGCTCCCGGTCGCCGTCAAAACTGTCAAGGATCGCCTCGATGTCTAACGCCGGGATGTGCGGCCGCCCGTTATCAGCCCCGCGATCGCTTTTGCGAGCGGCCGCCTCGACTACATCGAACAGTTTTTGGGTTTCGATTGGTTTCGACAGATAGTCGTCCATGCCTGCTTCAAGGCATCGTTCTCGGTCACCCTGCAGGGCGTGCGCGGTTAGCGCGACTATCGGGGTGTGCGTGCCCGTGCCGAGCTCTTTCCGGCGTATCGCTGCCGTCGCCTCGAAGCCATTCACGTCCGGCATCTGTAAGTCCATCAGGACCAGGTCGAATGGTTCGGCGGCGAACCGGGTGAGTGCCTCCTTCCCGTTTTCCGCGATGACCGGTGTGTGCCCCCACTTTTCCAGTAGCCGCTTTATCAGCGTCTGATTGACAGGGCTGTCTTCCGCCACCAACACCCGTCTGGGGTGCGCGGTGGCTAGTCCCACCGGGCGCAGCCGGATTTGCGAATGAGCATCTGTGGAGAGGACCCCCTTGATAGTATTGAGCAACTCGGCGGCGTTGATCGGTTTCAGTAGGCTGGCGTCGATCCCCAAACTCCGCTGGCGTGCCCGGTTCTGGTGGAACGACGACGACATCATGATGATCCTGAGATTGCCGGCTGTAGAAAGGGCTCTGATTTTCTCCGCCAGGGAAACCCCGTCCATCCCGGGCATGTGAAAATCAATCAGCGCCAGCATGAACGGAGAACCCGCCTCCTCTGCGTCCTTGATGGCGTCTAGTGCGAACCCGCCTCCCTCAACAGCGATCGGCCTCATCCCCCACCCAGTGAGTTGCACCTCAAGAATCCGGCGGTTGGTGGCATTGTCGTCGACTACAAGTACCGGGAGTCCCGACAGCGATGGACCCTCAAGCGTGTGCGCGTCGGTTGGAGAGCTTTGCGGAATGCCAAAGCGCGCGGTGAAATGAAATCGGCTTCCCGCACTGGATCCACCGTGCGGAAGGCCAACCGGGCTTTCCACCCATATCTCGCCGCCCATTTGCCGAACTAACTGGGATGATATTGCAAGTCCCAGGCCGGTGCCGCCGTATCTGCGCGTAGTCGAACCATCTGCCTGAGTGAACGATTCAAAGATCATTGCCTGCTTCTGAAGGGGTACTCCAATACCGGTGTCCCTCACGCCGAAATGAAGGACGATTTCGTCCTTGGCTTTAGCGTCTACGTCGATCCTGACAATGACTTCGCCACGCTCGGTGAACTTGATCGCATTACCGACGAGGTTCACCAATACCTGTCGCAGACGGCCGATATCGCCAACGATCAGATCCGGCACGCCGGGGCGAAGATAGTAGGCGAGTTCAAGACCCTTCTGGTCGGCCCGCACCCCCAGCGTCTTCATGGCTTCGTCGACGGCATCCTGCAAATTGAATTCGTCGAGATCCAGTTCAAGCTTGCCGGCTTCAATCTTGGAGAAGTCGAGAATGTCGTTGATGACTCCGAGCAGGGAATCGGCGGACAGCTTGACCAGCCTGAGATACTCGCGCTGCTCGTCGGTGAGTTCGGTGTCAAGGGTCAACTCGGTCATGCCGATAATGCCGTTCATCGGGGTTCTGATCTCGTGGCTCATGTTTGCAAGAAACTCGCTCTTGGCGCTGTTGGCCGCCTCCGCAGCCTCCTTGGCATGTTGCAACTCTGAAATCGCGCGCTTGCTTTCGGTGATGTCCTGGGTCACGCCAACGAGGGCGATCGTTCGCCCGGTCTCGTCGAGAATCGGCGAACTGGACAGGTGGATCGGGAATTCACTCCCGTCTTTTCTTCGATTGAACAGCTCACCCTCCCACTCCCTGAGCATGTTTGGCGGAGGAATCGTTTCAAGGGCGTGGATTGAGTTGGCGGGAACGCGCACCAGTTCGAAGATATTCTTGCCCATAACCTCGTTGCGCTCGTATCCGTAGCTTGTCAGGAATGCGTCGTTGACATAGAGCAAAGCATCTTCAGAGTCGGTGATGCAGACGGACTCTCGTATGCTGCGGATCGCGTGTGCGAGCATCGCAACTTCCTTTTCAATATGCTTGCGGTCGGTAATATCTCTCGCGAAGTCCAGGATGTAGTTCTTATCTCCGATGCGCAGCGGACCGGCACTTATCTCGACTGGAAACGTTGTGCCATCCTTGCGCCTGCGGAGGACTTCAATCGTGACCCTCTCATCCGTGAGCTCGGGCACAGCCGAATGGCCCGGATTCTCGGATTCGTGGGGGCGCAGGGCTGAGATGTTGAGCTCAAGCAACTCGTCTACGGTATAGCCGGTGGTTTCAGCGATCGCCCTATTGGCGGCCAGGATGCGACCGGCCTGCGCGCCTTCGGTGCCCAGGATGACGATCCCGTCGGTCGCGGCATCGAACAGAGTCTTATACCGCTGTTCGCTCTGGCGCAGCGCTTCCTCAGCCTTGTTGCGTTCGGTGATGTCGCGCACTGTCCCGCGGAAGCCGACAATCTCCCCTGCCGAATCTCGCCGCGGCGAAACAGACGCCTCCAGAAATCTCCTCACACCCTCCAAAGTGACGATCTCATACTGAAATCCTTCAATTCCTTCTTCAGTCCGATAGACCTCGTTGAAGGTCTGAATCATCTTGGCTGAATTCTCCGCATCGGTGTACCTACGGTGGTCGAGCCCGACCATGTTCTCTGAAGAAGTTCCAACGATTCTGCTCAGGGAGTCATTAAAAAACGTCAGGTGGCCTGCCAGGTCTACTTCGTAGTAACCCTCCTGAATGCTCTGTAGAATCGTCCGGTACTTCTCCTCGCTCTGCCGGAGAACATCTTCCCAACTCTTGCGATCGGTGATGTCGAATGCGGTCGCCAGCACAGCAGGCTGCCCGTGGAATTGAATCAAGCTCGAAGTGAGATCAATCCAACGCGTTCCGCCGCTTTTCGTATGGATCTTGATCTCAGCGCGCGGAGACACCTCATCACCAGGGATGCGGAGCCCGGCGCGAGCTTTCATTGAGTCTCGGAAGTCCGGGTGCACAATGTCCCAGACCTCCATTTCCATCAACTCATCATGTGTGTAGCCGGAAATTGTTTCGGTCGCGGGGTTCACGTAGACGTACCTGGAGTCCCGGTAAATATAGATCGCGGCGGTAACACTCTCGGCAAGTGACCGAAATACCGCTTCGCTCTCGCGCGTCGTCGCTTCAGCCCGGTTGCGTTCCGCGATCTCGTCCTGGAGCTCCCTGGTGCGTTCCTCGACCCTTTGCTCCAGTTCGTTCCGCGCGGTCCGAAGCTTCGCATCACGTTCCTCGATCTGACCGAGCATCTCGTTGAAGCCGTCGATCAGCGTACCAAGCTCATCGCGGCCATGTTTTGTTGCACGGATCGTGTAGTCCTTCTCAACCGAAACAAGTCTTGCCGTTCGCGCGAGCTGCGAGATGGGCCCGGAGATCATTTGTTGAAGTCTTGAAGAGATTAGAAATGCAACCAGCAGCGAGGCCGACAAAACCAGGGCAACGACGCTTATGTATTGCACTATGCGAGATCTCAACGCGTCGAGATTGTTTACCAGAAAGATGCTGCCGATGACTTCGCCGTCCAGTACGATCTGCTCACGGGCGACCAAATAGCCGCCGGAGAATTGGCTTCCCCGCAGATCGTTGTCAGGCTCGGGCGGCACAAAACCGTGGTCGCGCACATATTCGGCAAAGACTTCTCCGGTTTCCAGATACAACCGGGCCGCAGCGATGTTCTGTTTCGCATTCAGGCCAGACAGCAGTTCTCTCGCAGACTCGGAATCGCCAAAGGCAAGAGCGGCTGTGCTGTTTGTCCCTATGATTCTCGCCAGGGTCGAGAGGTCGCTGGCCATGGATCGGCGTACGGAGATAAGGTCGTATCCGACAAAGGCCGCGCACGCGAGCAGTAAGGCAAAGCTGGTGGTCACCATGATGACCACCTTGAGCTTCCGGCTGATGGACATGTCTCGTAGTAGATGCATAACGCCTCGGATTAAGTCCTTACCACACTGGCCAGGCTGAGGAGCTTGGCGCTGATCCTTAGCCCCGCCCGCTCCGCGGACGCTTGATTGATTTCGAGCTTGAGCTTGCCATTCACAATCATGAAGTTGATCATCCCACCCAACCCGGCGAAACCCTCAGTCTCCCCGACGGTCAGGGCGCCTGGGTTCGCGTCGGCCAGCGTCTGACGAGTTCTGTCGTTCTCCGACGACCTGACGAAGATCATATGGCAGTAGGTTAACGCCTTGAAGCTCGGGAATCTCCTTACAACCAGGCGCCTGCCGCCTGCGATCTTGCCATCGATCAACTCCTCAATCACTCTGCTGGACATGTCGTCGCCGACCACACCGATGATGAGCGGAGCGTTGCTATCGGCAAACGCATGGGCCGGCCATTCGACGAACTTCACGAAGTTGAACAGAAATGCAGCTTTGGCCTCATACTCGTTGAGCACCTGCCCTCGAGCATTTCGGGGGACCGTGCACGTCGCAATAACCAAGAGCATAATCACTCGTCGGCATACCGATGGCGCTCTAGTAAGAAACGCCTTCGCTACACCGTCCGCATAGCCTCGATTAATTGTCACAATCAGTACCTTGCACGAGGCTATCGGTCGCCGCCGAATTGATACGTAAGCTTGAGCCGCCAGTTGCGCCCGTCTTGTTGTATGGACGACTGGCGATGTTCCTCAGCTCCTGGATCCGCGTAGCGTGTGTTAAGCAGATTATAGGCGCCTAACGAAACATCGAGACCCTTAAAAACTCTTCGACTGATGCAGATGAGAACGATCGCAGATAGCGCGAAGGGCTTGATGAGGCATCGCCACTGAGTGATTGCGCCTTGACGAGAACACCAATATCCGGCGCCACCAATCATTGTTCGTGAAATTTGACTCAGGCTCTCATCGAGAGAGTTGCCAAACCATATCCGGATGGCCCTCGTCCACGCTGAATCGGTCGAAATGCTCATGTCTTCTCCGAGATGGGCAGTGGCAACGTTTGTGCCGCTCCGTCGCAGGTTGGCGCAGCAAGTAGAACGCTCTTGAGCGCGACCCTTGTGTGAGCCCTTCGGCTTATTCGGGTAGGGAACGGACCCGTGATGTGAGGAGAGCCGGAACAAGTCGGGCCGATTCGTTGTTGACAAACGCCCCGATCCGCCGCAAGAGAAGCCGGGCGATGGTACCAGTTTAACCAGCTTGAGCGTCGTCTGATGGACCGATGCTGAGCGAGCGCATATCGACTCTCCATTGTTACTTCCTGATCACGTCTGCAAGGCGGAGCAAATTCGCGTTCATTCTCAGACCGGCTCGCTCGGCCGCGGGCAGATTGATGGTGAGCTTTACTCTGCCGTCAACGAGCCCCCAGTGAATGACCCCACCTGCCTCGGCGAATCGGTCTGATTCACCGACCGTCAACACACCGAAGCCGGCAACCGCTGCAAAGACCTGCTTGAGATTGTCCTTTTCCGAGGAACTGACGAACAGTATCTGACAACCCGAGACCTCTCGGACATTGGAGAACCGCCTGATCACAAAATGTCTCTGGTTTGCCGTCTTGCCCGACAACACGGCCTCTATCTCCGAGCCGAACGGATCTCTGCCCAATATACCGACGACTATCGGCGCTCTTGGATCTGTGCCTGCAGAGGAAGGCCATTCGATAAACTTCGGGAAATTATATATATAGGCTGCCTTGAGTTGATATTCCGTTGGTCCCTGGGCCTGTGCGAGGATCAACCCCAGACTAATGATAATCGCCGGGACCATTGAGACTCGTCTTATCATTTCTAACCAGTCGATGTGCAAGAGAGGTTTGTCGCCGGCAGGGTCGACTCCCCGCTAAAATCGCCACGTTAGCTTTGCAAAGATGCTTCGCTCGACTGCGATTCCTCTGCTGCCGAAATCAAGTTGCGACCCGCCAAACTCGACGTGTCGCTTGTCGAAAATATCCTGACCAACGAAGCTCATCTCAAGTGCTTCCGAAACCCTCCAGCCAAATCGAACATCCGTCCGCAAGTAGCGGGGCACCTCCAACGCCGCGAGCTTACCAACATAGTAGACGGCGGCATCGAGTTCGAACCTGTTGCTCAAGTTCAGCAGGGAGCGGATGTTGAACTGATTTCGAGGGCTGTCGCCCGCAGTTCCCAGACCTCCCACTGACGCGCCTGCGTCGGTAGTACGATCAAACAAAGAGTAAGCAGCTGCCAGCTTCCAATGTGTCGTGACCGCCCAGTCGGCCGCGGCCTCGATCCCTTTTGTCTTCGCAGTTCCTCCATTGTCCAGGCGAAGCGGGATCACCAGGTGCGCCGACTGTGGCGTGGTCTCAAAGAACGGCGCGCCGATTTCGGTGCGACTCATGTTGTAGTAGTCGTTATAGAAAGTGGATACGCGAAAGAAGAAACTGCTTGCCGGCTGGAATCTGTACCCGAGTTCGTAGGCATTGAGATTCTCCGATTCAAAATCGCGATTGCCAAACAGCGAAAAGTAGGTCAGGGGCCCGTCAGGCATCGGAACGACCGAAATATTGACCCGCATGTCTCTTTCAACCCGAGATGGGGTGCGATTCGCGTGTGAGATTGCCGCCCATACGGAGTGCTCTTTCCGTGGTGTCCAGATCATCCGCGCACTGGGTTGGCTTTCGAAGCCGGTGTAAGGGTTGCGCTCGAATTTCGTTCCCACAGCCAGCCGAAGCCGATTCTTAACGAGTGTGATTTCATCCTGGATAAAGAGGTTGAACAATCTCGTTGTGCGTGAGGCGGGGTCCACAACAACTGTGAAACTGCTCAATAGATCGTCGCGCGTAGAACGCAGACCCGCCCCCCAAACGATCGAATTGCGCTTTGCAGCGAATGAGTGCTGAAAGTCGAAGTCCCAGGTGCCGCGGTCTTCACCAAGCAGTAACTCGACCCGCTTGGTTCGATCGTAATAGAACTGCAAGCTCAGCGAAGACTCTGGCGAAATGACGCGGCTCCATCGAGCCAGCACGTTCCCGCCTTCGGTACCGATCTGTTCATCGAATGATGACGAGAACGGAGGCACTGCAAGAGTCTGTTTGAGTCTCTGGCCGATATCGCCGTGGTAAATATCTCCCTGCACGGTCAGCGAGTCGGCAGTTGAAATGTCCCAGTCGAAGCGGAAGCCTCCCCGGAGGACGTCCCATCCATCGGCAGAGTCCCTGCCGGTTTCGTCAACCGATTGGTTGCGATCGAAGTACTTCGCGTAGACGCGATAGTACGCGCTGTGGCCCATCTTGCTTCCATAGCGGATACTCCCGAAGCCACGTTCTTGATTTCCGGCGCCGGCAGTGATCATTCCCCCCTGGGTGTCGCGTGCCCTCTTGGTGATGATGTTGATTACGCCGTTCACCGCGTTCGCGCCCCACAACGCAGCGCCGGGCCCGCGTATGACCTCGATCCGTTCGATATCCTCCAGGATTAAGTCTTGAATATCCCAGTACACGCCCGCGAACAACGGCGTGTACACGCTGCGGCCGTCGATCAGGACAAGGAGCTTGTTGGAAAACTCGCTGTTGTATCCGCGGGAGGTGATGGCCCACTTATTCGCGCTGATCCTGGCCACCTGAAGCCCAGGAACCATTCGCAGCAACTCGGCAATGCTAGTCGACCCGGACCGTCTGATGTCTTCATTGGTTATCACATAGATCGCTGTAGGCGCGTCCATGAGGCGTTGCTCGTGCTTTGACACGGACGTTACCTCGACGTTCATCAACTCATCGAGGCTCAGGCTGGTAAGGTCCTTTGGCAGCTGGCCGTTTTTCTTGACTTGTGCCAGAACGCTGCCAGCGGTGATGAGAGTGATCGTGAAGGCTAAGATCATCGCGGGGCGGAACCTGGCCCGGCGAACGGATGGCCGTGTACGGCATCCCTGGGCATCGGTTGTCAATCTGGTCGGCCAGGCGCCAAAGAGATTTTGCATCAAATCCATGGACCGCATGTTGTGAACCTCCATTCGTGTACCGGGAATCCAACCGACAAAGGCAGGCGGGCCTTCCCCGGGGTCCCTCTTGGGCAACCAATGTGCCGTCACGTCGGTTCATACCAATCACTCGAAAGGTTAGGCACTGTTTGGGTTAGGTCTTCGGTTTTTGTGTGGTGGCAGTGTTCGGCGCAAACAGGCGAGGAGAATCGCGGCAGAACGTGCTAGACAGGTGGGGAAGCGGGGGGCAACGCGGTTACCGGGTTGTCAGATGCAAATCGAGGCAGCCGATGCATCGAATCGGAGCGAGGTCGTAGATCAGTTCCTGTTTGTGTCGAGCACTTCGCGGACCTTTCGGGCAAGCGATTCGGGCGTAAACGGTTTCTGCAAAAACGGCATTTCTGCCTCCAGAACACCGTTGTGTACTATCGCATTATCGGTGTAGCCAGACATAAAGAGCACTCTCATCTCCGGGCGCAACGGCATCAAGTGTTCGCTCAGCTTTCGCCCAGTCAATCCAGGCATTACCACATCGGTGAGCAGGAGGTCAATCAACCCCACCTTTAACGATACTCGTAGAGCCGCGGCGGCATCACACGCTTCCACAATCATGTAGCCGTATGATTCCAGGGAGGTCCGAGCAAACTTACGTACCATCGCATCGTCTTCCACTAGCAGAATCGTCTCCGTTCCTTCCATCGAGCCGCTCACGGCAGCTTCAACTCTGGCTGCTGTCGGAGCTTCGTGAACCCTGGGCAGGTATATCTTGAACGTCGCGCCGTGTCCGGGCTCGCTGTACACCCAGATGTGACCACCGCTCTGCCTCACGATTCCAAAGACCGTAGACAAGCCGAGCCCTGTGCCCTTGCCAGGTTCCTTTGTAGTGAAGAACGGCTCAAAGATGTGAGACTGCGTTTCCACGTCCAGGCCATCCCCGGTGTCGCTGACCGCTAACATCACATATTTCCCCGGGAGAACGTCTGCGTGAGTATAGAGCGCGTCCAGGTCGATATTCGCGGTCTCGATTGTGATTTTTCCACCCCTTGGCATTGCGTCGCGTGAGTTGATGGAAAGGTTTAGCAATACTTGTTCGATCTGTCCGGGATCGGCCTTGACATATCCAAGACCCGGCGGTGTAACCATAACCAGATCAATGTCCTCCCCGATCAATCTCTTGAGCATCTTGTCTACACCGGAAATTACTTGATTGAGATCGAGCACACAAGGCTTAAGCACCTGTTTGCGGCTGAAGGCCAGCAACTGAGCTGTGAGGGCCGCCGCCCGATGGCCTGCTTTTTCAATTTCTGAAATGTCGTGACGCAGCGGGCTTTCGGCATCGAGCTTGGCAAGGATGAGTTGGCTGTAGCCGACTATCGCGGTCAGCAGGTTGTTGAAGTCATGAGCTACGCCCCCAGCCAATCGTCCGACCGCTTCCATCTTCTGTGACTGGCGGTACTGCTCTTCGAGTTGTTTGCGCTCAGTAATATCGCGCAGGATCACTGTGAAGAGCTTTTTCCCCGACACGTCGATCTGAGAAATGGACGCTTCGATGGGAAATTCCTCGCCAGTGATGCGTAGCGCACTCAGCTCTGCAAATGAGTGCATCGAGCGCAATGTGCGGCCGGTTTCGCCAAAACTCCGAACTTGCTCCTCATGCCCCTGGCGCGCTCGCTCCGGGATAAATCGATCTAAGGATCGCCCAAGCACTTCGGCGGCCGCGCACCCAAAAACTCTTTCCGCGGCAGCATTGAACAGGACGATGTTTTGCTCATGATCCACACTGACGATCGCGTCCATAGCGGAATTGACGATTCCCGCCAACCGGGCCTCGTTCTCGCGGAGCGCTTTTAGTGCCTGTATTTTCTCCGTCACATCGTGCGCTAGTCCCCGGACGATTGGGAGGTCAACTCCTTCGGTGCGCACAGTGTTGCTGTATTCCCATAAGCGCTGTTCTCCCTTCCTTGTCTGTACAGCCATCGTTCCCTGGGCGCTTCCACTCTTCCGAAGCTCGGCAATGTAGGTATCGAACTCATTCTGGAATTCCCCCAGGAGAATCTCCTGGATGCGCTTACTCAAAAGGGTCAGTTGATTGTAGCCCAATGCTTCTGCTGCCGCTCGATTGACTGAGAGGATTCGTCCTTCCAGATCATGCGTACAGATCAAATCCTGGCTGTTCTCAACAAGGTCCCGATAACGATCCTCGCTAGCACGCAGCGACAATTCCGCGCGCCGTCGCCCATTGCGGTTGGTTGTCTCCTGCAACTCGCGAGTTATGGCCGGGCCCAAACGAGCCAGGCTCCCTTTCATCAAGTAGTCGTTCGCACCGCCGCGCATGGCATCCACCGCAACGGTTTCACCGATTGTCCCGGATACTATGATGAACGGAATCTGAAGCCCGCTCTCCTTCAACAACTTCAACGCGCGCATCCCGTCGAACTGAGGCATCGAGAAGTCGGATAGTATGAGATCGATATCGCTCCCCAGGCGTGCGAGGTATTCCTGCTCCGAGTCAACGCGCTGCCATACAGGATCAAATCCGGCGCGTCGCAATTCACGCAGCAACAGTTCAGCGTCACCAGGATCGTCTTCGACCAGAAGAACGTTCAGACGTGTTGACACGATTCATTTCTCCCCTCTTGGCGGCAGATTGAGCAACAGCCAGTAGAACCCCAATTTCTGGACGGCGGCGACGAACTGCTCAAAGTTAACCGGCTTCACGATGTAGCTGTTTACTCCCAGGTCGTAGCTCTCAACAATGTCGCTTTGTTCTTTGGATGACGTGAGCACGACCACCGGGATCGTCTTTGTTCGCGGATCACCTTTCATTCGGCGCAACACCGTCATTCCGTCAACCTTTGGAAGCTTCAGATCCAGCAGAACCACCTAGGGGCCGTTCTCGAGGTTCCGTCCGGCGTGTGCGCCTTCGCAGAAAATAAACTCGATCGCCTCTGCGCCGTCGCGCGCCACCTCGATCCGATTGGTCAAATTGGCTTTCTTGAATGCGCGCAACGCGAGTTCAAGATCCTGTGGGTTGTCTTCGACCAGCAAGATCTCGACGATATGTGAATCGCTCATGAAAAGTCTCTTCCTCCGAGGGTGAAATAAAACGACGCGCCGCGATCCGGCGCGGCATTCGCCCAGACTCGTCCGCCGTGGCGATGGACACCCGCTGCACAATCGCCAAGGCCAACTCCGGTCCCTTCAAATTCGTCTGCGCGATGCAATCTTTGAAACACGCCGAAAAGCTTGTCGCGCGTACTGCATGTCAAAGCCGGTCCCGTTGTCGGAAACGAAATAAACATTTCGCCGTTTTCCCTGGTCGAACCAATTTTGATCACCGCTTTTTCACGCTTGCGCGTGTACTTCATGGCATTCGAAAGCAGGTTGACCCAGACCTGTTTTATTAAGGCCGGGTCGCCGTGACACGGCGACAAATCGCCAAGATGAAGCTCGATCTCACGCTTCCCTTGTCCCGCCTGTAATTCCTCGAGCGCTTCACGGACTAGTCTGGTTGTGTTGACCGATTGCTTGTTCAACGGCGTCCGGCTCAACCGTGAAAATGTCAGCAAATCGTCAATGAGCATGCCCATTCGCTGCGCGCCTTCGCGGATCGTTTCCAGATACTGCCGGCCTTCCTCTGGCAAGTGCGGTCCGTAATCCTCAAGAACGGCCTGCGAAAAACCGTCCACCGCGCGCAACGGAGCGCGCAGTCGTGCGACACCGAGTAGGAAAACGCTTCCAGCTCCTTGTTCGCGGCTTCCAATTCCGCGGTGCGCTTAAGCACCCGCTCCTCCAATTCAACGTTGAGCTGACGATTGTCCTCCTCAACCCGCTTGCGCTCGGTGATATCACTTATGGTGACTATCCCCAGCACCGGCGTACCGTCTGTGTTGGTTACAAGCGTTCCACCGTAGTTGAAGATTCGATTCCAGTCGCTGTGTATGCGCCGGATGCGCAGTTCCAAATCGAGAACTGTTTCGCCGCGCAGGATACGAGCCAGCGGCCAGCGCTCGATTGGAAGTATCGTGCCGTCGAGTTCGGCGAGCTCAAAGGTTTCGGCGAACCCCGTCAGATGGTGAGGGCTTTCTTCCGGGGTGGTGAACCCGTGATTGAACAGCGCCGCGCGATTAAGATGCACCAAATTGCCGTCGGGGTCAGAAACCGCCAGACCCTCGCTGAGGTTTTCGACGATAGTCTGAAGTTTGGCTTCACTTGCGAGCAACACCCCCTCGGCGCGTTTGCGTTCGGTGATGTTGCGACTAACCGTCGCGAATGCCATGGGTTCGCCGGCCGAATCGCGAAGGACGAAGACGTTGTAGAACATCCATATCGGTTCAAGGGTGATGAAGTGCCGGAAACGGACTTCTACTTCGCCGTGCCCCTCAGCACGCACCTTCGGGAGAAACTCATCGATAATGAACGCCTGGTCACTTGGGAAAAAGAACTCTTTTAGTGGAGTCCGCATCGCGTGTTCTATGTCGTTAAGACCCAAAAGCTGCAAACCCGCTTCATTGATAAAGAACGGAGTGCCGTTGAGATCGCACATCCCAATGAACTCGAGGCTGTTTTCGGCGAGCGAAACGAATTTGCGTCGCTCCGCATCCAGGGTCTCGCGCTCGGTAATGTCGCGCAGGATGACCGTAAAGAACTTTTGGCCCGCAGCCTCGATTTGGGAAATTGACGCTTCGATCGGGAACTCCCCGCCGTCGGTCCGCAGACCCGTGAGCGTACCCAATGAATGCATCGAGCGTGACGTGACTCCGGTCCGTCCAAATCCCTCAACGTGCCGGTGATGGCCATCGCGGGACGGCTTCGGAATAAACATATCGATTGGTTGCCCCATCACATCTTTCGCGGTGCAGCGGAAGATCTTTTCGGCGGCTCCGTTGAAAAGCACGATTCTCTGGTCAACATCTACGGTGATGATCGCGTCCATCGCTGAATTGACGATGCCGGCCAGACGGGCCTCACTGTCGGACGCCGCCTGCCGAGCTCGGGTCTGCTCCCCGACCCCGGCATTAAGCAGGAATACCCCCAGAAACAAGCTTGAAAGGCTGAGGAACAATCCCATCGGCAGCACCAGGAAGGTTGTTACTGAAACTGCGTCAGATCGAGTTTTGAGCTTGCCAAGCAACGAGCGCTCCTCGTCTTGCACTCTTTGGAGCAGCGCGTCGCTGCCATTTGACAATGCGACGCCGGTCCCGCTGGCAAGCAACGGCTGTGCGGCAGAAAGCCCCTGCCGATTGCGGGTGGCGATCGTTTTGTCAGCCCACTCGATCTGCTGAATGATCAAGGGTTCGATCTGATTCAGGCGGAGTTGTTGGTCGGGATTGTCGCCGGTTAGATTGCGAACCTCGTCCAGACGGACAAGTGCGTGCGCCTTCGCCTCCCGGAATCGCTCAAACAACTGCTTGTCTCCAGTAATGACGTACCCGCGTTGTCCGCTCTCGATACTTGCAATGTCGGCCTTCAGCTCCTCGCTTGCCATTAGGGCCTCTTGCGTATGGCTGACTGACGCGCCGGTTTCCCGAAGGTCCTTCGCGAAGGCGTACGCGCTCGCCCCGCCAAGAACCATCAGCACGGCAGCGCCCAGGAATACCTCAGTGCTTGTCCTGTCCAGCATCCATTTCAGGCCATCCTCACCTTGCGCCAGGATCATGAGCGCGCACCCGAGCAGCAGGAGTCCGGTTGCGGTGTGGACCGCAGTGCCTGTGTAGTTCCACAGCAGATACCCCAGCGCCCATTCCGCCAGGTAGCCCGCCAGCGCCAAACCGGCGATCACTAGAACCGACGCGCTCAATCCTGCTACGATTGGTTGCCACAACCGAAACGAGGCGCGCCGCGCTGTAATAATCAGCGCCGCTCCGGTGAGTACGAGACAGAGCGCCGTCGCCGGCGACATTCGCCCCGCGCCAGCGGTTTCCACTGACGGCATGGAGTCCCGGAACAGCGCGTTGTCGATCCTGAAATCCCAGCCGACAAAGTATTCAATCAGGGTCAGCGCGCCGAGGGTTGCCGCGATGATCGCCACGGCCGCCGCAATAACGCGAGCACGATCCCCGACCCTTTTTCCAGACAGGATTGCCAGCGACACTCCGCACAACAGCAGCCCAATGGCTGTGTTCGCTTTCATCGACGCAAGACCCGGAGAGACGCTCTTCAGCCAAGAGATGTCAAAAGCCCACCCGAAAAGCGCCACTCCACCGATGAGGGTCACGACCCAAGCTAAACGGAGCGCCACAGCGAGTGATCGCTTATCCTTGGGCAATTCCGATTCGGGCATTGGGTTCCCCTCAGTTCGCAACGTTCACACCTCGCTTTTCTCTCGAAATACTGCTGTGATCAATACATCTGGGGCAAACCAATTCGACCCCCGACTAGCATCGTGGTGCAACGAAGACGACGAAGCGCTTGTGAGGTTTGATCAACCGCAATTATCCGAGGGTGACACGAGTGCGAAAGGGATCAACCTTTCGACGGTCAGATGGAGGCAGGCTCCCCAACGAGCAACTTTCGAACCGATCAAACCAAACCATGGGGGAAGTTGTGATCGAGGGCAGGAACTGTCGAATGAACTTCTAAAGCTACTGTACCATCATTCTGCTGAAGTCAACTGTTTTTCTTTGAGAGTCCTATAGAGCGTTTGGTTCTGCGGTCGCCTCAGCCCAACCTTAGCTTGACTGAAATCGCGTTCCATAACATGCCGCTGTCGCGCACTGGGGCATTGGGGCATTGGGGCATTGGGGCATTGGGGCGAGATGCGGACGCGATCTGAAGAGACATTCACTTGCGCGTACCAATCCAACGAGACGGTCAAATAAATGTAGCGAACCCTTGAGAAAACTTTGACACATCAAAGCCTCACTATTGTCCCGCAATTCAATCAATGCCGCCGTTTGGCGCTGGCCGCGAAGCGAGAAAAATTCCCATTTGAGGGCTAGTCAGAATTGCGTACGATCCGGAGTTGAACCGGGTCATTTATTATGTTCAGCTCAACGACGAGGGCTTGATATTCCGTTAGCTTATTATCATCAAACTCCCAGAGAGTGCGCCAATCTGCTTCTTGTGGGCTACTTACTTCTATTCGCCAGTGCATCCTGTTTGTTTGGTTTACCATCAGCGTGACCTGAAGTCGCGCTATGATACCGATCCCGAGTACAGGGAGTCTGTTCAATAATAGACAGATCTTGCGATTTTGCGATCAGGAGCGTGTTTTTTCTCGGCGCCTGCTCACTCGGCCCGCAGCGCAATTGTGTGCAGTTGTGGCGAATCGCCGGCACTCACGCGTCAAGAACTTCGCGAACCTTGCCCGCGAGGGTTGCAGGTGTGAAGGGCTTCTGTAGGAACGGTATGTCCGCGCTCAAGACCCGGTGCTGCACGATTGTGTCGTCGGTGTAGCCGGACATGAAGAGTACCTTCATCTCAGGCTTCAGCCGCGCAACCAAATGTGCCAATTCGCGCCCACTCGTGCCGGGCATAACCACGTCGGTTAGCATCAGGTGAATTTGGTCGTTGTGCTCCTCGCATATCCGTATCGTATCATCGCACCCGGCTGCCTCTAGAACGTCATAGCCATACGTCTCCAGGATCCTGCGAGCGAGCCGGCGAACCGACTCCTCGTCTTCGACCAGCAGGACGGTTTCGGAGCCTTGCAATGATGGAGTAGATGAGACCAGGGGCTCAGGGGGCTTATCCGCATTCGGCAGACGCGGAAGATAAATCTTGAACGAAGTTCCTTGTCCCGGCTCGCTGTATAAGGCGATGTGGCCGCCGCTTTGTTGGACAATCCCGTGCACGGTGGAAAGACCGAGCCCGGTTCCTTTGCCGCGGCCCTTTGTTGTGAAGAAAGGCTCAAAAATATTCTTCTGTATTTCCTTGTCGATACCCGAGCCATTGTCGCTTATCGCCAGAACAACGTGGGGACCCGGGCGGGCACTGATGTGCTCGGTGGTATAGGAGCTATCCAGCTCAACGTTGAATGTCTCGATGGTCAGCTTCCCCCCGCCAGGCATCGCGTCGCGCGAGTTCACCGAAAGATTCATGATGATCTGCTCGATCTGGCCCCGGTCGGCCTTCACGCAGCCGATGTCCGGATCAAGGCTCGATGTAAGTACGACATCCTCGCCTATCAGCCGTTCAAGCATTTTTCCCAGATTAGCCACGACCTCGTTGAGGTCCAGCACCTGCGGCTTGAGTAACTGCCTCCGGCTGAAGGCAAGGAGCTGGTTCGTTAGCCCGGCAGCGCGCTGCCCGGCCTTTTCAATTTCCTCGATTTCATTCCGCATCGGGTCTTCACGATGCAGCCGTCCGAGTACAAGCTGGCTGTACCCGATTATCGCAGTCAACAGATTGTTGAAGTCGTGGGCAACTCCGCCGGCCAGCCTTCCGACCGCCTCCATCTTCTGTGCCTGACGGAGCTGCTCCTCGAGATGTTTGCGTTCAGTGATATCCGCGGCCACTACTACGCTACCGTTAATATTGCCTTTGCCGTCAATATGCGGCGCCGCCGAGAGACTGACTTCAATCAAAGATCGGTCTTTTCTGATCCAGGCAGTTTCAGTGCTGGAAAAAGTCCCACCGTTTCCGGTGATACCGAGCGAATTGTGGTAACCGTACCATTCGTCGTTGGGGATAGTTGGGATGCGCAGACCAACCACTTCTTTTTCGCTCCAGCCAAAGATTCTCTCCGCCGCCGAGTTCCAGCTCTTGACGTTGCCATCGAGATCAAGAGCGATGATGGCAAGCGGCGATGTCTGAACGAGAGACTCGAGGGTCTGATTCGCCTCGCGGAGAGCTTCCTCACTCTCCTTAAGCTCCGACGCCCGTTGGCGCAGGTCTTCGAACAGCTTCGCGTTCTCGTAAGCGACCCCCAACTGCCCTACCAGCATAGCTATCAGGCGCTCATCCCCTTCGCTGAACTCTTCGACTCCAATCTTGTCGGTGAGACAAAGAGCGCCATAGATTCCGCTGGACGAAGAGATCGCAGCGCCGAGGAACGAACTCATGTGTGGATGATTTGGAGGAAACCCTTCCGATCTGGGATCGTCTTTGATGTTGCGCACTCGAATCAGACCGCCTTCGCTGAGCAGCTTTCGGAACAGCCCACGGCCAACCGGGGGCGACCCAATCATCGCTGCCGCGTCGGTCTGCAACCCGCTTGCAAAGAAATGCCGTACCGTCTTTCGGTCATCGTCCAGCACGAGGATCGCGGCATACTTTGCGCCAACGATTCTGCGGGCAGAATGGCAGAAGGTCTCCAAAAGGTAGAGTGAATTGCGTTCCGAGTTGAGTTGCCGGGTCATCTCGATCAACGCGGTAAGGCGTTCGTTCGCTCTGGTGAGCTCTTGAGTTTTCTCCGCGAGCTTGTCGGTGAGCAATCGAAGGTGCTCCCGATCGAAGGCATCCGACGGGAGTGGCGCCGGAGGTTCGGAGATACCCAGCGCCGCGTCAACCACTCGCAGAATCTCCTCTGGTTCAGCGGGCTTGAGAATTGTGTGAGTGACGCCGCAGGCCGCGGCCAGCGACCGCGCCTCGCGATCCAGATAATGGGCTGTGCTAAAGACCACCGGGATGTTCGCGGTAGAGGGATCTTTGCGCAGTTGCCGGACGAACTCATACCCGTCCATAGTAGGCATGAGAATGTCGCTGATGACCAGCTCGGGGCGGTTGAGTCTTACGGACCTCAACGCCTCTTCCCCGTCTCGGGCTTCTAATATCTGATGTCCTCTATAGCCGAGAAGCGTTACAAACAACTCGCGGTTGACGGGGCGGTCATCTACAACCAAAATGGTTGCCATACTTGAGTTCCCTTTACTTCCGGAATTTTTCCTTGCCTGAGGCTGTGAGGCTCGACAAGTGAATCCGCTTCAATGGCACAATTATTGCCAGTTTGATCGCGTGCGCCTACGTTTCCTACTTCTTTATCAATGATTCGATTTCAGCAAGCAGGATCTGTGGCTCGATCGGGCGCACAATGAATCTATCAGCTCCGACTGCAATGGATCGCTCTACGTCGTGCCCGCGCCCGAGAGTCGAAGAAATGAACATGAATGGAATATCGCGCAATCGCGGATCACCTTTCACGGCGTGGATGAAGGCATAGCCGTCCTTTTCGGGCATGTGCACGTCGGAAATGATCAGGTCTACAATCGTCTGCCGGGCCATCTCCAGCCCGTCGTCCACGTTGCGTGAGCTGAAGACATAGTATCCGGAGGGCTCGAGTAGACTCCGCATCAATTCCAGGTTTATCGGCAGATTGTCTACCACTAAAATCGATCCGAGAGGAGTCGCGGGATGAAAAGTCTGCATCGTCGGTCGAGGCGAGTCCCTTGGCGTCGATATTTCGATGATCGGCAGAAAGGATTCGACTTGTTGAACAAACGTTTCCGGGGCGATGGGCTTGGGTATGTATCCATCGAATCCTGCGGTCAAGATGCGCTCGCTGTCTCCGACCATCGCGAACGCGGTAACAGCGACCAGGGGAATCCAGCGCAGGTCCAAATCGCTCTTGAGCCTCCTGGCTATCTCAATCCCGTCGATACCAGGGAGCTCCACGTCGCAGATGATCAGGTCGGGCGACTCGCGCTGCACAACATCCAGACCCTCGTATCCGTCGCATGCGGTTAGAGTATTGTGTCCGAAGGCGAGAAGCAGGTAATTCATCAGCTCGAGATTAGCCGGGTTGTCCTCGATGATTAGTATGCGGGCCGACATTATTGTACCCTCTCCATCGTGAGCGTGAACCGGCTGCCCTTGCCAAACGTGCTTTCGCAACTGATGACCCCGCGCACCAGACTCGCAAGCTTCTGACTGAGATGGAGCCCGAGTCCTGTTCCTTCCGAACGCCTCGGGTCTCTCCCGTCAACTTGGATAAACGCCTGAAAAAGCTTTTCCTGATCTTCTTCTCTTATGCCAACGCCTGTGTCGGATATCGTGATTTCAGTAAGCAGGAAACGACCGGCCGCACGCTGGTCAATCTTGATTTTCACCGATCCCTTCTCAGTAAACTTGATCGCGTTGCTGGTCAGATTGAAAAGAATCTGACTGAGGGCGCGCCGATCAGCCATGACGACCAGGTCGTGCCTCGGCGCGTGTACTTCGAATCGAAGGCCCTTCGCCTCCGCCTGTGGCCGGAGCGCAGACGCCACCTCCCCAACGACGTTCTGAATGACTACCGGATCAAAGCTGACCGCCACATTCCCCGATTCAATCTTAGCCAGGTCCAGCAGATCATTTATGAGCGACAGCAGGTGCCGCCCGGCACTCTGAACGGTATTGAGCTGCTTTTCCTGGGCCTCGGTCAGCGGTCCCGGCAGTCGCATCAGCAGCGTGCCGGTGAATCCGATAATCGCGTTGAGGGGAGTCCGGAGCTCGTGCGACATCGAAGCCAGAAATCGGTCCTTAGCCAGATTTGCCTTCTCAAGCTCGATATTTTTTTGCGTGAGCGTTTGCTCAAGTTGCTTGCGCTTAGTTACGTCGCGAATTGCGTTGCTCAGTAGTATTCCTTGTTCGGTTTCGATGGGGCTCAGGCTGATCTCGACCGGGAATTCGCCGCCATCCTTGCGCAACCCGTTCAGTTCGATCTCGGTTCCGATCGGTGGCCCGCTCGATTCCGAAACGTAACTCGTCCAGCTCCCGGGATGCTTGCCCAGAAGATGGTGCGGGATCAGCAGATCCACGGTATGACCAAGCAACTCGCCCCGCTCGTAACCAAACAGTCTTTCAGCCTGTGAATTTACGAGAACGATCATGCCTTCCTTGTCTACGATCACAATCGCGTCGGTGGCGGATTCGAGGAGGCCACGGAATTTCGCGTCGGCGAGTTTTCGTTCGGTGATGTCGCGAATGGCGGCGCTGACCAGGTGTTCCTCGCCTTCAATCGGGGATAAGTTTATTTCAGCCGGAAACTCGCGGCCGTCCTTGCGCAGCCCGTAAAGCTCGAGCCCATGGCCCATCGGCCTAATGCTCATTTCTGAGTGATAACCCATTCTGTGTCCCGGATGCTCGCCGCGGAAGCGTACCGGTACCAGCAGTTCAACCGGCTTCCCAAGCAGTTCACCGGGCTCGTATCCGAACAGTTCTTCCGTCCGTGAATTCAACAGAACGATGTCGCCGTCTCTACCTACGACAACTATTGCGACGGGCGCGGCCTCGAGCAAACCTCGAAACTTTGCATCCGTTTGAGCGTCGCGAACGACGACGCCATCAGAGGGTGTCTCTGTTATAGGCGAATACGATGCTTCACCCAGGTGTGTGGACATTTGGAAGGTCCCCTTCCCGGCGGGGGGGCCGGCGGGTCGTGGCGAAGGTTAAGGGGAAGGGGCAGTTAGCACACTCGGTTCTTTTGTCACTTCCTCACTCCAGTCGTCAGGGGCAGATGAGAACAAGTAAGTGCTAAACGAAAGAAGGCTGCGTGTAAGGCGGTGCCAGGGGAATCGCAGGCTTTGGCCTGGTTGACTCGCATCACCGCCGGTTGTTAGCGCGGGGCGCTGCCGGCGCATCGATAGGCTTCCCCACGGCCCATCGATGCTTGCGTCGGACTCGATCAGCAGATGGCAAATCAGTTCTCGGCGCGGCGCTAAAGAATACCCCACCGACTACCAATGGTGCCGTCCCGTGGCTCTCGAGTGCCAAATCGGATCCGACGCTTTGCCCCCTCCGGCAGCGCCCGACGCTAACAAGCCCGCGGCGCTAGTGCGAGGCAAACTCTACCAGGTTGTCTTTACTCGTTTGGTACGTTCAGAGCGAGGTCGGGTGAGTCCGATGACTGACCGGGCGACGTTTGAACTCCATAAGAAAAACGCCAAAGCGGGGATGGCGTGAGTTTTTGATTACCTCGCCGCCAGATTGTATATCGAGTTTAGAGGATGCGCAATCGGGGAATACCTTAGTGTGTAGCGTTACTGAATGGCTCGCACGAGATGTGGTTACGAATACCAAGTGTTCGAGATAAGCGACTTGCATCGCTCACGATTCATTCGTCAAGCGAGACGAGTCCGGCACGGATTGCGAATCGCACCAACCCGGGCACGTCGTGAATCTCCAATCGCTCCATCAGCTGAGATCGATGTGTCTCGACGGTCTTTATGCTGATACCGAGAATGACTGCGATGTCCTTGGTGGTGTGACGTTCCGCAATCAACTGCAAGATCTCGCGTTGACGAGGAGTCAACCTCTCGATCCAGGCGCGGTCGGCGCTAAGTTGCCCCCCGTCCTTGCTGATCTGAGTCGACACAAGCGGGCTGAAATACTTTTCGCCGCGCGCAACGGCCGTGATTGCGTGCTCCAGCTCGGCAGCGGCGCTGCGTTTTACCAGATATCCGGCCGCACCGGCGTTGATTGCTTCCCTTACGTATTCTTCATTTGCGTACATTGAGAGGATGATCACCTTTACATCGGGAAACTCCTTCGAGACCCGTCTTGTCGCCTCCAGACCGTTAAGCCCCGGCATCGCAACATCCATCAGGATGAGATCGGGTTGTTGCTCTTTTACCAGTCGAAGTGCTTCACGGCCATCCTTTGCCTCGCCAACTACCTTAACCGCGGGAAGCTTCTCTACAAGCGCGCGAATCCCGGCGCGTATCAGGGTATGATCATCCGCAAGCAGTATGCTTATTGACTCCAAAAGAGGGATCCTCGCCGCCTAAACCGGCGGTTATCTGATTGCAGAATCCACCGAGTCAGAACTACGCGGGAGGGACACTGACTCGACCAATCCAGCAAATCAATGGTCTTACTAGCAGGAAGCAGCCGCGACAACAGTCTAAAAGCGTTTGCCCGGTGAAGCAAACCCGGAAGACAAGTAAGACTTCCCACTTAGTACAGTGCTGATGTTACGAGACAATCCGTGGTTCCGGCAATCAGGAAAAACCTGATACGACCCCATAGTGTTATGGCTTTGCCTCCGGGCATCCAATAGGGTACCGCTCGCTAAAAGGGGAAAGTCGCCAGAACCTCGACGCCAGCTCCGGGTTGTGACTTAATCTCCACGATTCCGCCCAGTGCGGCGGCACGCTCCCGCATACCCTGCAGCCCGAGACTGGTATTCACTCCAGTCTGGCTCATCGCAGCACGCACGTCGAACCCCACCCCGTCATCCTGCAGGATAAGTCGTAGCTCGGAATCGCGCTGCGTCACTTGGACTTTGACGGTTGCCGCGTTCGAGTGCCGCAACACATTGGTCAGAGCCTCCTGCGCGATGCGAAAACATGCAGTCTCGACCTCTGGAGGGAGGCGTCTGTCGAGTTCATCAGCTTCAAAGCAAGCTGCGAGTTCTCCCAGACTCGCGGCGCGATCGACGTACCAACGCAGCGCTGCAACAAGCCCGAGATCGTCTAGTAAAGACGGCCGGAGATCCAGCGAAAGATCGTGCACCTGCTGAATTGCGTCCTCGATGATCTTGAGGCAAACATCCAAAAAGCTCGCCGATATTTCGTCGCAGGATGACTTCAGGATCTGGAGGCTGATCTGCACCGCTGTGAGCGCCTGGCCGATCTGATCGTGCAACTCTCGTGAGAGGCGCTGGCGCTCAACCTCCTGGCTTTCAATCAACCGGTGAGACAACGTCTGCAATCGCCTTTGACTCTCTTGCACCTCGTCGAACAGTGTCGCCTGATGAATAGCGATGGCCGCCACGGCAGCAAACTGTTCCAAAAGGCTAGAGGTTTCCACATCGAAGGGCTCTCGTCCTCCCGGGCGGGAAAGCGAGAGTGCTCCAATCACCGTATGCTGCCATTTGAGGGGAGCGGCGATCGCCGGACCGAAGCCTTCGCCCTCGAACACGCGCGCTCGACCCGGCCACTTGCTGTAGTCGTCGACGGCCTGGATGTTGCCGGTGATCAACGCCTGGCCAGCGAGGCCATCGCCTTCATCCATGTGAAGGCCTACGAACCTGTTTTGGAGTGAGGCAAAAATCGTGGACGCGGCATTGTCGTTGTCGCGGATGTAAGTGCTGGAAAACGAAGCGTCGAGCAGTTCGGCCGCGCGGCGCGTTACGATTTCCAGAATTCGCGACAGATCGCTCTCGGCGCTGATCTCCAGCCCGATCTCGTGGAGGGCGGCGAGTTGGGCGGCCTGCCGCCTCCGAACCTCCTCCGCCTGCCTGCGTTCAGTAATGTTCTGCGACGCTCCTGCTGTTCCAACGCTGTTCCCTGCGGCGTCCCGGAGCACCACGGCATTGGCGAGCAGGACCACCTCACTGCCATCCTTGTGCAAGGCCCGCACTTCGAATTCGGAGATATTCTCCCCAGCGGCCAATGCATTTCTGAGCTCGGCCATGCTCCGGCGACCCTCATCCCGTGGCAGGAAGTCGGTGTGAAGGCGTCCCACCATCTCCTCAGGATCACGTCCGTAGAATCGCCGGGACGCAGGGCTCATATAGGTGATCCTTCCTTCCTCGTCCACCGCCCAGACAAGATCGTGCGTCAACTCGACCAGATCACGGTATCTCTTGGCGCTCAACTGCTGGGCTTGCTCTGCCTTGATGCGCTCGGTGATGTCTCGCCCGATGCCGACGCTCGTTCCATCTTCAAGCCGTACGTTGGCGAAGACTATATCCATCACTCGCCCGTCTCTTGTCCTGGTTTTCAGCTCGGTGAACTCGCCAGTGGACGAGGCGATGAGGTTCAGAACGTATTCGCGATACTCCGGGTCTGGATATAACTCCGCGAAGATGTCAACCCCGCCGTCCTTTATTTCCTCCAGAGACCACCCGAAGGTACGTTCCCATTCTCTATTGACCAGCTTGACCCGGCCCTCCGCGTCACCGAGTCTGATCATTACCGGTACATGGTCGAAGATCTTCTGGAGGATTTCCTTCTGTGTCCTGAGATCATCCTCCGCACGCTTGCGAGCGGTTATGTCGGTGGAAATGCCGCCTACGGAGTAGATTCTTCCTTCGGTGTCCTGGAGGGGGAACTTATGCACAAGATAGGTGTGAAGGCCGCCGGCGCTGGCGGTTGATTCCTCAAACTCCAGAGCGCACCCGCCTTCTAGTACCTTGCGGTCGGTGGCCCGAAACTGGGTTGCAAGATCCGCCGGAAATACTTCAGCGTCCGTCCGACCCAATACCTGTTTGGCGGTCACGTTGAAAGTGTGTTCGAATTGACGATTGATTTGCAGATAACATCCGTCCAGATCCTTCTGGAATATCATTGCCGGGCAGTGGTCCAGAATCGCCTGAAGCTGCGATCGGCTTTCGAGCAGCGCCTTCTCCGCGCGTTTGCGTTCGGTGACGTCCTCCAACAGCGCGATGAAGTAGTCCACTGAACGATCCGCTCGGCGCACACAGGTGACCGAGATGTTGGCGTGTATCACCCCGCCATCCTTTCTGATGAATCGCTTGTCCATCGAGTAAGAGTCGAACTCCCCAGCCAGCACCTCTTCGAAGTTGGTGATATCTGCAGACAGATCATCCGGGTGAGTTAATTCAGGCCAGGTCATCTGCAACAGCTCGGACCGTTCGTATCCCAGGATTTCGCAGATCTTGTCGTTTACCTCCGTGATTCCCTTCGACGGCGTGGTGATTACCATTCCTATGAGGCCAAGCTTCAAGAAAAGACGGAATCTCTCCTCGCTCTGTCGCAGCGCTTCCGCCGCACGATTTCGCTCTGTGATTAGGACAGTCGGATGAAGGTTGGGGCTCGGCTCCGTCCATCTGTGCATTTGAGCGACCCGCGCCCGCAACCCTTCCAACTCGCTGATTAGCTGCGCTTTTGTCTTATGTCTATCGTCCATATCTGGTCCATCCAGCCAAACGAGCGGGCACCTCGATTGATTGCCTCAGTTCTATTCTCAGTCGATCGTGTTGGCCTCTCGCCGGGGATGCAAGAAGCTAGGCGCAAGAAAGCTTAGCCATATCGGGTCGAGCCGAGGGACATACCAGTTCCACCCTGACTCGAGACGCGATCGGTCCGAGTCTCAAAGAAATCGCTCACGCTCCCGAGCGTCAACGCCTTGGAGGCTGACGTCTGGCTTGATTGAACTCCGGGAACCGCGATCCGGCTCCAAGAGAATCGATGGCGGTTCGAGCCTCGCTTATCAGGCGTTGCCGAACCATAGCGCGCAATCGTTCGCTGCGCCCATCTCCCAGGTGATCGATAAGGAGCATCATTCGATGCCAGCTTGATTCAAGTTCATCGGCTATCACCGACAGCTGGGTGATGTCGTACGGTACTGCGATGAGACTGCATCCCAGCCGCGCGAATACCGATAGATACCTCGCTGTCGCCAGATCGGGGCATAGGAGGCGGCGGTTACCAACCTTTAGCTCAATCCCCAACAGCGTGTGCAGGATTTCAACCGGCACCTTCTTTCCCGGCGCACGAAGCTCGTATTGCCGAGTCCTCTGTGAGCGAATCTTGTCGCGGTAGATCGCCGTGATCGACGACTCACCCAACTGCTGCGCGATCTCGGCGGCGATGTCTTCCGCTCTTACAGGGCGAACGCGGTTTGAGAGCCGTCCGTCGATTGATTCGATGTTGTCTTGTTCAGTCTTCATCCGGTGCGATCAAGAGTCGCCGACGCCTTGCTCAGGTTCTGGTCGGGAAGGGGTGGCTGGCCCCCGCTCTGCTTCGACGGGAACATTTCTCTGCCCGAAGCGCGGGGCCAAGACACCGTTCCCGACCCCGAGCTAGAGCATGTGCGCGCGTCGGAATTGGGAGAACGGGTCGAGCTCGTCGCCTTCTAAGACTGCGGGAATTATTTCGGAGGCTGGATAATCTGATCGCCGGCTCTCTCGAGGGTGTCCAATACCCGCCCGGGCAGAATACCGAGGTAGAGAGTCCCGAGCAGCGCCAACACTATCGCCGCGGCCATCGAACTCGCGACCCGCGGTGTTTTGAATCCAGCCGCCCGCTCGGCAAAAAACATCGCCACAATTACTCGCAGATAGTAGTACCACGAGATCGCGCTGTTAATCACCGCGACCACTACGAGCGCATGAAGCATCGAGTTGCCCGACGCAGAACCAACCGCCCACGCCGATTTGAAAACCAGCAGCTTTGCCACGAATCCGCCGGTGAGCGGAAGGCCGGCCAGACTCAGCATGAATAGCGAGAGCGCGCTCGACAACCCGAGCGACTGAAATCCGATACCCGCATAGTCGCTAATCTCGACGAATTTGTCCCCGCGTCGCGCGATCAGCTCGATGACTCCAAACGCGCCTATGTTGATCAGCACGTAGCTCAGAAGGTAAAACGCTACTGCTCTCCAATCGCCCGCGACAATTCCAATGAGTGCGTAACCCGCGTGCGCGATTGACGAGTAGGCGAGCATGCGCTTTATGTTGCTCTGAACGATCGCGACCAGATTCCCAATTGTCATCGTCAGCATGGCGATTACCGCGAGCGCACCCGTCGCCGCTGACTGCAGCGTGTGCAAGGCTCCGGTGCTCAGCGCAAACGGCAGCGCCGCGAACGTCAGGATGAACACGCGGGAGAAGGAAGCGAACGCCGCCGCCTTCGAACCGGTCGAGAGAAACGCGGTGACCGGTGTCGGCGCGCCCTCGTACACATCGGGTGACCATACGTGGAACGGAGCGGTCGCGACCTTAAAGCCGAACCCGACGATCATCATCGCGGCGCCCGCCAGCAGCATGCGTCCGGAGAACAACTGCCCGGGCACCGGCGACGCGATCCGCTCCCTGATGAGCTGCAGATTCGTTGTCGCAACCGGGTCGGCGGCGGGGTTGAAAGTCGCGCCGTAAACAAACGCGATCCCGTAAAGCAGGAACGCGGTCGAGAAGGAGCCCAGAATGAAGTACTTCATCGCCGACTCATTCGAGCGAAGATCGTGGCGCCTATACCCGCACAACACATAAGTCGATATCGAGGTGATCTCGAGCCCCAGAAAGATCATCACCAAATCGTTTGCCGCCGACATGAAGAGCATTCCAGTCGTCGCGAACATAAGAAGCGCGAAGTACTCGCCTACGGGGAGGGATTCCTCTTCGATCCAGCGAAGCGAGATCAGGACGGTCAGGAATGTCACTATCAGAAAGATCATCGCGAAGAAGAGACGAAGATCGTCGGTGATGATCATGCCCTTGAACGAGGTTTCGTTGCGGCCCCAGAGGCTGGCGACTGCAAGCGCGGCGCCGATGATCCCCAGTAGCGACACCCCGCCCGCGACCCGGCGTTCGATCTTGCGGGCCACCGCCTCGATCATCATTATGAGCACCGCAACCGAGGCAGTTATCGTCTCCGGCAGGATAGCGTGATAGTTGATTCCGAGGCTTTCCATTAGCGTTCTTCTATACCGATCAGATTGCGGTTCGCTTCGGTGATCAGCTCAGCAGCCGGGGTGAGACCAGCCTTAATTTCGCCGATCTTTTCAGCGCTGCGCGAAAGGAAGAGGGTCGGATAGACGCCCATCAACAGCACCAAAACAACAATCGGCGCTAGCAGCAGCTTCTCTCTGAAGTTCAGATCCTCGAGCTTCAGGTTGGACGTGTTGCGCACCTCGCCGAAAATTACCCGCTGATACATCCACAGCATGTACACTGCCGAGAGAATCATCCCGAGCGCAGCCAGCGATGCAAACAGTATCGCGTGCGGAAGCTGCGTGGATGTAAACGTGCCGATCAGAATCAGGAACTCGCCGACGAAGCCGTTCAGCAGCGGCAACGCGATTGACGACAAGGTTACGATCATAAACAAAGTCGAGAACACCGGCATCACGTTAGCCAGTCCACCGAACTCGGCTATCAATCGGGTGTGCCGCCGGTCGTAGATCATCCCGACCATCAGAAACAGCGCCCCAGTCGAGACCCCATGATTCAGCATCTGATACAGCGCGCCCTGCATACCCAGATCAGTGAAAGAAAAGATGCCCAGCACTACGAAACCGAGATGGCTCACAGATGAATACGCGACCAGCTTTTTCAAATCAGGCTGAACCATAGCCACCAGCGCGCCGTAGATGATCCCAACGACCGCGAGCGAGCAGATCACTACCGACCACTGATGCGCGGCGTCGGGAAAGATCGGCAGGTTGAAGCGCATCAACCCGTAGGTTCCCATCTTGAGGAGTACGCCCGCCAGAAGAACCGACCCAGCCGTCGGCGCTTCGACGTGTGCATCCGGCAACCAGGTATGAAAAGGGAACAGGGGAACCTTGATCAGGAAGGCGAGCGCAAACGCCAGGAACAACCAGCTTTGGGTGGACGGGTCCAGAATCAAAGCGTGGGTCCTTACATCGTTGGTAATCGTCGCGATATCGAAGGTGTAGTTGAGCGTCGCGCTGCCGTGGAGATAATACAGCGCGATGATCCCGGCGAGCATCAGCAGGGAACCCAAGACGGTGTAGAGGACAAACTTGATTGCCGCGTAGATCCGCCGCTCACCACCCCACACCCCGATCAGGAAGTACATCGGAACAAGCATGACTTCCCAGAAGAGGTAGAACAGGAACATATCCATCGCGACGAAGACGCCCAGCATGCCGGTCTCGAGCGCGAGAAGCGAAGCGAGAAACTCCCGTTGGCGCTTATGGATCGACTTCCAGGATGACAGCAGCGATATCGGAACCAGAAACGTCGTGAGGATGACCAGCCACAAGCTCAAGCCGTCAATAGCGACGTGATATCGAACCCCCAGCTTGAAAGCACTTATCCATTCGACGTTTGTTTCGAATTGAAGCCCGGCGCCTTTGTTAAAGGTAACGGGCAGCGCCAGCGAGACGATAAAGGTTACAACGGAGAAGAGAAGCGCCGTCCATTTGAGCGCGTTCTCGTTGGGCTTCTCCCCGCGACCCACGATAAACAGGGTGACTGCCCCGGCAAGCGGCAGCAACGTGATGATTGTTAGTATGTACTCGAACATCTCAACCTGTATCGGCGGCTCTCCGTGGCCCCTGTTCCTTATCTTCATCTTCCGGCGCGCTGGCGTGACTGAGGGCCACCCACGAACGGCAATCCCTCAATGCTTACTTGACTACGAAATAGCCGATTAACAGCAACGCGCCGAGCACCACGACTGCGACATAGCTTCGAGCCAGACCCGATTGTAAGTAGCTCAGGACGCCGCCCAGGAGAGCGGCGAGCCGGCCCGCGCCGTTCACTGCGCCGTCGATAATGCGAACGTCGATGATCTTCCACAGCACGTTGATCGAGCCCTCTTTGATCGGCTCCACGATCGTCGCATCATACACTTCATCGACATAGTATTTTTGTTCAAGCAATCGCGGCGGCTCCCAAAGCGGCTTGCGTTTGAACCAGACCCATCCCATGCCGAGCCCGGCAAGCGCGATTACAACTGAAACGCCGGTGAGCGTCAGCTCTAGACTATGGTCTGCAGTTTCGAGAGCCGAGCCTTGAGCCCCGGCGCCGTGAAGGTTCGACTCCTCGTTCGAGGACTCCGGCGCGTGGTTAGCGTGCGCTTCGCTTCCGTGCGAGATCGATTGCGCGATTGACGGCTCAATCAAATGTTCGAAGTAGTTGGGCAGCGCGCCGCCCGACAATGCTTCCGGCACTCCGAGATACCCGGCGAACAGCGCTCCCGCTGCAAGCACGACCAGGGGCACAGTCATCGAACGCGGGGACTCGTGCGGCAATCCACCGTGTTCTTGCTGATCACTGTGTGAGCTGTGTCCACTGCCGAAATGAGCCTCGCCGGATCGCGGTTGCCCCCAGAATGTCAGAACCATCAGACGAGTCATATACACGGCAGTGATCAGAGCGGTAAGTGCGCCTACGCCCCACAGAACCGCCGGCAATGGATCCGGCAGATTCCCGGTGATAAACGAGCGATAGAGTATCTCGTCCTTACTGAAGAAACCGGAAAACATCGGCACGCCTGAAATCGCAAGCCAGCCGACAAACATCGTCGCAAAGGTAACGGGCATGTACTTCTTCAGCCCACCCATCCGTCTCATATCCTGCTCGTGATGCATTCCGATGATGACTGAACCCGAACCGAGGAACAGCAGCGCCTTGAAGAACGCGTGGGTGAAGACGTGGAAAATGCCCGCTCCAAATGCGCCCACGCCGCACGCCAAAAACATGTAGCCGAGCTGAGATATCGTCGAGTACGCAAGTACCTTTTTGATGTCCCATTGCGCCAGCCCGATTGTCGCCGCGAACAGGGCAGTCGCTGCCCCGATGATCGCCATTATCAGCATCGCTGTCGGCGCGTGTACGTAGATAGAGCTCGCGCGCGCAACCATGTACACGCCCGCCGTCACCATTGTCGCGGCGTGTATTAACGCACTCACCGGCGTGGGACCGGCCATCGCATCCGGAAGCCAGACGTACAACGGCAACTGAGCGCTCTTTCCGGTAGCGCCGACGAATAGCAACACCGCGATGGTGGTTATGCCACCGGCAAAGATCGCGGACCAGCCTAGCGCATCCGGGGTCTGCGCCATCGCCCAATTGAAGGCGCCGTGAATTCCGCGGTCGGGATCGTCAAAGTAGAAAATCGTGCCGGCTTTGAGAAACAGCAGCATCACCCCCAGCGCGAACCCAAAATCGCCGATTCGATTGACGATAAACGCTTTCTTTGCCGCGTCCGTAGCGAAGTCCTTTGTGAAGTAATAGCCGATGAGCAGGTATGAGCAGAGCCCCACTCCTTCCCATCCCACAAACATCAGCAAAAAATTGTCGGCGAGGACCAGCGTCAGCATCGAGAACATGAAGAAGTTCATGTATGCGAAAAACCGCCAGTAACCCTTGTCTCCCCTCATGTAACCGGTTGCGAATACGTGTATCCAAAACGCCACGAAGGTGATGAACACGACATATATCGCCGATAGCGAGTCCAACAGCAGAGACGCATCCGCCCGGAACGATCCGACTCTGATCCACGTGAACAGAAACTCATGGAACTTCTGTCCTTGTTCCAACTCTACGTGATGCTTTAAGAAGAGATAGATCGAGAGTATCGCCGACACCGCGACTGTCGAGCACGCGAGCAGGCCAATCAGGCGCTCGCCCATTCGCTTGCCGAACAGACCGAGGATTGCCGCGCCAACAAGCGGCGCCAGGATTATCGCGGCTAACATTATCTATTCATCCTTGACATCACGCTGCTCACAGCTTGAGAGCGTCAACCTCGTCAACGTTCAGCGACTCCCGGTTGCGGAAGATCGAGATAATGATTGCAAGCCCGACCGCCGCCTCAGCCGCCGCCACCGTCATCACGATGAAGACAAACAGTTGTCCCCCGACATCCCCGAAAAAGCCGGATAAGGAAACAAAGGTGAGGTTGACCGCGTTCAACATCAACTCGATGCACAGAAATATCGTTATGGCGTTGCGCTTGATGAAAACTCCCACCGCCCCTATGGTGAAGAGCAGAGCCGAGAGTCCCAAATACCACGATAACGGAACCATCGCATTCTCCATCGCCCCCGCAGTGGCGAACCTATTCGTTTCGTAACCGTCGAACGAATAACCTCGTTCCAACGAGGGCTGTCTACGAACCTCTCGCGCCGGCTAATCTCCTTCGCGTCTTGCCAACACCATCGCTCCGACGACCGCCATCAGGATCAGCACCGAAGTCACCTCGAAGGGAAGGAGGTATTTGGTGAAAAGCGCGGTCCCTATGCTCCAGGTCGTACCCACTGCCTGCTCGGGGTCTCCCGATGGAGCCGCCGGCAATGTGCTAAAGGGAATTCTCTGCAGGACATAGAACATCTCAGCAATCATCAAACCCGCAAACGGGATTGCAAGATAACGCAGACCCTTTTGCTTTTCGATTTGAGGCTGATCCTTTTGCACGTTCAAAAGCATTATGACGAAAATGAACAGCACCATGATCGCGCCCGCGTAGACGACGATCTGGACCGCAGCGATAAACTGCGCGTGCAAGGTGACGTAGAGCGCCGAAAGGGCGAGCAGCGTTCCGATCAGCGAGAGCGCGCTATATAACGGGCTCCGCTGAAGCAAAATGTTCAGCGCGCTGGCGAGCGCGATGACCGCGAAAACAACGAATAGAACTTTTTCCTGTCCCATGTCCGTCGTTTAGCCCATGAACAAGATAACCGTCGACGAAATGATGATGTTGACAATTGATGCGGGCAACAAAAACTTCCAGCCGAACCGCATCAGTTGATCGTACCGGAAACGCGGCACGGTGTAGCGTATCCACATAGCCAGAAAGATCAAAGCCAATACCTTGGCGGTGAAGTAGACCGGCCCCAGCAACGGCAGCCTGCCGACGAACGGGCCGTTCCACCCACCAAAAAAGAGCGTGGTGGATATGGAAGACGCGGTGATCAGATTCAAATACTCGGCCATCTGGAACATGACGAACTTCATCGAGGAGTACTCGGTGTGATAGCCGGCCACGAGTTCCGAATCTGCCTCCGGCAGGTCAAAAGGAGTGCGATTTGTCTCTGCAAGCGATGCGATATAAAACACGATAAAGACCAGAATCAATAGTGGGTAATGAAAGATGTTCCACGCCAACCCGTGGAACCCCCCTTGTGCATCGACTATCTGCACCAGATCGAGGGTGCCGGTGTAAAGCAAGACGCTGACGATCGACAGACCTAACGCAAGCTCATAGCTGATCATCTGGGCGCTCGATCTCAAGCCTCCCATCAGCGAATATTTATTATTGGACGACCAGCCGGCCAGCACGATTCCATAGACGCCAACCGATGTCAACGCCAGCACATAAAGCAGCCCGACATTCATTCGGGTGACGTGCAGTTCGATCGTATGGTCAAACAGCGTAATCTGGTTGCCGTATGGAATCACGATGAACGTCATCAGAGCGGGAATCAGCGACAGCGCCGGGGCCAGAACATAGAGCCAGTGACTCGCCTGAAGCGGAACAATGTCTTCTTTGAAGATCATCTTGAGCCCATCCGCCAGAGGCTGCATCAATCCCCAGAGACGAAAACTTCCGATTCCCACACGGTTTGGCCCAACACGCATCTGAATCCAGGCCATGACCTTGCGTTCCATGAGCGTCACATATGCGACTGCGGTGACTAGTATCAGGAGGATGACGATTGTCTTGATTACCCACTCAACCAGGAGGTTAGTCATAAGATATGATCGATCGGTGGAGTGCTCAACCCTCAATCACCTGTTCCACTCGAGGATGCCCTTGCGCCAGACATACACCAACCCGACAAACAGTACCACCATAAATACCATCATCTCGCCGTAGAAAACGTACTTCAGATGCCTGTACGCTTCAGTCTGAACGACACCTCGAAAGACGACTGCCCAGGGAACAAGAAACACTGCCTCGATGTCGAACAGCAGGAAGGCCATCGCAACCAGGTAGAACTTGACCGACTGTCGTTCGCGGGCGGTGCCGACCGGCTCAACACCGCATTCGTAGGGCATCAGCTTTTCATCTGTCGGGCGATTCTTCGCTGCGACCCTGGAGAGAATAAGGATCACCGCCGCCATGCCGATTGCGATTATGAGAATAAGGAGGACGGGAACGTAGTTGACCATTTTCACCGGGCTCGTATTTTTCGCTGCGTTACAAAGCGGCTTCACGCCGCAGGAAATTGGCCGCTATTAATGAGTAGGCATCTTATCGCTCGCCGAATTTTTGTGTCAAGCAAATGAAGCCGCAACGCTGCACGGTTACGCCGCTTGACGCTCCTCGATGCCGCGGCACGTTAGGAAAAGAAAAGTATTGTTGCTCTTTGTGGGTTCGTCTAACATCGGGGCGAATCGGGTCGTGGAGGAGCATACGTCTGTTTGGATGAATTGGAGCAATCGTGACCTGCGAATACTGTAAGAGTGCGATGGTTGACGACCACATGCACTGCGCAAACTGCGGTGCTCCGGTTGTACGCGACGGCTCGACTCTGCCGGACTTCCGCTTCTGCCCGCTGTGCCATCGCAGGCTTCTGGCAATTGGGAGCCCCGCTTGCAACTACTGTGGGCGACGACTCCCGGACGAATACATCAAAGCCCGCGAGTCTGATCTGAAGCGGATCGCGGATGTTGAGGAAGGTAAGAGCACAGCGGAGCTGGGCGCGAAGGTCGACGAACTCATTCGGCAAACAACTCGACGCGGGCAGCGTGGGTCATCTCCGAGTCACCGCCTCGTTGATATTACGACCCTGATCGATTTCTTCAGATAGCCGGCGGGTCCGCGCTAAATGATCAAGTCTGTCACCATAGGCAGCCCTCGATGGCACTCCAACCCAACTGAATATTCCGCGGGGTCAAGGCTGGGTCTGTCCGGTGTATCGAAGCGGATCAACAGACTGATCATTCTCTCTTATCTCGTAGTGCACGTGCGGACCGGTTGAACGTCCGGTGCTTCCGGCGTTTCCGATTTGATCGCTCCGCTTGACTCGCTGGCCTGCTTCGACCGAAATTCGCGAGAGATGTCCGTAACGAGTCGTGATTCCATTGCTGTGGTAGACAATGACCAGATTCCCATAGCCGGCATGCGGGGCGGCGTAGATCACCAGTCCGTCGGCAGTGGCTGTCACCGGTGTCCCAAAATCCACTGCGATGTCGAGCCCTTCGTGAACCTCACGCCCTTCGCCGTTGAAGGGATTCCGCCGCATGCCGAAACCGTCCGTAACGTATCCGTTTACCGGCAGCCCTCGTGGAATTGACGCCAACCGGAGGATGTCAGATCTCAAGCGGTCGTTGATGTGACGCACTTCGCGTTCGAGGTGATCGGCTGCTTTGTCGAGAGCCACAACCGTCTCGGGTCCGCCTATCCCCACCAGTTCGTCGATTTCCGGTGAGTGCTCCATTCTGGCCTTTCGAGCCAGTTCCTTTGACATATCCTCGACGTAGGAGATCTGACCTTTTAGTCGGGCATATGAGTTCTGATAGGCGTCATTGGTTTGTTTCAGGCTCTCATTTTCCGACTTGACCGAAAGGTATTTCAGATTGAGCGCTTCGTGCTGCCCGAGTCTGACCGCTCCGTAGAGAGCCAGTGCGAGGGCCACGACAAAACACCCGCCGGCGGCGCGAATAACGTTGCGATGAATGCTAAGCTGTCTGACTTTTGATGTGCGACTAGGAGAGATTAGAAAGGTATAGACCCGATTGTCGTCTGCCATTCGGCACTCCTGAGGTCTGTTAGAATATGCTGGGAGTTGCCGCATCCCACCGCAACACCCAAAAATGAACTTCTACGTGCTTACTTATGAGGGTTTAATCCGCCCAAACAGACCCGGAGGCTATCACATGGATCTCCTGAAGGCAACAGTAGGAAGCCGGTGGGATGCGATTTAAGAAAATCGCAACAAATGGGTTGGGCCCGGCAGCAAATCGGCGACTATGGGCAGAGGAGAGGGAAGCCCCCTCTCCTCGCTCTTTCGCTTTGCCTATCCGTTGCTGGACTTACGCTGCTTGAGTTTGGCCCGGCGAGATCACCTTGTAGATAACCCAGGCGAGTAGGACGAACACGCCGAGCACGATCGCGATCCACAGGAGCTTCAACGCGAAGCCGACGATCGCCAGAAGTATGGCGACCAGCTTGACGGCTATCATGAAAGCCACCAGTCCGAGAACGAATCTGATAAATCCCATAACTCACCTCCTATCAAAAGTACGACTGTTTTCAGTGTGTCGTACGTCGTTACTGCTACCGCCGTTCAGTTGACAGAGCGGTTGCCTGTGTCTGACGAGCCGCGCCTGCCTGAATGATGATGTTCTTGTAAGAAGTCCTCAACTTGATCGTCGGGCCGTCTGTTCCAAGCACCCCCGCCAGGCTGTTGCGCACTCTTTGCTGGAACTGGCTAAAGCCCATCGGTTGAATCTGGCCGTTGGCGCTTTCGGCGTCGAGATGGAAGCGGCTGGATTGTGGGAGCACAAGTTTGATCTGGCCGTGGTTGTTCTGGACGTCAATATCGCCGGCCGGTTCAAACCCCGTCGTCAGAGTCACGTCGCGAAAGCTGGTTGCAACTCGCACGGCCTCATAAAAATTCCTCACAACTACATCCCCGTGGGTTGTCTCGATTGACACGCCGCCTTTCACGTCTTCGGCGCTAACCGAGCACTGCTCCGCCTGAACCTCCAATTCTCCGGATATCGATGAGATCTGAAGGTTGCTGTTGGATGACAGCACACGCAGGTCGCCGTCGAGGTTCTTGACGCGAACATCGGAGTGCGGCGCAGAGATCACCATGTTAGCAGCACGATTTACATCCACGCTGGAGTGTTCGGTACTGAGTTCGGCGGTCTGGTCGAGCCCTTGCGCGATTATGCGGCAGAAGGGTGCGTCTACGCGCACGTGCCCGGAGATGTCCCGCAGATCGACCAGGCCGTTACTTGCAGTTCCTGCCGTCACGTCCAGGGCTCCGACGACGTTTGAAATGTGCGCGCGCTTGGCCCCGGTTACAGTCAAGTCGCCTTCGATGTTCGAAGCGTTAACCTCGCAGTAGCTTAACGCCAGATTCACGTCTCCCTTTATTCCGCTCAGATCCGCCTGGCCATAGCTTGCCTTCGCCGTGAGACCGCCCTGGAGCCCAGTGGCGGCAACTGAACCGTAGCTGTCAATCACCGAAACGGCGAGATATGACGGCGTCTCGATCTGAATATCAGTTGTGAACTGTTCGTTGATCTGATCCCGATTTGTTGTAATGGTCAGGCCGTCCGCCGTCCGATTCACAACGAGGTGGATGCGATCGGCGATCTTTCGAGCCTCCTCCTGGCTCCAGCCACGAACGCCCTTGATGAGCGTTGCCCTAACTGCAGAACCGCCACCCGAGATCTTGATGCTTCCATAGCTGTTATTTATCGAGACGATCATCCCCTGACTGATGTTGTTGCTGACAACCGGCTCATCGCTGAACGTATAGGCCTCGCCTACCACCGAATCGCGCAGGCCGCTGAGGAAGGCAGGAAGGCGGAGGGCCGATAAAAGCGAGGGCTTGTTCGCTACGCGACTGGCGAATACTCCCGTCGCCACAATCAACAGCACGATCAGCATGCGCATCGCGGTGAACAGACGCGGCGGGGGACCTTCGGCATGGCGATGCGAATAGTAGCGGACAAGCTCAACGCTTGCGAAGACTACAAGTAGCAAAACCCAAAAGCGGCCGTACACTTGAAGCGCGTTCAACCCCGGTTGAACGCGGGCTGCGAGAAACAGAACACCTACTATTATCAGCAGCATTCCGACCATGGGCGAGCGGGGCTTGCGTTCGACCGCAAAACCCATCACTCGAACGACGCCGGCGCAGATCAGGAACACGGGCCATAGCTGGATCAGCCAACCGGCAATCCCAGACCCCGCCGGAGCGAGGACGAGAACAACCCCTGTCGCCAACAGCAACAGTGCGAGCAGCAACGTTCCTCTTTTGTTTTTACGTTCCGACGTCAAATGCAGTCCTACCTTCGACCCGCCGGTCTGGACGCCCGCCCACTCCGTTCGGATGATTGTTCGCCGAATCTGCCGGGCACAAGTGAATAGGGTGCAACTGAGGAGTGATCATCATAGCTCTCATCGCGCGACCGCTTGAAGTACCGCGTCAGAAGGTAGCCGCCCAATATGATCAGAGCAACCGGGAAAAGGCGCGCAAGGGTGAGAACCGCAAACGGACGAAGGAACTGAACCACGAGAAGCAGTCCAGCGCCAATAAGCATAATACCGATCAGCGGCGCGCGTTTGATTAGCGAGCGCTTGAAGCGTTCCTCGTCGATGGCCGGGCTCTCGCCACGAGCGATCAGTACCGCGGTGCGGTAGGCATCTATTATTGAGTAGAGATAAAAGGCCATTCCGCCAAGCGCAAACACTCCAGAAGCCACCTTGAGGCTGGCGAGCTCAAACAGACCTATGATCGACACGAAATGAAGAACTGCTTTGATGTTCTGGCGATTGTAGACCGCACCCATCCCTGGCAGGAGCGCAAACAGCGCCGCTAACCTCGCCCTGCCTTTCGGCCTGGCGTTGTCGTATCGTCGCGACAAACCCTCGACCCCGAGCACTATGCAATCCTGGCAATAGACGTAGCCTTTTATCCGGTGATCGCACGCCTGACAAAGCGGCCGCGCGCAGCTCGAGCACTGGACTCGTGCGCCGATTGTTGTGTGATATGAACAATACATAACTGGTTCTACCTTAAAGAAAAATCGTTTAGTCAGCTCCCATCGCTTAAACGTCTCGTGTCCTGCTGTGGTTCAAGGAATCGCGGTCAGCACGCGCACCCGCTAATTTTTCTCTCTGGTTTCTATCCGCTTGTTCGAGTTCGGCGGTTGCCTTCGATTGCGGTTATCTTCTTTGCCCTCTGTCTTGGTCTCGCCCCCCAGCGTGTCCCAGAACTCACCTATCCCCAACCCGACCCGCTCCAGCCGCGCAACAGCCTTGTCGGTTTGCGTGTAGACATCGGAGCCCTGGGTATACAACTCAGAGATCTTGACGTGTGCCTGCCGATAGATCCCGTTGACCGTTCCATCGTCCGAGAATCCAAACAGCAAAACAGCGAAAGTAGCGAACGCAAGGGAAGCGGCCGTCGCAAAAGTCCAACGAGCGCTCTGTGTAGTACCGGGCAGGAGGTGTCCGGCAAAAGCGGCGAAGCGGTCCGCAATGCGGTGTGCAACGCTTGGCGCGCGCTCGGGCATGATCGCGATCAACCGAGCCAGCACTGGTTCGGCAACCTCGACTTCTTCGAACGTGTGAACCGAATGGCAACCGGCTACCGCATATACGACACCGGTGAGCAAAGTTGAGCATCGGTCGCATTCTTCGGTGTGCTGTTCAAAGCGATGATAGGTCTGGGCGGGCACGAACCCGTCAAGAAACTCGGTTATCAACTCCTCGAATCCGTTGCAACCCAAAGCCCCATGCTCAGCGGGAATGGCTGAGAGGGCGGTCTGGAGCGGTAGCGGTGGTTCAAGGTCATCCTGTTGCCGGCAGTCGCTAATTGCCGCCTTCACGTCATCCATCAATGATCGGCACGCCCTGCACTGTAGCGAATGCGTTCGAAACAACGCCGCCTCGCCTGGGACAAGCAAGCCGTCAAAATAATCGCTGAGCAGGCTTTCGAATCTGTTGCAATCCATACCGTAATTCGTGGAGCGACACTCCATTCCTCCAAATCAATACCCGCACGGGCCGAGTATCGGCCAGCCTTGGGCGTTCTCTAATTCCTCGCGCAATACGACAGCCATTGAGCGCTGATCGTTGGGCCTCTGACTGCGGGCTACTGATCGCTGGCCGTCTTAGTCAGGGTTCACCTTCATCCTTCGCAACACCTTGGCCAGTTCAATCCTGCCTCGGTTGATGCGGCTCTTCACCGTTCCTTCGGGTATCTTCAGAAGATCGACTATTTCCTGATACGTCAATTCCTCGATGTCTCGCAGAATCACGCATTCTCGCAGGTCATGGGAGAGCTTATTGATAGCCGCAAGCACCTGCAGCCTTCGCTCCTGTCGTTCAAGTGTGCGGTGCGGACTATCGCTCGCAGCGGACAGGTGATACTCGTGATTGGCGAGGTCATCACCGGAGTCGGTCGGCGTTCGCTGCCTCTTGCGATAATCGTCGATGACCAGATTTCGCGCCAGGCGCATCAGCCAGTTCGACAGATCACCAAGCGTCGGATCGTACTGGTTCAACGAGCGGTAAACCCGAATAAAGACCTCCTGTGTCAGGTCTTCAGCCGCGCTATGACTCGAGGTGAACCGGTAAGCCAGGTTGTAAATGCGCCTCGAGTACAGGCGCACAATTTCCGCCCAGGCCAGCTGGTCGCCCTCTACACAACGCTGAACCAATTCAGCATCGGTCGATGTCAACGCGAGTCTCGCTCCCACTCTGTCGCCTTCTCGCAAGCTAGTCGTTTAGCTTCCGTGTCTTATGGTGAAGTCTTCCAACCTCGTAAACGAGAGGGTGACGGAAAATGTTTCAACCTGTCGTGCGGCCGCCTTCCCTAAAGCTTCAATAGCCGTGCGGAGCCTCGATATTTTGTGCTAGAATCTCGGCTCGCCACAGTCCATAGCGGCTGCATATCAACTGCGAATGAGATCGAGAGCCGCGAAGATCCGCGCTCGATGTCGCGAAAAGTATAACACGGGGAGACTGGAAACGCTTTGAGCGGAAGGGTCAGAACTATCCTAAGCCTGGTCGTGGGGGCGCTGTTCGTCTATTGGTTCGCCCATAAGCTCAATTGGGCGGATGTCTGGATCGAAGTGCGTAAGGCGAACTGGGGTCAGCTGGGTCTCGCCCTGGCGCTATTGGTCGGTACGTACTTCGTGCGAGTTTTGAGATGGCGAGAGTTGCTGCGGCCGATGGCCCGCCCCTCGCTTTGCGCGTTGTTCCGCGCCACGATGATTGGCTTCACGGCTCTCTTTTTCGTCGGGCGCGCCGCCGAGATGATCGTGCGACCGGCTGCGCTCTCGGTTAAGGAACGGGTACATCCGTCGGCGAGCTATGCGACCGTTATGATCGAGCGTGTGTTCGACATGGTGATGGTCGTCGTCTTTTTCGCCGTAAATCTGATCTTCTTTGAGTACGTTGCGAGAGATGCTGACGCGACCCGCCTGTTTGGATGGATCAAGCTTACCGGTGTGCTCCTGCTGGTCGCGGCGGCAGCCGGGATTTACGGTCTCTCCGCGTTCAGGCGAGGACGCAACAGCGCACTGACCTACCTCGAGCGTAAACTAAAGTGGTTGCCGACAAACGCGCACGCGGGCGCGATGAGCCTGCTCAGGCACATCTCCGAGGGCCTTTCAGTGCTTCACGATGCTCGCGGCCTGACTGTCACGCTTTCGTACACCGTTTTGCTCTGGCTGATGGTTGCCCTTGCGCATCTTCTGGTCGTGCGAGCCTTCGGCATTCCTTATGTTGACGTGCCCTTCACGGGCGCGGTCTTTGTGATGGGAGTGTCGATGTTGGGTTCGGTGGTGCCAACACCAGGCGGCGCGACTGGACCCTTCCACACCGCTACAGCTGCGGCGCTGGCATTTCTCGGAGTCGAACACAACAAAGCAGCTTCGGTCGCAATAATATTGCATCTGGTAATCTTCACCCCGGCAACCGTCTTCGGAATGTATTACCTCGCGAAGGAAGGCTTGTCGCTCGACAGGTTGAGGCGCATTGGCGAAGAAAAGGGCAGACACGAAGCCGACGAACCGATCGTCCCGCAACCGCAGGAGAATGAGGGAGTACTGGCAGCAAGAGGCTGATAATCCACGCATAAGAGAGATTCCTAATGAAGTGTCCGTTTTGCTTGCATCTGGAAGACCGAGTCGTCGATTCGCGCGAAAGCCGTGAGGGCGATGTGATACGCCGCCGTCGTGAGTGTTTGAAATGCGAGCGCCGTTTCACCAGCTATGAGCGAATTGATGAAATACCGTACATGGTTGTCAAGAAGGACGGCACCCGCGCGCCGTTCTCACGTGAGAAAGTGCTTTCGGGAATAATGAAGGCGTGCGAAAAGCGTCCCATCCCCATAGTGAAGATTGAAGCGCTCGTGAATCAGGTAGAGAAGTACGTTCAGGAATCGCGCGAGCGGGAACGGTCGACCGAGAAAATAGGCGAGCTAATAATGCGGCGGCTTAAGGAACTCGACAAGGTTGCCTACGTTCGTTTCGCCTCAGTCTATCTCGATTTCAAGGATGTGTCCGAATTCATGAGCGAGCTTCGCTCGCTGGTCCGCACTGGGCGGGTCAAATAGTGGTTCGTGGAAACGAGAATGGGTGCATCAGTTCATAACTGAATCCACCGTACCCTGGTCCTGCGGTCCGCCCTCACACTTCGCGAACGCCGCCCGCACCATCTTCGCCTTTGCGATGTTGCCGATCCTGAGATCTGCTTGTGCAGGGTATGCCACCAACGCAGTCTTTTTCCTTACGCGGCCTTGCGCCGCTCTACCTCACCCGGATGATACACGCGCTTGCTGTTAGCCTTTATTTCCGGGAGCGTGAACCACGCGGGTTTGAACTCTTTCCTGGAATAAAGCTGCGCCTGATCGAAATTGTTCGGTGATTTCGGATCGGCGTTCTCGCCAAACACCAATAATGATCGAGCCTGAACCTTCGGACCGAATTCGACCACGCTCACAAACGAAGTTCCAGCCACTCCGTAGCGCCGCTTCTGACCCTCTACCGGCCTCGTGTAGAAGTTGTTGACGATTCCTACCGGCCCCGGCGCGCCTGCTATGGGCAGGCTCATCCTTGAATCGCTAAAGGTCTCGAGCTCTCCGCCCGATTGAATACGCTGCAGGCGATTTACCTCTCCCCAGGCCACCCGCCAGGTTCCAAAGTCGCGATTCAGATCGGCTATCACCTCTTCAAGCGCGCGAATCCTGAGCCAGTCGCCTTTCGCCTTCTGAGCCAGCAGCCTGCTGCCCCGTTCGAACCAGAGCGCGAACAACGTCATCGCTTTTGAATCAATCGTGCTGATGTGGTCCCAGGCCTTCAACTCGGCGATCGCTTCGTCGAGCTTTGCGGCGCGCTCGGCATCCGTGCTCTTCAGCTTCTCCCATTCGCCTGCAAGCTGCGGTATCAATGTTTCAGATTCGAGCACGGTTGTGTCGAAACCAGCACGAGCCCAATCGTCGAAGGTAAACTTCTGATTTGTGGATAGGATCCTTCGCGAGATTCTCGCGCGAGCGTTGTCCGACTCGTGGGTCATGTATACCGGGAAGCTCTCTTTCACAGGGTTGCCTTCGGCGGTCGTCGTAAAAGGGGTTTGATTGCAGTTCTGCATGAAACCCGCCTTCGGGTTGGTCAATTGCGGCAACTCGTCGAAGCTGTGATAGCCCTGCCACTCGGCCGCCGGGTTGCTCCCATCTACGGGCTTCGACCAATCGAAACTGGTTGATCTCTTCGGCACCGCTCCGTTGTAGATGTAAAAAATGTTCCCGTCGCGGTCGGCGTACATCGCGTTGAACATGGGTATCGCGCACTTGGCCATCGCGGTTTTGAACTCGGCCATTGATTTGGCTTTGCTCATCTGATACCACTCGTCGACCCAGCCGCCTTCTTCAAGCCGCGCGAGTTTGATCGCCAGCGGCTTGCCCTCGCGGACGGTGACGATCGGACCATGATGCGTCTTGCGGAACTTGAAGCTCTTTGACTCGACTCCCTTCGCGGCTTTTACCCCGATCGTGTCGGTCCACTCCGTCGCCGTTCGATACGCATCGCCGTACCGATATGCAAGCGGATTCTTGGAGTCGTCAAACTTCTCGATAAACAGATCGACCACGTCGGGATCGTTTACCGTGTGGCTCCACCCGAGATACTCGTTGTGTCCGATGGTCGGAGAAGGAGAGCCGAAGAATGATGCGCCGCTCATATCCCAGCCTTCGTCGCTGTGCACGTGGCCCTCGTACCACTGGCCGGGACCAAAGAAGGGCTGATGAGGGTTGATAAACAACAGCGCGTGATTGCTGGCGCTTCTGGACGGGGTAACGGTCCACATATTCGAGCCAACGATGGGCTCGCTCTCCGGCTCGTCGAGGCCGTTTAGCGGAATGTTGAGCGATACGGTGCCGGACCCGGCGGAGCCCGAGGAGTCGAGCGCTTGCACTGCCGTCTTGATCTCATCGACCTTTACGCCAGACTTTCCGAAGATAAAAAGCTGATACAGGGAGAACCTGCTAAACGCGTAAGTGTACCACGGCTCAAAGTGAGTGAGGAGGCGCGGTTTGACCTGCGGGTTGTGAGCCAAAAAGTAGTTGATCCCGTCAGCAAACGCATCCGCGAGCTCGCGCGAGCGGCCTGTTGTGCGGTCGTATTCGGCTTTGCCGAGCCGTGGAATCTCAAGCGCGCGGTTCAGCATGTCATCTGCCAGCGTGCGGTCGCCGTAGACTTCCGACGCTCGGCCAAGCGCGCGGATGTAACTGTCTTCAATCTGCCAAAAATTGTCTTCGGCCTGCGCATAAATGTATCCGAACACGCAACTCGCGTCCGTCGGTCCGTAGACGTGCGGCACGCCGTAGGTATCGCGATAGATTGTCACCGAGTGTGCAATCTTCTCGGCCCTCGCATCAGCCGAGGATACCTTTCTCGCTGCATAACCGGAACGCGGGAACGCGGCCACCATGGCGATAAGCATCAAGGCAACAAGGGCAGCGCTCAGAGGGCGTGCCGTCACGGCGTTCATCGGGTGCGACAGTTTGCGTTGCGCATTCGTAGGCATAAAGAACTCTCCTTCACGTTGGCGGTCGAGCGTCATGAGCGGCAGGGCAACGACCTCAGTGTCGAGCTTTCATGCCCGTTGCTCATCATTAGAGATGGGCGCATTCTACAAGCCGCAGTGTGGGTGTGCAAGCAACTGCAGGTCAATCCGCGCAGGTTCGCCGTTAGCAGGCCGTCGCGCCTCTCAGCTTTCACTCTCTCGGTGATGTGTAATCCATGGGGCAAAAGGCCTGCCCTTTCCTACGGACCGCCTTTCCTCGTTGCGTTGGTGCGGGCATTCCGACTAGACTTCTGACGCTGCTTTCAGCGACAACTGCGCCGCCCAGCCCCACAGAGCGGAACAGGATGCGGTTATTCCACACTTTGCGTTGGTGTTTCGTTCGAGGTTAGACATGTCATGCGCACTCATTCAGACCAGCTTTAACAGCTCTACGACAATCGTGATCGCCATGATGATAGTCCTGGTTTTGGCGGTCGGCCTCATGGTCTTCCTCTTTGCGCGTTCCAGCGCGCAAAGGCGCGAGCGCGAGGTGCACGTGCGCGAACGGATGCTGGAGATGGAACGCGAAGCACAATTCGAAGGTGCTGCCGACCGCGTTCCAATGTCCAGAACCCCAGCCGATATCGCGGGGCACATTGCGAGGTTGCTGCCTGAGTACCTCCCGATGCGCGTGCTTGCGGTCTATGCGGGCCTGCCCGGGGATCCCGGTCTCTCGAATGTGCTCACCGGCACATTTCACGACGGCGTTGGGTCATCGAATTCGGGTTTGCCGGCATCGTTGCCCGCATCGTTGCTGGCTGAACACCAGCGGCCGGTAGTAGTCAGTCTCGTTGCAATTGGGGGTCACCCGTCTTCAAACGCGGCGGCTGTTGAGGAGCGTCAGGTGAGAGCCGAGGAACCCCCTGCGAACGATGCAGAGGCGCCGGTTTCGGCAACATATGAATCGGCGATCGAAAATGAATCGGCGATCGCAAAAACCGAGATGCCCGCCAAAGAGGGCATCGGCGATGAACCGGTCGGCGATACTCTGACCTCGATCGAGCGCGATGACTACGCGCGGGACACTCGGAGCACTGATACCGTCGTGCTTCTGCCGTGGCACGGTCCGTTCGAATGGAGCGGATTGATCGTAACCGCAGCGCCTGCCGGGATTGGATTGGAGGTTCTCGATCCGTACCGTAAGCCACTTGAACGGCTGACCGACAGGCTAGCCGTCGCCCTCGATTGTCAACACAGCGAAGCGCTGAGGGAAGCGGCCCAACAACGTGCCGCGCGCACGACTGACTTCTCGCGTTCTCTTATTTCTGTTTTGGAAGACGCTTCCCCACTCGACGGGATCGTGCGCGAGTTGACCCGATTCGTGGGCAGCGACAGCGCCGCGATGTGGCGGGTCGACGAAACAAGTGGGATGGTCCGGATGGTTGCTGCTCACGGGTTGAGATCGCCCGAGTTCTTGCCGCTTCCGGTTGGGCAAGGCCTCGCCGGCAGCATAGCGAAAAGCGGAGAGTTGCTGGCCATCGAAGACGCGCCCGCCGATTCTCGGTGCATCTTCCCCCGAGAGGCTCGCGAGAGTGGCATCATTTCCTATTTGGGGGCGCCTCTGTCCGCGGATGGCAGGCAGCTCGGCGTGATTGAGGTTCATTGCGCAAGTCACCGTTCGTGGAGCGAGAATGACCGTAGCTCGCTGGAATCGGCCGCGGACATCGTAGCTGAACTGATCAGGAGCACCGACTCCCGCGGCAACCGGATTCGCGTCGAGAGCGCGTACCTGGGTTTGTCGGAATCGCTTCAACGGCTTCGCTCGGATGAGGAGGTCAAGGAGGCGGTGGTCGAAGTACTCGGTCACGCGCTTGGTGCTTCCCGGGTGATCGTTGTCGAGTTCAACGATCAGGGGCAGCCGGAACCGATCAAGCAAGAGTATCGCCAATCATCCGCGAAATCGGCTCTCGGGGCCATGTTCGGAGCAGGGCTGTTTGCCGGCGTGATGGCATCGGAGAGCGCCCAACCTATCGCAATTTCAGACTCGCAGAAGAAATCGCTCGCGGGCACTGAAACCGCAACCAGGTTGGGGATCCTCTCGGAGATCGCTGCTCCGATTCGAGTCGAGGGCAAGACCCGAGCGATAGTCTATGTCCATCAGTGTGATCGCGTCAGAGAATGGGAGCCCGACGAGATCGAGTTTGCAGAACGGGTCGTGAATCAATTGTCTCTTTCACTCTCGAATCTGCGTTCGCTGGAGTCGGCGTCGAGCGACGCGCAACAGGCTCGCGCAGCGGCGCAACGAGCGCTTGAAGTCGGCAACGAAGCGCCGGCACGTATACGCGAGCTCGAGCAGAAGCTTGCCGGAATCGAGCGTATGCTTACCCAATCACGAAGCGCCGAAGATGAGGCTCGGGGCATGCTCGCGAAAGTGTCGGCGCTGGAAGCCAGAGCTCGCGCCGAAGCTGATGTCTCGCGGCGGGTTGAAACCGAGATCAGACAACAACTCGAACGTCTTCAGGAAGCGCACAAGCAGGCGCAGGGCTCAGCGCAGCAACTGCTTGAGATCAACAGGCTCAAGAGCGAGTTCATTGTCAACGCCGGACACGAAATGGAAGCGTCGCTACAGTCCGTACTGGGTTTGGCTGAGTTGCTCGAACAAGGTTCGTATGGCAACCTCACATCCGAGCAGCACGAAGCGGTGCGCGGTCTATATGGTTGGGCTCGACGGATCAAGGGCGATATCGACTGGCTTGTTCAATACGGCTCGGCGCGGTCGCGGCGGCTCGAACCGAGCGGCGACAGCTAGCCCGTAAAGCGATTTCTGTCGCTCCACTTCAAGGACGTCGCTATGAAGGTTCGGCCGCTGATGCAGGCCTGTCTTAGTTCCTGTGGTTTTATCAACCACTCACGCAAGACATTCTCGGGAATGAGGTGAAACTATGAAGACATCTATCTGTCTTTTCTTGACTGCGTTCGCGATGTTATTGGGGGCGGCAACTGTCTCTGCGCAGGCACAGCCGGAGGTGCCCAGGGTTCTGTGGATCTATCGTGAAGAGGCGAAACCCGCTCGCGGTTCCGCTCACGAGCGAGTAGAGCGTGGGTTTGCCCAGTATTGGGCGAAGAACAAAGCACAGCCCTTTCTTGGCATGGAGGCGGTGTCCGGTAACGCGACCGAGGTGATGTTCCTGTCGGGCTACGACTCGCTAGCGGCGATGGAGAAGGACTACCAGACTTTCGGCAAAGCGGCTAACGGGCCCGAATACGAAGGTCTGGAACGTCAGGAGGCCGATGTAGTAACCGGCGTGCGATCGTTGGTGGCCGTTCTTCGTCCAGAGATGAGCTACCACCCCGAGCGATTGATGAACCTTCTTCCGCAATCGCGGTACTTCAGCATCGAGACGTTTCGAGTGCGCCTCGGGCGTGACGCTGAATTCGCAATGGGCGGAAAGGTATTCAGTGATGCGTTCGAGAAAATGAAGCGGGAGCGGCCTTACGTGATGTATCAGGTGATGATGGGTGCGCCGGAGGGTACTTACTTACTTTTCTCCCCGCTGAAGTCGCTCAAGGAGGTTGACGACGACTTCGCCAATCAAGGCGCGCTGATGCAGGCAATCGGCAATGAGGAACATGACTAACCTGATGAAGAGCACGGGAGATGTGTTCTCGAGTATGGAGACCAACGTCTATGCCTTCAATCCGAGCATCAGCAACGTGTCGAAGGAGTTTGCCGCAGGCGATCTGAAGTTCTGGACGCCGACCCCGATGCCAAAGGGCGCCGGGGCAGTAAGAAAGCCGGGTCCAAAGACCAAGCCGCAGTAGGGTACAACACTCGGATGATTTTTGCCTTTCGGACATGCAGCCATCGAACCCCTGCCGGGGGAGAGGCCGGCGAGAAGATTTGAACGTGAAGATAACAGTCTTTTATGTTGGGACCAGCCTGCTTGCGCCGCTCAGGCGCGCGGAAGACAATATCAACGCTCGTCACAAGCTCGGTTTGCAAGTCGCGACCTACAACTGTGGCGCACCGCTCAACAAAGCGGAATGGAGCGCGGCAGAGGGCGACCTGGGTGTCAGCGATCTGGTATTCGTCATCCACGTGACCGAGGGTGAGAACGCCGCTCGAATCGAAAAGGCGCTCGAGCATCATCAAAAACGTCATCACGCGGTTATCGCCTTTAACTGCATGCCTGACCTTATGCGCCGGACGCGCCTGGGGAAGCTCGACTTCGGAAAACTCATGAAGCCGGGCGCGTCGGGTGACCAGGGCGATGAAGAGACATCGGCGCCGAGTATCGCAAAAAAGCTCGTGACGTGGATGAGCGACTTCGTCAGGGGCCGAACCCCAACGCGTGACGGCGCTGCTCCCAAACGAGGAGGCCCTCCGGCGAAAACGGACCAATATGTAAAGCTCATCGGCAAGCTGCCCTCGATTCTAAAGTTCGTCCCGAGCGCAGGCAAACTCGGAGATATCAAGAGCTACCTCTTGTTGTTCGGCTACTTCCTTCAACCAACACCCAACAACATCCGGGCCATGTTGCTTTACGCGATCAAGCACTACGTGCCGGGAGACAATCGCGCAATAAAGGTCGAGGCAGCGGAAACGATGCCAGTCATGGGAATTTATCATCCCGATGCACCGAGCGTGTTTGAGACATTCGAAGGCTATCAAAAGTGGTATCAGCGCAAGCGCCCGCGCTCTCTTGATCGCGATCACACTATCGGTCTTCTTTTGATGCGGCCGCAGATTGTCAGTGATGCGCGGCGGCATTACGACGGACTGATCCGGGCGATTGAGGATGAAGGCTTGAGCGTGATCCCCGCGATCTCGACTTTCATGGACAATCGCGATGCGTGCCGAAAGTTCTTTGTTGAAGAAGCAAAGCCTCGTAAGGGTGTCCCTCCCCGGGCGCCCCTCGCTGGAAAGCAAAGTGCACGTCGCGTTGACAGGAGCGACAACGGAGAGATGCCCGTACAAGAACCTGTCGCGAAGTCGCGTGTGAGCCAGGTTGTGTCGTTGACAGGGTTCAGCTTTGTGGGTGGGCCCGCGATGAACGACAGTCAGGCCGCGGCGGAGTTTCTGAATGCTATGAATGTGCCGTTTCGCTCGATGGTTTCGCTGGATGTTCAGACGATCGAGCACTGGAACGAAAGCAAACTCGGTCTGAACGCGATTCAAGCGGCGATGCAGATCGCGATTCCCGAGATCGACGGGGCGACCGAGCCGTTCGTCTACGGCGGATTGCCTGCGAACGGGAATCAACCCGAACCGCTCGAGGATCGATGTCGGCGAATCGCCCGGCGTCTCGCGAATTGGAACCGGCTGCGTGTCGCACCGCGAGATGAGTTGCGGCTTGCACTCCTGTTGTTTTGCTTTCCTCCTAACAAAGGAAACATCGGGACGGCAGCGGACCTGGATGTTTTTCCGAGCGTGTTGGAAATCCTCTCAAAGCTGAAATCAGACGGATATACGGTCGATGTGCCGGACACGCCCGATCAATTGCGCGAAATGCTGCTTGAAGGTAACTCGGCTGACTCGGGCATGCTCGCGAATGTCGCCTATCGAATGAGCGTGGAAGAATATCGACGCCTCTGTCCTTTTGTCGACGACATCGAGCGGGAATGGGGACGAGCGCCGGGCGCTATCAATTCAAACGGCCGAGAGATTCTGGTGTTAGGGATACAGCTTGGCAACGTTTTTATCGGGGTCCAGCCGACGTTTGGATACGAGGGCGATCCCATGCGCTTGCTGGCGGCCGAAAGCGCAGCGCCTCACCACGGCTTCATGGGGCTGTACACTTATCTCGAAAAGATCTTTCACGCGGATGCGGTGGTGCACGTAGGCACTCACGGCGCATTGGAGTTCATGCCGGGCAAGCAGGTCGGTCTCTCCGAGACGTGCTGGCCCGATCGGTTGATCGGAGAGCTGCCGAACATCTACATCTACAGCGTCAACAATCCGTCCGAAGGAACTATCGCGAAGCGGCGCTCCTACGCCGAGCTCGTGTCCTACCTGACTCCGCCGATCGAAAATGCCGGTCTGTACAAAGAGTTTGTGTCTATGAAGGAGCTGTTAACCGAGTATCGCAAGGCTGAAGGTGAAGGGGAGCGGCATCGACTGTTTGAGGCGATAGAAGAGAAGGCGCAGCAGTTGAATCTCTAGCTATTGACCCAACAGATTGCCGCAGACTCTACAATGGGTCCTTCGCTTGGCATTGAGATTGCCGCACTCGGTACATTTGTAATACATCCTTCGAGTAAACCAGTTGGTGAACACCGCGCTCAGGACGAGGATTCCCCCGAGCACTGCGACGGTCAGTAGAGTGTCGCCGAGGCTTTTCATCTATTGCCGATGGCCGATCGGCCTTTGGTTGTAAGCGCGTAGAAATCGCTGCTCTTTTCCTCAAGGAGTCCCTCTCGAACAAGACGCGCAACAACGTCGAGCACTTGAGTGCGAGCATCAGGGTCATTTCCGCCTGCTTCAAAGAGAGTGTGGAGGTCCAGCGTGTCGCTTTTCATTTGAGCGAATAGATTCAAGACTCGGTGTGTTATTTCGTCCATCTTGGTCTCTCCTGGATCAGGATATCAGAACGTCGGGCAAATCCAACCGCATGATAACAGCGCTCGGTTTGATTCCTTAGCGTCTTGGCGGCCCTTTGCGTCTTTGCGCGAAACACCCTGGTTCAGTTTTGATTTCTACGTCCCAAAAATTTCAGGTTTGCGCACCGCGCACCCGGTGCGGTATTAAGTAGGTAGTTTTTCGCCTATGAATCATAGGCAGGGATGAATTTCTGGCTTCCTGGGTTCCCAGCTTAAGTGCATCTCAAAACGGATCCCGAAGGAGGAAGTCGGAATGCTCTTCAAGACCATTAGCGCTGCAGTGTTTGGCATCGATGCCTACGTCGTGGATGTCGAAGTCGACTTGACCCCGCGGTCCGGCGATAGCATGACGCCGGTATTCACGATGGTGGGCTTACCGGACGCTGCCGTTCGGGAAAGTCGCGAGCGCATACGCGCAGCCATCAACAACTGCAACTTCTTTTTTCCCATCCATCGGGTGACGGTCAATCTTGCTCCGGCCGATGTAAAGAAAGAAGGCTCGAGTTTCGACCTGCCCATTGCTATCGGAATACTCGGAGCCAACGGCGATCTGAAACGGGAAGAACTGAGCGACACGCTGATCGTGGGCGAGTTGTCGTTGGACGGGCGAGTTCGTCCGATCAAGGGCGCGTTGCCGGTGGGGGTGGCGGCCCGCGGCCTCGGGGTGAGGCGATTGATCGTGCCCGAAGAGAATGCCCACGAAGCCGCGGTTGTCACGGGCATCGACGTCTATCCGGTCGCGACGCTCAGTGGTGTGGTTGATTTGATCAACACCGACCAACCGCCCAGGCCGCTGACCATTGATACGCAGGCCTTGTTGTCGAACCTCGATCATTACCCTGATGATTATCGCGAAGTGCGCGGCCAGCCGCATGCGAAACGCGCGATCGAGGTAGCCACCGCGGGCGGGCATAACATTTTGCTCATAGGTCCTCCTGGCTCAGGTAAGACGATGTTGGCCAAGCGCATGCCGACCATTCTTCCGCCGCTCGAATTTGAAGAGGCCCTCGAGTGCACAAAAATCCATAGTGTTGTCGGGTTGACCGAGAAACACGGCTTGATCACGACTCGGCCGTTTCGTGCTCCTCATCACACGATCTCCGACGCGGGTTTGATTGGCGGCGGCGCGGTGCCTCGTCCGGGTGAAGTGTCACTTGCTCACAACGGCATGCTCTTTCTGGATGAGCTGCCTGAGTTTGAACGGAACGTGCTTGAAGTGCTTAGACAGCCACTCGAGGACGGCAAAGTGACCATCAGCCGCGCATCGATGTCGTTGACGTTCCCTTCGCGATTCATGCTCGCGGCGGCAATGAACCCTTGTCCGTGCGGATTCCATAATGATCCGACTCGAGAGTGCAACTGCTCGCCGGTACAGGTCCAACGATACGTGTCGAAGATCTCGGGTCCGTTGCTCGATCGGATAGACATACACATCGACGTGCCGGCGGTGAAGTTCAAAGAACTGGCGAGCGACACACCAGCGGAGAGCTCAGCGGAGATCCGCGAGCGAGTAGTCCGCGCCCGCCGGGTACAGCTTGAGCGATTCACCAGCGAGCGAATCTTCTGCAACGCTCAGATGTCGCCGCGATTGATACGCAAGTACTGTGGGATTGATTCCGCTTCAAAGGGGCTTTTGGAAAACGCGATCACTCGGCTTGGGCTATCGGCTCGCGCTTACGATCGGATATTGAAGGTAAGCCGGACGCTGGCCGATCTGGAAGGGAAGGGGAGCATCGAGCCCGGCCACGTGAGCGAAGCGATACAGTACCGAACGCTGGATAGGAACTTCTGGGCGTGACCCTGCTGTCCTAAAAAAGCACTGCACCCGATAGTGCCTTCCCCAGGCGGGGTCCGTTTAGGCGCCAGTGAGGTGCCGGGCCTGCAATGTTGTGATTCGTTGGAGTCGCCGAAAGGCAAAACATCTGCCGGAAACCTGGGTGCCGGGCCTGCGATTTGCGATTCCGTGAGTCGCAGGATTGGAGACGATAGGTTATGGCTCGAAAACCCAGGCTCGAAGTAGAGGGTGGTCTGTATCACATACTCACGCGAGGCAACAATCGACAACATATATTTGGGGACGACAACGACTATCAAAAAATGCTCAACCTTTTGGCGGTCCAGAAGGCCAAATTACGGTTCTTCCTTTACGCTTATTGCTTGATGCCCAACCACATCCACTTGCTGGTGGAACGTCGGAAGGTTGCGATAGGCCGAGTGATGCATCGCCTGCTGACTGGCTACAGTCGATACTACAACAAGAGATATGGAAGGGTTGGTCACTTATTTCAAAGCCGGTATAAGGGGATACTCTGTCAGAGTGATCAGTACCTGGCGGAGCTGGTAAGGTACATCCACCTAAACCCAGTGCGAGCGAAGATAGTTCGCACGCCGGAGGCTTACCCGTACAGCAGTCATCTCGCCTACATCGGATTGAAAGAGCCCGGGATGGTCGACATCGAACGGGTTTTACGACATTTTGGAGGCACCAAGAAGCTGGCGCGGGAGCGCTTCGGGTTGTTTGTAAAGGCGGGCATCAAGGGTGGCCACCGAGAGGAATTCTACGGAGCAGAGGAAGGGAGGATTCTCGGGTCGGAAGAGTTCGTTGATGAGACGAAGAAACGAGTGGGGGAAATACCAAGGGGTGCCAGACCAGAGATAGAGAAACGCTCAACACCCAATCTGGAAGGACTAATAGAGGCGGCCGCAAATGCATCTCGCTTGACGCAAGAAGAGATCTGCAGCCGCAGCAAGAGGCGCGCGATAGTGACTGCAAAGGAAGCAATGATATTTGTGGCGCACGAATTGGGAGCAAGCAACACGGCGGTTGCCAAGCTGATGGGGGTAGACAGCTCGCTAGTGAGCAGGAGGTTGGACTCGGCAAAGAGCAAGATGACAGACTCAAGCGAACTGCAGAACCTTGTGAAGCAGATCAGGAGGTTGATTACAGAGGTGGAACTCAAGAATTGAAGAGCGAATCGCAAATCGCAGGCCTGGCACCATCTGCCCTCGCTCGCGCTGCTGGCCTGCGCTTCGGAAGGGGCCAAACAAGTTTCCGCCGACCATGTCCGCCTGGCCGCCGAGGAGGTTGGATGATGTCCAACCCAAGCCATCCTTTCCATCCACCTCACTCACCCTCCCCCGATCAACTGGATGAGATCCGCCTCTATCTTCAGCAATGGTTCCCCGACTTTCTTTACTCCAAAAAGGATGATTACTTCTTCGCGGCTCTGCATGCCGAATACCCGGCTCTGAATCTGCTTCAGGAACTCAAAACCTTTCACGCTTGGTGCCTCGACCGACGGGTCTCTGACTCCAGCTACCGTCTCACTTTCCGCAAGTGGCTTGCAAAGGCCTTCTCCCACCACCGCCACCCTTCCGATCGCTCTTCCTAACTCCTTCAACCACCCCCAGCCATCCTCCGCTCTCCTTTTCTTTCTACGCCCCAACTCAGCCCCGCAACCCAGATTCTGCCCAAACCACCATGACAAAACTCGGCCACAACATTCTGACAATCAACAGCAGTGGCAGGGCCTCCCGGGTTGCCGTGTAGTCTTGATGTCACGCATGCCATGGTCTCAGACCCCGAGGTAGCAGGCACTTCCTCGCCCTTTCGGCTGCACCTGTCTTGACTTCCGCCATATGCACGGCGTCGTCCTTCCTATGTCCGTGTTTACGGGGCGCAATCCCTTCAACCTTTCGGCTTACGGCCTACGTGCTCGCTGGCCTACGCTTAGAGGCAAGCATTACTGCCGCCTCCCAAGGTCTCGCTACTCGGTGGCTGGCTAGGCCTTCCGAGGTGGGCTTCCCACCCACTAGACTACATCGCCATTTCCCGGTCGCTTCGCAAATTGCACGCCTGACCCCGGGTCATTTCTTTTGGGTCATTTCTTTTGGTTTGGGTATTTTCCAAGCCTAATCCCTTCTTGGCGCCTTACGATATGCGGAGGCACTTGCTGCTTAGGCCGAGGGACGTCGACAGGACAGAAACCACCGGCATGTAGCTGGTTGGTAGTTTATTATCAAGAAAACAACATTCTCCTTATTTAGTAGCTTGCATCGCTAGAAGAGAAGGTGTAGAACCTTGGGTAAGGTTTAGCGAAGAAGCTCAGAAGAGGTAAGATTACACAAGAACCTTAGGGGTAATAAGATGACTAAGTTTTTGGTTTATCCGTTATTTGTCTTGACCTTTATGTCGCCAATGTATCCTGCGCAAGTCAGAGACGACAAAGGCCATCAGGAAATGTCCGGTATGGTTAAGCAGGGAGATAAGGAAACCGAAGCGTTTAGAGCCATGCGAGTGCCGTCGTACAAGTCACTGTCGAACCCTTATCCTGGAGCAATGAAGCCCTTGTCACCTGGTGGATGGTTTGTTGAGGTGAAAGTGTTCGGTGGCGGCCTAACAGGAGAAGGCCAAAAGGAATATCTCCTCATAACGTCCGAAGGTGATATTACAATTAAGACTTTGCACGATTACCGCGCAATCAATCTTCCCCAGGAAGTTACTGAGATGGATCGCCTAGTCAAGCGAGCCCAACCCGCTCGATGGAGCGCCACCGATTCTAACCTGGAGACGGCGAGACTATGCCAAGAGTGCCATAAGATTATTCTTACGCTATACCGGCGACAAGCAGATGAAATACAATCAGGCTACCAAGCTTCCTGGGATGAGACCACAACTTCAAGAGTAATCGCGGAAGTCGAGGAGATATTCCGAGAAGCTGAGAGACTCAGGAGCGAACACTCAGATCATAAGAGATAGGCAATATATTGGATTCTTTCCCGGTAATATGACCTCCGCGATTTAGATGTTGACCTCAGGACGCTCTGTGATATAAGCCGCACTCAGTTATGATATTTCACACCGCAAGGCGTAAAGCTCTTCTTCTTAGTTTACTATTATTTCTTTTTGTTCCGGCCAGCACCATTCAATCTGCATCGACGAGGATGCAGTTCGAATTTTGCGACATCGAGTATTACCAGACTGGCCAAAGCGGGAACTGTTGGTATTCATACACTCAGTTCTATTGCGGGGCTGGGGAGCCCGCACAATACTGCGAATGTAATGTTACATTGTGCGACAACCCCGGTGGCTTTTTCTATATAGAGAACTGTTCATGCTATTGAATCGCCGGAAGGAGAAAAAATGACCTCCAGTGTAAAAAATGCGGGCGTGGTCGCGGCAGTCGGCTTGGTCGTATTGGTGAGTATGAACCTGGCTGGCTCAAAGAGAGCAAGTGCTTTGGCGGCAAAAGTTACCGAATCGTCACCATCGGTCAGCAGCCAAGGTGCAGGCATAACCTGGGACTATCAAAGGATCGGTATCTCGACATCTGGCGGGCAACTTCGCATCTTACTGGCCGATCTTTCCCCGACAACAGACTACATCGTTGGAGTTTGCGCGGCAGGCGAACAAGCGACGGGACTAGTCGCGGGCGAAGTCTTGTTTAGCCATTTGGGATCAAAATCAATTCGCACGATCTCTCAGATTGTTGATTGGCCACAAGATCGACTCGACGTTCAATCGGGCATTATCAAAGCGACCGGACTGTCGCAGTCGGTAGGAAGTATTCTGCTGTATATAACCGTGGCCGCGGGTACAGAGGTGAGTATTGAAACGCCCGATAGAACGATCGCCCGTGGGACGCTGAGTAATGGGCTAGTTGTTCATAACGGGGTGTTTTTAGCGCAAGAGGTTGCTGGTATTCGTACCCTCGTCTCACAGCTAGCAAACCCTCAACAAGCTTCTAATACGGTTCGCGTATTTAAGACTCAAGACAATCAGTACGTTGCTACACCTAAATGGCTGGGGACAAATCTTATAAGTCTCAAGAAGCCAAGCTGCCCGGTCGGGATTACTGCGGCGAATCTAGAAGTAGCGCTCCTTAGGATAACAATTGATGAGGGAGGGATCGTTAGGCAGATCATCCCTGTGAGAGGGAATCAGGCGTTTCTGGAAACTGCAACGCAGGCTGTTAAGGACTGGACATTCAGACCATTTGTTCCAGAGGGTAAACCTGTTCCAGTTGTGGCGTCGATCATTTTTTTCTTCGGCCCGAACGGGACAGTTAGCTCTCCCGTGTTTGATGAGATGGGCAAGTAGAAAGCTAGATTACGCGCTATTTGGAGGTGGTGTGTCTGAAGAAACTATATCGAAGATTTGTAGGATAGGGCTTCTAGTTGTATGGCTTGTCATGATTGCGGGTGCTGCAAGGGTGCGCGCAGCTAACTGTTATGCTCTCGACAATCCTGAAATGTGTTCTGATGTATACAACTCCAGTGGTTCCAGCGGTGGATGCGCCGTCTATTTCGACCAAGTCTATTGTTCTGATTCTATGCAGTACTGCGATATTCAGCAAACACTTTGCGAGGGAACCAATTGGTTCAGCATAGTGATCGCTTGCAGTTGTTATTGATGCTTAACACCGTGTGAAAGATCGATCGCAGCTCGGTCTTTTAATCGCTTCGCCCGATAATCCTATCTGGATGTACGATAATCCTATCTGGATGTAGTTGTACCGACCCGCAACACTTAAAGGCTACCTGGTAGGCCTAGTTCGGATGTTGGCAGAAGCTTTATCCAATCTAGACAAAACATTCTTGCAAGTTTCTATTTTGCCGGAATGATCGACTCATTTTGCAAAATTGACTCAAGAGCTGTCGAAATTAATCAAGATTGGTGTGTGTGCGTCGATGTCAGAAATAAGCATCACAGTGAAAAAAACGTGAGCGCCATGTTTATTGGTCCGTTTACGCCTGAGACTGTAATCACACGAGCTGCCTTCATCCTCAACCGTCAAGGCGTGTCGATCGATATGGCAACCAATTCCGATATCGCGCAGCGGTGTACGATGGTGTCGGGTTGCATTTAGGTCGCTGGACGTACGACGTGGTTCTTAACGTGGGCCTTTAACGCAAGCTGATCAGTCTGATATCTCCAATAAACTATTTCGTCGTTAAGATCGGTCACGAATCCAAGGTTGGACGGTTGGCTAGGTTACGGCTTGGAGCTCAGGCGAGTATCTGCGACGTGACCCTGACAACCTGCGTCGATGGATTCCGATTCAGTAGGCATGAGTTCTCGCTATCCTTCTCGCTATCAATCGGCGTGGGCGACCCGTATTTGAGGGGGTGCGATTGGTGCCGGGCTTGCAATAATGCAATTTTCAACAAAGGGTGCGGTTGGTGCCGGGCTTGCGATATTGCAATCTAAAGCGGAGTGCACTTGGTCGGCGACGTACAGGCCTCCAGACGCCAACGATCCCTGCGGCGTTTGGGCCTCAGGGCCGTGCGTCGATCAGTCGAAGACAAGATGCCATCGCGATCCGGGCGCCGGAAGAAACATCGGCTCGACGCCAAACACTCGCCGTATGTTATCGGCAGTCAACACCTCGTCAATGCCGCCCGAAACCACCACCCGTCCTTCGCTGAGCATCACCAGATGATCCGCAAACCGCGCGGCAAGATTCAGATCGTGAACAACTCCTACGGTCACGACGTCCGGCGAGTCAGCGAAGGCTCGCACCTTCTTCATGAAATCGATCTGATGCCTAATGTCGAGGAAAGTGAGCGGTTCGTCCAGGAACAGGTATCGGCAGCTAGCCGTCGAGCCATCGCCTACTCCCTGACCCGCGTTCCACACCTGCGCCAGCACTCGCGCAAAATTCACCCGCTGACGTTCGCCGCCGCTGAGGGTTTGATAGTTGCGCTCGCCGAATTCCACAACATCGAAAAACGACATCACTTCGTCGACGATCGTCACGTCGGCGGGACCGGGCCGACCTCCAAAATGAGGATACCGACCATCATTACAACCTCTCGAACCGTCATCGGAAAAGCGACTTCCACAGCCTGCGAGAGCACCGCGCGCCGCCTGGCCAGATTTACTTCACTCGCGCGCGCTACGTCGGCGCCTTCGTATTGCACATTACCTTGTTGTGGACGAAGCAGTCGCGCCAGCACCTTGATCAACGTCGATTTGCCCGCTCCGTTTGGCCCGATCACAAGATGAAGACGGCCCGGCGCAAACGAAACGGAAACGCCGGAAATCAGCTCCCGCTTGCCGGCTAGAAACGTAATGTTGTGTCCTTCGAGCATAAATCAAAACACGTAGCGCCGCCTTCGCAGCAGCCACAAAAAAACCGGCACTCCGACTGCGGACGTGACTATGCCGATTGGCAACTCAGCTGGTTGCAGCGCGAGCCGGGCGATCAAATCCGCGAGACTCAGAAGCGTTGCGCCAAGCAACGCGCTGCCCGTAATCAGAAAGCGATTGTCCGACCCGCGCATCATTCGAAGCATGTGCGGCACGACTAACCCGACAAAGCTGATAACTCCGGTGAACGCCGTGGCCACCGCCACGATCACCACGTTGATCGAAAGAACGATCCACTTTAACCGATTCACATTCACTCCCAGATAAGTAGCTTCTTCTTCGCCGATCATCAACGCGTTGAGCTGTTTCGCGTACCGCAGAGCGATCAGCGTGCCGGCGATCGTCGATACGCTGACTATCTGAACCGCGCGCCAGTTCGCCCCCGCTAGCGTGCCTAGACTCCAGAAGGTTATCGAACGCGCTTGAGGATCGCGAGCAATGTAAGACAAGAAACCAATCGCGCTCATGAACAGCGCGTTGACGGCGAGACCGGTTAATAACAGCATCACGATAGATGCGCGGCCGTCCTCGCTTGATCGCGCGAGAAGAAAAACAAGATAGGTTGAAACAACCCCGCCAAGACAAGCCGCCAGAGGGAGCGTCCAAACGCTTGGGGTCATATGCAACACTCCTCCGAGAACGAAGAACAGCGCAGAACCAAACGCTGCGCCGCTGGAGGTTCCGACGAGTCCCGGTTCTACAATAGGGTTGCGAAAGAGAGCTTGCATTAGCGCGCCCCCGACGCCGAGGCTGGCGCCAACCAGCAGGCAAAGAATCGCGCGAGGGAAACGCAATTCCAGAAAAATGCGCTCATCCAATGTTGGAGCGTGGCCGGGAAGAAGTGAATTGAAGGCGCGTACGATGTCCGGTATCTGAAAGTCCATCGCGCCATAGCGAATGGACGCCGCCGCCGCCAGCACAGTGACCAGGGCCAGGGCGAGGAGCAATCCTTGTCGCGCGCCGCGTTTGTTCGCCATCACTTCTGATGAATGACCGCGGCGACCTTTCCGATGTTCTCGCCTGTTCGCGGACCAAAGTACATTAGCTCATTTTCTTCGATGCGGTAGATATGATTGTTCTTGGCCGCGTTGCTCGTGGCGACGCCGGGGAGCGCCTTGACTTGATCCATCGAGCCACCGAGCCGGTCATAACCAACATCAGTGAGCAGTATCACATCGGGGTTCGCCTGGGCGACAATCTCGGGCGATGTCATCCGCTGCATTCCTCGCGAGTCGATCGCCATTTCCCCGCCGGCCCATTCCACCATCTGACTCGCGGCGCCCCCGTCGCCGCTTCCGCCTTTGCCGACCAGCATGTAAATGTTCGAGGCACGGCCAAAGTGTATGACTGCAACCCGAGGATGATCGGCGTATTGTTTTACTTGCTCGAGCGAATCCTTCATCTGCGCGTCGATATTCGAGCACAACTCTTCGGCCTTCGCCTCAGCGTGAAAATAGGCGCCCATTTCACGAATCAGAGCCTTGACGCCGTCGACTGAATTGTTCTTTGCGTCAAATGTCTTCATCGGAATGTTCAGATTCTGAAGCTGTTCGACGACCTGAGGCGGCCCGATGTTGTTGTCGTGGATGATCGCGGTCGGACGCAGCGAGAGAATCCCTTCGGCGCTGAGCGCGCGATGATAACCGACGGTCTGGACGTTTTTGACCTCGGGAGGATAAGTGCTCGAGTAGTCTACGCCGACTACACGGTCCTGTGCGCCGAGTGCCCAGATAATCTCGTTGTAGACCTGAGAGATGACGACAAAGCGCTGCTCCTTTGGGTCTTTGGCAGAGTTGGCGAATCGGCCGCACCCGCTCGTCGCAACCAGAGCCGCTAGGAGCACGATCATTCCCAACGCGCGCATTCGTTTCATAGCAGACCTTTCTCGATGTTAATGCCGACAAATTTAAGATTGCGTTGATTGATTTGAAGAGCCAAGTTCAGATTAGTCAATATCAAACCTGTGCATTCTAGCAGTCACGACGAGGATGACAGAAGCTGATGAAGGAAGGGGCAGGATTGCGAGTGTGATTGGAGCTTCGGTCGAATTCAACTAAGGCGTCGAAATTGCAGTTTTGGAGAAACGGCCCCATCTCCAAAGGGCGCCTTGCTAGGTTGGTGGTTTCTGGCTGGTGTGGCGTGCGCCCCTAAAGGAAGATTGAGCGCGAGGAAAGGAATCGCAGAATCGCAGTGTGTGGGCGTACTATCCGAGGAATGAAAATGCAACTTTTTGGCGGTCCCGCCGGAATAAGAGGATGGGACCGCCTTCGACGGAGAAGTGAATAGGTCGCGAATGGCGGTAGAGATCCGAATCCAGTTCACGAGGAGCGAACAAAAGGAATGTGTAGCATCATGCGCATCAAACAACTTCTGATCGCGCTTGTCTTATGCGTGCTCGCGGTTGGACGTTCGACTTTGGCGGTCGCGCAAACGGAGAATCCGGGTACGCTACTCGAATCCGCCGACAGCGCTTTCAAGGCTGCAAAGTTCGCTGAGGCTGAGAAGCTTTACACTATGGTGGCAGCCAAAGACTCGAAGAGCTATTGGGCAGCGCTTCGCCTCGGCCAAATAGCGCTGCTCGGCAACAGGCTTGATCAAGCGCAGAAGCGGCTCGCACGGGCTGTCGAGTTGATGCCGGAAGAGAAATCCGCGAAATCGCTGCTCGGCGAGGTTTACTACCGGCGGGACGACTTCGAGCGCGCCGCGCCTCTTTTTGCCGCCGCCGGCCGTGAAGCAAAATCAAAGAAGCTCGCGAGCTTCAAGGGCAGAGTTCCATACCGCATTGAAGGGGACGCGCAAATCACGCGCTTGAAGTTCGTTCACACGGATCCTCTCCCGCTGGTTCGCGTCAGAGTAAATGCCAACGAAGAGGTGAACTTTCTCATAGACACCGGGGCCAGTGAGGTCGTGGTTGACACAGAGTTCGCCAAAAAGATTGGCGTCGACGATTTCGGCGTCGAGCAGGGAACCTTTGGCGGCGGACTAAAGGCTGATACCGGGGAGGGACGAGTGGATTCGATTACGCTCGGCGACTTCGTCGTGAAAAACGTCCCCGTCAGCATGCTGAACACGCGACGCTTTGCCGCCGCGGCGCGAGGCAAACAAGTAGACGGCATTATCGGAACGGTGGTTCTCTATCACTTCCTTTCAACCATCGACTATACAAACGGCGAGTTGATCTTGCGCCGCAGAAACAAGGGGAACCTGACGCAGTTCGAGGATGCCGCTGCGAGTAAGGCGATTGTGGTCCCCTACTGGATGGCTGGCGACCACCTGATGTTGGCATGGGGGACAGTCAACAAGAGCGCCCCCGTCCTGCTGTTCGCGGATACAGGGGCCGCCGGCATCGGGTTCACCGGACCGCAGTCGGTTCTTGACGAGGCAGGAATCAAGCTGTCGAGCGGGAGCGGGGGCACGGGGATCGGCGGCGGCGGCTCGATGAAGATCGTTCCGTTCAATTTGGAGGAACTTTCGCTTGGTGGGGCAAGTGAGCGAGACCTCATGGGTGTGTTCGGCCCGTTCCCTGCGTCGTTGGAGTTGACGTACGGCTTTCGGATAGCCGGTTTGATCTCGCACCAGTTCTTCAGGCCCTATTCGGTGACCTTCGATTTCGATGGTATGAGGATTTTTCTGAAGCGTAAGACCCAGTAGCCTCTCAGTTCTAGTTCCTCCCTGGCATCTACGTCCGCTGGCAGTTTCTAAATCCGCAATGCGGGAGCGTATAAAAGTCGGTGAGATTGGTGCCGGGCTTGCAATATTGCAAATTTTCAACAAAGGGAGCGATGGTGCGTGGTTTGCGATATTGCGATTTACAAGCGGAGTGTCACCCGGTCGGCGACGTACCGGCCTCCAAAAAAAATTGCGGTTCTATGATACGGGCGCAGAAAAAACATCTGGTTCCGACTGGATTTGTTGAGCCGCGTCGGACTTCCGCAGTGAGAAAGCGGCTGAATGTTAGCCCTAAAATTCCGCGAGGAGACGAAGTGCAAGATGCACGCCTGGCCGCGCCGTAGCCACACCGGACGCCAAGGACGAAAACGCTCGGGTGCTGGTCGAGAGCATGCCGACAGTCTGGAAGAAGGACGAAACACTCTCTGTATCGGCAATCACAAAGCCCGATTCACGGTTCATCCACGATCAAGTGCCAGGGTACAAGTTTGAAGTTCTGGTTGGCTTTGTCATTCGCACCGTCCTGCGCGATAAAAACACCGCGGGGAAACCCAGGCCCAAGGTTTGCGGTCGTGACGTATATCCCGTCGGTGTCGGTTACTTCATCAATCCCGTTCCCCGCGACGATCCGGAACTTCTTGACGTAGGCATTGTCACCTTCGCGGCGATAGATGACGAAGGTGTTGTCTCCCTGGCTCGACACGATCAGATAACCTTTGCCGTCCTTTCCGAAAGCAATCGTGAGCCCTTCGACGTCGGCAACAATGTGGCCCGCGGCCCCCACGCCGTCAACCTTCACCCGATCCAGATTGGCGTCCGGCTCGGCCTGATACTTCCATATGCCGACCCGTTCCTCGCCGATGTAGAGGTAGCCCAGTTCGTCGTCGGCCACGCAACCCTCAATCTGAGAGCCAACCTTGAAACGCCGCACGCTGCGCGCGTCCACGCGGCCCTTCCCATCGTCGAATAGCTCGAACTGCTCGGCGACTCCCCTCTTGCTTGTGATGATGCAATAGAACTTGTCTGTCTTTGGGTTGTGATACATGCACTCGCCATAGGCATGAGCGGCGGGGATTCGACGCGCTGCAATGTTTTCCAGCTGCCGTGTCGCGGGATTGATTCGGTAGATGGCCAGGGAATCATTGCTGCGATTGCTTGCTGTTACGATCGAGGTTTTCTCACCGCCGAGTGGGAAGCCATCGCGGTGATCCACATTGTTCATCCTTCCGTCGGGCAGGAATTGAAGCTGCTTGCCTGCCAAGTCATATACCGTCAGGCCTCGCTGCTTGTTTGTGCCTATGATGAGGCTCTGGGATGGATCGGACGGATTGATCCATAGCGTCGTGTCGTCTGCCGAATCGCCGCCGGTAGAAACCGGATCGGTTTCAACGGTCGCAGCGACCTGTAACATAGGATTATGGGTTACGTCGGCCGCTTCGGACTTTTTGTTTGTCTGTCCGAGGTTTGGCGCGACGGGCATCAGTATGAAACAGATAAGTGCGCATCGCGTGAGATACGCCCACCTGGTTGGATGGTTTGGGAAGGTGGTATTCCTCCCACAGTTTGCCGTCATAGCGGACACTCTCGCTCCGTGATTCGTGGTTTGCGACATCACTCATGATGTACCTAACCTCGAGACGGACCGCAAGCCGCTTGTCCGATGCGGACATTACGCTTGTGGATCGAGGTGTGGTTCCCGTTGTCCGCAACAAACCTGATGAGGTCACCCAGAGCTTCCGAAACGGTGAAAGAACTGAGGAGGTCGCGCCGGTTTCGTAGTTCCGCCTTCAGGCGGGCGTTTCGCTCGTGCAGATGCCGGATGCCGCCTGACGGCGGAACTACGAAACACTTGATTCTTTCACACCTTCTTCCGGGTGGGTCACAGAAGTTTGGAGACCTTTTTGGCAAACGCCTTGAGCTCTTCTGAAGATCTCGTTCCGACTGCCCTTTTTACTTGGAGGCGCAGGATGATTGTGCCCCGCCGCGCCATAATGAGATGAGAGTTGGAATCATTGCTTAACAAGAACGCCTCGTCGCCTACTCCTTTCAAATCCAATATCGAATGGTCAAGTGCATTTGCGTCCTTCGTTGACGCGAGTACCTGGCTCGCTTGTTCCGCCGAAGGGTTAGAATCCCTCTCTTCCAACGAGAAAAAAAGGGCTGAGTCTTGCCCGGTTTCCTTGTCCGGCGACACTCCCTTGTAAGCGCACATGCACTGACGTACATCGCCCCTCATCTCAGATGTTTCCTGGGTTAGCCGAGCAGATTGCCCAAGGATTCCTTCGGCAGTGGATTGACCCAGCAGTTGGCAAGGCTTCAATCTTTGACACACACCTGCCGATCGGCCGGGTCCGGCCGCAACGGTCATCGACGCGCCCAGGAAGAGAGAGATCAACATTGTGTAGAGCAACATTCGCCTGTGTTTCGATATCATAACTGCCTCCTTCTACGGTTGAAACGTGATCTTTAGACGTTTGGCCCACGAGGTTTCTTCCGTGTTGGTTGCCCTGGCGACGGCTTGCCTGAGGTTGCCGAATCCAAAGACTGCTCCTCAGGGTTTAATCCAAAAGATCATCGCCTGGAGTGTAACGTCCTAATCGTACTTTACGTGATCTTAGTTCGAGTGATTTTGTCGTCAGAAAAAGCTAACCCTCAGGCTACGTTCGCCCAACCTCCAAACATCCAAAACCAGGGATCTGAATAGCGCGGCTCTGACGTCAAAACGACACCGTCGCTCCTCAGACGCCCAATTGCATAAGCGAGCCGCTCGCGCTTAGAATCAAACCACCGGAGTTCAAGAATGAAGTTCAAAGCTGTACGCTCGTCGCTTGCCGCAGTTCTGACGGCTACACTCTTGATATCGCCCCTGCCGCTGGCGTACGCCGGTTCGGCGCCAAACCAGGCCCAGCAGGACGCGAGTCCTTCAAAACCTCGGCGCAGTAAGAACGGCGATCCGGTCACTGACGTACCTCCAGGACAAGATTCGAGCCAGACCTCCAAGACCGAAACTTCTAAGGCCTCCGAGACCTCCAAGGCCAAAGAGGCGGTGCCGGCTGAGCCAAATCAGCAACAGGCCCCCGCGTCCTCAGATAACACCTCGCAAAACGCCGGACAGCCACGGAAGACGGAGACTCAGCAAGACCCAGCACCATCGGGGAACTCGCGTGCCCCGCAGAGCGAAGCGTCAGAGAGGGACTCGAGCTCTCGACAAGACGCCGCCCAGGCGCAGCCGCACACCGACGCTCCACCCTTCGATCGGCCACCGCTTCACGCGACGGGACGGCCCGCAGCCAACTCGACGGCGCGTCCTGATTTGTCGCAGCCCTCATCACAGCCATCCAGGCAGCGCCCGAGTTACTCCGGAAATGATCAATCATCGCGAAGCGATTCTCGCGTCCAGACATCGCCCGGGTCTCAAACCTCAGCTTCGACACCAACTTCATCCAGGGTCCAACGCGATCGAAGCGGAGAGTCCTCTTCTAGTGGCAACGCTGATCCAGAGCGAGCCGAACGCTCGACGGGACCAGCGCCAGTGCTTCGGCGTCCTGCAGAGTCTCGCTCGCAAGACGAGAATTCTCAAGCTCCACGCCCGCCAGTTCTGCGCCGGCCCGGCGACGAGCAACCGGGCGATCGTAGTTCGAGCGACGGCGCCGTAGGTAGACCATCAAGTCAACAACAGGGCGGCGCCGCGCAGCCACAGTCCAGCGGCGAAGACGACGTCGTCAAACTCGAATCCACGCTTGTGAACCTCCCTCTTCTCGTAAGCGACCGGTCGGGCCGCTATATCCCTCAGTTGAGCGCGCGTGACTTTTTGCTCTACGAGGACGGAGTTCAACAAACGATCGCATCGTTTGGAAGCGAGGAGGTGCCCTTCAGCGTCGCGCTTGTGCTTGACGTCAGCCCGAGCGTGCAAGGGAACATCGACAGTATTCAGGAGGCTGCGATCGCGTTTGTCCGCCAATTGCGAAGTCAGGACCAGGTGATGGTCGTGTCGTTTGACCGTCAGATCCACTATCTGAGCGACTTCACCAGCGACCGCAGCCAACTAGAATGGGCTATTCGCAGGGCTCACACCGGATCGGGGACCAGCGTCTACGATGCGGTCTACGAAGTGGTGCAACGCAAGCTCCGCAACATCGACGGACGAAAGGCGCTGATACTGTTTTCAGATGGCGACGATACGACAAGCGGCCGAGCGAGCTACGGTGATGCGGTGAACGCAGTCACCGAAGCCGACGTGCTGGTTTATGGCTTACGGTATCCGGGCTCTGGCGGTCGCGGCGTTCGAGTAGATCCCTGGCCTCGGAGCCCGATACCCGGCATCCAGCTTCCATTTCCGTTTCCATTCCCGTTCCCGCGCCGCCGCCGCGGTCCGTTCAGGCTGATGAACGGGGATCCGGCCGGAAACAATGCCGTTCCATCTGCCACCCCTCAATCGTGGCCTCGAAGAAACAGCGGTGGAGACTTCATGACGGACATCACCACCGCCGGCGGCGGACCGGTGTACGACGCGGAGAGGATCAGCGACATGAGTCGGCTGGCATCCAGAATCGCCGAAGAGCTCCGCCACGTGTACGTGATCAGCTACTATCCGACGAATCCCCTCTCAAACGGCGGGTATCGTACCGTTCGCGTTAGCGTGAAAGGGCGCGACGATATCGCATTGCGTCACCGCCGCGGCTACAACGCGCGGCCGAACGGGGCTGCGCGGCCCACGATCTAGTGGCGGAGTAGGTTCGGGGTTCGGGGTTCCGCGTTCAGGGTTCAGAGTTCAAGGTTCAGAGTTCGGGGTTCAGGGTTCCAGGCTTTGAATGTTTTCAGTGCGGAGCCATTGACCCTGACGACGAAGCTGAAACACCGCGAGCGCCACTGAACGCGGAACCCTGAACCCTGAACCCTGAACGCGGAACTCTGAACGCGGAACCCTGAACCCCGAACCCCGAACCCCGAACCCCGAACCCCGAACCCTGAACCCCGAACCCCGAACCCTGAACGTTCACCCGGCATACCCAAATAGGTAACACGCTCTTTGTTTGACTCTCCCTGAAGGCGTGTATCAGAATCGGAGCATTCGTCCATTAAACGCCGCGGCGCACATCCTGCGGAAACTGTGACCGCGACTACTTACTGGTTCTCGAGTCGTTTCAGCGGAGGTAGGTCATGAAAACGTTAGCCCCCACACAGCAGCGCGGCGTCCGTCGCGTTTGTTCAATTCTTCTGTTCGCACTCGTGTTTGTCACCGCTGCCGCGCCCATTTGTGCCCAGGGCAGCGCGGTTCGCGTCGAGACTTTTTCCCTGAAGTTCAACGGCGAGGTCATAGTCGAGAATCCGCGCGGGGCAACACGCGTTGAATCGTGGGATTTTCAAACTGTGCGCGTGCTCGCCGAGAAGAAAGGCCCGGCGGGAAGTTCGATCGAGCCCGGGGAGCTGGTGCTGATGGGGGCGCAGAACTCTGTCATCGTGCAGTGCAAACCTGGAACGGGCCGAATCGACGTGACCATCTATGTTCCGCACAGTGCACTGCTCCAGTTAACCGGCGGCGTCTTTCCCGTTGATGTCAGCGGTTCGCTCGCAAGCGCAGTCGTAGACACGACCAGCGGAAGCATCGCCTACACCCTGCCAGGGAATGATAACGCGCGGGTTGCGATGCGCTCATCCTTGGGCGCGGTGCGTTCGTCGGTTCCCCTAACAGGAGTACAGAGAGTCGGCAGTCACGCGCTTCGTGGGCAGCTTGGCAGCGGCGCGGCGCAAGTAATCCTCAACAGTCAGAACGGGAATGTGACACTCACGCCGGGGCCGAACACAACGGCGATCGCCAGAGTCTCGAGGACCGAGGACAACCACTCCTCCGCTGGCTCCCAGCCTTCGCAGAGTGTGGTATCAACCGCGGCGCAGGCTGACAGCGAATCACTAGGGGCAGCGCGCACGGGCGGCGGCTCGGGGACAACAAAAAGCGATCCGGCTTTGGGTGACAACTCGGATCCGAACGATCCCATCTCGAACAGACAGGCGGTTCAGAGCAATGGCTCCATGGTCTTCGCCGGCAGCGATCGAAGCAGCGATTCGAGCATGACGCAGACCAGCGGTCCCCTGACCCGCCCTCGAACCGAGCGAAACACGAGTGGCGGAGATTCAGGACTAAAGGTACGAATCATCCCGTCGGGCGCGCCACCCCGAAGTTCGCAGGGTGCTTCCAGCTCAGTTTTCGATCAGGCGGCTGACCAGGGAGATACTCAAACCGGCAGTCAGCCTTCCGCAAATCATCCCTCGTCTTCTGGCACGTCCAGCGGCACCTATCCAGCCAATGGGTCAGTTGTATTTGCCGGAAGCGACCGCGCCGATGTTGGCTCCGGCACAGCGAAAGTCGGACCGCTGGAACGTGAGCGCCAAACCAAAAATGCCGGGGGAGGTGACTCCGGCTTGCGAGTCAGAATCATCCCCTCCACCGCGCCTCAGGGCCCAGCGCGCAATTCAAGTCAGGTTTTTGACCAACAGCAAGAAACCACGCCAGGTCCCGCGTCGGGAGGCACATCTTCAACAGGCGTCTCTCAACCGGGTTCGAGTGCTAGATCAGACGAGTATGCGACGCAGGGCGCGAGCACGCGTCGCGCCGAACCGATTGCAAGACCCGATGAGGAAATCTTGTCGACCAACTCGCGCCGAGGTGCGCCACCGGTCCTGCACAGAGACCAGGTGGAGGACTCATCAAGCGATGCAGGGAGCGGCGAGACCGAAGCGAAGGGAAGCAGTCGCGATGAAGAGGCGGTCGTGCTCAAGGCGGCGTTGGTAAATCTAAACGTGTCGGTGACAAACCGTTCCGGGGTTGCGTTGGCTAACCTGAAGAAAGAGGATTTCGAGGTTGCGGAGAACAGCGTGCCGCAGAAGATCGAATTCTTCCAGCCGACGGCGGCTCCATTCAATCTGGTCCTGGCGCTTGATCTGTCGGGCTCGATCAAAGACAAGCTCGATGTCGTTAAATCCGCCGCGCTGAGGTTTGTTGAAGTCCTGGGTCCGGAGGACAAGGTCGCCGTGGTGACCTTCACGGACGAGATTCGCGTGGTCTCCCAATTGACCAATGATCGCGAAGAGCTCAAGCGACGGATCAAGGCAGTCGATCGTTCGCAAGGCGGCACGGCTTTCTATGAAGCGCTCTGGTTTTCACTGATGGACACTCTTCGCGGGACTCGGGGACAACGCAACGCGATAGTGGTGATGACCGACGGCGTTGATAGCTCGCTTGATCGATATAACCCGATGCAAAGCCGCGTGTCATTCAATCAACTCGCGCGGCGGCTTGAGGAATCAGATGTGATCGTGTTTCCGATCTATCTGGACACCGAATACGAAGAAGTCTTCGAACGCGGCAACAGCTCATCGGAGGCATATGCAGTTGCTCGTGATCAGTTGGAGCGACTCGGCGAATTGACCGGCGGCCAGATGTTCAAAGCAGAGAAAGTGGGAGATCTGTCGGGGGTCTACAAACAGGTTGCTGCCGCGATTCGAACGGTGTACAGCGTAGGCTACTATCCCACGAATCCGGACAAGGATGGGACATTTCGCAGGGTGAAGGTTGAGGTCAATCGTTCCGACGCGGCCGTGCGTACCAGAAAGGGCTATTACGCGAAGTGAAGCGAGATTGGCGATTGCCGATTGGCGATTTGTGATTGGCGATTTGTGATTTGTGATTTGTGATTTGTGATTTGTGATTTGTGATTTCGAAATGTAATGAAGATAGCTCAGATCGAGAAAGCCAGGCCGTGTGTTTTTCGCAAATACCAAATCGGCAATCGGCAATCGGCAATCGCCAATCGGCAATCGGCAATCGGCAATCGGCAATCGGCAATCGGCAATTCGGCAATCGCAAATCGCCAATACGTCACGCCTCTGCGCTCTTGCCCTTCGGTCTTTGGTTGGACGCAAGGATCTTCTTGCGCATTCGAATCGACGAGGGAGTCACTTCTACCAATTCGTCTTCACGAATGAACTCGAGCGCCTGTTCGAGCGACAACTCGCGGAAGGGGACCAGCCGCATCGCGTCGTCGGCCGACGACGCCCGCATATTGGTGAGCTTCTTCTCTCTGACGACGTTTACATCCAGATCGACATCGCGAGCGTTTTCGCCGATCACCATCCCTTCATATACTTCGGTTCCGGGTCTGGCGAAAAGCTCGCCGCGCTCCTGCAGGTTGTAAAGCGCATACGTCGTAGCAGGGCCGCGGCGGTCGGCAACTAACGCGCCGGTGATCCGTTGCGAGATCCCACCTTGCCATTCATCCCAGCGCAGGAAGATTGTGTTCAGCAGACCGGTGCCCTTTGTGTCGGTGAGGAACTCGCTTCGGAATCCGATCAACCCGCGCGAGGGAATCTCGAATTCCATTCGCACCCTGCCCGTTCCGTGATTGATCATCTTGGTCATCCGGCCCTTGCGGCGGCCGAGCGCCTCGGTAACCACGCCGATAAAATTGTCCGGGCAATCGATCACCGTGAGCTCGATGGGCTCGAGTAGCTGACCGTTCTCACGCTTGGTGATGACCTCCGGCTTGGACACCTGGAGCTCATATCCCTCGCGGCGCATCATCTCGATCAGAATCGCAAGCTGAAGTTCCCCGCGGCCCGAAACCTTGAAGGTGTCCATTGTCTCGGTAGACTCGATTCGAATCGCCACGTTGGCCAGCACTTCCTTATCGAGCCGCTCTCTGATTTTGCGCGAAGTGACATATTTCCCTTCACGGCCCGCGAACGGCGAGGTGTTCACGCTGAACATCATCGAGATGGTCGGTTCGTCGACGGTGATTCGAGGGAGAGGCTGTGGGTCTTCGGCGGAAGAAACAGTTTCGCCGATGTAGATGTCTTCAATGCCCGCGAGCGCGACGATTTCGCCTGCTTCAGCGTGCTCGATTGGTACTTGTTTCATGCCCTCGAAGGCGTAGAGCTTTGTCACTTTTGTTTTCTCGATCCGGCCGTCGAGCTTACAGATCGATATCTGATCACCAACGGCAACGGCACCGGAGAAGATTCTCCCGATCGCCAGCCGTCCTACATAATCGTTGTAGTCGAGGTTCGCCACGAGCAATTGCAGCACCCCGCCGGTGGGCGCTGCGGGCTTTGGAATCGTCTTGAGGATTTGATCAAACAGGGGCCGCAGATCCGGGCTTTCGTCTTCCAGTTCGCGCTTCGCAACTCCGCTGCGCGCTATGGTGTAGATCACCGGGAATTCGTTCTGCTCTTCGGTAGCGTCCAGGTCAATAAACAGATCGAAGACCTCGCTGACAACCTCCGCGGCTCGCGCGTCCTGGCGATCGATCTTGTTGATCACGACGATTGTAGGCAGCTTCTGAGTGAGAGCTTTGGAAAGAACATAACGCGTCTGCGGCAGCGGGCCTTCGCTGGCGTCCACCAGGAGCATCACGCCGTCCACCATCATAAGGACGCGTTCGACCTCGCCACCGAAATCAGCGTGGCCGGGGGTATCGACGATGTTGATCTTGACGCCGCCATAGTGTACCGACGCGTTCTTGGCCATGATGGTGATCCCGCGCTCGCGTTCCAGATCCATCGAGTCCATCATTCTTTCGACGACCGCTTCGTTCGATCGAAAAAGGCCAGATTGTTTGAGCATCGCATCGACCAGCGTGGTCTTGCCGTGATCGACGTGAGCGATAATTGCGATGTTGCGAATGTCTTCTCTTAGCTGCATGTTGTCCTTCTTGCTCCTTGACGAAACAAACATCATAGCAGACGGATGGTTGTGCTGTCAGGCTGCGGGTGGCAGCATCGACATCGGCACGTTGAATTCGCCTCATCGTCTAGCTACTATGCCAACGTGTCTGGTTACCCCGGGTGCAAGTCATGAAAACAGCGACTCGAAAGCAAAGCGAAGAGAACCAAGTCCTCGTCGGCACATCGGGCTTCGCCTACAAGGAGTGGAAGGGGAGCTTCTATCCCAAAGACCTTCCCGCGAAGAAATACCTGCCCTTCTATGCCGAGCACTTTCACACGACCGAGATCAACAATACTTTCTATCGAATGCCGACTGCAAAACTTTGTGAAGGCTGGTACGCTGAAGTCCCCGAGGGGTTTTCCTTCACGCTAAAAGTCAGCCAGCGGATCACTCACTTCAAGAGGCTGAAGAACGTCGATGACGAGATGAACTTCTTCCTTGAGAGCGCCGCGGCGTTGAAAGAGAAGCTGGGGCCGATCCTCGTCCAGTTGCCGCCCAATTACAAAAAGGACACAGCGGTTCTCGACGCCTTTCTCACCACCTTTGCGAAAAAGGGGAAACTGGCGTTTGAGTTCAGACACGATTCGTGGTTCGCCGATGATGTCTACGATCTGCTTCGAAAGCACAAGACAACGTTGGGAGTGGTGGAAAAGGAAGAAGGCGAGGGTCCCGATTTTCCACGCGAAGTGACCGGCCCGTTTGTCTATGTGCGCTTGCGCAAAGGCGACTACACGAAGGATGAAATGCTCGATTGGGCGAGATGGATTAGGAGTCAGGTCGTGCCGGTCTATTGCTATCTGAAACACGACGAACGCGCACCAGTTCTGGCGAACGAGTTACTTGTTGCGCTCGATGAAGTGCGCTAGTGCGGTGTAAGAAGGAACGCCGGTAAAGGCCCCAGTTTCTTCTCTAATAACATCATTGTTACAAGCAACTGGTTGCAACGGCGGAGTGGCTGGCGCCCCACGATTGGTCTAGTGCTTCGGGAACGTGAACGGCAACGCATCCGGCACCACGCTCACTTCACTCGTGAACTTAAACGGGTACTTCCCTCCGCTGTCGTAGACCAATTCAACAAAGAACGCCGTAAATCCACTCTCAGGCTTATTCACCCGAGCCACATAAATGCCGGGCTTCTCCTCCCTCAGAGTTGTACTCGTGTAAGCGTTGCCGATTGTGTCCACTCGGAAGTCACGAGCCTTCGAGTTGGTGGCCTGCCAGAGATTTACCTCGCGCGGTTTATTTTTGACCGTCACGATCAATGTTCCGTCTTTTTCCTTCTTCCACGAAAACCGCGGCCGGGGTCTGTTGTTTAGAATCGCCTGATAGAACGCGAGCAGGCTCTCACGGGCATCTGTGCCCGCCAGGTTGTGTTTCGAGTTTGGAGTGTAGCGAAGATACTTTTCGCCTTGAAGTTCGCTGAAATAGAACTGCGAGTTGTCCGGCAGGAAGAACTGATCGCCCGACGCGTTTACCATATACTTTGGGATCTTGAGCCGGTCGCGAGTGCGATAGTTGTAGGGGTCTTCGATTGCCAGGATGTGTTGATATTCCGGAGTCCCGATCTTGTCGGGAAAGAGCTTGTGGTTGACGTAGTCGTTCAGTGAGGACGCAAAGAAACCATAGGCTTCGTAATGATGACGAGTGATGGCCTCGGAGTTGAGGGCGTCGATCACGGTGGGCATGATGGCGATGACTCTGTTGTCGACGGCGCCGACAAGCCACGTCGTCCAGCCGCGCTTCGATGCGCCTGAAACGACAAACTGATCGATTTTGAGCTTGCCGCCAGCGTCGCTTGCGAGAAACTCCTGGATCGCATCCAGTGCCCGCACGCCGCTCTTGACCATGGGCAGCCGTGCCAGCCAGGTATCATCTCCGGTCTCGATTTGCTTTACGCGGCTGTAGGCGATGAGGTCGTCTTCAGATCGGCCTTTGTCTTTCGAGTCGGAGAAATAGAGGGGTTGATTCGGGACCATCCCAAGCTCGGCGACAGCGGTGTTGGTCTCGACCGCGAAGCTCGCGAGGCGATCCGAAATCTTTGTGGGCTCGGCGTCGCGATTACTACCGCCGCCGATGAACAGGAGGGCCTTGTTCGAAGTGGTGTTGTCGGGTTTGACAATCGTTAGCCAATGCTTCCACAACGGACGATCGACTTCGGCGGCGGTTCGCCAGGTCTGCGACGTCAGATCGAGGATGTAGCCCTTAAAGCCCTCGCCCGCAATCGTATTGACGAGTTTCCACGAATAGCTCGAGTCGGGCTTGGCGACGTAGCGGTCGAGCGCGGTTTCCTGGATGGACGGGGTGCGGCCGGTTACGTACGCCGCTGTCAGAAGGGAAGAGAACAAACCGGCCGCCAGGGCTGCGATCGCGAGAACCCGCATGCGCTTCATAGACGCCTCCGATTGGAAATTTACTGGAAAGTCATCCTTCGGCGGGAGTCTCTACCGCCGGAGGCAGAACATAGTTGTTACGAATGAGAACTGCAAGCGATCCGGTATGCCGGAGCGATGCTCCTTGCTTTTGCTCACCCGCTTTTGCTCACCTTGACCATAGCGCCAGGACCGAACTAGGCTAACGTGGTCGATATTCAATTAGGAGAGGACACAACTGATGAAGAAAGCACTCCTGGTAACCCTGATCGGAGTTGTAGGGATCGGCGCAACGTGGATGCTGACGGGTCGGTACGCGGAAATGGCTGTGAGCGCACACGAGCCAGGCGAAGACGAAACCAGCATCGCGCTGGGCAAAGGGAAGGTGACGATTCACTACGGCACCCCGAAGCTCGCGGGCAGAAACCTGGACGAGATGATCAAGCCGGGGCTGGCTTGGTTAATGGGAATGAACAACCCGACCACTTTCGAGACTACGACAGCGCTGGACTTCAACGGCAAGAAGCTTCAGCCCGGAAAGTACGCGATCTTTGCACGCCCGGATGACCAGCATAACTGGACCTTGCTGGTTTCGTCTGCAATCGCGCGGCCTCTAAAGCCCGAAACGGTGGTTTTGGAAACCCCTCTTTCGTTTGCAAAGGACGGTGCGCCTCAGGACCTGCTCAAGATTACGCTCGAGAAGATCGATGATGGAGCGTCGATGACTGTGGCGTGGGGTACCTATCGGTTGCGATCCGCTTTCAAACCGAGCCTCTAGCAGGCTGCTGAGAAGGGTCCGTAGTCCCGCCTGAAGTCATCGCAGTTCGAGATTTCGCCTGAAGACGGGACTACGGAACCTTTTCAGCAGGCTGGTAGGCCGATCCGCTATTGCAAAGTCATTGAATCCAGCTTTAGCAACGTGTGCAGCAGAACGTTTGCGCCGTTGGCGATGTCTCCGGGGCGCGAATACTCTTTTGGTGAGTGACTGATGCCGCCGACGCTTGGGACGAAGATCATCCCTACGGGCCCGAGCCGCGCGATCTCCTGCGCGTCGTGACCCGCGCCGCTTGGCAACCACCTGGTTGATAGCCCAAGCGACTTTGCCGTATCGTCAATCATCTTTCTTATGCGCTGGTCTGTTGGTGCGGGAACGACCGTGTTGGTTTCGGTGAATTCGAAAGTTGTCCCGGTTGACTTGGCAATCCGCTTCGCCTCGTCGTGTATCTCTCGATACAACATCAGAATCTTCGATGAATCCAGATCGCGCAGCTCGAGTCCGAGAATCACCTTGCCGGGGATTACGTTGTAGGCGCCCGGCCACGCTTGAAGCTTGCCTACCGTGCCAACTTGCCGGCCCGGCACGCTGGTGACGATCCGATTGACTGCTTCGATGAACTTTGCGGCGGCGAGCATCGCATCGCGGCGTTGATTCATCGGCGTAGTGCCCGCGTGATTGGCAAAGCCCTCGATCTCCACTTCCCATTGGGTGATGCCCACGATGCCTTCGACTACTCCGATGTCGATCTTTGCGGTGTCGAGAACGCCCCCTTGTTCGATGTGGAGCTCGAGGTATGCGGCGATGTCACCGCGCATGCGGCGGATGCTTGCGATCTTGTCCGGCACTCCGCCAATAAACTTGATCCCGTCGCGAATCGTCTTTCCGCTGTTGCTAACGAGATTGAGTTGCTTTTCGGTTATCTCGCCGCTGAGAGCGTGACTGCCGATCGTACCGCCCTCTTCGTCCGCAAAGATTATGACTTCCAGCGGATGATTCAGGGTGAGTTTGTTCTCAGAGAGCGTATGCGCGACTTCGATCGCGCTTAGCGAGCCTACATCGCCGTCGTAGTTGCCACCTTCGGGCACCGAGTCGATGTGCGAGCCCATGATCAATGGCTTCAATCTCAAATCGTTTCCGGCGCGCCGGCCTACGATATTTCCGGCGGCGTCGATCCTGACCTCGAGCCCTGCAGCGCGCATCAAACCCGCGGCGTACTCGCGCCCCTGACGATCGGCTTCGCTGTAGGCGACGCGACTCACACCGCCCTGAGGGTTCTTGCCGAATTGCGATAGCGCGGTGAGGTTTTCGATTAATCGTACATCGCTGACTCGAAGATCAGATTGGGAACGCCATCGAGGGAGCCCGATTGCCGCGACGCCGCTCATCAGACTGAGGTTGAATTCTCTACGATTCATTGTCACCACCGACCTGTAAGGGCGTTCCTATGCGGGTTCTCGTTTCAGTCTCGGACAGGAATAAGCTCACAATCGAGGCGTGCCCCCGAATAGAAAGACCTTACTGTCTTCACTTGAACACGACACGCAAGAACTTGCGGTTACCGACTTGGATCAACGATTCATCCCCCGGCTGCGATCCGATTTCGAGTCTGACGTCATTGACTCGTTCGCCGTTCAGTCGAACACCCCCTTGTGTTATCAGCCTCTGCGCTTCCGCCACGGAAGGCGCAAGGCCCTCGGAGGCCAGGAGTTTCACCAGTTTGATCGCAGCCACGGGCTTCTCGATGGTTGGAATGTCCGATGGAGTCTGACGGTCACGGAACAACTGATCGAACTCGCGGCTCGCTTCTTCTGCCTCGCCCTGCGAGTGAAAATCAGCGACGATGCGGCGAGCGAGCTCGACCTTTATGTCTCGGGGGTGCCGATCGCCGCGCTCCGCCGCGGCCTTCAGCTGGGCAATTTCGATCAAGGGAAGGTCGGTCAACAGTTCGTAGTACCGCCACATCATCTCATCGCTAATCGACATGACCTTGCCAAATATATCGCGAGGAGGTTCGGTTATCCCGATGTAGTTGCCCAGGCTTTTGGACATCTTCTGGATGCCGTCGAGCCCTTCAAGCAGCGGCGTGGTCATTATGAGCTGCGGCTCTTTCACCCCGTAGGCTTGCTGAATTTGGCGTGCCATCAGGAGGTTGAACTTTTGATCCGTGCCGCCGAGCTCGACATCGGCTTCGAGCGCAACCGAGTCGTAGCCTTGCGCCAGCGCGTACAGCAGTTCGTGCAGGCTTATCGGCGCTTGTGCTTGAAAGCGCTTCTTGAACTCGTCTCGCTCGAGGATCTGCGCTACGGTTACTTTTCCTGTCAGCCTCATGAAGTCATCGGCGCCGAGCTTTGAAAACCACTCGTTGTTGAATCGGATCTCGGTTCGCTCGCGATCCAGCAGTTTGAATATCTGTTGCTTGTATGTCTCGGCGTTCTCATCAACTTGCTCGCGGGTCAGCGCCGGTCTTGTCGCCGATCGCCCGGAGGGGTCCCCGATCATCCCGGTGAAGTCGCCGATCAGGAAAATCACGGTATGACCGAGTTGCTGGAAGTGCCGCATCTTGCGAATAAGCACGGTGTGGCCGACGTGAATATCCGGTGCGGTCGGGTCAAACCCAGCTTTCACTCGAAGGGGCTTGCCGGTCTTTGCCGAGCGTTCGAGCTTACGGCGAAGCTCGTCTTCAGGAATACAATCGACAGTACCCTTCAGAAGAAGAGCTAGTTGTTCTTGTATGGTCATAAGTTTCAGGGCGTGTTCAGTATCCAACCGGCACGCCTGCTGACCTCGGGTCCGACGCTCCCAATCTCATCCCGGTTTTCTGGTCGATCATTATGCCCTCGGCGTCTCCCATGTTTCCCGGTCTCTCGGCGAAGACGTGCCCTTTTCTCTCAAGCGCCGTCCGCGTGTCCCGGTTTATGCCCAACGGCTCGAACTGGATTCGATCGGGCATCCACTGGTGATGAAAGCGCGGCGCGTCGATCGCCTGCTGGATATTCATTCCAAAGTCGATGACGTTGACAATCACCTGCAACACCGTGTTGATGATCGTCGGGCCACCAGGGCTCCCGATCGCGACCCATACCTTGCCGTCTTTCAATACTATCGTCGGAGTCATCGCCGACAGCGGGCGTTTGCGCGGCGCGATGGCGTTGTTCTCGCTTTGGAGCAGTCCGTAAGCGTTGGGAACTCCGGGCTTGGACGTGAAATCATCCATCTCGTTGTTCAACAGCACGCCGGTGCCGCGAGCGGTTGCACCCGAGCCGAACCCGCCGTTCAGCGTGTAGGTGTTTGTTACGACGTTGCCCTCTTCGTCAATCACCGTAAAATGCGTGGTTTCGGTCGATTCGTAGACGGCCGGTTTGCCGGCGCGCACGTTTTCACTTGGTGTCGCGTGTTCCGGATCGATGGTTTTTACAAGATCGTCGGCGTACTTTTTTGAGATCAACCCTTCGAGCGGGACTTTGACGAAGTCGGCATCACCCATGAACTCAGCGCGATCGGCAAAGGCCCGTCGCTGCGCCTCGACCATCAGATGAACGGCCTCCGACGAGCCGGCCCCGAGCTCGGCGACATTGTAGTGTTCGAGCATGTTCAACATTTCGAGCAGAGCTGCTCCGCCTGAAGACGGAGGCGGCATCGTCACGATTTGGTAGCCGCGATAGGTCCCTGCAAGCGGTTTGCGCACGGTCGGTTCGTACTCTTTCAGATCCTTCTCGGTTATCAGACCGGCGTTGGCTTTCATATCCTGGGCGATCATCTGCGCTGTCTTGCCTTCGTAGAACTCGCGCGGACCTTTCTCTTTCAATCGGGTTAGCGTGGCGGCCAGCTCAGGCTGAACGAGACGCTCACCTTCATCATAGAGCTTGCCGTCACGAAGGAAGATCCTTTTGCTGTCAGGAAACTGTGTCAGCAGTTTCTCGGAGCCTTGAAGACCGCGAGTCAGGTGATAAGTCATCGTGAAGCCTTCGGCTGCGAGTTTCCTCGCGGGCTCGATCACGTCCTCCCATTTAAGTTTGCCGTGACGCTTTTGAGCGAGCGACAGGCCGGCGACCGTGCCCGGAACGCCGACGGCTCTGTATCCGACCGTTGACGCTCCTTTGATGACTCTATCCTCTCTATCCAAATACATGTTGCGCGAGGCAGCAAGCGGCGCGCGTTCGCGGTAGTCGATGACTTCGGTGTCGCCGCCGGCTCGCCTAATCATCATGAAGCCTCCCCCGCCGAGATTGCCCGCGCTTGGCCAGGTGACCGCGAGCGCGAGGCCGACGGCCACTGCCGCGTCAATCGCGTTGCCGCCTCGCTGCATGATCTCGACCCCCACACGCGAGGCGATCTCACTGGACGAGGCGACCATCCCGTGTCGAGCGCGAGCCGGTTCGCGTGATGCTGCATGCTGCGTCATCGGCAACGACGCGGCAAACAGAAGGATCACTATGACTGCGCAAGCTCGCTTCTTCATATTTCGCCTCCCTGGCGTAAGCTGTAGGGCATCTCCGAGAGCGCAGGCATTCCCGACTACCCATTCCGGACCCAACCCCAGGCTGGGATGCCTGTGCTCAAATTCTATCGATACATTCCCACGTACCACCCGATAAACTGTTGTCCGACTAGCAGCGCTATGATTGCCGCCGGGCCGAGAAACACGCCAAACGGGATTTGCATTTTCATACTACCACCGCGAACGATGAGCAGCACACCTACAATCGATCCGAGCAGCGAGCCGATGAAGATAGTCAGGAGCGTAAGCTGCCAACCAAGAAAAGCTCCGACCATGAGCATCATCTTTACGTCGCCGAGCCCCATTCCCTCAACGTGTCTGAATCGGAAATATGCCTCGCGTACGAGCCAGAGCGTCCCGCCCCCAACCAGGGCGCCCAGCACGGCGCCAATCAAAGAAAGTTCCCACAACGGTGCTCTCTCGAGTCCGAATAGCGCCGGGGTGTGAGATGCGATCCAGGGATCCGGGGCGAACACTCTCAAGGCCAGAAGCAGAACCAGACCAGGATACGTAATGGCGTTCGGCAACAGCTTGTGGTGGAGGTCAATAAACACCAGTGGAACGATCAGCGAGACGAAAACTATGTCGGCTATCAACGGGAGCCACGACCCGCTGAGGATCTGATCCCGGTGGGTAAGGAAAAGAACAAGGTAAAGGCAGGCGACCAATAGCTCTACTGCGGGATAGATGATCGATATGTGTGCGCGGCAACGCCGGCATCGTCCACGAAGCAGTATCGCGTAGCTGACTACCGGGATGTTGTCATACCACTTGATTTCGGCGTTGCAGGAGGGACAATGCGAGCCGGGAAAGACTATGGACTCGCCCAGCGGCAACCGGTAGATGACAACGTTGAGAAAGCTCCCGATCAGCAGGCCAAAAACAAAGACAACAAAAGCCATGAAGTACGGCGAGAGATCTTCCATCGGCGCCTTTCTGCTTAGATCACCGGCCTCGGAATGGGGCTCCAAGATCCTCGAAGTCAGAGTGATCAGTGAATCGCATACAACGGATTGATACAATCGATCCTCTGGATTAAATTAGCGCGGCGCAGTATTGTCAAGCTGCGCCAATGCGGTCAATTGACGCACTCTCAATCGCGTTACGCCTCCAAAGGCTTTCATGAAGATCCTCCAGGTTTGCTCGGCAAGCGAGATGGGCGGGGGCGAGGTTCACGTCGCCGACCTCGTTAGGGGTCTGGCGAGTCGCGGGCACGAGGTTTTTCTCGCGGTCAGGTCAAACAGCCCGCTCCGGAGGTCCCTCGCCGGAGTGCTGGCATCCTGGCACGAGATGCCGCTTAGGAACTCGCTGGATCTGCAGTCGGCGCGAGCTATCAGCCAGCTTACAAGAGATCACGGAATCGACATCGTTCACGCGCACATGGGACGCGACTATCTTGTGGCAGCGCTTGCCTGCAAGCAGACAATCGACGCGAAGCTTGTCCTGACGCGGCATCATTATCTGCCACTAAATCGAGGTGCTTTATACCGATGGATGCTTCGGGACGTTGGCGCGGTAATAGCAGTTTCGGATGGTGTCCGCGCGTCAGTGATCGAGCGTTTGCAGATACCGGCTGAGCGGGTGAGGACGCTGCCGAATTGGATTGACCCCGAACGGTTCAAGCCCGCGGATCGGGACGCGGCCCGGGCAATGTTCGGGATCCGGTCAAACATTGTTGTAGCTTGTATTGGGCAGATCACCGAGGCAAAAGGGCAGGAAGAGTTTGTTCGCGCGGCCGCGAGCCTGGCGCGCATCAGAACTGATGTTGAGTTCTTGATCGCCGGGGAAGAGCGCGAGGATGGGAAACGGTTTACACGGCATCTCGCGGGTATGGCGGACTCCCTCGGTTTGGGGGACAAGCTCAGGTTCCTCGGTCACGTAAGCCAGATGCCGCAGTTGCTTGCAGCAGTAGACGTCGTGGTTGTGCCGTCGTGGGACGAGGGCTTCTCGCTGGTGACCATTGAGGCGATGGCGGCTCGCCGTGCGGTGCTTGCGTCACAGGTCGGCGGCATCGCCGGGATCATCAAAGACAACGTGACCGGATTGATGTTCCCGCCGCGTAATGTTCACGCGCTTACCGATAAGTTGCTTTGGATGGTGTCGGACGCGCCGCTTCGCGAACGCCTGTCGGTCCAGGCCCAACGCGATGTCTATGTCAGATTTGGACGCGATCAGATCATTGACCAGATAGAGGCGTTGTATTCGGAGGTGATCGCGGAGGCGAAGGATGATGCGTGAAACGTGAAACGTGAAGGGTGAAACGTAGCAGTGTTAGGTCGTTGATGGCGGTTTTTGGGCACTCACCGGCGGTTTTCAGCAATCGCTTTTCCTCAAATACGCTTCACTAATCACGTTTCACTAATCACGTTTCATTCGCATCTCCCACAGTTTCAGCCTCTTTAGAAACTCGTAGTGAGCTGCGAATCGGGCAATCGCGACACCGGGTACGCCGTCCAGGAAGCCAGCCTTGAGAAAGTATGAGCGCAGAAACACAACAACCGGCGAAACCATGAGAGCGAGCAAGGAAGAGCGTTTACCCTGGGAGTACGCCTGCGCAGCGGCGAGCGTTGTGTATCGATCCATTCTAAGATGATGTTCGGACGCGTCCCGAACTGTGTGGTGCAAAAGGTCCCCACTGAGTCTCATGAGCTTTCCGTCTACCTCAAGAGTCTCGTGCACATAATCGCCTCGCCACCGAGCGCGCTTGCGGTCGTAGAGACGTAGCTTGTAATCGGGATGCCAACCGGAATGCCGAATCCATCTGCCGAGATAAAAGGTCTTCCTGGACATTTCGAAGGCTCCGGCGTCAGGGTCGGCGGTTTCCTTTAGTCGCTCAATTTCGGAGGCCAACTCTTTGGATACCCGTTCGTCGGCGTCCAGGCTGAAGATCCAATCGTTGACGGCTTGTTCCGCCGCGAAGTTCTTTTGTTCGGAGTAACCCGGCCATGGGCGAACGAATACCCGATCCGTAAACTCTCGCGCGATTTCAACGGTTCGATCTGCGCTATGAGAGTCCACAACGATGATCTCATCCGCCCACGAGAGCGATTCGAGAGCCGCGGCAATGTTGTGCTCTTCATTGAGAGTGATAACGGTTGCGGTGATCTTCATCGAGTGGGTTCATTCTGTGCGAGTACATGCAGGTTGGCAAGCGTGAAATCTTGTTTAGCTTTTGAGACCCGGTCAGGCTATAATCACCTCAACTCGTGAATCCTGGGCATCGAGTTATCTCGATAACCCGGAGAAACGCAATGAGCAACGAAACGACGCAGAACCTCAATGACTCTCTCAGCGACAAATTAGACCGGCTGATCGTCGCCGTCCAGTCGATGGATTCTCGCCTTCAATCGGTTGAATCTCGCATTGAGTCGATGGACTCTCGCCTTCAATCGGTGGAATCTCGCATTGAATCGATGGATGCTCGCCTTCAATCGGTGGAATCTCGCATAGAATCGATGGATGCTCGCCTTCAATCGGTCGAATCTCGCCTTCAATCGGTCGAATCTCGCCTTCAATCGGTCGAATCTCGCCTTCAATCGGTCGAATCTCGCATTGAAGCGATGGACTCTCGCATTGAAGCGATGGACTCTCGCATTGAAGCGATGGACTCTCGCATTGAAGCGATGGACTCTCGCATTGAATCAATTGACTCTCGTCTCGAAAGCCTCGAGAACAAGGTTGACAAGCGACTGCTCGAAACGCAGCCCATTTGGGAGGCCGTGCAAGCACAACTGGCAGAATTCCGAGAAATGCTGCAGCGCCAGGGCGAAGATATTGCCGGGCTGCGTGCCGACACCGAGAGGGGCTTCCGCACGTTTGACCGTCGGATGGAACGCCAAATTGGCGAATTCGAAAAGCTTCACGCTTACCAGCGCGATCTCGAAGATCGAGTCGATAAGCTTGAAAAGCTCTCGACCCCGTAGTCACTCAATCCTGACACCTACATCAATCGCTGTTTTAACCGCTGCAAGATCGCAGCAGCTTGCTCGGGACTGAGACCTTCCGGGTCCAGATTCCGTAGTTCGTCAACGACGGCATCATTCGCAGCTTCGAACAATGTTGGTTGGGGCGCAGCCTTTCGCGAAGGCAGATGACGGGCGAACTTCGGTTTGCCCGTCACGTCCAACTCGTTCGCCTCCAGATTTGAAAGGATCTCGCGGGCGCGCTCGGTTACCGTCCTGGGCAGGCCCGCCAGCCGAGCCACTTCAATCCCATAGGACTTCGAAGCCGTGCCTTCCACGACTCTCCGAAGAAACACGATTGTGCCGCTGGTTTCTTTGACCGCCATCTGATAGTTGCGCACTCCCGGCAGTAGCTTCGCGAGCTCGGTCATCTCGTGATAGTGCGTCGCAAACAACGTCTTGGCCGCGTGTTGAGGGTTGTCGTGCAGGTACTCCGCGATAGCCCAGGCCAACGATAACCCGTCAAACGTCGAAGTCCCGCGGCCAACTTCATCCAACAGGATCAAGCTTCGCGGTGTGGCAGTGTTGAGGATGTTCGCGGTCTCAGTCATCTCAACCATAAACGTGGACCGGCCTCGCGCGAGACTGTCAGAGGCCCCAACGCGAGTGAATATCCGGTCGAGAACCGCAATGCGCGCCTCGTCGGCTGGCACAAACGAACCAATCTGCGCGAGGATCGCAATCAACGCGGCTTGCCTCAGGTAGACAGATTTTCCGCCCATGTTCGGACCGGTGATGATAAGCAACCGATCGGTCGAGTTGTTCAGATATGTGTCGTTCGGAATGAAGCGCTCACCGGTCGCTTCTATCACCGGATGACGACCGGTTCTTATATAGATCTCGTCGTCCTCGGTCAGCACCGGACGACAGTAGTTGCGACGCGCGGCGACCTCGGCAAGCGACAGGATCACGTCGAGCATCGCCAGCGCGTGAGCGACGGATTGAACGCGTTTTGTTTCCACCGACACCGTTTGCCGGATCTCGGCGAACAAAACCTGCTCGATCTCACTGATCCGCTCTTCGGCGCCAAGCACTTTAGACTCGTATTCCTTGAGTTCGGGTGTCGTGTACCGCTCGGCGTTGGTCAGAGTCTGCCTGCGCTCGTAATCAGTAGGCACACTCTTCACATTCGACTTGCTCACTTCGATGAAGTAGCCGAAGACATTGTTAAACTTTACCTTTAGGGACGAGATGCCGGTCCGCGTGCGCTCGCGGGATTCGATCGCCGCGATAAAGCTCTTGCTCGACGCCGACATCCCACGCAGCTCGTCAAGCTCCGCGTTGTAACCGGCGCGAATGTATCCGCCGTCGGTCAAAGTCGCCGGGGGATCGTCCGCGATGCTTGTCCCAATCAGATCCCGAAGATCCTGCAACTCGTCTAGGCTATCGGCCAGCACTTCGAGCAGCGAGGCTGTCGCGTCCGCGAGCATCTCCTTTATGTGAGGGATCGTGTCCGCTGAGGTCTTCAATGCTACGAGGTCTCGAGCGTTCGCGCGGCCGAGGCTGATACGCGCCATCAACCGTTCGAGATCGACGATGCTTTTTAGTTGGGAGCGCAGCCGATCGCGAAGTATCAGCGCGTTCTTCTGTTCTTCCACAGCATCGAGCCTCGCGTTAAGCTCGCCGAGTTTCATTGAGGGCCGCAAAAGCCACTGCTTCAACTGTCGCGAGCCCATCCCGGTAACCGTCTCGTCGATCACCCCTAGCAGAGTCCGGGCGCGCGATCCGTCGAGCGCGTCGACCAACTCGAGATTGCGGACCGTCGGCTGGTCGAGGATCAAATAGTCGTTGGGTTCGAAGTAAGAGAGACCCGTGATGTGAGCCGCTTCGTCTTTTTGTGTCTCGCGAACATAGTGGAGCACACCTGCGGCTGCCGCCGTGGCAAGATCGCGTCCGCCGAGGCCGAAGCCCTCGAGCGATGCCACGCTGAAGTGAGTCAGCAACAGCTCGCGCGCGCGGTCAAATGAGAAGAACCACTCATCGAGAGGGTTTAGTGCCGGCTGATAGCCCGAAAAACTCAGACCGGTTGGACCTGAGTCACCTTCGGTGGTCACGGTGCCGCTTTCGATCTCAGGCTTGGCTCCGGACCGAAACAGCGGCTCAAGCGATTTCGGAAAGATGATCTCACGCGGGCAAAAGCATTCGAGTTGTTCGAGCACGCGCGGCCAGGCGGCGTCGCCGGAGAACTGTGTCGCGAGGAACTCACCGGTTGACAGATCCAGAAACGCAGCGGCCATCCCCGAGCCAGTGCCGAACACCGAAGCGAGATAGCTGTTTTCACGGGCGTCCAACAACTGGGAATCGATTGCGGTGCCTGGTGTAATAATTCGAACGACCTCGCGACGAACGAGCTTGGTGGTTTTTTTCGCGTCTTCGGTCTGATCACAGATCGCGACCCGGTATCCTTTGCGCACCAGCTTGGCGATATAGCCGCCGGCTGCGTGATAAGGAACACCGCACATAGGCACCGGATTCCCGCGCTCGCGATGGCGCGCCGTAAGGGTGATTTCGAGTTCTTTTGCGCCAATCACCGCGTCGTCGAAGAACAGCTCATAAAAATCACCGAGCCGAAAGAAGAGCAGAGTACCGGGGTGCTGGTGCTTGATCTCCTGGTACTGCCTGAGCATTGGTGTGGGAGGTTGCATGAAAGGTTAGTGGTCCGTAGTCAGTGGTCGGTTGGCGACCACTGTGCGTTCAAGAATTCGTGCGGTCCCAGGTAGCCGCAAGTTGAGCCTTGCTTGTCGGCGCGTTAGGTTGTTTCGGCCATGGGCAGAATATATAATCGCCTACCGGCTGGTCAAACTTGTTCGGCGCGCTCTCATTGACGCGAACTGGCGGTTAACGATTCCATTGACTAAACACGACTTCAACTCAGCAGAGCCAATCATCCTTGCGATCGACACATCGTCCAAGGCTACATGCATGGCCGTTGCGAGGGGCGCGAGGATCCTCAAGTCCGCCAGTCAGCCGGAGGAAGAGAAGCGCTCGGATACTCTGTGGTCTGAAGCTCGGACCTTGCTGTCGGAGCTCGGGATGACGATCCGTGACGTCGATATCTTCTCGGTTTGCATCGGCCCGGGCAGTTTCACCGGTCTCCGTGTCGGAATCGCGGCGGCCATCGGTTTTTCCGAAGCCACAGCCAAACCACTCGCTGGAGTCACTTCTCTCGAAGCTTCGGCGTTCGCGGCAGGTCCCGAGAAGCTCATTTGCGCGCTCGTAGACGCCTATAAAGGTGAGGTGTATTCACAACTGTTTTCATTTAACGGCGAGGGTGCGCCGGTTCCGCAGAATGATCCGATCGTTTCAACTTTGGAGAAGGCGCTCGATCGCGTTTCGGGGGAGAAAGAGCTGGTCTTCGCCGGCGAGGGAGCGAGGGTTGGGGCGGAAGTCATACGAACCGCCGCCGGATCTGGTGTCGAGCGAACGTGGACGACGAATAAGACTAGTCACAGCCTCGCCGAAGCCATCGCGCGCCTGGCGTTCTTGAGATACTCGCGCGGTGAAATGGAGAATCTGGAGAGATTGAGAGCGTGCTATGTGCGGCCGGCCGAGGCCGAAATAAAGTTGTCGTTGGGGCTTCTGGGTTCTAAGATCAGACGGAGCATGAAGGCGGAGTGACGGGTCCGACAAACTTCAGTTTGTCGCGTACTTGTTTTTCAAGTGCACTCTTTCGCGAGCAGCGTCAAGCTGAAGTTTTGTCGGACGATAGATTTCAAGGGGAGTTTGCGGTGTCGATAAGCAATATTACAAACCGAGAGTATGAGGCACTGCTTAGGCCTTACTCGATCGAACCGATGAGGGAATGCGACCTGATCGACGTGGTTGAAATCGAAGAAACCAGCGGGCTGAACCGCTGGGGATATGACGCCTATCACCGCGAGTTGTTCACCAATCCAAATTCGATAATGATCGTGGCACGCAATCTGGTTCCCGGCCCGGGGGTAATAGGTTTCTTTGCGGGCTGGGTCGTCGAAGACGAGTTGCACGTCAACAACGTCGCTTCGCACCAGGAGTATCGCAGGATTGGTGTTGGGCGGAGCCTGATGGAGGCGGCGATAGATGAAGCAGGGCGGAGGGGGGTTGCGCAGGTGATACTGGAAGTGCGGGCCTCGAATGAGGCTGCGCAGTTGCTGTACAGAGATCTGGGGTTCGCGTTTGTTGGAAGGCGGCGTGACTATTATCGCCTGCCAACAGAGGATGCGCTGGTGATGAAGTTGAACTTTCGATAGGCGGTTCGATCAGTTGCTTGCGGTTATTCAGAGATGGGTTGTTTTGTGGCCTGAACGCTTCTTGCGAAGAGAGGGCTTTGGTTGACAGAAAGAAATTCGGGCGGATAGAATCAGACTCGCCGAGCGGGAGTAACTCAGCGGTAGAGTGCGACCTTGCCAAGGTCGAAGTCGCGGGTTCAAATCCCGTCTCCCGCTCCATGTTTTTGGGCGAAGGCCGACACTCGAGCAGCTGGCAAGAGCGGCCTTCGCCTTTCGTTTGAGAATTAAGGCGGCGTAGCCAAGTGGTAAGGCAGAGGTCTGCAAAACCTTTATCCATCGGTTCGATTCCGATCGCCGCCTCCATTTTTTCCCCCTCCTGATCAACATCGGCGTTCTCCTATCTATTTGCAAGCGTCAGCGTTCGGCCGATCGAGACAGATTAGCTGCCTTAAAGCGTCGATTTGATTCTGTTGGCTTTTAATCTGGTCTTGCTGTCGCTGGATTTGTGCTTGCTGTTCCTTGAAGGCGTTGACGAAGGCGACGCTCAAGCGGTCGTACTTCACGCCTTCGACTTCGCCCTTCGCGTTGTAAGTAACGAGCAGCGGGTTGACTCGCGCTACGTCTTCCGCGCTGAAGCCCACGTCATGCATGCCACCTGCTTTCCAATCGAAAGTAATCGGTTGAAGTTTATTGATCAAATTCAAGCCGAGACTAAAGGGCGCGATGTTGGTCTTGTAACGCAAACTCGATGTGCAAGCAGAAATCGCATATGGAGCAGCCGTTGTGCGGCAGAGCGTTGTCGTTCCTCCCGTCGTGTTAAGAGAGTCAATTGCGACCATGCCGTTAAAACGGACCGCTCCGCCAGAAAGGATGGTCATTTGCACGGCATTGTCTTCGCGGAAGGTAATTTGCCCGCCTGCCGGCCGATTGATTATCGTATTTGCGCCGTTCCCGCTCAGCGAGTAGTTGGTGCAGCCCGACAGTGATGAGCCAAAGCCGATGGCGGTATAACCTGCTGGACACCCGGCATCGCCGAACAAAGTGTTCCCGCTATTGACTGCGATATGAAATCGAGCATTGGGTGCAGTCGTGCCGATACCAACGTTGGTATCGGCGGTGGCAGAGTTGACGCCATTTATGGAGCCGAGGACGAGCGAATTGCTCTGTGCGACCAGCGCACGGAAACCGAGGGCGGTGGCGAAACTGAGATTGCTTGAGCCGACACCAGCGTTGGCGCCGATAAGGGTATTGCTGCTGCCCGTCAAGTTGCCAATGCCCGCGCTGTCGCCAACAAACACATTATTGCCGCCGGTCGTGTTGTTTTGCCCCGCCAGACTACCGAAAAACGAGTTGAAACCGCCCGTTGTGTTGACATTACCGGCAAAGGCGCCGAAGAACGAGTTAGATGATGCCGTAGTATTGCCGGCCCCGGCTTGCCGGCCGAAAAAGGAGTTACGGCTGCCATTAGTATTATCAAAGCCCGCCGCCGAGCCAAAGAACGAGTTCTCGCTACCGGTCCCGTTGAGATCGCCAGCGCCGGCGCCAAATAACGAGTTATCGTTGCCGGTCGTATTGGCGTTGCCTGCAGCGTTGCCAAAAAACGAGTTAAATTGTCCGCTTGTATTGAGAAAACCCGCCGAATCGCCGAAGAACGAGTTGCAACAAGCGATCGTGTTGCTGTAGCCCGCTGACGTGCCGAAGAAAGAGTTATTCTGGCCTGTAGAATTATTCGCGCCCGCGTAGGAGCCGAATAGAGAATTGCGGCTTGCGGTGTTGGAAGCGCCCGCAGAAGTTCCGAAGAAAGAATTATCCTGGCCTGCCGTATTGAGAATGCCTGCCGAATCGCCGAAGAACGAGTTATTAAAGCCATTCGTGTTTAAATAGCCCGCCAAATTGCCGAAGAATGAGTTGGCGCCTCCCGTCTGATTATAGGCGCCTGCGCGGCGGCCAAAGAAGGAATTGTCGGAACCGATTGTATTGAGAGAGCCTGCCGAATCGCCGAAGAACGAGTTATATGAACCGGTCGTGTTGCTGTAGCCCGCCCCCACTCCCGCAAACAAATTGGAATTCCCCGGATTGCTCAGCACACGATTGCCGCCGATGTCGAACTGTGTAGCCGAATTAACCACATTGCCTGACAAAGTCTCGCCCGCCGTGCCATTGCCGGATATGTTGAAGTTCGACGCCCCCTGTGCCACCGTGCCGTTCTGAATATAGTTGCCGCTTCCAGCAGGCACGCTGGCAACGGGTATCGCTCCGGCGACCTGCGAGCCTTGAATGCTCTGAATCTGGCTAGTGGTTACGCAGTTCACACACGCTATCGACAAGCCATCTGCCGTCGCCGCGTTCTGACTCTTGATGGCATACGGGGTTGAAGTAACCGGTTGACGAGGCCCGAGCGTCGTGAACGTCGAACCGCTCGTCTGCTTCACGGCAATCTCCAGAAACCTCGCCGAGCCGTCGAAGCAGGTCGGGCAAGAACCAAAGTCCAGCTGCACAGTGAATATGCCTGCGGCAACGGTAACGCTCGTGACTGTAATCGTGCCGCCCTGCTGCGTACCCGTGCCGAGGGTCACAGTGTCGAACAGTTTGAACTGGAGGTCGTACTGGCCGCTGGCAGGATTGCCGGAGTCGGCCAGTTTGCCTTGATATGTGAACGCGCTGGTCTGGGCGCGCGCATCGTTTGCGCCCAGCGCGAGGAAGATCATCAAGACTACGAGTCTGTAGAATCTGGTTAGGTTAAACATAATCTCCCCCTGCTCTGTACGCGAGGTTCCGGTTCGGCCTTGCCCGAATTGATCACAATCGCGGTGCGTCCTCTTCACTTACGGCGCCGGCGTGAAGCCGATGAGAGGATTGCCATAAAACGCCTCGGTCTTCCACGCGGCTTGATCCCACTGGCCGTCCTGGTCGCCTATGATCCGCACCGGCACGATGACGCGGTCGCTGCCGAGCTTGTTGGCGGTGGCTATGCCGTTGTCGAATTTCCCGTCAGGACCAACGGTGAACTTTATGGATCGAGCCAAATGACTGTTGATTAGAACTTTCAATTCGTAATCACCCGGATTAGCGTTGAGCAGGTGTGCGGAGCCAATCTGGCCTGGCAACGGGCTGGGCTTTTCGGCCCTCCGGTCCCATCCAAATACGTTTGGGAAATCGCATCTCACGCGCGCCCACTTTGCTCTTTGCGGCAGCGAGTCGTCGATTGAGAGCGTCGGGCCGGCTTCTACCTCCGGGCCGCAACTGGGCCTGCCGGCTTCGTCGTTCCCGTAAAATATCTTTCCCACCTCCTTGCCTTGATAAAACAAGTGAGGCTGAAAACCCGTTGCGTCTCCGCGAATCCAGAATGCAGCCTTAAATTGCGGCAGGTCCCAACCGGATATGTCATCCTTCGTAAGGAAGACGTAACCGATTGGCAGGTTCCAGTCATTATCCACGTAATAAACAAAATGGTTCATGGCCTTCGAGCCCGACTCGTTGGAATGGACCTTCGCCACTTTCATTCTGCCGGTGAACAGCGTGGCGTCGGCGCCGGTCAATTCGTTCCGCAGTCGTATGGCGAAATTGACAAGGCCGGTATACGTCGTGCCCTTGTCTTCAGGAATGTCTCGGGCGCCGCATTCGGTCTTCCACCAATAGCCCTTCTGTGTCGGGCCTGTCCGGCAATCAAACTTCAGCCATGGCCCAGTGCCGGGAAGCGTGAATTCGACGTAGAGCTGGCTGCCGCTGGCGATGGGCCCATTGACGCGATATTGGATTCGGGGCGCCCAACTCCAGATATCGGAGTTCTTGCGATAAACATTGAATGTGAAAGCGGTCACCTGGACAGAGTCTTTAGCGATCGTTGGGTGGTCTTCGATTGCAGCCGGGCTTCCGGTCGACGCTGCGAGACTGAACACAACACAAATCGAAAGCGCCGCCCTGAAGAAGGAAATCCCTCGGGCAATCTTGCCGTTCGTAAATCTTGAGAAGGATCTTTTGTTGGAATTAATCGTGTTTGACGTCATCGAGACATGGCACCTCCGGAGGATTGCATTGCGGCTGCCGAACCCCGCGAACGCTGGTGAAATCCGCGGTTTTCCCGCCGGCGCGATAACAACTGGGTTGGGGCGTATTGCAGCCAGCCAAATGCGGCTGCTAAGATCAGCCCCAGTCTCAGACTCCGAACTTGAGCGAAGTTTCTCGCGATTTGAGCGAAGTCTACTCGGGATGTCTGAAAAAACTCCTCAAGAACTTATGGGAAAGTTCTGAAAGAGTTCTGAAATACGACGGTCTCTGGATAATCGAGCAGCTCTATCAGTTCGGAAGTCTTCGAGATACTCACGATCATGCCGCACGGAATCAAGCAGTCTTATCGCTTTGGAGAGTTCACGGTTGACGCCGACCAGAAAGTGCTGCTGTTCCAGGACAAGCCTCGGCCGCTGACGCCGAAGGTTTTTGACACTCTGCTGATCCTGGTTGAGAACAACGGGCGGATCGTCAACAAAGAAGACCTGATGAATCGGCTGTGGCCCGACACTTTTGTCGAGGAAGCAAACCTAACCTCCAACATCCTGCAACTCAGGAAGGCACTCGGCGATAATGCTCGCCGGCCGACCTACATTGAAACGGTAGCCCGTCGTGGCTATCGCTTCATCATGCCAGTCGAGGCTATTGCTGCGAGCCGAGCCATCGCTGGAGAGGCGGATGTCCGTTCAGACCCAACCAGCGACGGGGAAACGACCCAACCTGAGGTTGTTGGAGCACAAGTAAGCGCAGCGGCCGGAACGCCAGCACGTCCGGCGCGATTAAGGCGGCCCGCCGTTGCTGGGCTTTTGATTGTGGTGATCGTGACACTCGGTGGTTGGTTGGTGTTGTCTCGTCGCCTATCTCGACTAGAGCCATCGAGTGAGAGAGTGATGGTGGCGGTGCTCCCGTTCCAGAACCTCACCGGCGACGCAAGCCAGGACTACTTCAGTGATGGCCTCACGGAAGAGATGATCACGCAATTGGGAAACCTCGCTCCGGCTCACCTGGGTGTGATCGCCCGCACTTCTGTCATGCAGTACAAAGACAGCCGGGAGCCACTGGACCAGATCGGCCGTGACCTGCAGATCCAGTACGTCCTGGAGGGCAGTGTGAGGCGCGAATCGGACAGAGTGCGAATCACCGCCCAACTTATTCAGATGAAGGACCAGAGTCACGTTTGGGCGCGAGAGTATGACCGCGAGGTCGTTCATCTGTTGTCATTGCAGGGGGAGATCGCTAAAGAGGTGACCGATGAGATTCATCGGACTCTAGGTGGCCGCGCGTGGACCAAGCCGGCCTCTCAGGCCTCTCCCGCTCCAGAGAGTTACGAAGCTTACGACCTCTATTTAAAGGGTCAGTATTTCTTTAACCAGAGAAGCGTAGCGGGATTCGAGCATGCTATAGGCTTTTTTCAACAGGCCACGACAAAAGATCCCAACTACGCGCGCGCCTACGCCGGCTTGGCCGGCTGCTATGCCTTGATAGGCGGTTACAGTGAGCGTCCGCAGGCTGACTTCATGCCGAAGGCGCGCGCTGCGGCCCGGCGCGCCCTTGAACTTGATGGGAACCTGGCGGAGGCTCACACGGCGTTGGGCTTGATCGTCCAGAATTACGACTGGGACTGGCAGACAGCGGAGATGGAATTCCGGCGGGCCATTGAGCTGAACCCCAACTACGCCACCGCCCATCACTGGTATGCCGAGCATTTGACATGGCTGGGTCGTTTCGACGATGCGCTTCGGGAGAGTGAGCGCGCGCGGCAGCTTGATCCGCTCTCTTTGATCATCGCCGCGGACAACGGCGCAACTTTGTATTACTCGCGCCAGTATGATCGCGCCATCGCGCAGTTTCGCGCCGTGCGAGAAATGGATCCCAACTTCCCGCGCACCGGTGTCATCAGGTCAGCCTACGAACAGAAAGGGCTATTCACTAGTGCACTGGAGGAGATCGAAAAGTGGCGCCGCGCTTATGGCGATCAGCCCTGGACCTGGTCGGAACTGGCCTACGTCTATGGCAGGTCCGGCCAGCAGGCGCAAGCGGAGCATGCGCTCCAGAAACTGCTGCAGTTGAACCGGCGGCAACCGGTTGATCCTGCGGCGGTCGTCTGGGCCTACGTCGGAACAGGCAATAAGGACCAGGCGTTTGCTTATCTCGAAAAGGCGTATTTGGAGCGTTCGAGCACCCTCGCCACTTTGAAGGTGGAGCCCAGATTCGACCCGTTGCGCAGTGATCCCCGATACCAGGACCTCCTGCGCATGGTCGGATTAGCTCAATAGTTGCATCGCCTCACGTCGTAGGAGTGAGTGCAAAACGCTGGCCCGGTCTGCAAAATCCTTATCCATCGGTTCGATTCCGATCGCCGCCTCCGTTTGATTCTTGTGCGACTTTCGTGGTGCTGTATGGTCTATGGAGGTCCTCGCTGTCTCGTTCGTCGTTTGAACTCACTTGAACCCTGCCCCGACCACGACAAAACCCGCCCAGTAGAATGGATGGCGGTACTTGGGTGCCCTCATTAACTTGAGGGCAGCGTTGCGCAAAGATGCCGCGGCGTTCATCGGACCGCCCATCGCGTGCTGGGTGCGCCTGAGTCGCTTGTGAAACTCAAGCATCAGCTCTGTGGCGCTGGCCGAATCAACCTTCCATTGGCTTACAACTGCGGTCGGGCAGCCAGCCACGAACAACGCCCACGACAACCCTATCACTCCCTCGCCGGCTGCGACTCGCCCTCGCGCAGTCTCGCAAGCCGACAGCACTACAAGATCCGCCTTCAAATCCAGGTTCATCACTTCCCAGACTTCCAGGAGCCCGTCTTCGTTGGTATCCCCTTCAGACTGTGACAGGACGAGGTGCGAGTACATTGGGCTGGCATCGTCCAGAAGCCCGTGTGTCGCAAGATGCAGGATGCCGAACTTGCCTGCTTCGGCTTTCAAGCGGTCTTCGCGAGCATCCACCCCGATGAAGACCTCGCTGCGGTCGTTCCGGTATAGTTGGGAAAGGGCGCGCACCTCCTTCTCCGCCTCCGGCAACGGCTCGAGCTTATCGTCTCTACTAACGACCTTCAGGTCTCGGGCCGCGTTAAGCGCCGGATTGCCCATCGCCAGCAAGCCTGAGAGCGAGAGGCCTTCGTTACGTTTCTCTTGCTTCAGCTCGAGCATCTCACGCAGCACTGACAGCGAGGGGGCATAGGAGATTGCCGATGCTTCAAGCAGGAACCGATTCTCCGAGGGCTTCAAGGCCTGGAATGGAAACTGCCATAACGCGTCGTCGGGCACAATTATCAGCAGATTCTTGTCTTGCAACTGCTCCCGAGCGGGTCGCAATAACAGGTCATACAGCTCCATCGCGGATTTGCTGAATCTGAAATCGCGTTGGCCGAGTTGGCGCCGGAAGGCCTCGGCTCGTTCAGCCAGGTCTCTCTGCTTGATGGCGATCGTGTACACCTTCAGCACAGGCGTCCGAACGGCGGCGCTACGCGGCGAGCTTGATCGCGCGATGTTCTCGTGGTTCGCCGAGGGCGCGCGCTCGCTGGACAGTACGAACAGGAATGTCTTGTCTTCAGTGACGACGTACTCCAGCAGCGCGCTGCTCTCATTGGGCAGAAGCCGCAAAGCCTCTTCAATCGTCAACGTCTCGATGTTGCCGCGCCGGACCTTCAGCTCGGGGTGATTGGCGTAAAGGCCGCCTACGAAGCGTTCTCGTTCGAACCGAGCTGTCTGTAATTCGTCCTCGAGAACGGACACGCGTGCGGCATCAGGCCTCGGCTTTGAGCGTTCACGGGCGATCTGTGAGTTGAGCGAAAAAAGCTTTCCATCGATGCTGCGCTCCTGTCCTTGTTCAACTGCGGTCATCGCCTTTGTGATTCTTGCTCTACCGCTCCGCAGCACATCAAGGAGGGCGCGTGCCTTTGATCGCTCGGCGTAGGCAAGAGCCTCGTCGCTTTTATTGTGAGATACGAGGAGGTCAACGATGTCGAGATATGGAGACCGCCTGTTTTGAAAGAATCTCGATTGCTCTTCTTCGCCACCGGCGACATCAGAACGAATGGACTCAATAGTCGCGATCGCTTCATCGAAAGCCGCGCGCGCCTGCTCGGGTTGATTGAGAGCGCGATGGGCCTCGCCCAGGACCGTAAGCGCATTTCTGAGCTCTTCGCGCAAGCCTTCATCTTTCGCAATCGACTCCGCGCGCTCGGCAAACAGTAGTGCCTCCTGGTAATCACCTTTCTTGCAATTCAGGAGTGCGATGTTCCCAAGCGTTTCAGCCATTTGCGGCTTGCTGCCTATTGACTGACTCAATTCGAGGCTCTTCCGATAATCCTCAGTCGCGGTCGCATAGTCGCCTTGCGTCGCGCTCGCCGTCGCAAGATTGTCCAGGCTCCTCGCAACCCCCAACTTGTCTCCCACTTGCTCGAAAGCGGCCAGGGCTTTCCGGCCATATTCGGCAGCTCGAGCGTGGTCGCTCTTCCATTCGTAAGCGCTTGCGAGATTCTCAAACGCCGTGCCAATCGTGGACCTGTCTGCCAACTGTTCTTTCAAGGCAAGGCTCTTCTGAAAACAGTCCATCGCCAGATCATAATTGCTCTGAGAGAGATAAATATTGCCGATGTTGTTCATCGTTTGGGCGACTGCCCTCGTGTAGTGAAGCGCCTCTTGCATCGCTTGGGCCTTCTGGAAAAACTGCATCGCACGAGTGTAGTTGCCTTGCCTGCGATACAGGATTCCAATGTTGTTCAAGGTCGCGGCAATCTGGACTTTGTTGCCCATCTCTTCCGCAACGGCCAGAGTGCCTTGAAAACTCTCCAATGCCGCGCGGTAATCTCCAAGCTCGGCGTAGCAGATTGCGATGCTCCTGTCAGCAATGGCGATTCCGAGCTTATCACCTACCTCTTGAGCAACCTGCCGTTCCACCCTGGCAGTGCTTATCGCCCCACCAAAGCTGCCCTCAAGTCTCTGTCGAGTGGCGGCACCGTCGAGGGCATCGCGCAAATCCCATGTAATGAGGCGTTTGTCGGCAGCGAGCAATTGTTGCCGCTCCTCATCGGTCTTTGCCGCCGCAATCGCTACAGCTAAACCCTCCCCGGAAGGCATTTCGCGGCGTACTCGCCATACGTCCCCCTCTTTGATGAGATGGAATGCGCGATCCATCCTTCCGAAGCCCTCGGCGGCTCTGCCCGTCTTCGCATCCAACGCCGCCGTTTCGACGCTGACCACCACGCGAGCCAGGGCACCCTCAATCTCCAACTGCCGGATCGCCACGTTCCTTAGCTCGATCTTTTCAACGGCGGCAAAGAGTTCCTGCATTGCTTTCCGGCGCGACTCGATCTCAGATGACCCCGCGCTCCACATGCCCATAAGACCGTCCAGATCCTTCTTTGCAAAAGCAGCAAAATACCGGTCCACAAGTGCGCGAAGCGAAGCTTCGTCACCCGTCGGGCTTCGCTGAGGCGACTGAGTTTGTGAAGGTCCAAAGGTCGACAGGGTAAGCAATGCAATGGCGACTCGCGACCAGAGACGGATTGAGTAAGCCACGACTCCACCTCCATCAGAACAGCGAGTTTCGAACGCGGTGAGAGAGGCAGCCGCATTATGGCGCAAGGTCACACCGCTGTCAAAACCAGGTAGGTAGTCCGAAAAATACGGACCCGGTAATATCCCCGCCGCTTACCCATCTTCACCGACCAGAAGGCGCAAGTTGGATATAAGTCGGGATCGATGGTTTTCCGTCCCAGGTAATCTGGATGGCGCCTCGGTTGAAGGCTCTTAAGGAAGTGTAACCGCACCGCGTGGCTGCCTCCTCACGGCACGCCTCGCCCCAAGTCACCTGCTCTCGAACGAGGACGATTACTATGAGAACTCTCAGCACAACATCGAGACTGTGCGCTGCGTTTGCCGCTTTGATGATCGCAGCCTTGTGCCCGAGCGGCCGCGCGCAGTCGACGGTTCCGCCGCCGGAGCCCGACAGGCCGGTGTCATTTGGCATACTGGGCATCACTCGAGGCCAAACCGCGCGAATCAACGTGACCAACATCGGAAACCCGCCGCCCGATCCTGAGAATCCGGCAACCAACCCTGTCATTCCGCCGCCTAGCCGGGTGTTGATGTCGTTTCTCGACACTGACGGCGACGCGATCCGAAACAGCGCCGGCGACCCGGTGCGCCGCGTGGTGATACTCCGGCGAGGCGAGCCCGCATCTCTGCAAATCAATGGCGATGTGTTTGTCCCTCGAGGTCAGCTTCGGCTCAACTTCCGTCCCGCCGTCGTCGTCGCGTCAACCGCTCCCGCGTTACCGCCTGACCCCTGCACACCAGTTCTGGAGGTGATCGACAACCTGTTGGGCAGAACCCAGGTGGTGTACGGCGGAATTCCAAACCCGGTGGCTCCCTCGGACGCGGGTCGGCCCGTGTCCTTCGGCATCACCGGAGTCGGTCATCTGCAGACCGCTCGCATCAACGTGACCAACATCGGAATCACACCGCCCGACCCCGATTTCCCGGTGAATACGTTTCCGCCCGATCCTTGCAGAGTGACTATGGCGTTCGTTGACACGGACGGCAACGTAATCCGGAACCAGGCGGGTCAGCCGGTCGTTCGCGTAGTTATCCTTCAGCCCGGTGAGTCTGCCTTCCTTCAAATCAACGCGGACAATTTCATCGGGAGAGATCAACTTCGGTTCAACTTCCGCCCGGTAGTTGTGGTTGCGTCGCTCGACCCCGCAGTACCGCCTGACCCCTGCACACCGGTGCTGGAAGTGATCGACAACCTGATGGCCAGGACTTTGTGGGTGTACGGTGGCACCCCAAACCTGAATCCTCCCTCGGACCCGGATCGACAGCAATAACCATCACTGTGCTTGCTTACGAGGAGAAGACTGATGAAAACCTTACGAACAGCAAAATCAAAGTTGACTTTGTTCGTTATTGCGACAGCGTTGATTCCATTCAACATTTCCAATCAAGCCAATGCGCGCCCTCAGGATGTTGAACCGCAGGCAGCCGGCGATCTCGATGTGACCTTCGGCGATGGGGGCAGGTTATACGGCGACTTGTCGACTAAGTTCTTTAGCGCCAGAGCGGTGGCTCTTCAGCCAGATGGCAAGATTGTGACTGCAGGATCCGGTACGGGTGAATTCGAAGTAGCTCGACTCAACTCTGACGGTTCGCTTGATTCAACGTTTGGAAGTGGTGGCAGCGTGGAGACGGATTTCGGTGGTTCTGCCTCCGCCTCCGCCCTGGCGATCCAGACGGATGGACGAATAATCGTTGCCGGTTTTGCTCGCAAGGCCCTGAGCAATGAATCCGCGGACTTTGCTCTCGCTCGGTACAACACTGATGGCAGCTTGGACGCCTCCTTCGGCATCGGGGGAAAAGTCACGGCCGACATTTCCGGCCATGCCGACCTCTTGTCGGCGATGGCCATTCAGTCGGATGGCCGAATCCTCGCAGGAGGCGTCGGGTTTGACCAAACCGACGATTCCGCAAACTTCGAGCTTGTCAGGTTCGAACCAAATGGAGCCCTCGACACGACGTTTGGCCTCGGCGGCAAAGTAGTTACGGACTTTGTCGGTTTTGGGGACAGTGTTACAGCAATGGCAATTCAGAGCGACGGTAGGATTGTCGCTGCCGGCGGTGTGAATGTGAAACCCAACGAGGAGATGGAAGTTTTTGGTATTGCACGTTACAACGCTGATGGAAGTTTGGACCAGAGCTTCGGCACAGGGGGCAAAGTCACCGCGGACTTCGCGGGTACGCCCAACGCGATAGCACTGCGCAACGATGGCAAAATAATAGTTGGCGGTTCCAACGTCGATTTCGCTCTCGTTCAATACAACCCGGATGGAACGCTCGATCCCTCGTTTGCAAATGGTGGGAAGGTATTCACCGACTTCGCGGGATTCTCAGATGTTTTGTACGCAATCGCTATTCAGCCAGATGGCAAGATACTCGCAAGCGGGTCGAGACGAACAAGTAATAGTAGTGACACCTCAGACTATGCATTCGCACGTTACAACGCCGATGGAAGCCTCGACTCGGATTTCGGTGTCGGCGGCAAGGTAGCAACAGACTTCTTTGGGTTGGGTGATCAGGCCTATGCCGTAGTCTTACAGCCCGATGGCAAAGCCGTTCTTGCGGGTTATTCGTTTCGTCCAACTGCGCCTTCTACCAGCAATCAGGTCATGTCACTGGCGAGATACGTGGTTGGGGGCGCGGCCGGACCGGGCTTTTCGCTTGCCTTCGACGAGTCTCCGGTGACCGGCGAGCGCGGCACCACCGTGAAGATCCATCTGCTCATCAACCGCACCGGCGGATTCACGGGTAACGTTACCATCACTCCTCCCCCCGGTTCCGGGATCAAGGTCAAGGTCAAACCGGCCCAGGCCTTAGCCACTGGCGATGACTCGATCAAATTCAAGTTGAAGATCAAGGCGGGAGCAACCGTTGGTCACTACTCGCTTACCTTCACGGGCAATGATGATGCCGGTCACGTCGCAAGTGCGACAGTCGGTCTGTTCATTCAATAAAGAGCCGGCTCACGCGATCCATCAGGACTGGTCGCTCGACTCGAAGCGTACACAGTTTTGAAATTCAACCCATACGGAGATTCGAAAATGCGAAAGCTCAGAAAATACTTACTCGCAGCCGTCAGTCTCGCGACACTAGTGGGTGCGCTTGTTTTCTCAGGCTCGCACTCGTCGCAGGCCGCGCCACCCGACAGAGACGTCACAGTGGTGAACACGTCCGCTAACCCTGTGCCTGTTCAGGTGCGAGGTGTGACCCCTGTCAGCATAGCCAATACGCCAGCGGTGCTGGCGCAACAACTCGGACAATGGAACGTCGTCTTAAGCGGTACACCGACGGTTCAGGTCGGAAACGCTTTCAACTCGCCGCTGCCCGTACGTGATGTGGACAACCCTGCGAGGCAGCCCTTCCAGCGCGAATTGGACCCGCTGGTTTCTCCGGGGTCGTTCACCGCATCCGACTCACTCACAGTGCCCGCGGGAAAGCGGTTCGCAATCGAATTTGCGTCCGCATCCGTTGATACTCCCGCCGGAACAAAGATGTGGGTGCGCATTCAGACAACTAGCAGCGGTGTCGGACTTTCCTACAGCCTGTTGCCGCAGCTTCAAGGCAATTATGCGGCGGACGGATCGGATTTTCTCTTGGCGGCTCAACCGATGAAGCTCTACGCGGACCCGGGCACGCAAGTGACGGCCGTTGTCAGCGTACTGGGCGGGGTCGCAAACACGAACACCGGCGCCTCTGTTTCTCTATCGGGTTACTTTGTGGACGTGCCTTAAGGGCAAACCACGGACTGGGCTTCTAAAGCTTTGGCAGCGGCAATGTCACGACGAAATGAGAGCGGCAACGCGGTGGTTACGTCCCCGACTGGTTTGAGGCAATCAACCGCGACTTTCGTCATCAACTCACCGTCGTCAGCACCTTCGCTCAGGCCATCGTTGCAAGCGAGGTCAAAGATAGCCAATACACGATCAAAACCAGCGCGCCCGGTATCGAGGTGTCGTGGCAAGTAACGGGCGTGCGGTCAGATGCCGTTATGCTGAAAGCGCCATTTGCGCCGGAGCAGGACAAATCGGGACGTGAGCGTGATTACTACATCCGGCCCGACGCTACGGCCAGCCCGAAGAGGGCGGCACGCAGTGGGCGCGACATCCGAAGATTCTGCGACTCATGAAAGGGATGTCGAACGCAGGAGTTGAAATGAAACACTTCAAGAACAATCTGGCCGAGAAGGTCCTCTCCGGGATTCTTGGCTTGCTTATCTTTTCCGGACCTGTATTCTTCGCGCCGTTACTCGGTGACTCGATGTTGGTGGTGCTCAGGCCTGGAGTCGAGGCACAGCAGGACACCGACCGATGGACCCACGTCGGTCAGGGGATCATCAGCCCGAACCGCGAACAGGAAGAGGGACTCCATCACCGCTCCGGCAAGGCCATCCAAGCCTCCTGGCATCGGGACAATATTCAGAAGCGAGACATTCTCTCTGGATAGGCACCGCCCGCGGGGGATTATGGAAATCCATCGTAAACTCGCGAGGCAACATTCAGCGCTGGGTGCCTCTGACCGATAATTTCCCAGGACCTCACCAAATGGGTTCATTCCTGATCCACCACAGGGCTTCCTGGCAACGAGCGGAGGCGTTTATCGCACAGACAACCTGAAGGACAAAGAGGGCGCCAATTGGATCCCCTATTCCGAAGGGTTGCGCCTGAATGAACAGGTTCAGGACATTCTGATCAACGTACGTGGATTGAATTCGCCTACCCTATGTATCGGAACGAAAGGTCGGGGGTTCTGGACAAGGACCGTTCACTAGAGTTTGTCTAGTATGCGAAGCTCGGAGATACAGGACGGGTTCTTAATCACTTGATCGCTTTCTCGCAAGCCTCAAGTCGCCAACCGGTCTGCTGACAGATCCGGTCATTCAGCGCCAGGATGAATCCCTCTTCCCGACCTGTAATCGGCTATACGCGCTTACCTCGTCCTCCTCTTCCGCGGCCCGCCGGAAAACACACGTTGGATAAACCAGGAGCTGCCCGCCCACTCACGCAAAGACTGAGCCAACCCGTCTCGACTCGTCTGTTCAAACCTTCGTCTTACTGCAATCATGCACTCGCCGCGTCAGTTATGCACCCACCAGCCCTGGGAAACGAAGGGTCGATGGGGGACAATCATGCACGCGAGCCGAGTGCGGTCCCGGGAGCCCGACTCGAGAGTTGTCTGAGACGAAGCGTCATTTTGGATCTCCGATGAGCGCAGACGAGACTTCAGACACAACAATAGATGACATCTTGCTTCCGTTTTTGAACGCTGAAGACGAGCGGGAATCCCAACAACATCTCGAGTTTCTCCTGACCCTTTCTGCCGAGCCCGTGCTGAGAAGGATCGTGAATCGCAAGCTTCATCCTTCAATGAGCGGGGAGCCCTCCCGCGGCGTCGAAGACGTCTGCGGCGAGGCCAGGTTGCAATTGTTGGCGAAACTTCGCGAGCTCAAGACAAATCCCGGTCAAAGACCCATTGGGAATTTCCGCGCCTATGTTGCGGTGGTAGCCTACAACGCTTGTCACGAACACATTCGGCAGAAGTATCCTCGGCGCTATCGTCTCAGAAACAGCCTCCGTTATCTCCTGACCCACGATCGGAGGTTCGCCCTGTGGGAGGGCAGCGGTGAATCGGTTTGTGGACTCGCGAAGTGGAGAGACAAAACGTCGCCGTTGGACGGCGGAAGGCGGCTTCGGGAGCTGCGAGACAGCGCCTCTGCCTTTGAGAAGTCGGTATTGTCCAGGATAGACCTCGAGCGCCTCGATATTGACGAGCTGCTGAGGACTGTCTTTGAAACGGTCGGCTATCCTGTCGAGTTGGATGAACTCGTAAATGCGATCTCACGGTGGAAGGGTATCAGGGAAGACCGGGCCGAACCCGACACCGACGACGATGACGGCGGCCAAGGCGAGCTGGCTGATACACGAGTCGCCATCGATATCGAAGTGGAACAACGGATGTACGTCGCGCGACTGTGGGCGGAGATATGCCAACTGCCCCAGCGCCAGCGGGCCGCCCTTCTGCTGAATCTGAGGGACGTTAATGGCGGCGACTGCATCGAGCTCTTTCCTCTTGCCGGAGTCGCTTCGCCGCGGGAGATCGCAGGCCTGCTCGAGATCCCTGCCGAGAGATTTGCAGAAATGTGGAACGATCTGCCGCTGGAGGATGCTTTGATCGCAGCTCATCTGGGGATAACCAGACAACAGGTCATCAATCTTCGCAAGTCCGCCCGAGAACGGCTGGCGCGCCGAATGAGGGCATTTGAGGAAGGAAAACTTCGAAATTGACAGAAGGCGGTAACATCGCCATTCAATTTGCGTCTTCATAGACTAAAGATAGACTAATCCATGTCTGCATCAGGGGTGAAAGGAAGCGGCAGCTATTGAGTACACACTTGTCATCGGAACAGATCCAGGGCTACCGCGAGCGCAAGCTGTCAGCGGAAGAGTTCCTGCTTGCCTCTGATCACCTGTCTGTCTGTGAACCGTGTCGCGGGCTTATAGGAACTCCAGACCGGACCCGACTCAAATTCACTTCATTGAGAGACGGCTTTCGATCCGAAGCGGCCGGCCCGCCAATGCATCTGGAGTACGAACAGTTGGCCGCGTATGTAGATCGAGCCACGGACCCCATCGAACTCGAGATAATCCAGAGTCATCTTGAGGCGTGTCCGCGATGTGCCGCCGAAGCAAGTGAGCTGGAGGCATTCAGGGCTGATCAGATGACTCATCAAGACGCGGCTCACTCAAGTCTCCAGAGCCGGTTCAGCGCACTCTGGCGGAGGCCGTTGTTCAGACTTCCGGTTCAATTTGCTACCGCGGCGGCAGCGATAGTTATTATTGCCGCCGTAGCGACACTGCCGCTGCGAAAGCAAGTTGCCGAACTGCGGGCCAGACTTGAGGCGGTCCGACACCAAAACGATGATCTGCAGCAGCAAGCTTCGAAGGCGAGCGAGTTGCAGGCAAAGCTGGACGAGCTCCAGCGAGCCCAGTCAAACACCTCGACACAAGTGGCGGAGGCCCTCTATGATGCGGGACGAACCCTGGAGGTCGACGACAAAGGCAACATCACCGGTTTTGAATCGTTGCCGCCGCAAATCGAAGAATCAATTCAACTCGCGGCAGCAAACAATCACCAGGAGGTCTCGGCTGAGCTTCGAGGAGTGATCACAAAGGCGGGAACTCTGATGGGCGGTTCCGGCGAGGGTATTTCGTTCGCGCTCCTGAGTCCCGTTGGAACGATGGTCAAGAGTGCGCACCCGATGTTTCGCTGGCGCGCTCTGGCCGGGGCGTCAAGTTACAGCGTCGACGTCTTTGACTCCGACATGAAGAGTGTCGCTAGAGTCGATCGGGTTTCGGGAACCAACTGGACACCTGCGCAGTCCCTCGAACGACATCAGGCTTATACCTGGCAGGTGACCGCGATAAGGAATGGCGAAGAGCTAACGTCGCCCGTTCCGCCCGCCCCTGAGGCTAAGTTCAAGATATTGGAACAGTCAAAGGCAGATGAACTGAACCGCGCGATCAAGGCCTATCCAAATTCGCATTTGATTCTGGGCGCTCTCTATGTGAGGGCCGGGCTGCTGGACGATGCCGAGAGCGAGTTCCGCTCTCTGGTTTCCGCAAACCCGAAATCGACTCTGGCACGCAAGCTCCTGCAGAATCTGAAATCCCTCCGACAGCGATAACCAGTGTCAGCCACCTTAACTCCTAGCAGGCTGCTGAAAACGTTTCGTAATCCCGCCTTAAGGCGGAATCCTGACTTGGAATTGTCTTTTGAGACCATCAGAAACTGAGCGTTTTAGGGGCTTCGCTTCTTCGAGATTCCGCCTTATAGGCGGGACTACGAAACCTCTTTCAGCAGCCTGCTAGGCCTCTTCCCGAGCCAGTGAGCTGAACGCAAGCAGGTCGTCTCTATGAGAGCTTGCACTGATGGCAACTGATGATCTTTTCGAGTCTCTCCTATTTCACGCGCTTGAGTTTGACAATGCGCCCGGCCAGCATCCACTCCGACATGTAGAGAATACTGAGATCGTCGCCTTTGGCGTTGTAGCGGTGAACGTAGTTCGCGCCGTAACCCGTCAGTCTGGCAAAACCTTTCTCCATGGTTTCGATTCCGATCGCCGCCTCCGTTTTCTCCCTACCGGTCAATCGCCCGCAGGCTCCTATTGAGATGTCGAAAACCGCTGCGAATGGCTAACCTATATCCCCCAGTCCTTGTCTTCAGCGAGCATCTGCGCAAGACTAGACTATTGGCGGGGCCGACCACGCGGCTTAGTTTTATGCAACGCCATCATCGGTCCGCACCATCGCAGACTGAGAGACCGATAAGTCAACGGGAGCATTCGACAATGATTGCAAAAGCAAAACCTCTCTCCGTGATTATGTGCTTTACCTTCGCAATTGGATTGTTGCCGGTTGGTCTCGGAGCGTTCATGCAGCAGACCGTGCAGTCGCGTACAGTCAGACCAGCCGCAGTGTCCGGTGAGTTGCTCGACATACAGAATGCCAATGATGGAAAGACTGATACCCGGGCGACCTCCGGCAAGACCGACTACGTTGGCATGAGTGTCACATTAGACGCGGGAGGCTTGCAGAACATTATCGGCGTCAAGCAGGATTTTGGGCCGTGGGCGACTCACTTTCCGGGAGCGTATAAGATTGAAGTCGCAGAATCGCTTTCCGGGCCCTGGATGACCGCATTCGAAGGACCCGGCGAGCGCGGTGAAAGCCGCGCCGAGTTTCCCGCGATCCTTGCGCGTTATGTTCGAATAACCGCCACTGCGAAGAACACTACCTACCGACAGGACTGGTCGATCGCCGAGTTGAAGCTGGGAGTCGATCCCGGACAAACCCCACGCAAAATCGCGGCAAGGCCTGATCGAGCGCCCGAGCCTACTCCTCCGGCCGCCAGAACGCTAAAGGATCTAACGCTGGCAACCGACAAGAAGCCCGGCACACGTGCGAGCAGTGGAACGCCGAATTACGAAGGGATGTCGATCACAATCGACCTGGGGGGAGAGTACGAATTGTCGCGCGTTGTGCAGCTTCATGGCCAATGGGCTGAGGACTACCCCGGCGAATACAAGATCGAAGTGAGCAGGCAAGCAAACGAGAGCAGGTTCCGAGAGGCATGGCGCGGCCCCGGAAAGGCCGGTCGCAGCATCGCGACCTTCGAGCCCGTCACGACTCGCTATATACGTATCACTGCGCTTCGCGACAGGGGTGCTAATCACTGGTGGTCGATTGCCGAGATTCGTACCAACCGCGATCCAGACGTAGTTGAGGACGACGATGACCAGCGGATCGCCCGTCAAATAAGAGCCGTAGCATCGCGGGGCTTCTCAAACGACGCCGGCGTCGCTGACGATAGCAACAAGACGCGAGCCACAACCAACAAGGCCAACTATGCGGGCAGCTGGCTGCAAGCGGACCTGGGCGGCAGCTACACCATTTCAAAGGTTGTGCTAGTCCACGATCCTGATCGCGAAGACTACCCACGCCGCTTCAAAATCGAAATAAGCTCGGATGGGAGGCAGTGGAATAACGTTTTTGAAGGTCGCGGAGAACCGGACCGATCTGTGGCCGTCTTTGATCCAGTTCGCGCCAGGTTCGTTCGCATCACTGCAATCTCTGAGCGTGACGCGCAACACTGGTGGTCGATATACCGGCTGCGAATATCAGGTTAGGGTACCGGAACAAATCCAGTTCTCTTTGATGAATGATAAAGACGGAGAGAGATGACGAATCGGGTCAAAATCATGGTTGCCGTCGCTGTATTGCCGATTTTAACGGCCGTCTTGTTAAGTCGTGGGGGCGGATTTCAGCCAGGGAATGTTGATTTGCAGGATGAATTGTCCGCTCAGTCCACCACGCCAGTCAGTTCACACAATGAGATAACCTTCCAAGTATCAACGATCGGTGAAGGGCCTCATTCGAGTAGTACATCTTATGAATCTTCTGATGGGAAACTCATATCAATAAACGCAATTACACTTGCATCTACTAGTACGGCAAATAGAAGGTTGGAGGAGAAACTACGATCTGCAAAGGTAATCGAGAGAGGCCCGAAGATGAGTAAACAGGGCCAGCGAGTTGGAGAGAGGATTTTAGCACTTCTCCCGAATCGGGAGGGTAAAGAGGAGATGGCGGCTGTCTTATGGACATACGGTCCGGTACTTTGGTTAATACAGAGTTCATCGATGGAGCATGTTTTATTATTCGAAAAGTTCGATATAGGTCGCTCTGAGTGACACGGTTGCGCCTAACTCTGCGTGCACCGGAGCCGCGCGAGTTCGCTGCCTATAGTGCGGCCCTGTTATTTGCGTTGTCATCGCAGCAACGCGCGGCCCGGTGACGCTGACGATAGCTCATCGATCGTCGCCTCCATTTCTCAATCAACGAATGAGGGAACTGGTTCCTTGTGCCATTCATTCTCCCGAATTAACACTTGTTATGAATAAGATCATCGTCGTCCTCTGTGGAGCTCTTTTAGGACTCTCGACGGGCGCTTCGGTGCTGCGTACTACACCGGCTCTGTATCAGACTGAGCTCATCTTTCCGCTCGAGAGCTGGCACAACCACGCCTCCGCTATTGTCGAATGCCCGAACGGCGACTTGCTCGTGTGTTGGTTCCATGGCTCTGGTGAACGCACTGCCGACGACGTGAAGGTCGAAGGGGCTCGGTTGCGACACGGTGCAAAGACGTGGAAGCGATTCACTATGGCGGACACGCCGAACTACCCGGACACCAACTGTACGATGTTCATAGATCCGCAACAGCGGCTCTGGTTGATGTGGCCAACAATTCTAGCGAATGAATGGCAGACGGCGTTGATGAAGTACCGGATATCGTCCGATTATCAAAAGGCGGAGGGACCGCCTCGGTGGGATGTGAATGAGGTCTTACACGTCACCCCCGGACCCGAGTTTGAAACGATCGTTGCGCAAGCGTGCGCCGCCTATGAAGCGGACAACAAGGATGCGCCGCCAGAACGACAGAAGCTCATCAAGGCATATGTTGAGAATCTGAAGAAGAGCGCGGCGGATAAGTTGTCTCGCCGCCTCGGATGGATGACCCGCGCTCACCCTTTTGTCCTCGACGGCAAGAGACTGATCGTACCGCTCTACTCCGACGGTTTTTCTTTCTCGTTGATGGCTATCACCGATGACTGGGGTAAGAACTGGACGACCAGTACACCGCTTGTGGGAGCCGGCAACATTCAGCCGAGTATTGTCAGGAAGAGGGACGGGACGTTGTTCACTCTTATGCGGGACAACGGTCCGCCCCCGAAGCGGCTCCTTATGAGCGAGTCGCACGACAGCGGTAAGACCTGGAGTCCGGTTGTAGACAGTTCGATTCCCAACCCGGGGTCAGGGGCTGAGGTCATCTCGCTGAGTAACGGACACTGGGCGTTGATCTACAACGACACCGAGATGGGTCGCAACAGTCTGGCGGTGTCCATTTCCACGGACGAAGGACAAACGTGGAAATGGAAACGTCATCTCGAATTTGATCCGCCGGGTCCGGAGGCTGGAGCGTTCCATTACCCTTCGATCATCCAGGCGCGAGATGGTTCGCTCCACGCGAGTTACAGTTACCATTTGAATAAGAAAGACTTGCCTTTGGATGCAGAAGGCAAGCCGGCCAGAAAATCCATCAAGCATGTTCACTTCAATGAAGCGTGGGTGATTGAGGGCGATGTGAAATAAGAACAGCGGGGATGCGGCAAGCCTCAAGGCGGAATGCGCTCCAACGCAGGTTCGGGCGCGGACCGAGATGAACCCGAGACATAGAAGGACTGTCAATGTTTGAGGAAGCAGATTGGACTCGTTTTGATTTTTGGGCGATCGTTGAATGTCGCGGGCTCGTAACGGTGGGTGTCTCCGATCGACCTCGATGTCGGATGTGGCTCGCGAACAATAACTACGTTGTTCATACCCTCAACTTCCGCGATGGTATTTCCGCGGCAGTTGAGAATCTGGGAGACCTACTCGAGTGGCAGGCCCAGTTCGGATACCGCCTTTCTCCAGACTCGCGCATGGCTTCTACGCGCACCGAACTCGGCGATCCAGGCGAGCGCAAAAGCCCGCCGACTTGTTATCTTCGGGTAGTCAACTTCCGTTCCCTGTCGCTTAGCCCCGGTTCAGCCATCAGTTTCTCAATATCGGCAATCTCGAACGGGACGAACGCCGAAAGATTCTCATAGCCGCTCTCGGTCATCAGGATCACATCTTCCAGCCGGATCCCGATGTGCTCATCCGGAATAGTCATCGCCGGTTCAATCGTAAAGAGCTGTCCGGGTTCCAGGGTCTGGGTCGGGAGCCGCACGTCGTGTACCTCCATCCCGACCGTATGGCCGAGACTGTTTGACGTGCTTGTGCGATAGCGCTCGACAAAACGACTAGCTGCCTCTTTGATCTTCGGATCGGTGAATTTGAAACTCGCCATGATGCCGTCCATCTTCGCCACCGCCTCTTTGATGATGTGACTGGGCGTGTCGTGGACCTTGATTGAAGTCATCAGCGCCTGATACAGACGGAGGTAGATCGTATAGAACTCGCGTTGCCGCGTCGTGAACTTGCCGTTTGCCGGAAAGACACGTGTTACGTCGGAGACGTAGTACTTGTAGTCCGGCGCGTAATCAAATTGCACCATGTCGCCGTCTTGGAGTTTGGCGGTGTTCTTATGATAGTGCGAGTAAAGCGTGTTTTGGCCTGTTGCGATCAACGCGAAATAGGCCGCCCCCTGCGAACCATACTTTTTGAATACAAACTCGGCGTCGGCTTGCAGCTCATATTCCAGCATCCCCGGCCGTGCGTCGCGCATCGCCTCCATAATCGCGAGGCCGGTGATCCGCGTAGCTTCCCGGATGATGGCAATTTCACGCGGGCTCTTGACCGCGCGCATTGCGTCGAGCATCGGGTCGAGATTCTGCAAGTTGACCTGCGGCCCGAGCGCCTTCAGTTTCTGGCAAAACGCCTCTTCGCGTGAAGACCGGCCGTCCCAGGGATCGTCCTTGGTGTTTTTCGCCAGACCAATGACGTCACTTGATGAAGCGTTCCCCAGCACCTCAGGGCGAAACGGCGTGTACAGCGTGCGTCCTTCGCGCGCGAAGGTTTCCGCTGCTTTGGTGAACTCCTCGCGCGCCAGAACCGAGTCGATACCTGTGGCTTTCGCCGCGGCGTCGCCGGGGAACATTGCATAGCCGAACATGCGCTCGCGCCGTTCAGCGCCCCCGAAGAGGTAGAGCGTCGAGCGTTTTGTCTTACCGTCGATGACCAGGATCGCGCGAGGTTCCGCGACGCCGGTCAGATAGTAGAACTGATTGCTCTGTCGGAACGGCTGTTCGCCGGGCCGCTCAGTGGTGCCCTGCAGAATCGCGACGCCATCGCCGATCTGTTGCATCACCCTGGCCCGGCGTGCGGCGAATTCTTCAGGCGGGAAGATGTCGGTGAACACCGGTTGGGCAAAGGATCTCGCACTGAGGATGACCAGCAAAACGAGCGTGAACATCAGATGTTTTCGCATTTCAAAATCTCCTGAGGAATGAGGATCGGCAGAGGCTAACCGGCTTGCCTGTGGTTCGCGATTGGCACCTTGGCCACCAATGCGAAGGTGAACTTCAACACCCTTCCCACCAGCTCTCAACACTAGCGTTAAACGCGTTTCTATCAGCAAGCAGGCGCCTGAGTCCAGCGACTTGCGGAACCTTTGATAGTTCACCCGTCTTTTCCCCCTCCAAGGTGCGGTGATGTATGATCTCCGTCCATGAGAATCCAACACCCTCTTTGCCTCGTCGCGATACTTGCTTTCGTTGTAGGTCAGTCTCCACCAGCTGAGCCTGTTCCGATTCGATGGCCAGTCCAATCGAAGAGAGAGGATTCCTCCCGACAGGCCATCGAGCGGGTAATTAGGGCGCTGCTGTTTGCCATCGTCTCGGGGGACTCCGCCGAATACCAGAAGCAGATTCTCCCTGAACCAGGCAGCGATGAGTTAATTGTGGCCAGGCAGCTTAGCTCCCAGCAGCTGGCGGATCTTCGACGTGATGTGGATGAAATTCGACTGCGGCAGACCTCGCCATTCATGGCTGACGGGCAGGAGGCGGGTGCAGCGCCGGGTGTCGGTTATCCGGTTGGAACCAGGGTTATTTTTACAACCGCATTTCGCGGATCCGCTTTCGCTATCCCGGTGGCATACACCGAGTCGGGCTGGAAAGCGGATATACGGTACTCGTTGGCGATGAAGAAAGAGGTCGAGGGTGGGCTAACGGAGACTGATCCGGAAGCAGCCGCCAAAGCGTTTCTATACTACATTCTCGCCAGGCAGCCAGAGAAACTCAATAAATTGAGCGCATCGAAGATAAACGCCGAAGAGTATACGGCGGCGAACAATCTGCCCGGAGGGGATTTGGACCAGATTCTCTCGTTGTGTATCGAGATGCCGATTGTGCGAGCGAGGGCCGGCGAGAGCTTCAGGATGCCGTCCGGGGAAATTGTGATGGCAGGTAGTCAGACCGACACCTTGATTTTGATTGGGTTGCTGGGAACCGTTGAAGTAGCCTTCCAGGTAAGACAGATTGGCGGCGAATGGAAGGTAGTGCCGCAGAGGTATTTTGAGATGCTGCGCCGAGCCGGGGCGATCTGAGTGACCCCGTGCCAGGGGATTCCTCTGCACCGGTTCGGAACGCGATGCTAATCGGATCACGCAATAGGCCAAATTACCAACGACAAGGGACAAATCACGATGCTCAGCCCTTTCTCCTCTTGCCTTCCACCAGGCGATATCCTATACCGGTGACCGTTTCTATCACAGATGGATCGTCAAGCTTCTGACGAAGTCTTCGAATGTGCACGTCCAGCGTTCGCGAATCACCGTAGTAGGTGACGCCCCACACTCTGTCGAGCAAAACCTCGCGAGTCAGCACCCGCCCCTGGTTGCGCGCCATTTCGGACAGCAGCGCGAATTCCTTGCGCGTCAGCCGAACGTCACGCTCCTGGTAGCGCACGCTGAAGGTCGTCGGGTCTATCTTCAGGGATCCGTCGTCAAACGCGGGGCAGTCAGCATTCGAACCTTCGGCGCGCCGCAACGCCGCGTTGACTCGCGCCACAAGCTCGCGCATGCTGAACGGTTTCGTTATATAGTCGTCGGCGCCCATGTTCAAGCCAAGGACTTTATCTGCTTCCCCGGCGCGAGCCGTGAGCATCAGAATCGGCACGCGCTCGGTGGTCGCCTCGGCTCGCAAGCGCCTGCACAGTTCGAATCCGTTCATGTGGGGGAGGTGCAGATCCAGGAGTATCAGATTCGGAGGACGGTCGAGGATCAAGTTGAGCGCATCTTCTCCGGTGGTGGCCAGCCGCACGCGAAATCCCTCTCGTTCCAGGTTGTAACGGATCGAGTCAGCGATGTCATCATCGTCCTCGACGATGATGATGCTGCGGAGACGCGTCTGATCGATTGCTACCATACAGTGTGTTTGATTACCTGGCCGCGGGCCATATAGACGATCTGTTCGCAGATGTTGGTAACGTAATCGGCGATTCGCTCGAGGTGCTTCAACACGAAGAGCCACTCGGCGCCGCGCCGTACCGTTGAAGGGTCGCGCTTCATGGATTCGATCACCTGATCGTAGAGCCTGTCGAAAAGATCATCAACGTCGTCGTCGCGCGCGATTGTTGTTTGAGCGCGCTCCGGGTCGCCGGACGTAAAAGCGTCCAGTCCTTCTACCAACATGTCCTGAACGACCTTCGCCATTACCGAGAGGTCAATGTGTGCGTCAATCTCCGGCTCGTTGTTGAGCGAGAGCGCGTGCTTGGCTATGTTTACTGCGTGATCGGCGATGCGCTCGACCGTTGGAGCGGTGCGCGCTACCGAGACGACGAAGCGCAGATCACCTGCCGCCGGTTGTTTGAGTACCAGCACGTCGACGCACATCTGATCGATTTCAAGCTCCATCTGATCGATAGCGTCGTCCTCGCGAACTACCCGCGCGGCAAGGTCGGAATCGCGCTCGATCAGCGCGCGCATCGACAGCATGATTGCCTTCTCCGCGGCGCCGCCCATGATCAGCAGCTTGTCGCGCAGCAAGTTCAAGTTTTCCTCGATTAGTCGCTTGTGCATCGCATCCATTCTAAGCCGCAAAGGCTGCGTTCTCAAAGATCGACCACAGCAAAACAGATTTGCGTGTTTTGGAAGACCATACCCAACACGGCTGCCCGGGAGCGTCCAGAGGACGTGGCGGCTTGCTCGTTCTCGGCCGGGATCGCCGCGTTTCGTCCTGCGGCGGCGATTGCGACAGGAAGGGCTTTGTTTTAGAATCGGCCAATGAAACTTACATTCAAGTTCGTTCTTGCCGTGATTGTCATTGTGGGCGCTTCAATTTCCGCACCCGCGCAGCAGGATACAAAGGGCAGCTCAGACCATCCTCTTTTCCCGAATCGCATGCCCGGCTACTCGATCTCGAACTATCAGCAACAGGCCTTTACCGCGTACCGATTCCGGACGCGTCCGCCGCAAGCGGTGGAGGGTAAATACACTCGCATTCACTACTATCTGATCGACACGACACAGCATCCAGGCGGTGTGGCCATCCGGCGCAACTATGAGAATGCCATCAAATCGGCTGGCGGAGAGATCATCTATTCCGACTCTAATGTCAGCGTGATGAAGGTCATGCGTAACGGCGTTGAAGTCTGGGCGGAATTGCAAGCATCGCAGAGTTACTCGGGGCGCTACTACTTTCTGCACATCGTCGAACGCCAGCCGATGCAACAAGTCATTAAGGCTGAGGCGATAGGCGCGGCGATCGACAAGGATGGATTCATCGCGCTGGATATTCACTTCGCTACGGGCAAGGCGGAGATTCTGCCGGAATCGCTTCCAATCATTGACGAGATTGTAACCTTGCTCAAGAACCGGCCCGATCTGCGCGTCGGCATCGAGGGCCATACTGACAACACCGGAACACCGGCCGGCAACAAGACCCTGTCCGAGGCCCGGGCAAAGGCGGTTTCGGCTGCCATCGCCGCTGCCGGGATTGGGTCTGCCCGCCTCGCGCCCGCAGGTTTTGGACAGGAACGCCCCATAGCTGACAACAGAACTGACGACGGCAGGGCGAAGAACCGCCGCGTGGAGATCGTTAAAAGGTAGAAACCCGATCCGGTCTTGCCAACGGAACTACATCGAAACCTAGCGGGTCGGATCACGATCATTCACTCATTAAGGGCTCCGGTGTTCATTATCTCGTGCCGCGGTATAGCCGCTTCGGCTGCGCGCCAGCAATCGCCGGGCCCCTGAGTTAACCTGAACTTTTACAGCTCGGAAGGTTCCGTCCTTTGCGGAGTTGCTTGGATAGTATCCGATGGCGTACTGCGTCCGCAGATCGGTCGAGATCTGCTGAGCAATCTGGGGAACCTCCGAGAGTTCTCTCGGGAAAAATGCCTTACCGCCCGTTTCTTCCGCCAGTTTATTTAGCAGACCCTCGGCTTTGTCTTTTGGGCTCTTCTTGAACAACCCGCTGTCTTTGTCTAAATCGTTTATGAATCCGATCAGGTAAATCTGTACGTCGATTTCCTTTAGATGGTTAACTACTTCGCCGAATTTGTAAAAGCTGTCATTGTCGAGGCCATCCGTCACAACCAGAACTGCCTTCCGCCGGTTCTTGCCCTCCTTGTAAGCATAATCGGCGGCCAGATACAGCGCATCAAGCATTGCTGTTTGACGCGAAGCAACGAGCCCGTTTAGCGTGTCGATTACATCGTTGATGTCGCCGGTAAATTCTTCCAGGAGTTCTGGTTGGTCCTTGAACTCTATCACAGCCATCTCATCATCGCGACGGCCCTCTTTCACAAGGTTGGTCGAAGCCTTCACTACGATATCGAGCTTTGGTCGCATCGACCCCGAGGTGTCAATTGCGAATACCAGCGAGACCGGGACCTGCTCTCGGCTGAAGAACTCGATCTTCTGTTGAACCTTGTCCTCGGTCACGTTGAATTCTTCCTGCTTCAAATCCATCACCGGCTTGTTCGATGGATCAACAACGGTAACGTCCAGCAGCACGAGAGTCCGGCCAATGGTTATGGTATCGCTATCCTTTTGAGACGGTTCTTCGGGCTTTTGTTGCTGCGGCTTTTGGAGCTTAGGCCTGTCGGGTGGTTGTTGAGCCGGTCGGGCAAGAGATCTTTGGGAGAAGCCCCCGGCGAGAAACCCGGAAATGATAATCACGCTGAACACTGGCGCCAAACTGCTGGCTTTGAACTTCATAACCGAATTCTACTCCGGAGCATAAATATTTGAAAACCGGGAACTCCGAGGCGTGAGATGCACGGGCGCGCCTCAACCGTTGCCGAAGCATGAACGGAAGGGCAGTTAGCAGTTGCGTTCTAAGCGGGTCTACTTCTTGAAAGATTGATAGCCGTCTCTGTAAGAAAGCGACAACCGCCCCAAACCTCGAGGGGGATTCACCTTTACTTGCACCTTATGCCATTTGGCCTCGCTTTGAATATCGGTCGGATAGAATCCAACCGAATACTGGTGTCGAAGCTCCAATGCGATTCGGGTGCATATCTCGACAAGTTCCGGTTCATTGTATGCGTTTGGAAAGAAGGCGCGTCCTCCGGTCATTCGGGTGATTTCTTCGAGTACCGAGCGGCCAAAACCTGCCAACGTATCATTCGCCGGATCCGTTATGCCGATCGCATAGACCTGAACATCTGCTTCCTTGACCCGATTGCGAAGCTCCTTATATGTGTAGCGGCTGTTGTTATCCTGACCATCGGAGATTATTAGCAACGCTTTCTTGGACTGACGCCCCTGCTGAACCTTTTCGACCGCAATGTATGCGGCATCATAGAGCGCAGTCGAGCCGTGCGGACTCGCGAACATGAGATGGCCAAGAATGCTGTCGGCGGAAGTGGTGAAGTCCTGCACAAGCTTTGCGCGATCATTGAAGCCGATCAGGAAAAAATCGTCGTCAGCGTGTGACGTTTCGATAAACCGACGCAGAGCCCGGATCGACCGGCCGACCCGTTCTTTCATGGACCCTGACACGTCATAGACTATTCCGAGAGATACCGGAGCGTCGTCGTCGGTGAAGTGGGCTATCTGCTGTTTTACCTTGTCGTCGTACACTTCGAAGTGGTCTTTGCCGAGGCCGGTGACAAATCGGCCGTACGGGTCGGTGACGCTTACGGTCACGTTCACTATCGAAGTACCAATGTGGATGTCATCTTTGGGTCGTTGAAACCTGGCGTCGCCAATTCTCGGAAGGCTTGTTCGTTCATCGACGGTGGCCTTTGCGGGCACCGGTGTTTCGCCGGATTTTGCGTTTGCTGGCTCGACCTTCGGACTTTGCGACGAAGCTGTGTTGGTCTGCCCAGCCCGTGCATTTAGGAGTTGCGATGGGACTATTACGAAAAGCGCGGTCAGGAAGGTGCACGCAAGTCTCTTTTTCATGACGATCGCCCCCGGTTTTACGGGTAGCCTCGGATGAGGCTGCCGATTAGGCTCGGTCTCGAACTAACACCAAGCATCAGGCGGCACACGTTGTCGCCACTACAGGCATCTTGACGAACCAGAAAGAGCGCCGATCAGAACAATCGGCCAAGTGCTACTACTGCTGCGCCATCCCGGGATCTCTGTCCCTCTCTCCAAGTTGCGAGTTCATTGTAACTATAAAAAAAACATCAATCAAGCTTTTGAATGCATTTTGCCCGCACTTTATTCGCAAGAAATCCATGATGCCGCGATCACCTCGAACAGCCTCCGCACCCTGCGTGCCCTTTGTAAGGATCACGCGCCGGTCCGGTTGATCCCCGAATTGTGTGTCATCGATCCGATGAGTCACGCATCTTTATGATCAGCAGAGAATCGCCAGCTGCAATTTCAACGTCTTTTGAATAGGGTAGGTTGGCCAGAGCCTTCGCCTTTAGCGTGTATCGTCCAGGGGGCACGGGCTTGTTGAGAATGAAGGCGCCTTCGGCATTAGTGCTTCCCCACGTCAGCAGAGTGCTATCGGTGATGTTGCTCTCCCCAAGAGGGAGCAACCCCACTAGAGCTCCCGCGACCGGCTTATCGTTGGCGGCCGATCTTACGATCCCCCGCACGGACACCAGCTTTGGTGCCTCGGCCATTCTCGGCGCAGATTGTTCCGGCGGGTCGGCGGCGCCCGCTTCGTGGAGCTCCGCGATCATTTCGGCGACGAGGTGCGAGGGCCGCAGAAACCCCACTGCGCCGAATCGTCGCGAGTCATCGGGAAACCCGTCGCCGTCTCTATCGATCGGCTGTTCGTCGGCCACAACCTTTGTGGGAATTCCGATGAGCTTGCCCTCGTCGTTGACAGCCGCGCCGCCGCTATTGCCGTGGATTACGCGAGCGTCGGTCTTGATCCAGCTCGCCAAGATGTCTTTGCCTTCGACAACTCCCCGGTTAACGGTGACGGTTGTGCCGCCCTTTTCTGGAAAGCCGATAATAAACAGGTCTTCCAGCACTTTGATCTTGCGCGAGTCGCCCATCTCGATGGTGGGGAAAGTGAAGGATTTAGGGATCGGGTTGCCGGCGGCGTCGGATTCAATCCGTAATAACGCGAGATCGTATTCCTTGTTTATTAGCAGCGGTTTGAGGCGATAGCGAGCCGACGACGAAGCCGTCTCGTCGTTGCTCATAAGATTCAAGAAGATCTCGTCATATGACCGGCTGGTCCGGGGGTTGTTGATCACGTGGTAGTTGGTTACCAGCACACCGTCGCTGCGGACCACAACCGCTGATCCTCGTGGCCGAGGCGCCGAGCCGGAAGGATCGCTCGAGTTTCGGATCGAAATGATTCCCGTTGATGCGATGGCCTGCCGCACCAATGCTCGAGATTGGGCAGACAACCCGGGTTCCTTTGTTGTGGATTGCCCGGCGAGCGCCGATACCACCAGGGTGCCCGTCGCGACAAGGCTGATTGCTAGAACCGCCGCCGCCAGCCGGATTCGAATCGAGAGAGTCCTGATCACGTGTGCTTGAGCCTAATCTCGAACGGAGCGATCTCGCCCGCCTTGAGTCTTCCGCCGCTGCCGTTGTCGGGGATTGCCACCACCGACCCTTTCCGGTCGTTGTCTTTGCCGGGAGCGAGGATGATGTCTCGTGAACGCACCTTGTTTGTGTCGGTAGAGGGAACGACCGGAGTGACCTTCTTTGAGATACCGCCCTGCAATTCGGCCACTGCGCTGGAGGCCGATTCCGAGATATACTGCTCGGGCTCAGTAAGCGCTGCGTCGAGGTACGGGATGCGCCCGCGGGACATGATGACCTGAAGAACTTCGGTTCCTTTCTCTTTGTCAAACTCAATCGCCGCGGTGCCCGGCGGAAAGTCATAGCGCTCGTCAGGGCTCACCGCATTATCGGTCGCTTCCGGATATGGGAACAGCAGCTTTCTCTTGCCGTTTGGCTCAATATTCAGAATGTAGATGTAGCCGTCAAAGTTGCTTTGAAATTGAATCTTGATCTGGTCCCCGGCCTTGAAGTCGGTGCTCGGGTCGACGGGCACCAAAGTCCCGTCGGTAATCTTCAGCACTAGAATGCTCATTGCGTCGGCTTTCTTGTTGATGAACAGTCCTCGCGCGCGGCCGGCCTCGGCATTCTTTTGAGATTGTTTCTTGTCCGCGCCCAGAGAAGACGCCGGCACGCCGACTAATAGCAACGCAATCAGAGTACATCTTAGAACAGCTTTCATGTTTGCAGCTCCTTTTCTCGGGCTTTACTCACTATGCCTGAGTTCGATTGTAGCAATCAATTCCTCGTTGTCTTGCCGATTTGTGTTTTGCACGCGCGTGGCATACCGCGCAGTCTTCCGACCCGGAATCTTAAGATCACCAGTCAACTGTTTGACTGTCTGATCGGAGCTCGAGATTAGTTGCTCCACCTTCGCGCGTTCAACCGGGGAGTTGGGTTTTGAGATCTGATTGGGCAAGGTGGTGATCTTGTCCCGGCTGAAGATGACTATGAGCGTTTCAGTTCCGGCCGGCGGCGCCATTTTGAACCAGCAGTCCTTAGGATCATCAAAGTCCTGGCAGTACGACGGTATGACATACTCCTTGTCTTTGATTACATGGTTTTGACCCTTGTTGATGCGGAGGTCGGGAAAAAGCAGGACACCATCCTTGCCTTCCGGCTGGTTGACGATGTACAGGTACCCGGTTTGGTTGGCGGTGATCGCCAGCTTTAGCAGATCGCCGGTCTGAAACTCCCGGGACGGGTCCGCCTCTTCCTGTTTTGTGTCACTAATGCGCTGGAAGAGATGCCACTGGAGAGTCAGCAACGCCGCCTGCTGCCTTCCGGTCTTTGGAACCGGACGAGTCCGAATCCGATTAGGTTTGTCGACCCGCTTGACAGTGACGACGGAGTACCACAATGGCGCCCCCTCTTTTTGCGCGTCAACGCTGGACACAAAGATGGCAGGAGCGATCAGCGTCAACGATGCCGCTGCAATCAAGCAAGTCTTCGATAGTCGAAATCGCATGAATTGACCTCTGGTTTGTTCATTTACCGGCCGCGCTTAAGAGCGGCTGGATTCTCGGATCATTTGCGGGAATCACGCAACGAAGGCCGACCGATATGCTCTTACCCTGGGGAAACACCCTGGGTAGGTGGTTTCTGTAGGAAGTGCGCGCTCCATCCGGCTTACTGCCTGGAAGAAACGTTCCTCCCCTAACCACCCGCTCCTCTTGGCTGTACGCAGGGTCGGGAGTCTTGTTTCCTTCGTAAGGTTCATAGGCAGCATCGACCCACTCGAAAGCGTTGCCTGACATGTTCAAGACACCGTAGAAGCTCAGGTCTCCGGTCGCTGCCGCAGCCGGGACTGGATGCCCGGTTGCGATATTCGTGCGGTCCGCGGTGAACTGGTCTCCCCAGGTATACTGACGTTTTCGATCGGCGACTGGGTCCCACGACGCGGCTTTTTCCCATTCCGGTTCCGTTGGCAATCGCTTGCCAGCCCAACTCGCGTAGTTCAGTGCCTCTTCGAAAGTGACACCCAGCACCGGATAGTCGGGCTTGCCGGTGAAGTAGGTCGCATCGAACTGAGGATTTGGCGGATAAGCTTTTCCGGTCGCATCGCAAAACTTCTTGTACTGAGCGTTTGTCACTTCGTACTTGTCAATGTAGTAGGAGGGAAGAGTGATAGGGTGTGCCGGCGCTTCATCTGCCATGTGATTGTTGTCTCCCATTTGGAACTCGCCCGCCGGTATGGCCACCATCGTACCGCCGTATTCGATTGCCATCGGAAGTAGTTGCGCCTCGCAGGTTTGAGTCCCACCCTGGACCCCGTTGACGGTGGTGAAGAATTCGGTGAAGCCTTCGCGCGCGACGCGAACCTTCACTTCGCCCGGATTGAGTCCCGACACTTTGATCAACCCGCCGCTAGCCACCGCCTCGTTGGGAACGTTATTGATATACACCTTGCTACCCGCCGGCGCTCCCTTCACCAGCAGTACAAAGCCCGCACTTGCGGCGTCGCCCGGTTTCAGGACGATAAACAGAATCGCAGCAATCACGGCAAGCACCAGAACTCCGCCGAGCCAGGCCCACTTCGCACTGCGCCGCTCCGGTTCGGGCACGACTTGATCCACAAGAGCGACTGGAGGGAGATCCCTGACCGTAACGGGTGCTGCATAACTTGGAGCTGACGCCACGGAAGAAACCTGAGGCGGAGGCGGAGTTGATTCAGGACCTTCAGGGTGGGTGAGGGCCTTGGTCACCTCGGTTGGCGCCCAGGAGTTGGCAGCCGTGGGTCGCGGGTTTGCGGACTCCGCCTGACCGGTGAATGCCGGGCTGCTGTCAACGTTGGTCCGTGCGCTGCCCCACTGACTGGTCGGGGCCCCTTCGCCCGGTGGCGCGATGTGACCGGTCACGACCCCACCCATGATTTGGGTGCCGCCATGAAGCGCAGTGCCCAACTCAGCCGCAAACAGCTCGACGGTCGGTGTGCGTGCTTCGCGATTCCTCGCGAGTCCGGACATCACGGCGGTCTCGATCGACTCATTCAGGGATGGCGCGGCTGCGCGGAGGCGAACAGGGTCGCTCATGACGCGCTTCATCATCACCGCTTGAGGGTTGTCGCCTTCGAAGGGCAACCGCCCGCTGAGCATTTCGTAGACAATAATCGCAAGAGAATAAATATCTGATCTCGGGTCGAGTTCTTCGCCGAGCAACTGCTCGGGCGACATGTACACCGGGGTGCCCAGGACGAAGCCGGTTTTGGTGAGGTTATCCCCTCCGGGATCTGACAACGCCTTCGCTATTCCGAAATCCAGCACCTTGACGTAGTCGGTGTCCGAGCCCTTGCGGGTGATCATGATGTTGTCAGGCTTCAGATCGCGATGAATCATCGGCAACGCGTGAGCTGCAGCCAGCGCTTCGGCAATTTGATTGGTAATGTGGACGACCCGCTCGATCGACAGGACACGGTGTTCGGCGATCACCCGCGAAAGAGGTTTTCCATCGATGAACTCCATCGCAAGGTACAGCAATCCCTCCTCGGTCTGGCCGGAATCATATACGGTCACGGCATGAGCGCTGTCGATGCGGACGGAATTCCTTGCTTCGCGTTTGAATCGCGCTATGGCGTCGTCTTTGCCGGGCGACAGACCGGTCATTAGTTTGATCGCGCAGATACGTAGATTCTCGATATGAACCGCTCGATAGATGGACCCCATCCCGCCTTCGCCGATCTTGCGAATCAGCCTGTAGCGGCCATCTAACAGCTTTCCCAGCATTGGGTCGGGATCGGAGGGATCAATGATAAGCAGATTTGACCTGTCCGTTGGACAGACATCGATCGGATCGTCGTAGGCCTTGCCGCACTGCGGGCAGATGTTCATGTTTAGACCAATACAGTGAATCAAATACGAAGAAGCCGCACAGCGAAACCTATATTAGGAGGTATGCTTTGTCAAGATTAGGGCCATTTCATCGCGAACAGACGACCAGTGTTTTGGTTCGGTTTTGGACGCGGCGGTTGAGCCTTTGGATTCGCGGGTCGCAAGGTTATTCAACGATGACCGAGAAAGAGTTCGCCGCGAGAGGCTCTTACGTCATCTACAATCCACCGATAGAGCTGAACCTCTCGAGTTGGCGAAGTACAGTCTGGATAGGGCAAACACTATCGCTCAAACGGGTTTAGACTAGCGATGTTTGCACGAACAGCATCATTGTGCGGAGACGATCTAGGTCACCTTCCTCTTGTCGGGAGTCGTGTTTACCTGTCGGTCGATCATTCTATAGAGCGTCTTGCGATCCACCCCCATCACGTGGGCGGCGCGAGACTTGTTTCCCCCAACCGCGCTCAACACTCGCAACAGGTAGCTTGATTCGAGCTGATCGAGCGTTGGCATTTCGCCGTCGGGTATCACCTCGTTCATCACTGAAGCCACCCTGGGTGTCGACACGAACTCCGGTGGCAGGTCCTCGATTCTGATGATACCGCTGCTCAACGCTGCAAGCCGTTGCATCAGATGTTTCAACTCGCGCACATTGCCGGGCCAGCCATATCGCTCCAGTGCAAGCAAAGCGTCCTTGGTGATCGATAAGCGGCGCACTGCGGCGCCGTACTGCGCGAGGAACGCCAGGGACATTGGACGAACGTCGTCTCGGCGATCTCTGAGCGGCGGCACCATGATGGAGACGCCCTGAAGACGATAGAGCAGATCCTGACGAAACAGCCCTTGTTCGACCATGGCCTGCGGGTCACGATTTGTGGCGGACAGCACTCGCACGTTTACACGTTTCTTGGTATTGGTGCCCAGCGGTCGGAATTCACCCTCCTGTAATACGCGTAGCAGCTTCACCTGAAACGCGGGGCTGGTCTCGGTCACTTCATCCAGCAAGAGGGTACCGCCGTCGGCCTCCTCGAACAAACCACGTCGCGCATTCTCGGCACCCGTGAACGCGCCGCGAGTGTGGCCAAACAACTCGGATTCCAGCAGCGTGTCGGGCAGCGCTCCGCAGTTGACGGCTACGAATGGTCTTTCCGCGCGTGGACTCCTTCGATGTATGAGGCGCGCGATCAGCTCCTTGCCTGTGCCCGACTCTCCTCGAATCATGACCGGCAGATCCGTAACCGCGACGCGCGCGGCGGTCTTGACGACGTCTATCATCGCCGGACTGTTTCCGATGATTTCCTGCTGCGGCGCTCGTGAGCCTTCGATGGCGACGAGTTTGCTTGGATAGCGGCGCTGCTCGACGGCGGAAGCGATCGCTTGCAGGACGCCAATCGAGAAGGGTTTGCAAATATAGTCGTTCGCTCCGTCTTGTACCGCTTCTATTGCCGCTTCGACCGAAGCCTGTCCGGTCATCAGAACAAACTCCGCCTGCGACCGCAAGGTTCCGCGAAATGCCTTGAGCACCTCGAACCCACTCGGTCCGTCCATGACCACATCACAAAAGATCAGATCGAACTCAAACTCGCTGCCAAGGTCCAGCGCGTCCCGGCCGCCCGCCGCGACCCAAACTTGATAGCCCTGCTCCTGCATCGCGTCTCTTACGAGTTCGCGAACTACTTCTTCGTCGTCGATTACCAATATCTTCATAGCATCCTCGCTCCGAGACTCGGGCGACGAGGAAGTGCGCAAGCTCTGTGCCGTTTCTTCAGACATTTCAAGTTCCCGCCTTGATTGACAGTTGGTCATTGCGTAGCCCACTCAGTTGTGGACATCTGCCACCCAGGTCACACGTGAGCTGGTGCCTATGTCAACACCGGTATCACGATCTCCAATTCTGAACGACCGGTCTGTGACCTCGGCGGCGCGATTCAAGCTAGTCAAATGGAGGCGACAATTCATGATGGGGAATCATGTCGCTTACTCGCCTGGATATTGGGGAATGCACTATCCTGACTGAACCAGTCTATGCAATTACCTCTTGAGTAGCAATAGCTCCATTGCACCTGATCCGAGGCCAGCGGCGGGGACCGCGGCACCGGGGGGTTGCAGTTTGGCGGCGCGGACCTATCCTATTCCTCCCCAGGACGTTCGCGCCCACGTGACTTGAACAAGGTACATCACCTAAAGCGGTACCCCGACTCTACATTGAAAACTTAGATCAGCATATGCTAGGTTGGCGACAGGTGGGCTGCCAGACGGATCGCGCTTGGATGGGTTCTTCTGATGATAGGCTCCCGTAAAGCTTGAACAAAGAAACTTCCACAAAGGCCCGGTCCTCGACGAGCGAGTTAGACACCGACAACTCTCTTGCTGTGTGGCTGCGCCTTCAGAAATCGCTGGCCGAAAAGACCGGAATCGCCCTGACTACGCTCAGCAGGGACGGCGCGGTGATTGGGCGGATTCAGAATGACAACAGCATTTGCAGAGCGATGCGTGTATCTCCCGAGCACGCAGCCTTATGCGCGGCCGATTGTGGAGCTGCCTTTAGCAACGCGGTCCTGGCGGGCAAGCAGTTCGATTTTACCTGCCATGCCGGGCTCCATTGTTTCGCTATACCGGTGGCGATCGGCGAAAAACAGGTAGTGATACTGGGAGGGAGGTCGTTTGCGTCTACGACCGAGTACGCCGAGTTTCTGCGCGTCTACGAGCGTCTTGCCGGTGTTGGTAGCGGCGACTGCCTCAAGACTATCAAGTTCCTTGACCGACGCGAATTGATCGACGCCGCCGACCTCGTAGGCTCGACCGCTTCATATCATTTTACTGGGGCGCGTTGGTTCCAACAGCAACCGGCGGCTGTTGGTGGCGAATCTACTACCCTGTTAGACGCGCAGCTCGAGATAGTGCGGCTCACCGATCAACTCGAAAGCAGGAGGCGATCGATCGGCCAGTTCTATGGGTTTCTGCGCAGCATATCGTCCTCGCTTGATTCACAAAAGGTATACCACTCGCTGTTGGAAAAATTCAGCGAGTTGATGAGAGCCGAGCGAAGTTCGCTGATGATTCTCGACCAGGAATCAAACGAGCTTGCGGTAGAAGCGGTTCTGGGGGCGGATCTGGAAGTTGATGGTGCGGTCCGACTGAAGCTCGGCGACTGCGTTGCCGGAGCGGTGCTTGCCAGCGGAATCCTTTAGTCGTTCGCGACGCAGACACCGATTCGCGGATTCCATGCGACAGACCCGGCCGGTATAAATCCAAGTCGTTTATCAGTTATCCGATTACGCTTGGCCAGCGCAAAGTCGGAGTCATCAATCTCACCGACCGTCTCGATGGTGTTCCCTACGAAAATGACGACCTGATGATGCTGGAGATGATGGCGCCTCATCTAGCACTGATAATCGACCGAACCGAGTGGGCCAGGAAGGCGGAGACGTTTCAGCAGATGTCTCTAACCGATCCGCTGACTGGATTGCCCAATCGGCGGTATCTTCAGGACAGACTGTTTGAAGAGGTCGAGCGGTCCAAGCGATACAACACGCCGCTCTCCTTCATGATTATCGATGTCGATCGGTTCAAGGTTTATAACGACGTCTACGGACATACCAATGCTGACCGGGTCCTGGTAACGACTGCCCAGCTACTGCGCAGTTCAATTCGCGCATCGATATGTCGGCAAGGTTTGCCGGAGATGAGTTTTGCGTTGTCCTTCCCGAACAGAACTCGGCGATGCTGCGCGCATCGCCGAGCGTCTTCGAAAAGCTATTTGCGAAACCGAATACCGGACCGAGCAAGGGCAGGGGATGGGAGAGGTGACTATCAGCACCGGAATCTCTTCGTTTAGTGGTTCGCGGCAAACCCCGCTTACGATAATGGAAACCGCCGACCGGGCTCTATATCAGGCAAAGACCCGCGGCCGCAATTGCGTGGCGGTCTATGAAGACGTCCATGCCGTGTCGCGGCCGACCTGGACGCCGTAGAGGTCGCTCAGATGCGCGGAGATGTCGCGCACGGTCATGCCCCCGGCGTAGAGCCCGAGGATCTTCTCGTCCAGGCCCGCCAGCCGCGTCTGGCGCTTGTCGACCAGCTTGGGTTCGAACGCTGCCCCGGCGATCGTGCGGCGTGCGCACCTTGATCGGCCCGAGCTCGGTCTGCACCGTCTTCGAGGTCGAGCCGTTGCGATGATTGCCCGTCCCGCCGGGCGACGCATGGCCGGGCGGATCCCCGAGGCGCTCGGTCAACTCGGCGCCCAGCGCGGTCTCGAGCACACGCCCGGCGAGCTGGGACAAGCCCCCCGGGCCCGTGATCTCGTCCGGCCCCAGCCCCTTTGGCGCGTCCTGCAGCGCGTCATCGGGCAACAGCCCCGCGAGCCGCTCTCGAGCCTCGTCGACGGCACTCGAGCACGGGCGGGGCGAGACGAACCGTCCTCGTGGATCTTCATTTCTCGTGGACACGATGGCGTTCCTGGCCCCTAGGGCCGAATCGGTCACCCCGACCACACACAGTTCATCGGACAGACCCCGCGTCGGCGCTGGCCGGCGCGCAGTTCGTGGTGGGCGAGGCGACCGAGGCGCGTCCTGCGTCATCGGGTCAGACCACCACCGGAACCGGCCAACGAGCGGGTCTGAGAACGTGACTCCGCAGGCTCCGCACGGGACCGGGCTGCGCCCTCTGGCTCGAGCGCAGCAACAACCTTGACCTTGCAGTCGGTGCGGGCGTAGGCTCGCTGTTCGGGCCCGACCAGCCGACCAGCCGTGGGAACAGACTCGCCGACGGATCACGTGCCCGATCGGGTCCGCGTGGCTGGACGCGAGGACCGAAGCGACGGTACTCCGCGCCGCCGCGCGGAGACACAAGGAGCGACCTTCATGGCGCGCACCCCCACGCCACACCGGCGGCCGACTCGCCACGCGACGGCAGCTGCCGTCATCCTCGCCGTCGGCGGACTGTTGACACTGGCTGGCAGGCCGGCGCTCGCATCGGCACTGCGCTGTGGTGCCACGATCACGGCGAACACCACGCTCCACGCCGACCTCACGAACTGTGTCGGCGACGGCCTGGTGATCGGCGCCGACAACATCACGCTCGATCTCCACGGGCACACGATCGACGGAGACGCAACGCCCGCGACCACCGACCCGGACGCCGGCATCAAGCTCGCCGGCCATCACGGCGTCACGCTGACCGGCGGGACCGTCCAAGAATTCGACACCGGCGTCCTGCTCGACGGCGCCCCATCCAACAGCTTGCGGCGTCTGACCGTGCTGCGCAGCGATCCCGGCCGCGGGATCGACCTGGAGAATCACTCCGACGGCAACCGGATCGAGGACAACACGTCCTCGAACAACGCGCGCTCCGGGATCGTCATCGGTTCCTCCGCGGACAACCTCGTACGTGGCAACGTCACGCGCGCGAACGCCACCGGCATCGCGGGCCTCACGGCCACGCACAACCGGATCGAGGGCAACGTCGCCGTTGGCGGAAGCAACGCCCTGCTCCTCGACGACTTCTCCGACGACAACGTCGTGATCGCCAACGTCGCGTCCGGTGCGCTCGAGGACGGCATTCACTCCGACGGAAAGCGCAACGTGATCGCACGAAACCGCGTGATCGACAACCCGAGCGGCATCGAGTTCGTCGGAGACGGCCTCAGGGTCGTCGGCAACTTCATCGCCGACACCATCGGCGGCTGCCCGGAATGCGTCGGCATCGGCGTCGGCGGCGGAGCGGACAACGTCATCGAGGGCAACATCGTCACCAGCTCCCCGCTCGACGGCATCCGCCTCAACCCCGACGTGCTCCCGCTGACCCGCGCCGTCGTCCGAGCCAACCTCGTCCACAACGCGGCGGGCGACGGGATCTCCATCGCAACCAACCCACGGGCACTCGAGCCGGTCACAGACGTGCTGCTGGAAGCCAACGTCGTCACGCGCTCCGGCCACGACGGCATCAACGTCGCCAGCACCGCGACCACGCTGACCCGCAACCTCGCCGTCCACAACACCAACCTCGGCATCGAGGCCGTGCCCGGCGTCACCGACGGCGGCGGCAACCACGCATTCGGAAACGGCAACCCACTCCAATGCATCAACATCGCCTGCTGAAACCGACGAACACGGGCCATGGGGCGACGCGGCCCTCCCTCCCGCGCGCCGGCCCGACGGACCTCATCACAGACCGCCGCAACGGCTGGCTCCGGGGTCCGCCAGCGTCAAGTTGGTTCGATCAACGCACTGATCGCGTGGGAGCACGACGCCGCGTACTGCGCCTCCAAGGGCGCCGTGCTCCAGCTCACCCGAGCGATCGCGCTCGACACGGCGCCGAGGAACATCCGCGCCAACTGCGTCTGCCCCGGGGTGATCGACACGCCGATGGCCGTCGGCTTCGTCGAGCAGGCCGGCGATCCCGCGGCCGTCAGGCACGAGTACGAGTCGCTGAGCCCGCTCAACCGGCTGGGCACGCCGCGCGAGATCGCCAACTGCATCCCCTTCCTCGCCTCCGACGAAGCGAGCTTCGTAACCGGCGCCGCGCTCGTGGCCGACGGCGGCACGATCATCCGGCCGTAACGCGGGTGGTCGCCGTCCGCACCGGGCCGACGAGCGTGTCCTTGGAGCGGGCGGGCGGCGTCGAGATGTCGCCGGTCCAGATCATCGGACGCGCGGCCAGAACAGCCGCGCGACGACCAGGCTCACGGCGCCGCCGAGCGTCCACCGCCGCAGGCCGCCAATGATCGGGCTCCGCAGCCAGTTCTGATCCGTGATCGGTTCGTCCTGAAGCAGCACGGATCGGGCTATCGCTTCTCGCGTCCAAACGGCTAGTGTTCCGCGTCAAAAATTAGTTGACAGCTCTGGGATAGCTGGGATGATGGTTTGCGTGCCGTCATCTCAGCTATTGCTCACCGATCTGGACCGTGCAAGATTGGAGGCTTGGACGCGGGCATCGACGGTTTCGGCGGGGCAGCGCGAGCGCGCACAGATCGTGCTCGCGGTCGCCGAGGGCGCCGGCGTCTCCCGGACCGCGCGGGCACTCAACGTGTCGCGTCCGACGGTGATCAAGTGGCGTGACAGGTTCGCTTCCGATGGCGTGGACGGGTTGGCTGATCTGCCGCGCTCGGGTCGGCCGAAGACGATCGATGATGCGCAGATCATCGCGGCGACACTGGAGCCGCCGCCGGCGGGGTTGGGCGTTACACACTGGTCGTCCAGGCTGTTGGGTCACCATCTCGGGATCGGCGACGCGACAGTCGCACGGGCGTGGCGTGCCTACCGGGTGCAGCCGTGGCGGCGGGAGACGTTCAAGTTCTCCACCGATCCAGAGCTCGAGGCAAAGGTCGGCGATGTCGTCGGCTTGTACCTGAACCCGCCGGAGAACGCGATTGTGCTGTGCGTGGATGAGAAGTCGCAGATCCAGGCGCTGAACCGGACACAGCGAGGCTGTCCGGTCTTCTGTGTGTGAAGCCGGAGTGATGTATTAGTGCGAATTGTATCGTTGATGGTGCGTCAGCCGGGGTAGCGTTCTCCGAAGTGGATCTTCAGGGCGGCGCGTGGTGCGCTCCAGGTGCGGTTGCGTTGCCACTTGGCGTCGGCCTTGATGATCGCGAGGTAGATCAGCTTGGTCGCGGCCTGGTGGTCGGGGAAGTGCCCGCGGGTCTTGATCGCCTTGCGGATCTGGCGGTGCAGGCCCTCGATCGTGTTGGTGGTGTAGACCGCGCGGCGCAGCTCCTCGGGCAGGGCGAGGAACGGGGTCACGTGGTCCCAGGCGTCCTGCCAGGCCCGGACGGTGGCGGGGTAGCGGGCGCCCCAGTCGGCCTGGAAGCGCTCGAGCTCGACCAGCGCCGCGTCGGCGTTGGGCGCGGTGTAGACGGGTCGCAGCGCTGCGGTGACCTTCTTGAGGTCGCGGTAGTTGACGTAGCGCAGGCTTGAGCGGATGAGATGCACGATGCAGGTCTGCACCCAGGCCTGCGGGAAGACGGCTTCGATCGCCTCGGGGAAGCCCTTCAGGCCGTCGACGCAGGCGATCAGCACGTCGCCGACGCCGCGGCGGCGGAGGTCGTTGAGCACGGCCAGCCAGAACTTGGCGCCCTCGGTCTCCTGCCACCAGATCCCGAGCACCTCGCGCTCGCCATCGACGGTGACGCCCAGCGCCAGATAGCAGGCCAGGTTGCGCACCGAGCGGTCCTCGCGGACCTTCACGCGCAGGGCGTCGAAGTAGACGATCGGATAGACCGCGTCCAACGGCCGGGTGCGCCACGCCTCGACGTCTTCCAGCACCGCGTCGGTGACCCGGCTGATCGTGTCGCGGCCGACCTGGACGCCGTAGAGGTCGCTCAGATGCGCGGAGATGTCGCGCACCGTCATGCCGCCGGCGTAGAGCCCGAGGATCTTCTCGTCCAGGCCCGCCAGGCGCGTCTGGCGCTTGCCGACCAACTTCGGTTCGAACGTGCCCTGGCGATCGCGCGGCGTGCGCACCGTGACCGGGCCGAGCTCGGTCTGCACCGTCTTCGCGGTCGAGCCGTTGCGATGGTTGCCCGCCCCGCCGGGCGGCGCCTGGCCGGGCGGATACCCGAGGTGCTCGCTCAACTCGGCGCCCAGCGCGGTCTCGAGCACACGGCCGGCGAGCTGGGACACCAGCCCGCCCGGGCCCGTGATCTCGTCCGGCTCCAGCCCCTTCAGCGCGTCCTGCAACGCGTCATCGGGCAGCAGCCCCGCAAGCCGCTCCCGAGCCTCATCAACGGAACTCTCATCACCGGCGGGACGAGACGATCCATCCCCCTGAATCTTCATTTTCTCTGCGGACAAGATGGCCTTTCCCGGCCCCGAGGGCCGAATCGGTCACCCCGACCACACACACTTCATCGGACAGACCC
>CAVTUR010000002.1:0-280208 GCA_963737945.1 Blastocatellia bacterium | reverse complement strand
TGATGCGCCGACGATACCGAGCTGCACATCGCTCAAGTGCATTTCCGATTTGAGCAGCTCGAAAACTGAGAAGATTGCTTGCCGGTCCGCGTAGTTGAAAAAACACACGAACCACAGCATCGCTACAACCCACCATTTGTAGGTTCCACCAGTTTCTGGTTTCTGGTTTCTGGTTTCTGGTTTCAAGCAACTGACCTTTCAGGCGTTCGTTCGTGAATGCGCAAGGTAACTATTTATCGCGAATGCATCAAGCTGAGACCAGAAACAGAAAACCACAAACCAGAAACCACAAACCAGAAACCCCTCTTTCATTCAGGCCAGCGACCATCCCGCATGTCGCTCAAGACGAGCTTCCGCGGGTCGATCACGACGTGCTTGATGCGTTGGCGCTTCCACGTGTAGGTGATGTGCACCAGTCCGTCAGCGGTCTGTATCACGGCCGGGTAAGAGTACTCGCCCGGCTGGTCCTCCAATATCAGAGCTGCCTTCCAGGTCCTGCCGTCGGAGGAAACGGCGACGTTCAGCGGGCTCCGCGCCTTCTCGGTGTGGTTGTATACGACAAGGGCGCGGCCGTCTTTGAGCATCACTGCATCGATACCCGAGCTCGGATTTGGCAGCGACGTCGCCTTCATCGCGCTCCAGGTTTTGCCGCCGTCAGCAGACCAGCTCTCGGTGATTCTGCTTTGGCGGCTGCGGCAGAGAATCTGAATCTCGCCGGAGCGATGAACCAGGATCGCCGGTTGGATGGCGCCGAATTGAGCAGGGACGTTCAGCGAATCGGTCTTTTGCCACGTTTCGCCGAGGTCGCTTGTACGCTCGATGTGAACTCGCCAGCCTGCGTTTTCGGTGCTCGATCCGCACAAGATCGAACCGTCCTGCAACTGAACCGGTTTGTTTTTGATGGGTCCGAGAATACCGTCGGGCAGCCGGCGTGGCTTTGACCACGTCGCCCCGCCGTCCGCGGATGTCATCAGCATTCCCCACCACTCGCTGGGGCTTGGACCGACTTTGTAGAAGAGCAGGAGCGGTCCGCGCGAGGGTTGAAACAGTACCGGGTTCCAGGTGGGGTAACGCTTGCCGTCTTGCTGTATTCCGTTGGCGACTTCCACCACTTTGGACCATCCGGTTTTATCGCGTCTCGAAGCCCAGATGCCAACATCGGGATTCCTCTCGCCTGTACCTCCAAACCACGCCGCAACAAGCCCGTCTTTTGTTTCGGCGATTGTTGAGGCGTGGCAGGAAGGGAAGGGCGCTTGTTCGTAGATGAACTCCGTCTTGATGATGGCGTCGGGGCCTTGTGCGTCGCCGACGCCCACAGCCTTGATCAAAGCACCGGGTAATATGAGGAACACGAGAACAGCGCATCGAACAATTTGCATGATCACTCTCGATGCAAAGCCAGTTTGAGGTTGCTTGTACGGGCGGCCCTCCGTGGCCGCCCCTTTCTTAGCTGCGAGGCGCTCAGTTTTGGAGAGGGACGGGCCGGGGAGTGCCGCCCCCACAAGTTCACTGCGTGAAGCCGATCCGGCGCATCAGATCTGCGAATCTGGGGTCGGCGCGATACTGGTTCCAGCTCTGATCGACTTTCAAAAAGGTCAGTCCTATGTCTCGACGTTCATAAGCCTTTTCGAGCCACTCGAACATTTCGTTTCTCTGTCCCAAGCCGGCATAGATCAGCGCGATCTGTCTTGGGCTCACGTATTCACGAGTCGACATCTCCCTTAATTCTTTGAGCAGCAGACGAGCCCGTGCCGGTTCGCCCGAAACTCCGTACGTGTAACCCAGGCGCGCCTTGGGCTCCGGAGCGCCCTCCGAAACATCGGACGCGATTCGAAATTGAGCGATGGCCTCTGGATACATCTTCTTTCGCTGATAGACACTTCCCATCGCCAGGCGCGAGACCCAGAATTTCGGCTCAATATCAATCGCCCTCTGCAACTGCACAACTGACTCGTCATACCTCCCCGCGTACATCAGCATCTGGCCTCTGAGCGCGTTAATGATAAGCGACACGGGGTCCATCGCGAGCGCCATACTATTTTGAGCCAGAGCCTCATCGTGTCTGCCGAGATTTGAAAGCAGATGACCATAGTATGAGTGAGCCTGCGCGGAGTTGGGGTTGAGTTCGAGAGCTCGGTTGAAATCTAGCTCGGCGCCCGTCCAGTCCCAGTCGTAGAAGAATTTGGTTACGCCAAGATAGATGTAAGCGTCCGCGAGCTCGGGATCGATGGTGAGGGCCTTTGTCGCGGCTTCTTTCACAAGCGGGAACGCCTCTTTGGGCGGCACGTTTCCGGTAATTGAAAGCGTAAAGTAGGCGAGCGCTTTGTCTGCGTAGGCCAGAGCGAAGTTGGGGTCTTTTTCAATTGCCCGTTTGAAGAACTCGATCGCTTTTTTTGTGCCGTCCGGAGTCTTCCTCTCGAGTCGATAACGACCGCTTAGACTAAGGAGGTGGGCTTCGGTGTTTTCGGTGTAGTGTTTGCCCAATGCCTTTCGCTCATCGATGCTCAGTTTGAGAGCCAGTCGTTCAGCGACTCGTTCAGAGATGGAGTCCTCAACCGTGAATATGTCTGTAAACGGTTCGTCGAACTTCTCTGCCCACAACGGAGTTCGGTCCTTCGCGTTGACGAGTCGCACAGTGACTCGCATCCGCCCGCCGGATACTTGAATGCTTCCTTCAAGCAGCGATTCGACTCCCAGCTCCCTGCCAATCTCGATCGCATCGGTATCGCGGCCGGCATACTTCAATACTGAGCTGGTTGGCCGAATGGTAATCTCTTTGACATTGCTGAGGCGCGTAATCAGCGTGTCCGCCATTCCAATGCCTAGATACTCATTGCCGCTTTCTACACCGAGCGATTTGAACGGCAGTACGGCGAGTGACTTCACGCCCGGAAGTCCGGCAGCGTGAGGGGTGAGTGATAGAAAGTAGTAGGCGGCGCCCGCCGCAATGCCGGCGAGGATTAACCCCGCGATCGCGAGCCTGACTGTTTTTCGCTTTCCGATCGCTCGTTGTGGATCGGTGGGCGGTTGCGCTCGGGACCCGGTGCTCCCCCGAAGTGTGAACGGTAAACCGTCTTCCTGCTGCTCATCCTCGACGACCACTCGGACCACATCAACTTGTTCCGACCATACCCGCTGTTTCTCACTCGTCGGTTGTTCATCGGCTTCGGGATCGAAGATGTAACCGCGCCCCCGCACATTACGCACATAGAGCCGCGCGTTTTCGCCAAGCGCCTCCCGCACTTCCTCGATGCATTTGCCAAGCGAGCCGTCAGTAACCGCTCGACCCTGCCACACCTCTTCTATGAGCTGATCCTTGCTTATCAGTCGTCCCTTATTCTCCACGAGATACTTGAGTACTTCGTAGGATTGCGGCCGAAGGTGTATCGGCTGGCCGTCCCGCAGAAGCGAGCCGCGCGCAAGATCAAGCGTGAAATCCTGGAAGAGATTGATCTGATCAACGCGCATTCGTGAATCGTTCGTGAACAAAGCCTTGTAAAAGCACCGGCTTCTAGCTTGTTTACCTTAGCTTTCGCTTATTTTTCGCATTCATTTCCGCGAGCTTTCGTTACGCCAAGCCTCAACTCCCGGTAATGTGCGGGGCGTGGACGCGAGAGGCACGCGGCCGACTTCGCATCCCGTCGAAGCCTTGGCCTGACGAGTATAGAGCAGAGCCGGGATCGCAGCCATCGAACCTGGAAGGTCGGTAGGGTCTAACCAGTGTCGAGGTAATCGACCACGGATTGTGCGGATCAGACGGATTCTCACAGATCAGTACCGGAAGATCCGCTTGATCCGCACAATCCGTGGTCGATTAGTTCATATCGAGCTCTCACAATCAAGACACTACATTGGAGGGTCGGATTTGAAGAGGACACGTCGAATCGAGATCGTCAGGTACACGCGCCGACTGACCAATGACGATGCAGATGCAAAGGCGGACGCCGAATATAAGGCTGCCATTAGCGCGCTATCGATGGCACTCCTCGATGCAGAGAACCGGCCGTTCCAGGCTGAGGACTCCAGCGATATACACGCCGAGACCGGCGCTGCGGCGCATAAGCGGCGATGGTTCAATTTCGACTGGTTGAAGCGAGGCTGAGAGTCGTGCCTGACCTAGTTTCCGGATGGAGACCAGAGTATCTCTGAACAATCAAATATTGATCCGTCACAAAGGAAGATTTATGAACCGCTATTGCACAAAGGCGCGACGAGTTTTGAATCATTCAAGGGGAGTGAGTCGACTACTGCTCCTTCTGATATTGATGGCGATGACTGGTCTTGTTCTGCCAGGCAGAATCTCGCGTCTGGATTCATCGAGCCCGAGTCCGGCGTCACCAACCAATACGGCGATGCCTGCGCTCAAAGGCGATGAGGCAATCGAACAGCTCAAACAGCAAGGGACTTATGGCTCACTTCAGGAAGCGATCGCTGCGGTCGGCTATCAAGCTACATGGCAAACATCGCCAAAGCTCGACGGGATAGGGGCCGGTTTTGAGTTCAAAAATCAACCCAACAACTTGCTGGCGTATGTCACCGCGGACGGCCTGCACGCGACGGCGCTGGCTGGCGGCAAACAAAGTTGGCGGCTTGATTTGAAGTTGCAGGATTACGGTTACGGTCAGGCGCGGTCTATCGTTCGGGCAGGAGAGCTAACGGCGAAAGCCAATCGCGTCGAGATCAAACGAAGCGCGGCGCTCACGGAATGGTTCGTCAACACTAGTCGGGGTATTGAACAGGGCTTCACGCTCGCTTCTCCCCCACACTCGGCGATCGGCAATTCGCAATCCGCAGTTGGGAAGGAGCCGCTGCGCATGAGGTTCTCGGTTAGCGGCAGCTTGCGCGCGAGCCTCGATGAGGCGCACGACGGGGTCGCGTTCAGCCGCGAGGCGGACAGCGTCCTAGTGAGTTACGACAAGCTGTTCGTGATGGATGCGAAGGGGCGTGGGCTGGCGGCGCGGATGAAGCTGTCGGCGGGCGAGTTGATTATCGAGGTGGAGGACGCGGGCGCCGAGTATCCGCTCACCATTGACCCGCTGCTCCGAGAGTTGACGAAACTTGCCGTCAGTGATGCCGCTGCATTCGACAGTCTAGGCTGGTCGGTCGCGATCGACGGCGATACGGTAGTCGTCTCGTCTCTCGTACATGACGCAGCGTATGTCTTCGTGCGCGGCGGCACATCGTGGACAGAGCAAGCAAAACTCACTGCGAGCGACGTCACAGCCGGTGACTTCGGCATTTCGGTCGCCGTCAGCGGCGACACGGTAGTCGTCGGGGCCTTTTCTGATGATGTCGGAGCCAACGTGGATCAAGGGTCGGCGTATGTCTTTGGTCGTAGCGGCGTCAGTTGGAGCCAGCAGGCCAAGCTCACGGCAAGCGACGGCGCGGCTGGTGATTTCTTCGGCTATTCCGTCGCCGTCAGCAGCGACACGGTCATCGTCGGGGCTATTGATGACGATGTCGCAGGCAAGCTGGATCAAGGCTCGGCGTATGTCTTCGCGCGTAGCGGCGTCAGTTGGATACAGCACGCCAAGCTCACCGCCAGTGACGGCTCGGCGGGTGACGGCTTCGGCATCTCGGTCGCCATCAGCGGCGATACGGCTATCGTCGGGGCTGAGGCGGATGATGTCGGAGTCAACAACGGCCAGGGCTCGGCGTATGTCTTTACGCGTAACGGCCTCAGTTGGCCGCAGCAAGCCAAGCTGACCGCCAGCGATGGCGCAATAGGTGATGGCTTCGGCGTCTCGGTCGCCATCAGCGGCGATACAGCGATCGTCGGGGCGGGTTTAGATGATGCCCTGATCTCCGACCAGGGCTCGGCTTATGCGTATGTGCGCAACGGGACAAGTTGGACGGAGCAAGCCAGGCTCACGGCAAGTGATGGCACGACGGGCGATCGCTTCGGCATCTCGGTCGCCATCAGCGGCGATAACGTCATCGTCGGGGCTTGGAGCGATGATGCTCCCTTCCTCGATCAAGGCTCGGCATATGCCTTCGTGCGGATCGGCGGAGCGTGGACGCAACAGCAGCGGTTTACGGCATCGGATGGCGCTGCGAACGATTCCTTCGGCTATTCGGTCGGCATCAGCGGCGACACGGTCGTCGTCGGGGCTTGGGGTGATACCGTGGGAGCACACACGCGGCAAGGCTCGGCGTACCTTTTTGTTGGCGATTGGAGTCAACAGGCGCAACCGACTCAAACAGGCGGCCTTGCCGGAGACACCTTCGGGCGCTCGGTCTCAATCAGCGGAGACACTGCCGTAATCGGGGCCCCCCTTGATGATGTGGCAGGGAATGCTGACCAGGGTTCTGCGGCCGTCTTTGTCCACAGCAGCGGCACATGGTCGCAGCAGCAACTCTTGACGGCCGATGATGGCGAGCCTGACGACCGGTTCGGCGTTTCGGTAGCCATCAACGCTGATTCGATTGTTGTCGGTACCGCGAACGATGACGTAGGGGGCAACACTGATCAAGGCTCCGCCTATGTCTTCGTGCGCAATGGCGTGACCTGGACCCAACAGCAGCAGTTGACCGCATCCGACGGCGCCGCTCAGGATCAGTTTGGCAACTCAGTCTCTATCAACGGTGAAACGGTGGTTGTTGGTGCTGTTGGCGACGAGTCATCTCGAGGTTCGGCGTATGTCTTCGCGCGCATTGGCGCGACGTGGTCGGAACAGCAACAACTGCTAGCCAGTGACGGCGCAGAGAATGATGAGTTTGGCAACTCAGTCGCGATCAGCGGCGACATCATTGTTATCGGGGCCTCTGGTGATGATGTCGTCAGCGCGGATCAGGGCTCGGCCTATGTCTTTGTGCGTACCGGCGTCAGTTGGTTCGAGCAGCAACAACTTGTAGCGGGAGATGCTGCGGAGAGCGATACCTTTGGCAGCTCGGTCGCATCAACGGTGACACTATTGTCGTCGGAGCGCCGGGTAATGATGTCGTCACGGGCGCCGATCAAGGTTCCGCCTATGTTTTTTGCGGATTGGCGCGAGCTGGACGGAGCAGGCGAATCTCACGGGTTTCGGGGCGCAACGGGTGAAGCCTTTGGCGCTTCGGTAGCAGTCAACGGGGATACGGTGGTCGTGGGCGCGCCGCATGTTCGATCTCTGTTCCCGAATCGAGGAGCGGCCTATCTTTTCGGGCGCGGCGGTTCCAGGTGGTTTCTGCGGAAGGAATTGCCACAGCTCGGGTTCTTCACCGACAATTTTGGAAGCTCGGTGACTGTAAGCGGAAATACAGTCGTTGTTGGCGCTCCTCTCAGAGATGTTTCCGGACGAGTTGATCAGGGCTACCGTCATATGTCTTTTCTTTTGGGTTCAACACCACCCCCTCGATCGTCGCAAGCAGCACCTCGAGACAGAAGGGCAGCCCGGCCTCGATCTCAACAATCGCCAACGTCTTCGACAGCGAAGACCCGATCGGCTATCTCTCAGTCACTGTCGCATCCGCTCCCGCAGGCATTCTGATCAACAACATCACCAACACAAACGGCGTGATCACCGCATCCGTCTCTGCCTCTTGTTCGGCGGTGTCGGGAAACAACATCGCGACACTGCGCGTTCAAGACAGCGACGGCGGCGCGCTGACTGTTGGACTCGTGATCGCGGTCACACCAAATACGACCCCGACGCTTGGCGTCTATCCCGACATATCGGTTTTGGCAACGGACTCAACCATAGCCCTGCCAGCGGTGCCGCCATCGGACAACGGTACAATCGTTTCCTTCAAGGCCACGTCACCGACCTTCGCCGGCGGGCTCAGTGCCGAATCTGAATCGGGCTTAGTTACCATCGATGATGCGAGACCGGCTGGTGTCCACCTGGTAACCGTGACTGCGATTGATAACTGCGGCGCTGCCCGCTCTCGTGGCTTTTTCCTGACGGTCACCTGCCAGACCATAACAGTGAACCCGACGACGATTTCGCAAGGAACGGCGGGTACTCCGTATATCCAGACCTTTACGCAAACTGGAGGGAACGGCAGCGTAAGTTTCTCCTTGAACGGAACATTGCCGGCTGGGATGGGCTTCGCCGGAGCGACGCTTTCAGGCACGCCTGCCGAGGTCGGGAGCTTCCCGATTGCGGTTACCGCTACGGACATAAACGGCTGTTCCGGAAATCGCAACTACACTCTGGTTATCACCGCGCCGGTGCTGACGTGGACCGGCAACTCGAGCTCCGACTGGCACTCCAGCGCCAACTGGGCGCCCAATGCCGTGCCAACGTCGTTCCACGATGTGGTGATTCCGACCGCGGGCGTAGTGAATCAACCAACCATCAGCGCATCATCGTCGGTGATTCACAGGATGACGATTCAAACTGGCCGTGTACTCACGATCAGCTCTTCACGTCAATTGACTGCACAGAGTGATATATCGTCCAGCGGGCAGATCACCGGCACCGGATCCCTGGCAGTTAAGGGGGCGAACTTCACTCAGAACGGCGGCGTCTCGCTAGCTTCTGTTCAATTCGATACCGGCTCGCACTCGCTCACCGGCGGCGGCGTATTCGCGTCGGGAATCGTCACAGTGCTCGCTGGCGCGAATGTTAGCCTGGCAAGCAATCACTCGCTGAGCGTGCTGGTCATCAACAGCGGAGGAGTGTTCAACGCGACGAATCGCACGCTGACTCTGACGGGAGCGGGAACACCGGTCTTCAACAGCGGGTCGTTTAACGCGACCGGCAGCACGATCATCTATCAAGGCTCGATCTCGCAGATCGTTACTCCAAACATCAACTACAGCGGCCTGACCATCAACAATGCGGCCGGCGTGCTTTTGAGCGGCGAAACGACTGTCAGTGGGTTGTTGAATCTCGCTACTGATCTGACGACGGGCGCGTTCACGTTGACTATGCCGGCGAGTGGAACATCGAGTGGAAGCGGCGATGTGATAGGCAATCTCAAACGTACTGGGTTTACTGTTGCTGGGCCAGCGCTGAGCTTTGGCAACTCGCTCAACACAATTCAGATCAACACCGGCACCGCTCCGACCGACATCACGATGAACCTGGTCAAGTTACCGCCGTTTGGGTTTTCAAACTGCGTGTCTCGCACATACACGATCGGGGCAAACGGCGGCAGCGACATCAGCGCAACGATGCGGCTGCGCTACAAAGATGCGGATGTTGGCGGTCTGGACGAATCATCGTTTCAGCTATGGCGTTACGTTGCGCCCAACTGGGTGTCGCCGGCCGGTGGCGCGACGCGAGACACAACTCAGAATTGGGTGCAGGAGACGGGCATCACTCAGTTTTCTCAATGGACTATTGCCGGCGGCTCAGGCCCAACCTGCGGCGTGTTGACACCAAATAGTCACTTCTTCGGGGTTCAAGGCTCGGGAGGAAGCATCATCGTGACTGCGCTTGCAGGTTGTAGCTGGGCCGCGCAATCCAGCGTTAGCTGGCTGGAGGTAACTTCAAGTGCGAGCAGTTCAGGAACAGACATCGTCACCTACATCGTGCGGGACAATTTCGCTCCGGCCCCACGCCAGGGCATCTTAACCATTGCCGGACAGAACTTCACGGTCGTTCAGGACAGCGAGGCTGCCCCGAATTGCGTATTCCATATCACCACAGCATCAGTCGCCGTTAATGCTAACGGCGGGGCAGGGAGCATCGATGTGACAACCGAAGAACGATGTGCGTGGCAAGCAGTAAGCAACGTGAGTTGGATAACCATAACGTCGACCTGCTGTGGCATAGGCAACGGCACGGTGTCTTACACAGTAGCCGCGAACCCCGGTACTAGCGGGCGCAGCGGGACGATCACCATAGCTGGGAAGACATTCACCGTGAAGCAAAAGGGGAGCTGAGATTCAATACTAGTTCATTGAGCCAAGCTGACTAGGGACGTGCCTGGCGACTCGGCTGGTTGATTTGGTGTAGATACTGATTGGTGGTGATGACTACGCATAAGGATACAAAGGATTTTGTTGGTTTCTCGACCGTAAAAGGAGAATTCTTGAGATGAGGAAAAGACACTTGCTTCTGATTCCCATAGCGGCCCTGACTCTTACGATTGCAAGCGTAAGCGCGAGCGGCCAAACAGCAACTACATCCGTGTTCGCATCGGGACTAAAACGCCCGGTAAAGAGCATCATCACCCCTCGGGGCAACCTGCTGGTCGCCGAAGCCGGGAATGGACCCAACACCGGCCGGATCTCGATCATCGATGGCAGCGGGAATCGCCGCACGCTGATCGATGGACTGCCTTCCGGGCTGGGTCCGCCCAACCTTGAGCCGTCCGGACCTTCGGCCCTGGCTCTGCGAGGCCGCACGCTCTTTGTTGTGATAGGCGGGGGCGATGGAACATTGCCCGGTCCTCTACCAGCGACTGAGGCCATCAATCCAAATCCATCATCCGCGTTTCTCAGCTCGGTGTTGCAGTTTCGGCTCAGTCCACAGGTTGAAGACACGACGCAGGGGTTCGTGCTTGATCAGGCCGGGTTGCTTAGTCATGGCTTTTCGAAAACTACCGATGCTGAGGGTAATGAGCTGTTCGTTGAGGTCGTGACCAACTTCAGGAACTTCACCGCCGACTCCCGGCCAAACTTCACGGGAAATGTAAGAGTCTCGAATCCGTTTGCGATCGCAGTAAATGGAAGAAAGCTGTACGTAGTGGACGCCAGCCAGAACCAGGTATGGGAAGTCGACAGCGATACGGGGGATAGGCGAAGCATCATTGAGTTCAGACCAAAGGCGAACCCGCTGTTTCCGACTCTGGGCCCGCCGGTTCTTGATGTTGTGCCAGACGGCGTGCGGTTAATAGGCAAGAGTCTTCTGGTGCCCTTCCTGAGTGGTTTTCCATTTGCGGCCGGCAACGCAGAGATCAGAAGAATCCGGCTGGTCAACGGAGCAAACGAACCGTTCATAGGAGGCTTGACGTCGGCGATTGACGTGCTCCCGGTAGCGGATCCATTCGGTCAGAACCGCTACTTCGTGCTTGAGTTCAGCACAAATCAATTGGCGGGCGCGCCCGGACGCCTGTCGCGTTACGATCAACCGGACGGCGCGCCGGTGGTGCTGGTCAACAATCTCGTGTCACCGACCAGCCTTTCGCGCGATGAGATCACTGGAGATCTATTCGTGACTGAGATCGTCCCAGGGCGAATCACCCGAGTTCACGTTCCCTAGGCTTCTGCGTGATCATCGCAAGATCACCACCGAGAGAGCCGAGACCAGGATACTCTCTGGCAGTCCTCTCGGTGGTCGATCTGTTTCCTCCACTTCTTCCCCGCCGCCGCATCGTGCATAATGCAATGCCAAATCGGAGTTGTTCAGGAGCTAGTTGGTCAATTCTTGCGATAAGACTGGGTCGATCTCCAAGCGAGCTTTCTGGGCGCTCGGCCTGCTGCTCGTTGCGTCTGTAATCGTCAAAGGCGAACGGCTTCCGATCAAGACCTACACCATTGCCGACGGGCTCGTCAGCAACAAAATAAGTCGAATTGTACGAGACTCGCGCGGGTTTCTCTGGTTCTGCACCGAAGAGGGCCTGTCACGTTTCGACGGTTATACCTTCACTAATTACACAACCGAGCAAGGATTGCCGAGCAACTGGGTGGATGACTTCCTGGAAACTCGTAGCGGGGTGTTTTTGGTGGCGACGTATGCCGGGCTGTGCGTGTTCAATCCAGTGGGCACTCCTTTGCCGCAAGACAGAATCGCGGCACAACCGAATGTTGCGCCGATGTTTACGGTTTATCGCCCCGGTGCGGACGAGATCGGTTCACATATGAAAGTCTTGTATGAAGACAGCGCGGCGAACATATGGTGTGGAACACTGGATGGACTTTATCGAATCGAGGTAATGAGCGGCAGGCTGATCTTTCACTATGTCGAACTTGGGATACAGAGCAGTGCCTTCGAGCATCACAGGATCGCAGCCATCCTTGAAGAAGCGCACGGCGTGCTATTGATAGCTACACGGAAGGAGCTGTTTCACCGCTTTTCTGACGGTCGGGTGGAGAGCATCACATCAAATTTGATAGTGCCGGATCGTTCACTGATGGGCATAACGGAAGAGAGCGACGGAAGCCTCTGGATGGGTACTAGAGGTGGTTTGTACGGAATCTCGCAATCGGAGGCTGCACCCGGTCCGAAAGCGCGCCGATGCTCGTTTGTATTCCGCCAAAGAGGGTCTGCCTTGTCTTCACGTGAACACTCTATTTCAGAGCAATGACGGGAGGCTCTGGGTAGGGACGGCTTGTGGACTATACGAGTTTCTTAAGGATGAGAGCCGATTTCGCCTGCGTCTCGATCTGAAAGATATGAGGGACACAAGTGTCTGGTCGCTCACCGAAGATGTGTGCGGGAATCTATGGATAGGCACAGCAGCCGGCGCCATAAGACTCGCCCGCAACGGATTTACGACCTACACGGAAGCAGATGGCCTTGGCTTTAGGGATATCTATCGAATCGCAAAATCAAGCGGCGGCGAAATCAATCTCTACACGCGATTCGATGATCAGCATTTCTCTGTCGACAGATTCGACGGGGAAGGGTTCGTCTCTCAAAAGATAAAACCGCGTGCGTTTCCTGTTTTATCTTTTGATTGGTATCAGGATCAATTTCCTATTCGAGACAGTCGGGGTGAATGGTGGTGGCCCACGCGCGAAGGTCTTTTCCGATTTGCGGCGGCGAGTCGCATTGAGGGTATTCTTAATTCCCGGCCGATCGCTCATTACACCCTTAGAGACGGTCTGCCTAGCGACAAGCTTCACACGATCTATGAAGACAGTCGCGGCGATATATGGATTTCAGTATCTCCGGGAGACGAAACCAGAGTCGCAAGATGGGAAAGGGCGACAGGCGCGTTTCTTACTTACGCCCAAAATGATGGCCTGCCTGCGCGAGGTTCTGTCTCGACAGTTTGCGAAGACAAGGCGGGAAATCTGTGGGTTGGATTTGAGCAAGGTGATGTTGCTCGGTTTCGGGGAAAGGGATTCGCAACATTCACTACGGCCGACGGAATACCCGAAGGCGGAATCAAACAGCTCCTATGTGACAGCGCCGGGCGAATCTGGATTGCAAGTGGGAAAGGAGGGCTGGGAAGAATTGATGACCCTGCCTCCGAGCGGCCGCAGGCTGTTAAGTACACGGTGTCAGACGGGCTGGCGAGCAATTCAATCCTCAGCATTGCCGAAGAGCGTATTAACAGATTGTACGTTGCAACGGCTCGCGGGTTGAATCACGTTGATTTTGATAAGGGCAGCGTCAAACTCTTTACGGCCACAGACGGTCTGGCGAATGACCAGGTGGCCATGATGTTTCGCGAAAGCACCGGAGCGTTTTGGTTCGGGACGAGTTCGGGTGTGTCTCGTTTGATCCCTGAGACAGAAGTTGGTCGGGCGCCGCCGCCAATTTTCATAAATGGAATCAAGATCGTAGGCGAGGTGCAACACATATCGGAGATCGGAGAGACAGACCTGCGCGGGTTTGAGCTCGCCGCGGATCAAAATCATATCGAGATTGGGTTCGTCAGCACCTTTTTCTCGTCGGGCGACTTGATACGTTATCAATACAAGCTCGAAGGGGCGGACGCAGAGTGGCAACCGCCCACCTTTCAACGTTCGGTCAACTACGCAAACCTCAAACCCGGCGGTTATCACTTCTTTGTGCGTGCGGTGAATTCGGATGGCGGTGTGAGTCCGCAACCGGCGATGCTCGAATTCAGCGTCGACGCTCCGGTATGGCAGCGTTGGTGGTTTCTGACCCTGGCCGCGTGTCTGATCGGTTTTGCGATCTATTCTATGTATCGTTACCAACTGGCTCAGAAACTGAGAGTCGAAAGAGTTCGAATGCGTATTGCCACAGATCTGCACGACGACATCGGTACAAACCTGTCGTTGATTGCAATGGCCAGCGAAGTCGCCGACCGACGGACCCGCGATGAAGACCCGCAGATGACCGAGGCTCTCTCTCTAATCTCGGGCACTTCGCGTGAGCTGGTTGATTCGATGAGCGACATTGTGTGGGCGGTCAACCCAAAGAAAGACCGGCTCGTGGATCTGATTCAGAGAATGCGGCGATTCGCAAGTGATGTGTTTTCGGCTCGCGGGATCGCTTTTCACTTTGAGGGGCCATCCGATGATCGAGACATCAGATTGGGCACTGAAACTCGCCGGGAGGTGCTCCTAATATTTAAGGAAGCCGTTAGCAATATAGCCCGGCACTCCAAATGCACTGAGGCCGATATTGCGTTAAGGGCTCAGGCAGGGCGGCTGGAACTGAAGCTAAGCGACAACGGCAAGGGCTTCGACGCAGCCGGTTCATTTGATGGCAATGGGCTGGTGAGTATGCGCAACCGAGCAGAAAGAATGGGCGGCAGCTTGGAAGTACGCTCGAGTACCGGCGAAGGCACGACAGTGATACTGAAGACGCCGCTTAGATAGGCTGCGACGAGCTCTCGTTCCTGCTGCGACAGACGATCAACACTAGGAACATACCTAGTGACTTTGCAGGTTACTCTGCTGTAAGTACAGGTGGGTGATTACTACGAACACAGACGCAAAAACGCCAGAGCCGCCGCCTCCGCCGAAGACAGTCGAGATCAAGGTGGCGATCATCGAGGACCAGCGTCGGTTCCGCGAATACCTGGCCGCGCTAATAGAAGGAAGCGAGGGCTTTCGCTGCGCGGGAAGTTACCGCTCGATGGAAGAAGCGCTCGACCGAATTCGCATGGGGTTTGACCTGCCCGATGTGGTACTCGTCGACATCGGCCTTCCGGGAATGGACGGGATTGAAGGCATCAGGATTCTGAAGGAGCGCCTCCCGGGGTTGATCCTGCTGATGCACACGGTCTACGACGGGGACGAACGCATATTCGACGCACTTTGCGCCGGAGCCAATGGATACTTGCTGAAGAAGACCGCGCCGGCACGCCTGCTCGAGAGTCTTAGAGAAGCACTTGACGGAGGCGCTCCGATGACGCCGGAGGTTGCCCAGCAGGTCGTCAAGCTGTTTCGCGAGATTCGTCCGGTCGAACGACTTGACGAGCAGTTGACGCCGCACGAGATAAGACTGCTCGAGATGCTGGCTGAAGGACACAACTACGAAACCGCGGCGGCTGAGCTCGCGGTCACGAGCCATACCATATCGTTTCACCTTCAACGAATCTATGAGAAGCTGCACGTTCACTCCAAGACCGAGGCCGTAGCAAAGGCGCTTCGCAACAGACTCATACGGTAAAAGCGGGCAGGATAGGAAGCGTTCGAACTCAAAGCCTGCCAGTCACGCACCGTCGATCCCCCCTCCAAACCTAGATACCTTCCTAGTGATTGCGACTCGAGTCTGAGTTAGATCTTTACCTCGTGCCGGCCACGCTGAAACTGATCCAGCCAGGCGGGAATTCGAATGATCTGGGAAGCGGAATAAATGTCAAAGAGACCTAGACCAGAACGCGTTGTTATCGCCGCGATTGCGGTCCTGCTCGGCGCATCAATTGGCATTGCACAAAGCACGGCGTTTACCTACCAGGGCAGACTAACCAACGCCGGGGTCCCGGCCAGCGGCCCTTATGACATGCGTTTCCTCTTGTTCGACACGGCGGACGTGGGGACCGGCACTCAGCAAGGAGCAGCCGTCAACGATCCGTCGGTTCAGGTGGCAAGCGGAATCTTCAGCGTGGAGTTGGACTTTGGCGCTGAAGTGTTTGACGGTTCGGCCCGCTACCTGGAGATCGGTGTGAGAACGGCGGGGAGTCAAGGGCCGTACACAACGCTTTCGCCACGCCGGTCTATCTCATCGACACCCTACTCGGTACGGAGCGTGACAGCGGCTGCCGCTGACGGATTGTCCGCCGTATGTGTGAACTGTGTGACAAGCGGCCAGATTGAGAGCGTTGACGGGACCCAGATTTTGGGCGCGATTCCAGTAGAAAGTGTGCCCACGGGCAGCGGCAATTATATACAGAACTCGGTGGCCGCGCTTCGGGCGGGCAAGGGTGCGGTGCAGGATGGAGGGTTTGATATCAGCGGTGACGGCACGGTGGCAGGGACACTTTCGGCGAACATCGTCAACGCCGGCACACAGTACAACATTGGCGGCAGCCCGGTCTTGAGCCTTGGATCAGGCGTCGACAACCTTTTCGTCGGCGCCTTCGCGGGTCAAGCGGACCCGACGGGCAGCGCTAATTCTTTCTTTGGCACATCGGCTGGCTTTAATAACTCGACTGGGACCGCCAACTCTTTCTTTGGTAGATCGGCAGGGTTTCAAAACACCACCGGCGGCGACAATTCATTCTTCGGCGTGCAAGCCGGCAGAGATAACTCGACTGGCAGCGGCAACTCTTTCTTTGGCAGAGCCGCGGGCATGGTCAACTCGACGGGCGCGGGCAATTCGTTCTTTGGCTGGCAAGCCGGCGGAGCCAATACAACGGGCGTGGGTAATTCCTTCTATGGTGACTGCGCCGGATGCAGCACGACGTCAGGTTCCTCAAACTCCTTTTTCGGCACGAGCGTCGCCTTGCAGAATGTTTCAGGAAGGGAAAACTCTTTCTTTGGTTTTGGGATTGGCGGACTCAATACAAATGGCATTGGCAACTCTTTTTTTGGCTACAACACGGCGCAGGTCATAAATCTCGGATCGGGCAATTCCTTCTTCGGGTCAGAAGCCGGCCAGACAGCTTTCACCAGCGTCGGAAATTCACTATTTGGTTACGGTGCAAATCTCACCGATGGAATCGCCCGAGCGACTGCTATCGGCATCAGCGCCTTGGTTTCGCAAACTGATTCGCTTGTGCTGGGCGCTATCAACGGCGTCAACGGCGCAACATTTGATACGCTGGTTGGCATTGGCACGACAGCGCCGCAACAAATACTTCATGTAAACGGCAGCGAAATTCTGTCGACCGGACCACTCTCAGGCTTTAAGTTCCGCGATCGCGGCAGCCTGAGCAGCAGTGACGATTGGGTCCTTTATTCCCAGTCCAACATCGCCCGTCTGTTTAGGCAGGGAGTGGGCGATTTGTTCACAATTCGGCATGGACGGCGTTGTTTCAATCGGTGGGCTTGGAATAACTGGAACCACACCGCTTTGCCGAAACAGTTCTAATCAGATCTCAACCTGTTCATCGAGTCTGCGGTACAAGAACGAGGTCGAATCTTTCATTGGCGGAATGGAGATCGTCAGTCGCTTGCGTCCTATTCGTTTCGTCTGGAAAGACGGAGGGCCCGACATTGGTTTTGCGGCCGAAGAGGTGGAAAAAATCGAACCGCTGCTAACATTTCGCAACGACAAGGGCGAGATTGAAGGCGTCAAGTACGGCCAGATCAACGCCGTGTTGGTTAATGCCATCAAGGAGCTACAGGCCCAAATCGACGCTTTAACAAAACTCGTCTGTCAAACAAATCCGCAGGCTGAACTTTGCCACTGAAGGCGCGAGGTGTAAATCATGAAACCGCTAATTGTTCACAAGCAGAGATCCTGCAGGATGTTGTCCTCGGCGCTTGCTGCCGTTTTGATCTTGTCGAGTGCGGGTTCGGCGCAAACAACAGCTTTTATCTATCAAGGACGGCTCAGTGATGCGGGCAACCCGGCAAACGGCAACTACGATATGCAGTTTCTTGTTGTTTGACACACCCGCTGTCGGCACAGGAACGCAGCAGGGCGTAACCATTACCAATCCTACAGTGCAAGTCGCGACTGGAGCGTTTAGTGTGCCGCTGGATTTCGGACCGGACGTGTTTGACGGCTCTGCCAGGTATATCGAGATAGGCGTTCGCCCTGCAGGCAGCGGAAATCCGTACACCACGCTATCGCCTCGGCAGCCCATCTCCTCGTCGCCGTATGCGATCCGCAGTCTGGCGGCCACGGCTGCCGACGGATTGTCGGTTGCCTGTGTCAACTGCGTGACAAGCAGCCAACTTCAGGGTGTTGAGGGCACACAGATCTCCGGCGAGATACCCGTAGCCAGCATTCCGGCGGGTAGCACAAACTACGTCCAGAACACGAGCAAAGAGCAGGCCGATTCGAACTTCAACATCAGCGGCAACGGGGTGGTCGGCGGAGATCTGACGGTACTGGGAACTCTGAACGCGACCTTTGTTGGCAGCTTCATCAACAATGGCTTGAAGCAGCAGCCTGATTCGAACTTCAACATCAGCGGCAACGGTGTTGCTGGCGGCACGTTGTCAGCGAACGTATTTGACTCGGCGACGCTATACAACATTGCCGGCAATCCGGTAATGAGCCTCGGAACCGGGGTTGATAATCTTTTTGTGGGACCGTTCGCGGGGCAAGCGGACCCGACAGGTGGCGCCAACTCTTTCTTCGGCGTATCGGCGGGGTTTAATACCACAACAGGGGCCGCCAACTCCTTCTTTGGGAGATCGGCGGGCTTTCAGAACACGACGGGCGGAGATAACTCGTTCTTCGGTGTTCAGGCGGGAAGAGATAACTCGACGGGCACCCTGAACTCCTTCTTCGGCAGAGCGGCGGGTATAGGCAACTCGAGCGGTTTTGATAATTCCTACTTTGGAGCCTTTGCGGGTCAGGCGGCCTCGACGGGCAGCGCGAATTCTTTCTTCGGCGTATCGGCCGGATTTAATAATACGGGAACCGCCAATTCCTTTTTCGGTAGATCGGCCGGTTTTCAGAACACGACGGGGGGCAGCAATTCGTTTTTTGGGGTCCAGGCGGGAAGAGATAACTCGACGGGCAGCTTCAATTCGTTCTTTGGCAGAAGCGCGGGCCAGGCTAACTCGACAGGCGCCTTCAATGCTTTCTTTGGACATGGTGCTGGTCTGGTTAACACGACAGGCTCGAACAATACATTCCTGGGGGCCAGTACCGGCTTTGCGAACACGACCGGCAACACCAATGTGTTCATCGGCGACACCGCGGGTTTCATTAACACAACGGGCAGCAGCAATACCTTCGTCGGTGATTTAGCCGGGGGGGCAAACACGACTGGTAGCAAGAACTCGTTCTTTGGCGAGCGCGCCGGCAACTTTAGTTCGACCGGTACCGAAAACACTCTCATCGGTGCACGAGCGGAGCTCGGCGCGGGCGATCTCACCAACGCTACTGCGATCGGCGCAAACGCCTTGGTTTCGCAAAGCAATTCTCTAATCCTGGGCGACAACGCCAACGTAGGTATCGGCACCTCCAGCCCAGCCGCGAAACTGCAAGTCGAGGGCGGCAACCAAACCGGTATTTTCGCGAGGGCAGATTCTTCGCGCTTTGCCATCTTTGCCGATGGTAATGCCGGACAGAGCCGAGACAAGGGCGGCTGGGTCAAGGCGATGCTTCTTGTGACCTACACCGGGGCCGGCGCGACAATTGTTCGCTGCTACGACTCGAGTACAAATACATCAACCCCACCCTGCGTTACTCTTGTCAATCGAAGCCCAGGTTTTGTCACCGTTATTTTCCCGTTTCAAGTTGATGACCGTTTCATCTCGCTTACGCCGCTGAACGGTGAGGGAATCCTGACTATCGGAGGTAGCTCCGTCACTGTCTCAGCGGGGTTTTCTCCAGGCTCTTTTTTTATCTTCGTCTACTAACGAACTCGATTGCGATTTTGTGCTGCTTTAGCGCAGATAGCACTTGATGGGGCGAAACGTTTGGAGAAGGAAATGCGAATTGTCCGTTTCAATCGCGAAGTGTTGTTGTTGCTGCTAGCGTTTTGCGTCTTCAACGGGAGGACGGCATTGGGGCAGACGACGACCTTTACCTATCAAGGCAAGCTTACGATCGCAGGGGCTCTGGCAAACGCCACTTACGACATGCAGTTCAAGCTCTTTGACACCCCAGACTCTGGCACAGGTACGCAACAGGGCTTAACCGTGACTAATCCAACAGTGCAGGCGACGAATGGAATTTTCACCGTGTCGATTGACTTCGGCGTAGAGGTGTTTGATGGCTCGCCGCGATTCCTGGAGATTTGCGTTCGCCCGGTGGGGAATCCAAATCCTTACACGGTCCTTGCGCCACGCCAGCCGATTACCTCAACGCCATATGCGATCAAGAGCCTGTCGGCTGTCGATGCCTCGCAGCTTGGGGGCGTGGCCGCCAGCGAGTACATCGTGACAAGTGACACGCGACTCACCGATGAGCGGCTGCCGCTGGCAGGCAGCCCAAACTACCTCCAGAACACCAGCAAGACGCAACCGGATGCGAACTTCGACATCAGCGGCAACGGAGTGATAGGCGGAGACTTGGCGGTGCTGGGCACGTTGTATGCCAATTTCGTGGGCAACTTCATCAACAACAGCATGAAGCAACAGCCTGATGCGAACTTCAACATCAGTGGCAATGGAATCGCTGGTGGCTCGCTGGCGGCAAGTCTGTTTGATTCAGCTACGAAGTACAACATCGGGGGAAACGCCGTGTTGAGCCTCGGAACCGGCGTTGATAACCTTTTTGTCGGCCCATTCGCAGGACAGACTAACCCGACAGGCGGCGCCAATTCCTTCTTCGGTGTATCGGCAGGTTTCAATACCACGACGGGAGCTGCCAACGCCTTCTTCGGCAGATCGGCCGGATTTCAGAACACTACGGGTACCGACAACTCCTTCTTCGGCGTGCAGGCCGGCCGAGACAACTCGACGGGCGCAAACAATTCGTTCTTTGGCAGAGCGGCCGGCATCGCCAACACAACGGCCAACGACAATTCCTACTTCGGAGCGTTCACAGGTCAATTCAACACGACGGGCAGCGCCAACTCGTTCTTTGGCACATCAGCCGGTTTCAATAACTCAACGGGCACTGCAAATTCCTGCTTTGGCAGATCGGCCGGGTTTCAAAACACTACGGGCGACAGCAATGCTTTCTTCGGCGTACAAGCAGGACGGGATAACTCGACGGGCGATGAAAACTCGTTTTTCGGCAGATCGGCGGGGATGGTCAATTCTACAGGCTCCGGGAATTCGTTTTTCGGGTTTGCGGCTGGAAGAGAAGTTACATCCGGCTCAGGTAATGTATTCGTTGGTTGGCAAGCGGGCGCCTTTACTACAACAGGCGCCAGTAATACTTTCGTGGGGTACAATGCCGGAAATGCCAGTAACGGCTTCGCCAATTCATTTTTCGGCGACAGCGTAGGCAGCGGGCTTTCCTCGGGTTCTCGCAACAGTCTTTTTGGAGCAAGCGCAGGTGGGGAGCTTAACAATACTTCTGATAATGCCTTTTTCGGAGCGTCTGCCGGTTTTCGATCTACTTCCAGCCTGACTGTGGGTTCAAAAAACACTTTCTACGGGTCTTCGTCAGGACACACGCTCGGGTCCGGCGAAGGAAATGTCGCTATCGGTTTCGAGGCAGGCTATCAAATAAATTCGGGCTCAAACAACACCTATCTCGGGAGAGAAGCCGGAAAGCTTCCCATCGCGTTTCCCGGCTCGAACGGAGGTGACAACAACACCTTGATCGGGTACAACGCCACCCGTGCCGCAAGTGTCAACAACTCTACAGCCATCGGGGTTAACTCTTCCGTAAGCACTTCCAACACCATTGTCCTCGGTACTGCTGCGCAAACCGTACGCATACCCGGCTCGCTGGTCGTCAGTGGATCTGTCTCGAAAGGCGGAGGCTCGTTCAAGATTGATCACCCGCTCGACCCGGAAAACAAGTACCTCTACCACTCGTTCGTTGAATCCCCGGATATGATGAACATCTACAACGGCGTGACGGTGCTCAACCGGAGAGGCGAAGCTGTGATCACGCTGCCAGATTACTTTGGGGCGCTCAATCAGGATTTCCGTTATCAGCTCACATGCATCGGCGGATTCGCGCCCGTCTACATCGCGGATGAAATCAAGGCCAACAAGTTCAAGATCGCCGGCGGCAGGTCAGGAATGAAAGTCTCATGGCAGATCACCGGCATTCGACACGACGCGTACGCCAACACACACCGCATTCTCGTTGAAGAGGAGAAGCCGGAAGCCGAGCGCGGCACTTACCTTCAGCCGGATGTTTACCCGCAACCCGCAGCCAAACCCGCGTTCCCGGGCACTCTGAAGTCTGAAGTCGGAGCGGGGGCACCCGCACAAAGGGCACAGAAGAGTAACTGACTGGATAGCGGTGAATATTCCTGGCGCTCGAATCAAGAACGCGCGGCTGATTATCGCTTTAGTTCATTGATCCAACTTTGAAAGGAGATTTCTGAGATGAGTAGAAAACATTTCTTTCTGATTGCCATAGCGACCCTGACTTCCATGCTTACAAGCGTGAATGCCAGTGGCCAAACAGCCACTTCATCTGTGGTAGCCTCGGGGCTGAGGGCTCCGGTAAAAAGCATATTCACACCCAAAGGCAACCTCCTGGTTGCCGAGGCCGGCAATGGACCGAACACAGGCCGAATCTCGATCATTGACTCAAGCGGCAATCGACGCACGCTGATCGACGGACTGCCATCGGGGTTTGCGCCGCCAAACCTGGACCCGTCTGGACCTTCGGCCCTGGCTTTGAGAGGGCGCACGCTTTTCGTTGTGATCGGCGCCGGCGATGGCACGCTTCCCGGGCCGGTTCCTGCTACTGAAATGATCAATCCGAACCCGTCGTCGCCGTTTCTCAGTTCCGTTCTGACGTTTCGGCTCAGTCCTCAGGTCGAAGAGACGACCGAGGGCTTTACGCTAACACTTGCTGATCAGACCGCGATGCTGACACGTGGTTTTGCGAGGATCGCGGATGCAGCCGGGAACGAGTTGACCCTGGAAGTCGTGACCAACTTCCGCAACTTTACTTATGACTCACGGCCAAACTTCGCCGGCAACGTGAGAGCTTCCAATCCGTTCGGGATAGCGGTTAATGGAAGGAAGCTGTACATAGTCGACGCGAGCCAGAACGTGGTATGGGAGGTCGACAGCGACACTGGAGAGAAGCGGAGTATCATTGTCTTCGGACCGAGGGCTAACCCGCTTTTTCCAACAATTGGCCCGCCCTTCATAGACTCAGTGCCCGACGGCGTGCGGCTGATAGGCAAGAGTCTTCTAGTGCCGCTTCTGAGCGGGTTTCCCTTTGCTCCGGGCACAACCGAGATTAGAAAAATCCGATTGGTCAACGGCGCAAACGAGCCGTTCATCGGGGGGTTGTCGTCCGCCATTGACGTGCTCCCCGTAGCGGATCAGTTCGGTCAGAATCGTTTCTTCGTACTCGAGTTCAGCACTAACCAGTTGGCGGGCGCAGCGGGGAGACTATCACGGTACGATCAGCCGGACGCCGCTCCGGTGGTGCTCGTTAATAATCTGGTGTCGCCGACCAGCCTCACGCGCGACGAAATAACCGGAGACCTGTTTGTGACGGAGATCTTCCCGGGCCGGATTACGCGAGTCCACCTTCCGTAGTTCGATCCAAGGCCGTTGGCGAGATCGCCGCCGAGTGGGGAAGGATTCGGGCCTCTCCGCGGCGATTCGCCTGCGAGATAAACCATGGTCGTCTATCAGCAGCAGGTGGGCGCGTTGGGTGAACCGTCAGATTACGGGTTTGGCCTGCAGGTCTCGTCGACGTCTTCGGCCAGGACTCGCGGGGGGCTCAATCCCGTCTCTGCTAAGAGCAGCAGCGGTCCCCGTGCGGGCTGAAACAGTACCGGGTTCCTGGGGAAACGTCGGTGGTCGGTTCGTGCGCTCACTGAGTGAAACCGACGCGCCGCAGCAAATCTTGAAAGCGCGGTTCGTGGGCCAACTTGTTCCACTTCGGTTCGACGCTCAGAAATACGATTTTCGGGTCTCGCTGTTCGTAACCTCGCTCCAGCCAGGCGATGGCTTCGTCACGCTCGTCGAGACAGTTGTAGGCCAACGCGATGTGATAAGGCGGAACCTAACGCTCAGTTGACAGTTTCAATAGGTCTTCAAGAACACTTCGGGCTTCTGCTCGTTTCCCCAGCTTCGCCAAAGCGCAAGCGCCAAACGACATTGCGTGTGTACTGCCGCTGGAAGACTCTATCGCTTTCTGCGCCTCGGCAACCGCTTCGGCAAAGTCTCCTCTCTCGTAATAAGCGCTTGAGGTAAACAGGCGAGCGAGCCAGAAGTGGGGTTCCAGTTCAGCCGTCTCCACCAATCTGACTAGCGCTTCATTGGCGCGCCCGGCGTGAAGTAGAAACTGCCCTTCGAGCGCGTTGCTTAGCAAGTTGAGCGGGTCGAGTTCCACGGCGCGCCTTACTTCGGTGAGCGCTTCCGTGTGGCGTCTTGTGTTTGAAAGTAGGTGCGAATAACCAAGATGACTATCTGCGTTGTTAGGATCAAGTTCCAGGGCGCGGCTAAAATGACGCTCCGCTTTGGTCCAATTCCAGTCATACCAAAACATGATCCCAACCGATGGTAACGTCCCTTTAGATAAAGTTCGTAAGCGTCGGTGTTCTCCGAATACCGCTTGGTCAGACGCCGCCGTTCTTCGGAATTCAGTTCCAGCGCAAGCGAGCCAGCAACTCTCTCGGCGATCGCGTCCTGCACAGCGAAAATATCGGTGAACTTTTCATCAAAAGTTCCGGCCCACAAGGCCGCGCCGCTCGGGATGCTAATGAGCCGCACGGTAACTCTGATGTAGTCGCCCCAACGTTGAATGGTGCCTTCCAGCACGGATTCTACGGCGAGCTCGCGACCCGCGGCCAGGTGTCTTGATCCAGACCACCATACCTACGGACCGAACTTATGGGTCGCACGACGGTGACGCTTCGAAGCTGCGGCACAGGATTGCCGATCAAAACCTTTCTGGCTAACCCGCTTTTTCCCTTCGGACCGCCGTTCATAGACCCGGTGCCCGACAGCGTGCGGCTGATCGGTAAGAGTCTCTTGGTCCCGTTTCTCACGGGCTTTCCTTTTGCGCCAGGCAACGCCGAGATTAGAAAGATCCGGTTGGTGAACGGCGCAAACGAGCCATTCATTGGAGGCTTGACGTCGGCTATTGACGTGCTCCCCGTTGAAGATCCGTTCGGCCAGAATCGTTTCTTCGTGCTCGAGTTCAGCACTAACCTGTTGGCGGGTGCGCCAGGGCGATTGTCGCGGTACGATCAACCGAACGGCGCCCCGGTGGTGCTTGTTAATACCCTGGTGTCACCGACCAGCCTTGTGCGCGACGAGACAACCGGAGACCTGTTCGTGACGGAGATCTTCCCGGGCCGGATCACGCGAGTCCACCTTCCGTGATACCCTACCGGCTCCATCTTGAAGAGTTCGCCACCGGGAAAGCAGACGAGATACCTTGTCTTTGCCTCTCGGTGGCCAAACCTATACGGCGAGACTCATATAGCGAGGCCCACCCTTTTTATCATCATGATGTACTAACCGCTAGACGACGCCTCGCGGAGACCAGTTCGCATTTGTGCCGCGTCCGTACGTGTGTTACTAGACCAACCGATTCTCAGCTCGGTGCCGACATTCCGGCCGAGCCCGCAGGTCGAAGACTCGACGCAGGGCGATTCACGTGCCATTCTTCTCTAACAACTTGCGAAGCGAACGATACACCGTCTCGGTCACTATCTTCGCTCCCTCTTCATTCGGATGTTTTTTGACGAGCATAATCCGCCGCATATCCATGCGGAGCATTCAGGTAACAAGGCGGTTTTTGATCTAACCGGAAACATGACACAAGGAAATCTGAAATCGCGAACCGCCATCAAACTCGTGCGTGAATGGATTGACTTGCACGTCGGCGAAGTTGATCGAGGATTGGGATCTCGCCCAGGCGGGGAAGGAAATCAAGAAGATCGACCCATTGGATTGAGGTGAACCATGTGGAATCTCAACGACGTCAAACATATTGAGTACAAAGCAGACTATTCTTTCCTGATCGTTTTTGATGACGGCACCAGTGCTGTCGTTGACTTCTCGGAGTACCTGCAACGTGGACCCATTTTTGCGCCACTCAGGGATCGCGACTTCTTTCGGCGGGCAAGAATCGAAGGAGGCACCATCGCTTGGCCCAACGGGGCGGATATTGCTCCTGAAACCCTGTACGAGAAGTGCGAACAAGTTGCTGTACTCGCCAGGAAATAACGCGCCGAAGCGCGCCCACATCCTTCTCCAAGTCTGCTACCTCGTCAGCTTCTTCGGTTCAATTCTGTGCTCGATTCGCCGATGCTGGCTTCGCGCAGTTCTAATCACAACCCTTGCTTCTCCAATAACGGACGAAGCGAGCGATACACAGTCTCGGTCACCATCTTTGTTCCTTCTTCATTCGGATGTATTCCGTCACGCTGATTCAGCGAGTCGATTGCCGCCACTCCGTCGAGGAAGAATGGAATCAGAGTCACGCTGTACTGTTTCGATAAGGTGAGGAATGCTTCGTGGACCCCTTGGCGATATTCGATGCCCGAGTTCGTCGGAGCCTCCATTCCCGCCAGCAACACAGTAGCACCACGAGCTTTCACCCTCTCGATGATTGCTGCCAGGTTCTTCTTCATCTGATCAACGGGTTGGCCTCGCAAGATGTCGTTCGCACCCAGTTCGAGAATCACGATCTTGACATCTCCCTCGAGGGACCAGTCGATTCGTCTCACCCCGCCCGCAGACGTGTCTCCGGAGACTCCGGCGTTGACCACTTCGTAGGCGAAACCGTCGGCGGCGAGCCTATTTTGAAGGAGCGAGGGATAGCTTGCGGACTGCGAAAGCCCCAGGCCCGCCGTTAGGCTGTCGCCGAATGCGACTATCTTCGGTAGACTCTTCACAGGCGTCGCAGGGGCCGGAGGCGATGCAGGCGACGCTTCCTTCGGAGATGTGCTCCTGCAAGCTGTCAGAACCGATATGGCAATCAGAAAGGCGACAAGGACGAGGTAAACTCGAAAGCGATTCATGATCGAATTATACAAGGTTTCCAAAGTTGTGCCGTCGGGCGCGGAGATGCTCACGATTCTTCACCCGCTCGATCTCACCATTCCGGATGGCCAGTTTATTGCAGTCGTAGGGCCTTCGGGCAGCGGCAAGTCAACGTTATTGGGCCTGATTGCCGGGCTCGACGAGCCGACATCCGGCGAGATTCGGATCGACGGTCAGGTGATCACGACTATGAATGAAGATCAGCTCGCGGAGCTTCGAGGCGCCAAGGTTGGATTCGTGTTTCAGTCATTTCACTTGATCCCTTCGTTGACCGCGCTCGAAAACATACTGGTCCCGATGGAAATCGCCGGCGCGGGCGATGCGAAAGAGCGCGCCCAGCAATTGATGGAAGACGTGGACCTGGTGGCTCGTGCGCATCACTATCCCTCGCAGCTCTCGGGTGGCGAACAGCAGAGGGTTGCGATAGCGCGTGCTTTTGCCAACGATCCGTCGATCATGCTTGCGGATGAACCAACGGGGAATCTCGATTCGCACAACGGGCGCCACGTGTTCGAGCTTATGGTCGAGATGAATCGAAAACGCAAAGCGACGCTTGTTCTGGTCACGCACGATCACGAGCTCGCGGCGCTGGCTGACCGGCGCATCTCGCTCAGAGACGGCCGAGTAGTGAGCGATAGCGATGCGGATGAGTTGAGTCGGGTTGAAGACACAATGGAGGCGAGCCGCTTGTGAGATTCATTTTACAGATGGCGCGGCGCGAGCTTCGTTCCTCGTGGCGCAGGCTGCTTTTCTTCTTCGCGTGCATAGCGGTTGGGGTCGGCGCGATCGCCGCCGGGCGGTCGATGCTACAAAATGCGCATTTCGCGATGACATCCGAAGCGCGCACGCTGTTGACGGCGGATGTTCAGCTCGACAGTGGCCGCCCATGGGAAGCTGAAGCACTGGCGACGATCGATCGCATCGCAGGGCCGGTGGTCCAGGGTCGAACCGAGACGATCGAATCACCTACCATGGCTCGACCCGCCGACACGGCTCACGAAGGCGCGATGATGATCGAGCTCAAGGGCATCGACGCCAGTTACCCTCTTGTTGGCGAATTCACTCTCACTGGTGGCGAACCTTTTGAGTACTCGCTCATCCAGAACAACGGTGCGGTTGTTTCGGCAGCGCTTCTTGACAGATTGCAGCTCCGAGTAGGAGATAGCGTCAAAATTGGAGTCGCCACATTTCAGATCAAGGGCACAATCGATCAGGAGCCCGGACGCGGAGCCGGATTCCGCATCGGCCCCCGTGTGTTCATCGAGGGTTCTGCGCTTGAAGCGGCCGGACTCACCGGCTTTGGCAGCCGCGCACGCCGAAAGATTCTGTTCACGGTGCCTGAAGACAAGATGCGGCCACTGGTCCGGCAGCTCCGCGAGGAGCTACGAAACAATCTCATCAACGTTCGGTCTTACCGGGACTCGCAGGAGAACCTGAACGAGTCGTTCCAAAGGGCAGAAGACTATTCGTCGCTGACGGGGCTTGTCATCCTGGTGTTGGGTGGAATCGGAATCTCAAACGTGACTCGGGTGTTCATAGAACAAAAGCGGAAAGGAATCGCGGTGCTCAAGTGCATCGGGGCGACCGGCCGGAGGATAACAGTCGCCTATCTGGCTCAGGTCATCACCATGGGGGTTGTCGGGAGCGTGTTCGGGGTTTTGTTCGGCAAAGGGATTCTGCTTCTCATCCAGGGAGTCTTCGCCGACAGGCTGCCCCCGTACATAACCTATGGACTGCGCGCCGGGGCGGCTGCCCAGGGAGTCGCCGTCGGGATAATGATCTCAATACTGTTTTCCGCGCTGCCACTGCTTCAGATTCGTCACATAAGACCAAACGTGCTTCTGCGTGATGGCGCCGTCTCAACGCGCGGCCGAGTTGACCTGTTGCGATGGGGGGTCGCGGTTTTGGTGATGCTGGGCCTGCTGCTCGTCGTTTCGTGGCAGGGAGGCGGAGTACGGGTCGGGCTGGTCTTTCTAGGCGGGTTGGTAGTCGCGGCCGGCGCTCTTTATGGCGGCGCGACTCTGCTGATACTGCTGGTGCGCCGCACTCGCCCGCTCACTTCGTTCGCGTTGAAACAAGCTATCAACAGCCTTCATCGTCCCGGTAATCAAACGCGCATCATTGTGATGATAGTCGGGTTGGGTGTATTCGCCGTGCTCTCGGTTCAGTCGTTGCAGTCGAACTTCACTCGCGAGCTGGATCGCGGGCGCACCGGCGATCTGCCGGACATGTTCCTGATCGATATTCAAACCGACCAGCGTCAAGGCGTGTCTGATCTTGTCACTAAGACGATGGGCTCGCCTCCAATTCTGGTTCCGACCGTTCGCACTCGCATCGTGGCCATCAATGGCAAGGACATCGATCTCAACGAACCGGAGATGAAGCGCGATCGCGGGAGACTTGGAAGAGAATACGTTGTAACCTATCGGCCAAGCCTGGAGGTAAACGAATCGATAGTCGCGGGGACGTTTTGGGACGGGACGCCCTCTTCGGAGCCCGAAGTGTCCATAGAGGAGAGCATGCGCGGACTATCCGGCCTTGACGTCGGCGGCGAGATCTCCTTCGACGTCCAGGGTCGCAAGCTCACGGCCCGAGTGACTAGCGTTCGCCACGTCGACTGGCGAAACTCGCGGACCGGTTTTATGGTTTTGTTTCGTCCGGGAACGCTTGAAAGCGCGCCTCAGATGATGGTCGGTGCCCTGAACGGTCCGACGGGTGAAGTTGAGCGTTCGCGGTTCCAGCGAGCACTGGTCGACAAGTTCCCGAACGTCTCGGTTATCGATGTTGCGGATGTTGCGCGCGCCATCGAGCGAATTATCAACAATATAACCCTGGCGGTGTCATTCGTCGCCACCTTCGTCCTGCTGACGGGCGCGTTGATCCTGATCGGTTCGCTGGCGATGACCAAGTTCCAGCGAGTTTATGAAGTTGCCGTGCTGAAGACCCTGGGTGCAAAGCGAAAAGTGTTGTTGAAGATTCTGCTCGCTGAGTATGGGTTGATTGGCCTGGTTGCGGGGATCGTCGGTTCACTGGCGGCGGTAGGCTTGTCGTATACGACGTCGCGGTGGGTGTTCGAGATTCCGTGGAGTTTCACACCGGTAGTGAACATCGGAGGTGTGGGGGCCACGGTCATACTCGTGACGGTTGTGGGGACGCTGGCGACGTTCGACGTGCTCTCTCGCAAGCCGCTGGCGACGCTTCGCGGCCAGTGAGGTTACGGAAGGGAGGCGCTGACTATCGGACCAACGAAAGAGGGGCGGCCACTGCTGGCCGCCCCTGCTTCCATAGCAAGCGTTGTAACGGATTCCTAGAACCCGCCCATTCCGCCGCCGCCGCCAGGCATCTGCGGCGCTTCCTTTTCCTGTTCCGGCATTTCCGAAATCAGGGCTTCGGTTGTGAGCAGCAGCCCGGCAATCGAAGCGGCGTTCTGCAATGCGTAGCGAGTGACCTTGGTCGGATCGACCACGCCCATCGCCAGCATATCGCCGTACTCTTCGGTCTCGGCGTTGAAGCCGTAGTTCGCTGCCTTGTTGCTTCTAACTTTATCGACGACCACCGCGCCTTCCTGACCGGCGTTGGCGACGATCTGGCGAAGCGGCTCCTCAAGCGCGCGCTTGACGATGCCTACCCCGATGTTTTCGTCTTCGTTGTCGAGCTTGAAGTTCTCGAGCGCCTTTTGAGCGCGGACGAAAGCAACACCGCCGCCGGGGACGATGCCCTCTTCAACGGCTGCCTTTGTCGCGTGCATGGCGTCCTCGACGCGAGCTTTTTTCTCTTTCAGCTCGGTCTCGGTAGCCGCGCCCACCTTGATCACAGCCACGCCGCCGACGAGCTTCGCAAGCCGCTCTTGTAGCTTCTCGCGATCGTAGTCGGAAGTGGTGTCTTCGATCTGAGCGCGAATCTGCTTGACCCGGCCTTCGATCTCTGACGACTTGCCGCCGCCTTCGACGATCGTCGTGTTGTCTTTGTCGACCACGATCTTCTTCGCTCGGCCGAGGTCAGTTAGCTGTATGCTCTCGAGCTTGATGCCGAGGTCTTCGGTGATGGCCTTGCCCCCGGTGAGAATCGCGATGTCCTGAAGCATCGCCTTGCGGCGGTCGCCAAATCCCGGAGCCTTTACGGCACATACCTGCAGAGTGCCGCGCAAGCGATTCACTACCAACGTCGCCAGCGCTTCGCCCTCAACGTCTTCGGCAATGATCAGCAGCGGTTTGCCGCCGCGAGCGACCTGCTCGAGCAGCGGAAGCAGATCTTTCATAGACGAGATCTTCTTCTCGTGAATGAGGATCACCGCATCTTCGATGATGGCTTCCATTCGTTCGGGATCGGTTACGAAGTAGGGTGAGAGATATCCGCGGTCGAACTGCATACCTTCGACCACTTCGAGAGCCGTCTCCAGCGTCCTGGACTCCTCAACAGTGATGACCCCGTCTTGTCCGACTTTGCTCATTGCTTCGGCGATCAGATTGCCGATCGTTGCGTCGCCGTTAGCGGAGATCGTGCCGACCTGGGCGATAGCTTCATTGTCCTTGACCTTCTTGGACAATCGTTGAATCTCTTCGACGGCTTTTTCGACGGCCTTGTCGATGCCGCGCTTCAACGCCATCGGACTAGCCCCGGCGGCTACTGTCTTCACGCCTTCGCGGAAGATTGCCTGAGCCAGAACCGTTGCGGTTGTGGTTCCGTCACCGGCGATGTCGGAGGTCTTCGAAGCGACTTCGCGGACCATCTGCGCGCCGGTGTTTTCCAATTTGTCTTCCAACTCGATTTCCTTAGCGACTGTGACGCCGTCCTTGGTGATAGTGGGAGACCCAAATTTCTTCTCGATGACGACGTTGCGACCTTTGGGGCCGAGCGTGACTTTGACCGCGTCTGCCAGACGATTAACCCCTGACAACAGCGCGCGTCGCGACTCTTCCCCGTATGCTATGTGTTTAGCCATTTATTCTTCTCCTGGTTTAAGAAACTACTACTTGCCTTTCCCTTTAGCCTTCGCGGCTCTCTCGATCACTCCGAGGATGTCGTCCTCGCGCATGATCAAATACTCTTCGTCATCAAGCTTGACTTCGGTTCCGGCATATTTGCCGAACAGCACACGGTCTCCCTCGTTGACGTCCATAGCCAGGCGCTCGCCGCTATCGAGTTTCTTGCCTGCTCCTGCGGCGATTACCTCGCCCTCCTGAGGCTTTTCTCTGGCGCTGTCTGGAATAATGATGCCCCCACGGATCTGCTCGCCTTCCTCGATCCGCTTGATGATCACTCGATCTTGAAGTGGGCGTATACTTGCCATACGTTTCGTTGCTCCTTTCGTCGAATTGAAACTAAGCGCTGATGGGGATGAACCTACATGGGCGCGTTAGCACTCTCTATTGAGACTGCTAAGTATATGGTGGTTGTGGCAGTTCTGTCAATGAATTCCTGGATGATACCGACAATTGTTCAGCCTCACCGCAACTTCAGGGAGGCTGTTTGGGGGCCGACTCTCCTTTGCGGCGGGTCGGTCATCAGTCATAATCCAGGTGCACGTCAGCCCGGTCACGCAGTAATCGTCAGGCCGGACGCCAACATAGCGCAGAGGCGTTGGCGGCGGTCGAACAGATTCTGCGCGGCCGCAGTCGGATGCTCGGATTATGACAAAACCAATCAAGCTATTTCTCACTGGCGTGGCGATCTCGATTCTGACCGTTACTGCATCCTTCGCTGATCCACAGTTCCCTCAGCCGCAAGGTATGTTGAACGACTTTGCGGGAAAACTCAGCCCCGCGAGCAAACAACAAATCGAGACCCTGCTTCAAAACTTTCGAGACCGAACTGGAATTGAGGTCACGGTTGTGACGATCGGATTCGACGAGATGCAGGGTTATCCGATCGAGGACTATGCGCTTGGACTAGGCCGGGCCTGGGGCGTTGGAAGAGATTCTCAGAAACGATCTCTGATTCTTATGGTTGCTATCAAGCCTCCCGACAGTGAGGGTCTCTATCACGGAGGCACAAGACTCGAAGTCAGCCGGCATCTGGAAGGCGATGTGCCGGACATCCTCGCCGGAGAGATCATTCGTAAGATGCGCGATGACTTTCAAGCCGGGCGCTTCGATCAGGCGTTGACGACGGGAACGCAAACGATTCTGGCGACTCTGGCCCAGAGACTGGGAATCTCGATGGACGGAATCGATTCGAGTCAGGCGGCGCGGCAGCCGGTCCGGCAGCCCGCGCGCGGCCGGAGCCGCGGCGGAATCTCTTTGTCCACGATCCTGATCATAGGCTTTGTTCTTTTCGCGATTATCCGCGGGCTCTTTGGAGGTCGTCGAGGCGGCGGTGGAGGTCGCGGTGGAGGCATTGGTTCCGATTGGCTCTTGTGGGCGATCCTGTTTGGCAGCGGACGAGGCGGCGGCTTTGGTGGATTTGGCGGGGGCAACGGAGACTCGAGTTGGGGCGGCGGTGGTGACAGCGGTGGCGGGTTCGGCGGGTTCGGCGGTGGTGGAGACTTCGGGGGTGGCGGCGCGAGCGATAGTTGGTGACATGGATAAAGACTCGGGGATAGGACATCGATGGAGGTCACTCAAATTGGCTAACGAACTGACGGATCTTGTAGAAAAGCTGGTCGAAGCGCACACGGGGCATCTGAAATCGGTAGTGCTGTACGGCTCAGCCGTTGCCGGTGAACAACTCGATGACGATCGGCCAAAGAAGGTATTAGTCGTACTAGATCGAATTGCGCCTGCCGATCTAAAGGCGGCCCACGAAGTTGCCGAATGGTGGCGATCCGTAGGGAACCCGGTCCCGGTCTACTTTACAACCGATGAGATGGCCGATTCATCCGATGTGTTTCCGGTCGAGTTCATAGATATGAGTCAGCTTCGTCACGTGCTCTACGGCAATGATCCGTTCGATGGACTTGAAATTAACACGCTGAATCTGCGACACCAACTCGAGTATGAGTTGCGCGCGAAGCTCCTCAGGCTTCGGAGGCTCTACATCCCCGCCTCGCGAAACGCCAATAATCTCGCCCGATTGATGGCGGAATCGCTGGATGATTTTGCAGTTCTGTTTCGCCATGTGTTGGTGATGCTCGAAAAGGAAGCGCCGTTCGATAAACGCGAATGCGTGACCGCGCTCGCCGATGCGCTTCGGCTGGATACTGAAGTCCTGCTGCGCGTCTTCGAGTACGCGGCTGACCAGGACGTCTGGCTGGAATCTGAGACCGATAAAACTTTCGGAACATATCTCGCTCAGATCGAGAGGGTGATTGAGGTGGTTGACAAGAAGTGATGGGTAAAACCTTATGCGTTGATTTGTCGACAGCCGAGTTCAAGAACCGCTCACTACACACTGTGGGACGGATCGCCGATCACCCATCAAGTCAGCTTGACTTGCTCCAGTCCCTTCGGCGACAGGTACAGCGTCTCGAGTTTGCCTGTCAGATACTCGAACGCATCGTCAACTGAATCGGTTTTGTGAAAAATCTCCAGGTCCCTGGCGTTGACTACACCCCACCGCACTAACGCGTCGAAGTCGATGACTTCGTCCCAGAACTCCGAGCCGAACAGTATCACCGGCATTTTTTTGCTCGGCTTTTTGGTCTGAATAAGAGTGAGCACTTCGAAAAGCTCATCCATTGTTCCGAACCCGCCCGGGAAGACAACCAGCGCCTTAGCCGGATAGACGAACCAGAACTTGCGCATGAAGAAGTAGTGGAAGTTGAACACCAGCTCACGCGATACGTATTGATTCACCTCTTGTTCCATGGGCAACTCGATGTTCAGACCGATCGTCTGACCGCGCGCCATTGAAGCCCCGCGATTGGCGGCCTCCATCATTCCGCCAGATCCGCCCGAGCACACAATGAAGTGATGATGGCTGCTCAAGCTCTTTGACCAGTGGGTTACCCTTCGCGCAAGTTCCATCGCGTCGTTGTAATAGCGCGCCAGTTTTGTCACTTGCTCGGCCCGAGCCAGCCTCGTCAGCAACTCCGGTGTCAGCTCGCCGACAAGATTTGTTTCCCCCCTTATCATCTCAAGCTCGTTCGCGGCGACCTCTGGTGACACCGAACGAGCGGAACCGAAAAACACTATGGTGTCGCGAACGCGATGACGCCTCAGCCGCGTAGCAGGCTCGATGTACTCTGACAGAATTCTGAGGAGCCTCGCTTCCGGACTCTTCAAGAACTCCGCGTTGAGATAGGGCAGAGGTGGTGTAGACGGTTTATCCGATTCGGACATCTTCTCCTCGTTGCACCGGCGCGAAAAAGGAAACGCGAGAAAAAACCACGCATTGCAGATGATAGGACTACCAGCCAGGCTTCAGGAACCGGTGGACCAGTTCCCACGCGATTAGCAGCCCAAAAGCGACGCTGAACACGCCGGCGCAGAGACGAATCAAGCCGTTGATGGCTTCAAAGCGCCTGGCGGTCAGGATAAACGGAACGCTTATTACCGAGCTCATGATCAACATCCCGCCGATGGATCCAAACCCGAATACAGCCATGTAAACCAGTCCCAGCGCGATCGAAGGGATCTTGGTCAGAACCAACAGCGTCAGGGCCGCACTGCCGGCCAACCCGTGAACCAGCCCGACTGCAAACGGCCGGCGCCCTAGTTTGAACATCCGATGTATGTGATTGTGTTTTTCGCCAACGTGAACATGAACGTGCTCGTGAGGCTGGTCTCCGTGACTGTGAACGTGCGTGTGGATTTGCACTCCGCGTTCCCGGAGCGCGCGCCTGGTCGCGCTTATTCCAAGGACAATCGAGCATGACCGCAACCGGTGCTTCCATCCACGGAAGGACGTGATCAGGGATTGATACCCGCAATAGGATTATTGCCAGCCCGATCCCGAGCAGCGACAGCGAATGACCAAGACCCCAGAAAGTGCCGATCATCGACGAACGGCGCAGGCTTTTGTGGTCGCTGACGATTGTTGAGACTGCGACGAGATGGTCCGGATCCAGCGCGTGCTGAAGACCCAGGACGAATCCCCCGGCCAGGGCTGTGGCTACAGTCGAATCCATATTCTCCTCTCGTTTGTAACGCTAACGCCCGAAAAAGGAACCAGCGGCCAAATGATACCATGCAGGGTCGGATTCGGCTCGCGGCTCGGCGCCATTAAGAAGATGTGATCGGAAACGGCATGAAGCACAACAGAAAAACGAGTAACGCAAAGATCGCAAGTGCTATTCTGACTTTTCCAAGCGGCTCCTCTTCGATCACGGGTGGGTGTCCCACTTTCATCAAAAACAGCAGCACAAAGGTCCAGAGCAGATAAACGGGTGGCTGACTCAACACAAGCGACAACACGGCGAGTGCCGCGCAGCTCAGGGCCACAACGCGCGAGATCCACTTGTGCCATCGCTGTCCCACGATAGCGTAGAGCACGTGGCCTCCGTCGAGTTGGCCCACCGGGAACAGGTTCAACGCGGTTACGAGGAGAGTTCCCCACGCCGCCCAATAGATCGGATTCCACTCGATCCATTTCGGAAGGGACAAGAGTCTGGAAACCAGGACAAAGAGCAAGGGATCATTGAACTGGATGCCGCTGCTGCCGGCGGCCGACACTGCTGCGGGCGAGGCTGGGGTCGCGAAAATCAGACCGACCACGGTGGCGGGTAACGCGAACGCGAACCCTGCCAGCGGCCCTGCAATGCCTATGTCAAACAATGCTCGCCGGGACCGGATCGGTTCTTTGATCTTAATCACGGCTCCGAACGTTCCGAACAGAGTTATCGTTGGAGGGGCCGGAATAAAGAACGGCAAGGTTGCGCGAATTCCGTAGTGACGGCAAGCGAAATAGTGACCCAGTTCGTGAGCACCCAGAATCGTGAGTAGTGTAAAAGTGAACAGCAGCCCCTTTGATAAGGGCTCGAAATTGCCTATCGCTGTTTCTCTTAATACGGCTAGGGTAGGCGACACCAGCGAGCCGATCAACGAAGAGTCTTCCTGAACTTGAACCGCGAATGCTGCCCCTGTGAGAGTCGTGCAAATCCCGGTAGTCAAGAGCAAGACCGAGTGCAGCAGCACTCGAGGCGTTGAGAGTTCAACTTCGCGAGTTCGGGTTGCGGTTGGTACGGGCTGAAACTCAGTGAAGAGATATGGCTGATCTGTGTTCTCCACGGATTCAGAATACAACTGTGGAATACTTGACTGTCAACCGGGGTGTGATTCGACCTGGATGAAACCTACGATTGAAGTTCTTTTCCGGGTTTGAACCTGATGGTCTTGCCAGGAGGAATGTCGGTGACTTCTCCCGTCCTCGGATTGCGTCCAACCCCTCGCTTCCGGGGTTTGACGACAAACACGCCGAAGCCACGCAGTTCGATACGCTCGCCGCGTTGAAGAGCATTCTTCATCGCCTCGAAAAGCGATTCGACGGCGACCTCGGCCTTGATCTTTGGGACGCCAGTCTTATCGGCAACCTGGTTTACAATATCTATTTTGATCACGACAGCCTCCGCTCACGAGATGAATTGAAGCAACTGAGAGCCAGTTTAGTGAGGGCTGCATTATAGGAGCCAGTTACAGAGGTGTCAACGCCAACGCTACACGCCAACGCGTCACGCGTCAGGAAGCTAAGTGGCTCCTATCTGTAAGAAACACGCCCGAGCGCGTCGGTTCGATATTCAGGATTCGAGAGTCTGCACAACTGCCAAACCCGCTCCAAGCAGGCCATGCAGCCGAGCGCTAGACTGGGTGCGACTCAAGTTTTTCGAAGCGATCCTGAAGCTCTCTTATGTCGGCGGTGAGACCAACCAGATTTTCCACCAGCACACCAATCTTTCGACCGGTCGCTCGAAAACCGCTTGCCGTTTCCGTGCGCTGTTCCTGGTTGTCTGCTTCGAGCCTCGCGAACCGAGAGTCCATTTCAGTTAGGCGTTCGCCGATGCCGTCAACCTTCTTGTCCAGATCCGACAGCCGAGACTGAACGCTTTCCCATATTGGACGCGTGTCTTGTAATCGCTTCTCGACTTTTGCATCGAGATTCTCGAATTGTGCTTTGAGGGCGTCCTGGCTTTCCTCCACGTTCTGAAGCCGCGACTCCACGTTCTGAAGCCGCGACTCCACGTTCTGAAGCCGCGACTCCACGTTCTGAAGCCGCGACTCCACGTTCTGAACCCGTGAATTCGTCTCCTCAACTACGGAGATCAGTCGATCCAATCGTGATACGAGCATTTGTTGAGTAGTGTCTTCGCTCATTAACCCTGGCTCCTTTGTAATGTCACCCAGGTCAGTTGAATTTCTTATACACTCTCGTGCGTTTGAGGTCAAATAAAATTAGATCATTTTACAGAACATGCCAAGTATGTTTGGGATTGCCGAACTGACCCTCCGCAATTGATGGCGAGCTGCTTTCAAGACTCCCGGTGGTTCCTAAGGCGCTTGACACTGACCGGTGCAGCCTTCGCACTCTCGCTCTGATTTGATAGACTGTCAGCGCTCGCATGCATAATTTCGCATAGAGGACTGCGATTCGCTTTGACCGCTGAGAGCCCGTCGCTGAGAACTAATATGGCTACGTCTGAAAGCAAAATTGAGAACAACTCACGTGCCGATGGCTTGAAGAAGCTCGATGAGAAGAACACTGCGGCTTTTGCCGGCGGTGGCAGCGAGCGCACCGGGCGTCAGCATGCATCGGGAAAGATGACCGCGCGCGAACGGGTTGAGTTCCTGCTTGACGACGGCACATTCGAAGAATTTGACCGCCTCAAGAAACACCGGTCCCTGGACTTCGGAATGGCGAGTCAGCAGTACCCGGGCGATGGTGTGGTTGCGGGTCACGGGCTGATCGACGGACGCAGGGTGTTTGTCTTTGCGCAGGACTTCACGGTGTTTGGAGGATCGCTCTCGGAGACCAACGCCGAAAAGATCTGCAAAGTCATGGATATGGCAATGAAGGTCGGCGCTCCGGTGATTGGTCTTAATGATTCGGGCGGCGCTCGCATACAGGAGGGAGTCGTTTCGCTTGGCGGTTATGCTGACATCTTCTTGCGAAACACGCTTGCGTCGGGAGTCGTGCCCCAAATCTCGGCGATCATGGGCCCCTGCGCGGGTGGCGCCGTTTACTCGCCGGCAATCACCGATTTTAACGTAATGGTGAAGACAAGCTCGTATATGTTCATCACCGGTCCAGATGTGATAAAGACGGTCACTCACCAGGAAGTGAGCAAAGAGGAGTTGGGCGGCGCCATGACTCACAACTCGGTTTCCGGCGTAGCTCATTTCGCTGCTGAAAACGACGAAGACTGCTTGAGGACCATCCGCGAGCTGCTCTCGTTCATCCCTTCCAACAACCTCGACGATCCGCCGCGCTTGGCGACCAGCGACCCATCCGATCGCGCCGATGAGCGGTTGAACCGGATCGTTCCTGAAGCGCCGAACGTTCCATACGATATTCGCGACATCATTCACCTTGTGGTCGATGACGCATATCTGTTTGAGGTTCACGAGCACTATGCGAAGAACATCGTCGTGGGCTTTGCGCGACTGGGAGGGAGACCGGTCGGCATCGTTGCCAACCAGCCGGCGCACCTCGCCGGGGTCTTGGATATTGACGCCTCAGTGAAGGCCGCGCGGTTCGTTCGTTTCTGCGACTGCTTTAACATCCCGCTGATTACCTTCGAGGACGTGCCCGGGTTTCTGCCCGGTGTCGAGCAGGAGCACGGCGGGATCATCCGTCACGGGGCCAAGCTGCTGTTTGCGTTCGCTGAAGCGACCGTGCCGAAGATTACCTTGATAACCCGTAAGGCATACGGCGGCGCTTATTGCGTGATGTCGAGCAAGCATATCCGCGCTGACGTCAACTTTGCCTATCCGAACGCGGAGATTGCTGTCATGGGAGCGGAGGGCGCGGTGGGTGTTCTTTATCGACGCGAGATCGCCCAAGCTGAGAGCCCGGAACTTGAATCAAAGCGGCGCGCTGATGAGTTTCGCGAGAAGTTCGCCTCGCCCTACGTCGCTGCCGAACGCGGCTTCATTGACGAAGTGATCGAGCCGAAGTTCACTCGCGCGAAGTTGATCAGTGCGCTCGAGATGCTCGATACGAAGCGCGATCAGAACCCGCCAAAAAAGCACGGCAACATCCCATTGTGACTCCAATGGACGATCGGCTGCCTCCAAGCGAAGACTGGATGTTGACCCCTGAAGCGCTGGATGGGTTGCTGAAACATCTGGATCCTGATCGTGACCGGGCCGCCCTCATATACGAACAGATTCGTCAACGCCTAATGAAGCTATTCAGGTGGCGCGGCTGCCTCCTGTTCGAGGAGTACACTGATACGACCATTGATCGGGTGGCGCGCAGAATCGCCGGCGGTATGGAAGTGCAATCTTCCAATGTGTATTCGCTCTTTCACGGCGTTGCGCTGAACCTGCTCAAAGAGCACTGGCGAAAGTCAGAGCGGGAGTCCGAGGCGTTCGACAACCTCCGCCGTGCTCAGGAGACGACCGAAGACCCCGAAGAAATCATCGCAGGGGAAGAAGCTGTACGAGAACGCGAAGCCCGGCTTGATTGCCTTCGCCGCTGTCTTGGCAGGCTGCCTGATGATAGCCGTGTGCTGATCAAGAGGTACTATTCTGAAGGAGATGTTCTAAACAAAGAGCAGCGGAAGCAGATAGCCGTAGAGATGCGTATTTCCGTCAACGCTCTGCGAGTACGGGCCTGCCGGGTAAGAGCCGAAGTCGAGCATTGCGTCGATGGCTGCCTCAATCAACCGGGCTGGCCGTGAAACAGTTTTCATTTTTTGACACTAGATATATGGGGAAACCCTCAAGTCTGCAGGTAAGATAATAAACAAGCGATCTCGTTTGGGGCATAGTGATGAGCTATCAGTCACGAAGCGAACATCATCTGGTTCGATACCTCCTGGGCCAGTTGACGGAATCTGAACGGCAAGAAATCGAATCAAGATTCATCGGCGATGAAGAGTACTTCCAGCAGCTTCTTCTCGCGGAAGACGAGCTACGGTGCGCCTACGCTCAGGGGTCACTTCCCGACGCTGAGCGGAGCGAGTTCGAGAGACGATTTCTGATTTTCCCGGACGAGCGAAGACGAGTCGATCTTGCCGCGGCGATGATCCATGAACTCTCTGGTGTTAAGACGGCGAGTGCGCCCCAGGCCGACACCATCCCGCGAGACGAAAAGACCTGGTGGGAAAGGGGCTTGGCGACATTCGGGTTCAACCGCCCAGTGATGCGCTTTGCTTTGGCGACCGCCGCCGTTGTCCTTTTGATTGCATCTGTCTGGTTAACCTTCGAAGCCTCGAGACTTCGGGGGCAGATATCTGAGTTACAGGCCCGGCAAACTGCTCGTGACCAGGAGTTTGAGCGACAGTCCGATAAAGAACGCGCTAATCTCGAACTGCTCAAGAAAGAACTCGAAGAAGAGCGCGATAGTCGCGCAGTATTGGAGAAGGAGCTGGCACAGAGCGCTCAACTGCCCGGAGCGAATGAGGTGCGGCCAACAATCGTTTCGCTGTTACTCGGCGCGGGTTTGGTTCGAGGGGGCGGTGAGAAGAAAACGTTGACCGTCCCAAAGGGCCCGGTACAGATACGGCTTCTGCTCAATATTGAAGAGACAGGTGTGCAGCAGAGGTACCGGGCAGTGATACTGGACCCCGACGGCCGCCAGGTGTGGAGCGGAAAGATTTTGAGCCCTACTCGCGCCCGCGAGGCTCAATTCCTGGTCTTAAGAATCCCTGCCCAGGTACTTCCCGAGAACGACTATCAACTCAGACTTAGTTCGTTGACCCCGAGCGGTGAACTCGAACGCGTGGGCGATTACTACTTTACGGTGCTCAAGAAGTGAATTCTCTCATCCCCTCCGAAGACCTCCTGTAATAGTTCCTGAGAAGCGACATTATTTCCATGACAGAGATGCTGGGCGCACGGCAAACCGTAGGCACGGCCGCGCCGGAACCTCGGCAAGTTGTGATGGTCGATGTGTGTTGAATGCGCGAAAGCGCGTGAGGTCAATGACAATGAAGATTCAGGTAATACTCAACAACGCGAATTGCCGGAGATCGAGGGGGCACGGCTGGAGGCCAGGGCTCTCGACTTTTCTTCTGGCGATATTTCTCTTTGGTTTGTTGCCTCGATATTCGGTGTTTGCCCTTCCAGGGGAGGAGCCCACGGCCCCGAAAATGCGAGTGGCTGTATTGGACCTTTCGGGTTCATTAATGCGGCTGCAGACCGGCCTGATCCCGAACTTTTCGGGTGGGGACATCTCGTCACAGCCGAGTGAGTTCGGCCGCGGGCTGACTGAGATGCTGACCACCGAGCTGGTCAAGACGGGCAAATTCGTCGTTCTCGAACGGGCGGCCTTGCAGCAGCTTACCGCCGAGCAGGACATGGGCGCTACTGAGCGCGTCAATCCCGAAACTTCCCCCGCTCGCAATTTGATCACAGGCGCGCAGGCGCTGATCACCGGTGACATCACCGAGGTTGCCCCTGACAAATCCAAGATAAGCGCTGGGTTCAACCTTGGCGGCTTCAACACCAAGATTGGCCGCTCCACCGCGAAGGTGGTGCTGAACATTCGCATGATCGATGCGATGACCGGCGAGGTCATATTCTCGGAACGAGTCAAAGGTACATCAAGCAAAACCGGTCTATCGAGCGATGCCGCACAGCAAGACCAGGCCTTGAGCTTTGAAGCACAATCCAACAAACCACTCGGGCGCGCCTCGCGGAAGGCCATTGAGATGGCCGTCGCCGCACTGGCAGCGAAAATGGACGAAATCCCCTGGCAGGGCCGTGTTGTGGACGTTCGAGGAAAAGATGTCTACATCAACGCCGGAGCCGAGCAAGGTGTTCGAGTTGGAATGGGGTTTGAGGTTTACGAACGGCAGCAGGCGTTGATCGACCCGGACACCGGAAGAATGCTCGGCGCGCCCGAGCGAAGGATCGGTACCGTCAACATCGTGTCTGTCGAAGACAAGTATTCAATCGCACGATCGACTGCGGGTGAATTGATGAAGCGAGGGCACGTCGTGCGACCGGCTCAGCACCTCGCCAAGAGCATTTCCGAATATAAGGAGAGATCATGAATAGCCAAGTTCGAATGATGAGGACATTGCAGATGGAAACCAAATTCACAGGAGGAACAACAATGAAAACTCAAAGGCACATCGTATCGGGTCTCCTATTGGGATTCGTCCTATTTGCCGTAGCTCAGACAGCAGCGGCCCAAGTAGACCTCTATAACAACACCAACGGCGACGCCGTAAGAAATGCCCCGGGGGGCGCCCCGGCGTTCAACCTCTCAGTTCCCACAAGGATCACTGAGCTTGTGACATATCACTGGAACTATGGTCTCGGCTCGACCCCCGGCTTTCTTGCAATCAGCCGTCAGAACGGACAGATCGTCGGCAGGTTTCAAGCGCGTGGGACTTCGGGCCAGAATGGGGTAGCCAATGTCAACTGGATCGCTACCCCCAACCTCGTCCTTCCCGCAGGCAAGTACATTCTGATCGATTCCAACGTCAGCACGTGGTCGACCAACGCGCGTTCTGGGTTCGTAGGATTCGGGATCGTGCGCGGCTCGGCGGTAAGCGTTCCGGGCCCGGTGGCCCCGCCGTCACCGGCAGACCGCGGATCGAATAGCTTCTCCACAGCAACCCCCCTCATTCCGGTTGCCTCGATGCCTGTGGCTGGTCCAAATCTGCTTGCGCAGAGAATCTCGGACGGAATAGGCGGCGGCGATCCAAACGACTGGTACTTTCTGAACGTATCCGGGCCGAATGGTTTCCAACAGGCACGGAGTGTTGCCTTTGCGCTGACAGGGTTCACCGGTAATGTGCAGCTAGTACTGTACGCGTATGAACAGATTCGTCAGCCTTTCCCGAACCCTCCTGTCCAGGCCGGGCAAGTCATCGCTGTCGGTGGGCCGGCGGGTTCGGCTACGAAGGTCATTAGCCTCTCTTTGTTACCGGGTAACTATGCTGTTCGGGTCATGTGGTCGGGAGCTCCAACAAATTACACTCTCACCATCTCGACGCCTGCCCGCTGATCTGGTTTGGTCGGCTCTCGCCAACACGGCGAGAGCCGACTAACTTTGTCTGATTAAGGAAAAACCCCGAATCAGGGCTGGCGATACCGGCGGTACCCTGAGAACCATACCCACCCGGACATGCCTGTCCCCACCCCAGTCCTGTAATACTTCTCCAAGCCGGACATTAATACTATGAACGCCGTTTCTAACGGTTTGCAGGCCGATTCATTGAGAAGGAAAACAACCACGACTTTGTGCTTTGGTAGGATTAGGAGACTATGATGACGACAAAGAAAGAAATTCGATTCAACACTCTAAGCGCGGCTGACATCCTCGTGATCAAGACCAGGAGCAGTGTATACCACTTTTTGGTCACAGACCCACTGCTCAGGATCGGCATTCTCTCTGGTGGCTCGCTCGATAGGGAGATGCCGGCAGTTCTGGTTGGAATGTGGCGAAAGACCCAGGATGTCTGGACGTCGAATGCCCCGGGGTTGCAAACAGAGTCCAGGGCTCTCTTCTGGCTAAACTCTGCAAGCGGTGTCCAGCAGTTGGTCAGTTCCGCAGTCACCGATGTGGTTCATTTGAAGGCAACTAAATGATGACTGGCTGGCGATCGCGGTTCGAAACGCGTAGAGAAGCCACACCCGAATGACAGGGCGTCATCCAACTGGGGCGAGGGCTGCCCCAGCAGGAAGGCGCCCATTCAATATTGACCGGAGCCGCTCTCAGCATCCAAATACGATTTGAACCACCGAGCAACTTAACTATAATGGCGTTTCGACGACGTTCCGTCACCCTTGGATAGCAGGTCCACCCTGGCAGGACCACGCTATGGCACCAAAGACAAGTCAAATCGCAGACTCTCCGGTTGGATGGCGCTTACTGGTCAACGCAACGCTGCATTTGCTTTTGCCAACAGTACTATGCCTGAGCCAAGCCACCCTTGGCGTTCCGCTGTCCCGGACCTCGATCGTTGTTCAGGATAAGAAAGAGCCTGGAGTGCTGGAACCTGGTCGCAAAATCGAGCGAGCCATGAATGGAGGAGATGCACACACGTATCAGGTAACAGTAGCGCCCGCCGATTATCTCAATATCGTCGTGGATCAGAAGGGCGTCGACGTAATCGTCAGTCTGTTTGGTCCCGATGGAACGAAGCTTATCGAGCGAGACTCGCCAAATGGGCGTCAAGGTCCTGAGCAAATCCTGGTCGTTGCCGAGGTACGCGGGTCTTATCGCGTTGAAGTGCGCGCGCCTGAAACAGAGCCAGACGGCCGCTACGAAATCGAAATCGAGGAGTTAAGGCCGGCCACGCCCGAAGACCGTAGCCGAGTCGCTGCACATCGGCTATTCTCAGAGGCGATTCTTCTGTATGGACAAGGCAAAGAACCGGCCTTACGACAAGCAATTGAGAAATACAAAGAATCGCTGCCATTCTGGCGCGCGGCGGGAGAACCATTGAGGGAAGCCAAGACCCTCAATCACATCGGAAACACCCAAAGCCTCCTCGGCGCCTATCACGAAGCGATTGAGTCCTTCAATCGCGCCCTGTCATTAACCAACCCTGATGGAGTGGGAGACCGGAAGGAACACGCAACAGCCACGAGCAACCTGGGCGTCGCATACTTTCGACTAGGCCAGTATGCCGTTGCTCTCGGCTACTTTCAAAGAGCGACGTCTCTGTTGGAAACGGTCGGTGACTCTCTTCAAGAGGCGATAATGTTTAACAACATTGGCACACTCTACATTCTGATGGGTGAGCCACTAAAGGCGCTTGATTATTTCCAGGAGGCAATGCCGCTGACGCGCGCCGCCGGTAGTCAGTTCGTCGAAGCCAACACCCTTCACAACATCGGAGGGGCTTACCTACGTCTGAGCGAGTATCAGAAGGCTTTGGATTACCTGAGTCGAGCGCTACAGCTCCGCCGGGCTGCGGGCGACTCCAGAGGAGAAGCGGTAACACTTCTGCTGACTGGAGAGATCTACGGAGAGCTGAGTGATTATCAGAGTGCCCTCAATTTCTATCGGCAATCATTGCCGCTGATGCGAACGATTGGCGACAAAAGCGGCGAGGCCACAGCTCTCAACAACATCGGCTTTGTTGATGCAATGAAGGGCGAGCAAAAAACTGCGCTGGAATTTTACAATCAGGCGCTCGAGATTCGACGGACCATTGGTGACCGGGCGGGAGAGGCAAAGACTCTGATCAATATCGGCGCGGCCTACGCAACATCGGGCGAGCCGAAGACTGCGCTCGAGTTTTACCAACAGGCTCTTTCGATCCAGCAGGCGATTGGTGACCGCGCCGGTGAAGCGCTTGTGCTGCACAACATCGGAACAGCCAACGAGGACCTGAGGGAGTATAGGAGCGCGGTTGGGTACTTTGACCGCGCGCTTTCGATTCTGCGGGAGATTAGCGATCGACGACTCGAAGCCAGCTCGTTGTACAGAATCGCTCACGCGCTCAGTGCGCTTGGCAATCTCGAGGAGGCACGAGCGCGGCTCGAAGAGGCCCTGAGAATAGTCGAAACTGTCCGGTTGAAGGCTCCCGGCTCTGAACTTCGAACTTTGTATTTCGCTTCTGCCCAGACCCGATATGAGCTGTACGTGGATCTGCTCGATGAGACTACACAAGCAGCGCCCCTCGGAGGGACTTGACGCCAGGGCGTTTGAGGCCAGCGAGCGCGCCCGCGCACGCAGCCTCTCTGACGTACTCGCGGAAGGCAACCTGGATATTCGCTATGGAGTCGACCCCAGCCTGCTTTCCCGCCAAAGTTCTCTCCAGCAGTCGCTCAATGCCAAAGCTGAACGACAGGTGCGGCTGCTAAGCGGAAGGCACACACAAGAACAGGTGGCTGAAGTCGCCAGCCAGATAGAAAAAATAACATCGGAATACCGGCAGGTGCAGGCAGTGATGAAGGCCTCGAGCCCTCGCTATGCGGCTCTGACCGAACCTGAACCCCTCTCATTACAGGACATTCAACAACAGGTGCTCGACGCCGATACACTGCTTCTGGAATACGAGCTTGGCGAAAGCCGAAGTTATCTGTGGGCCGTCACCAATACCGCCATCACCGCATATGAACTTCCAGGGCGCGCGGACATAGAAGCGGCGGCACGCAGTTTCTATGATCTTGTTAGGAACAATGCCAAAGCCCCCGAACTCGGCGAATCTGCATTCAGATTGAGTCAAATGGTACTCGCCCCCGCCGCTGACAGGTTGGTTAAGCACAGGTTGGTAGTCGTCGCCGACGGGGCTTTGCTATACGTCCCCTTCGGAGCTTTGCCGCTGCCGGTCAACCGGGTTGATCGCGGAATGAAAGGAGTGAATCTACAATCCGCAACCGAAAATGCCCGATCGGAGAATCGTCCTCTGATACTCGATCACGAAGTATTGAGTCTGCCCTCGGCTTCCACGCTTGCCGTCTTAAGGCGCGAGACGAAAGAGCGGGCGCTCGCACCCAAGCTGGTTGCGGTGCTTGCTGATCCTGTCTTTGACCTTGAAGATGTGCGCGCCAGACGAACGGCGGGGGCCTTAAGTGGCGCGAGAACACGCCCGAATTCGGAGGGGAAAGATTCCGGACTTTCGCGATCTGTGGAGGAGACCGGGTTGGCTGGCGGCAAGTGGCCTCCACCCAGACTGCTCGGAACCAGGCGCGAGGCGCGAACAATCCTGTCCCTTGTTCCCGCCCAAAAGAGCAAGGAGGCGCTCGACTTCGATGCGAGCCGGGAGACCGCAACCGGTGGAGACCTCAGTCAGTATCAGATTGTCCATTTCGCCACACACGGACTGGTCAACAACCGCCACCCCGAGTTGTCAGGCTTGGTGCTGTCCCTCATAGACAAGGACGGGCATCCACACAACGGGTTTCTCCGGCTAGATGACATATACAACCTTCGCCTTCCGGCCGAGCTCGTCGTTCTTAGTGCCTGTCAGACCGGGCTGGGAAAGGAAATTCGCGGCGAGGGCTTCATAGGTCTGACGCGCGGTTTCATGTATGCGGGTGCCAAACGATTGGTCACCAGCCTGTGGCAGGTGGATGACACGGCGACCAGTGAGCTCATGGGACGCTTTTATCGCGGTGTTCTCAAGGACAAAAAGTTGAGCCCGGCCGCAGCTCTCCGCGCGGCGCAGATAGAGATGTTGCAGCAGCCTGAGTGGCGATCGCCCTACTACTGGGCCGCATTCACCCTTCAGGGCGAATGGCGTTAAGTTTCGCAAGAAGGTCGCCTCACCCTACGTCGCTGCCGAACGCGGCTTCATTGACGAAGTGATCGAGCCGAAGTTCACTCGCTCGAAGCTGATCAGTGCGCTTGAGATGCTCGATACGAAGCGCGGGGTTGGGCGCGACACGGTTCTCACGGGTGGGTGTAGGTGTACTTGATGCGCACGGCCCCGATTCTGATCTTGTCGGTGAAGGTCGCAAATCTAACATCATAGTGGAACGTAGAGTTATCAATCACGGATAGGGATGGAGTAATGGTCGCATCGGTGTAGAACTTTTTCGTCGGGTTGGAGTGCGATGTGGTATCGGAAATAACAATGGCAAGTTGCCCGGAGGGATCGAGGTTATCTTGAGCATGACGCCATAACTCGATAGCCAGATTTTCATTATCATCAAAGTCCTCCATCCATACTCTGAATTCGGTCACGACGACCCCATCCGGAAGCATAACCGGGGCATACCATTGCTCAACTGACGGAAATGGATTTGGTTCTATATATTGCTCACCTAAAATGAAAACGTACCCGGCCCCCCCCGGGTTGAAGGCTACGGGCGGTATTGACAAATAAGCGGTTTGAGGCGCGAATGCGATATTCCCGGCGACCTCGAGCTTGGCGGCGGGAGCGGTCGTGCCGATGCCAACGTTACCGCCGGCGAGCATCGCAAAACGGCTAGCGGCTGCAGACCGGTCAACGACCTCAAACCGGCCGCTGGAAGCGCCTGCGGATGATTGCAATGACCACTTTATCGTCTCACAAGCGCTGAGCACGACCAGGTCCGCATTAAGTTGTAGGTTGTAGATATCGTGAAGCCGTAGGAATCCGTCCTGTGGCGGACCGTGTTCATCTATCAGCGAAAGCACGATCCCCGACAGTTCAGGATGCTGGCTATTTAGCAGACCGTGGGTGGCAAAGTGTAGGATGCGATACTCACCCAGCTCCGGGCTGGTGGCTATAGCCCGGCTTGCCGCGAAATCGATGGCCTTAAGACTCTTTGAACCCAGCGCCTCGATTGCGTCGGCTTCTTGCCGGCTGAAGTGGAGTCGCCTCAGGGCCATCACCCCAGACTCTCTCACCGAACGGTCGAGGTCGCCTGCCGGATGGTCGTCGAAATAATGCTTCGTTTCCCCAATGGGACCCTTCCGTGCGTTTGAAGTCACCGGGACGTCATCCTCGCTGAAAACCGGATCCGCGATTACCCATTTGGTTGCACGACACAACCCAGGGTGGCTGTTTGAAGATGGCTGGTAGAGAGAGTGGACGGACCCGTGGATAAGCTTATGATGCATTTCATTAGTTTGACGCATAGGACGACATTCAGCTTCTGAACCTAGATCAACCAGTAGAGCGCCTCTAGTCTCAGTAGGCTCAAACATTTCACAGTTCTTCTTGAAAGTCCATCAAGCGTACTGGTGCGATGCTTCCCCCGCTCTACTATATTTGATTGGATACAACTGGCTGATGACAATTTCGGCTAAACAACGCACGGCCTACGCGGCGGAGCCTATTGCGGCGATTGAGTCAGCATCTTAACTTCTAACTCGGCTTGAGAGAAAGATCGCATCGTGTCATGGTTTGCTGGTCGAGGATCGGATTTCATTCTACGATGGGTCAATGAGGCTATCAAACAATCCTCCCGAGAATTTTGTCCGGCGAACTCCACTGAAAACTCACTACTGACAACTCAAGACTCACAACTGTATAATCGAACGGCGCTGAGGAGGAGAGTGACGCCATGAGAGAATGTCCAACGTGTCGCCGATTTTTTCCCGACCAAAACACTTTCTGCAGCTTCGACGGAGTAAAGCTCATTCGTTCCGTCCAGAACACCGACGAGCTTCAGCAGGGTCAGGGTCAGCGACAGATTCCGCCACCACCCAAACCGGTCCCTCTGCGGATGACCATTGTTGATCAGAGCGACGAGGGACATCGATCTCGCAAGATCGACGGGCTGGGGCTTGATTTTGGCAAGCAAGGCATGAGGATTCAGACCGGAACGATCGAGACCGGCCAGCTGCACATAATTCGCGACCATACCGTGGCGTTCAAAAACAAACTCGACGTGGAGGTGGATTTGCCAAACGCTACGGTCAGGTTTACCGGGTTCGCAGCATGGTACCGGCCCGAGGCGGAAGGTCTGTTCTGGGTCGTCGGTCTCTACATACGCGACATGGCAGCGTCGGATCGTCAGGCCTACGATGCGTACTTGAAAATGCTTTCGGAGAATGCGGATACGCAAAGCGCCCCGGCATCGTAAGGACCGCGTAGAAACGAATTTTCATTCGTTCCTCACCGAGTTCGTTCGATAGCAAAAGGTCTGGGATTGAGTTCGTCACTATCAGGCAATAGCGGAACGCCAAAGGCGTCACGTGTCCGGTAAGTCGATTTCTGAAACTGAGGACGACGCAGAAATCGTTAAGCTGATGTCAGCGCAATTTGGTTTGTATCGTCAGAGCGGGCAGTTTCGACACACTCAGGGGGATTCAATGAGCAGTAATACTAAGGATACGCGTAACTGGATCGAGAAATTGACCAGCAAGATCCCGGGCTACAGCGGCTATGTCGATCGGGAGACGCGGCGCGACATCGACAAGCTTCATCGTGAGCATCTGGCAGACCGGCTGCGCGGGCTCAAGACCCCGCTGACCGATGTTGTGCGGGAGCTGACAAACACCGGCAGGTTGATGGAGGTAGGGCCAGTTGACTCGGCGATCAAGAAGCTCGACCACCTCGAGAATCGCGTAAGATTTGCAAGCTACGGCTACGCGGGCTTCTTCGATGTGGTGAAGATCGAACAGGCGCAGTTGGACTCGATTTATCAGTTTGACCTGGCGCTTGTCGAGCACGTTGACAAGATCGAGGCGATGCTATCAGAGTTAAAAACTCAGGCTGCAACTTCTGATGGTCTTAAAGCTGCCTGCGCTCAAACGACAGCCGAAATCGATCAGACGGGCCGGGTCTTTGATGATCGATACAAGGCGATAAACACCTTTGCAGAAGGGCAGCCGCCGGGCAAGCCGTTATTCAGTTAGTCTGTGGTCGGAGTTTGTGGTTCAGGGTTCCAGGTCTGACTGGCAAGAAGGAACAACCACGAACCCGGAACCAAAAACCCGGAACGGGTTCTTAGAAAACCAATGGCAGAACATTGTAGAGCGTGTGGCTTGGAGTTGTTTACCGCGCAGCGATTCTGTCGCTCGTGCGGAGCGCCCACCGAGCAACTCTCCGAAGAACAAGTGCCCACTCGAATGATGCCCTCCCCACCTGAGGGTTGGGGCGCGCGCAGTGCCGCCAGCACCGGCCCGACATCGCGGCCCGAGACCAGTCCGGTCTACGATCCGCCGGTCGGATATCAGCCGACGGTGCCCCCGGCGTACCCCGCGATGGTCCCACCCTATGCGCCCCCACCCAGGCGCTCGCCCGTAGGCTGGATCCTCGCGTTTATCGGAATGGGGTTGTTTGTTTTTGTCGTGATCGTGGTGATGTTTGCCGCGCGCTTTGGCCGTAACAGGATCGATACCGGCGGCCCCACATCGGCAGCAACCGCTAGGCAGGGCGAGAGAGCGCTTGACGAAGGTAGCGCGGATACGGTCGTAACCCTTGGCAGCGAGACTACTTTTACCAAGACGTTTACACTCGACGATGATGCAAGAGTCTCTCTCAGGAATGTCAACGGAAGTATCACCGTCACCGCCTGGGACCAGCCGACGGCGGCAGTAAGCGTAATCAAGCGCGGCGGCTCCTCTGACCGCAGCCCCCAGGTGTTTTTTACCAACGGTGGAGGAAACCTCGCCATAAGAACGGCGCAGGGTCGTGCGAATCAGGACGTACGATTCGAAGTGAAGCTCCCGCGAGAGCTCGGTCGCGTCGAGCTCTCCTCGGTTAATGGCGTAATCAGGATTTCTGATATCAACGCTGAAATCCTTACCGACAGCACCAACGGGGCGATCGAGCTGACCAACGTTGTAGGAGCATCCAAGGTTCACACAACCAACGGCTACATCAAGGCAGGTCTTCTTCAAGCCAGTGACCGAAGCATGGAGTTTGAGAGCACAAACGGCAGCATTGACCTTACAGTCCCTCCCGGATTTGAGGCCGATCTCGACGCATCCACAATTCACGGGAGCATCAATATTGACGAGACGCTCGGCGTGCAGGTTGAGAAAGGCATTGTGGGTCAAAGGGCGAAGGGCGAAATCGGCCGAGGTGGAGAGCGACTCCGACTTGCGACCACCAACGGTAACGTAAAGCTCACAACGGCTGAAGCGCCCGCTAAGGCGAGCGCGAAGGGGAAACAGAATGGCAATTGAGGTTCTCCAGTATTTCGACCAGTCCGGAATGGAGATGGTCCATCGCATACCCGAAAGTGGCTCAACGGACATCAAACTCGGCGCACAACTGATAGTCCAGGAAAATCAGTCGGCGGTTTTTTTCCGCGACGGAAAGGCGCTCGATACTTTTGGTCCGGGGCGTCATACCCTCACTACGATGAACATCCCCCTCCTGACCCGCCTGCTGTCGATCCCGTTTGGCGGCACATCGCCATTCCAGGCAAGCGTCCTGTTCGTCGCGCGCCACACGTTTCAAGACTTAAAGTGGGGGACAAAGGAGCCAATAGCGTTTCGAGACACCGAGCTTCGCATGGTTCGTCTGCGGGCTTTCGGCAAGTACTCCATGCGAATCAGCGATCCGCAATTGTTCGCGGGCTCGATCGTCGGTACTCGCGGAATTGTTTCAACCGAGGCGATCGGCTCCTTCCTGCGGGACATAGTGGTGGCCCGGCTCAATGACCTGCTCGGTGAAAATCTCAAGACCATCTTCGATCTCCCCGCGTATTACGATGAGCTCGCCGCCGGCGTGAAGTCGCGCGTAGCCGATGACTTCTCGAAACAGGGACTCGAGCTCGTCGATCTGATCATTTCGGCGATCACTCCGCCAGAAGAAGTTCAAAAGATGATCGACGAGCGCTCCGGAATGGGTGCGATTGGAGACATGAACGCATACATGCAGTTCAAGGCTGCGCAGTCGATGCAAGACGCCGCCAAACAGGAAGGCGGCGCCGCAGGGCAGGGAATGGGGCTCGGACTCGGCTTGGGCTTCGGGCAGGTGATGGCCGGTGCGATCGGGGGCGGGCATGCTCAGGGTGCCGGCGCAGGCCAGACACAGACCGTCGCATGCGCTAAGTGCGGAACGCAGAACCCGATCGGCGCTAAGTTCTGCTCAAACTGCGGAGCCACACAACAGGCTCCTCAATCCGCTTCCGTGGAGTGTCCGGCATGCCACGCTCAAATCCAGAGCGGTACGAAATTCTGCGCAAGCTGTGGAACCTCGCTTGTGCCTCAGCCGTGCAAGAACTGTCAGGCGCCTGTCCAGCCCGGCGGAAAATTCTGTGCGAGTTGCGGCACACCTGTGTAATAATCTCAGTGGGACTTGGGGAGGCTCAAGCTTATGAGATTAAGGGTAACAATATTCACCTGCGCCCTCCTGTTGACTGCGGGAGCCGTCCATCGCGACTCTACTTCGATCGCAGCGGCATCAGCAATCCAGTCAGATAACCCGGCTCAGATCTTCAACGTCCGAGTGAAGGGCAAGAAGTTGATCGTCACCGGTCAGAACTTCGCCGACGGGGCGGTGATTCTGGTCGATGGCGAAGCACAAAAGACCAGTAATGACGCGGACGAACCGTCGGCGGTGCTAATCGCCAAGAAGGCCGGCAAAAAGATCCCGGACGGCACTGCCGTAAGCGTTCAAGTTCTGAGCGACGGAACCACGTCGGACGAGTTTGGCATGTTCAAGGGCCGGGTCGTCACGTTCGCCGACCTCGGGGAATCCGTCTTGTTGAGCCCCGGTGAGAGGTTCCTGTTGTTTCTGGAGAAAGGCGGTTACGAATTCACTCCGACTGTTACGGACGCGGCTGTGCTCCAAAAGGTCGATGATGCCGAGATCATTCCTGGCGCACAGGGCGTGTTCGAAGCAAAGGCTATTGGTAGCACAAAGCTCACTGTTACAGGCGAACTTCCTTGTCATAGATCGGTCCCAGCCTGTCTCGCTCCGTCTATCAATGTTCAGTTCAGCATAGTGGTCGCGGACCCCAAACTAGACAATTGAAGGTTCAAGCGAACCGAAAAAAGAGAAGGGGCCGCGCGGTCGATATCATCGCGCGGCCCGATTCTTTTGGCGCGGTCACATCCAAGCCGTTAGAATGGGTGCCTGCGGTTGCGACATCAAATTAAGGAGACTTTCAATGACAGCTTCACCAAAATCAGAAATACACCTTCGCGAGAGACTCTATGTGAACGGCGAATGGGTTGAGCCGGCGGGCAAGGGAATGCTCGACGTGATCAATTCGACTACCGAAGAGGTTATGGGACGGGTTCCCGAAGGTACCGCCGAAGACATCAATCGCGCGGTGGCGGCGGCGCACGCGGCGTTTGAGTCGTGGTCCGCAAGGCCGGCCGCCGAGCGCGCAGCGTTGCTCCAGAAGATCGCGGCTGGCCTGGCGGCGCGCCAGAACGAAATAGCAACGATCATCGCAGCCGAAGTCGGTATGCCGCTTCCGCTGGCCACAATGGTTCAAGCCGGAATGCCCGCGATGGTGATGGGTTCGTACTCGAAGCTGCTCGGCGATTACTCGTTCGAGGAACAGATCGGCAACTCGCTCGTGGTGAAAGAACCCGTTGGCGTGATTGGCTGCATCACTCCGTGGAACTACCCGCTGCATCAGGTTGTCGCCAAGGTTGCGCCGGCCCTGGCGGCTGGTTGCACAGTGGTGTTGAAGCCAAGCGAGGTTGCGCCGCTAACGGCGTTCATCCTCGCCGAGATTGTCGACGAAGCGGGGCTGCCCGCCGGCGTGTTCAATCTTGTCACCGGGATAGGACCGGTTGTCGGGGAGGCGCTCGCGTCGCACCCTGACGTCGACATGATTTCCTTCACGGGCTCGACCCGAGCAGGCAAACGAGTGAGCGAACTCGCGGCGCAGACTGTCAAACGTGTCGCTCTGGAGCTTGGCGGAAAGTCGGCGAACATCATTCTGGATGACGCCGATCTGGAGAAGGCCGTTCGCGGCGGTGTGAGCAACTGCTACTTCAACTCGGGTCAGACCTGTTCGGCGCACACTCGAATGCTCGTACCGAAGGAACGTCACGACGAAGCAGTGTTAATCGCCAAACAGGCAGCCGAAACCTTCACGGTTGGCGATCCGCGCGAAGGCAAAGCCAAGCTCGGCCCGCTCGTTTCTGAAATCCAACGCGATCGAGTTCGCGGCTACATCAAGAAGGGAATCGACGAAGGCGCGACTCTGGTCACCGGCGGCGCGGAAGCGCCGGAGGGTTTGGAGAAAGGATACTTCGTGCGACCAACGGTATTCGCAAACGTACGAAACGATATGACCATCGCTCGCGAAGAGATTTTCGGACCGGTGTTGTCGATCATTCCGTACGAAGATGAAGACGATGCGGTGAGAATCGCTAATGACACGGTTTACGGATTGGCAGGCGGCGTGTGGTCGGCGGATGTGGAGCGAGCCAAGCGCGTAGCTCGGCGGCTTCGAACCGGGCAGGTTGATATCAACGGTGGGAAGTTCAACGCGTTCGCGCCGTTCGGCGGTTACAAGCAATCGGGCCACGGCCGCGAGATGGGTAAGTACGGACTGGAAGAATTTCTCGAAACGAAGTCGCTACAATTGTAGATATTTTCGATTTCAAAAAGGCCGGTGGCGCGAGATTGTCGCGCTACCGGTGAGTAGCAGATTCCTCCGTTCCACCTTCCTAACCCACCATCCGCACAATTGGAGTCGCGGAATCTACTCCGTCGTCCCAGGTAGTCCGGCCGCAGACGTTTTGTTGACAGGCTCGTTTGGCCTTAGCTACCATTGCGGTTTCAATTTTCCACCAGATAGCCGTCATGAGAGGGCTCAAGTAGGTTCAGATGCTCAGGCTTAGAAATACCCTCACTCGCACCCTGGAAGAGTTCAAGCCTCTGGAAGCCAACACCGTGCGGATGTACGCGTGCGGCCCCACCGTGTATGACTACGGCCACATTGGCAACTTCAGGACATTTGTCTCGGTCGATGTGCTGCGCCGGTACCTGAAGTATCTAGGCTATCAAGTGCGGCACGTCATGAATATCACCGACGTCGAAGATAAGATCATTCGAGGGATGCTCGCGTCGGGCAAGAGTCTTGAAGAGTTCACCGAGTTCTACACCCAGGAGTTTCTGAAGGACTGCGATGCGTTGAACATCGAACGCTCGGAAGTCATGCCTTACGCGACGAAGCACCTCCCCCAGATGATCGAGATAATGAGGCGGTTGGCCGAACGTGGGCACACTTATGAGAGCGACGGCTCGTTGTACTACAGCATCTCGTCGTTCCCCGGCTACGGCAAGCTCTCCGGGCTCAAGCTCGAGGGCAACCTCGCGGGCGCGCGAGTCGATGTCGATGAGTACGAGAAGGCCGACGCGCGCGACTTCGTTCTTTGGAAAGCCGCGAAAGAAGAAGGCGAGCCGCGCTGGCCGTCTCCGTTTGGAGAAGGACGCCCCGGCTGGCACCTCGAGTGCTCGGCTATGTCAATGGAGTACCTCGGCGAGTCGTTCGACATCCACTGCGGCGGCGTGGACCTGATTTTCCCGCATCACGAGAACGAGATAGCGCAATCGGAAGGCGCGACCGGGAAGCCATTTGTGCGCTACTGGGTTCACACCGAGTTCCTGCTGGTCGAAGGCGAGAAGATGTCGAAGTCGAAAGGGAACTACTACACCGTTCGCCAGCTAATCGAGCAGGGTCACGCACCGATGGCGATTCGTCTGCTCTTGCTGTCTGTTCCCTATAGCACTCAGTTGAACTTTACCCTGGAGGGCTTGCGCGGCCAGGAGACCGCGCTTGAGGGGCTTCAAAACTTCCGCCGCCGTGTTGCGGACTTCGAGGGTGCTGTCTCTTCCCATCCTCGGTCGCAGGAGATCGTTGCGCGGGCGCGAGAAGGGTTTGAAGCAGGTATGGACGACGACTTGAACACGTCGAAGGCGTTGGCGGCGGTGTTTGAGCTTCGTCGCGACGTGAACACCGCCATGGATGCCGGCGAGTTCGGATCCGATGATCGCACGGAAGTACTGGACTTGCTCGCGCGGATCGACTCAGTGCTGGGTGTACTTGGCGAAGAGCAAGAGCAGATGCTCGATCCCGAGATAGAAAAAAAAATTGAAGAGCGGAAGGCTGCTCGCCGGAATCGAGACTTCCGCCACGCGGATGAGATAAGAAAGGAGCTTGCTGATCGGGGAATCATCCTCGAGGACACTCCGCAGGGCACCAAGTGGAAGCGAAAGTAACCCGGATGGATTGAAACATCAGATTTCGAGGATGACGGCGCTTCATTCGGCGTCCGTATCGCGCCCGGAGATTCCGGTCAGGTTTTGCCAAGCGCCTTATGGAGTCTCTCGATTCGCTCGGCCGCATCGCGTGTGCGTGAGTGTTCTTCACCGAATTTTGCCTTCAACTTTGCATAACTCTCGGTCAGCAGTGCATCGGCTTCGCGGAAGCGGCGCAACTTCGTCAGGCAATCGCCGAGGACGCTTTCGGAATTGGCGATCAGCCAGTGATCGGCAGGCAGCGCTTTCCGGCGTAGATCAAGACTCTCGCGCAAGATCGGTTCCGCCGCCCGAGCATTTCCTTGCGCCATGAGGCTCTTGCCTAACACCTGGAGTGAGCTGGAGATCATCGGGTGTTCATCGCTAAGCGTCTTGCCGCGAAGTGCCAGTACTTCGCGTGCGAGGTCCGCAGCCCTCTGATAGTCGCCTTTGCGTTCTAACATGTAGGCATAGTTATATAGCGTCCACGTCACGGTTGGATGGTCCGGCCCCAGGAGTTTGCGGCGCATCGCCAGCGCCTCGCGGTAGAGTGTTTCTGCTTCGGTGTAGTTTCCCCTCTCTTCGATTATCGCTGCCAGGGTTGCAAGGGTCGCAGCGACGTTCACGTGCTCATCTCCGTAGACTCGGCGAGTAATCGCGAGCGCTTCGCGGTGTAACTGCTCCGCCCCCTCCAGATCTCCCTTTGTACCCAGGACGACGCCAAGATCATTCAGGCTCTTTGCGACATCGGGGTTGTCGTTGCCCAGCGCACGGCGTCTAATCGCAAGTTCTTCACGATTCATTCGCTCGGCGTCATCGAGCGAGCCTTTTAGCAGCAACAGCGCTGCCAGGTTGTGCATGACCGATGCAGTTTCAAGATGATCCGGCCCGCGGACTCGGCGCGAGATGTCGAGCGCATCACGGTAAAGCGACTCGGCTTCCTGGATGTTGCCCCGCTCGCCCAGCAGCATCGCGAGGTTGTTCATACTACTGGCTACATCCGGATTCTCGCGACCGAACAACCTCATCCGGGTGTCGAGAGCCAGCCGCAACTGCGGCTCGGCGTCGTCGAACATTCCCAGACCCAGGTATGTCATGCCGATGGCCGAGCGCATGGCGGCGGTCGTTTCCGGTTGGTTGGGGAACTCGGTCTCGATTCGTCTTGCGGCTTCTGCCAAACGCTGTGCCACCGTCGCATCCTTGCCTTGCTCGCTTGGGTCTGCCGAAGTCAGCATCTCTTGCGAGAACCGGTTCAACTGTTCGGCCCTCTGCGCCTCTGCTCGGGCCAGGTCGCGTTGTTGATGGGCAATGCGTGCTTGCCACGTGGTCGCGATGATTCCGATTACCAGTATGAAGGCGATAAAGGTAGCGGCCGCTACACCCACTTTGTTCCGCTTGATGAACTTTCCCGAGCGATAGGCGAACGTATCCTTGCGAGCGATCACCGGAAGCGCATCGAGATGACGACGGATATCCTCCGACAATTGCTCGACCGATGAGTAGCGCCGCGCCGTGTCCTTGCGCATGGCCATCATCACGATGTTGTCGAGATCTCCGTCGAGCAACCGGCGAAGTTTCTCAGGGTGACTGTTGCGGGCGCTGCTCACAACATCTGGGGTAATTGTAAGAGTGGCGCCGTCCGAGGTTGTCACTTCTTCGATTCTGTTGATGGCAGTGCTGGGACGGCTGGGCTCCTGGTCGCAGATCACGCGCTCGATTTCCGCCGGCAGAGGGGTTTTGAATCGATAGGGTTGATGGCCGGTCAGCAGTTTGTAGAGCAACACACCGAGCGAGTAGATATCAGTTGACGTTGTAATAGTATCGCCGCGAACTTGTTCCGGGCTCGCGTAGTCGGGTGTCATCAATCGAACTGCGGTGGCGGTTTGAATCGTCTGTCCAGATAGCTCTTCGGTGAGGATCTTTGCGATTCCGAAGTCCAACAGCTTGGGTGTTCCGTCTTCGGTAACCAGAATGTTGCCTGGTTTGATATCGCGATGGATGATCAGGTTTTGATGAGCATACGCAACCGCGGAGCAAACAATGCGGAAGAGCCTTAATCGTTCGGCAGTCGAAAGTCTGTGCTGATCGCAGTATTTGTCGATCGGGGCACCTTCAACGTATTCCATTACCAGGTATGGCGAGCCATCTGAGGTGGCGCCTCCGTCAAGCAGCCTTGCGATGTTCTTGTGTTCGAGACGGGCGAGTATCTGGCGTTCGTTTCGAAAACGTCGGAGGACGTCCTCGGTATCCATGCCGCGCTTGATGAGCTTGATGGCGGCGCGCTTCTCAAACTCCTCGTCTGCGCGGGCCGCAAGGTAAACAGCGCCCATTCCCCCACGGCCGACTTCGCGGATTAGCTTATAACTGCCGACTGCGTGGCCTCGAAGCGCTTCGTTCTGGCCTTCAGATAACAGATGGACGCCGGCTAAGAACGCCGGCTTTTCGATAAACCGCTCGGCGCGGTCGTGATAACCGAGAAGCGACTGAGCCTCGCGCAGCAGAACTTCATCTCCATCGCAGGCGGCGGAAATCAGAGCTGCGCGTTCGTTAGTATCGCAATCGGCGGCCGCAGCGAAGATTTCCTTCAGCCGATGATATTTCTGAGGAGTCATGACCGTTCACGCTGCACGCCTCTGGCGGCACTCAGGATAGCGGGTGCGAGTGAAGGGTGCGTCGCATGGCGATCGCTACGCTTCGGCACAGTTGGAGAGTTCCCGCAACAGCCAGGCCTTTGCCATGGCCCACTCTCGTTTCACTGTGGCCGGGGAGATGTGCAACATCTCGGCAACCTCTTCAATAGTCAACCCGCCAAAAAACCGCAGTTCGATAATTTCGGCCTGACGCTCATCAAGCTCCGACAGCCGGTTCAACGCTTCGTTGAGTTCGATCAAGTCGAGCTCTTCTTCATCAAAAAAGCTCATCGCTTCGTCGAGAGACAGTTTTTGCACTCCATCGCCGCGCTTTGCGGCACGATGTGCCTCTGCGTGATTGACCAGAATGCGCCGCATCATCTTTGCAGCGAGCGCGAAGAACTGCGCGCGGTTCCGCCAATCTACGTTCTGCTGATCGATGAGGCGCACATACGCCTCGTGAACCAGAGCCGTCGCCTGCAAAGTGTGATCGGAGCGTTCGCGCCGCAGATAGGATGAGGCCAGTCGCCGCAGCTCATTATAGACAAGAGGCATCAACTCATCCAATGCCGCCTTGTTGCCGGTATGCGAATCCAATAAGAGCTGCGTGATGCTTCGATCGGATGACATTCCTCTGAGGCTCCGTTCGTACGGATTCTAGCCCGTTGATCAACGCAAGTCTAAACGTTCCGTGGGCGGGTGAGCCTTTCTCCTGCGATTTCCGGCGTAATGGGTAGACGGAACTTTGCGGCCCGAAGATTGTTCCTGGCCTGACAATGAGCAAAGACCGCCGCCACTGACCGAATGAGGGAACACTGCCAATGTTGAAATCGCTTCTTGACCCCAGGCGTCTTCGTTTCGCGCTCGTACTTACGGTGGGCATTGTGGTCCTCGCTCGAGCGCTACCCGGTACCCCGGCCGCCGAGCACTTTGCCGCAGCCGCAACAGCTGTTCCGCTGACTATTCACGCGGAAGCCACAGGAAGAACAGCAGCGGCCGTCTCGGACCGCCCTTCTGGGGGCTCCGGGCGGAGATCTTCGAAGACCGAGGAGAGCCACACGAGCCATGACAGTCCTATGCGCTTCCGCGCACGGAGTGGCAAATCGACCTTCTCCGGACGACCGGCCGAATTTGCCAAGGCAGCGATTTCGCTTGAGCGGCACAGCAGATCGACCGGCCTAAGCGCCATTCGGCGCGTCGATCCTGCCCCCAACCATGCGACGCCCGAACACTCTCCAAACCTGTTTTCTTCCGACGCCAGTGGCTTCAAGACCGGAAAGGTCGCCGCTGGCCACCCGTACGTCGGAACCTTCTCAACTGACTTTGGGGCAACCGCATTACAGCCAACAAGTCATGGCGGAGCGTACTCCGATCGTGTAAAGAGCCCGGCCGGAGGCAAGAAGGCAGAAACTCCCGCGGCGAAGATTGCCACAGAGCCGGGAACGGGCGGCTCGGCTGTTATCAACTTCCAACCAGCCCGGGATCTCTCGGTTGGCACGCAGGACGCCGATTCTACGCCGGCGACCGTTATGGCGTCCGCGGATTTTGATTCGGATGGCATTATTGATCTGATTACTGCCGACCGACGCGGCACCCTGAGATTCTATCGAGGCAATGCTGATTCGGTTTTTCCAAACCATCCTCAGGCTAGGAAGCATCAGGCGGAGGGGTCGTTTCTCGATTCGCCTTTCTTCCCGAGCGAAAAATCACTCAGCCTTGGTGCAGAGCCCGACTTTCTCAAGACAGGTGATTTCAACGGGGATGGAAAGAAAGACATCCTGGCGCTCACCCGAGGCGACAATCGCCTTCAGCTCCTGTGGGGCGACGGTCGCGGAAATTTTTCGAAGCCGTCCATCGTTGTACTGGACGGCAGCGCAACCGCTCTTGCGGTAGGCGAATTTGGGCGTCCGGACGGTCAAACAGATGTGGCGGTCGCGGTTCACGCGGATAAGGGTTCGCAGCTCCTCGTGTTTGAGCATCCTGAAGGTGCATTCAAGCGCAAACCAGAAAGCTTCGATCTGCCGGCTCCGGCGACTTCAATTTCTTTCGGCCAGTTAGACGAAGATGCGCTGGTCGACATCGCGGTCGCCTGCGGTGATCAACTGGTCTTCATTCAGGGCCACCTACAGATCTATCCCTGGGACCTGATGCCCGAAGCCGGACTCCTGCGGCCGCCTGCTGAGGTCGGACAGAGGTCCCTTGGCTTTCGCGTTTCAGAACTCGCGACGGGCAAATTCACAAACATGCCTGGCGAATCCTTAGCGTTGTTGGCCGAAGACGGCAGTCTACATTTGCTCGAACCACCGGCGCCTGAGAAGACGGCGGAAGCTAAGCCCCTCGCTCCGGCCAGTTCATTCCAAACCCTCAACACTCCGACGGGCGGGAGCTTTGAGAGGTACAAGCGCCTCAAGGAGCTTCAGCCCTCGCCCGAAGAATGGACTCGGCGGGGGTATAAGGTTGTGGATAGGACGGCCGCGTCGAAGACAGACAACATTGCCTTCCAGGATCGCTTTGTCGAGCGAACAAGTCTCACGGAGACGCCAAATGAAAAACCACCTCGAAAGGAACCAGGACTGGCGTCGAGTTTCTATACGGCTCCATCGCGTACTGGCGAATGGCGCGAATCTCTGTGGCTCGCCGACTCTGGTCTAGCTGCAGCGCAGCCGTCCCCGAAGGATAGTCGGTTGAGCAGAGCGCGAGTCAGCGATTCGTCACTCGACGATTTGCTCATTATTGATGGGGGCGCGAGACAGATTCACGTGGTTGGACGCCGGGATCCAGCTGCCGGCGCCCAGTCCGCAATTCTGGCTTCTATCGACGTTGAGGCCGTCCCAACTGCCGTGCTGCCACTGCGTCTCAACGTTGATGCTCTGAGTGATCTAGTGGTTCTGAGAAACGGCGCTCCGACTCCCACTGTTATCTTGTCCGCGCCTGCAAACACTTACACAGTCGACACAGAGGGCGACGCCTTCAGCACTTGCCAGCCAGCCCAACCTTGCACGCTGCGCGCAGCGATCACCGCCGCGAACGCCAATCCGGGCGCTGATTCGATCGTGTTCGATATTCCAGGCGGCGGCGTTCATACGATCGCTCCGGAAACAGCGCTTCCAACCATCATCGATGCCGTCACCATCGACGCCACAACACAACCCGGCTACGCGGGAACTCCAGTGATCGAGATCAACGGCAGCGATAGCATCGACGCCGGAGTGGATGGCATCAAGGTCAGAGCCAGCGACTGTGTGATTCGCGGCCTCGTCATAAACGAGTTTCCCGGATATGTGGATGAAGACACGGGGAGCACAATCGGCGGTAACGGGATCACGCTTGAAACACTTGCGAATCAGACAAGGCACACCAATAACATCATCGAAGGAAATTTTCTGGGCACTGATCCAACCGGCCTTCTCGATTTGGGCAATGTCGCGACCGGGTTGATCATCTTTGATGTAGACAACAGCATGATCGGCGGCACCACCGAACAGGCGCGCAATGTTATTTCGGGCAACGACGGCGCGGGAATCTCCGTCGTGAACGGCATCAACAACCAGTTCAAAGGGAATTACATTGGGGTAAACGCCCCCGGGACCTTGAAGCTGAACAACTCCGGTGAAGGATTCGGATTGACCGGATCATTCAACACCGTCGGCGGCGATGAGGCCGGTGCTGGGAATACAATCTCAGGCAACGGCGATGTCCAGGACTTCCCGGCGACTCATCCTTGCGGCGTCGGTCTGGGCATATCCTATCTGAGTCCGGCAGACGGTAACACAAACCTTACCCTCTACAACTCGGTTAAAGGCAATCGCATCGGCACCGACCCGAGCGGTAATGCCCCGTTAGGAAACTGCTGGTTTGGAATCGACGCCAGCCCAGTGACCGCGACCGTCATTGGGTCCATAACAGAGCAAGGCCGCAACGTGATTTCTGACAACGGATTTTACGCCATCAACTGTACATATGCCTTCTCTCCGGTAGTGCTCTCGGGCGGGTTCTGTATCGTCAGCGGTAACAACATCGGCACGGACATCACCGGCACAGTGGCAATGCGGAATGACGGGCGGAACACCCCATTCCCGGCGTTTCCAATCTTTGATGTTGTTAACGCAGAAGCCGCGCCGGATGCGTTTGCGAGCGTGGGGGCGCCCGGAGGCACGACGCAGGGTGGCCCTTGCACAGGCTTCTGCAATCTGATCTCGGGGAACGATGAGAACCTGGATCCATCGGCGCACGCTCTGCAAGGCGCCGCCGTTCGAACATTCGGCGAAGGATTGAATGGCGTATTCAACAACTACATCGGTACAAACCGAACCGGCACGGCTGCGCTTCCGAATAAGACTGGCGCAGTCCTGGTCGGCAATTCTTTTCTGGGCAACGTCGGTCTTGTGCTGGGTACACCCGATGATTTCACGCCTCTCGGCAATCTGATCTCCGGAAATACGTGCGGCGGTGCCAATATCAACGCCACGAATGGGTTTGGCGACAGCCCGATGAATGCCTACATGAGGAACAACCTCATCGGCACTGACGCTACGGGCCACTATGCTGTGCCGAATAACCCGCTCGGTGATTGCTATCAGGGCACGGGCGCACAGGTAGTCGCAGATAGTGTGTCGAGTGCCTACGTTGGTGGTACCGACAAGCCGGGGCAAGGAAACATTATCTCAGGCAACGGGCCCGACGACCGGGGAACCCTGGCGATCAACGGAGGCGTCATCGTGCAGGGCAACTACATTGGCGTGGGCCAGGACGGGACGACACCGCTCGGCAACGGCGGAAACGCGATCTACCTGATGCCCAGCACCAGTAGGCAGAGCATCATTGGCGGTACGGGCCCGAATGAGCAGAACCTTATTCGCAACAACGGTGGCGCGGGGATCTTCGCCGGTTTCGTCCCTCAGTTTCCAAACCTGGTCGCCAACACCGACATCCGCGCTAACTCAATCTTCAACAACGGCGGGCTGGGTATCGACCTTGCTCCGCTCGGCGTAAATCCCAACGATCCTGGCGATGCGGATACCGGGACAAACGACTTGCAGAACTATCCGTTGCTTGACTCGCCTGTTTCTAACGGCAACGGAACCGTCGCGGTTCACGGCTGGCTCAATAGCAGTCCCAACTCTTTCTACCGGCTCGATTTTTATGCCAGCAGCACCGGCGACTCGACAAAGTACGGCGAAGGCGAAACCTACATTGGAGCTAAGACAGTCACCACAGACAACCACGGGCGGGTGGAGTTCAGTTTTACTTCGAGCGGGACAGTTTCATCCTCCGCGAAAATCACTGCGACCGCGACCAACGCGCACGGCAGCACCTCTGAGTTCTCTTGTACGGCAGGAGACTGCATTGCTGACGTAGGGGTTGAGATCACTGATGATCCTGACCCGGTGGCGGCAGGAACTGTGCTGAACTATACGTTGAACCTGACGAACGCGGGTCCAGCGACCGCCACGAATGTCATCGTCAAAGACACTTTGCCAACGTCCGTTAGCTACGGCTCGGCCACACCCTCGCAGGGGAGCTGTTCGCGATCCGGCGTGCTGGTAACTTGCAATCTCGGCTCACTCAATGTCGGCGCAAACGCTACGGTCACGATTCACGTCACTCCTACGACAGAAGGGGAAATCACCGACACGGCTTCGGTGAAAGCGGCCGAGGACGACCCGAATCCCGACAACAATAACGATACGGAACGAACGCAAGTCGGCCCTGCGATTATTATCGTCACCACGAACGGTGACGAGTCGGACTCCGACCCGAACGACAACATCTGCGACGTTGATCCCATCACGCCGGGATCGCAATGCACTCTACGAGCGGCGATCGAGTTGGCGAACTCGAGGGCCGGACGCGATGCAATTGGGTTCAACATCCCCGGCGGATCAAATCAAACCATCTCTCCGCAAAGCGCGCTCCCAACTATTTCGCAAGCCGTCTCGATCGACGCGACAACGCAGCCGGGCTATGCAGGATTGCCGGTGATTGTCCTCGATGGCGCAGCGGCGAATTCTGATGCGCTCAAGATCACCGCGGGCAATTGTTACATCGCTGGGTTCGCCGTCACTCGATTTAGCGGCAACGGCATCGTGATTCAAGGCGGACCGGGCGGGAACGTCGTAGAGGGGAACATCATCGGCACCGACGCGAGCGGTACGAACAACATGGGTTTGGGCGGCGCCGCGGTCCTCATTGATAGCTCACCCAACAACAAGATCGGAAGAGGCAGCGAGGCGGTTGCGCGACTCAGTTTTCCCGATGGGACCCCGCGTCAACCTCAAGGTTTTCTTGGGAGCATCAGTAACGTCTTTGTCGCCTCCGGCGTTGGCGTCAAGATCGTCGGTCCATCCGCGATCGGAAACATCCTAAAGAGCGATCTGGTTGGTTTGCTCCTCAAGAACGGCACCTTCAGTCCGTTACCGAATAATCTTTTCGGCGTGTTGATTCAAGGCGCCCCTCAGACAACGATCGGCGGCGCGACATCCCTCGAGAGTTGCACCATCAGCGGCAACAATGGACCCGGGATCAAGATCGAGCTTGCCAATGCGTCCAGCCTGCTCGGCAATTTCATCGGCACCACCAACACCGGTGAGACGACGCTTGGGAACAACGGCCCCGGTGTTCAAATCGAAGGCTCCAGCCAAACTCAAGTTGGGGGCGTTGGCACCGGGGAGAGCAATGTGATCTCCGGCAACCAGGGTCCGGGAATCCTGCTGAAAGCTCTGTCCAGCAACACCGCTGAACTCAACACGTTTATTAACAACATTCTCGGAGCGAAACCGGATCTATCCGGCGCTCTTGGCAACCTGGGCAGCAATATTCAGGTTGACGGAGCCACCGAGACGTCGATTCAAGGCAACAGCCTTGTAGGCAGTCAGACGGGTTGTGGCGTACTCCTTCAGGATACGCAGAACCTGATTCCTGCCAGGCTCAAAGCAAAGCAGAGCTCCAGTCTTGTCCCCAGCGCCTCCGTATTTGGTAACGACATTGGCGTGCTGAAACGGCTTGGCCTGCCAGCCGCGATAGGGAATGCCTTAGGCGGAATTTGCGTCGAAGACTTTTTCCGCCCTTTCATCGGCGATGTGACGGGGGCATTTGGCAACGTCATCGGTGCGAATGGCGGTCCGGGAGTACGCCTCTCGGGCGGGCGAACCCAGGGGTTCAAGCTGTTCGGGAACTTCATCGGAACCGACGGAAAAGGGAACGGCGGCCTCGGAAATCTTCTCGGCATCCTCGTGGAGGGCGCGCAAGACGGTGATATCGGTAGCGCCAACGCAGGCACCGGCAATGTAATTTCGGGGAATATTGGAGAGGCGCTAAAAGCCCTGGCTCTGCCGCAGCAGCTTCCAACAAGTCTCCGAGTGGTGAATAACTCACTAGGCCTGACGCCTGACGGCAAGAGCCCACTCGGCAATGGAAAAGACAACATCCTGCTCGATGGTGTTTTGGAGGCGACGATTCAGGGGAACACAATTGCCGCGAGCCAGTCCGGGTGTGGAGTTAAGGTCAAAGACACGGGCGGGGTGTTGCCGGCCTTTAGCTCGCAAGTTGCGAAGAACGCTCCCAACAGCAACTTTATCAGCATCGCTGCCAACGCGGTTGGCCTCTCGCGATTGCCCGGGCAACCAGGAAACTTTGGCAATCTACTTGGCGGGATCTGCATTGAGGATGTTTCCAACTTGCTGATCGGCGGGTTGGGTAGCCTGGGCAACGTAATCGCGGGCAACACAAACGGCCCGGGCATCAGCCTGTTTGGTCAGCGGACGCAGTTCTTCAAACTTCTTGGAAACTACATCGGAACAACCGCGGACGGCCGCAGCGGTCTCGGCAATCTGCTGGGGGTTCTGCTCGTTAGCGCAAAGAACGGGGAAGTGGGTGGTGCCAATGCCGGCGAAGGCAATGTTATCTCCGGCAACACCCTGGACGGAGTCAAGATAACCGCCAACGATTCAACCGGGAACAAGATTCAGGGCAATCTCATCGGCTCCAACCCGGCTGGGACGGCGCCTTTGCCCAACGGACAAAATGGAGTCTTGATTGAAGACGCGTCCAACAACACCGTAGGCGGAAACCGCGTTCTAGGTGAGGGCAATGTGATTTCTGGCAACGGCCAAAATGGCGTTCTCATCGTTGATACCGCTGCCGCAGCAAGCCCTCATAGTAGTCGGATCAAAAGCGTCAGCAACGCATCTGACAACAAAGTGCAAGGGAACACTATTGGCGGTGGCCGGCAAGACGTCAGCCTGCCTGTCCCAAATGGACAAAATGGTTTGCTGGTTCAAGGTGCTCCAAATACCACCATCGGCTACGAAGGTCAGCTCGATGCTGCATTTGGAAACGACATAGTCTTTAATGCAAATGCAGGTATTCGGGTCGAGAGTCCAAATGGGACAAGCGCAGCAGTGTTTGTCAACGGGAACAGCGTCGGCTTCGGCCCGGGCGACAGCCTCGCGGGCAACGGGTATGGAATAGTAGTCGCGCATGAGACTGCTCACGTAGAGCAAAACCGAGTCGGCAACAACCATAGCGGAGGAATCACGTTAGACAATTCAAGCAACAGCGATCTCACCGACAACGAGGTCAGGCAAAATACCGGTGTAGGCGTAACCATAAGCGGCATGGCGTCTACCAATAACTCCCTGCGCGGCAACACAATAAGCAACAACACCAGCCATGGCGTTGAGATCGTTGACGGAGCAAGGTTGAACACTGTCGGCGGGCCGCTAAGCGGTGCCGGAAACACAATCTCTTTCAACGGCGGCGCAGGTGTCGCCCTCGACGCAACTGCTGGTCATTGCAATAACATCGATCCGAATACGATCTTCGGTAACGGCGGGGGCGGCATCGATCTTAACCTGGATCAAAACACTCCGAATGATCCGGGCGACGCCGATGAGGGCCCCAATCGCATGCAGAACTATCCGGAGTTTGCGAGCGTCCTGATCACTCAGACCGGCAACCTGGTTCTTCAATTCAAGGTTGACTCTGCCCCTGCCAATTCAAATTATGGTGTCGACGGAATCTACGTTGAATTCTTCAAGGCTGAGGCGAGCCTCCAAGGTGAGACATTCATTGGTAGTACCCACTACACTGTGGCTGACTACAGCAATGGCTCACCGGGCCTCGCCAGCTTCGACGCCGGTGGCGCGGCGAGTTTAGGCGTCCAGGTCGGCGATCAGATCGTCGCGACTGCTACCGATGCTGACGGCAACACATCGGAGTTTACTAGCAGTAGTGTCGGGGTCGTAGCCGACCAGCCGACGGCGGAGAAGCTCACAGGCTTTACCGCGACCGCACACGATAGCAACGTTCTACTCAACTGGAGGACCGGGTTTGAAGTCGACAACCTGGGCTTCAATGTCTATCGTGAAGCGGACGGCGATCGCATCCGGATCACACCTCAAATCATAGCGGGCTCGGCTCTGTCTGAAGGGCCGGGGACTTCGCTGCTTTCGGGAAATGACTACTACTGGGCAGACACCCCGCCTCCCGGCAAGCCCGTTCGGTACTGGCTCGAAGACATTGATCTCAATGGTAAGTCTACTTTCAACGGCCCGTATTCGATCACCACGGCTCCGGCAGGGAACGCCGCGGATGCCCAGAAGCGGTCAGAGCTGATTTCTCGGATCGGCCTGCGGCAAGTGCTGCTTGCCAACGGACTGGGTTCCGTGCCGGTCACCCGCGCAGCGACTCTCACAGCGTCGTTCGCGCCGTCGTTGCAGATCCAACTGAGTCTCGCGTCACAACCGGCGGTCAAGATCGCGGTCAAACAGGAAGGATACTATCGAGTCACTCAAGGGGAGCTCCTCCGGGCCGGCCTCGATCCAAAGACAGACCCGCGACGGTTGCAGTTGTTCGTAGATGGCGTCGAACAGCCGATGAGAGTCACTGGCGAGCAAGACGGTAGATTCGATGGGAGCGATTCGGTCGAGTTCTATGGCGTGGGCCTGGACGCGGCGTCGACGGACACGCGCGTCTACTGGCTCGTGGCTGGCACAAGTCTCGGCAAGCGCATCCCGATCAGCCAAGGCAAGGGCGACCCGATTGCTGCGGGCAGCTTTCCGTTCACGGTCGAGCGCAAAGACCGGACGATCTATTTCTCGGCGTTGAAAAATGGAGATGCCGAGAACTTCTTTGGCGCGGTCGTAGCGAGCCAGCCAGTCGATCAGTCTCTTTCGATCGAGCATCTGGATCAAACAGCGCAGGCGGGTGCTTCGTTGGAAGTCTCGCTTCAGGGCGTGACAAAGCTGACGCACAGCGTGCGAGTCCAGTTGAACGGAGCAGATGTGACGAGGCTCACCTTTGCCGGTCAATCGCGAGGCACGCGACTTGTTTCGATAGCCCAGTCGTTGCTAAGAGAGGGCGCGAACACAGTGCGGTTGATTGCTGAGGGCGGGCCAAGCGACGTCAGCCTGGTTGATGCGATCCGAATCCGCTACTCGCACAGCTACATCGCCGATCGCGATACGCTTGCGCTGACCGTGGAGCCTCGCCGACAAGTGACCGTTTCAGGATTTACGCGAAAAGACATAAGACTGATGGATGTGACCGACATCAGCGCGCCGCAGGAGATCGCGGCGACGGTCACCGAAGGCAAGAGCGGCAACACGGTCACCGGCGCGGCGTCAGGTTCGGGCTCGCGCGCGCTGCTGGCGTTCGTGGATTCGCAGGCGCTGCACCCTTGGGCGATAACCCCAAATCAGCCGTCGAGTTTACGGCAACCCGGGAACGGCGCAGACATGTTGATCGTCACAAAACGAGATTATCTATCGACGGTCGAATCGTTGAGGACGCTTCGACAAAGCCAGGGTTTGAGCGTGGCGGTCGTAGACATCGAAGACATCTACGACGAGTTCAGCTTCGGGAACAACTCGCCGCAAGCGGTGAAAGACTTTGCGGCTTACGCGTTGACGAACTGGAAGAAGAAGCCTCAGTATCTGTTGCTTGCAGGCGACGCGAGCTACGATCCGAAGAACTATCTGGGCGTGGGCAGCTTCGACCTTGTACCGACGAGATTGGTGGACACGGGCTACATGGAAACGGCGAGCGATGACTGGTTTGCGGATTTCAACAACGATGGAGTGCCGGAGCTTGCGGTTGGGCGGTTGCCTTTCCGCAACGCAACGGAAGCATCAACGATGATCGCAAAGATAGTCGGCTACGAGAGGAGCATCCCGTCCGAAGATGTGCTGCTGGTGGCGGACGCCAACGACGGGTTTGACTTTGAGGACGCCAGCATGCAGTTGATCGGCAGTTTACCGGCGAGCTTGAAGACAACTCAAATCAACCGAGGGACGGATACCGCCGGGGCGAAGGCTCGGCTCCTGGAAGCTATCAACCGGGGGCAGAAGATAGTGAACTACGTGGGGCACGGCTCGGTGAATCAGTGGAGGAGCAGTCTCCTGGTGAATGAAGACGCGGAGCGGATGACCAACACGGATCACCTCTCGGTGTTTGTGATGATGACGTGTTTGAACGGCTATTTTGATGACCCGGCGTTAGACAGTCTGGCGGAGTCGCTGTTGAAAGCGGAGCGAGGAGGAGCGGTGGCAGTGTGGTCATCATCAGGGATGACGTCGCCGGCCGGGCAGGCGCGGATGAATCAGGAGTTATACAAGTCGCTGTTCGGTGCCGAGGGAATCGCTCGGCTGGGCGATGCGATTCGCGAGGCAAAAGCAAAGACCAGAGATGTCGACATACGACGGACGTGGGTGTTGCTCGGCGATCCCACGATGAGTGTGAGATAAGACCCCGGCTTTCACAGACCCATCGAACCTGATGCCGTCCGACGCTTACCAGCCTTACTGCGAAGGCGGGCGTGCTTCACCGCGCGCTCACCCTGTCCAATCATCCTTCGCCGCCCAAGGTAAATAAAGTCTTCAGCACGCCGGCCCGAACGCTTACAATAGTAACGCTCGACGAGCCCCCCATCGCGGACCGTCAACCTTCTCGCCGAAGGATCTGATGACGGCCAAGAACCCTCAGAGATTTTCCAAAGTCGCGTCTGTCCTGCGGCCAGGGAACGACGGGAAGTGGCCACCTCACCTCGTTACCCCGACGCGAATGGAAACGGAAGTTAGACAATGAGAAAAGCCCATCGACTTTTCACCGCGTCCCTCCTGACTATTGCACTCGTATTCACCGCCGTAGTTGCTTTTGACTGCGCGGTCACCCAGGCTGCGCGGTCGGGTGAAATCCCCAGTGTCAGTAGCCGCCCATCGAACCGCATCTTCGTTCCCAACTCTCCTTCGGTCCACACGCCGGATCGCCAGTCCGCTGGCAACGATCTGTGGGAAGATCTCGACCGCGGACCGCTCGGTTTGCGATTGGCGCCGGGAGTGCCCGCCCAGTCGCGCATGCTCAGGCTCAACGGCGTAGCGCTGGCGGAACTGCTGAAGCGCGCGCCGAGCGAGAACGATCCAGATACCGGAGAGCCGCAAGTGTTGCTGACCTTGCCGTTGCCGGACGGAGCTTTCACGCGTTTCAGGATCGAAGAGTCGTCAGTGCTGGCTCCGGAATTTGCCGCGCAGTATCCGCAGATCAAGAGCTATCGTGGGCAGGGAATCGACGCCCCGGCGCTGACGATGCGTTGCGACGTCTCCCCCGGCGGTTTTCATGCGTTGATGCTACTGCGCGATCAGGTCATCAATCTGCAACCGGCGGGCGCTGGAGATGCGTCGATCTATGTCAGCTATTTCGGCAGCGACATCCAGAACAGCGAGGCTCAATGTCTTGTAAGAGAGATGCACTCGATTAATCCGGGCAGTTCGCAGATGGTTTCGCCACAAACCGCCGTTGGTCCGTCGCTGCGCAGCTATCGCATTGCAATCGCCGCCGACTGGGAGTACTGCAACCAATATCGGCGGCGGCACTACTGCCGGCACAATAACCTCGATCAACACGTGGCTCAACGGCGCGAACCTGATTTACGAGCACGAGTTTGCGATCCACTTTAACCTGGTCAACGACACCGACGTGATCTACTCGACCGATCGAGGCTTCACATCGGCGACCGATCCTTACGACAACAGCAATGTGTCGACGATGCTGAGTCAAGTCCGGCCGGATCTCAGCGCAAACGTGGGTCAGGCCAATTACGACATCGGCCACGTATTCGGCCAAATCGGCGGGACGGGCGGCTCGGGCATTGCCTATGTCGGTGTCGTATGCAGTGGATCCGATATTAAGGGTGGCGGCGCGACTCTTGTTGGCGGCCCGGTCGGCAACAGCACGGCGCTCGGCGTTTGGGTCCACGAAATCGGCCACCAGTCCGGGGCCAGTCACAGTTTCAACGGCACGCTCGGAAATTGTGGCGGGGGTAACCGGAGCTCCGGCACCGCGTGGGAGTCGGGCGGCGGCCAGACGATTATGTCTTACGCGGCCACCTGCGCGGCGGACAACATCACCAACACTCCAGTAATGCGCTTCCACGCCGGGAGCTACACCCAGATCACTAACTACATCAACTCGACCGGGGCGTGCGCCGTCACCACCGCAACCGGCAATAGCGCGCCCACCGTGAACGGCGGGCCGGACGTTACGATTCCAAAGAACACCCCTTTCACGCTCACCGCTTCAGGGAATGACGCCGATGCAGGCGGATGTGCCAAATCTTACATATGCTTGGGATCAGGTCGATTCGGGGGGCTCGCTCTACCCACAGAACGGCACAAGCGCGTCCTATAATGACGCCGGTGATCCTGCGACCTCGACTCGTCCGATCTTTCGGCCCTTCAGCCCATCCTCCTCGCCGGCGCGCACGTTCCCGCTCCTTACTTACATTCGCAACAATGCCAATGATCCGCCTGATCTGTCGGGCAGCTTTCAAACGGCGGAAGAACTGCCACGCATCGGGCGCTCGATCAATTTTCGGGTTACGATCCGCGACAACCGCGCGGGTGGCGGCGGCGTAAACGAAGACTCGGTGCTGCTGACGGTTAGTGGTACCTCGGGGCCCTTCCTGGTGACCGCGCCCAATACGGCGGTGACATGGGCAGGCGGCACGACGCCGACGGTGACGTGGAGCGTCAACAATACAAACGCCGCGCCGGTGAGTTGCGTCAACGTCAAGATCTCCCTCTCTACCGACGGTGGCTTGACCTTCCCGATCACGCTGCTCGCCTCGACGCCAAACGATGGCAGCCAGGCCGTCACTGTGCCGGCTATCAGTTCGACGACGGCGCGCATTAAGGTCGAAGCGGTCGGCAACATTTTCTTCGATATGTCCGACACAAACTTCACGATAACCCCATCCTGTCCGGCGATTACGCCCAACCCGGTGACGCTGCCCGGCGGCACCGTAAACTCGTCCTACAATCAGGCTATCGCGGCTGCGGGTGGGACTGCGCCATACAGTTATGGTCTCAACTCCGGTGCGCTGCCAAACGGATTGACGCTCTCGGCAGCGGGTGTAATCTCCGGTACGCCAACGGAGGGAGGCAGCTTCGACGTCACGGTCAAGGCGACGGATGCAAACCTTTGCTCCGGCACGCGAGCTTACACTCTCACGGTCGCCTGCCAGACGATTACTTTGACGCCGATCTCGTTGGCGGCCGGGACCGTCGGCGTATCATACAGTCAGGGCCATCACTGCGACGGGCGGCACACCCGGGTATACTTTTAGCACCACGTTGGGCAGCCTTCCAGGCGGGCTGACTCTCTCGGGTGCGGGCGCTCTGAGCGGAACACCGACTGCACAGGGAACCTTCAACTTTACGGTTACCGCGCCGGATTCCGGCAACTGCTCAGGAAGCCGAGCCTACTCATTGACGATCAATAGCCCCACAGTCATCACCTTGATGTCATTCACCGCCAAAGCGTTTGACTACGGCACGTTGTTGGAGTGGAGAACCGGATACGAAGAGGACAATCTTGGGTTCAATGTTTACCGGGACGAAGGCAGCGGGCGCAAACTGGTCAATCAGCAACTCGTCGCAGGATCGGCGCTGACGGCCGGGTTCCCGATGAGCGCGGGCCAATCGTATACCTGGTGGGACAGAGGAATTGCCAATTGTGGATTGCCAAATGCCGATTGCAGAAACACTGCGTACTGGCTCGAGGATATTGATCTCAAGGGAATGTCGACCTGGCACGGACCGTTCCTGGTGGAGCCCGCCGGTAGCGCTTCACCCTCGCGCAGTGAAGCGGCGACGTTGAGCGGTCTCGCAAGCCCACAAGTAACCGCGGGCGCGACAAACGTCGTGGAGAAGGTTGCACCGTTGGGTGGGCAGTCAATAAAACAAGGCCGAGTTCAATCCTCGCTCGCTGCAGGTTCAGCAGTTAAGATCTTCGTCAGCCGGGAGGGGTGGTATCGCATCTCCCAAAGGGAACTAGTGGCCGGCGGGTTGGACAGAGACGCAGACCCGACCCGCCTTCAGCTTTTTGCCGACGGCCTCGAACTGCCGATGCTCGTTTCAACCGGGAAGAGCAGACGCTTTGACGATACGGCATTCATAGAATTCTACGGCACAGGCATTGACACGCCTTCCAGCGATGCACGCGCTTACTGGCTTGTCGCGGGCGGTCAAGCGGGCAAGCGTATCACCAGGGAAGCCGGTCAGGGAGTAGCGTCGGCTTCGGATTCATACACCCAAACGGTCGAGCTCAAAGAGCGAACGATTTACTTTGCCGCGCTTAAGAACGGCGAACGCGAGAACTTCTTTGGCGCGGTGATAGCGGGCCAGCCCGTCGACCAGTCAGTCAACTTGACTCACATCGTGCCGAGCGCGGAGCCCGCCGTAGTTGAAGTCAGTCTGCAGGGGGTCACACACCTGCCGCATCGCGTGCTTGTACAGATCAACGACACGTACGCAGGTTATCTTACATTCGATGGACAATCTCGGGACGTCCAGTCATTTACGATTGACCCCCGGCTTATCCTGGAGGGTCCAAACGTCGTTCGTCTCACGGCCCAAAATGGAGCGAGCGATGTCAGTCTTGTTGACAGCATTCGGATTTCCTATCAACACGCGTTCACCTGTGATCACGACGCCTTGAAGCTCACAGCGAACGGCGGAGAGCAGGTGACGGTGCGCGGTTTTACAACCGCAGATGTGCGTGTTTTCGACGTGACCTCTCCTGATGACGTGAAGGAATTGACCGGCGGCGTCGAAGCAGATGAGAGCCCGGGGTTCGCGGTCACTATGACGCCACTGGAAAAGGGCACGCGCATCTTGATAGCGCTGACCGAAGCGCAGACTCAGAATCCGACTCGCATTGTTGCGAATCGCGCGTCGAAGTGGCGCGATGCGAATCATTCGGCGGACTTTGCCATGATCACCCGTGGTGATTTCTTTCCCGCGCTCGAATCGTTGAAGGTGCTTCGTCAGCGTCAGGGCTACGCCGTCGCGTTGGTTGACATTGAAGATCTGTATGACGAATTCAACTTCGGCAATAAATCGCCGCAGGCGATCAAGGACTTCCTTGTTTTTGCCGTGACGAACTGGAAGCTTGCGCCTCGATTCGTTCTGTTGGCGGGTGATGCGTCCTATGATCCGAAAAACCATCTCGGATACGGTGACAAGGATCTCGTCCCAACCGCGTTTGTTGACACCGAGTATCTGGAGACAGCGTCGGATGAGTCTCTCGCTGACTTCGACAACGACGGGATTGCGGAGCTTGCAATCGGGCGTCTACCTGCGCGTACCGCGATTGAGGCTTCTGTGATGGTGACAAAGATAGTCGCCTACGAAAAGTCGGCGCCCTCGAACGAAGTGCTGTTGGTTGCCGACGAGAACGATGGCTACGATTTTGAGGACGCGAATACGCGGCTAATGCGATTGCTGCCGGGGAGCCTGAAGATCAGCCGAATAGATCGCGGTCGAGCAGATCCGGGCGTTGCCAGGGGGAATCTGTTGGAGGCGATCGATCGGGGTCAAAAGATCGTGAGCTACGTGGGGCACGGGTCGCTGGATGTGTGGAACGGCGGCCTGCTCACTGGTGCCGGCGCACAGGCGCTGACGAACAGCGAACGGTTGCCAGTGTTTGTGATGATGACCTGTTTGAACGGTTACTTCCAGAATGCTATGACGGACTCGCTTGGGGAGGCCCTGATGAAGGCCAGTGGAGGAGCGGTGGCGGTTTGGGCTTCGACCGGGGTGACCACGCCGATAGATCAGTGGACGATGAACGAAGAGTTCTTTAGGTTGATTTTTGGGGCTCCCGGCATCAAGGGCCGCTCGTTGACGATCGGAGAAGCGGCGGCGAGAGCGAAAGCAAAGATCACGAACAGGGACATTCGAAGGACGTGGGTGCTGCTAGGGGACCCGACGATGAGGCTTTGGTGAGATGAATATTACTGCACCGGACTTTCACGTGGGGCGTGTTGGTCGGCCGCCCGGGGCCGCCCTTCAGGACGCCATCTGTGGCTCGTGCTGCGCCGCCGCTTTCGATTCCTCGACCGGAGTAAGCCAGCCGAATACGTCATCGGTCTCGCCGCCGATGATGTCGAAGAACTGTCTCTGAACCTCTGCGGTGATCGGGCCGCGTCGACCGGCCCCGACTTGGACCTTATCGACAGAGCGAATCGGCGTGATCTCGGCAGCGGTCCCGGTGAAGAAGACTTCGTCGGCAATGTAGAGCATCTCACGCGGAATCGCGCGCTCGAGCACGGGTATACCCATCCGTTGGCATATTTTGATTACAGAATCTCGAGTGATTCCCGGTAAGATTGTAGAGTAGAGCGGCGGGGTCATCACCGTTCCATCCTTGACCAGAAAGATGTTCTCGCCTGAGCCTTCGCTGATGTAGCCCTGTGGGTCGAGTGCAATTCCCTCAACGTAGCCGTTGATCTTGGCCTCCATCTTGATAAGTTGCGAGTTCATATAATTTGCGCCGGCCTTCGCCATTGAAGGCAGAGTGTTTGGGGCGATACGAGTCCAGCTCGAGACACACACGTCGACGCCTTGCTCAAGAGCTTCCGGGCCGAGGTACTTGCCCCACTGCCAGGTGCAAATGTAAGTGTCGATGGGACACGGAAAGGGATCGACTCCGAAAGTTCCATAACCGCGCACAATAAGGGGCCGCAGGTAGCATCGTTTGTACTCGTTAGCCAGCACGACCTGGCAGCAGGCATCCGCGATTTGATCGTAGCTGAACGGGACCTGCATGCGGTAGATGTGCGCCGAGTTCAGGAGCCGTTCGATATGCGTGTCGAGCCTGAAGATCGCCGAGCCTCGTTTGGTGTCGTAGCAGCGTATCCCCTCAAATACCGACGACCCGTAGTTGACTACGTGCGACATCACGTGGATAGTGGCTTCCTGCCACGGTACCAGCTTTCCGTTCTTCCACACTATCGCGCCGTGCTCCTGCTCAGTTACCATTTAGTCTCTCCTGCTTGGATGATTCAGTACCGCTTATCAAGCGCCCGCGCAGCCGGCGCATTGGTTGCTGACACGCAATCGAAGGTGTGAGTAGCAAGCGCTATGATACGAATCCGGTTGCTCCTGGTCAAGTTAGGCTCAACCCTAGCTTGCATTACACTGGTGGATTACATAGTATAGTGCGGTCGCGCGTGATCGACTCCGGCTTTTCCCGGATGCTGGGCTACGCTAGAAGGGTGGCGCGACAAGAGAGTCACCGCGCCAGCACCTCCAATCCAGCGAATCAAGAAGTTAACTTGTCTCACGAGAGGGTGCTTGAACCGTCGACAGGATGTCCGCCGAGATGCAGACAACGATGGCGCTGGGAAACCTGCATAAGCGCTTTTCGCGCGGCGCGCGCAACATGTCATTCAGCTCCCGTGGAATACATTTTTACTCCCTCGCAGACGCTAACTCCGAACCTTGGAGTTGGCAGCCAAACTAAAGGAGGAAACCGATGAGACTCAGGAAACAAAGGACCACAACGTTGATTGTGTTGATGGCGGCGGCCCTGTTGGTGCTTCCGGCCGTTTATGGCCTCCGCCCGAGAATCGTTCAGGCGCGCGCCCAGGGTCAAAGCAAAAATGACGTTAAGACTCCGGCAAAAGCCAGGTCCGGGAATCCGCATATCCCGCAGGGAGCGGCGCCGTCGAACGACAACTGCGCCAACGCAATCTCGGTGAACGCGTGTCCGTTCACCGACACCAAAAATACGAGTGGAGCGACAGACGAATCAGGCGAACCGCAAAGCACGTGTACGCTCCAAGCCAATAGCATATGGTACACCCTGCCTCCCAGCGTCAAGAGTAGGACCGTAACAGTTGAAACGTGCGATAGCTCTCCAGTTGACACAGCATTGATGGTTTGGAGAGTCGACGGAGCGGCCTGCGACTTTGGTAATTTTGCGCCCGTCGCTTGCAACGATGACGCCTGTGGCACTGGGTTTCAATCCGCGCTCGATTTTATCGCCTTCGCCGGAGAGACTTACAAGATTCAGGTTGGTGGGTTCGATGGGGACACCGGCACGATTACAACCAATGTGAGTTGCACGGAGATTCTCTGCGACCCCATAGTTGTAAATGGCAATCTCGGGCAGGGCAGTCCTGATTATCCATTCGCCACCGGTCAACAGACTCCGAACAGGCTCTTCCGCGATGGCGTCGCCAGCACCTGCGCGGTTCCGAAGGGGGCGTGCCCCGGAACATTCGGCAGCGGGTCATTCACGTTTGACGCGTATACATTCACCAATGAGTCGGACTCAACCCAGTGCGTCACCGTGCAGTATCGTCCGAACGTCGGGTGCGCTACCGACGCGCACGCCACCACGTACCTCAACAGCTACGATCCGACCGACGTTTGCTCGAACTATCTTGCTGACGTCGGATCGAGTGTTGACCAGGATTATTCGTTCGAAGTCCCGGCTGGAGCAGATTTCGTAGTAGTCATCGCCGCGAACAACCCCGGCGTTGGAGACGGCTGCGCTTACCAGTTCACCGTTGTCGGGGAGATCTGTGAGCAGTTCGATTACTGCGTGCAGGACGACCGTATCCCGGGAAGGTTCATCAAGATCAACTCAACCACCGGCGCATACGAATACCACGACTGCGGCAAAGGCATAGTCCTGGAAGGGACCGGCGTTGTTTCGCAGTACTTCTGCAAGATCCAGTTGTTCGATAGCGGGCCCAACCCGAAGAAGTCAGACCGCAGCATCAACGTTCTGATAAATCCCTGCACAATGAGAGGGGACGCCTCAATCAGTGGTCCCGGGATTAAGGGAACGGTCGTCTTGGGAGATGCAGATGTCACAAACAACAACTGCGAGTGCCCTGGCCCCATGTAGTAACCGCAGATGAAGCTCGAGGCTCTCTTTGCGGGGGCCACGTGAGTCGTAACCTCTTGGGAGAGCGGGCTGCTTGCTCGCTCTCCAACTGTTCTGCGTTCATGTCGTTCTTGAGTCAGGTTCGATAGCGAGTTCTCGTCCGCCGGTTTCTCAAACTTCCGGTCACCAATCAAGCAGCGACATCAAGAACCACCTCTCTCAGGAGGTGGTGTATGCGAAACCTGGCGCAGCCTCCGCGAAGGCTGAATTGATTTCAGGCGCCGGTAAGAATATCTTGTCAGCCGGCGTGTGTGCTTCGATTCGACTGGGTGAGGTGTCTTGCGCAATTGTAGCGACTGCGGCCGACAGCGGATGATCGGAAACAAAAACTGAAATCAGAAAGGAGCAATCTCAAAAATGAAATGTCCAGTTTGCAGCGCGGAACTACCAGCGACAGCTAAGTTTTGTGGTGGCTGTGGAACGACGCTTTCGGAGCCCCCAACCCCTCCACCGCCTCCGCCTCAAGCGGCGCCCTCCTACGAGCAGTCGTATCCGGTGATCAATGCCGCGCCCGCTTACGGCAGCGGCGCGCATAGCGCACCCGTCTATGGCGGCGGACCGACGGCGGCGGTCAAGAAGAAATACAAGGTTCTCCGGCTGATCGCCGTGCTGATCAAGATATTTGCGGTCATTGCCGGGGCGCTGCTGATTATTGGAGGGTTGGTGACAATCGTCGCAGGCGCGGCTTCCGGCTCGAAGACGGCAACGGCGTTTCCCGACGTCGGTCCGGCAGGTCCGGCAGCCTTCCTTGGAAGCGCAGTGATCGGCCTGATCATGCTCGTCTACGGCGTGGTTGTTTTCATCTTCCTATACGCATATGCCGAATGGATGTACGTGTTCATGGACATCGAAGAAAACACACGGTTGACGAACGATATGCTGTCTGGGAGGAAATAGCTGGAACTGCGGATTTGCAGCGGTCGATAAGCAATCGCACGGCTGAGGGCTAGTGTGCGAAGTGAAGGACTTTCATTACCAGCTCGGTTAGATAGAGGAGCGCGACCCCGGCGAACACCATCACCGAGGTCTTAACACCGCCTTCGCGGGTGTTCACCTCCGGAATCAAGTCCGATGCTGCCACATACAGGGTTACTCCTGCGGACAGCGGAAGCATATGCGCCGACAGAGGACGCGAGTAGATCGCCGTTTTCTCGAAGAGAAGCACTAGCGCAACCCCGACCAGCGTCGCCAGCCCCACAAGAAGAGCTGAGGTTATCGCGCTGCGATGGCTTTTGCCCGCCGCCAGCATCATCGATGCTACGGTGAATCCCTCCGGGAGCTTGTGGAGCAGAATAGCGATGAAGATCAAAAAGCCAAGCTCGGCGCTTACCAGAGAGGCTACTGCTATCGAGACCCCGTCGAAGAACGTGTGCACCATCAGCGCGCTCACGCCGGCCATAGCGGCGTGATGCTCGAGCATCGCTTCCTCGTGGGTCTCTTCGCCGAAATGGAAGTGCGGTGCGACGGTATGTTCGACGAATTGGATGAGCAAATAGCCTGCAAGCAACCAGACCATTGGCACAAGCGGTGAGCCCGGCCATTGCTCCAGCGTCTCGGGGATCATCTTCAGGAAGACCGCCGCCAGCATGAAACCGGCACCCAGCGCGATAAGGTATCTGAGAGTAGCCTGCGCGAGCTTTCGCGATGAGACCAACAAGCCGCCCAGCAGGTTCGCTGACGCTGCCGCCAATCCATAAGCGATGATGATCAGTGTGGAGTTGCCCATTGGCGCCGATTCCGCTCCGCTCCGGTAAAGTTGGGCACTATACCACAGTCCATCCCTGCTCGCGGAGCTAATCGCAGCCTTCCCCAAGGCGTCCGGAAACCTGCCACCCAATGGCCACAACCTCTTATCGTCTAATAATTTCACGCTTGACACTCCATGCTATCTGACGTACCATACGGCGCGGTGGAGCAAAGTGGAGTAGAGTGGAACATTTTGTCGATGGGACGGGGTCGAAGCCGGTTGGATGCTCAGAGGACATTACACAGTACGGATGGACGCGAAGGGGCGGATCAAGCTGCCGGCTGCTTACCGCCGGTATATCGACGAGCACTACGGCACCGAGTTCTATGTAACAAGCCTCACGGGCGAATGCGCACGACTGTACCCGATGGAAGAGTGGATGGCGATCGAGGAGAAGCTGCAGAAAAAAGGCACCAGCCACTCGTTTGTGAGGAAGTTCCTCGACAGGACGAACTACTATGGCCAGGTCGCCGAAGCGGACGTACAGGGTCGAATACTCGTTCACCCGTTGCTTCGCTCGAACGCGGAACTGATCGGCAATGTTGCGGTGCTCGGATACCTGCACTACTTGGAGGTCTGGGAGCTTGACAAGTTTAAGGCTCGAATTGACAGCCAGACCTTTACCGATGACGACGCCGCCAGTCTCGCGGAGCTTGGGATTTAGGACCCGGCGAAGGCTGCTGGATGTCTATCACAACGCCGGCACGGGTCATTGGAACACGTGGCCACAAACGCTGGAGAAAAAGGTGAACTGCACGAACCCGTCTTACTCGCAGAGGTCATTGAATGGATGCGACCCAGCGAAGGAGGAACATTCGTCGATTGCACTATTGGACTCGGCGGGCACGCTCAAGCGATCCTCGCTGCCTCGCCCGAGACAAGCCTGATAGGAATAGACCGCGACCGGGAAGCGCTCGCCCTGACGCGTGAGCGGCTGTCGATCTTTGAAGGCCGGGTTCGACTGGTCCACGCAAGCTTTGAAAGCATCGTCTCCGTGCTGGACCGGGAAGCGATAACCGATGTGCGAGGGGTTCTGGCGGATCTTGGAGTATCGTCGCTGCAACTCGACCGCGGCGAGCGCGGGTTTAGCTTTACCTCTGATGCACCGCTTGACATGCGCATGGACCAGGACGCTGATCTGACGGCGGCGCGGCTTGTGAATGAGCTTGCAGAACGAGAATTGGCGGATCTGATCTTTGAACGCGGAGAGGAACGAGGCGCCCGCAAAATCGCTCGAACCATCGTCCGACATCGCGATCGCGAACCGATAGCAACGACAAGGCAGCTCGCGGACATTGTTGTTCGAGCGCTCAACATTCCCGGTCGATGGCGGATACACCCGGCGACGCGGACGTTTCAAGCGCTCCGAATCGCGGTCAACGATGAACTGGGAGCGCTGGAGCGTTTTATTCCGGCGGCGATCTCGAAACTTGCTCGCGATGGGAGACTGGCGATTATCTCGTTCCACTCGCTGGAAGATCGGATCGTCAAGCGCAGCTTTCTTCGCGAGTCCGGCCGCTGTATTTGCGAAACGCGAGGGTGGCAGTCAGTCAGGCGCAAAGACGCCGCCGGCGACGATATCATCTGCGAACATTGTGGCGCGAGCAGACGAGTTAATATTCTCACGCGCAAGCCGGTACGTCCGGTGCCCGAAGAGATGGAACGTAATCCTCGGTCACGCAGCTCCCTTCTGCGTGTTTGCGAGAAGCTTTAGCGAAGCAACCGTTCCGAGCCCCGGAATTAGCACAGACTCAACCAGGGAATGCAGAGACCCCCGCCTGCTTTTCACATTACTGAAGTCTCCGCGCAGGCGGGGGTTGTGTGCCCTGGCTCAACGCTGATTTGAGGCGGACTTATGACAAACAGATTTTACCCGGAGAAAAAGATCTCCAACGTGGCGGTGGCGCGGCCGGTCAGTTCGCGGGTCATGGGATGGCTCGCCGCAATAGGTGTCGCCGGCGCACTGCTGTCGTGCGGGTTTGTAATAAGCGCGCGTCAGCACTTCGAGGCTATTTCGGTCGGATATCAGAGCGAGGAGTTGAGGCGCCAATCAACTCAGCTGGAGGAGAAGCTTCGCCAGCTGGAGCTGGACTACGCACGGGTCTCCTCGCCGCTCGAGATTGAACGGCGGGCACAAAAGCTGGGACTCGAGCGTCCCGACAAGAAGGAGCCGGACTCACAGGCTAATACGAAAGGAAACGTCAAAGCCAAAAGGTAGTGTTCAGGGTCAAGCGGTTGTTGACACCTGTGGGCAGCCTGAACCCTGCCCCCGACCCTAAACGAATAACTATGTCAATCGGCAACAAAGTCTCCGACAAGCGTCTCTCTATTATTCAGGTCGTGATCATCGTGTGGATGGTGGCGATCGGTTCGAAGCTTGTCTGGCTGCAGGTCAGACAGCACGATTGGCTGGTCGCCCGGGCAACGAATCAGCAGCAGGCAGCGCTCCCCCTTTTCGCGCAGCGAGGTGTGATCTACGACCGCAACGGAAACGAGCTCGCGAGGTCGGTGACCGTCAAATCGCTCTACGCTTCGCCTGTTGCGATCGCCGATCCGGCGGGGATGGCGAATAAACTCTCTGATCTCCTGGATCTCGATCGCGACGATCTGTACAAACGGCTCTCTTCGGGCCGCTCGGCGGTGGCGGTCAAGCGCAAGCTCGACGACAAGGAAGTTGCCGCGATCGAAAAGCTCGGTCTGCCCGGTCTTCGTTTTATAGATGAGAAGAAACGGTTTTACGTCAGCGGAGCCAGCGCGGCTCACCTTCTCGGGTTCGTCGACATAGACGAGAAGGGAGTAGGGGGCATCGAGCTTTCCTACGATAAGGCGATTCGCGGACAACCGGGGCGGTTGTTGTTGGATGTTGACGCCTTGAACAAATCCTACGATCACTCCGTTGAAGACCCGGTCCCAGGCGCCAATGTTACACTCACCATCGACCTGGTGATTCAGCACCACATCGAGAAAGCGCTTGCCGATGCGGTGCATTCTACCCACTCGCGCGCAGGTCAGATCGTGGTGCTGCGGCCAGCCACCGGTGAGATTCTCGCCCTGGCCAACTACCCGACCTTTGATCCCAACAAGGTTTCCGGATCGACTGAGATTCAGCGCCGGAATCGAGCGGTTGAAGTCGCCTTTGAGCCGGGGTCGATATTCAAGCTGGTTACCTATGCGGCGGCCCTCGAAGAGCACCTCATCCGGCCCAATACAATGATCGATTGTGGTGGCGGGCAGATTCGCATCGGCGACCGGATAGTTCACGATCACCCTTACGGTATGCTGACGGCCGCTCAGGCGTTGGCCAAGTCCTCCAATGTCGCCGCGATCAAGATAGGGATGCAATTGGGGAATGAAAGACTGGCGAGCTACATCGAGCGGTTCGGTTTCGGCCGACGGACCGGCATTGAATTGCCGGGCGAGTCGCGAGGGCTGTTCCAGCCCGCCAGCGAGTGGGGACCGACTTCAATCGGATCGATTCCGATGGGACACGAGATAGGAATAACCGCAGTTCAAGCCGCGGCTGCCTACGCCTGCATAGCCAACGGTGGGGAATTGGTGGAGCCGTATCTGGTAACCCGCGTCACGTCCCCTTCCGGAGATGTACTTGAAGAGCACCAAACCGAAAAACGTCAGGTCGTGAGTGAGGCCACAGCGGCCACCCTGAAGGTGATGCTTGAAGGTGTGGTTGTCCAGGGAACTGGGAAAGCCGCGCGGATGGGGGGCTACAGCGCAGCCGGAAAGACGGGCACCGCGCAGAAGATCGATGAGGCGACCAGGCGCTACTCGCAGACCCGTTATGTTGCGTCGTTCGCAGGCTTCGCGCCGGTTGAAAATCCAGAGATAGTTTGTGTGGTTTCGCTGGATGAACCGGTGGGCGCGCACGTGGGCGGGGCTGTGTCGGCGCCGGTGTTTGCTCGCGTGGTGGCAGACGCACTTCACATTCTTGGCGTGCAGCCAGAGAACGATCCACAGTCTCTGCTCGCAGGCAACTTCCAGGTCTATGCCGCCGGCGATCTTGCGGCTGAATACAAGGCAGCCACCTCAGACGAACCGGCCGATTCGCGCCCGGCCCTTGAATTGGCCGAAGAAGCCGCAAGCGACGAATCTGCATCTAATCGCTACGCAAGCGTCGTGATGCCTGATTTGAGAGGAAAGGGAATCCGCGAAGCAGTGACGATGTGTCTGTCTCAGGGGTTGAAGCTCAAGGCCGCGGGCGACGGAGTTGTGTCGTTACAGAGCCCTTCACCGGGTGCTCTCGTCCCACAGGAAACGATCTGCCATGTAAAGCTCTCCAAAGAGGCCATCAAAAGAGTTGCGCTCGAATGACCCTCAACGAAGTTGAAATTTGTCGGACCTTGAGCGACGACGTCTTCCCCGGTGGTTCACCGCGGCAAGAGGCAGGAAGGACCAAGTTGAACCTGGCTGTTTTGGCACAAGAGATAGATGCGATGGCCGTCACCGGCCAGATCGACATCGAGGGACTCGACGTTACTCACGATTCGCGAGGTTGCGCGCCGGGGTCGATCTTTGTCGCGATTCGAGGCGAGAAGATTGATGCGCACCGGTTCATACCGCAGGCGGTTGAGCGGGGCGCAATCGCAGTTATCTCCGAGTTGCCCGCAGGGAGCGAGAACGTGCCGGCGTGGATTCAAGTCGCTGACGCGCGCGCCGCACTGGCTCGCGCAGCGGCAGCGGTACACGGGCACCCGTCTCAACGGCTCAAGCTCGTTGGGATCACCGGCACGAACGGCAAGACGACAACCGCTCACTTGATTGATTCCATCATTCGCGCGAGCGAGGGAACGTCGACGATGTTTGGAACGATCACTCACCGCATCGGCAACGACGCCACGGCGGCGCTGAACACCACGCCCGAGGCATCGGACATTCAGCGGATGCTCGGGCGGGCACTTGATGCAGGTTGCCGGTCCGCAGTGATGGAAGTCTCATCGCACGCGATCGAGCTTCACCGGGCGGATGCTTTGAAGTTCGCGGTAGCGGTGTTTACAAATCTAACGCGCGACCACCTTGATTACCACGGGACGATGGAAAGCTATTTCGAGGCGAAAGAGAAGCTGTTTAACGGCAGCCTCGGCACTCAACCGGGTGCATCGGTGATCAACGTGGACGATGAATATGGCCGGAGGTTGTTCAAATCCGCCAGGGGCGAGCGGCTGAGCTACGGATTCGGAGATCGCACTGATGTGGGAACGAATGAATTCAAGGTGAGCCCGCGCGGACTCGCGTTTACGGCCAGCACGCCGGCGGGCAGTGTGGAAATATCGTCAGCGCAGATCGGGCGCCCGCACGTCTACAATATCCTGGCGGCCATAGCCACAGGATTGGCTTTGGGGGCCAGTGTGGAGAGCATTGCTACAGGGATCGCCGAGTGCCCGACGGTTACAGGCCGGTTCGAGCAGGTGTTGCCGGACGGGTCGGCGGGGATCCCATTCGCGGTCGTCGTTGACTATGCGCACACCGACGATGCGCTGCGAAACGTGTTGCAAACAGCACGGGAAGTGGCGGGCACGGGGCGAGTCATAACGGTTTTTGGCTGCGGAGGCGATCGCGATCGCACGAAGCGCGCGCCGATGGGAGAGCTTGCGGGCAGCTTGAGTGATCTGGCGATTGTGACGTCCGACAATCCTCGAACAGAGGATCCGGAAGCGATCATCGAAGACATCGCCGCCGGCCTGAAAACGGCAGCTCGCCCGTATGTCAAACTGACCGACAGACGCGAGGCGATCTTTCACGCGATCGGCGAAGCCCGCGAAGGCGACGTGGTGTTGATTGCGGGCAAGGGTCATGAAACTTATCAGATCATCGGTGAGCGCAGGATTCACTTCGATGATCACGAGGTGGCTCGCGAGGCCATGAAGTTACGGGAAGAACACTAGGCTGGACGGGAGCCCCTCCGTCGGCGCCCCGCTTGTGACAGGCGGCAATCGAGTGATAGGGGCCCGCGGAAGGACGCCTCCAGAGGACGACTTAGCGATATGAATCTGGGTGCAATTGCAGACATTCTCGGATCGAACATCCGCGCGGCTCGCGGCGCCAGCGAACTGGCCGAGCGAGAGCCGGTCGGCTATTCGATCGACTCGCGCACGCTACGTGCCGGCGAATTGTTTTTTGCCATCCGTGGTGAAAACTACGACGGGCACCGCTTTGTCGCGGACGCGATCGCCGGCCGCGCGCTGGCCGCGGTGGTGTCGCGCGATTTCCTGGACTCGGATCCGGGCAGGCAGATTGACCCGCACAAGGCGGCGCTGATTCTTGTCGACGACACGTTGTCGGCCCTCCAGTTTCTCGCGTATTCAGTGCTGAAGAGCTGGCAGGGCGATGTGGTCGCGATAACCGGTAGCCTTGGAAAAACGACCACCAAAGAGATGATTGCCGCCATGCTTGCGCGGGTTGGCCGCGTTGTCAAAACCACAGGCAATTTGAACAACCACTATGGACTGCCGCTATCGGTGCTCAAGATGGAGTCCGATGGCAGGCACGCCTCAGACTTTGATTACGCCGTGCTCGAGATGGGGATGAACCACAAAGGCGAGATCGCCCGGCTAACGGAGATCGCTCCGCCGGATGTCGCAGTCGTCACGATCGTGGCTCCCGCCCACCTTGAGTTCTTCACTTCGATCGATGAGATCGCGGAAGCGAAGGCCGAGATGGTCAGCGGCATAGCGGCGGGCGGAACCGCGGTGCTCAACGCAGACGATGAGCGCGTTGCCGCGATGGCCGCGATGCGCCACGACATCACCAGTCTGACGTTCGGTATCGAGCAGAACGCTGATGTGATGGCGAGCGAGATAAGACCGGAAGGGGTCGGTGGCAGCAGTTTCGTGCTCTCGACTCGGCAAGGTCAGATTGCGGCCCGGGTTCCGCTACCAGGGCGTCATAACATTTACAATGCGCTGGCCGCTGCGACAGTAGCCGGTCTATACCAAACACCGTTGGATGAGATCGCCGCGGTGTTAGCCGAAACGGCCGCGCCGAAGATGCGCGGCGAGATAGTGCAATTCAGCGAGGGCATCACGCTCATCGACGATTCCTACAATTCAAACCCGCGTGCGCTGTTTGAGATGGTCTCGACTGTGTGCGCGAACCGGGAGTGTAAACGCAGGATCGTCGTCGCCGGCGAGATGCTCGAGCTTGGCCCGACAGGTCCGGAGCTCCATCGCGAATCCGGCCGGCAGATTGCCCGACTCGGTGTCGACAAGCTGATAGGTGTTCGAGGACTGGCGGAGGAAATAGTAGCCGGCGCTCGCGAGGCCGGAATGAGCGACGAAGCGGCGGTCTTTGTGGCCGGTCCGGAAGATGCGGCCGAATTCATGATACGGGAAGCGCGCGCAGGCGACCTCATTCTCGTGAAGGGCTCGCGCGGCGTAAGGACGGAGGTCGTGGTGGAGCGAATGAAACAGACATTTGATAGGTCGCCGGAACTGTGCGAGACAAAGACCGGTGACGCCGCGACTGGGAGATGCTGAGACAGACGGTCTGATGTTTCGCGAGCAGTGCCTTAGGGGCGGAATGTTCTATTACCTCAGACTACTTCAGAGCACCGATAGCCTGTCGTTTCTGCGGGTATTTTCACAGGTGACGTTCCGCGCGGCGTGGGCTGCGATCACCGCGCTCGCGATCAGCCTTATATTTGGGCCGCGAATGATCAGGCTGCTGAAAGAGTTTCAAATCGGTCAACAGATTCGGGAGGAGGGCCCGCGCACTCACGAAGCGAAGCGCGGGACGCCGACGATGGGCGGCGTTCTTATTCTGCTTTCGGTCGTGATATCCACGCTGCTTTGGTCGGATCTGTCGGTCGCATATGTGTGGATCGCGGTGGTCGCAACGCTCCTTTACGGGGCGATCGGTTTCGTTGACGACTACCTAAAGGTCAAAAGGCGGCACAACCTCGGGCTGACGGGCCGCCAGAAGCTGTGGATGCAATTCGTCGTCGCGATCGGTTTTGGGCTGGCGTTGAATTATTTGACCACATACAACACCCGGTTGAGCGTGCCCTTTTTTAAGACGTTCAACCCGGAAGTATGGTGGCCGATCTACCTGCTTGCGTTTGCGCCGCTGGTAGTCGTTGGCTTTTCGAATGCTGTGAATCTGACCGACGGCCTCGATGGGCTGGCGATATCGGTGACGATGGTGACTGCTGCGGCGCTGACCGGATTTACCTATGTGAGCGGGCACCTGAGGTTTGCCGAGTACCTTGGACTCGAGCACAACCCGGGCATACACGAGTTGACAGTGTTCTGCGCGGCGCTGACAGGAGCGAGTCTCGGGTTCCTGTGGTTCAATGCGCCGCCGGCTGAAGTGTTCATGGGCGACGTGGGTGCGCTCGGAATCGGTGGAGCGATAGGTGCGATCGCGGTGATGATAAAACAAGAGTTCCTGCTGGTGATGATCGGCGGCGTGTTTGTGATCGAAGCGCTCTCGGTGATCCTGCAGGTAGCGTCGTTCAAGATTTTTCACCGGCGCATTTTCAAGATGACGCCGATACATCATCACTTTGAGTTGATGTATCCGCCGGAGATATCGCGTCGCATGGAGCCGAAGCTGGTGTTTCGGTTTCTGATAATTGCGATTCTGTTCGCATTGCTCAGCCTCTCTACGCTAAAGCTGAGATGAGATGAGAGGGGCGACTGGCGTTGAGGTGATGGAACGCTCAACTCCCTGACCCAGGTTATGGATCTGAATGGCAAGAAGGCGTTGGTTGTCGGGATCGCGCGCAGCGGAGTTGCCGCCGCGCGCCTGCTTGTTTCGCGAGGTGCGAAGGTGACCGCCAACGACTCGAAGCTCGAGTCCGAACTGGGCGATGCGGTGGATGAGTTACAAAAGCTTGGGGTAGCTCTCTCGCTGGGCGCTCATCCGGAGACGCTGTTCGTCAATACCGACCTGATCGTGTTGAGCCCGGGCGTGCCCGCCGATCTTGCGCCGCTTGAATCAGCACGGCGGACCGGTGTTGAGATCATCGGCGAGCCCGAGCTGGCCGGCCGATTCCTTCGGGGGCGAATGATTGGGGTCACCGGCTCTAACGGCAAGACGACTGTCACGACATTGGTCGGGGAAATGATGCGAGCGGCGGGCGCCGAGGTGATCGTTGGCGGCAACATCGGCAAGCCGCTTACGAGTCTGATCGAACAGTCCGGTGAGCACAAATGGATCGTTGCTGAACTATCGAGCTTTCAATTGGAGATGATCGACAGTCTGCGGGTCAACATTGCCGTCGTAACCAATATCACGCCGGATCATTTGGACCGGCACGGCTCGTTCGGGAGCTATGTTCGCGCAAAGCACAGGATCTTCCTGAATCAAAGGGAAGACGACTGGGCGGTGCTCAATGGTCAGGATAAGGGGGTCGCCGACATGGTGGCCGAACTCGGAGTTCGATCGAGAAGGGTTTATTTTAGTTCGGGTGGGCGCCAAACCGCCGATGGTGGCGTGGCCGGGACGTACGTGCGAGGAGGTCGTCTATGCACAACTATGATGACCGATCGCGACGGCGAGGTCGATGTGATGGGGCTTGATGAAATTCCTCTGCCGGGGATGCACAACGTAGAGAATGTGATGACTGCGCTTGCCGCGACGTTCTGCGCGATGGGACCGGAGTCCCGGACTTGCCGGCACTGGCCGACGCAACGAGACGATTCAAGGGAGTCGAGCACCGGCTCGAATATGTGGCTGAGATCGACGGCATCAGGTTCTATAACGATTCAAAAGCGACAAACGTCGATTCAACGGTGAAGGCGCTCGAAGCGTTCGAGCGTAACATCATCGTGATTCTGGGTGGAAAGGACAAAGGTGGTGACTACACGGTCCTCGCCCCGCTGGTTCGCAATCGAGTGAAACGGATTATCTTGATCGGCGCGGCAAGCGACAAGATCGCCGGGCAGTTGGAAGGTGCGGGACCGATGACTCGCGCGCTGTCTATGAAGGACGCAGTGGTAAAGGCGATCGAGGTGGCAACGGCCGGAGACATCGTGCTCCTCGCGCCGGCCTGCGCCAGCTTTGATATGTTCGACAACTATGAGCACCGGGGCAGAGTTTTCAAGGCAGCGGTGCACGAACTGGCAAGCCGTGATCGAAACGGCAATGTCGACGGGCTGACAACGTGATAGGCGAATGCCGAATGCCGATTGCGGATTGATCAAATCAATGGCGGTCCGCTATCGGCAATTGGCAATTGGCAATTGGCAATCGGCAATCTAGAGATGGCTACCAGCAACAGAGTTCCTGTGCCGAGATGGAAGCGCGAGGCCGAGTTGGTCCTGGGGCGGGGAGTAAACTCGCGCCCGCGATCGGGCCGGGAGCTGCCAGTCGACAAGTTGCTGCTTGCAATCGTTCTGGGGATCACGCTTTTTGGCGCGGTCATGGTTTACAGTGCGTCGGCGATCCTGGCTGAGAAGAACTACGGGAGCCAGTTCTACTTTCTCAATCGGCAAGCGCTATGGGCGCTAATCGGACTGGTTGCGATGGCGGTGGGGCTCTGCATCGACTATAGGCATTACAAACGACCGGTGGTGATATATTCGGTGCTTGCGGTGACGCTGGCTCTGCTGGTGGCGGTGCTGTTTCTGCCACGGGTAAACGAAACTCACAGGTGGGTCAGGTACGGCTCCTTCTCGCTGCAGCCTTCCGAGCCCGCGAAACTGGTTCTGATAGCTTTTTTGGGGTTCTTTCTCGAAAAGAATTTGAGGGAGATTGACAATTTCAAATGGACGTTTGTGCGAGCTGCGATTGTTGCCGGAGCGGTGATCGGGCTGGTCGGGGCAGAGCCCGATTTGGGTACGTCGATGGCGCTCGGGTTGGTATTTGTGACGATGATGTTTCAAGCGGGCACGCCTGTCCGCTTTTTTGCGGCTCTCACTGTGCCCGCGGTGCCCGCAATCACATTCATGCTTCTGAAGCCGTGGCGGTTCGCGAGGCTTCTGGCGTTTCTGGATCCGTGGAAGTACCAGACAACCTACGGATTTCAGCCGGTCCAGTCGATGATCGCGATAGGAAGCGGCGGCCCGGGCGGCGTAGGGTTCGCGCAAGGGAGGCAGAAGCTCTTCTACTTGCCGGCTCCGCACACCGATTTCATTTTTGCGGTTATTGGTGAAGAGCTGGGGTTGATAGGAGCGGCGACGCTGGTCCTGCTGTTTGGAATGTTGGCGTGGAGAGGATATCGCGCGGCTCGATTCGCGCCAGACACGTTCGGGCAGTTGCTGGCGGTGGGACTGACGACGATGATCATCGCGCAGGCGTTCTTTAACATCAGCGTGACGCTGTCGCTTGTGCCGACGAAAGGTATCCCGTTGCCGTTTGTCAGCGCAGGTGGGTCGTCGCTGGCGATCAGCCTGTTCGCTGCCGGCATCCTGCTGAACGTGTCCAAACACGGAAAGACATAGAATTACCGATTGGCGATTGCCGATTGGCGATTCCGGGATGGAAAAAGCAATCGGGAATCGGCAATCGACAATCGGCAATCGTTATGAGGGTCATCATCTCGGCCGGTGGAACAGGGGGGCACATTTTTCCGGGCATCGCAGTCGCGCGTGAGTTCAAGCGGCGGGCTCAGTCTACGGAGATTCTGTTTGTAGGCACCACGCGCGGGTTCGAGACAAAGATCGTCCCCAGGGAAGGGTTCGATCTCGAATTGATCAAGGTGGGCGCGCTAAAGGGTGTATCGGTCTTTGAAAGAATCAAGTCGCTTGCGAGACTTCCGATGAGTTTCGTGGCCGCGCTTCGCATTCTGAGGCGGTTCAAACCCAACGTCGTGATCGGGGTGGGCGGGTATTCGTCGGGACCGACGCTGCTGATGGCCGCGCTTTCCCGAATACCGACGATGGTAGTTGAGCCAAACGCGATGCCGGGGTTCACGAATCGAGTGCTTGCACGTTTCGTAGACGCGGCGGCGCTAAGCTTCGCGGATGCGCAGAAATACTTTGGGAATCGCGGGATAGTGACCGGAAACCCGGTTCGTCTGGACTTCGCACGAATAACCAGGAAAGTGCGGGGCGCAAAGTTAAACGTGCTGATTTTCGGGGGGAGTCAGGGAGCGCATGCCATCAACACCGCAGTGATTGCAGCGTTGCCATTTCTCGCCCCGAAAAAGGACAGGCTTGCGATTACACACCAGACGGGCGAACCGGACTACGAGCTGGTGAAGCGCGCATACGCAGATGCGAGGTTTGATAGCGCCGAGGTGAAGCCGTTTATAGAGGACATGGCTGAACAGTTTGAGCGCGCCGATGTGCTCATCTGCCGATCGGGAGCTACAACCGCGGCTGAGGTTGCTGCGGCGGGGAAGGCCGCGATCTTTGTTCCGTTTCCGTTCGCTACTGATGATCATCAGCGCAGAAACGCGGAAGCCTTTGAGAGGGTGGGCGCAGGGCGGATGATTCTTCAAAGAGACCTGACGCCGGCGCGATTGGAAGGGGAATTGAACCGGCTGATCGAACATCCGGAAGAGATCGATCAAATGGAGGAATCCAGCCGCGGATTGGGCCGCCCGGATTCAACGGAGCGAGCAGTTGATTTGGCATTGTCATTGGTTGATCAATAGGACCTATATGACCTATAGGACCTATATTTCCATAGGAACTAACCAGAATGCTTTTTCGAGGGCTGAGACACATTCACTTTGTTGGGATCGGGGGCATCGGCATGAGCGGCATAGCAGAGGTCCTGTTGTCGCTCGGCGAGAACTTTCGGGTCACCGGCAGCGATTTACGGCGATCTCAGATCACTCAGCATTTGGAATCGATGGGCGCGATCGTCTCGGAAGGGCACAGGTCTGAGAACGTTGCAGGAGCGGATGTAATCGTGACCTCATCCGCGGTGCGCGATGACAACCCGGAGGTCCTCGCCGCAAGACAGAAGCAGATTCCGGTGATCCCGCGCGCTGAGATGCTGGCTGAGTTGATGCGTCTCTACCGGCACGGGATCGCAGTCGCGGGCACCCATGGCAAGACGACGACGACCTCTATGATTGCGCATCTGATGACCGGAACCGGGTTCGACCCGTCGGTAGTTGTGGGAGGCCGCGTAGCTTCGCTCGGTTCGAACGCGCGTCACGGACGAGGGGAATACATCATAGTAGAGGCGGACGAATCGGATGGCTCGCTGCTGCTGTTGACACCGACAATCGCGGTATTGACTAACATAGACTCCGATCACCTCGATCATTTTACCGGTGGCATCGAGCAGATCAAGCAATGCTTCGTCTCTTTTATTAACAGCGTCCCGTTTTATGGAACTATCGTGCTTTGTCTTGACGATCAAAACGTGCAGGCGATCATACCGCAGCTAACGCGTCGGACGATCAGCTATGGCTCGACGGCTCAGGCTGACGTATCGGCACTCGGTATTCAACTGGATGCGAACTTTGGCTCCGAATTCACGGTGCGAGCGTTTGGCAGTGAGAAAGGGAGGGTCAGGCTTCCAGTGCCGGGCCTGCACAACGTTCAAAACGCGCTGGCAACGGTGGCCGTCGGGCTCGATCTCGGTATCAAGTTTGAAAACATCGCCGGCGTGCTCGCCGAGTTCGGCGGGGCCGAGCGGCGATTCCAGATCAAGGGGGAAAAGGACGGGGTGATGGTGGTAGATGACTACGGTCATCATCCTACTGAGATAAAGGCGACGCTTGCGGCGGCGCGCACGGCCGGCCGGCGAGTGGTGACATTGTTTCAGCCACATCGCTACACCCGCACGCGCGATCTGAACGACGAATTCGCGCGGTCGTTCTACGGAGCGGATGTTTTGCTCGTCACTGATATCTATGCGGCGAGCGAGGATCCGATCGAGGGGATAACCAGCCGGGCGTTGGTCGAGCAGATCGAGCGGTTTGGCCACCGCCACGTTGAATACGCAGGAGCGATGGCAGGCGCCGCGGCAAGACTGCGAGAGATCACGCAGCCCGGCGATCTCGTCCTCACGCTCGGAGCGGGCAATGTCTATCAAGCCGGAGACGAGTTGCTGCGATTACTAGGACAGGAAGGCGCCGATGTAGAGGAAGAGGAGGCGAAATGAGGAGGTGTGCGTCCCCCGCCTCCCCCGCCTCCCACTCTCCTCGTCGTTTCAGCAGGAGGTAGCTCTGTGGGAAATGCTTCAAAGGATGAGCCAAAGGTGCGCAACCAGAATGTAACGCCGCGTTCCTCTCGACGCCTCGATCGAACGCGATCGCGCCGGCGCGGCGGGATTGATCTGGGAAAAATTATTGGCGCCGCGGCAGGATTTGCGAGACCTGCAGCGGCTCTGGTTGGCCTGGTGCTGGTGATCGTAGGCTACAACACCCTCGCCGGCTCAAAGCTCTTTGTGTTGCACCGGGTTACTATCAGCGACGCCGGCCCGGCCTTGCAAGCGGACATCGAGCAGATGATTCGCCGAAACGTCGGAGAAACCAGGCTGATGGATGTTGATCTCTCGAGCTTACGGCTGAAGATCGAAGCAATACCGCGAGTGCGAGGGGCAACGGTTGGACGGGTGCTGCCGGATGGGATCTTCGTGCGCGTGGTCGAGCGGCAACCGGCCGTTCTGGTTCGACGCGAAACGGAAGCAATGGTTTGGCTTGACGAAGACGCGGTTGAGGTCGGCGAATTCTCAGATGTGAGATTGCCCGGTTCCGCCGCAAGAGGAGCAGCCGCGAGTGAAGTGCCACCGATTGCGAAGGGTTTCGCCGAAGGGAGTCGCTCGCAGTCGGCAATCGCCGAAGACCGCGAGCGGATCGCGATCTACAAACGGATCGAGCAAGAGTTCAGTGAGGGACCGAACCCGCTTTGGAGCCTCATCGATCAAATCGATCTGACTTTCACAAAATCGGTGAACATGCGTCTGGCGCACCCGCCGGTACTGGTTCACATTGGCAGCACTGACTTCCGCAAGCGTTTCGAACGTGCGCTTCAGGTGTTGCAGGCTGTAAGACAGAGGGATTCTCAATCGCTAAGCCGCTTCCGTGTTCAGGACATCGACCGGCTGATTCAGAATGCCGATAACATAAGCTTTATCGATGCGGCCTCGGGCGATCGCATCGTGGTAAACATCGCCACCCCCGGCGCAAAGGTTGTTCGGCAGGAGAAGAATAAGTAGATAGGACATATCCGCCCGATGTGTCTTATTACGCCGGAGGATTTGAAAAATGGCAAAAGGGAACAAGCAAATTGCTGCGCTGGACATCGGCACGACCGAGGTTCGGGCAATCGTCGGTGAGGTAACCGAGAACGACAGGCTGGAGATAATCGGCATCGGGCGGGCGCCATCGCGAGGCGTTCGCAAAGCGGTGGTGGTCAACATCGAGGCTACGGTTGACGCTATCAAACGCGCGGTCGAGGAGGCCGAGATGATGTCGGGTCTTCCGATCGATTCAGTCAACGTAGGATTAGGTGGTGTTCAGGTGCGCGGGATCAACTCGCGCGGAGTCATCGCCATTAGCCGGCGGAATCGCGACATCACCGAAGAAGACGTCTACCGAGTCATCGATCAGGCCCGTGCGGTAAGCGTGCCGACCGATCGTGAGATCATTGACGTGCTGCCGCAGGAGTTCACCGTCGACGGGCAAGACGGCATCGGGAACCCGATCGGGTTTCTCGGAATGAGACTCGAGGCGTGCGTTCACGTGGTTACGTCGCCAATCACCGCCCGCCAGAACGTCATCACGTCGGTCAATCGCGCCGGATTGATGGTCAACGATACGGTGGTCAATCACGTGGCCGGAGGCGAAGCGACGCTTTCTCCCGACGAGAAGGAGTACGGCGCAGCGGTGATCGACATTGGCGCGGATATCACAAACCTGACGATTTTCTTTCGCGATGCGATACGTCACACGGCGGTGTTTCCTATGGGAGGAAATCATTTCACCAACGATATCGCGGTGGGGTTGCGCACGCCAGTCCCCGAGGCCGAGCGAATCAAGCAGAGCGAAGGTTGCGCGCTGGCGGGGTTGATGGCAGACGGCGAGCGTTCGCGGATGGTGGAGGTGCCTTCAGTTGGCGGTCGTCAGCCGCGTATGCTCAGCCGCCAGATTCTTTGTGAGATCCTTCAGCCGCGGGCCGAGGAGATCTTCAGTCACGCGTTGGAAGAGATCCAGCGGGCTGGATTTGACAAGCAGATCCTTTCGAGCGTGGTGTTGATCGGCGGCGGGGCGCTGATGGACGGTGTGGTTGAGATGGCAGAGCAAGTGCTGGATCTCCCGGCGCGTCACGGTCTACCCGATTTTGTAGGAGGTCTGACGGGTGAGATTGACAGCCCCGCTTTTGCGACGGCGGTCGGTACGATGTTGTACGGGTTCCACAAGCAGATGAACCAGAAGAAGATTCATTCGTTGAAAGACGGGGCTCCTAAGCAGCCGAGCATGTGGAAGCGGTGGTTCCGTTAGTTTTGTTTTGGAAATGGATCAGAATTGGAAAAAAAAGGTTGTGGGTGCTAGGCGACTGTGCTACCATTTGGCGCGTCTTCAGAAACTTGGGCTACCACATATTGTAGCAACGGGTTGCCAGCCTCAAAGGCACTGTTAGGAGAACCCCTAGAGCAAGGCCGCTTGGCTCCAGCGCCCAGGAGGGCGAGAGTTTCGCTTCATGCGGGCTTTTGAAAATCCGGCAGTGTGTACGAACCTATTGAAATGCGAACGTAGATCTTGTGCGAGCGATATCGGCAGCATCAGTGCGTCGCTTGCCCGGTCGCTCATCTTTAGATTGATTGCTAGCAGGAGGCACGAATAATGGCGGTGGATCAACGTGGGGAGATCCGAGGCGGGTCTATAGTGTTTGACGAGTCCGAGCAGCGTCTGAGCGGCGCAAGCATCAAAGTCGTCGGAATCGGCGGCGGCGGAGGCAACGCGATCAACAGGATGATCGAAGCCGGCATCCAGGGTGTCCAGTTTCTTGTCGCTAATACGGACCTCCAGTCCCTCAAAGCATCTCAGGCTTCCGTCAAACTCCAGATCGGAGAAAAGCTAACCCGCGGGCTTGGGGTCGGCGGCGACCCCGAGAAGGGGCGCCAATCGGCACTCGAAGACACCGAGAAGATTATTGAAGCACTCGAGGGTGCGGATATGGTCTTCATAACGGCAGGCCTGGGTGGCGGTACGGGCACTGGAGCCGGGCCGATCATCGCCAGCCTCGCCACTGAACTTGGCGCGCTGACCGTCGCGGTCGTGACCAAACCGTTCAGATTCGAGGGCCGCCGCAGGCAGCGGCAAGCCGAGCAAGGCCTTAACGAATTGCGCGAGTGCGTAGATACGGTCATCACGATTCCGAACGAGCGGCTGCTCAACGCGGTGCCCAAGGGTACCCGCTTTCAGGAATCGTTCAGGCTGGTAGACGATGTCCTGCTTCAAGCGGTGCAGGGCATATCCGACATCATCACCGTCCCCGGGCTCATCAACGTGGACTTCGCCGATGTGAAGGCGATCATGGAAGGGATGGGAATAGCCTTGATGGGCACAGGCTCGGCTACCGGCGACAACCGCGCGCTGGAAGCGACTCAGCGAGCCATATCGAGCCCGCTTCTCGAAGAAGCCTCGATCGAGGGCGCAAAGGGACTGCTGGTGAATGTAAGCGGCGGCGCTGATCTCACCTTGTTCGAGGTCAACGAAGCGATGTCGATAATTCACGATTCGGCAGACCCGGATGCCAACATCATATTTGGCGCGGTGCTCGATGAACGCCTGACCAACGAGATGAAAATTACAGTAATCGCCACGGGTTTCGATAAGGCGATATCGGCCGTGGAACCCGCGCGTGCGTTTGCCGCTACACTGCCTGCCGCGTCCGACGGTCGAGTTACCGGCCCTATCTCAATGCCAGGGTCCGGCGCTGATCCGCTGCGGCGCGAGGACATAAACGTTCCCGCGTTCATTCGCAAGAAGGCTGACTGAGACCTCTTTGGCATCGATGATTATCCTCCGTGCTGCGGGGCCGCTGTGAGAGCAGCGGCCCCTTTTGTCAGGAGTTGGCTATCTTCTACACTTCGGGGGCTTGATAAGAGAGTCACTATTCCGGTCGAGCCAGGAACAGAAGATGCAAACCGTAGACGATTTGAAACCAGCCTACGCTCAGATCCACCATCTTGAACAACAACCCAGACCGGGACTGCTTGACCAGCTCGAACGAAGAAAGGTCTTAACAATAGTAGCCCTGATAGCATTGGGGCTTTTTGCCCGTGCCTATCGCCTGGACAGCGCCGGTTTTGCGGAGGATGAAGCAAACAAAATATTTGCAGCCCGCGCCTACGCCCAGGGTGATTTCACTGCGAACGCAGAGCATCCGATGGTGATGAAAATGCTCTGCTATGCTTCGACTCGAGCCTCATATTTGTGGAACGGCGTGGCCGGACAAACCCTCAATCTACAGATTTCCGAAGAAACGGCCCTGAGGTTTCCCAACGCCGTGTTTGGAGCATTGACGGTCATTCCCTTGCTCCTGCTATCAACCGGTTTGTTGGGATTCAGAGTTGGATTGATCACATCGTTGTTATGGGCAACGGGTCTGGATGCGATCTGGTTCAACCGGACGGCGAAAGAAGACACGCTGCTGGTTTTCTTTATGCTCTGGGGGTTCTATTTGTATTACCGGGCCAAGCGGTTGCAGGCTTCGGATGTGACTGGACAGGAAAGGCTCTACTCGCTGGCCGGCGCCGCCTTTGGGCTGATGATCGCGTCGAAATACTTCCCGCATTACTGGGCTCTGAACGCGCTGTTCTATTCACTTGTGGGATATGACAGCAGAAACAACCGGCCGCTTACGCGAATGATGTGGCGGAAGTACTTTGCGTCGATGTTGCTCGTGTTCGTTGTGTCTAACCCGGCATTGTTTTTCCCGCAAACGTGGCGTTACCTGTGGAAGTATGTCAACGAAGAGTTGCTGACGCATCACGGCTATCTGGTCATGGACAAACTCTACATCAATGACTTTCTGCAAACGCCTGGCGGCAACCCCTGGTACTTCTACTTCCTGTTCCTGGCAGTAAAGCTTCCGCTGCCGGTGCTTTTGGCATTCGGAATCGGAGTGGCACACATCTTCTCCAGCCGTGGCCGCTATCCGCATTCCCGCGGACATATCTTCTTGAGAGTGATGCTGGTGTTCTGGTTGATTCCCGAAGCAATTGTCGGGACGAAGTTTTTGCGTTACTCGCTCTCGCTGATGCCGATCGTCTATATGACAGCCTCGGTTGGGATCGTTCTGGCGTGGCGCTCGCTCTATTCCCTCATCGGAAGGATCGGGGTCGGCATGCTGAGGGCGCGCGCGACCGCGGCGATTGCGGTTACCGGGGCATTCATCATTGCGCCCGCGGCGGTTACTTTCAAGTACGTGCACCGCTCTCATCCGAGCCTATACGTCAACGTGTTTGGCGGAGGCCGAGTAGGCTACTTTTTCCCACATGATGAGTTCTACGACGTTGGCGCGAGAGAGAGCATTCGGTTCGTAGCCGAGACCGCGCCCCCGGCCTCGAAGATTGCGAGTGAAATTCCCGGCGTGGTGCAGTACTACCTCGAGCGGTTCAACCGGCTGGATATTCGCTCCGAGATTATCTCGCAACCAAGCTTCACCTTGAGCCGCGGCCGCCCGGACTTCGTGCTGCTTCAGCGAGGCCGTGTTTACATCGAGAACATAGAGAATTTCAATCTTATCGAGAAGTACTTTCCGGTAGTACAGGCGAGCGTATACGAAGGCGCAGCGGCCTCCAGGGTTTATGCGACTAACAACAAATAGTCTTCCGGCTGCGCAGGCATGCCCGCAGGTCTCTACGACAGGCAGGCGGGGATGGTCGATTTCGCAGGTTCACCGATGAGGAGACTGATCGTCAACGCAGATGATTTTGGTTTCACCCGAGGCGTCAACGCCGGCATAGTGCGCGCCTATCGGACAGGCATCGTAACCAGCACGACGGTCATGGCAAACGGCGAAGCGTTTGAGGACGCCGTCGAGTTGGCTCTTGCAAATCCCGGTCTTGGAGTCGGGTGTCACCTGGCAGTTGTCGGCGGGCGGCCTGTCGCTAGGGCATCCAAGGTGCGCTCGTTGGTGGATGGCAAAGGAGCCCTGCCAGCGACACTCACGCAGTTGATGATCAAGCTTGCGCGAGGATCGGTCTCGACCGATGACATCGCATGCGAGTTTCGCGCGCAGATCGAGCGTGTAGCGATGGCTGGGATCAAGCTGACCCATCTCGACACCCACAAGCACTCGCACACACAGCCTCAAGTCATGAAGGCGCTGGTCCGCGTAGCGGGTGAGTTTGGCATCAAGTGCGTACGAAATCCCTTTGAAGGCATTTTCCCCGTGCGACTCAGCTCGCTTTCGAAATGGGCCTATGTGAAGCAGTTCTTGTTGTCGGCGGCGATCCAGCCAGGTGCGATACAATTCAAACGGCTGGCGCGGGAGCAGGGTCTCAAAACTCCCGACAGGTTTTATGGCGTCGGGCTAACGGGAATGCTGGACAGCACAGCGATTCGAAGTATGATGGAATCCCTGGGAGAAGGGACGGCAGAGTTGATGTGCCATCCTGGGGTATACGATGACGACCTCGATCGGGCGCCGACCCGGCTCAAACGGGAGCGGGGGCTGGAGCTTGAGGCGGTCGGCGATCCGGGCCTCAGGCGATTTGCGGAAGAGCACGGGATCGAAATGATCAACTACGGGGAGCTGTTGTGAATATTGTGAATGAGGAGGCGAACCAGACGTACTCGGTCGTTGTCCCGTGTCACAACGAGCAAGAGAGCGTACGAGAACTCTATCAACAGCTCTCGGCGGTGATGACCGGCCGGTATGAGCCGGTCGAGTTCATCTTCATTGACGATCACAGCACGGATTCGACGAATCAGTTGCTGGACGAGCTTGCGAAAAGCGATCCGCGAGTTGTGGCTATCAGATTGAAGCGAAACTACGGTCAAACCGTAGCGCTGGCTGCGGGCTTTGACTATGCCGAAGGCGACGTGATCATCTCTATGGACGGTGATCTTCAGCACGATCCGGCCGACATACCAAAGATGATTACGGCGTTCGAAGACACCGCGTGCGATATTGTCAGCGGTTGGCGCAAGAAGCGAGTGGACAACTTTCTGCTGCGGCGCGCGCCCTCGCGAGTAGCAAACTGGCTGATGTCGAGACTGTCGGGGGTGGACATTCACGACTTTGGCACTACGTTCAAGGTCTATCGCAAAGACACGATTAAGCAGATCAGGCTGTACGGCGAGATGCATCGCTTCATACCCGCCCTTGCATCGTGGAACGGCGCGACGATTGTAGAAGTACCAATCAGGAATATTGAGAGGCCGGATGGGCGTTCCCACTACGGAATTTCGCGAACCGTGCGAGTCTTGTTTGATCTTCTGACAATTCGGTTTCTTCTCAAGTATGTGACGCGACCTTTGCACTTCTTTGGGCCAATTGGGCTGCTTAGCACCCTGCTTGGAATGTCGATCTATGCCTGGATGATCATCGACAAAGTTGTTTACGGAACTGACTTATTTGACAAGCACGGGCCGCTGATGCTTCTCGGCGCGGTGCTGATACTGGCTGGCGTTCAGTTGGTGTCGTCCGGTTTGATAGGAGAGATGCTGAGCCGGACTTACTTTGAATCGCAGGGGAAACCGATCTACTCGATTGAACGGGTGACAACCAGGGGGCAGAGGTCAGAAGTCAGAGGTCAAAAGTCGGAGGTCAGAGGTCAGAAGTCAGAGGTCGGAAGTTAGGTCGGAAGTCAGAAGTCAGAGGTCGGAGTCAGAGGTCGGAAGTCAGAGGTCGGAAGTCAGAGGTCGGAGGTCGGAAGTCAGAGGTCGGAAGTCAGAGGTCGGAAGTCAGAGGTCGGAGGTCGGAAGTCAGAGGTCGGAGGTCGGAAGTCAGAGGTCGGAGGTCGGAAGTCAGAGGTCGGAAGTTAGGTCGGAAGTCAGAAGTCAGAGGTCGGAGGTCGGAAGTCAGAGGTCGGAAGTCAGAGGTCGGAGGTCGGAAGTCAGAGGTCGGAAGTCAGAGGTCGGAAGTTAGGTCGGAAGTCAGAGGTCGGAGGTCGGAGGTCGGAAGTCAGAGGTCGGAAGTCAGAGGTCGGAGGTCGGAAGTCAGAAGTCAGAAGTCGCGTGAGCTGCGTCCTCTGACCTCTGACTTCCGACCTCCGACCTCTGACTTCCGACCTCTGACTTCCGACCTCTGACTTCCGACCTCTGACTTCCGACCTCTGACTTCCGACCTCTGACTTCCGACCTCTGACCTCTGACCTCTGACCTCCGACCTCTGCCCTCTTCTCATTCCTTATTGTCCTCGACGATCAGGTAGTCAACGCGGCGAGGCTTTTCTTCGGCGCGCGGAGCGGGCTTCAAGCGCAGAGTGCTGGACTTGACCAGTTCCGAAATCACAAGCGGTTCCTTTTCGCCGAAGTCGAGGAGCGCGTGGACGAGTTTGTTATCGAAACGCAGTGAACCTTCCGAGTGCCTCAGAACCCTGGCTCCGACGTCATCAACGACCTGCTCGAAGAACTCCACGCTACGGACTTCGCCCGAATGGCTGACGACAAGCACCGGGACGCGCTCGGCGCCTGCCCCCAGCTCAACGAGTTGGGTGCGCGAAACCGGCTGGCCCGACTCGGGCACCTGAGATTGCTCGTTTAGAATGCAGGCAAGCCGCGCGAGCAAGTCCTGACCGAGCACCTCACTTGCGGGCTTGGGTTTTGCTAAGCTGCTGTCTTCCCAGTCACGAATCATCTCCCATGCACTTGCGGGCACTTCGCCGGGGGCTTCGTTCACGGAATGGTGTTTACCAGCGGCGGACTCGCCACGCGCGTACTGGGCGATCGCTTCTCCGCAAGAGGCGCACAGCGCCACGTGAGCGGCTACATTGGCGCCTCTTGCGCGTTGCGATTTGGCGTAAAAGAATGACGCGAGCTCGCTGAGGTCGGGATGCTTGCCTGAGGTTTGAGGGTTCGGATCGGAGACTTGAGACTGGTCTTCGCGGGCCGTCTCCCTGGCCGAGGCTTTTAGCACGCGGACCAGCCTCGCAACCGAAGAACACTCATCGCACGCTGACAGATGCTGTTCGATTACCTGAGCAGACTTCTCGTCGACTGAGCCGTTCAGATATTCGAACAACCGAAACTCCGGATGTGCTGCGTTCTTGACCATGTGAACTTCCTGAATTCGTTTACTTCTGCCGATCCCCGGATTCGTCCTTGTCACTTGCTCCAATTGTATTGCTCGTATTGAGGATCCTCATCCGTTTGGTGTTTCTTCAGAAACTCCCACGTGAGTATCTCATGATTCCTCCGCCGGTCGTCATTTCGGGGTGGTTCCGGTCAGCAGGGAGTGGGCCGATGTTATGCCTCGATCGTTCAGCCATTTGACCAGACGCACTCGCAGGCGCCGAGCACGCTGGTACACAAGATCTTCCGACATATCGTACTTCTCAGCGATCTCCCTTCCGCTCTGGCTGCCGATGATGTACTCGTTTACGATGACGCTGTCCTTCCAATCGTTGCAAACGTCCGCGAGTAGGCTGTCTACTATCTCGCGCTGTTCGCGCGCTACCAGCTGCGCCTCGGGCGAAGGCTCTTTTGAAGCCGCCCTCTCAACCGGAGATGGCGCATCCGAATCAGGATCCGCGGGAGACAGACGCGGATTCCATGACTTGTCGCGGCGGACCCTGCGAATCGTGTCGATCATCTCGCTTGAGGCGATGCGAGCGACGAAGCTGGAAAGTTTCCCCTGCCTCCGCCACTGCGCCAGGCCCCTATAGATCTTGAATATGACTCGCGAGATGACATCATCAGCCGAATCCCATGCCGGAAACCGATAACGCGACTTGCGTACGACGTGACTAATCAGCCAATGATAACGAGCGATGATCACTTCGAAGCACAGGTGCGCAGCGCGACGGTCGTCCTTCGAACGCGCGAGGAAGGCGTCCACGAGTTCCTCATCGCTAAGGTTGTCGAGCGAGCTTCGGTCAAGCTCGGTTCCCGCTCCCGACCCGTTTGGCATGCGCTTACTCTCGATCCTCAGGTGTTGGTTGTGAGCGCATTCTAACACTGGCAAGAGCCGGTCGAAAGCCACACTGCTAGACGGTTGTCACGCTGTCTACCTGACGCTCCGATTCGAGTTGTTTTAGGACTCCTGTTTCTTGGCGGTGATCTCGCTGATGACTGATCCGAGGTCCGCCCAAACAGAAGCTCCCGTCATCTACTTGCGACGAGCGTCTTACTCAACCGCTTTGAGATTTTGTTGATCGCCTCGCTGAGTTTGATGATCGTGTCAAGGTCATGCGCGGCCTTAGAACGAAGTTCGGCATCATTCGGATCGCGGACTCGAAAGACCGGGTTAGCAACTAATCTTGTGACCGTGCCACTGAGTTGCGGAAGCATACTCCCGAGGCGGGTCGCGTCCGGTTCATAGCGGATCTTTTCGCCCGTCCGGTCGATCAGCGCGATAGGGCTATTGAACTTGATTCGTGTTGCGCGAGCCTTTAGCTCTGCTGAGGCGCGAGCCAGATTCTTGTAATCGAGCGATGCGGCTGCTGCCAACGGGATTATCTTCTCTGCGTTTATCTGCTCGAGTTGTTCGAGATCCTGAGCTAGTTGGGCTGCCAACCGGCGCCGCTCCCGTTCCAAATCTGTTACCAGGGTTCTCCGCGACATTAGAATAGACATCTCGACCTGGGCCTGCTCCGCGCTGCGGGTGTTAGGTGTTGTGGAGGGGGTCGAGTCCGGAGCCGGCGGCTTGACAGGGGGCGAAGGAATCGGTTTGCGATTTTGAGCGCTGAGAGACGTCGCTGCCGCCAGAGTCAAAGCAAGGGTGACAACAGCGGACAACACTCGCGGTGTCGGCCTCGATCGGAAGTGCCTCATATCAGACCCTCCTGAGTGTGAACGGTTGTTGCCGACAAGTATAGAACAGAGATGACTTGCAATGAAAAGGTTTTCGCAACGTCTCCTGTCGTCGTAGTGAGTGACCGAAGGCTCGCAAATCCCAGCGGCCGTAGCCCGTAGCCCGCAATTCAACCGCAACCGCAACGGCAACAGACCGCAGACCACGAACTCAGGATAGAAGTTTTCGCGCCCGTGTTATATAAATCCTCAGCAACGCTCATTGTGACTTTGAAAGGAATTATCTATCGTGGATCAGATATTGACCCCTGTGGAAGTTCGAGTCCTCGGCTCACTGATCGAGAAAGAAATCACAACTCCCGAGTACTATCCGCTCTCGCTGAACGCTCTCACCAATGCGTGCAATCAGATTTCCAATCGGGACCCAGTGGTGGCATTTGAGGAGAAGACGGTGGCGCGAGCGCTCGAGAGCTTGCGCGAAAAGAAACTCGCGTGGATGGTGACCGGGGTGAGCCGCGTGCCGAAGTATGAACACAGGTTTACCGAAGCGTTTCGACTGGCAGAGCAGGAAGTTGCGGTGGTCTGCGTATTGATGCTGCGCGGGCCGCAAACCGTCGGGGAGATTCGTGGCCGATCCGGAAGACTGTATGAGTTCAAAGAACTGGAAGAAGTCGAGCTGACGCTTCGATCCCTGCTGGAGGCTCAGCCCCCGCTCGTTTTGAGATTGCCGCGCCAACCCGGAACCAAAGAGTCGCGTTACGCGCACCTGCTGGCTGGAGAAGTCCAGATTGAGGAACGTGAAGTCCCGCCTCGATTGGAGCCGGCAACGCTGGAGGTCCGTCAGGAGAATGAACGGTTGACAAAGATCGAGGGAGAAGTGGCGCAAATCCGAAGCGATATGGAAGATCTCAGGGAACAGTTTCTTGAGTTCAAGAAGCAGTTCGAATAATGATCGCACTTATCTCGGGCATAGATAGTTGCGTAACCGGAGTCACCGCGCGGGCAGAGGGTCGCCCGGTCGCGACTCCGCGACTCGAAGCGAAAGATCGCCCATCGCGTGTTGGATCAAAGTGATCGCGACAATTGCCGCGGTCTCGGTCCTCAAGACCCGAGGGCCCAGAGAGACTGTCTTGCAACCGCTGCGGTCCATCGCCTCAAGCTCATCGTCGCTCCAGCCTCCTTCGGGACCAATCAGAGCGTTAATCGGGCGTTGAAAGGGCAGGTCGGAAAGCGCTTCGGTTATAGTCATCCCGCCCCTTTCGCTAAACAACAGCAAGACTCGCTGAGCAACAGGAGCTGCGGCGCCAAGTCCCGTGGCGGACGGCGCGGGTTCTGCGACAAACTCGAGCAGCGTGCGCGGCGCCGCGATATCGACAAGCTTACGGCGGCCGCATTGCTTCATCGCTTCCAAAGAGATTCGCTGCCATCGCTCGACCCGCTTTGTTTTCTGTTCCTCGTCCAGCCTGACATCCGCGTAACGAGTCTTCAGAGGTGCTACAGCGCTGACTCCTAGTTCAGTCGCCTTCTGGATGATGAAATCGAACTTGTCTCCTTTGGCGAGTGCCTGAGCGAGTGTGAGAAGAAGTGGCGATTCGACAGCATCAGAAAGCTCGTCCGCGATTTCCAACCGCGCCCGGTTGTGCTCAACTCTGCGAAAGGTGCACCGGTATTCGCGCCCGCAGCCATCGAAGACAAAAGCCGGATCGCCGGGCGTCATCCGCAGTACGTGGATCAAGTGATGGGTCTCGTGTGTGGACAGGGTAACTTCTGAGGCGGTGATGTTATCGGGCGGTGCGTAGAATCGTCGGTGCGCCATGGTTCCCTCCCGATCCCCTGCAGGCTCTACATCCCCCCAAATCCTGATGCGGCTGTGTGGCTACCCTCTGGTTGCGACGAACGCACACCACTCGCCCGCTTCGTATCGCTCCGTCACGCTGAAGCCGGCAGAGCCCAGCTCGCGCTCCACATCCTCAGCCAGCTCACAAAGTATCCCGGACAATATCATGCAACCTTTCACAGCGAGGCAACGATTAAGGTCTGTCATCAAATCTACGATCACTTCCGCTGTGAGGTTGGCCACGACTACACCGAACTCCTGAGGAGCGAGGCTGCAGGGTTGCCCTTCGCGCAACTCGATGGAACCTGAGACGCCGTTGATCCCCAGATTTTCACGCGCGACTTCGACGGCCTGAGGATCAACGTCGATTGCAACTACACGCGAGCCCGGCGCAAGGAGCGCGGCGGCGATTGCAAGTATCCCGGTTCCGGTCCCCACATCAAGCAGACTGCCGCCGTGCCAGCAGCGCTCGATAGCCTCCAAACAAAGTCGCGTAGTTTCGTGCGTCCCGGTGCCAAATGCCATGCCGGGATCGATCTGAATCACTATACGACCGTCGTACTTGCCGGGCAGCTTCCAGGAAGGTGCAACGACCAGGTGTGCGCCAATCTCAACCGGTTCGAATCCTTCCTTCCACTTCTCCATCCAGTCCTGCTCGGGAACGTCCGATATCGAGACAATGCCGATCGCTTCCCGTTGTCCAGTTTGAGCAAACTCGGCTTCAATTGCCTGTTTGATCTCGTCCGGATTTGTTGGTTCGCGGAAGTATGCGCCGAGTTTTGTTCTGTCAGCGGTCTCGTCGAGCGTGACGATTCCCGCGGACCCCAGATCGAAAAGCAACGCGCTTGCGGCTTCCTCGGTGTCGGGCGAGACCCAGAGCGTGAGGAGCCACCAGCGAGAATTGCCGATTTCCGATTTCCGATTGCCGATTGGAAAACTCATAGGTTTTGAATGATGCCCCAGGGCCCCGGAGCGTTAGGAGCCACCAGCGAGAATTGGCGATTTCCGATTGCCGATTGGAAAAGTCCTAGGTTTTGAATGACTCCTTCGCTGAAACCCGGTACGCGCGGCCTTCATTCGGCAATCGGCAATCGGCAATCGGCAATCGCATATCAGTGGATGCCCAGTTCATCCAGGGCGCGCTCATCGTCGCGCCAACGCTCGCGCACCTTGACGAAGAGGTTTAGAAAGACTCGCCGGCCAAGCAGCGTCTCAATATCGGTCCTGGCCTCAGTGCCGATGTCTTTCAGTCGCGCACCGGCCCTGCCGATAATTATGGCCTTGTGTGAGGGCCGCTCGACGTAGATCAGGCAATGAATCCTGGTGATGTCTTGACCTTCCTCCCAACGTTCGGTGACGACGGCCGTGACATACGGCAGTTCTTCCCCGGTTGCGTGAAGGATCTTCTCCCGCACCAACTCGGCGGCCAGCACACGTTCAGGCTGATCGGTCATCTCATCTTCGGGATAAAGCATCGGGCCTGGTTGAAGGCAATTGAAGATCTTCTGGATGAGCAACTCGGTGCCGTCTCCGGTGAGCGCGGAGATTGGGATGACTTCCGCAAACTCACGCTCGCTGGTGTAGCGTCCGATCAGCGGCAGCAGTCTTGTTTTGTCACGCACCGCGTCGACCTTGTTTGGCATGAGGAAGGCGCGGGTGTCGACGCGCTTCAACATCTCGAGTACGAACTGATCGCCACGTCCCATTGGCTTTGTTGCGTCGATCATGAGCAATATCAAATCGACAGTCGAGAGCGCGTCAGTAACGATAGCCATCATGCGGCGGTTGAGTTTGTAACCGGGTTTGTGAATACCGGGAGTGTCAAGAAAGACAATCTGACCTTCAGGCCGCGTCAGCACACCTGTGATTCGTGTTCGAGTGGTTTGAGGCTTGTCGGAGACGATGGCGATCTTCTCACCGATCAACCGATTGAGAAGAGTTGATTTGCCGGCATTGGGCCGCCCGATCAGGGCGACGACTCCGGATTTCCGATGGTCGCCTTCGGCCGGAGGATTCCTACTCACTTGTAGCCCTCGATTCGGCTTCATCAGTAGCCGGTTCATCGGTCCTGCTCAGCCGGATGCGATTCACTCGTTTGCCGTCTGCGTCGACTACTTCGAATCGCAGCCCCTTGAAATCGAGCCGCTCTCCGATCCCGGGCACGTGACCAAGTTCGTTGATGATCAGACCCGCGACCGTCGTAAAGTCGTCTGCCTCGAGCTCCTTATCATAAAGGAGTTCGATCTTTCTTATCTCGGCGCCACCGTCGATTAGGTAGGATCCATCGTCCGACTGCACGATCTCATACGATGTCGTCGGTTCATCCTCGTCTTCGATCTCGCCAAGGATCTCTTCGATTATGTCCTCTACGGTCACCAGCCCGGCCACGCCGCCATACTCGTCGATCACCATTGCGATCTGGATCTTTGCCTTTTGCATCTCTTCGAGCAATTCTCTGACAGACTTGCTTTCGGGAACGAAGTAGGCGGGACGCATGCACCGGGTCACCGGCATGGACATTTTGTCGGAGTCGCAAAAGGCCAGCAAATCCCGAACATACACTATGCCCTCGATGGTGTCGATCTGGTCGCGGTACACGGGGATCCGCGAATGCTTGGACTCGATCATCAACTGTCTGGCGGCGGAGACGGTTGCCGTGTTTTCGATTGCGACAATTTGGGGGCGAGGGCGCATCACCTCGGCGACGCGGGTTTCGCTGAACTCGATGATTGATTGAATCAGCTCACCCTCGGACTCCTCGATGATCCCGGCCTCTTCGCCGACGTCGATGAATGCCTGGATCTCTTCCTTTGCTTCGTCCGCTTCTTCTTCGGAGACCGTTGTTTCCGGTTCGGGCCTCCTCATTCGGTTTAGGAGTCCGGCTATTGGCGCAACGAACACCGAAAAAAAGCGATAAAAAATCTGGAAAGCGGGCAGCAGAGCCCAGAACACGACATCCGGTTGGTTTTGAGTCAGGAGGCGGGGGACGAGTTGCCTGAAGAGGACTACGACAACAAACGCCGCGACGAAGCCCAGAAGCAGCGGTGTGCGAGCTCCCGCGTCAATAAACACATCGGCGAGCAAGATTGCGATCGCAGCTATTGAGAGCTGTGTGCCCAGTATCAGTATCAGTTCAAACCGGCGTCGATGATCCATCAACTCGCGAAAGAAGCGAACTCGCCGCGGGCTGCCCTCGCGCTCGCCGCTCAGGACCCTGAGAGACACTTCGCTCAGCGATTCATACGCGCTCTCGATGGTGGAAAGAAAGACCAGCAGGAGTAAAACGCCGGCAGTGACTATTAACTCGGTTAGCATAACGGAAATGATTCGTGACCAGCGTGCGTGATTCGCGGGAAAGCGCGCCGTTCAGCTCACACATCACGAGTCACGAATCACATACCAAGCAGCTTCCTTCGCAGCTTTAGCTCGAGGCGATTCATCTTGCCGCGGTCCGTCTCGTGATCGTAGCCGCACAGATGAAGCACGCCGTGGATCACAAGCTCGTCCACTTCGTGTGCAAGGGAGTGACCCGCATCACCAGCCTGTTTCAGCGCCGTGTCGGTTGATACCACGATGTCGCCTGTGTGCTGCAATGAGTCGCTGCCGATGAAGTGAGGTCCACTCGTTTTCTTCCCCTCATCCAGGGCTGGAAAAGAGAGGACATCCGTTGTTCTATCGCTTCCCCTGAACTTGTTATTCAACGCTTTTATGACGCGATCCCTAACAAACGCAACGGTCAGGTTTGCGCCGCTTCTACCTATTGCGTCGAGCGTGGCGTTGGCCAGTGTCGCGACCCGGCGCGCATCGATGCGAGCGAGCCTCTGGCGGTTTACGACCTCAATCGCCACGAGCTTCTCGAAGTTTCGGTGGCTGAGCCGGTTTCCCGGGGACCGCCGACATACCGCCCGAGTCGAACGCCTCGACGGACGGCGCTACCTTTGACAGTTGGTTGAAGTCATAACCCGGATAGGCGATCCGGTGGTGATGAATGCCCATCAGCACCTTAACAAAGCTTTCAGCTACAACCCGCAAGTCGCGAAGCGTGATGTCGCACTCATCGAACTGAGTGTCGTCCCTCAGGCGGCCGATGATCACGTCGACCATGTTACGCAGCTTGCCGGGCGTGGGTTCATCCACAGTCCGCGCCGCTGCTTCCACCGAATCGGCGATCATGATTATCGCGGCTTCCCTGGTTCTCGGTTTAGGGCCGGGATATCGGAACTCCTGTTCGAGAGCGGTCGAGTTGTCGTCGGTCCCCTTACGGGCCTTATAGTAGAAAAACTTCATGAGACCGGTGCCGTGATGCTGGGGAATGATGTCGATAATTCTGGGCGGGAGTTTGTGCTGCTTGGCAATTTCGATACCTTGTTTTACGTGGTTTGCGAGCACGATCGATGACATCTTGGGTGAGAGTTTGTCGTGGCGGTTGTCCATGTATGACTGATTCTCGACAAAGTAGCTTGGCCGCACGCTCTTGCCGATGTCGTGGTAATAGCATGCCACACGGGCAAACAAAGCGTCGCCGCCGATCGCTTCCGCGCCCGCCTCGGCAAGAAGACCGACCATGATCGAGTGGTGATAAGTTCCCGGAGCCCGTTCAGCCAATTGCTTGAGCAGCGGCAGATTCAGGTTCGAGAGCTCAAGCAGTTTGATTCCGGTGGTTATCGAAAAAAGCCATTCAAACAATGGCAGCAATATTGAAGCGGCCATCGTCGCAAGCACGCCACCCACATAGCCACAAAAGGCATCGAAGAGCAGAAGGCGCAGACCCGGCTCGTTCGCCCCGAGCAGATCCAGCGCCAGCACGGTGGTTGCGTTGATCGTGCCGATCCACAGACCCGCGGCCACCAGTGCGGTTCGGTCTCTGCAATTCTGCAAGTGGTAGATCGCTCCGGCGCTTGACATCAATGTGAAAGTAGCTAGATATACATTCCCGGAAAACACCCCGACAAACACCGACAAGATCGCCGAGAAAATGAACGCGGCATTTGCGTCCGTCAGAATCGTCACCATCACTGCCCCGACTGCCAACGGTGCAAGGTAACGATATCCAGTTGGCAAGTTGAACGGCGTGTGGGTCGACCACTGGCTCATTGCAGAAGCGAAGGTAAAGAAGAGCCGTGCCAGTCCGAGTGTTACAACAAAGCACGCGATCTGGAGCAGAAAATGCCTGCGGACCCGAAGATGCTGGTGTTGATACCGGACCATGTACTGCCATAACACCAGCAAGAGCAGCATCACTACTATTATCGTGCCTGCGAATTCGATTGCACGCTGGCCGATCGGCCTGCGAAGCGCGGCTTCGGCGAGCAGCATCGCCTGAGCGGGGGTTACCGTCTGGCCGCTCGAGACGATCGGCTTTCCGCGCCCCACGAGAACCATCGTCGGCGGTATCCCGTCACGCGCTTGAATCTTTCGCTTTTCCGTCTCGACCTCATTGTATTCAAGATTTGGTACGACCAGGGAACCAAGTATCTCCCCAAGCATCTTGCGGTCATTCGTGCTGTACTCTGCCGGCCAGATGAGCTTCTCGGATTTGAGCGACGCGCTGGCGGTCATCTTATCCCGAACCGAGGTAAGGTCGGTAACCACGACCTCCTGCCCGGTCCTCAGATCCCTGCGTATGATCCCGCTCGCCCCGAACCTGCGAAACTGGCTGCGGCTGCTGACAATCGGTACCAACATCACCGACTCGACATGCTCAGTCATCAGCCGCTCGAGCTCCGAACTGAAGCGCTGTTTCTTGAGGAGAGCGATCTGGTCAGGGTCGAGCGGAATGCCGATTCCTTCCTCAATCTTGTCGTGCAACTCCTCGACCCCTGCATCGACAGGTGCCGCACGACCAGTCGCGAACAGTTGCTCGAGACTGTTTCGAGCCTCACGTGCTATCCGGACGTTGAAATCAAATACCGGCAAAACCTGCGCAGCCGCCTGGTCTCGAAGAATCTTTGTCTCGGCGGTGTCTTCGATCTTCAGGTCCTCGGGTGCGATTATGTCGGCCGAGGCGACGCTGCCCGCGGGTAGTTGTTCGACGTGCGGGCGTTGATAGTCGCGAAGCAGAAGAATAGAAAGCGCGACGATGATAAGCAGGCCGAGGCCCGCGTCGATCACCGCTTGATCGGACAAGCTGGCAGAGAAGGTCTTCAGAGCGTGCATCAGCCGCGCCGAAAGGCTGGGTCGGTTAGTTGCAGCAGGCTTTGACATAGTGCGGATTGTAGATTTCCGATTGTCGATTTCCGATTGCCAAGGAAAGAGATCAAAACGAAGCGCGACCGGGCGCTCCTGGTTCAACCGGCAATCGCCAATCGCCAATCGGCAATCTTACAGCTTGTCTTCAAACTTTGTCTTACCGTGTTTCTCGTACGCCTGGACGATCATGTGGACGAGGTGATGGCGTACCACATCCTTCTCGGTGAAATAGATGAACTCGATGCCGTCCACACCGGCAACCACTCGTTGCGCTTCGACGAGTCCAGATCGCCGGCCCGCCGGCAAATCTATCTGAGTTATGTCGCCTGTTATTACCGCCTTAGAACCAAAACCTATGCGTGTGAGAAACATCTTCATCTGTTCGGAAGTCGTGTTCTGCGCTTCGTCCAGAATGATGAACGCATCCGACAGAGTTCGCCCCCGCATGAAGGCGAGCGGCGCGACCTCGATTACTCGCTTCTCCAGCAGCTTCGTCACCTTCTCATAGTCGACCAGATCAAATAGTGCGTCATAGAGAGGACGCAAATAAGGATCGACTTTGTCCTGCAGATCGCCCGGCAGAAACCCCAGCTTTTCCCCGGCTTCGACTGCCGGCCGCGCGAGGATGATCCGGTTTACGCGTTTCTGCATCAGCGCTTGAACCGCCATCGCAACCGCGAGATACGTTTTTCCGGTTCCGGCGACCCCGATGCCAAAGACGATGTCGTTCTTCTCAATGGCTTCGATATAGCGACGCTGGTTCGCCGATCGCGCCATGACCTGCTTCTTGCCGGTCGGATTGATGCGAGTTCTGGTGAAATAATCGCGTAGAGTGTAGGCGCGATCTTCGGCGATTTGCTTAAAGGCGGACTTCAGTTCGTCGTTGGACATCCGCCGGCCTTCTTCGAACAGGGCCGCGTAATCTTCGAGCACCCTCTCGACTACCCTGACGTCTTGCTCATCTCCCTCGATCATCATATCGCTGCCGCGGAGATTGATCCGGACGCCGATCAAGCTTTCGAGGTGCTTTATGTTTTCGTCGTAGGGGCCGAAAAGCGCCCGAATCCCTTCTTCGGGTAGAGTGACTTTTTTCAAGACTGCGGGTTTGTCTCCCATAACAAAAAAAGCGCCAATCCAGCCTTTTTGGCTCTCAAGCGCGGTAAGGTATATACCTTCGTTTATCGTTCTTCACTAATCATCGGCTGGTCGCAGCAGATCATAGTCGAAACCTACTACAGCAGCCTTGCCAAGTCAATTGAGCCATTCCTCTCAAAACTCTGTCCCAAACGCACGCAACTGACGAAGCCCTGGCACAACCGCTATCTGGTGTCCGGCGCCTTGCTTTGCGCGCGAGCAACCGGACGCTGACTAGAATCCACGCCAGTCCCGGTGGATTGAGAACCTGGGGACCGGCGAGAGCCGTCAAACCCTCGGGGAGCTAGTGCTACCCTCCGCCCCCACGAAGCCTACCAATCGCCCTGTTTGATGCGTTTCTTGATTTTTCGTTTTGTCAGGTCACGCTTAAGAGGGCTCAGATAGTTGATGAACACCTCTCCGTCAAGGTGGTCGGTTTCGTGCGCAACGCAGCGAGCTTGCAGATCCATCACGTCGAGAGTTATTTCGCTGCCATCCATGTCACGGGCGCGGACCACAACGCGCTGCGGCCGCTTTATTTCCAGAAAAACGCCGGGAAAGCTCAGGCAGCCTTCGTCACCGATCTGCTCGCCCTCTTCGGTTTCAATTTTCGGATTGATCAGCACCACTTTCTGTTTCTTGTCCTTGCCACTGCTGCAATCCATCACAAAGAGGCGCTTGAGCACTCCGACTTGTGGAGCGGCCAGACCAACGCCGGGCGCACCGTACATAGTCTCGAACATGTCGTCGACAAGCTTGCTCAGTTTCTCATCGAAGTCGATTACCTCGTCCGCGCGCTTCGTGAGGATCGGATCTCCGTACTTAACAACATTCAAAATCATTTCCCTGTCTCGAACTCCTTAGGTGTTTCGTCAGACTGGCGCCGCTCAGCCAGCCTCTCGCCTAGTAGCTGGTTCATCACGGCGGTTCGGGCCCGAAACCCGGTCACTTCTCTCCAGGCCACGATCGCCAGTCCGATCAGTATTATAGCAGCCCCTACAAGGCTGTGCGTTGCGTAGCCCATCGCGAAGCCCACGAAAAATATCGCCACCAGCAGCAGATAATAAAGTATGCCGTGTGTGCGCCTCGCGTTGATCGACCGACGCAGTTCTTCTACCTCGGGGTCTACGTCGGTTCGATTGTTGGTTACCTGCCGGTTGTGGGTCAGTGCGATCATTGTCTTTTGCTCAATTCGCGAAGCGTGAAAGCAAGGAAACTCCGGGATCACGCTTCACTCGTCACGTTTCAGCATCATTACTAATAGCGCTTCAACTGTTCCAGATAGCCGTCAAAGTTTCGCTTCATTTCTCCGAGGCTGTCGCCCCCGAACTTCTCTCTTGATGCATCGGCGAGAACGATCGCCACCATCGCTTCACCAATCACTCCGGCCGCGGGAACCGCAACGATGTCCGAGCGTTCGAAAGCGGCCGCTGATTCGTCCTTGGTGATCACATCAACGCTCGCGAGCGGCTTCCGCAATGTCGAAATCGGTTTCAGGTGACCGCTCACTCGTAACTCCTCGCCGTTAGTTATGCCACCCTCGATTCCCCCTGCGCGATTGGTTGGTCGGGTGAAGCGTTGTTCAGTTGAATTATAGCCGATCTCATCGTGCACCTGCGAACCGGTGCTGCGGCTCACCTCCACACCCATACCGATCTCAACGGCCTTTACAGCTGGGATGCACATAATTGCCTGGGCAAGGCGGCCGTCGAGCTTTCTATTCCACTGGGTGTGTGAGCCGAGCCCCGCTACGACACCGCGCGCGGCCACTTCGAAGATTCCTCCTAACGTATCCTTTGCTTCTTTTGTGGCGTCGATAAGGGCAATCATTTTCTGTTCGGCTTCGCCGTCTACGCACCGAAGAGGCGAGTCATCGGGAATGGATGTGATCTGTTCCCAAGTCGCTTTTATCGGTTTGTCCGGCATGCCGCCGATCATCGCGGTGTGGCTCGCGATTTCTATCCCTATTTCTTTGAGCAGGAGCCTGGCGAAAGCTCCGACGGCGACCCGAGCCGCGGTCTCTCTCGCGCTGGCACGTTCAAGTATGTCGCGCAGGTCGTGAGTATCGTACTTCAGCCCTCCGGCCAGGTCGGTGTGGCCAGGCCTCGGTCGTGTAAGCGTTCGGGCGCGTTTGTCGTTTGGGATCTCGCGAGGCTCCGGGGCCATCACGTCTCGCCAATTCTCAAAGTCGCGATTTCGAATGAGCAGCGAGACCGGTGATCCGAGAGCCTTACCGTGACGCACGCCGGATAGAATCTCTACTTCATCGTTTTCAATCTTCATCCGGCCGCCGCGGCCATAGCCCTGCTGCCGCCGCCAGAGTTCGCGGTTGATGAAAACCGGATCGATCGGGAGACCGGCAGGCAGGCCTTCGATAATGGCGACTAAGCCTTTGCCGTGCGATTCTCCCGCGGTGATGAAAGTAAACTGGCTCATACTGGAAAACGCAAGACGGGGTCTCGGCAGTTCAAGCAACCTCAAGCTGGCGGCTTCGCAGGTACTTGATCTTATCACGCAGCTCGGCCGCACGCTCGAATTCATATTTTGCGGCTGCGGCTCGCATCTGTCCCTCTAGCCTCTTGATCGTGGCGGCGATGTTCTCGGCCGAATACTCCTCCGCTTCCTCGGCCACGCTGGGCAGCTTGAAGTAATCTGCTTCAGCGATCGATACCAGTGTCGAACCAATCGCTTTGACGATGGATTGTGGTGTGATGTTGTTCTCCCGATTGTAAACTGCTTGTCTTTCGCGGCGCCGCTGGGTTTCACCGAGGGCTCTGCGCATTGAATCAGTAACCCGATCCGCGTACAGAATCGCTTTGCCGCTGAGGTTGCGCGCTGCCCGTCCGATTGTCTGAATGAGCGCCTGTTCTGACCGCAAGAAGCCTTCTTTATCCGCGTCGAGTATCGCGACGAGCGACACTTCGGGTAGGTCCAACCCCTCGCGCAACAGGTTTATCCCTACGAGTACATCGAATTCGCCCGCCCGCAAGTCTCGCAGAATCTTTATTCGGTCCAGCGTCTGAATCTCGGAGTGCAGATAGCGCACTCGCACGCCCAGTTCGGCGTAATACTCGGTCAGGTTTTCGGCCATCTTCTTCGTAAGCGTGGTGACCAGCACGCGTTCGTTGCAAGCGGCCCGCATGCGAACCTCGTTCAGCAAGTCGTCGATCTGCCCTTTCACCGGTCTCACGTCTACAACCGGATCGATCAGGCCGGTCGGACGGATGACTTGCTCGACAAACTCACCGGCGGTCTTTGACAGTTCGTAAGGACCGGGAGTCGCCGACACGAACACCAATTGACCCATCCGCCGCTCCCACTCCTCGAAGTTGAGAGGGCGATTATCCATCGCCGAAGGCAGACGGAATCCGTACTCAACCAGAGTCTTCTTGCGCGATTGATCGCCATGGTACATGCCTCGAACTTGCGGAATCGTCTGGTGGCTCTCGTCTACCATCACCATCGCGTCGCGGGGGAGATAATCAAGCAATGTCGGGGGCGGTTCGCCGGGCAATCTTCCGGTCAGGTGGCGCGAGTAGTTCTCGATACCGTGACAATACCCGAGCTCCTTGAGCATCTCGATGTCATACAGGGTTCGCTGGTGCAGGCGCTGAGCTTCGAGCAACTTTCCCTGCTCGATAAGCTGTGGCTCCCACCAGTCGAGTTCCTCTTTGATTGTCCTGATCGCGCGTTTCAAGCGGTCCTGTGGCATTACAAAGTGAGACTTCGGATAGATCGGGAGTCGCTCGTGTGTTTCGATCACCTCGCCCAGCAGCGGATCGATCGTCGAGATCGATTCGATTTCATCGCCCCAGAACTCTATGCGGAATGCATTTTCCTGGTACACGGGGTAGATTTCGACCACGTCGCCGCGGACTCGGAACATCCCGCGCTCGAAGGATGCGTCATTGCGCTGGTACTGGATCTCAACGAGCTTCTTCAGCAATGCAGTGCGCGACAGTTGCTGACCGCGCTCGACGAACGCGATAATGCCGTAGTATGCGTCGGGGTCGCCCAGACCGTAGATGCACGAGACGCTTGCGACGATAATGCAGTCACGCCGCTCGAACAGGGTCCGGGTGGCAGACAGCCGCAGCCGGTCTATTTCTTCGTTGATGGTGGATTCTTTCTCGATATAAGTGTCGGTAGACGGTATATATGCCTCGGGCTGATAGTAGTCATAGTAGCTGACGAAGTACTCGGTGGCGTTGTTCGGGAAGAAAGATCTGAACTCCTGGTAGAGCTGAGCCGCCAGAGTTTTGTTGTGGGCCATCACCAGCACGGGACGGTTGATTCGCTCGATAACCGCAGCCATCGTGAAAGTCTTGCCGCTACCCGTCACACCCAGCAGCACCTGATGCTGGAGGCCTTCGTCGAATCCGCGCACCAGCTGCTCGATTGCGTGGGGCTGATCGCCTTGCGGAACGTAGTCGCATACAAGCTTGAAATCCATGTCGTAGCCTTTGTCTTTGCCTGGGCCGCGGCCAGCGATCACGACGTGAGCGCTGTGAGACCGACGGCGGAAGAGTATACAAGTAAGCGAAGAGCACGAGCAATCTTGAGGAAAAAGTGTTCGTCGAAAAAAAATCAAAACAAAGTTGATCATTCGCGCTGTTAGTGCTTGACATCGGTTAGGCTCTTGCTAATAATGCGGAGTGCCATCACAAAGCCCTTGGACGTCAGTATCAGTTCCACGCGAGTTGACAGCTTAATCCAATAGAAGAGGCGCGACTATTAACGTAGTCACTCAAACTGATATCCTTGGTGTCGAGTTTTTCAGACGCGGCAAGGTCAGAGACGTATATGCGATCGAAGACAAGCTTTTGATCGTTGTTACCGACCGCATCTCGGCCTTCGACGTTGTGATGCCGAACGCGATTCCATACAAAGGCGCGGTGCTCACCGCGCTGTCGTTGTTCTGGTTTGACTTCCTGAAAGACGTCGTTCCGAATCACTTGATATCCACGGATGTCGATTTCTATCCGGCGCCTTTGCCTTCGTATCGCGATCAACTCGAGAGAAGGTCTATGCTCGTTGTGCGCGCCGATGTTTTTCCGATCGAATGCGTCGCTCGGGGGTACCTCGTCGGCTCGGGCTGGAAAGAGTATCAAAAGACCGGTGAAGTGTGCGGGGTGAGGCTGCCCGCCGGGTTGAGGGAGTCCGACAAGCTTGCCGAGCCGATTTTTACACCGGCGACGAAGGAGGAGACCGGGCACGACATTAATATTAGCGAGCGCGAAATGGCGGACGTGATAGGCGAGGATGTCACTCGTGAGCTCAAGGACTTGACTCTCACCCTCTACTCGAGGGCGTCCGAGTTCGCGGATTCGCGAGGCATTATCATCGCCGACACGAAGTTTGAGTTTGGGTTGAAAGACGGGAAGGTGATCCTGGTGGACGAAGCCCTGACGCCGGACTCATCCAGGTTCTGGCCGAAAGAGTTTTACGAGCCAGGGAGGGGGCAGCAGTCATTCGATAAGCAGTATCTGCGCGACTACCTCGAGACGGTCACGTGGGACAAACAGCCTCCCGGACCGGAGCTTCCAGAGACGGTGATCGCGCGAACAAGTGAGAAGTATCTTGAGGCGTACAGATTGTTGACAGGCAGAACGATCACAGATTCGGGTATCAGGAGTCAGGAATCAGGATTCGGGCTTTCAGCGCCTGAATCGTGAGTCCTGTTTCCTGCATCCCAAGTCCTATGACAGTCCTCGACTATTTCGTCCTGCTGGTAGTAGTCGTATCCGTCATCTCAGGCGCAACAAGAGGAATCATCCGGGCAATAGTGTCGGTTGCGTTCAGCGTGGCCGGGCTGATTGTTGCAGCATACGCATACCCGTATGCTGCAAGAGTGCTGCGCATCTTTGTCGCTGCGCGTCTGGCAGATCTGCTCGGGTTTGCAGCGGTTTTCTTGCTTGTGCTCGTGGCGGGGATTTTTGTTTCGCGGTGGTTGCGCGGCGGGCTCAAGAAGGCACGACTTGGGTGGCTGGATCAGGTGCTCGGGGCGGCATTTGGGCTCATCAGGGGCTGGCTTATTTGTTCGGTGATTTATCTTGCATTGACTGCCTTCCCTCTAAGGCCTGAAGCTGTCGAGCGGGCGACATTTGGACCGGCCCTTCTGGAAGGGACGCGAGCGATTGCCTATCTGACCTCGCCGGAATTGAGGGGACGGTTTTTCAGCGGTTATGAAGCGGTCATGCGGCTCTGGGGACAGGCGAATTGATGAGCGAAGAACGCTATAGGAGAACTGAGATGAAGAGCAGGCTCGAGGCCCTCGTGACGGAAATGGTGGAGAAGGGGATTCTGTTTGAAGATGCAGTAGCGGAGTTCGAAAAGTACTTCATACTCTCGGTACTAAAACGCACGAAAGGGAATCTATCAAAAACCGCCGACGAGCTGCGAATCCATCGCAACACGCTTTCGAAGCGGGTGGAGAAATATTACCAGAACCACCGCATGGTTGGAGCCCGACATCGCAGGCAGCGCGCTCCTGAACCCGCTGCTAAGGCGGCCGCCGCCAAGAGCAAGGGTTAGCTGTTGCGCGGGATCGAGTATTGAGTCCGGGGATCGAAGGAGTATGCCGCTCAGCTTGCCGCTAGCAGTTTCAGAATGTCGGCTTCGAGTTCCGCCGCCTTTTTCGGACCTGCGCCGATATACCTGCGAAAGACTTTCATTTCTCTAGTGATGAGAAGGGTGGTTGGGAATGCTACGACATTCAAGTCATAAACCTGATCGTCATCGCCCATCAACACTGTGTACTTCATCTTGTTGCGGCCGACAAACGGCTTAACCTCTGCCGCGTCGCCCGATGCCATCGCAACACCGAGAACCGTGACACCTTTAGCTCCGTACTTCTCCTGAAGCCGGTTGAGTGTTGGGATCTCCCCGATGCACGGCACACACCACGTGGCCCAGAAGTCGAGTACCAGGATGTTGCCCTTGAACTGATCGGCGGGGATGGCCTTCCCGTTGAAATCCTGGAGATTCATTGGCGGAAGCGCCTTGATGCCGTCTGTGGACGAGGGTGCCGCCGCGTCTTGCGGCTGGCTATCCTGCATCGACAGAGCGGGCGCCACGAGCGCGAGAGCAAACACGACAACCACGACGAGTTTCATAAAAGACAACCTCCAGGACGACCGCGCAGTGACACAATACAAGCGAATGCTCTGGTTGTGGCGCGGAGCCTTATTGTAACCCAGGCAGGTTGAAGCGAGCAATGAGTAGGGTCTTGGAACTGTACCTTGGTATGCACCCGTCGGATAATCCGGATGATCGGAGCGTCTTGTATTTCGAAGCCAATGCTCGATTCGTTATAGGATGCTCCGTTCCTAACACAATCACCGCTTCCTTCACGGCTTCCGTCCGCCGGTTCTTGCTCTTTCCGCGAAATTCTAGCCGGCTCAGCCTGCTGGGCATTTCTGCTGCGGTCAGCAGGTCTTCAGTGCTTTTTTGTTCAGGTAGCGCTCCCTCGGCTCAGTGGTCTCCGATCCGAAGCCTACCTCAGGCAACCCGCGTCACGATGAAAATGAATAACACACCTAAGAAAGTTAGTCCGATGAGTTTGTAAGAACTATGCTTACTGTGCGCTTCCGGCAACAGGTCCGCGGCGCCGAGATAGAGTAGGAAGCCGACGAAAAAGCCCAAGTAAATTGCCAGAAATGTGTCGGGAATAGTGAACAGATATGTTGAGCCCAAACCTATTATAGGCGCAACAGCGTCTACTACGAGAAATCGCAGCGCCTTCCTGACCGTATGCTTGTTGATAAGCACTAAACTGACGGTATTCAGACCATCCGAAAAGTCATGGGCAATAACTGCGATTGCGATCAACAGCCCGGCGTGCGAACTTGCGTGGAACCCCAAGCCGATTCCTACACCGTCTAACAGACTATGGAATGCCAATCCTGAAGCACCAATACAGCCGACCAGCGGGTGCTTATGGTCCGCGTACTTATCCTCGTGCGCGCTGTGTATGACCGCGGCCTTCTCCAGTGTGTGGATCGCAAGGAAGCCAAGTATGACTGCGACCATCGGTGGTGTAACGCTTAAATTGCCCCTCTGTGATTATGCGGAACACCTCAGGCAAAATATCGAAGAAGGCTACCCCAACTAATACGCCCGCCGTGAAACTGATGATTAGATGAAGATGGGCCCGGTAACGAATTCCAAAAATCCCTCCGATCAAGGTGGAAAGAAACGTTGCAATGGCTAGTAAGAAAGCTTCCATTTCACTTTGCGCGAGCGGCTTAGGTCGCCAGCCACATTCCGGGAGATATGGGTTTCTGCTGTCTAACGCTGTCAGCATCTCAAAGTCGTACGGGGTTGTGCAACTCGCCTATACGGCCGCGTTCTTCGTTTGACAATTGGAAGCCGAGCATTGTTAAATCTGGATTATTCTCGGATCGGGAGCCGTGTTAACGTGCGCGTTGGTTTTACCAAGCAGATATGGCGAAGAGCGGGCGGGAACCCACTCGCGGTGTTGTTACTGTGTCTTATTGGTCATGGGTTCATTGTAAGCGCCACTCACCATCACCCTGGTTCCGAGCAGGTCGCCACCGCTCGCACGGTTCTGTCCGACGATTCCAATCGATCGAGTAAGCAGCCTCAATCAAACGACGATTCGAATTGCCCTTCGTGCTGGGTGTCCCGAACCTTTAGCTCCTCGGTTCGACCCGTTTCTCTGGTCCTCGAATTTCCGATCCGAGCAACGGTCCGGGAAGTCCCTCGGACGCACCCTCTACCGGAAACTCCTACCCTGGTCCCGTCCGGCCGTGATCCACCTCTCTCCTAACTGATTCGCGGTCTGCTGCGGCTCAATACTATTAGTCCATCTGACGGTTGCGCCCCATTGCCCGGTTTGTAATCAACCCGATCGTGGGCGATACGATGGCGTTAGGCAATTGACTCCGTAGAGCAGCCCTTCGTCGCCGCATTTACTTGATTCGTTTGTGGCGAATCACACACCGAATCTTTTGAGTAGATCGCCTTTCGCTCATACAAAGGAGAGTTTGTTATGCATCCAAGTAGACACGAGACGGGAACCACGAAGCTGTCACGAACACTTTCTTTGATTTTGTCGTTCGCCGTCGCAACATTCCTCTTGATTTCAGGGGCGTCGTTTGCGTTCGGTCAATCGCTCGGCACCGCCGGGACGGTCGAAGGAGTAGTGACCGACCCGACTGGCGCGGTAGTACCCGGCGCGAGCGTGAAAATTGAAAACCGCATCACCGGCTATCAACGAACAACCAGCGCCGACTCAAACGGTGCATTTCGCTTTGACAACATACCGCCGAACAATTATTCGATCACTGTTTCGGCATCGGGCTTCGGCGCTGCGCAACAATCGCTTGAGGTTCGATCCTCGGTTCCTCAAAGCTTGAACATACCACTGACAGTCTCGGGAACCTCGGCGGAGGTCGACGTGTCGGGTTCGGCCGACATCATCGAGACCGTACCTACAACTCACACTGACGTAGATCAATCGCTTATGGCGAGAATGTCGCTCAGCACACCCGGTTCGGGGTTGAGCGATGTGATCACCAAGGCCGCGCCTGGTGTAGCAGCAGACTCTAACGGCTTTGTTCATCCTCTTGGCGATCACGCGCAAGTATCGATATCTTTGGACAATCAGCCGATCAACGACCAACAAAGCAAAGCCTTCTCGACGCAGCTTCCTGTCAACGCAATTCAATCGCTTGAGGTAATAACCGGGGGTCCGCCTGCCGAATATGGCGACAAGACGAGCCTGGTGATCAATGCAACCACCAAATCGGGACTGGGGGCAAGCAGATCGTTTGGCAGCCTTTCGGGACTGTACGGCAGCTTCGGAACAACGCAGGAGCAGGGTACGTTCGGATTCGGGAACAAGACGGTCGGCAATTTTGCTGCGTTCGACTTTGAGCGCTCGGGCCGCTTTCTCGATGGGCCCGAGTTCGTTGCTCTCCACGACAAGGGCAAATCAGCAACGATTTTTGACCATTTCGACTACAACCCCACACCAAACGATGCGTTGCACTTGAACCTGTATTGGGCGCGAAACTTCTTTCAGACACCAAACACCTTCGACCAGGAGGGTCTAGGGCAAGACCAGCGACAGCTGGTTCATACTATCAACATCGCACCGGGATACGTGCATACTTTCAGCCCAACGCTTTTGTTGACCATCAATCCGTTTTACAGGGTTGATGTAGTCAAGTACCTTCCCAGCGCCGAGCCGTTTTCCGACGAGACTCAGACGATATCACAGTCACGCCGCCTCAATAACGTCGGCATCAAAGCCGATTTGGCATACAACCGCGGGATCAACAACGTAAAGGTTGGCGTTCAGGTTACGCACACATTTCTGAGCGAAGGGTTCCAGTTCGGGATAACCGATCCTGCTTTTAATGATCCCGCCAGCGAAGGCTTTATTCCGGCGCTTGCGCCGTTCGACCTGACGCGGGGAGGGAACCAGTTTACCTTTCAGGGCCACACTGATGTAAAACAAGAAGCTTTCTATGCCCAGGACCTTATGACAATTCACGACCTGTCGTTGAATCTTGGGGTCCGCTTCGACAACTACAACGGCATCAGCCACGGCAACCTTTGGCAACCAAGGCTAGGAATCGCCTATCATGTGAAGCCCACCAAAACCGTGCTGCGTTTCGCTTACACGAGGACTTTCGAAACTCCGTACAATGAGAATCTGATCTTGTCGAGCGCTACCGGAGCGGGTGGGCTGGCGGACGGAATACTCGGTGATGCGACCAATCAGCCGCTACAGCCCGGAAGACGAAATCAGTTCAACACAGGCATCCAACAGGGTATCGGCCGATACATCATCGTGGATGCGGACTACTTCTGGAAGTACACGCAAAACGCGTATGATTTTAACGTCATTCTGAATACGCCGATCGCGTTTCCAATCTCGTGGAATAAATCCAAGCTCGACGGCGTCGCGTTGCGAGTCAATCTCGCCAACTACAAGGGCCTGTCCGCCTTCTTTGTAGCCGGGCATACGCGCGCGCGCTACTTCCCACCCGAGAGTGGCGGTTTGTTCTTCAACTCGGACTTGCCGGAAGGGGTGTTCCGAATAGATCATGATCAGGCATTCCAGCAGACGACTCAGGTGCAGTACCAGTTCAACCAATTCAAACGATTGGCACCTTACGTCGCGTTCACCTGGCGATATGACAGCGGCTTGGTTGCCGGCTCAGTCCCGGACTTTGACACGGCGCTGACGTTGACCCCCGACCAGCAAGCACAGATAGGACTGTTCTGCGGCGGAGCCTTTGCCACACCGACTCAAGGGCTCACGAGTTGCAGTGATCCGAACCGCGGCGCTACGCGTTTACGCATCCCCGCGGATGGGACGGCAAGCGATGACCACAATCCACCCCGCATCGCGCCGCGCCACCTCTTCGACGCAAGCGTGGGAACAGATAACCTATTCCGCACGGAGCGAACGAAAATAACTCTGCGGCTGACCGGAATCAATCTGGCGAACAAGGAAGCTCTTTACAACTTCCTCTCAACCTTCAGCGGAACGCACTTCGTGACGCCTCGTGCCTACCAGGCACAGCTAGGAATTACGTTCTAGGGCAGAAGCAGAATGGTAGAGGCCCTAGCCGAGCCGGACGCGGGAGCGACCCGCGTTCCGGCTCGGAAAATAAATGGATTACTTCACCACACCGGTTGGGTTCCCTCGAAGACTCATTAAATCCCGTTCGTATATTCACGCGTCGTCCAGCCCACTACGGCGAGCATTGTGACTGACACAACACTCGAGTCGATTGCCCAGACGCAGACTCGTCAAAGCGAGCTCTGCCGATAAGACAGCGAAAAATACCCTCCTGGCGAGAAGAAAGTGCCTATGAAAGTGGATCGTGGGAAACTTGAGTATAGGCAATCGATGTAGTAGACTCTGCTTTGAAAAAATATGGAGGAACTCTGTGAGCCCTGAATTAAGTCAGCTCATTGAGCTCCAGGAACTCGACATCGAGATACAGCGCACGTCGGAACGGCTTTCTAGAATACCGGAAGAACGCGATAGGACAGAAACCGAATTCAAAGAGCACGCCGCCGAGTTCCTGGACCTGAAGAGCAAGCACGAACGAACCCTCGAAGACCGCAAACAACTAGAGGCCGAACTGGCCACCACCCAACAAAACCACGAGAAGTTTGAGCGAGACAAGACTCGAGTCCAAAACGAGAAGGAATATACCGCTGTTTTGCGCGAGATTGACACGGCTCGGAAACACATCGGCTCTCTGGAGACCGAAATACTCAAGCGGATGGAAGAGATTGAAGCGCTTGATGCCGAGATCGTCACCCGAGCGCCTGATGTCGAACGGATGCGAGCGGAGGTGGATGTCGTTCTGGCTGCGTTGGACCAGGAACACGAGGAAGCCAGCCGGGTGTTGCTTGAATTCGCCTCGCGCCGGAAAAAGTTGGCGGCTCAAGTGCCGAGACATCTCTTTTCGAACTACGAACGGCTGTCACGACTGGGTCGAGGGCAAGCACTCGCAGAGGTGCGCAGCACCGGCATATGCGCGGCTTGCCGCGTAAGAGTCCGTCCTAAGATATTCAGCGATGTTCGTAAGGGCGACGAGTTGATCATTTGCGAGAACTGCGGGCGAATCCTCTATTATCGCAGCGAGGCCTCCCAGACAGCAGAAGCCGCTTCCCAGGACTAGTACCTCGTTTCAACACGATGTGAGTGAACAAGACATCGAGAAACTGAGAATCGAAGGGATCGCCGAAGCCTGGCTCAGGCCCGGTGACGGACTGCCGTCGGTCTACCGGCCGGCTGTGCTCATCGAGTATTCGGTCAACTTCCGGAGCCTCCGCGCCGGGCTCAACCACTCAGAAGAGCGAAGTTATGCTGCCTGGCTTCCCGAGGCCGATCTCGCGATGAACTGGGACGCCCTGGAGGATGATTTCGCCGGAGTCTCTCAGGTCGGAACCCAACCTGATCCGGCCATCGGCTATCGCCCGGGAAACTACCTCACGACAAAATCTGACTTTCAACAGTGCGTGACCGAGTTGATTGAAAGGCTGGTGAGAACGGAGCGCCTCAAGGTTTACTTCAATCCTGTGTTCGGTCTCTTCTCGGCCCCGGGCGATTTGCTTGAAGATTTTCTAACCCGCGTCGCAGACGCGGCATTGGGTCGTATCGAGCCTGAACTAAAAAGACTTCGCAATCGATTCGAACTCCAACTCGAACAGGTGCGTGAAGCACAGGCCTCGAAGGGTTCGTTTACCGAGAGCCTCAATCTGGAGACCTTTATTTCCAACAAGCTGCACTTTTTCGAGAGCGAGAACAGGTTGGCCGGAATGTTCTCTACGCTTGCGGGTGCCGTGTTTGGCTCCGCTGAACCGCGATCGAACGAAGAACCGTACCGGGCCGACGAAGAGGAGCTGCGCGAGGACCTTGAGCGTATCGAGCAGGAAGCGAGCGAAGCTCTCCGCGCGCTCTACGATGAATACCTCGCACTGGCAAATGAATATGACACCTTTGAAATCGGAGTTCAGCCCGATAATTTACAGGTGATCCGCCACATTCTGTTATGGGTGCCAGTCCATGAATAGGGCAATCGGAGAAGTCAAAACGTAACGCCGTGATAAGCGACCGGAAGCGGTTCCGGCCGCCAGATCGCACCTCATCCGGGACCGTCAGCTTATGGCTCAGCAACCTGCAAAAATCGGGATCATCACCAAGCCGGGTGAGCCTCGCGCGAAGGACCTGGCAGCCCAGATAGCGAGCTGGGCGGCCGATCACGAGATCAACCTTTTCGTCAACGATCGCATCAAGGACCTGCCGCCCGGAACCTTCTCCGTCTCCGCGAGAGAAATTGCCGACAACTGCGACCTGCTAGTCGCGCTTGGCGGCGACGGCACCATGATCTCAACCGCCAGGCTTGTGGCAGGGCGTGGCACGCCTGTTCTGGGAATCAATCTCGGGACGCTTGGGTATCTGACGGAGTTCGCCGCGGAGGAAGCAATACCGGCGCTCGAATTTGTGGTCCGCGGGGACTTCGAGGTTGTTCAACGAACGATGCTCGATTGGCGAGTGCTGCGAGATGGAGACCAGGTAGGTGCGGGGACAGCGCTTAACGACGTCGTTCTCAATAAATCAGCCCTGGCCCGAATAATCGATATTGACTGCTGGGTCGGGCCGCACTATGTCACGGGTTACAGGGCGGATGGGTTGATTGTAGCAACACCCACCGGCTCAACCGCATACAATCTCGCTGCCGGCGGACCGATCATAACCCCGGGCGCCGCCGCGATTTCTATCTGCCCGATTTGTCCTCACACTCTAACGAATCGGCCTCTGGTGCTTCCGTTCGACGTCGAAATCAGGCTTCAGATGAATACCCGCGAGCAGGAAGTCATGCTTACCGCCGACGGACAGACAGGACTGCCGTTGATGGCAGGGGACAGCGTCGAGATACGCAAGAGCGCCAAGACGTTTAACACGGTCTGCGCAAAAGACCGGGATTACTTCGAAATACTGCGAAGCAAATTGAGGTGGAGCGGCAGGTGACATACGATGCCGGGGGTGTAGGTAACGCCTGGCGACGAGAGCCACTACCTGTTGACGCCAAAATAAGGTCCATGCTTCTCTCCGAGGTACCACATGCTTCTACCCATAGGAGACGACAACCGGAGCCGGACGACTACTCCATTTGTGGTCTACATCATAGTCGCTATTAATGCCGTTGTGTTTTTGGTGTTTCAACAGGCGGCCGGTACGGAAGCTGGCGCTGAGTTTACATATGCGTACTCGGTTGTGCCTTATGAGATCACGCACAATATCGACCTCGTAGCGCCGGTACGGATCCCGGGCGGTGGCACTATCCCGCAGTTTCCCGGTCCAACCCCGATCTGGCTGACGATCATAACCTCGATGTTTATGCACGGCGGATGGATGCACATCCTCGGGAACATGCTTTATCTGTGGATATTCGGGGACAACATCGAAGACAACTTCGGGCACGGGAGGTTTTTGATTTTCTATCTTGCGTGTGGGGTAGCGGCGTCCTTCTCCCAGATTTTTGTCGATCCGAATTCCACAGTGCCTTCGCTAGGCGCGTCGGGCGCGATCGCCGGGGTTCTCGGCGCGTACCTGATAATGTTCCCGCGGAATCGGGTAAAGACGTTGATACCGCTTGGGTTTCTGTGGACCACGTTTGAACTTCCCGCCATCGTTGTGCTCGGTTTTTGGATCGTGATTCAGATCTTCAGTCAATACACGACGACGTTTCTGCACGCCGCGGAGGGCGGCGTTGCTTACATGGCGCACATCGGAGGCTTCGCCGCCGGACTGTTGCTCTGCCTGCTCTTCCGCCGCCGCAACGTCCGCGTTCGATATCCATGAACCCGGGTCACGTTTGAAGCGAGTTGATCAGCGCTGCTAGACTCTCCTTCGCGCAGTCCGCAAACAACATGAAGCTGCGTTCCTGAAACCTGATCCGCTAAGGATCAGTCTAAAACCCCCGGCGGGTCTGAGGGGCAAAAGGAGCCGATGATGACAGCAAAAGTCCTGGAACACTCCGGTCTGGTGGTTGAGGAAACACCGCCCGAGGCGATGAATCTCCCCGGCCTGGACACCTTCGAGTACCAGTACAAGGGCAAGCAAATAAGCATCTCGCTCACGTGTCCGGAGTTCACGGCAGTTTGCCCCTTCTCGGATTTTCCCGACTTTGCGACGATCAAGATTGACTATGTTCCCAATGAGCTTTGCGTCGAACTGAAGTCACTAAAGATGTACATCAATGCGTTCAGGCCGGTGAAGATATTTCACGAGCACGTGGTAAATCGCATCCTCGAAGACTTTGTCGGCGCTTGCGATCCGATGTCTGCTGATATCGAAGGCGACTTCAACATCCGTGGAAACATCAAGACAGTCATCCGTGCGCAGTATCGACGCGCCGAGGAATCGAAATGATGTTTAGAGTTCAGGCTCCGGCTAGTCGCTGAACTCTGAACCTCGCCTTTGAACCCGGAACCGGTTTCTATTATGGAGATGGAGAGGTCCTACTATGTGGTCACCTTCAAGCCCGCTTACCTCGAGCTTCTCCGTGAGAGGAGTGTTCGGTTGGAATCGTCGTCTGACGACTGTGAAGCGACAGCGACGCAACGAATAGTAGTAGGCATCACGCAAGGAGGATTCGGTCAGGATGTCGTCGACGACGAACATCAGGTCAAGCAGCGATTCCTCGAATACCTATTCTTCTCGAGCGATCTCGATCTGCCCCGCTCCGGCGAGGTCTTCGACAAATATTTCGAGATTGAGCAGGCCGACGAGTTTGTCGACCTCGATGAAGAGCAGTGAGTAATTGTTGTTTTTCCTCTGCTCATATAGGTCATATAGGTCATATAGGTCATATTGGTCATGGAACTTACTATCCCGACTCCCCCAAGCTTCAGCTTTAGACGAACGGCGTTGAGTCACGGCTGGTACAATCTCCCGCCGTTCGAGTTGAATCAGGAAACCTGGGCGCTCACGAGAGTCATCGATTTCGGCAAAGGACGGCCCGTGACCGTGGCGATCTCCGAAAAGAAGCGGGCCGTCCACGTTGATGTGCCTCGAACTGTCGGACCCCGGGCGATCGAGAAGATCGCTCGCGATGTTCGACACATGCTCCGGCTCGACGATGACATGACCCACTTTTACAACGCGGTTGCGGACGAGACTGACTTCTCGTGGATAGCCAGCTCGGGTGCCGGACGATTGTTACGCGCGCCGACAGTGTTCGAAGACCTGGTGAAGATGATCTGCACAACGAATTGTTCGTGGGCACTGACGGACAAGATGATCAATGCGCTCGTTGATGCGCTGGGCCGCAAGGCAAGCCCCGGACGCCGAACGTTTCCCAGCCCGGAATTGATGGCCTCAATGGACGAGAAGTTCTACCGTGACGAAGTGCGAGCGGGGTATCGAGCGCCTTTCCTGAAAGAGCTGGCCGGGCGCGTTGCGAGTGGGGAGATCGATGTCGAGAGCTGGCTTACCAGCGAGCTGCCAACGGCAGAGCTGAAGCGCGAGATGAAGCGAGTCAAAGGTGTAGGCGACTACGCCGCGGAGAATATTCTGAAGCTGGTTGGCCGCTACGACGGGCTGGCGCTCGATTCGTGGGTTCGAGGCAAGTTCGCCCGGATGCACAACGGCGCTCGTAAGACTTCCGACAAAAAGATCGAACGATACTACTCGAGATTCGCTGAGTGGCGGGGCCTTGCGTTGTGGTGTGATATGACTCGCGACTGGCTGGAGGACGAGCAGTCCCCGCTAAAATGGTGAAGGAACACAATCTGGCAGAGAGGGCTGCAATCGCGTCACGCCGGTTCCTCACCGGTCTTGATCCGCGATGAAGGGCAATACTTCTCCACCGTGCATTTCTCGCAGAGGGGCCTGCGCGCTTTGCATACACGCCGCCCGTGATAGATCAATAGGTGCGAGAAGTCGACCCAGTCTTTCTTTGGCACAAGCTCAACCAGATCACGCTCGATCTTCTCTGGGGTCTTGTTCGCCGTGAGCCCGAGCCGCTGCGACAGCCGCGATACGTGAGTGTCGACAACAACGCCGCTCGCGATACCGAAAGCGTTTCCCAGTACCACATTCGCCGTCTTGCGCGCCACACCCGGGAGTTCCAGCAACTCTTCCATCGTCTCGGGGACCCGGTCGCCATACTTCTCGCCTAGAACCTTGCATGCGCCCTGAATTGATTTGGTCTTGTTGCGAAAGAAGCCGGTCGTGCGAACGTCGTTTTGCAGCTCGCTGGTCGGAGCCTTCAAGTAGTCCGCGCACGAGTGGTACTTTCTGAACAGATCGGCGGTGACGATGTTGACGCGCTCGTCGGTGCACTGAGCCGAAAGAATCGTCGCGATCAACAGTTCTAACGGATTGGAATGGTTCAAGCTGCACTTCGCGTCGGGATATGCCTTCTTTAACCGCGTGATGATTTTGCGTGTCCTCGCTTTTTCTTCTTTGCTCGGCAATCGTTGACCTCGTCTCGATGGAGTTTGATCGGGGCAGACAGTTTAAGACATTTCCACTTTCATTCCTAACACGTTTGATTTCGGATCGTCGGAAAGCGATTCGAAGAGCAGGTCACACTCATACATCAAAACGCTACTTGAATGCGGCTGAGAACCACAAAGAAGTTCTTATCACCAGGTTTGGGTGAACGAGCCGGATCCTTAAGGCGTTCGAAACCGAGGTCAAGTATGTATCGCACGTAGCGGTTCAGATACCAGTTTGGACCGAAGTAGAACGTCTCTGCGCGATTTGATTTGGCGGTGCTGTCGGCGATTTGAAGATTTGAATATCGGAACTTCAGCTCCCACGCGCCAAAGCCTTGTTTGGCGTTTCCATCGCCGAACAAGTTGCTCTTTGGCGTCACCATATCCGCTTCGGGTTTCTCTTCCCCGGTCAGGAGGTAGGTGAACTGTCCGGCATAGCCCTTAGCAACGACTCCCGGAAGGGTACTTCCGCCCGGCCCCAGATTCTCGCGACGCTGATTTGTTTGATCGTACTCGGCGCGTATCGCTGCGGGCCCGCGCAACCAGGTGAACTCGCCGTTTGCGCGGATGTATTTTCCGTTGATGGTATCGGGCGCGAAGAATATGAAGCTGCGGCTTTCAGTCAGTCCACGCACGCTCAGACCCCCCAGGCTGCGCCCCTGAGTGAACGCGCCGCCGAAACTGAATCCGTTGCCGATGAATTCCGAGCTGTTCTTAAACGGAGTGAATCGCAAGCGGATTGCGGTCTCGGGAGTCCCGTTGTTGTTGTTGGCGAGCACGCCTTTGCCATTAAACGCGCCGATCTGATATTCGAACACCCCTTTCCCAACCGTGCCCGAGGCCATGACGCCCGGGCTTCGGCTGGGCACAAGATTGTTGACCAGCGAACGTTCGGCGAAATCCTGAACGGCGGCGCTTCTGATCTCCTCCTGGCTGATTGGAACTCGAAACTGACCGAAGCGGAGTTGAAACCCGTCGATGCGGTGAATGTTCAAGTAGAAATCGCGCAGAAGAGTGCTGGAGGTGTCGGCAAAGTCGCCTTCCACTTTGAAATCGAAATATCGCGCCACTTTACCTTGCGCCATCAGCCGCGCACGTCGGACCAGAAAGGTATTAGGTGGATGAATCCCGGATTGGTAGCCGCGAAAATCAAGTTGCGCATATCCTCCAAGATAGGTCTCAAAGTTCCCGTCGCCGCTCCGCAGGAATGCATGGTTTTTATCCCATCCGGCTACCGGCGCGGGCGTACCCGGGGCCTTCGACTGGCTTGCAACTCGCGCGGTCCTGAGAACCTCGCCGTTTTCGACCGCGTCGGTTTGCAGAGATGCGCTCACCGGCGTACCGGTTGGCGATGAAGGCGGCGTGGCAACTGGAGTCAGGCTGTCCGTTGTGTCGAGGTGTTTCTGAATCTTCTCAATCGCGCGCTGCTGCTGCTCGACCAGCGACTGAAGCTGCTTCACCTGCGCCTTCAACTGCTCGATGTCTTCAGTCTTTCCTTCGTTCTTTGCGTCGCCCTGCTTTTGACTGGAAGCTGCAGCGGTCTCCAGAGCGGGTGTTTGAGCCTGCGAGAACGACAGCGTGATAAGCAGAATAAGCACGGTCAGGTGCGACCGATAGAGAAATGCTTTTTTGTCGAACGTCATGAGCTTCTCCTTTGCCACAGGGATTGGTTCTCAGAGGGAGTAGGATGGCCGAATCTGTTTTGTTGGTGGCGGTCACGTCTTCTCAGGCGAACGAGCGGCGATTCAGGAGAGTTTGAGCTTGATGCCCAGCTTGTCACAGATGGCTTTGATGTCCTCAATCCGTTTTCGCGAAGGATGCTTCACGTTGAGAAGTTGACCCGCGCCTGACTTGCGCGCGCTGTCCGGTGCATCCGACATCCAGAATACTTCTTCGCCTTTTTGCAGCTTTTGTAGCTCGGCCTTCAGACCCGCGCTGTCGCGCTTGACTATGCTGGGCTCGGTAATTTCTTCGTAGCTCTTCGAGCGATTCGTTCCGGGTAACAGCGAATAGTACCAGTGACCTTTGCTTTTCCAGCTATACAGTTCGTAGCCTTTGATTGACCCTTGTGGCGTTTGGCCAAGTACTGTAAGTGATATCAGGAAGGCCGACAGAACGCCCATCGATTGCTTGCGAATCACTATTCCCTCCTCCCCCGGCGCTAGTTCTTCATTGCGTCTTCAATCTCGGCGATCGTCTTAGGGACTCTCGCCGAAAGCACCTCGTGCCCGGAGTCGGTTACCAGCACGTCGTCTTCGATTCGAATGCCAATTCCCCGAAAACGCGGATCGACATCTTTGAAGTCATCGGCAATGTAGAGTCCCGGCTCGACGGTCATCACCATGCCCGGCGCCAGACGCCGCCATTCGTCAGCTACCTTGTATGGACCCGCATCGTGGACGTCCATACCAAGCCAGTGACTGGTCCGGTGCATGTAGAACTTCTTAAACGCATTCTCTTCGATTAGCTTGTCGATCTCGCCTTCAAGCAGGCCGAGCCGCACCATCCCTTCGGTCAACACGCGAACGGCTCGGTCGTGAGGCTCGATGAACGCTGCCCCGGGCCGGATAGCGTCTATTGCTTCGAGCTGGGCGTCCAGCACGAGCTGGTATAGCAAGGCCTGATCGCTGGTAAATCTGCCTCCTGCAGGCAGCGTCCGGGTAACGTCACCGGTGTAGTAGCCAAACTCGGCGCCCGCGTCGATCAGGACCAGATCGCCGTCCTCCACTGGCTGGTTGTTGACGGTATAGTGAAGCACGGTCGCGTTGACACCCGATCCGACGATTGTTGCGTAGCCGCATCGAGGACTGCCTTTCTTGCGGAAGGCGTAGCATATTGCCGCGTCGAGTTCGTACTCGTTGATGCCCGGCCTGAGCGCGTCGATCGCTGCCAGGTGCCCTTCGCAGGTGATATCGATCGCGCGTCTCAGGAGTTCAAGTTCGCCGGGCGTCTTTATGAGCCGCATCTCATGTAGAGTCTCAGCGGGATCAATCACCGAGTTCGGCCCGGTGCCTTCGCGCTGGCGCTGGTGTTGAAAGCGCCGCATGAATCCCACCAGACGTTTGTCAAACGTAGGATCACTGCCAAAACGATAGTAGACGCGGTCTGCTTTCTCCGCGAGTTTTGGAAGCTCCTCGTCGAGCTTGTCGATTGTGAATGCCGCATCGGCGCCGTAGTCGCGTTTAGCCCCCTCGTCTCCGGCGCGCCACCCGGTCCAAACTTCCCGCTCGCGGTCTTTGGGTTGAACAAACAAGACGAACTTGTGTTCGGGGTGATGGGGTGCCAACACTGCAACGGCATTCGGTTCTTCGAAGCCGGTGAGGTAGTAGAAGTCTGTGTCCTGCCGATACTCGTGTTCGACGTCAGAATTACGTATTGCCGTGGGCGCGGCAGGGAATATCGCGATCCCTCCGGGGATTCTGCGCATCAACTCCTCTCGCCGTTGTTTGGTCTGTTCGCTTGACGGAGTTCCGAGAGCAAATTTCATCATGACCCTGTGGTCGCCAGTGCTTGATTGTGCCCAACCTTGATGTAAGAATCATCAACTATATCGAGCGCTTATGACTTTCTCAAGCAAGTGGCAGTTCCGGCTCAAGAAGCGCTTTTGCCCGCGATCAAGCTTGTGAAGACGCAAGGCGAACAGAGAGGCAGGTCGAATTGAGCAGGACGCCCTTCAAGCTCGTTGATACGGAACCAGCCTTGGAACAGGCTCTGGGAGCCATTTCCAGGGAACCGGTTATTGGAGTTGATACTGAAACCACCTCGCTCGGTCCCTTCCAGGGCACGGTTCGCCTGTTGCAAATCGCAACTCCCGCACAAAGCTTTGTCATCGATCTTTTTCAGCTCCCGGCGTTCAAGAACCGAGGGCTGAGGGAGCTGCTTTCATCGGCGCAGCCAGTCAAGATCTTTCACAACGCTAAGTTCGATCTGAAGATGCTCCTCTACCACTTCGATCTGGAAGTGCGCGGCGTGTTCGATACCTTGCTTGCAAGCCAGTTGATCGGAGCGGGCCGAAACGAAGGCGGGCACGGGCTGGCGGCGGTAAGCGAGCGTCATCTTGGCGAGCTTGTGGATAAGTCGATGCAGGTGAGCGACTGGTCTGGCCGGCTCTCGACGGCGCAGTATGAGTACGCCGCGAAGGATGCCGAGCTGATGCTGCCACTCCATGAGAAGCTATCCGCGGGTTTGCGGGATCTCGGTCTGGCCGATGTTGCCAAGCTCGAATTTGAATGCGTTCTTTCGATCGCGTCGATGGAGATTGCCGGGATGGCGCTCGACCAAGATTGTTGGCGGGGGCTGGTTGTCAATCTCGAGCGCGCGCACGATGTTTTGTCTGATCAGTTGAAGCGTGGGCTCGCAGCAGGTATTCCCCAGCTAACGCTTTTCGGCGAGCCGCCGAATATCAATCTCGACAGTCCGTCGCAGGTAACCGACGCGCTTGCCCATATGGGCATCAAAGTTGAGGGCACTCGGAGCTGGCAGCTACAGCCGCTCGCAAGACATCATCCGGTGATCGAGAAACTTCTGGAGTACCGTAGCGTTCAAAAGTTGCTTTCGAGCTACGGTGTTGCATTGCTGGAGCACATCAATCCGGTGACTGGACGCATACACGCGGACTTCAGGCAGATGGGCGCGACTGGCGGACGCATGAGTTGTTCGGATCCGAATCTCCAGCAGGTTCCTAACACTCCCGAGTATCGTTCTTGTTTTCGCGCGCCCGCCGGCCGGAAGCTTGTGATCGCCGACTATTCCCAGATAGAGCTGCGGATATTGGCCGACTGGTCGCAAGACACCGCGCTCGTCAAGGCACTGTTATCCGGTGAGGACTTGCACTGCGTGACGGCCAGTCAGATGCTTGGGATCTCGTTGAAGCAGGTTTCAAAGGAACAGCGCGCCGCGGCGAAGCAACTCAACTACGGGATAATGTACGGGCTCGGCGCGCAGGGATTGGGCGCGCGGATAGGGTGTTCGCTGGAAGAGGCCGAAGGCCTCCTGCGCAAGTACTTCGAGGCGTACAGTGGCGTAGCCGAGTTCCTGCGGGATGCCGCAGACCGAGCGGTACGGGATCGAGAGAGCCGCACGCGATCCGGCCGCTTGATATATTTCAGCTTTGACGCAAACGATCGCAGTCAGGTCGGAGCGACCCAACGGCTCGGAAAGAACGCGCCTATTCAGGGATCATCCGCCGACATCATCAAGCGCGCTCTTGCACTCTTGTACGACGCCCTCAAGCCCCTGGACGCGAAGATCGTAAACTGTATTCACGACGAGATTGTCATCGAAGTAGCCGAGGCGGAAGCCGAAGAGTGCGCGGCTATTCTCGATCGCGAAATGGTCGCCGCCGCACGCGATTTCATTCGCAGCGTGCCTGTGACCGTTGACATTGCTATTGGGGAGGCCTGGTTGAAGTAACCGCGCGATTGATTTGAATCCGAATAGCGCCCCGACAGATGTGCCCGAAATCTACCTGATAGGCTCGTTCAGTTGCTTGAGACGCTCCCTCGCTTCATTCTTCCACTTTTCGTCTGATGACTTGTCAAGAAACGTCTGCCAGTCCCGGCGTGCATCCTGGTCGTTGTGCAGAGTCATCCCTTCAGCCAGCGCCCGGTTGAAAAGAGCTTCGTTGTAGGCGGGTGACTTTGTCAGAGCCTTATTGAAATCGGCAATCGCCTCGAGGTAGTCAGTGAGTTGGAAGTGTGCGACCCCGGTATCGTTGAGAACTTCAGCGGTTTCGACCCCGTTTGCTGCAAGCTGATTGAGTATCGCAAGAGCCTGCGTTGCACCCCGAGGGGTTCCGTGGGCGAGATGAATCCTCGCCAAAACCAGTCGGGCGTCGACGGCGGCGGGATCCTGCGCCGCGGCCTTTACTTTGTTCTCGGCGCGATCCAGGTGAAGGTCGTCATTCTTACTATCACCACCCCGGGTCGTTCCCGAGTAGGGTGAATATTCAAGCCCACCCGAGATCCGAGCCTGCGTGTATCGCGCATCCCTCAGGCCTAGTCTGAGCGCGGCCATTGCATTCGCCGGCGAATGGTCACGGGTGACTATGAAGATGGTGCCGGCCGCGATCGCACAGATGAAAAGGCCAACAGTTGCGAGTCGCGGGTAGGAGACGTAGTAACCGGCTGCAGGCTGGCCTCTCTTACCCCGCTTACTGCGTTCATCTCTCTTTATGTAGGCGAGGATTCGATTGGTCTGCTCAGACAGGGCTTCCTCGTTGAGCTGACCCTGTGTTTCAGCAGACTCCCGTGCGAGGGAGACCAGGATTTGCCGACAATCGTTGCAAGCAGCGAAATGTTGCTCGATACGCAAACGGGGGCGTGTCGACAGTTTCCCTTCCGAGTATGCAAGGACGTCGGCGTCATCGGGGCACTTATCCTCTCTGGCGCCGATCACGCGAAAAATAATATCACTAATTCTCATCGCGGCTTCACAGGCCTCCGTTGACTTGCTGTGTACAGTCGTTGATTTGATAACAATATCGAAAAAAGGGGGGCGAGGGCTAAACCCTCACTGTTAACGCCGAATCGGGAGCTGCTGGCTCGACAAGTGACCGGAGACATTCTTTCGAAGCGCCCTGGCCTACTAGGGGTTATCCCACTCCACTGTTTCTTCCCTTCACATATGATGACGGAAAGTCGTTGCCCGACAATTCAAATAACTTTCTGAAAATAGGAGAATACCTCTAGCAGGAGATCAGACCCTTGTGACCTTCTGAGCACAGGATTTGGAGCAAAACTCTCGACCGCGAATAAGCAGAGCGCTTGTCTGAGTTATGAACATCCCGCAACTCTCGCATCTGATCATCTGCGCAGGCCCAGCTTCGCGTCTGATCGTGCGAGACCTCCTCGCCGAAGTGGGCGAGAGGAGTCGCCTGACAAAGCGAAGCGCGAGGTATGCCAGAACAGAATAGATCAAGAACCTGAAGAACATCTTTCTGAAACCCGATAGGCGAAACGTAGCGTGTGATTCACAGATCACGCACACGTTTCATTTACGCCTACTCCTTTGGAATGGTCACTGCTTTCCCGGCCTTCAGATCTGCGACAAGCGTCTCGAGAACCGAGAGCCTCTCATTAGTCGGGTCACTTTCCTTTAGGCGTTTGAGCGTCTCTTCAGCCCCACGGGCGTCCTTTTTCAAGGCATAGGCTTCGACGAGATGGCCAAGCGCGTGGCCGTTCTTTGGATCAACCCCGATCGCCTGTTCAAGCTGAACAATGGCCTGGTCGGGTTGCGGAGGCTCGCGTTGAACGTAAGTCTCAGCCAGCGCTACGTAGAGATCAGCCTCCTTGGGATCGGCCTTAATCGCACGATTGAACCAAGTCTCCGCCTCAGCATAGTCCTTTTGCTCAAAATAATACTGACCCAGGAAGCCAGCGGCGCCGAGCTCACTGAATTTTGCGGCGTCGATTGCGTATGCCTTTTTCAGATAATCAACCGTCTCGGGGACACGGCCAATCTGATTAAAGGTTTTTGCTGCTTCAATCTGGGCCTGAAAATCGTTTGGAGCATTCTTGGCTTTTTCTATGATGCCGGCGACCTGACCCATCATCGCCTGTTGGCCGCCCGCGCCGCCTGCGCCACCCGCTGTGCCCGCAGCCATCCCGGCGGCGGTCGGAGCTGCGTTACTCTTGTTGTAGTTCTGGGTTAGAAAAAAACTGACAATAAAGCCGAGGGCCAGTCCGATGAGGCCAATCAAGTATTTGTTTCTGTCCACTATTCGTCTCCGATAAAAACCTAACCGTCGGGTCGTCTGACCCGCGGCTGGTTTTGTAGTCTCGCTCGCAGGTGTGATTCACCTGGGGCCAAGCTTGATGATTCTGGAGTGGGTCTGTAAGCCGAATCCTGTTCTGTCTCCCAGCGAGCCCCCGCGGTATAACCACGCGAGCGTCATCGGGAGTCAGCGACGGTCATTCATCTAGGCGGCGGATTACTCCGCTCGCTCGAGCGACCTACCCGGAGGTCGTAGCACGCAACCGAAGCCGCGGGCTTTGGACGGGCAGTCCTTATGACGCCTCCCTATTTGGTCTTGCACCACGAAGAGTTTGCCTAGCCACAGTGTGTCGCCACCCGTGCTGGTGGGCTCTTACCCCACCGTTTCACCCATCACCTGTGTCCCTTCCGCCCGGAAGCGGAGGAACCATCGGCTGGTTTGTTTTCTGTTGCACTTGTCGTCGGGTCACCCCGCCTGGCGGTTAGCCAGTTCGTTGCCCTGCGGTGTTCGGACTTTCCTCTCGCGCCAGCCTCAAAATCTCAAATCTCAGATTTAAGATCTCGTGCGAAGCGCCAGCAACCGTCCGACCCACTCCAAAGAACCGGTGAGAGTATAGCACGTGACGGGAAGAGGGAGGAGAAGGGGGAGGGGAGAAGGGGAGATGGGGAGAGGGGGAGATGGGGAGAGGGGGAGAAGGGGAGAAGGGGAGAAGGGGAGAAGGGGAGAGGGGGAGAGGGGGAGAGGGGAGAAGGGGGAGAAGGGGAGAAGGGGAGAAGGGGAGAAGGGGAGAGGGGGAGAAGGGGGAGAGGGGGAGAGGGGAGAAGGGGTTGAGGGGGAAATGGGGAAATGGGGAAATGGGGAAATGGAAAGGCCGATCGGAAACCCGATAGAAAATCGCAAATCGCAAATAGAAAATTTTCTTCAATTTTCATCAATTTTCAATTTCGGCCTTTCCTTCTCCCCTTCTCCCCCTCTCCCCTTCTCCCCTCCCCCTTCTCCCCTTTCCTCTCCTTTTCCTTGGCTCCGCGCCCTTGCCCTCTTATACTGACAGCGATGCGCATTCTGGTTGTCGAAGACGAAGCCAAGATGGCGAGCTTCATCAAGCGCGGGCTCGAAGAAGAAGGTGCTGCGGTTGACATCTCAGCCGACGGGCAGGATGGTCTTTATCGCGGAACCACGGGCAGCTACGACCTGATTATTCTGGACATCACACTTCCCCTGATAGACGGGCTCGAAGTCTGCCGGGGACTGCGGGAGACGCGTGTGTCAACGCCGATTCTGTTGCTGACCGCGCGCGATTCGGTCGATATGAAGGTCCGCGGGTTGGACAGCGGCGCCGATGACTATCTAACCAAGCCCTTCGCCTTCGCCGAGCTTTTGGCGCGCATTCGCGCTCTCCGCAGACGCGACCGTGCCGAGGTGGCACTCCGTCTTCAAATCGGGGATCTTGTGCTCGATCCGCTTACTCGCCGGGTTTCACGAGCGAACCAGCCAATCTCGCTGACCTCCAAAGAGTTTGCGCTGCTCGAATGCTTTATGCGGCACCCGGATCAGGTGCTCTCGCGAACTGTGCTCTCAGAAAACGTGTGGGATGAGACCTTCGACTCCTTCACGAATGTCATCGATGTGTACGTGAACTACCTCCGAAACAAGGTGGATCGGAATTTTTCGCAGAAGCTGATACACACGGTGCGGGGCGCGGGCTACGTGATGAGAAGACCCGAGACGGTTGGTGAATCTCAGGAGCAGGCTGCACCGTAGGAGGCTCAAACAGAGACGCGGGACCGAAGTCCCGCGACCTGGAATTTGAAAACGCCTTCTACTGTTGATCTAGTCGTCTATGCTGGCGATTTCACTGCGGTGAGGCTGGAAGAAGGCGGAGGCGACTGAAACGGTCCCGGGGTTAACAACCCTCACGCGGAAGCTGCCAATCCTCTCGATCTTCTTTGCGGATGTCACTACGGTCAACGTGTCATTCGTTATAGTCGCCGGTCTCCGTTGGATGACCGGCGCACCTTCGATCCCCACCTTGAAGAACTCGACGATCGCCCCTCTGCGGAAGTTCGCGCCTTTTATGACAACGCGAACCTGCGAGGCGTCATCCTTAACGGGTTGGATTGCGGCGTCAGCGATCTCAGGCCCGAGGATGCTGAGCGCTTTATCCACGGAAGGCACGCCGTCAGCATCATTCGGATTGACGACCTGGAACCTCAGGAGGTCAGGTTTGTCGAGCAGCCGGTTCAAGTCACCGGTGAGCGTGACCGTCAAATGAGTGCTGCTTCGGAATCGCACGTGTTTGTTCTCGATGCGCGCGTTGCCTGCGTAGACTCGCGCGTTCCTGCGGAAGCTCCGACCGAGAATATCGATTCGGACATCCGATGAACCTGCGTATACCTTTCCTTGCGCGAACGTCGTGATTTCAGGCGCTCGGATCTCCAGTTCTCGAGGCTCGGATTTGCTACCGTCGTTGTTGCGCACGACCACTTCGAGACTGCCTGACTCTTGCAAGATGTGATTCGGGACGATCAGCCGGATCGATTTGCTTCCAAGACGCTGAACATCCACTGCGGTGTACACTTCGCTGCCAACGCGTAATTCGACTTGAGCGCCTTCGCGAAAATTGGACCCTGATATTCTAAGTCCAAAGCTCTGGCCACCGGCGACGATGCTGCGCATCGTGGTCCTCAAGTTCGTCACGACTGGACCAACAATGTGAAGTTCTTTCTCATTCCTCGACACTAGATCGGGCACCGCGAGATCCCTCACCTGCACTTTGAGGCCATCCGCTCTCACAGTGTCTGCGAGGTCCGCGGGGACGATTGCTTGCAATGTGCCGCTTCCGATTTGCTGAGTGCTGAGCGGCCGGCCGCCTACTACCACCGCGGAGCTGGCCCGGAAGTTCTTTCCCGTGACTCTGAGAGCGAAAGGTGAGCTCGGTCCCGCAACCTCGGTAGGACTGATGCGATCGATCATCGGCGCATCTGGTCTCACAACCCTCAATTCTCGGGGCGGCGACAGCTCGCCGTCGGCGCCTTTTACCAGAACGCTGATCGGGGCAACGTGATCGAACAGCGCTTTCGGCAGGGTGGTCTCGAGGCTGTTTCCACCTCTCACCAGATCGGCGCCCATCTCGACGCCGTTCACAACCAGAGAAGCGCCTTCGGTGAAATTCTTCCCCGCGATTTCGAGTCTTAGATTCCTGACGCGCCCCTGCTCGACAACCTCGGGCAACACGAACTCGATCAACGGCGCCGACGGGCTGATCTCGTTCGATCCGCTGACATCGAAATTGATTATCGTAACTTCATCGCCGCTCGACACCGAGCGAACGGCGGCAACGGAATGGGTCCTGTCACTCAGAGCCACCCGGCCAATCTCGCTGCCGACCTCCTGATAAGATTCCAGCTCGCCCGAAGCGGTGTTGAAGGCAAACAAGATACCCGTCGTGGATCCGACAAACGCAATGGACGCGTCGTCGATGAACGCGACGTTGTTCACTAGCGAAAAGTCGATTCCGTCGGGCGGCGTGAATTCCGACTTGCTCGCAAGTCGCCCACCCTTATTCTCTACAACCGTGACTCCGCCTGGTTTGCTGTTGGAAGGCCGGCGTATTCGCGTCGCTGCGATCATCTCGACCCCGTCCGCCCCTGTCGCAACGGTGATGCGCTCAGGGGAAGTTATCGAGATGCTGTCGATGATAATGGCGCTATCCGAGTCAACGGCAAACAGGCGGTCACCCGTTGAAGCCGCAATGTAAACCAATCGGCCATCCGAGCTGAACGCGGGATTGTTCGCCTCATCAAAACGGGCGATGGAGGGGCTGAAGTAAGCAATGGAACTCAGCCCACCCTGCTCGTCGATTCCGATGATGGCCAGATTGTTTCCGACAGCGCTTGCGACCCCCAACATTCGCCGCGCGCCATCGTCATAGAGCGCTATTTCAGACGGGCGCCCTATTAGCGCGAGGTGCGAAGCCAACTGTCCGGTTTCTACATTGAATGCGTAGAGGGTTGGCACGTCAAAGCTGGACGCGATAAAGCAGAGGCGTCCGTCGCTCGTCATCATTGCTCGGGTGGCGGGCGTTATGACCGCGTCGACCGGAAGGACCAGCAGCGCATTCAGCTCAAGCCGTTTTGCACTGGTAGCATCGATGATGCTAACGGTCGCCGGGCTCCCGTCTGCGGGGCTGTTCATTGCCGGGACGGCGATAAGCCTGCGGCCTGCAACCTCTATCATCGAGATCGAAGCGAGCCCCTTCCCGACAGCGACCGTTGACAGAATCTTGCCGGAAGTCAGGCTGAACGAGATCAGCGATCCCCCGGTCACTGACGCCACGAATCCGACCTTACCGCTCGATGCGATCAACGGTTGCGCGTTCTTGTCGAGTATGGCGGACGCTGGCAGCGATACGCTGCGCGCCTGGGAGAGCCCGGTTCGATGATCGCCGCCCTGCGCAACAGCGAGACTTAGCAGCAATAGGCAAATAACCAAGGTTGCAACTTTCCTATCAGGTTTCACCAGTCGAGGGCTCCCAGTGGATATTGAGTTCAACGCTCGTGAGGGCTGCGCGTTGCGAAAAAATCTTATGCCTTTCGAGCGGTCATATCAAGTAGAATCATCGCGATCACGAGCTATGACTGACCAACTGATTTGCACTTTTGCAGATGATTCGATCTTTCAAGAACAAGGAGAACGCCCATGATCGTTGTAAACCGAGACCGCGCCGCCGTCATTGACACGGCTCACGGCTCCGAGATTCGCCCGCTGGTTGATCGGACAACTTCCGGGGTCACTCAGTGCAGCCTTGCAGAAGAGATGCTGCCCCCCGGATCCGAAGTAACTGCTCACTATCACCGCGAGATCGAAGAGATCTACTATGTCGTCTCCGGGAGCGGTTTGATGACCGTTGGCGATGAGACCCGAAAGGTGAATGCCGGTGACGCGGTTTACGTTCCACCGGGTCACCGCCACACTCTAAAAAACACCGGCTCAGAACCGATCAAGCTGATACTGGTCTGCGGTCCGGCGTTCTTCTATGAAGACCAGGTGTTCGATGGACAGCCATAGTAGGGATACCTCACTTCACGGCGCCCGTAAGCTCGCGAAGCTTGATGTTGCGGAACCACACCTCATTTCCGTGATCCTGCAAGAGAATATGTCCCTTTTTAACGTCGCCAAACCCTGCGATGTCCTTGTATTTGCTTTCAGCGATCAATGACTTCAATTCCGGACTGCCCAGCTCGTACTCCACGACCTTGGCCCCGTTCAGCCAGTGTTCCACGTGGTTGCTTCGGATGATCAAACGCGCCCGATTCCATTCACCAACGGGTTGAAGAACTTTGTTCCTGGGAGCGATCAAATCATATAGTGCGCCGGCCGTCCGGTTTCCGCCTTTGCCCATCTTCGCGTCCGGGTGCAGGTCATCGTCGAGCACTTGCATCTCAAATCCCAAACCCGAGTAACCGCTCTTCACCATCTCTTCAGCGACGAGGTACTTGACGCCGCTGTTTCCTCCGGGACTGATCCGCCACTCGATCTGGAGTTCAAAGTTGTCGTACTGGCCGGTGGTGATGATATCTCCGCCTTGCTGGCTCTGCTCACCCCGGCCGGCCAGGTGCTTTATGGCGCCGTCCTCGATCATCCAACCCTCAGCGGGGATTTTCTCACGGCGAAACCCGCGCCAACCATTCCATGTCTTGCCATCAAAGAGCAGCTTCCAACCCGCGGCCTTTTCCGCAGGTGTTAGAGTGTTCGGCTGGACCGCGACCCGCGACCGGTGTTCGGCCTTTGACTTATCCTGCGCGATAAACTCGGCGTAGACAGCTGAAATCACGATGACCAGCATTAGACCCGCGCACAGGACGTGTATAACGATTCGTTTGTCTGAGATGGGCTGGATAATTTGAAGGTGCATAGTACCTCCCGTCAGTGAGATCAGACTCCGTTGAGCTGGAAATGCTAACACGAGCCCACTGAGATTTAGTACTCGTTTGTGCAATCGAGCCAAGTGATCTCTTGCCTGTGACAATGAATTCGGTTTTCTGGTCATCGTTGACCAGCGGCTGGTCAGGTAAGCGGTCTCATGAAGTCGGGATCCTCGTCGAGGTGAAGCTCGTCGCTCTCGTCGGCGATCTCGTCCGTTGCAAACCGCCGGCCGTCAGGTTTGACAAGCACGTAGCCGTAAGGGCTGCTCGATCCGTCATGGTGCGCCAAGTCTACACCAAGGATTCGAGCCAAATCCGCCGCCAGGCGCTCGAGGGTTGGCGCCACCACCCGGCGCGGGTCGACGTACAGATCGACCCGGAGCCGGAAACCCAGCACCGATGCGACAGCTTCCATCCGTGCCGCCGGGTCTGCGTCCTCGGTCAATCCGCGGACGTCTTCCAGGGAAATGCCAAGCGCTTCCGCCACCGCACTGCGTAGCGCCTCCCATCCCGGGAAGATTCGGGCATAAAGAATCAATCTGAGTCTCGGTGTGATCAACTCAAAACATCACTCCCCAGGTGTCGGGCCAACCAATGTGCGTATCTTCGGCAACGAAGTCGTCATTGCCGAAGGTCTCGGCCGTGATGCGCTGCATCAGTACGATTGGCACATTCTGCCAACAGAGATAGGTGCTCTCCGGCCCTTCAAACGGGTCGTACATTATCCAAGCCGGCTCGCGGTTGCGGAGCGATTCCCAGCCGGCGGCGTCGTGTTGCTGGGGCGCGTGGCCGAAGTGGATCGTTTCGGCGCGGCCGTCAGGAGAGAGGATGATGATAAACGGGTAGTATTGGTGACCAGTCAGACGTTCACTGAACTGGGCCGCCCATCCTCCAAGTCTTAGCTCGAAGCGGTACTTAAACGTCGCATGCGGCATTCGAAGCCTCCCGGAGGCAATTTTGATCCTAAGCCGTGACTGTCTTCGAGTTTGCCCTTACTCTTCGCGCCCCCTCGTCGGGTTGCGAAGACCCACAGACGTTCATTGCCATCGCGAAATAAACTGAACAGCCAGGCTCGAGCATTCGGCCGCGTCTCGACCGCCCCCAACGCCGATCTTGTTGAGCCTGTATTTCGAATATGCTGATCTTGCGTCATCGGGTGAAGATCGTTCCGTCTGCTGGACACCACGGAACGACCAAAAGCCTGCAAAGCTGAAATGGCTTACTACCCCGTTCTTTATTGTTGGAAACCACCCCATATTACTATCCGGGAACAGCATCTCTCTTTTGGCCAGCGTCAATGCGGTTGGAGCAATCGTATAAAGCCACCCTATCATCGCATAGTCTGGAGAGTCTTTTTTCTCGGTTGTGAAAACTACGATGCCATCCGCGTCAACATCGATCACGCCGTGCGTTCTGACGATGCCGATGTTCGTTCTGTCCGGCCATGCATTGAACCCATATATCGTGCTCAACTTGAGGGTCTTTAGATTCGATTGACCATCAATCATTGCGACGTTGACATCACATTGCAGAAATCTGGTTCCGTCCGGGTTCTCCAGCCACTTGCCGTTAATGAGCTTTTCGGAATACAGCACGTACAGATTGCCTCCAAGTGACACAGACTCTGACTTTCTTGAAGACCTGTTCAATACTCAACCCAGGCAGCCGAATGGTCGCTGCCATGTCCCGCGCGTCATTGGCAGGATTGAGAAGAGGCCCATCTTTGTAGGCCGCATTCCCGATCACCAGCGCGATCCTCCGTTCGACCAGGAGCGCTTGAGTTTGACGCAAACCGCGGTCATCTTGTGCGGCGCTTACGTGTGTGATGGGAAATATGGATAGACCGACGCCGGCCAGGATAGCCAGAAGGAAAGATGCTAAGTGTCCTGATTTCATCGCGCCAGAAACGCTCCGTTTATTTCTTGATCATGTTGGAGGCCAGAGTGAGGAAGGAATCCTCTACGCCATTGCCTGTTTTTGCGCTTCCTTTAAGTACCGGGACGCCCTGAGCAGCTAGGCTTGCAATCTCGCTGTTGTGAACTTCCCACTGACTGGATAAGTCATCTTTATTGAAGACTAGCATCACGGAAGGGACTGAGCCGAGGACACCCTCGTTTATTCTTCTATTGAGGTCTATTGCTACATCGAGAGTTCCGCGGCGAGTCCCATCGACTACCAGCATAATACCTGAGGCGCCTCTCAAATAGGATGTTCTGAGCGATTGAAAATCACTTTCCGCTATAATATCCCATAGGAGGATCACCATCTTTCTCCCACCAATGTCGATTACTTTCTTATCGATCTTTACGCCGACGGTATCTAAATAGTTGTCACCGTACATGCTCTCCACGTAGCGCCTCACAAGGCTGGTCTTTCCTACAGATGGGGCTCCTAGCATACACACCTTTTTCTGGATTAGTTGGTCCGAATCCATGACGGTTGTGCCGCCCACTGCCGCACGGTCATCCAAACGACCGAGCAGACCGGCATCCGCATATGCGCGACTGCCTATCCGCGACTCAATTGCGACGCCGGCAACAGCTGTCGCCGCGCTGGTCAGAAATGACCGCCTATCAAAACCATCTCTCCAACAGCGTTTCATGTATTTCCTCCACGGAGTATCTAGTTCACATCGGGGCCACGCCTTCTCGCCTCAATCAACTCGATCATCCTGCGGGCCTCCTTTGCCTCTTCTTCGGAAAGAGGCCAGCAAGGTTTTTGGGGAGGACCTGGGTGTGACCAGTCTATGCTGAACTGATAACCACACTCACTGCATTCATACCCATCTGTTTCCATCCCTTCGTAGTTTCTAACTGCGCGTCCTATACACTTCATACAGGGCACGATATTCGCGTTGATTCCGCCTGCCATCTGTCTCCTCCCTTGGTGTTGATTTTGTTCTTTGACCATAGGAACAGGGCGGGTTTTCTGCCAAACGGATCGAATTGAGATTGTTCAGCGCCGACCCGCTCTCGGGAGCGAACTCAAGAAGCCTAAATGGGATTCACGCAGCATGCCCCGAGACTGAGTGTGTAAGTTCGCAGGGCCTGCAACCAGACCACATGGCGATCAATAACCGTCTACATCTAGAACAGCTTTGGCAAAGGCGTGCGGAGCTTCCTGAGGCAGATTGTGGCCGATGCCGCCTTTGATGATCCGGTGCGCATATTTGCCCGAGAATTTCCTGGCATAGGAACTACTGTCCGGGTGTGGTGCGCCATTGGCTTCACCTTCAAGGGTAATAGTGGGAACGGTGATCACCGGGCCTTCGGCAAGCCGATTTTCCAGATCATCATACTTCGGCTCACCTTCAGCCAGACCGAGCCGCCACCGATAGTTGTGGATCACGATGCTGACATGATCCGAGTTGTCGAAGGACAGTGCGCTGCGATCGAAAGTGGCATCATCGAAGTTCCACCTCGGAGAAGCGAGCTGCCAGATCAGTTTCGCAAAGTCGTGACGGTATTTTTCGTAGCCGGCCCGGCCGCGTTCCGTCGCAAAATAATATTGATACCACCATTGGAGCTCAGCCTTTGGCGGCAACGGCATCTTGCCGGACTCCTGTGTGCCGATCAGATAACCACTTACGGACACCATGGCCTTGCAGCGCTCCGGCCAAAGCGCCGCCATGATGTTGGCCGTCCGGGCTCCCCAGTCAAAACCGGCGACGATCGCCTTCTCGATCTTGAGAGCATCCATCAAAGCAATGATATCGACAGCGATTGCCGACTGCTGGCCGTTCCGGAACTTTCGCTTGAAAGAAAGCGCGTCGCGCCATAGCCGCGCAGATACGGGACGATCACCCTGTAGCCCGCCGATGCCAATAACGGGGCGACATCGACATAGCTGTGAATATCGTAGGGCCAGCCGTGCAGGAGAATTACCGCACGACTATTGGCAGGGCCGGCTTCAGCGTAGCCAACATTCAGGAGGCCCGCATCGATCTGCTTCAGGGCCCCGAATGACGTGTTTGTCCCGGCTCTTATCGTGGGACAGATCTGCGGGTTTTCTCTTGCTCGGAGTTTGCCCCTGCATAACTGAGCATCGGGAGCTCGGGCGGCAGCGATGGTCATGGCCGCGCTCCCCAAAAAGCGGCGGCGATCATGGTTGATTTCTTCGGACATTTGTCTCTTTCCTATTGATTCCAGTCACTACCGGCACAGGGCCGTTGCGGAAGAGCTGAGGGACAGCCTTGAATCAGAGATCCACTGCGCTTTGCTGGGTTCATCGCGGATCCGGTCCTGCGTTCCACGTTTCGAGCATCATACAAACCACAAACGTGGTTGCCTGCTTCACATCTTCAGGACGACGCGGAACTGTGCGTCGCCGCCCATCATTCGCGCGTAAGCCTCGGCCGCTTTTTCGAGCGGATATGTTTCGATCATGGCCCGAACGCCGGTTAGTTCGGCGAAGCGTAGTGTGTCCTCGGAATCGGATGGTATTCCCGCGGCCCAACCTTGAATGGTTCGACTTCCAGTGATGAGCTGCATCGGTGTGACCTCAATAGGATCAAATGTCGCACCTATTACCATGAGTTTGCCGTTCGGGCCGAGACCGTCGAACAACTCGGACATCGCTTTCGAGCTTGGCGCTGTCGCCAGAATCACCTTTGCGCCGCCCATTCTTTGCAAGGCCTCTGCCGCGTTCGTCGATTTGCTGTCGATGTACACGCTTGCTCCGAGCTTCTTTGCGAGCGCAGCATTCTCGGACCCGCGTCCGATAGCCGCGACTTTGTAGCCAAACTTGTTCGCGAATTGAATTCCGAGATGACCAAGACCGCCGATACCCTGCACCGCGACAAGGTCGCCGGGGAGCGCACCGCTGTGCCGCAATGCGTTGAAGGTGGTAATTCCGGCGCAGAGCAGCGGTGCTGCTTCGACGTCACTTAGACTCTCCGGTATCGCCACCAGTGCCTCCACGGGTGCCACCATGTATTGCTGGTATCCGCCGTCATAGCTGATGCCAGGAATTTTCAGATTGCGGCAATTGCCGAAATCTCCGCGACGGCACTCGAGACACGTGCCGTCCTGGCCGCCGTGCCAGCCGACGCCGACGCGCTGCCCCTGTTTCCACTCGGAAACACCGGCACCGAGTTCATCGATGATGCCAGCCACTTCGTGTCCCGGAACGCGGGGATACTGAATTCCGGGCCAGGCCCCTTCTTTTGTGAACGCGTCACTGTGGCATACACCACAGGCACGCACCTTGATTCGCACCTGTCCCACACCCGGGTCGGGAATCTCGCGCTCGACGATCTGAAAATCTGCCCCGGGACTGGAAACTTGTGCCACCTTCATCGTTCCTGCTGCGACTGCTGTCGTTACCATAAGTCCTCCTGTGACTCATCGAGTCTAGTCTTGCATTTCGGCGGCTCTTCGCCGGACTCTCGCTCGCCATGTACGTGGCGTACGAGTCGGGCCAATTCGTGTCGCGCTGCCCGGTGCGCTTCTCGTGCTCGCCGTGGGCAACCTCCGCACGGCGAAGTGCACTCGCCAGATCGGTCGCCGACGCAAAGGTCGTTATCGCGGAATCGATCGGCCGGGCAGTCGAGTCGTGACTTCCTGGAACAGCCAGCCGTTACCGTCCGGATCACTGAACGAGGCGAACGAGCGGTAGCGCGATGCTCGGATCCGGACCGCTGACCCGGAGCGCCAAACAGGTAGGGCTCGTCAGTTCCACGTTCACGCCGCCGGCGTCGCGGAAGACTTCGCCGATCTCGATGCCGCGACCGAGCAGCTCGTCGCGGGCGGCCGATGTCTGAGACGATCAGGTACAGGCCCTGGGCGGAGCCGGGTTCCGCCGCGGTGACGTTCTTGCCGAAGATGATCCAGCACCCGGAGCCAGGCGGCGTGAACTGGATCACGCGGAAGTCGTCACCGTTAGCGAAGTCGGCGTCTAGCCGCCACCCGAGCCTCCCGTAGAACTCCTTCGCGTGGTCGACATCCGAGACGGGGATGACAACCACCTCGAGCTTCATGTCGACGCTCGCATCTCTGGCGTCGTTACTGCCGATTTCGTAATTTTTTGCCATATTCTTTCCTCATTCTTCTTCATGTTCCGTGCACTTAGAAATCCTGAGCCGTTGGGCGCAAAACTATTTTATCGATCTCCACTTCAGGCGGTTGTTCAATTGCGTTCAGCACGGCTCGGGCAGCAAAATCCGGCGAAATCAGCATCCCGTCGAAAGGACTGTCCGATGAGAATTCCTCCGATCCCCCAACTCGTTTCACCCGGACACTGTGCCCGATAACGAGGATTCGCACATCACGAGATTTAGGTCCTTTTTTCTACCACGGAATGTTGGCATCAAATAACCCGATAGTGGTATGTGCGGTTGAAGGATCCATTCGGGGCGTCGCCATCAAGATGCTTCGGGTCGCGCCGTAGCGAAGTCTAAGGGCCGTGCCGCGCGGAATCGGAGAGTTGTTCAATACTCGCAGCTTGGTTGCGACCCTAATCTTTCCAAATAGCTCCTAGTCCCACTGCCCACAGTTGTTTATTAAACGACGGAACATCTTTGTCGAGAATCTCACTGGCCCTCGCTTTCAAGTCAGACCATTCCATATTTAGTTGCTTCAGCCGATCCCTCGACGGCTGGTTCACTCTTGGAATATCACTTTCTGTCTGGTTGATCAAAAACAGGTAGTTCGCGGTGAACTTATTCGGAAAGTTCTCAACATCGTCGTAGGCCTTTGACTTACGCTGCACCATATCCTCATCCCAGGCCTTCATCTTTTTTAACAACGCATCGCCTTCTTTCTTGACCGCGCCGAATTTATCGCCGGCGGGTATTGAACCGAGCAGCGATTCCAACTGCTTCTGTTTCTCGTAGAGGCTGCTTGTCATTCGGTGCATCGACGTCAATTCGGTCTCCATACCCAACATGGTCTGATGATATTCCATATATGTTGAGGCGTTTGTCGGGTAGACAGGATTGGCAAGTATCTCGGTTTCGGTTGAGACCGTCTGATCACCCATCCGTACGGTTATGCTGTATTTTCCCGGCGGTGCCTTGTGTCCTGCATAGCTGCACTCAAAATAGACGTTGGTCACGCCCGGCATGGTTGCGTAACGCATATCCCACACAAATCTGTTCAGCCCCTTGGCTTTGGGCAAGAGCGGTTCTGGTTTTGGAGCGCCTTCGTATTTCGTGTACTTTTCATCGGCTTTTGAAGAAAAGCTCCGAACTTGATTTCCTGCCGCGTCTTTTATCTCCATCCTGATTTCGTCCTCTTTCTTCAACTCGGGTATTTGGTAGTAGATTACAACTCCCGTGGCGGGATTTACCCCCCTGAATTTGTTAGCCCCGGTAAACTCCTCACCCGACTGATCCGTCTGTTGATCCATCTCGCTCGACCCGTTTACGAGGAAGGCATTCTCGGGTCGATAGATCGCAAATGGAGGCGCGTCCTTCTTGTACTGACGAATGACACTCAAATCATCCAGAATCCAAAACGATCTTCCCGACGTTGCTGCAATCAGGTTTCCTTTGTGTATCCGAAGATCAGTCAACGGCGTAATGGGCAAGTTCAATTGAAACGGCGACCAATCCGCCCCGCCATTCCAGGACAAGAACAGACCGAGTTCAGTGCCCGCGAATAACAGGTCCTTGCGCACCTCATCCTCGCGCACAACACGGGTAAATGCATCGGCAGGTAAGCCTCTGTCGATCTTTGTCCAGGAGTTTCCATAGTCAGTAGTTTTGTATAAACCCGGAGTGTGGTCGTTGAACTTGTACCTGGTGGTGGCGATATAAGCAGTTGCCTTGTCGTGCGGGGATAGTTCAATAGCGTTGATCAAACATTCTGACAAACCCGTGGGCGTTACATTTTTCCAGTTTGCGCCACCGTCTCGAGTCACATAGACAATCCCGTCGTCACTACCCGTCCAGAACACTCCTTTTTCGTGAGGCGACTCAGCGATGTAGCTAAGCGTTCCATAATTCTCCGCGCCGACCTCTTCATTTGTGTAGGGCCCGCCGCCTCTGCCCTGTTTTTCCTTTTCGTTGCGGGTTAGATCAGGCGAGATTTCCTTCCACGATCGACCCATATCGGTTGTTTTTAGGAGGTATTGAGATCCGTGGTAATAAGTATTGGGTTCGTGTTTGCTTCCAATCAGTGGGGCGCTCCAGTTGAATCGATACTTAATGTCCTTCGCATCCATACCAAGGTACTGAATGGGCGCAGCCATGATATTCGTGCTGGCGTGCGCTGTGACATCGAGTACCTCGATCGTCCCCTGATAACTGCCGCCCAATACATATTTGGGATCATTTGGATCAAACGCGAGAAAAGCACTCTCCCCGCCGGCAGAAGCCGTCCAGCTTGCAGTGGTGATCCCGCTGCTTCCCTAACTCACGGCTGGCAATGGAGACGGATGTATTGTCCTGTTGTCCTCCATAAATACGATAGGGAAACTGATTGTCCACATTGATTCGATAGAACTGGGCGGTGGGCATGGTGCTTTGCGTGCTCCAGCTCTTTCCGCTATTGAAAGTTATTGCCGAACCCCCATCGTTGGAGATGATGAAGTTGTTGGGGTTGTCGGGGTTTATCCACAGATCATGAAAATCACCGTGGGTGCCCGACAGGGTTTCCCAGGTTTTACCGCCATCCAATGACCGCAGAGCAGGTGCGCTCATCACATAAACGGTGTTTTCATTTTTTGGATCAATAAACAACTCAATGTAGTACCAGGCTCTTTGCACCAACCTGTGGTCGTTGGTAATGCGGCTCCACTTCTTACCCGCATTCGTCGAAACGAATAATCCACCGGCCTCCTTGTCAGAATCGCTTTCGATCAGTGCGTATACTTTTTCGGGATTCGACCGGCTTGGCGCAATCGACATCTTGCCCATTTCTTCGGGCAGCCCGTCTTTCAATTTCTCCCACGTGCCGCCCTCATCGGTGGACTTGTACAAGCCGCTGCCCGGACCGCCGCTGATCACCTTCCAGGGGAGCCGGCCGTGTTCCCACATCGCGGCATAGAGTATTCGCGGATTGGTCATGTCCATTGATAGTTCCGCTGCGCCGGTCTTATCGTTCACAGACAGGACGTTATTCCAACTCGCGCCCCCGTCGGTGGATTTATAGACACCTCGTTGCGGTGAGGGGCCGTATAAGGCGCCTTGTGCCGCGACCAGCACGGTCCTGGGATCTTTAGGATCGATGACGATCCGCGAGATGTGCCGGGTCGACTCTAATCCAATATTCTTCCATGTCTTTCCGGCATCGGTTGACTTATATACGCCGTCGCCTGAGTGGGTCATCACCCCCCGAACTGCGTGTTCTCCCATACCCACATAAACGACATTCGGATCGCTTTCGGCGACGGCCACGGCGCCCACGGAACCGGTCTTAAAGAAACCATCGGAGACATTCCGCCAGGAGATTCCCATGTCATCTGTTTTCCAGAGACCGCCACCGGTGGTCCCCATATAGTAGGTCGTGGGATCGCCCACCACTCCGCAGGAGGCATTCGAGCGCCCGCCGCGAAATGGGCCAATGGATCGCCACTTAACTGTTTTGAAAATGCTGTTGTAGTCATCTGCGCCCGCGTTTTGCGGAACCTGTGCAGACAGCTGGCCCGCGAGTACACATGAAACAAGTATTGATATCAGGTGTTTTGACGGTCTTGACATGGGAACAATCCTCACCAAATCGGAATTTGCCAGATGATACACGATTCTGCTTGGCGACCATACTTTAGCCGAGGACTATGGTTCTCGCCAAACTCCGTTCTGGTTTATGAGATACGAATTAGAAGGGGTTAAGCACAATCCCGCCGGTTCTTTTGAAAATGGCGGACATTGCGCGTAACGACTGTCAGGTCGTGCTCTAGGGCGTTGGCGGCGATCATTGTGTCCAGCACCGGGAGGGTTATTCCTTTCTTTATTCCCTTCCTCTTTAACTCGACGAGCACTTTAACTCGACGAGCAGGCCAGCCTAGTGGAGGGCCGTATCCCACGGGAGACATTCAATTGCACTCACAACCCCATTGAACCACTCTTCGAGCTGGACGCGCTTGCGACCCTTGGGAAGTGCAAGGATTCCGAACGAGAGCTCGCCGCGCACGATCGAATCAACGACGAAGTCGCCTTAGTGCGCAGTCAGCCAGCCAACGACCTTGGAATCCGGCTCCGCAATCGTGGGCTCACTTAGGACGTTGGCTTCGATGATGTAGGTCATCCGAGCTTAGGCGCGGCGATGTCGTCGGTCGGTTCAGTGCGGTCTATTGGTTGGAACCAGCCTTTGACCGGGCAGGCGAGGAGGAGCTTCACAAGCCCTTCATTACGCCGGCGCAACTTGCGCTTGAGCAGGTATTCGCCGCTGTCGATCCGCTCAACCTCGAATTCTTGCCCTGGTTCGATGCGGTCTTGCCGGCGGATCTTAGCAGGTAGAACGATCTGTCCCTTGCTGGAAACCGTTGTAGTCACTGATGTAAGATATGATCTTACTTACATCCCGTCAAGGCTCCCTTTCCTGACAGGCAGGCGGCTCAAGCGCATCACCGGTTGAACCCTGGTTTCGCTTCAAATACAGAATTTGCTGCATCTTTGTCCAATATTGAACAGCAATGGCTTCGCATATTTGCCATCATACTGCGGAGGGTCGCGATCATTGAGACGCGAGGCTGCAACCGGAACTCCCACCGGCTTGAGTTGTCGATGGAATATTTCTATCAAATCACAAGAAAGGGTGAAGATAATGTCTAAGGAACAAGCCGCTGCAGCAACGTCCGACGGGAATTCGGCTGTTGCCATTTACGATACTCACCAGAATGCCGAATCCGCGATCAAGGAATTACAGAAAGCAGGCTTCGATATGAAGCGTCTGTCCATAGTAGGCAAGGACTATCATAGCGAAGAGAACGTCGTTGGTTACTACAACACTGGCGACCGCATGATGTACTGGGGCAAGCAGGGAGCCTTTTGGGGTGGACTGTGGGAATGCTTTTTGGGTCGTCGTTCTTTCTCATACCGGGTATCGGACCTCTGCTTGCTGCCGGGCCGGTGGTAGCCTGGATTGCCGGCGCGCTGGAAGGAGCCATTGTGGTTGGAGGCGTGAGCGCGCTGGGCGCGGGTCTCTACAGCAGTGGCATTCCAAAGGATAGCGTGATCACCTACGAATCCGCCGTAAAGGCCGATAAGGTCCTGATAATCGTACATGGCAGGTCCTCTGAAATGACGAGGGCCAGAGACATTTTGGCGCCAACCGGCGCTTCAGAATTTGCCGTTTACAATGCGTGACGTGCTGCGGTTATCAAGATCGAGCTTAGGGCGTATCCAACTGACGGGAGGTCGAAATGACAGCAAATACTTCGCAGTCATCAACAGCATCAACAGCGCCAACGGCACACGAGGGCGTCAGTTGGACTACTCTGACCAAGGTGGGAATAGCCGCGGGGATATTGATTGTAGTTTTCCTGCTAGGATATATCCCGTCGGCGATAAGTGCCCACGGCATTCAGCAGCAGAACTCGGAGTTGGAGCATAAGTTGGGCGTTGCTGAGTTAGGGAACCAACTCGCTATGGCGAGCTACGAGGCCAATAGAAACAACTACGCCAACGCAACACAGTTCTCAAGCCAGTTTTTTGACGGCTTGCCGAAAGTAATCGCCGATACCAAAGATGAAGCGCTCAAGGGTCAACTGCAGGCGATTCTCGCACTCAGAAGCGAGGTTACATCCAATCCTTCGCAAGTGGATGAAACAGTGAAGGACAAGCTGGCGACAATGTATGCCCAGTACTTCCGGGCCATTCGGCCGGAAAAGAAACCGAGTGAATGAAAGAGGCCTCGGGCGCTTCAGCTTGGCGGTCGGGTCGAGTCGTGTTCCGGGAATTGTGACGTTGATAGTCCGCGACGCTGTTCGCGATTTTACCTGCGACTAATGCTCGACCCCTTGCTGTAGCTCAATGGCTGCTGCCTAGCCTAGCTACTCCCCTTCCAAGGCCTAAAGGCTATTGGAGCCATTCAATGTTAGGCAGCAACAGATGCAAACGGGCGCAAGTTTGGGTAGCACCGCAATAGCCGAATCAAGATTCAAGGAGACGAAAAACCCATGACCAACAAGGACAGCCAAAAGTTTGTTGATGTAGGAGGACTTGAAAGCGAGGAATATGAGCCGGGCGAAGAGGTGAGACGCGAATTTGACGAAGCGGCTCAACTCGGCTCGGCAGGACATCAGCAATTGATCGAAAAGCTGAGCGAGCACCACGCGACTTCGCCTGAGCTATCTGGCGGTGACATTGACGCAGCCTGGGAAGATGCTGCTGTAGGTGAGGAGAGTGTGGGTGGCGAAAACCCAACTCCTGATCAGGACATCGTGGAAGAGCTGGGCAAAGCCGTGGGGCTTACCTATGAGAGCAACGAGCCGCTGAATACGAACGAGAAGTTAGAGGCCCGAGATCAACATCGGTGGGAACTCGACCCGGCTTCATCGGCGGGTTATGACGAACGAATGAGGCATGAAGGAGAGTATGAAGAAAAATGAGGCCGGGTATGAAACGAGAAAGAGCCAGATGAAGGTGACAGCTCTTTCAAAAGGCCAATCCAATAGCTGCGTAGTATTGGTGCAAGTTTATCGCAAGAGAACTTCGGGCCAATAACTGCTCGTCTGAATCTGAGGTGATCCTATGCATGAAATCAATGCGCAAACAATTATGGATTACACCACGGTGCCTGAAGGGTTACTCATCCAGGGACAGCTCTGGACGGGGCAGGCAACGGCGTCTACAGCTTTATGTCAAAAGTGCGGGCGCATCGGCGTCGCGTCCACCCTCCGGGACGGCGCGCAGATCGTAGTTCATCGGGGCCGCGTCAATGGCGGTATGCTTGAGGGAATTGACTATTGCGAGGCTGTGGTCTCAATGTCACCGGCCACGCGATGAATTGGGAACGGCTCGTCGGAATGATGTCGTTGCGAGCATTGTAGCGGGAAGAAGTACGCTTCGACGACCGTCCGTCAAGTCTCTTTCATCAACATTGTTAGCCAGCGAGGTGTCAGTCGCTGGTGCAATTGAAGTGAGCCCGTTTGCGGAGAGGCGGCCGAACCAGCAATGCCTACCAACCTTCCCGACCTCGTCAAAGCCTACTGCACTGAAGTTCCCAGTCCCGCCGTACCTCAGCAACTGACCATGGGACTGTGACAGGAGCGCGGAGGCAAAGAGGAAGGAACGCGAGATCAGACCACACGAATGACCGCATGAAGATGAAAATCAATTCAAAGGATTTCCGTGTGCGGCCAGGAGAAAAGGTCAAACTCACGGAATGGCCGACAATTGTGCCGCCCTTTTGCAAGTCGAAGAAGCAGTACAAAAAGGCCCTGGAAGAATACGTTGACGAGCTGACCTCGCTTCAACGCCTTCACTACGCATCCAACCGCTATGCGTTGCTGCTGATTTTTCAGGCGATGGACGCCGCGGGCAAGGACGGCGCCATTCGTCACGTCATGTCCGGCGTCAATCCGCAAGGCTGCCAGGTTTTTAGTTTCAAAGAGCCAAGCGCCGAAGAGCTGGAACATGATTTTCTCTGGCGCACGACCCGCCGCCTGCCGGAACGCGGGCGGATCGGCATCTTCAATCGTTCCTACTATGAGGAAGTGCTCATCGTTCGCGTGCATCCCGAGATTCTCATCAGCCAAAGGCTCCCCGATGAGTTGCCGGACGGAAAGACAATCTGGAAGGACCGGTATCGTTCTATCGTGGACATGGAGGAGCACCTCCACCGCAACGGCACTCGGATCATCAAGTTCTTTCTTCATCTGTCGAAGGACGAACAGCGAAAGCGATTCCTCGAGCGCATCGACGAGCCGGACAAGAACTGGAAATTCAGCCTCTCGGATATCCACGAGAGGAAATGCTGGAAGCATTACATGAAGGCCTATGAGGACTGCCTGAGCACGACAACCACCGATCACGCGCCGTGGTACGTCGTTCCGGCAGATGACAAGGAGAATGCCCGGTTGATTGTTTCGCAAATTGTCCTTGATGCGTTCAATGAACTTGAAATGGCATATCCCACGACCACCGCGAAACGTCTGCGGGAATTGAAGTCCATACGCAAACAGCTCGTGAGCCAAAACCATGACCAATAAGAAACCAGAACTACACTATGAAATCGGCATAGTGGGTTTGGGCGTCATGGGACGCAATCTTATGCTGAACATGGCCGACCATGGCTTCGCAGTGGCGGGCTACGACAAGGACCAGGCCAAGGTCGAAGCGCTGCGGAAGGAATCGGCCGAACACAACATCCGCGGCGCCGCGAACATCGTTGATTTCATTGCTCTGCTCCGTAAACCGCGCGCGGTGATGATGCTGGTGCCCGCCGGCGGTCCAGTTGATTCGGTGATCAACGATCTGCTCGCGCATCTAGAGCCGGGCGATCTCATCATCGATGCCGGCAACTCCTATTTCAAAGATACCGACTTGCGAGCCCGCAACCTGACGGCGAAAGGCATTCAATTCCTTGGAGTGGGAGTGTCCGGTGGCGAAGAAGGTGCGCGCCACGGACCGAGCATCATGCCCGGCGGGCCGAAAGAGGCCTACGAGCGGATACGGAAAGTCTTTGAAGCTGCTGCGGCGAAGGTCAGCGGCGATCCGTGCGTGAGGTACCTCGGTCCTGGTTCGGCCGGGCATTTCGTTAAGATGGTTCACAATGGGATCGAATACGGGGTGATGCAGCTTCTCGCCGAGACCTACGATCTGATGAAACGCGGTCTGGGCTTGAACGACGATGAAATGCACGAGGTCTATGCCTTATGGAATAAGCACGAACTCAATGGCTATCTTGTCGAGATCACCAGCCATATTTTCTCCCAACAGGACGACAGGACGGGCAAGCGCCTAATCGACGAAATCCTCGATGTTGCCAAACAGAACGGCACCGGCAAGTGGACCTCACAAAGCGCGATGGAGGTGCAAGTGCCGATTGGAGCATCAGGAAGACTTGCGCCAGGTGGTATGCAGGGCAGCCGAGTCGGGCGTGCCAGCGCCGGGGCTGATGGTTTCGTTGAGCTATCTAGACGCCTATCGCAGCGCCTGGCTGCCGGCCAATCTCATCCAGGCCCAGCGCGACTATTTCGGAGCCCATAGCTATGACCGGATCGACGCCAAGGGCACGTTTCACACGGAATGGGAAAGAAGTGAGCATAACAAGAACGAATGACCAGCTTGAACCGGCTGTTATCAAATGAAAAGACCGATCAAGATCACGGCGCTATTTCTGGATATCGGCGGTGTCCTGCTCACCAACGGGTGGGATCATCATGCCCGTAAACGGGCGGCAACGAACTTCAAGCTGGATTGGGCCGAGATGGAGGAACGGCATCACCTGACCTTCGACACCTACGAGGAGGGAAAGCTCACACTCAAAGAATACTTAGGTCGAGTGGTCTTCTACCAAAAGCGATCGTTCACCCGGGATCAGTTTCGGAGCTTCATGTTCGCGCAATCGAAACCTTATGCCGAGATGATCGAGCTGGTCGCTCGGCTCAAGATCCGGCACGGGCTCAAGATCGCGGTGGTCAGCAATGAGGGGCGCGAACTGAATGCGTATCGGATTCGAAAGTTCAAGCTGGACCGGTTTGTAGACGCCTTTATTTCCTCCTGCTTCGTCCACATCCGAAAGCCCGACGGAGACATCTTTCGCCTTGCGCTGGACATCGCCCAGGCGCAAGCAGAGCAAGTAATCTATATCGAAAACACCCCGATGTTCGTCCAGATCGCTGAGGGTTTGGGGATTCGAAGCATCCTTCACACGGATTACAGCTCCACGCGCTCGAAACTGGCTTCGTTGGGATTGCAGAATGACTAACGAGTCATCCATGAAACCAGCTGACCCGCGCATCCTGACGATAAATGGCGGCTCGTCGAGCATCAAGTTCGCGTTGTTCGAGGCCGATGACTCGCTTCGACGGATTCTCGGGGGCGGTATTGAGCGGATTGGACAGCCGGAGGCGACCTTGCGGGTGAAAGGCTTGAACCAGGCAGACACCTTCTCGCGGCTAGTGACGGCTCCGAACCACACGGTAGCGGTTGGCGCTCTGATGGATTGGATCGAGGAACGCAGCGGGCGTGCGGGATTGACCGCGGTGGGGCATCGAGTGGTCAACGGCGGACCGAAGTATAGCAAGCCGCAGCTAGTCACCGAGGAAATGGTTGAGGAGCTGCACCGGCTCAGTCCGTTTGATCCTGAGCATCTGCCGGAGGAGATACTCTTGACCGAGGCGTTTCATCACCGATTTCCTGACCTGCCCCAGGTGGCATGTTTCGACACGGCTTTTCACCATGACCTGCCTCGCGTCGCGCAGCTGTTGCCGATCCCGCGCCGCTACGAAGCGCAGGGAGTGCGGCGGTACGGGTTTCACGGCTTGTCATACTCGTTTCTGATGGGAGAGCTGGGCCGTTTGGCTGGAGCGCAAGCGGCACAAGGCCGTGTCATCCTTGCCCACCTCGGCAACGGCGCGAGCCTGGCGGCGGTTCGTAGCGGCAAGAGCATCGACACAAGCATGAGTTTCACCCCGACAGCCGGGGTTCCGATGAGCACCCGTTCAGGCGATCTCGATCCCGGCCTGGTTTGGTATCTGGCGCGCATTGAAAAAATGAGCGCGAAGCAATTCAACGAGATGGTCAATTTCCAATCCGGGCTGCTCGGCGTGTCGGAGACGAGTTCCGATATGCGTGACCTGCTCGATCGCGAAACGCGGGACGTGCGGGCGGCCGAAGCGGTCGCGCTGTTTTGCTACCAGGTCAAGAAATGGATTGGCGCATTCGCGGCGGCGCTGGGCGGACTGGACACGCTGGTGTTCGCCGGTGGCATCGGAGAGAACGCGCCCACGGTCCGCGCCCGGATTTGCGAAGGGCTGGGATTTCTTGGAATCGAACTCGCAGAAAAGCAAAACGCGGCGAATGAGGGCGCGATTTCCGTGGCGGACAGCGGGGTTGAGGTTCGCGTCATTCGCACGGACGAAGAGCTCATGATCGCGCACTCGGTGTGCCGCGCTCTAGGACTCGGCACGGCCAAAGAAAAAAGGAATCGCGACCATGAACATCAAGGACAACAGAAATGATTGCTCAGCGCCACGATCCACCCGACGAACGGCTGTTGGGAGTTCTTTGACGGGCTGCTTCAAATGACTCTGCTGCTCCTCTCAATGCCTCGTTTGCCAGATGGTGGGTTGGTCGGAGAACGGCGAAAGGAGATTCACGATGAATCATGGAGACGGATGGATGAACGGCTGGGCGGGCGGAGGGATGTGGATTTATACGGTGATCGGCGTACTCGTGAAGAAATCATGATCGCTGAAACCGATTTCGCAAACACGCTGTCAGTCGGGAAACAACGGCTGACAAGAACAAAACTCAAAGAACGAAAGGAGCACTGCGATGCTAAACAAAGCTAAGACACTAAAGGGCTACAAATTGGACTGCCTCGACGGGGAAATAGGTACGGTCGAAGAATTCTACTTCGATGACCAGTACTGGGTGATTCGCTATCTGGTCGCCGACACGGGGAGCTGGCTTACCGGCAGGCAGGTGCTGATCTCCCCGTATGCGCTGGTCGGCGTGGCTAGGGAAAAGCAAAACATCAGCGTCAATTTGACCAAAAAGCAGATCGAGGACAGTCCGTCCTTGAACAGTGACAAACCGGTCTCGCGACAATTCGAGGAGGCATACTACGGATACTATGGATGGCCGATTTATTGGAGCGGCCCACTGATGGGGCCCGATCCTTACATCGCGCTCGACCGTGAAAAACAGAGAGAATCCATCGAGCGTGCGAAAGCGTGGGATGCCCATTTGCGCAGCACTCGCGATGTAAGTGGCCATCATATCCAAGCCACTGACGGTGAGATTGGCCACGTCGAGGATTTTATTATCGATGACGAGACGTGGGCGATTCGTTATCTGGTCATCGATACACGGAACTGGTGGCCGGGCAAAAAGGTGCTGGTTTCACCGCTATGGATCGAGCGCGTTAGTTGGAGCGAGTCGAAAGTCTTTGTCAATCTTTCCTGCGAGGCTATCAAGCAGTCACCGGAATACTCGGAGACATCTTTGTTAAATCGGGAGTATGAGGCCAAGCTGCATAGACATTACGATCGCCAGGGATATTGGGTTGTTGAACTGGCGGTCAAGGGGCACTCCCGTTGAATGGTTACTGGCGGGCCGCGAACCCTCTGTCGGTCCGCCGGAATTGTCTGGACGACAACTCGCTGGTGAGGCGGCCGCTGACGCTAACGGATCATCTCCAGGAAAGTGAAGCAGTCATTCTCGCCACGGGTAAACGACAATGCTGGTGACACCGGAAAGGAGTCGGCGGAACCGCAACCTTGCCTTCGCCCTTGCTGGCGCAGCGGCATTGGCGTGCGCGTTCGCGGGCTGGTTTCGGCCCCCGCTGCTTCTCTCTCTGGGCCTCTGTCCGTTGATCTACTGGTTGGTTCGACGGCGATGCGTCCGGCGGTTGAAGATTATGGAACAGCCGTTTCCCGCGTCGTGGGAACAGGTGCTTCAATCGCACGTCGCTTTTTTCCGAGCGCTGCCAACCGACGAGAAAGAACGATTTCGACAGCTGGTCAAAGTCTTCCTGGATGAGGTCCGGATCACCGGCATCGGGACCGAGGTCGATGACACCATCCGGGTCTTGGTCGCCGCCAGTGCAGCGATCCCTGTATTCGGATTCCGCGATTGGGAATACCACCGGCTGGGCGAAGTGCTTGTCTACCCTGACTCGTTCGGAGAGGAGTATCAGACAACTGGGAATGCCGACGAGAACACTCTTGGCATGGTGGGCTTGAAGCACCTACGCGGTGTGATGATTCTGTCCAAGCCGTCGCTCCTCGCCGGGTTCAACAGCCAGTCGAACAGGGACAATGTGGGTATTCATGAGTTCGCGCATCTGGTGGAGCTGGAGGAGGTCGAAAACGGCCTGCCCCCCGAGGTTCCCTGGCAAGCAGTTAAGCATTGGGTGAAATATGTCGCGCGAGAACTTGCAAATCCCCCCAGGAATCGTTCCTCCATCCGCGCTTACGCATACACGAACGAACAGGAATTCTTTGCGGTGCTCGCGGAGTATTTCTTCAAATCGCCGTCGCTGCTTGAAAAAAAAGAGCCTGAATTGTACGGGATGCTACAAGAGATGTTTCACCAGGACACAGTATCCCTGCTGAAGCTGACTTCCTCGCGCCACCCGAGATACGGTCGGAACGCTCCCTGTCCGTGTGGGAGTGGCAAGAAGTACAAGCGTTGCTGTCTGCTGAAGGCCGATGAAACGAGAACCGCAAATGCGATTGACAGACAGTCCTGGTCTTGGCCAAGACGCAGGAGAATTAGATCATGACGACAGGAACTATTTTCAGATCGGGCAGATAATACATCGACAAGCACGGCCAGGAAAGCGACGATCCGATACTTCGATCGCGCAAACGCCGCCGATGCGCGGAAGTGGTTGGAGGAAGCGTAGCGGCTTCGGCCGGGATGTAACTAATGAGCACACCCTACCAGGATCGGCAGCGGATGTCGTCTGACGGTGAAAACGCTTCAGCGAATTGGGGCGTGGTGGTCTCGGTGCGTGGCAGTGTCGTGGATGTGCGGTTCGATGAGCACTTGCCGCCGATCTATTCCGTGCTGCGGGCGGGAGCAGAAGGGCGAATCGTCATCGAAGTGCTCATGCAGCGTGATGCGCGTCACGTGCGCGGGATTGCGTTGACTCCAACGCAAGGTCTCGCTCGTGGCATGGCCGTCGAGGACACTGGCGGGCCCTTGAAGGCGCCGGTCGGCAAAGAAGTTCTCTCCCGCATGTTCGACGTGTTCGGCAATACCATCGACCGCGGGACGGCGTTGTCCGATGTCCAATGGCGTTCCGTGCATCGCGCCCCGCCGCCGCTGGCGCAGCGCTCGACCAGGTCCGAAATCTTTGAAACCGGCATCAAGGTCATCGACGTGCTCGTACCGTTGGAGCGCGGCGGGAAGGGGGGCCTGTTCGGCGGGGCGGGCGTGGGCAAGACGGTACTGCTCACCGAAATGATTCACAACATGATCGGACAGCAGAAGGGCGTAAGCATTTTTTGCGGGATAGGGGAACGTTGTAGGGAAGGGGAGGAACTCTACCGTGACATGAAGGCGGCGGGCGTACTTCCGAACATGGTGATGGTGTTTGGGCAGATGAACGAACCGCCGGGCAGCCGGTTCCGCGTGGGCCACGTGGCGCTGACGATGGCCGAGTATTTCCGGGACGACGAGCATCGCGACGTGCTGTTGCTGATCGATAATATTTTCCGGTTCATCCAGGCCGGCATGGAGGTGTCCGGCTTGATGGGCCAAATGCCGTCCCGCCTGGGCTATCAGCCAACGATGGGCACCGAATTGTCGCGGCTGGAGGAACGCATCGCCAACACCGACGCTGGAGCCATCACGTCCATTCAGGCGGTGTACGTGCCGGCGGACGATTTGACTGACCCGGCGGCCGTTCACACGTTTTCGCATCTTTCGGCGTCCATCGTGCTTTCGCGCAAGCGGGCGAGCGAAGGACTTTACCCGGCCATAGATCTGCTTCAATCCAACTCCAAAATGGCCACACCCGGCATCGTCGGCGAACGACACTATCTCCTGGCGCAGGAAATCAGGCGGACGCTCGCGCAGTATGAGGATCTCAAGGACATCATCGCCATGCTCGGCTTGGAACAACTGGCGCCTGAAGACCGCAAGGTAGTCGCCCGCGCCAGGCGGCTGGAGCGATTCCTCACGCAGCCGTTTTTCGCCACCGAGCAGTTTAGCGGCATCAAGGGAAAACTCGTCAGCCTCAAAGACTCGCTAGATGGCTGCGAACGAATCCTGCGCGATGAATTCAAGGACTACCCGGAGAGCGCGCTCTACATGATCGGGGCCATTGACGAAGCGAAAAAAAAGGCCCCTCCAGACAAATCGGAAGATAAGACCGAACCCGGGGCCAAACCTGCGACGAAGGCCGACCCGAAGCCCGCCGCTGATTCCAAGCCCAAGGCCAAGTCCGAACCGCCGCCGAAGCCCGCGCCAAAACCTAAACCGGAGGTCGAACATGCAGCAACCGATACTCATGAATCTTAAAGTTCTCCTGCCCTTCGGAGTCTTCGCCGAGAAGACCGGCGTTTCGCGCATCGTAGCAGAAACCTGCGACGGCTCGTTCGGACTGTTGCCACACCGACTCGACTGCGTCGCGGCGCTCGTGCCCGGGATTCTGACCTACGAAAACGAAGCGGAAGGCGAGGTCTACGTGGCCGTCGATGAAGGGGTGCTCATTAAGACCGGCTTGGACGTCCAGGTCTCTGTGCGCAAGGCAATTGGCGGAGCGGACCTCGGCCAACTTCGTGAGGCGGTGGAGCGGGAGTTTCTGAACCTGGATGAACGGGAGAAGGACGTTCGCTCGGTGATGGCGAAAATGGAGAGCGGTTTCATCAGCCGCTTAGCGGAGTTTCATCGTGAATGAAAAACCGGAAATCGAGAGCGCGAAAGACCGGCCAGAATTCGGTCGCGCGATCGGCGCAAAGGCGGCACGCAAGCTCAAGGCGCAGCATAATCCCACCCAGGGCATCTGGTTTGGCTTGGGCATGGTGGGGCTTATCGGCTGGTCGGTGGTTGTTCCGACGCTTCTCGGCGCGGCGCTTGGTATCTGGCTGGACAATCGCCATCCTGGAAGCCATTCCTGGACCCTGATGCTGTTGCTCATCGGGCTGGTCATCGGCTGTTTGAATGCCTGGCATTGGGTCGCGAAGGAAGACAAGGAAATGCGAGAAGAACAGGAGGATCGTAATGAATGAAACTTTGGGTATGCTGCTGGCTTTAGTGACGGGCGTTTTGCTCGGTGCGATGTTCTTCGTCGGCCTTTGGTGGACGGTTCAGCGAGGGCTTTCGTCGAATCGTTCCGCGCTTTGGTTCTTAGGCAGCCTGTTGCTGCGAACGAGCATTGTCCTGGCTGGTTTCTATTTCATTGCGCGCGACAATTGGGAGAGGATGCTGCTGTGTCTTCTTGGATTTGTCATGGCACGTCTAGTCGTAATGCGTCTCACTCGAACAACGGTAAAGCCAACTTACCTGCCACGGAGCGTCAGTCATGCCCCTTAGTCCCGATCAGATCGTCTTTTGGCAACATGGGTTTTTAACACTCAACGCCACCATTGTGTTCACGTGGGGACTGATGCTCGTGCTGGTCGTCGGTTCAAAACTCATAACGCGCAAGCTCTCCACGGGTCTTGAGCGTTCGCGCTGGCAGAACCTTCTGGAAATCGTCGTCACCGGCATAGAGAAACAAATTGAAGAAGTAGGGCTGAGTCAGCCGCGGAAATACCTCGGCTTTCTGGGCACGCTTTTTCTGTTTGTCGCCGCCGCCAGTCTGTGCACGGTCATTCCCGGCTTCGACCCGCCGACGGCCTCGCTTTCGACCACTGCTGCACTTGCGCTGACAGTGTTTGTGGCTGTGCCGTTCTTCGGCGTCGAGGCGCAGGGGGTTGGCAACTACCTCAAGTCCTATATGAAGCCGACGTTCATCATGCTGCCGTTTAACATCATCAGCGAGCTTTCTCGCACGCTGGCCCTGGCCGTCCGACTGTTCGGCAACATGATGAGCGGGGCGATGATTATAGGGATTCTGCTCACCATCACTCCGTTCATCTTTCCGATCGTTATGACGGCGCTCGGTTTGCTCACGGGAATGGTGCAGGCCTACATCTTCAGCATCCTGGCAGCGGTTTACATCGCGGCCGCAACGCGAGTCCGAAAGCCCAAGCCTGAACCCGAGGCAGAGCATTGAAGCATGAACGACAACAACAAAAGGAGATCAAATGGATAGCATGACGACTATCGCGGTGGCGTCGATTGTCATCGCAGGCATCACAACCAGTTTCGGCTGTATGGGACCGGCGCTGGCGGAAGGGCGGTCGGTAGCTTCGGCGCTGAGTTCGCTGGCGCAGCAGCCCGACGCCTCGGCAACGATCACTCGGACGTTGTTTGTCGGTCTGGCGATGATCGAGTCCACGGCCATCTACTGCTTCGTGGTCTCGATGATTCTCATCTTCGCCAACCCGTTCTGGAACCACGTCATCGCCCAGGCCGCGGGAAAGTAACTTATGTTAATCGATTGGTTCACGGTCGCAGCACAGGCGCTCAACTTTCTCATCCTGGTGTGGTTGATGAAACGCTTTCTCTACAAACCTATCATCCACGCCATCGATGAGCGGGAGAAGCAGGTCGCCACTGAACTCGCGAACGCCGACAAGAAAAAGGCCGAGGCCCAAAAGGAGCACGACGAGTTCCAGCACAAGAACGAGGAGTTTGACCAACAGCGCGCCGCGCTCTTGAGCAAAGCGACAGACGAGGCGCAGGCCGAACGCGAGCGACTCCTCGACGAAGCGCGGAAAGCAGCCGATGCCTTGAGTGCCAGGCGACAGGAAACGTTGAGAAACGACGCCCATAATCTAAATCAAGCCATAAGTCGCCGGACACAGCGGGAAGTATTTGCCATCGCACGAAAGGCGTTGACGGATCTCGCCACGACGAGTCTGGAAGAACGCCTGGGCGAGGTGTTCACTCGCCGCTTGCGAGAGATGGACGGCGATGCGAAAGCAGGCCTCGCCCAGGCGCTTAAGACGGCGTCTGAGCCCGCCCTCGTGCGCAGCGCGTTTGAACTGCCTGCGGAGCAACGCGCGGTGATACAAAATGCGCTTAACGAAACCTTTTCGGCTGAAATCCACATCCGGTTCGAGACCGCGCCAGATCTGATTAGCGGCATTGAACTCACCACGAATGGACAAAAGGTGGCGTGGAGCATTGCGGATTATCTAGTGTCGCTGGAAAAAGGCGTAGACGAACTTCTGAAAGAGAAGGACAAACCTATTGTGAAAGCCGAGTCGAAGCCTGAAACCAAAGCCGAGCCGAAGCCTGAGGCCAAAGCCGAGCCGAAGTCTGAAACCAAAGCCGAGTCGAAACCTGAAACCAAAGGCGAGCCGAAGTCTGAAACCAAAGCCGAGCCTAAACCTGAAGAACCGAAGTCCGAAACAAAGAGCCAATGAACATAGAACCCGAGAGTCTCCAAAACGTTTTCGACAGCGCGTTTGCTGGAATAAGCCAGGCGCGGGAAGCGTTCACACCGCAACTGACGCCGCGGGAGGTAGGAACCGTTACCAGTGTCGCAACCGGCATCGCCAAGGTGTCGGGTCTCCCGGGCGTAGGCTTTGATGAATTGGTGATGTTTCCCGGCGATGTGCTCGGCATTGCGTTCAACGTGGACGCGGACGAAATCGGCGTCGTTCTGCTTGGCGAATACTGGCATCTCCACGCGGGAAATGAAGTCCAGCGTACAGGCCGGGTCATGGACGTGGCCGTGGGCGATGGATTACTGGGGCGAGTCATCGACCCGCTCGGACGACCACTTGATGGCAAGGGGCCCTTGGCCTCCAGCAAGCGCCTGCCCGTCGAACGTCCCGCCACGCAAATCATGGAACGGGCGCCCGTCACAGTGCCTCTCCAGACCGGCCTCAAAGTAATCGATGCGCTCATTCCCGTTGGCCGCGGCCAGCGCGAGTTGATTCTCGGTGACCGCCAAACGGGAAAGACCGCAATTGCGATGGACACCATCCTCAACCAGCGCGACCACAATGTACTTTGCGTTTATTGCGCCATCGGTCAGCGCGCGTCTGCCGTCGCGAAGGCCGTGGCGACCTTGCAGGAAAAGGGCGCGATGGATTACACCGTTGTCGTCGTGACCGAGGGCAACGACCCGCCGGGTCTCGCTTACATCGCTCCTTACGCCGCGACCAGCATCGCGGAGTTTTTCATGGAAGCGGGTCGAGATGTGTTGATCGTTTACGACGACCTCACCCATCACGCGCGCGCCTACCGCGAACTCTCCCTCTTGCTGCGCCGTCCGCCCGGTCGCGAAGCATTTCCGGGCGACATCTTTTATATACACTCGCGGCTGCTCGAACGTGCGACGCACTTGCGTGAAGAACTCGGCGGCGGCTCCCTCACCGCGCTGCCTATCATCGAAACCGAGGCGCAGGACATTTCTGCCTACATTCCGACCAACTTGATTTCGATTACTGATGGGCAGATCTACCTCTCGCCGTCGCTATTCGAATTGGGCGCGCTGCCCGCGGTCGATGTCGGAAAATCTGTTTCACGCGTTGGCGGCAAAGCGCAACGATCGGCGTACCGCGCGGTGGCGGGAGACCTCAAGCTCGCCTATGCGCAGTTCGAGGAACTCGAAACCTTTTCCCGGTTCGGCGCTCGACTCGACGACCACACACGCAAAATCATCGAGCACGGACAGCGAATTCGCGCCTGTCTAAAACAGCCGGAATTCGCGCCGGTGTCCGTGCCCGCGCAGATCGCCGTGCTGCTGGCGCTGACCGCGGAGCTCTTCGACACCGTGCCGCTTGATCAGATGACCGACGCAGAACAGTCCCTACAAGCGGCGGCGGCGGATATCCCGGCCCAGGTGCGCGAGAGATTGGATACCGCCGAAAAACTGAGCGACGAGGATCGAGAAACGATCATCGAAATCGCCCGCAAAGCGCTCGAAAGGTTCCAGCCAACGTCCGAGCAGCATCAAGAGACCAACGTTGACACGGAACCCGAAGCCAAGCCCAAGCTGAAGTCCAAGTCCGAAGACAATCCAGATGAATCTGAGCCGGGCTCCAAAACCCAAGAACGTGCACAACCCAACACCCAGACCGAGGTGAAGCCGAAGCCCGAGGCCACGCCGGATAAGTCCAAGCCGGAACCCAAGTCCAACGCGACACCCAAGGAGAAGGCTTGAGCAACACCACAGCGAGCCTGCGCCGAAAGATCGACAGCGCCGGAGATCTCCAATCCGTTGTCCGTACCATGAAGGCCCTGGCCGCTTCGAGTATCGGCCAATACGAGCTATCGGTTCTCGCGTTGGGTGAGTACTATCGCACGGTGGAACTCGGGTTGGGCGTTTGTTTCCGGGGTACGCGCTCAGCGGCATCGGCTATTGTAGAGAAAATACGAACAGATGAGGGTGCGATTGGCGCGGTCGTGTTTGGGTCCGACCAGGGATTGGTGGGCCAGTTTAACGATGTAGTGGCCGATTGCGCGGTTAAGACCCTGGGATCTCTGACGAACAAACCGCAGGTCTGGGCCGTCGGCGAGCGCGTTCATGCGCGGTTGCAGGACGCGGGCCTGCCGTTGGTGGGCCTCTTCACGGTGCCGAATTCCGTCAGGGCCATCACCCCGCTCGTTGGTCAGATTCTAGTCGAGAGCGAGACGCGTCACAGCCAGGGTGAAATCAAAGAACTCCACCTCTTCTACAACCGTCCCACGTCTGGGGCGGCCTATGCACCCGTCAGTCAACGACTGCTGCCGCTGGACGAAGACTGGCGCCGCAAGCTGGCTAAACTTCCCTGGCCGGCGGGAAACTTGCCCGAGGTTATGGGTGGCGGCGACGCGACCTTGCGGGCTCTCATCCGCGAATATCTTTTCGTCTCGCTCTTCCGTGCATGCGCCGAATCGCTTGCGAGCGAGAACGCAAGCCGCTTGGCGGCAATGCAACGCGCCGACAAGAACATCGACGAATTGCTGGAGGAGCTCAATGGAAAATTCCATCGCTTGCGCCAAAGCGGCATAGACGAGGAACTGTTCGACGTCATCTCCGGCTTCGAAGCGCTAAGCGGACATGATAGATGACGCGCACTGGCATAGCCGCAGACCAATGGTTGGTTTGAACGGCAAGCGAATAAGCGCAACCGCAATAGGAGGATATAGGATGAACTCAAACGGTCCGACAATCACTGCGGAGGCTCTTCTAGCCGGCAACAAAGGCCTGCTGGCGATGGATGAGAGCACTCCAACTTGCAACAAGCGTTTTGCGCAGTATGGAATCCCTCAAACGGTGGAGATGCGCCGATCATTTCGGGAATTGATTTTGACCACACCTGGTTTGAGTGAGTTTATCAGCGGCGTGATCCTGTATGACGAAACGATCCGCCAGTCCAAAAGAGACGGCACTCCGTTTATTAGGGTTATCAGAGATGCCGGGATTATCCCCGGCATCAAAGTCGACACTGGAGCAACGGCTTTAGCCGGCCATCCGGGAGAAAAAATAACTGAAGGGCTGGATGGTTTGCGTGGGCGACTCAACGAATATTCTGAACTGGGCGCCCGTTTTGCTAAGTGGCGGGCGGTAATTACGATTGGTGATGATATTCCCAGCCGGGGTTGTATTGAAGCGAACGCGCATGCATTAGCCCGGTATGCGGCCTTGTGCCAGGAGTCGGGTCTGGTCCCCATCGTCGAGCCCGAAGTGCTCATGAACGGCGAGCATACTCTGGAGCGATGCTTCGATGTGACAGAGGAGGTGTTGCGGACGGTCTTCTACCGACTCTTCCGGGAAGGGGTTGCTCTTGAAGGTATGATTTTGAAACCGAGTATGGTGCTCCCGGGAACGCACTGTCCAAGGCAGGAAGGTTTGGATCAGGTAGCAAACGCTACAGTGACTTGTCTTCTAAGAGCTATAGCCACCAGCCATTGCGAGGACTACTGCTGATTTAGACCGATTTCTGCGTAAGATTGTTACAAAATTGTCACAAGGAATCATCATGCCTTACCGTTGACGCTTCTTCTGTAGAGAGGCATGCCAGCTCCACGCTTTGCTGCGGGATCATAAAAAGGGGTTGAGCACCTTCACGCCGGTTCCCTTAAAGTCGCGCACGTTGCGCGTAACGAATGCCAGGTTGCGCTCGAGGGCTGTGGCGGCGATCATTGTGTCCGGCACCGGGAGGGTTATTCCCCATCCTCTTTAACTCGACGAGCAGTCCAGCCCAACGGAGGCTCACGGCCGCGTCCCACGGGAGACATTCAATTGCGCTCACAACTGCATTGAACCACTCTTCGAGCTGGACGCGCTTGCGACCCTTGGGAAGTGCAAGGATTCCGAACGAGAGCTCGCCGAGCACGATCGAATCAACGACGAAGTCGCCTTCGTGCGCAGTCAGCCAGGCAACGACCTTGGAATCCGGCAGCGCCTTGGTGGGTTCACTTAGAACGTTGGCGTCGATGAGGTGGGTCATTCGAGCTTAGGCGCGTCGATGTCGTCGGTCGTTTCAGTGCGGTCTATTGGTTGGAACCAGCCTTTGACCGGGCACGCGAGGAGGAGCTTCACAAGGCCTTCATTGCGCCGGCGCGTCTTGCGCCTGAGCAGGTATTTGCCGCTGTCGATCCGCTCGATCTCGAACTCTTGCCCTGGTTCGATGCGGTCCTGCTGGCGGATCTTCGCAGGTAGAACGATCTGTCCCTTGCTGGAAACCGTTGTAGTCACAGATGTAAGATATCGTCTTACTTACGACCCGACAAGGCTTCCTTTCCCGACAGGCTCCCTTTCCCAAACAGTTAGACTATTATGGGCCGCACAAGTAGTATGCGATTTCCAGATTGTGTGCTTTTCTGACCAGGAGAACCTATGATTCGTTTAGCTCAAACGCTGCGTACCGCTCGCGCGCATGTGATCACCGTCATCCTCGGTATTGCCGTGTTCGCGCTCGTTGCGGCGACGTTCACATCGAGTGCTCTCCAGGCGCAGCCTGCCGCTCAGAGGGAAGTTGCGGCAAGTGTTGCCAACGATCCTGAGGTCCTCGGGGCCGAGCGCCTCTTTTCCGCCTGGATCGAAGGGCAGCTCGCTTATAGGGGGATCCCGGGTGTTGCTGTCGGCGTGGTGAGTGACCAGGAACTGGTCTGGGCCAGGGGTTTTGGCTTTGCGGACATCAAGGCGAAGTTGCCGATGACGCCGGCTACGAAGTTTCGCATGGCCTCGCACAGCAAACTGTTCACGGCTATCGCGATCATGCAGCTGCGAGAAGAAGGGAAGCTGGGTCTCGACGATCCAGTGGTGAAATACCTTCCCTGGTTCAAGGCCAAACCTGCTGGCGACGACGACGGCCCAATCACAGTCGAGCAATTGCTCTCGCACAGCTCGGGGATGCAACGCGAGGCCGGCGATCACTGGACGTCATTCGTGTTTCCGACTTCTGATGAGATTCGACGTCTCTACGCTGACCGGCAGGCAGCATTCGCCCCGTCGGTGCGGTGGAAGTACTCCAATCTCGCCTACGCCGTGGCCGGCATGCTTGTCGAGCAGGTGAGCGGTGAAAGGTGGGCCGACTATGTTGAGCGTAACATTTTCAAACCTCTTAACATGAACGCCTCGAGCGTGGATCAGAAGGTTCCCGGACTGGCTGTTCCATACGGACGCCGGATGCCGGACGGGACCCGAGAAGTGCTCCCCTTCGTGGACGCGCGCGGTATGGCGGCGGCTACAGGGATCACCTCGAACGTAGAGGACATGGCGAAGTTTGTGTCAGCGAACTTCCGCCGAGGTCCGCGAGGCGGGGCGCAGATCGTGAGCACAGGTTCGTGGCGCGAGATGCATCGGGTGCGCTCGGTGGAGGAAAACTGGAACTCGGGATCGGGGCTCGGATTCGACGTGTCTCGTATCAATAACAGGACCTACGTCGGGCATGGCGGCGGCTATCCCGGGAACACCACAATGACGTCAATCCAGCTCGACGATAAGGTGGGTGTCATCGTGCTCACCAACACTAACGACTCCAACCCCAGCGACATCGCGCGTCAATTAATGGCCACCGTCGGTCAGGCGGTCGCGAAGGCAGCGGCACCGAAGCCGGCCGTCGTGCCTTGGGATCCGGCATGGGCGCGGTTCGCCGGATTGTACCGTGGACGCGGAGGGGACTCGCAGGTCGTGCTCCTCAACAAGCGTCTGGTGCTCGTCACTCCGAATGGCCCGAACGTGGATACGCCCATTACCCTGGAGCCGCTCGGGGGCGGACGCTTCCGTTTCGTCGCAGCTACGGGCGGTGGTGTGGTGGGTGAGGTGGTGCGATTTGTTGAAGAGAGTGGACGGCCGATGCGGATGTACACAGGAGACAGCTGGATCGATCGCGTCGAGGAGCGGTGATTGAGTACATCGCGCAGTTGGTTATTAACCACTCTACAAAACGGGCACCCAAGTGAATGGCTCAAACAGGTAAGTCTAGTGGCCCCTGGAGGATTCGAACCTCCAACCAAAGGATTATGAGTCAAAGGTTTTGAATATGCGAGGAGATGCAAATTCTTGCAACTGATTACATTTGCTACAGGTTATAGCCACCAGCCATTGCGAGGACTACTGACGATTTAGGCTGAATTCTCTGAAAGATTGTCACAAAATTGTCACAGACCAGTTTACCCACGTTGCGAACGAGAACTACAGGGTGCTTCCGAATCTGGTTCTGCTCGATCGCAAGGAAGAGACGCTCTGAGTCAGCGGAAAGCATTCGAAGTGGTGTCTCCGACCATTACTGCGACCAATCTTCGAGTGCCAGGTCGGGTATTTGTCGAAAGTCTGATTGATTGCGTGTGACAAGGAATGCCTGGTTTTCCAACACTGTGGCGGCAATCTTCAAATCGTTGGTGCCAACGCGCAGCTTCTGCGTTCTCAGTTTGTTGAAGCGCTGGATAGCCGCGCGATCAAAAGCGAGGACGCGGAGCAGCGCCGCGAAGTGAAAGGTCTGTTGGAGGGAGGCATAAGCGCGTGCGATCTGTTCGTCACTCTTCGCTCGCCGAATCTGCGTGTACCAACCTCTGAGGATCTCTTCGATGGTGACGATGGTCGTACATAGTTCGGAGGGAGCATACGATGCTATTCGTTCGGATACACGAGCATGCCCGCGCAACCACAACGTCAGCGTGTCCGTATCCAACACAAAGAGACTCATTGGGTGGAATGCGCCTCATCCACAGTCCTTCGATATTCGGCGATGTTGTCAAGAAACCCGTCGAAGTCTGGGTTGTCCTTCCATATGCCGGCAAACTTGAGCCAGGGATTGCTGTCGCTCACTCCGGGGATCGACACTTGAACGAGTTCGCTGCCTTTCAGTCGTTGTACGGCTTGTTCGCGCAGCCGCTCGACGGCTTCATTGAGGGAGCGTCCTTCGCTCTCCATCACCACAGGAAACCCGGTGCTCGCTCGGTACTTGTCATCGGCGAGCCGTTCCACGAGTACTGTCATTTCCATACGTTTCCTCTCAGTAATGCGTCAGTTCGGTTGCTCGTTTCTCTGCCCTCGCATTATATCAGCGGGATCCACAAACTGCCTAAGCCGAGCGTTATTGACTAATGAGACTGGAGGTTAAGCTGAAGGGTGGCCGACTGATTCGAGCGACAGTCAAGTGGCCGGCTCGACTCTGGTGACAAACGGGCGCTCGTCACCGGCGGCCCGCGCCGCCTTGTAGACCTCGCGTCCATCGGCGCCGCTACTGAGCAGCCGGTCGCCGCGTACAGCCACCCACTGCCCCGCGTACTCCGAGCGATGCTTTTCGATCCAGCGCAGCTCGCGGGAAAGGTCGACGGAGCGGTCACTCGATTGGACTTTGGCCTGATCCTCACCGTCGAGCGCCTCGCGCACTAGCCGCTTCTGCTCCGGCGCGAGTCGCCTCACCTCTTCAATGATTCTGTCCACGTCTGCGGATCCCACAACCTTTGTACCCTTCCTTAGAATGGCTCTAACGAACCGAATAACTATATCACAGTCTGTTGTTTCGATAAGGATCATCCGTACCGCGCTTCGTTGTGGGTATACTCGGCCGTCAGGACCGACGAGCCGGGTCATCCGATCCTGCGGGCGGCGATCGCATCGGTCGTTTCAGCGCGGGCTAACGGTTGGAACCAGCCTTTGACCGGGCAGTCGAGCAGGAGCTTCAAAAGGCCCTCATTGCGCCGGCGCGACTTGCGCCTGAGCAGGTATTCGCCGCTGTCGATCCGCTCGATCTCAAACTCTTGCCCCGCCTCGATGCGGTCCTGCTGCCGGATCTTCGCACGTAGAACGATCTGTCCCTTGCGGGAAACCGTTGTAGTCACAGATGTAAAATATCGTCTTACTTATAACCGGTAACCCATACCGAAAAGCCAGTTCGCCAAAATCCTTGTCGAACGTGACCACTACGCGAGCATCGAGTTGGGCGCGTGATAGGACATCGCGATCGCTAATATCCGGCGACTCCGTGCGAACCCACAACACGTCATGACCGTCTTCTCGAAGCGCGTTAAACGGCGGCAAGCGGAAAGTTTTCGTTGGCAAGGATGCGCATCACTGCACGTGCAGGGGGTAGACCTTCTCGTCGCGAAGCGCGGCGCTCGCGTATGCAAGACACGCATGAATGTCTTCACCCGCGATGCCAGGATAGTTTTCCAATACTTCCTGTTCCGTCCACCCCTGAGCTAGCAGCTCGATGATAAACTCGACCGCCAATCGTGTCCCCTTAATCATCGGTTTGCCGACAAGTATGTGCGGATCAATTGTTATTCGTTCTTCCCAGTTCATCGTTTGCTCCGGTCAGCGTTCAAGCTCACCGTCGTCGCTTCTTAATTCTCCTGCCCAGCTTGGGAATTGCAGGCATTTCAGACTCTTCTGAAAGCCGCTTGAATCCCCTTTTGACGATTAATAATAGCGCAGTCCGTCTTTTCTTCAATGCAGCGAGTAGTCGAATCTCGACATTTCATGCCTGACCCTGTCCCTAGTGAACCTTGCCTCCTTTAACCTCGGTCTCCTTATGCTCAACCACTGGTGATAGAAAACACATCGGGACGTGACTGTCGTCACTGAAGTTGGGTGCCTTAGTGGTTAGAATTACGAATCGCGGCCGGGTCAGCGAAGTGCGCGTCAACCAGCAAATGCAGGATACGCTGTTTCAAAGTCCCAACCGATAAGGAAGTGAGGGCCTTGCTGGCCGGGCGGATGATCGCAATTGGAAGTTAGTCAAACGCAGATGAACCATTTGTTCGCCGGTACGATCTTTCAGCGCTAGAGAGCGCATTCAAGGCTGTTTGCACAGGAGTGACTCGGCAAAGGGACTTCTTGAAAGAGACCCACCGCCAGTCTCAATGTCAGAGAGTGATTGTGAATCAACGCACGCAAGAAGCGAAAGGAAAGAAAGATGAGAATATCATGTCCTGCACGCCGCAAAGATAGACGATGGGAACGGGCAATCGCCGTGGTGCTGGCTGCGTTGATGATTGGACAATTCTCGCCCGCATTGGCGGGCGAAGTAGCCGAACACCTTCGCGAAGTCTATGGCGGGTCGTTTGAGCATCTCATTGCGAAGGCGCGGTTCAGGAGCGCCACGCCGCCGCAGCCGCAAGATACGCCGCAACAGCGCGCGGCGCAGGTCTCCTCGGTTCAGCTTTGCCCGCGCCAGCTCAAACTTTATGTAGAGGAAACCTTTGCATTCGTTCCTGTGGGCATGGATAACACACAGAAGATCGTTCACGGCGTCAGCCTCAGTTGGCAGAGCAGCGCCCCTGGGACAGTAAGCGTCCAGTCAACGGGAGAGGTGACGGCGGTCAGTCCCGGCACCGCGACAGTAACCGTGACGATTGGCACTTTCAGTCGCGACGGCAACCGTACAAGTGCTGGCAGGCGTGAGACCCAAAGAAACTGATGCAGTATGGGATGAGGAACACAAAGATGACTGCAGCAGTCCGATAGGCGCTTGGCCGCCGGCAAGCGAACGTGCAAATCAAATCGCCGATAAAGAACCGCAACGAGAGAATAACGCAGGATTAGAAACCGACCGCTTGAATGAGCGAGCGAGCACCCGACTAAGCGCCCGACTAACCACAACAGCCGATGTTAACAACCGGATGCTGAAAAATGTTCGCGATGCCTGCCGCCTTTAGGCTGGGGAATTCGGGCTTAAGAGAAAGCAAGGGCACGCCTCGAGAAGCCCGGCCCGCCGAAGCCTTTACGACAACCCAAAAGCGCGGCGACACGCCATCCCTCCATGTGCTCAACCTGCCTGAACCTATTGATGGCGATTCCGGCGATTCGTTCTCTCCGAATGCGACCGCCTGGTACAATGTGGTCGGCAACCCACGTTACATGCCGCAGGAGGAGATAGGCAACGGCGGCATCCAAACTAAACGCAAGTTGGGAAGTTATGACTACAGCTTTACTGCGCCGGTGCTTTCTCTGGGCGGTAGAGGCGTTGGCGTGAATCTGGCGCTGACTTACAACAGCCGTCTTTGGAACAAAGAAAGCGCGTCGATGGAGTTTAACTATCAGCCGAGGATGGCCGGCGGCCGGCTGGACGTTCGGGTATGGCAGAATCATCGAAAACTACGACAACACGGCGACCGGCGACAAATCGGGATTCGGCCAGTTTAATCGGCCTGGCAACTACCTGTTGATTCAACCCGACAGCACCCGCATTCATATGGAACAACAATATGATTTCACCATCCAGCGCTGGTATCATATTTCGAAAGATGGTTCTTATTTGCGCCTATCGCCGCAAAAAAATCTTAACTACCCGGACGGCACCAAAGTCAACTACGTCTATATAAACAATCGCCTACTGCCAAACGTCCTTCAAACACGCAACGGCGATCAGATCACAATCTCTTATCGTACTCGTACGGAGGCGTTCAAGTTCAGATGGGCAATTGATCAGGTTCAGGACACGCTCGGCCGGCTGATTACCGTCCACTACTATGGCGATTACGGGTACGACGCCGGAACCGGTAAGCCGCAGAGCGCGTTGGCTGCGGTGACCGCGCCCGATCAAATCACCGGACAGGAGCGCGTCTTGGTGAAACTCGAATATGAGAATGTCGATCTCCACTATAATTTTTCGCCGGCCCCAGCGGAGAATTCAGTGCCACCCATGCTGACGGTGCTGCGCAAGATCTATTACCCGGCGACCGGGCGCGGCTATCTTTTCGAAGAGTTCAGCAGCTATGGCATGGCGCGTAAGATTTCCATGCGTAAGGATATGAACGATCCTTCATACCCAGGGGGAACCGACGGGACGCCGATCGCCTACACTTATTACGACTATCCGTTAAATGACATTGAATCCGGACAATTAAATGACGCGCCGAAATACACCGAGCGCCATGAGTGGTGGGCGGGTAAGACCGATGCTCAGGGTAATGCGGTCAGCACGCCGACGATTTACACGTACCAGAGAGATCCCGGGGCCTTTGCCGATACGGTTTATATTCCCGACAGCACCAACACTGGCTATATTCTCAAAATGATTACGTCCGGCACTTCTGGAGGCTTTGCTTCGAGCGTCGAGATGCTGAACAACCAGGAGCAGTTACTGCAAAAGACGGAAACGACTTATAGCACTTTTGGCGATAGTGTCCCTCTCCCGATACAGGTACTTGTCACGAACGAAGCGAGCGAGACAGCAAAGACAATCTACGATTACTATTCGAATGCCTATGGCCGCGTGCGTTACATAGATGAGCATGGCTTCACGGGTTCGATTCAAAGGCGCACGGAGTTCGAGTACATCAACGACACGCCCTTTATCGACCACAATCTGCTGCGGCTGGTGAAGTGGCAGCGGGTCTACAGCGGCAGCTCGCTTACCCAGGCTGTAGCGATGACCAGATACTTCTACGATGACTATGCCATCAAAGGCGGAATGGAATATTATGCGGGACAGTCAATACCGAGCACCCATAGCGCGACCTTCGATCAGACTTATTCTCCGCGTGGGAATTTGACCACCGCGCGTGCTTACAGCAGCATCAACCCCGATGTTTATACCGACCGCAGCATGAAGTACGACATCTTCGGTAATGTCGTCGAGGCAGATGTAAGTTGTTGCCAGGTAAAGAAGGCAGGTTTCAGCTACAACGCCACTTGGTATTCGCAGCCTGATTGGACGAGGGATGGCAACGAACAGCAACCGCCTTATCTGGATACCAGCTATCAATACGACTTCTACACCGGGCTGACGAAACAAGTGACAGCGCCGAATGGCCAATCGTTGAGTTATAGTTATGACTCGGCGTGGCGGCTCGACACGGCGACTAACAACGGCACGGGCGCAACGACGATCACCAGACCTGACAAAGATGGTTACCAGAACGATCAACTGTCTTACTTCGAGCGAGCTTCATACGATGACAACGGCACGAAGACGATCACGTCGCGCAGTTGGTTCGACGGTGCGGGCCACTCGATCAGAGGCGGTGCCGGCGCCGGCGCGTCGCCATCGACTTATGACATGTCGGCGGTGACCTACGATTATCTGGGCCGCCCGACTCGGCAATCAAATCCTTATGCTGGGGACTCATCCGGCAACGGCATGGCGCAGTACTTCACGGTGAGCCTCTATGACGTGCAATCAAGGGTGATCGAAGTGGTTTTGCCGGACGACAACCCGCAGGGGCAGCGCAGTCGAGTGCAGACTTCCTATAACGGCTCGACCGTCACCGGAACGGATCAGGTAGGCCGGCAGAAGCGCAGCCAGGTGGATGGACTGGGAAGATTGATCAGTGTAACTGAGCAGAATCCGCAAAACGGCGCGCTCGATTCAACCAACTATCAGACGACCTACGCCTATAACGTGCTGGACAATCTGACACAGGTGAATCAAGGCGGGCAGATTCGGGCTTACAAGTACGACGCACTGGGCCGCTTGCTGTTTGAGAAGACGCCGGAACAGACGCCGACGATTGCCGATGGCGGTGTGCCGAATCAGTGGACGGCGGCCTATACCTACACTGATTTCAATGCGGTCGCGGCGCGCACGGATGCGCGGGGTGTGGTGACGACTTATGGCTACGGCGCGCTGAATCGGTTAGAGACGATCACTTACAACACGAGCAATGCGCCGAATGTCGAAGCGACCAATCCGGTGACGCTCACTTATTTCGATTCAGGCAGCGGCAAGGGGCAAGCCGAGACGATTGACAACGGCACGGCACTTGAATCATTCGGCTATGACGGAGTGGGGCGACTGGGCAGCCTGACTCGCACCTTCCCTGGCAATAGCAACCAGTACACGACATCTTATGAATACAACGCCGCCAATCAACCGACTTACATCACCTATCCATCGAACAAGCGGCTGCGGATGAACCACGACGCGCGAGGGAGGATGTCGGGGCTGGACAAGATGAATGGGGCGGTGGTGCAGACCTCTTACCTGTCGCAGACAAGCTACAACACTGCCGGGCAAGTGACTTCAATGATGCTGGGCAGCGGGGTGGTTGACACGATCACTTATGATGGCCAGCGATTGCAACTGACTAGGCAAACCGCGACGAAATCAGGAAGCACGCTGATGGATTTGAACTACAGTTATGCGGCTACGGCAGGATCTTCGGGCACGGGCACGACTGCCGGAAACAGTGGTCAGCTGATGGCAGTCACGAATAATCCGAACGCTCAGCCGAGCACGATTAACGGGCAGAACCGAAATCAGGCATTTACTTACGACGACCTCGGGAGGTTGTTGACGGCAACTGGGACGGGTTCGGCTCAAGGCCAGTGGCAGCGGAGATTTGCTTACGACCGCTTTGGCAATCGCACAGGAGTGTGGGATGCGACCACCGGCGGTAGCCAGATACAGAGCGTCAGCTTGCAGCAGAGTGGCGGGGTACCGACCAACCGTCTGACAAGCGTGACCAACGGCGGCACAACGGTCAACTACGGATATGACAACAACGGCAATGTGACCAATGATGGGGTACACCTCTACCGCTATGACGCGGAGAACCGGATGGTGAAGGTGGACGATGGTGTCAACGGAATATACGGCTACGACACAGCGAACTGCCGAGTGAAGAAGGTGGTGGCGACCTACACGACCTACTGCATCTGGGAAGGCGGGCAAGTGATCGCGGAGTACAGCGACGCGCCACAACAGGGCAGCGGCGGACTGAAGTATTATGAAGTGGATCGGCTGTCAACGCGGTTGGTGACCAACGGCACCGGAAGTGTTCTGGGGACGCAGGATCATCTGCCTTTTGGCGAGGAGGCGGGAGTTGCGGGCGAGAGCGAGAAGCATCGGTTCACGAATTATGAGCGGGACGGCGAGAGCGGCACGGATTACGCGGTGAATCGGCAGTATCATGCCGCCACAGGCAGGTTCTTGCGGCCAGACCCGGTAACGGGGAACGCTACAGACCCGCAGACTCTAAATAGGTATGCGTACACAGCTAACGATCCAATAAACCTCGTGGATCCTACTGGATTGGATGTAGCGATTCCTGGGTACTGCCCGCCTGAGTTTCCATTTTGCGGCGAAGCCACAGTCAATATCGGCGGATTTGGCTATACAAATGTCACTGTTGGTTACGACGGATCAGGCGGAGGGACGTTCCTGTGGAATACTGGGAGAGGACCTAATAGCTTTCTGGGTAGGCTGGAGATAGCAGGCATTAGCCTGTCGGGCCTCCCAGTTGGCTTTCTAGGTTTCCAGAGATCAGACAGGGATACTAAAGCAGATGTTGAATGGGCACGAAGCGTTATGAGAGACGGGATGCCTTTTCCGCCAGGGCGTACCGATAACATTGAAAATGTCTTAGATTGCTACAACAAATGGAAGTTCTCAAGCACAATCGCGGGACTCGTTGGCGAACAATATCGTGGAATCGCAGAGGCCTTCGAAATAGGGGCTCCTACGTCACTCGGAGGTGATATTCTGGCCACGATAGCTAAGGCTCAGAGGAAAGGGTTTGGAGGTCCCACGCATCCATATGGAAGTGGGATGAATGCCCTGTTTCGAGCGATAGGAAAGACCCTGGGCCTTCCCACATCGGTTAGACAGGGATTAACATTTGTGGGCGATAGGGCCACACCTGCGCTTAGGTATGTTGGTGTAGCCGTTGCTGGCTACAATGCATCCATTTTTGGTCAATGCTTGTTTGGGTATCTGAAGTGAAAAGAGGCGGAACTCACTGGCATAAGTCTTTCTTGAGTCGGTTTGCTGATAGAGAAGACATCGGCAAGGACAAGCTGTACAAAGAGTACTTTAGTGATTTGCCAAAGGAGGAGGTAACTGAGTTTTTCGATCTAATCGAGTTTGAATATGAAATACCTGCCGGTCTACTCCGACCTGATGACGAGGCAAGCAAACTCTTTGACCCAGTTCCACGCAAAGGCGTTTGGCACTGGTTTTTCTATGATACTCGAGAAGGTGACAGCCAAATCGAGATCACCAACCAGCTTGTCAAACGAGAGAAATTATACGGAACCTATGAAAAGTGGAAAATCGATACTGTTGACGACCTGATACGTTGTTGGTGCGGTCAAAAACCTCGCAATGCGAACGAAGCTGATGGGTACCATCGGTAGCCGTTGCTGATTACAGTGCCTCCACTTTTGTTCAATGTTTATCTGGGTCTCTGAAATGAAAAAGAGGAGGCGCTCACTGGCACAAGTCTTTTTTGAGGTCGTTGATAGAGAAGACGTTGGCAATGTCACAAACAGCGTAGGGGAGGGGTCACGCATCAGCGTGGGACCACCTGAAAGGTGGTTGCGAGGGCCAGAAACTCCTGTAGTAGCGCTGTGACTAGCTTTCCTTCAGGCTGACGCAATACCATTTGATCGACAACGCGGATCGACAGCTAAGGCCGTTTCTTCTCTGGAGCGTTCCTGCCCGAGCATCAGCGTGGCTCCGGTGTTGGCGATTGCGTGCATGGTGGCGGCTTTGTCCCTGCAAAGGGAGAGCATGACCCCGCTGGAGAGATTGTAAGAGTTTCGCCGACCGGGTCGAGCCGCGTTGATCCCAAACAACGAGGACTAAGGTATGGTGAAGCGCACTCAACAACCAAAGCGAAGGGTAGCAAGCGACCACCAGACAATGAATCGCCTCGGTGATCACCTCAAAAGCGGCCATTGTGGTCGGGTCAAAACCGGCCATTTAAGTCGTCGCCCCGGGACAGGGTTCTTTTTACGCTCCTGACTCCTTCTTGTCCGTGCAATTCTGTACTAACCTCGCCGCGTACATCGGGTTTTCCTCTTCTTAGAAGAGATAGTAGTAGGGGCTGTGGGTACTGTGGAAAACTCGGCGCAGTTGTTTTTTGCCGAGTTTTCCACAGTTTCCATAGCCCATCCCCGCCGCGATGAACCTCTCCTCCGAATCTTAGCGGGCACTTCACGAGCTTGTGTCGGATGAGTCGGTTTTGGTTCGCCAGCTGCGGGGACCGCACTTCAGGACGTGTCCGTGGTGAAGAACGCGATCCAGCATAGCGGTAACCGCAGCAGCATCTCCCAGCAGCTTGCCCCAGTCATCAATCGGTCGGTTTTGAGGTCACAATCGTGCTCGCTCGCTCGTAGCGGCGCATGATGATTTCTAACAGATCTTCGGCAGCCGTCAGTGGCAGCTTGCGCATGCCGAGATCATCGAGGATGAGCAGCGGCAGAGAGACGGCTCCTCCGTTACTCTCAAGAAGTGAGCTAGATGGAAAAGACACTATCGTCAGGTTTCACTTTTTTCTTTAACATCGTGACACCCGCCTTAGAGATCGGTTTGCATCGTTCTATTGTTCCTCTTATCGTTGACTCGCACCGCAAGAAATCGAGGAGGGGGTATTCTGCTTTGCTGTCTCTGGCTCTTCGTCCAAATTGTTCTAAACTATTACAACGACTTTCGACTGAAGGTGGTCGATATCGACGGCGTTTGTCTTCGAATATCCAACTATCTTAGGAAAACAAGGATCCCGCTATCCGAAGTCGAGAAGGTAGAAAAAAGCGGCGGATATGGTTGGTGGAGATGGCCCCCTGTTAGAGTGGTGATCTTTCTCAGAGGGCCCTGCGAGTTTGGTGATAGGATAATGTTCATCCCGGGTTATCTTGCGTCCCAGGTCGTCGAGGACCTGACGACCGCTAAGAGTCGCAAGGTTGGCGGAGACTTCCGCTAAGAGGCGTGGTATTGGTCTTGGGGGTTTCTTTGACATTGGAAGCAGATCAAGTAGGCGCGGGGTCATTGACCGGTAATGGAAGGTCCGGCATGTCCAGTGAGCGACAATCGTCCGTTAGGCGACGAACGTCGCGGTTCCGTGCTCGACGTAGCGTGGGTGGGTCGACCTGCCATGTCTAAGCGCATCACCATTGTTTTGACAGCACTTCTGTTATCGGCGGCATGCGTTCCGACAGTAACAACTTTCTCTCACTCTCCCGAAATGGCGGCACATCAGGCGGAGGAGGTCGCTCGAGTGGCCTTGATTGAGCGCGACTTTCAGCAGGCCTACGGGATGCTCGCCGACAATTCAAAAGCGAATATGTCGTTCGACAAGTTTGTCGAAGTCGTTCGGAGCATTCATCCAATGACTTTTCCTACTACCGCTATGCCAACCGAATATGAGCCTATTCCGGGGCAACGCATGATAAAAATATACCTTTATGGAGAAAACGGAGACGAGAGATTCTATTACCGCTTTGAATTGAACGGTGATGCGAAGGCGGGATACAAGGTTTTTGGCATATGGCGACAAGACCGCCCGTACCCTCCCGCCGCTTTGAAAAGGCGGCTAGACGAAAGCTTATGATCGAGTATGCATGCCCTTGGATATGGATCACAGCAGAGCCTTCTATTTTTCCAGACCTCAAACAGCGGTGGGAGGGATCAAGGATTGAAAACAGGTTGCAAGACGGCGTCGGCGCATTGCACAGGTTCAATGATGTCCGGCGGTAACTGTTCCCGGGAAGGAATTGATAATATCCCTCCTCGATCCCACTAAACACTATCACGGAACACTCCCAGCACGTTATATGTCAGACAACAGCCCGGATATCGGCAAGCGAGGAGTCGGTTTCGGCGCGCGAGTTGGGCCACGCGCGCGCGGTCATGACTGGGGATAAGAACAACAATGACGCATCGATAAGGTTAGAGAATAATGCTCGAAAGGTGATCGGCGGGAACAGTGCTCCTATTCGAAAGTTCCATTAACGCAATATGAAAGGGGCGCCCCTTTGGTGGTTGGGGTAGTACCAACTAACCCAAAACTGATCACGGGGCCACTACGCTAGTCTCAACTTCTTCTTACCTGGCTGATCTGAGCAGCTATAACAGAAACCGCGCTTCAACGCTTGGCGTCTTGAGCGACGATGAAGGCTTCGACACGTACTCGAAGACGTACGGAATCCTCGCATTGGGCGCCCTATGCTCCTCCCTCCGCTGACGGGCCGTTCTTAGTGATTTCGAGCGCGCAAAGTCTCGACGATCAACAACGCATTGCCATCTGGCGTTTTGGAACCATCCGACGCAATAGGTCAGTCGACGGCTGGCAGCAGTACTAGTGACACCGTGCGGCGCCACGAGAAACGATGTCAGTGAGCACCTCAGCGCGCTTAATCGCGGCGAATCTCATTTATTCGACCACCCGTGAGTCGCCCCCCGGCTACCTCGTTCCCTCCCCTGCGGTCGTATGTGTACCGTGAAACCTTCCAAATATCTGGTCCCCGTCTTGCTCAATGACTGTTCCTAAGGCTGACGAATTCTGGGCGATTCAATGAGCATGAAGTAACGGCAACCGAAGGGAGAGATCCGTGATTGAAGCACGATGAATCAACGCGATCAATTGAGAAGCTAAGGCGGGATACGTCTTCGCGCTATCGCGCTAAGACAGGGAACGATTGACTAAGTTAAGAGTATGGGCAAGCGGCAAAAACAATATCCAAAAGGCGCCCTGGTGAGACTGACAAACGACGAACATATGCGGCTAACAGCGCTCGCAAAGAAGGCAGGGTTGTCATTCTCGAGATTCCTGGTCGAGTCGGCACTCACCGGACAAGCGCCAACTAACGAGGACAGAATGCAGCGCGAGCGGGCCATTTTGCAGCTTGCAAGGGTAGGCAATAACCTCAATCAAATTGCCAGACAATTGAACGCTCAACGCGGAGCACTTAGCTCCAGGGACATTGCGGAGATCCTACAGGAAGTTCAAGCCGAGCTCGATAGGATCGAAGTACTGTGGCGGGGGCAGTCGTTGGTGAGCAGCGGGCAGCGCCTACTTGAGGAATCGAAATGACGACTTCCAGCCCAATAGCAAAGGTGAGTGTAGGTAAGAGCGGCTGCGGTGCCGCGCATGCTTCCTACATAACACGAATGTCCGCACTCGATCCCGAGGGACGAGATCGGGCAAGAAATAACCCGCAAGAGCGCTTCGAACAACTGTCATTGCTGACTCATGACCAGACCGAGAAGACCGAGCCCAGGGTCACCGAAACACTAAGAGACAATTTGGATCATCGATCTTTGGACGAAGAGAAGGAGCATGGGGACGGCGGCCAACGCGATGCTGATCCCGTTTGGACTCGGAACACACCCGACTTTTTGACCGGCGACACCAACGGAAGGACTCCCGGGTTGGGCCAATCGAAAGCCTCTGAAAAGCTCACGCTGAAAGAAAAGACTGAGAACCTGAGGCTCTATTTCGGATCACTGGAAGACTACGAAAGGAGGAAAGGAGGACGAACGCATTACCGGATAATCCTCTCGTTTGATGTCCCGGCGACCAATCAACAGATCCGAGATCTGACGAATAAGTTCCTTGAGCAGGCATTTCCAAAGGCGATTGCGTTCGGCGCTATCCATCGGGATACCGACCATCCTCACGTACATCTCTACTTGAATTCGCGGCAGACCGATGGCCGGCGAATTCAGCTGAAAAACAATGAGTTCAAGACCATCGACGAGAAGTGGTCCAAGATATACACCAATTTCGCCGGCGACAAGAGTGCCCACGTTGAATATTTGAGAAAGAAAGAGGAGACCAAACAGTGGAAGATCACGGCGGCTGAAGCCTTTCGAAAAGGCAAACCGATCCCGCCCAAACCCGAAAGAGACAACGACCGGAGGGAGCGATTCGCTGAGCAAAGACTATCCGCGCAGAGATCAGAAGCCAGAGACCAGGGCAAGCGACTCGAGTCTCGGCCGCTTGCCGAGCCGGTAATCAGAGCCGGGTCCGAGAAGGAAACCGGACGCCTATTGGCTAAGATGGACATTGCACAAGAGCAGCTCGCGCACCTAATTCGTACCGAAGCGCCCCAAGGTCAGATCAGATCAATCGCGAACATTGCCTATGACCTGAAGGCTACCGTTGACAAGACCATAGCGGCGCGAAAACAGGATGGAAAAGAACGACTGCCCGCAGTCGTATACACGACCGAGGAGTGCAAGCAGCTTAAGGAATACAAGGCTTCCCTCAGTATACCTGTAAAGAAGGAGCATTCGGGGGCTCGCATTCAGGCCGCCCGAGTGCTTGCTGGAGCAGAATTAAGCGACGCCGAGCGTAAGGCCGAAGCGTTCCGAACCACGAGGCACTTCTGGAAGTTTGAAGTCGAAGGATGGGACCGCAAGCTATCGCTGAAGGAGGTGGAGCAAGAAATAAAGAGCAAAACCGAAGAGAAGTTTAAGCTTTACAACTTCCTACGGCCAAGCAAGAGAGAGTCGATACAAGGGCAGATAGACTACCTTAGTGACGTTAAGAGAGACGTGCAGAAGCAACTCCTGGCCAAGGACATCGCCGTAGAGAAAACGCTTGGCGCCGCTGGGCTCAAGTACGATGTTGCCAGTAACCAAGCTGAGCAGGCGCAGCAAGCGCGGTCTCGGGAGGGGAAAGGGATGCCACTGCCAGTCTTCCAGAAAGACGAACTCGGGAAGATGGCAGAAATCGCAACTCGCAACAAAGACGCTCGGCTGCTCGCTCTCGTATACAGCCAGGTCAGAGAGAATCTGTTAAGGGAACCGACTGATCAAGCCTTATCTAGAGTGAAGGGCCATGCAGTTATGGCGCGCATGGAGATGTTGAGAGAAGCCGAACGCCTAAAGGCCGCCATACAGTACGGTGAGTTTAGACAGGTTCCCCTCAGAGACGCGCGCGGACTCGACTACACAAAGAGCCTGCGGGACGTGCAACCCAGGAACACGCTGGAAGCGGTGATCAGGCACTTCACCGACAGCGAGAAACAGAAGAGGGAGAGACAAGAGATCGGGGACATAGGTCGGGAACAGCTCCGACGTGCTGAAGCACAGTCGATGAAAGCCAGGGATTATAGTGTTGTCATGGACAACATCGCTGCGGATCATTTCAGAGCAGCCGGAGTTCAACCCGGTCAAATTGCGCCGGAGTTGGATGCGAAGCAGGTCGCAGCATTGCGCGAGTTCGCCGAGAAGCAGCCTCTGCTCAGCGGAGCCAGGAAGGAATTCGCTGAAGCCGCTCGACAAGCTGAACGAGGACTTCAGGAGAGAGAAGCAGCAGAGACGGCCCGACAGCCGGAGCAGGTCCGTAGTCATGACCCGTCGACTCGGCCGAGAGAACAATCACCTTCACAGGACAAAGGAACCACCTATAACGCTGATCGCGATAGTTTCTCACGTGGCAGATGAAAGCTCTTAAGAGGCGTGGCCCATGAAGGTGCGTACGTATCGAAGAGTCGCTTATTAGCGAAGGCTGCATCGGCATTCGAGGATTCCACCGATGTAGTGCAGCACCGTGTGCCTAAGAACAGAGTCGGCGGATAGTTCGACGGCACGGATATCGCCCAAGAGACAAATCGGGATTCGTAGCCCGAGACCCTATTCACGCCATGAGCAAGAGGGGGTCGACATTTGTGTCCCCTTGGGGTCTATTTTTGTACCCCAGGGGTCCATTTTTCGACCCCTTCATTCTTCTGAACTCCAGTCAATAAGTGTCTCACGATTAGCGGCCCAAGGGATCGTATCCGACGGTTGCTTCGGGTTTCTCACTGTTCAAGTGTTTACATTGCCTCCCGCTGGAACGCAGCTTGTCCCTACGTAGAAGATGAATGAATCCACGAAGGAGTGCGAACAATGAGCTTGCAGTTGTCACGTCCGCAATTCTTGACTGTCGAAGAAGTCGCAGAGCTTCTGCGCGTGTCGCCCCGTTCTATATATGACTGGGTGTCCCAACGTCAGATTCCATTTCACAAAGCCGGCCGTCGAACGATTTTCCTTTTGGATGAAATTTTGGCGTGGACTACCGAGCGTCGCCAGGACTGATGTATTATTGGCGCGCTTCCTTTGGCTGGTGGCTACAGCTTGGGAAAGGAAGCTGTATGACAGTACGAAAAAGAGGTGGTAGCTGGCACTACGACCTCATGATTGAAAGCGTGCGATACCGCGGAGCGATCCAGACAGCACGTACAAAGAGCCAGGCCGAACAGGCCGAAGCCAAGGTCAGGCTTGAGATTCACGAAGGCAAGTACGGAAGACCGCAGGGTACGAGGACCTTGGACGACTTTGTCGAGAAGGTCTACACGCCCTGGGCGAAAGCCAATAAGAAGTCGTGGAAGATTGACATCTCGAGGTTGAAGCCCATCCTGGCGTTCTTCGGGAAGAAAAGGTTGTCTGAGGTTAGTCCGTTTCTGATCGAGAAATACAAAATCCAAAGGCGAGCAGCGCCAGTGGTCAGCAAGAACAAAAGCAAACCAAGAATGGTTGCGTCAGTGAACCGAGAACTCAGACTGCTGTCGAGGATTTTCAGACTCGCGGTCTCGAGTAAAGAAGCAGCAGAGAACCCTTGCCGGGAGGTAAAGATTCTGAAGGGCGAGCAACACCGAACCAGATACCTGTTGCCGGAAGAGGAGGGCAGACTGATGGCAACTCTGACTGGTCAGCGTTCTCACCTTTGCGACATGGTCACACTCGCCATCAACACGGGGTTGCGAGTAAACGAACTCTTCGGCCTCAAGCGCGAAGATGTCGACTTTCATCGGGACGTGCTCTACATCAAACACACGAAGTCCGATGAAGATAGGGAAGTGCCTTTGAACGATACTGCTCGTGAACTCTTACGCGAGTTGACGCAGGCCGATCGAATGGGCGGTGAGTTTCTTTTCACCAATCCAAAGACCGCCACGAGGTACACAACCATCAAGACAGCCTGGCTAACAGCTTGTCGAAATGCCGGGCTCTCCAACCTTCGCTTTCACGATCTACGTCATTATGCCGACTCTCGGATTATGCCGACTCCGTCCACATAGCCTTGGCAATCGTCCCATCTGGCGCAAAAAATCAACCGTCTGAGCTGAATTGAATTCGGCATAATCCTAGGGTCTTCTCTGAACTGGCAACGGGCCCAGAAAGGAGAAGACAAATGCTAGAAGAGTTTTTACGCGCAAATGAGCGTCTTGAAGGCAACCCGTTAGGGTCCCATCTTCAGGCGCTTGCAACATGCTTAGTGGAAGACGGCTATGCAGAGGAAACCATTCGGTCGAAATTGAAGTTGCTTGCGGACTTTGGGAGGTGGCTCGCACGAACCGGGCTGACAGTCGCCCATCTTGAGGAGGGTCATGTAAGCGCTTCGGCGCTCGCGAGAAGTGACCCACCCGTGCTTTCCAGAAGTGACCCACCGAGTCAATAGCTAACATCAGAGCGACGTTTTGAGAAGGCAGAGTGATGTATAAGTCACAATGCCTGAGGCTCGAAAGAAACCCTGCACGAACTGCCGGCGCTGGTTCCGGCCCGACGCACGAGTGGGAGTGAGACAGCGGGCTTGTCGGAGACCAGAATGCCAGGCGGCGCGCCGCAAGAAGACCCAAGCCACGTGGCGTGCGCACAATCCTGATTACTTCATAGCTCGGCGGATACAGAGCCGGGGCTCTCGGGAGGGAGTGCCGGAACCGCTGCGATTACCCGAGCCGTTGAGTCGACTTCCCTGGGACGTCGCGCAAGACGAGTTCGGGGCGAAAGGTGCTGATTTCATTGGGGTTATGGGGACACTTCTGCTCCGAGCCGCGCAAGACCAGTTCGTGGCTCAAGTTATTGATTCCGCGGTAGTTCCCGGCACACATGCCCATCCCGGCGTGCAAGACCAGATTCATCTTGGTCCATAGTAGACCAGCAATCGGAGGAGCTGGGCCAATGGAGTTGGAATTTCACGAACTCGATCGACGGTTGGAACATCTGCGGGTTCGACGGCCCGATCAGCAGCGCCGCCTGTTGGTTTCTTTGGCCGCAGTGGGTCAGCAGACGCCGATCATTGTGGTGGAGGTCGCCAACCAACCTGACCGTTACCTGGTAATCGACGGCTACAAACGGATCGCGGCGCTTGAGCAACTGGGCCGGGATACGGTAGCAGCGGTGATCTGGCCAATGACCGCGGCTGAGGCTGTGGTGCTGGACCGTTCGATGCGCATGTCCGAACGGGAGACGGCTCTGGAAGAAGGGTGGCTGCTTGCTGAGCTCGAGCAGCGCTTTGGGTACGGCCTGGATGAGCTTGCGCGGCAGTTCGATCGCAGCGTCAGTTGGGTAATGAACCGGCTGGCTCTGGTTGAACTGATTCCCGAAAGCGTCCAGCAGCAAGTGCGCGACGGGAAGATGTCGGCCCACGTGGCAACAAAGTTTTTGGCGCCGGTGGCGCGCACCAGCCTGGACGATTGTCTACGAATGGCCGAGGCCTTTGCCCGACACCGATTCAATACCCGGCAAGCGGGTCAACTGTACGCGGCGTGGCGTGACGGTTCACCGGTGATACGGCAGCGCATTCTGGAACATCCAGAACTGTTCTTGAAAGCGCGGCGGCAAGTCGAGCCTCAACCGTCGCTGACGCCGGCCGCCGAGCTGTTGCGCGATCTGGAAATGGTGGTGGCGATCACTAAGCGGGCCAGACGGCGGTGCAGGCGAGAGGCTGTGGAGATCGATCGAGGGCAGTGCGAGGAGGCGCGCCGCCAGATCGACCGTGCCCTCGATCAACTCGGCCAGCTGGCCCAGCGAATCCCAACGGAGGAAGAGCATGTTGAGCAAAGGTCAGCGGACCGCGATTCTGGAACTCAAGGCTCAGGGAGTGAGCAACCGCGAGATCGCGCGGGTAATGAAAATCTCCCGTCTGACAGTGCGCAAGGTCGTTGGATCGAACTCCCCCGAGGTACCGGCGCTGGAGCGGCCCGAGAAAGCCGAACCCTACAGGCAGCAGATACTGGAGCTGTTGAAAGACTGCAAGGGGAATCTGGTCCGGGTCCATGAAGAACTATCGGCCAGCGGAGCCGGAGTGTCCTATCAAGCTCTGACCGCTTTCTGCCGCCGGCATGGAATCGGGCAAGCGCCAATCGTGCCTGCAGGCCGCTACCACTTTGAACCGGGCGAGGAACTTCAGCACGACACTTCACCGCATCAGGTCGAACTGGGCGGCAAGAAACGAAAGGTACAGACTGCCTCAGCCGTGCTGTGCTACTCGCGGATGCTGTTCTTTCAGTTCTACCCGACGTTCCAGCGTTTCGACTGCAAAGTGTTTCTGACCGACGCCGTCCGCTATTTCGGCGGTTTCCCAAAACGACTAATGATCGACAACACCCATGTGGTTGTGCTGCGAGGAACCGGACGCGAGATGGTTCCGGTGCCTGAGATGGCTGCGTTCGCCGAGCGTTTTGGTTCCCGATTTGTGGCCCATGAACGAGGCGATGCAAACCGCTCCGCCCGCGTCGAGCGGCCATTCTGGTTCATTGAGTCGAACTTTCTTGCCGGACGTACATTCTCCACCTGGGAGGATCTCAATCTCCAGGCGCGCCAGTGGTGTGATCGCGTCAATGCGACCTACAAGAAACACATTCACGCCGTTCCGCGCGAGTTGTTCGCCGTCGAGCAGATGCATCTTAAACCGCTGCCGGTCTGGATCCCGGAAGTCTACCGGCTGCACCAACGCATAGTGGATGTCGAGGGCTACGTCGCGCTCCACACCAACCGATATTCCGTCCCGGTCTCCTGGATTGGCCGCCGAGTCGAAGTGCGCGAAACCAGAGACAAGGTCGAGATTCAACTCGATGCCCGCAATCTGGTCACCCACTCTCGGGTCGTCGAGCAGGAGCATCAGCGGATAACCCTTGCCGCAACACCGCCCGCCTCGGGGCCAGGGTATCAAACGCAACGCTCCTCATCCCGAAGAACTTGCGATCCTGCAAAACGCTCCGGAGCTTGCCGATTATCTGGCAGCCCTCAAGCAACGCAGCCGCAAAGTTATCGCCCTTGCCCTGCGCCAACTGTTGCGCATGGTTCGAGAGTACCCTCGCGAGCCTTTGCTGGCCGCCGTCCGTGAAGCCGCTCGTTACGGTCTCTACGATCTGGACCGGCTCGAACGCATGATCCTGCGCCGTATCGCGCGCGAGTACTTCGTGCTCGGCCAGGACAACGAAAGCGAACTCCAATGACCGAAGAACTGGAACAGCTACTAAAGAATCTCAAGCTCCGGCGCATACTGGACATCTATGAGGAACAGTTGCGTGCTGCCGAGAAGGAAGAGGTCTCCTACTCCGAGTTTGTCGCGCGTCTTATGCGGGCGCAGTGGCACGCTCGGCAGGAAGGCGCCCTGGAGTGGCGCATTCGCCGAGCCAACTTGCCCGAGCGCTGGTCCCTTGAAACCTTCCCCTTCGCGCGCCAACCCGGCGTAAGCCGCAAGCAGATTCGCTCCTTTGCTGAACTCGAGTTCGTATCAAGGGCCGATAATATTGTCTTCATTGGTCCGACTGGTGTCGGTAAGACAGGACTGGCGTCCGGCATTCTGCTCAAAGCGCTGGAGAACGGCTATCGTTGTCAGTTCATCCGCGCCCAGGACTTGTTTGATGAAATGTATGCTTCGTTGGCTGACCGCTCCACCCGCCAACTCTTGAAACGTATGGCCCGCCTCGACGTCTTACAGATCGACGAATTCGGCTACCTCAATCTGAAACCCGAACAGTCCAACATCTTCTTCAAACTGATGGAGGAGCGTTATCATCGCCACTCCACGATTCTCACTACCAATCTCGATTACGAGGAATGGCACAACTTCCTCGGCAACCGGCCCATGGTCGAAGCGCTGTTGAGCCGCCTCCGCCACTACTGCCACACCGTACGCATCAATGGCCCGTCGCTTCGCGATCCCCAAGGCTGATGGAGGAATCGTGGAGGCTGATCGAACAACCAAAGATGAGTATATCCGAAAGGTTCTCGCTGCTTACTGCAACACCCCGGGAACAACGGGAACCATTCGCCGCCAAGACCGCCTCCTGGCCGCTTCACTCCACGAGCGCGGTGTGCCATTGATTGCAGTTGAAAATGCGCTGGTTCTCGCCGCCGCCCGCCGTCTTCGTTTTGACGACTCGCCGCCTCTGGCAACGATTCGATCTCTGGCTTACTTCTCGCCCGTGATCGACGAAGTCCTTTGCACAACCGTCAGCCAGGACTACTTCCACTACCTCCGCCACAAGATCCAACGGATCACTCAAACACCCAAGCGCACCCGTTAACCCCCAACGCGCACTAACCGACGTCGGCACGCCTTCGGCGTGGATGATACTGTCTAATCTTCTTGAGCCGTTTCTTGTTCTTAAAGCTGTTCTCAGCTCTGGTCACTTCTCCCGAGCACTACCGGGTCAGTTCTCGCGAGCGCCGAAGTGTAAGCGCGTTCGTCAAACAGCGACAGCAAGTTCGCAGGGGCGATCCAAGAACGCTCGAACAGTTTCTCGAACACCTTCGAAAGCATGCGGTGATCCCAGATCGAGAGCCAGTGCGTGATCAATCGCCGTTGGCTGACATCCTGAGTCGGTACGAAAAACATTTACGCTCGGAGCGCGGGCTGGTTACTGCCACCGTCCTCAACTACCAGCCTTTCATTCGCAGGTTTCTGGTCGACCGGTTCCGAGAAGGGCCCTTCCTTGTCGGCCAGATCAACTCTTCCGATATTTCAAACTTTGTTTTGCGGCACGGGCCCGGCATGAGTGTGGGAAGAGCACAACTGATGACGACGGCTTTTCGCTCCTTCTTCCGGTACCTGTTTCAAGGGGGAGAACTGCAAACCGACTTAGCCGCTGCAGTTCCCACGGTGGCGAACTGGCGACTCGCCTCCGTACCCAAGTACCTGACCTCGAAGCAAGTCAAACGGGTGCTCAAAGCCTGCAACCGTCACACGGCGACTGGCCGCCGTGATTACGCCATCCTGCTGCTGCTGGCGCGTCTCGGCTTACGTGCGAGTGAGGTGGTTGCGCTCCAGCTTGAGGACATCAATTGGAGAGCGGGCGAGATCATCGTTCGCGGCAAGGGGTTGTTTCACGACCGGATGCCCTTGCCTCCAGATGTGGGCCAAGCTCTGTCGACCTACCTGCGACGGGACCGTTCTCGTTGCCAAACCCGCCGGGTTTTTATTTGCGTGAGGGCGCCACACCGGGGCCTTTCAGGAGCCTCTACCCTGACGACGATCGTTCGCCGCGCGCTGGCCCGCGCGAACTTACGCCTAACCTTCAAGGGCGCCGCCCACTTGTTTCGTCACAGCTTGGCAACTTCCATGCTCCACTCTGGGGCGACGATGGCAGAGATTGGAGAAGTTCTACGGCATCGGCTCCCCAACACTACGGAAATCTACGCCAAGGTCGACTTCGAGGCCCTGCGCTCGCTGGCTCACCCCTGGCCGATCGGAGGTGCACAGTGAACACCATGGAACAGGCATTGAGCGATTATCTCCGCATTCGCCACAGTCTGGGGTTTGTGCTGCGGATCACGGAAAGTTCTTTACGGAATTTTGTGGGCTTCTGCCAAGCGAGTGGCGATTCCTACATCACCACGGAACTCGCACTTCGCTGGGCCACCCAGCCCACACAGGTGCAACCTGCGACTTGGGCCTGGCGATTGGGTATGGTGCGACGCTTCGCCATCTGGCACAGTGCCAGCGAGCCGCGCACTGAGATTCCACCGGTCGGGCTTCTTGCTCATCGCTACCGACGCAGACCTCCTCACATCTATACCAATGAGGAGATCGTAAGGCTCCTCCGCCAAACCCAACAACTCCCCTCCCCTAAGGGACTCCGTGCTTACACTTATACAACTCTTTTCGGTCTCCTCGTGGCGACCGGAATGAGGGTCAATGAAGCCCTCCATCTGGACGAGCCGGATGTTGACACGCAGGCTGGAATCATCCACATCAGGCGGACCAAGTTTGGAAAATCACGCTATCTGCCCCTTCACCACTCCACCGTACAGGCGCTGAAAAAATACGCTGAGGTCAGGGACCGCATCTTTCTTACTCCCGCAACCCCGGCGTTCTTCGTCTCCGAGAGCGGTCGTCGGATCACCGACTGTATGGCGCGATACACCTTCGCCAAACTGTCCCAACAGATCGGTCTGCGTAGATCGGCCAAGGGTCATGGTCGTGGTCCCCGGCTGCATGACATGCGACATCGATTTGCTGCCCGCACCTTAATCGATTGGTATCGCGCGGGGCTAGATGTGGAACGAGAACTCCCCAAGCTCACCACCTATCTGGGACACGTCCACGTCAACGATACCTATTGGTACCTGGAAGCCGTGCCGGAACTGCTGCAGTTGGCTACCGACCGGCTGATCGAGCGGGAGGTGCAGCCATGAACTCTGCCAACCTGCCCGCTCTGCTGCGATCTTTCTTTACTGACCGCCTGCTCCGGCAACGCCAAGCGAGCGCCCATACCATCGCCGGATACCGCGATTGCTTCCGCCTGTTGCTGCACTTTGCTAAAGAACGACTCGGCAAGGAGCCTTCCCAGCTTTGCATCGAGGACCTCGATGCGCCCTTTATTGGTCTTTTTCTCGACCACCTGGAAGGCGTCCGCAAGAACAGTGCTCGCACCCGGAATGTGCGCCTCGCGGCCGTGCACTCTTTCTTCCAGTACGTTGCTTTTGAAGAACCCGCCTATGCACTGCATTGCCAGCGAATCCTAGCGATCCCTAACAAACGCCACGAACGACGGCTCATTGAGTTTCTTAATCGGGAGGAGATTGACGCCCTGCTTGCGGCTCCGAATCTTTCTACCTGGTTGGGCCGCCGTGACCGCACCCTGCTTCTGGTTGCTATCCAGACCGGTCTGCGCGTTTCTGAGTTGATTGGGTTGAACTGCCAAGATATCGTGCTGGGGACTGGCGCTCATGTCCGCTGTTTGGGAAAAGGCAGAAAACAGCGGTGCACGCCACTCCGCCCGGAGACTGCAAAGGCGCTCGCTGTTTGGCTGCGCGAACGCAATGGTCTACCCGACAATCCCGTCTTTCACAGCATTCGTGGGGATAGATTGAGCCGCGATGCGGTGGAGCGTCTCATCTCCAAGCATTCCCAGCGTGCTGAACCGACTTGTCCTTCACTAAAACGGAAGAAGATCTCTCCGCATGTGCTTCGCCACTCCGCTGCCATGGACCTTCTTCAACACGGCGTCGACCGCTCCGTCATCGCGCTCTGGCTGGGCCATGAATCCGTAGAGACAACGCAGATCTACTTCCATGCGGACATGCGTTTGAAAGAGAAAGCCCTCTCCCGCACTGCACCCCTTGGCCTCAAATCAACACGATACCGGCCTGATGACAACCTGCTCAGATTCCTAGAAGCCCTATGATTATGCCGACTCTGCACCGAACCAGATCCCCTCCCCGTCTGCCCTCTCCCTTAAGCACTCGGCATAATCCGAGAGTCGGCATAATGTCTGAGGTCGTGAAACCTCAAATCAGGTACGCCAGCATCTTTCTTTGCTCTGTTGAATGCGGTCTTAACGCTTGTCTTGATTTTGAACACGAGCTCTTCCGGATTCTTCGTTGAAGCCTTGTGCATCGGCTTGAGCTCTTTGATCAGTCGCTGGGTGATTGCGACCTGGCGTTCTCTCATTGTCTTAGTGTTAAACGCGCGGATGGTGATCAGCCGTTCTTCGAAGTCGATATCGCCCCACGTGAGCTTGAACATCTCACCCCGGCGCATTCCGGTATCCAGCGCGCAGATCACGATCGCCTTAATGTGCGCGCGGGGACCAGAACACTCTGCGATCAGCCTTGCTTCTTCCTCTCTGGTCAATATGCGCTCGCGCGGCTTCTCGTCACCCGGGTTGATGAGCGATTTCCCCATCGCGAAAGGACTCTTGAGGACCCAGCCATTTGATACGGCTACGTTAAAGACACGCCGAAGCAAGGATAGCTCACGGTTAACGGTGGCGATGGATCGCTGGCGATTTTTCGGTTCTCCCTTACCTTCAGTGCCACGCGTGTTTCTCCCTACTACTACGGGAGTCTTGAGTCTCACAGTCTTATAACGTTCCAGATCTCCGTGCGTTATTGAGCGCAGCTTTCTGTGCCTGAAAAAATCCTTCAAAATTCCCAGGCGCTTTTCAAAATCGTACTTGTTTCTGAGGCCGACAATCTTACGCCCATCGACGTATTCAGGATCGACCAGGAAGGTAGTTTTGTAGTACTCTGCGAGTTGGGCAAAGGTCATATCGGCGCTATCGAAGATCTCTTGTCCGCCGTCGTCATACTCGCGAAGCATTGTTTGAGCTAGTTCTTTGGCGTGCGTTTTATTGTCCGCTTTTCGGCGCTCAAATTTGCGTTTGCCGTTATCAGCGAAATAACTTATGCAGCCGTACCAAACCTTCACTGTTTTGCCGCCGCGCTTCTTCCAAAGAGCTACAGCTGATCCTGTTCTTGGTCTTGGCATAGTGTCCTCGGGATATACAAACGTGTCCTCGGGATATACAAACGGTTATACATTCAGCCTTGACGCGGGACATCATACAAAACCAACCAAAGACAAATCAAGCCAAAACGCCAGCAAAATGACAAAATTGGAACCCAGGGCAACCCGGCGTAAACGTTGAAAACTGCTAATCCATCGTTTTCGTAAACCGGAGGTCAAGGGTTCGAGTCCCTTCGCTGGCTCCATAGAATCAGTTAGTTGCGAGACCTTGAAATATGTTTGTTACTCGCATGGTTACTCAAACGCCAGAAAGAATCAGCGACTCTCAGGAGCTGATGCCTAAAAAACCTCAATGAAAGCCTGGTGTGGAACGGAAGGGAATACTGCTCGAACAGTGAGCATCGGTCTCGAAACCGGAGGTCAGATCGTGGGGCTCGTTGTCTGATACTTGCGGAATGGCTAAACAACCGAGCCGAATCGATGAGCGAAAAAGGAGAGCAACGACGAGGGACTCGGACGAACCAAACCCATTGATGTTTACAGAGGAACTGCTATTAGTTCGACACAAGCGTGCTATTGCTCTTGTCGGTTATGCTCCGCCGATCAAGTTCTTACGGGCTCCGTTTGTTGAGACTCGCCCAGAACAACTCCCGCTCGGCTAACAAGGGGAACACCGTACGTAATTGACTTCCAACCGCAGAGGCTCAGTACAAGGGCGTGTGCGCCGAGAAGGCCACCTGCTCCAGGTATAATCCAAGCCACCACTCTGAGTTGTTTCAGCTAGAGACCTCGCTGGCGATGAGATCGATGAAGACCGAACTCAGCGGCGCTCGCAAGTTCCGAATGCGGATGATCAATCTCTGGCGGTATAGCAGAGCGGAATATCTGCGAACTCAGCGCCTGCCTCTTTCTGTATGAGGCGGAGCTTTCAAGTCTTACACCACAAATGTTTCTTATGCGGTAATATATGTTGCCATTATCTTCGCACCAATGATAAGCAATCACGCACAAACCAAGTATTCTGACAGCTTAGGGCTGCAACTCCTCCGTGAGCAAGCTAACCAAGGGCGCTTTATTTTCACAACGAAGGAGGCACGGGGCACGGCCGAATGACTAGGGATTTCGGAAGCCTATCTGCGCAAGTTGCTTTAACAGCTCGTGGTGAGCGGATGGCTAACGCGACTGCGTGATGGCCTCTACGCCGGCACAGGTAAGCTATCGGGCGAGATAGACATTCCCCCATTCGACATCGCCACTCGTTTGGTCAGCCCTCCGGCTATCAGCCATTGGTCGGCGATGAGCCATCGCGGGCTCACTGATGGAACAGAACAGTGATCCCACTGAACGAGACTGAGCCTAGGCCTCCTTGTTCGCTAATTCTCGCTTGCGGGCCGATGGTCGCGGCGCTATATTGGCCCGCATGAGATTCGAAAAGATTTGGGTCGAGCAGTACAGGGCAACCGAAGGAATCAAGAGATGCTTTGGTGTGGAGAGTGCGCTTGATTACCTTATTGGCGAAAAGCTGTTGACGTTTGCCGGCGAAGCCGAACGTCACTCCGAATTCGCTGAAGAGCTGCCGAGATTCCTTGCGGCTATCTGGCAGGTGTTCAATCAGTATGAGGTCGCAGGATATGTCGCTAGCCAGAAGCCGGCTGCGCGAAGGCAACTGCGCAAACTTCTATTCGTGAAGTGACGCTAATCCAAATCGGGCAATTCCTCGCGCGGAACCAGCAGACGAATCGACCGAGCCTGCCCCGGTATCCTCTCGATCAAACCATTAGCGTCAAGCGTCAGCACCATTTGGTGGACGGAAGGTGGGGAGACCTGAAAATATCTTTGCATATCCGCCTCTGATGGCGCCTGCCGGTGGATCTTGCCGTAGTAATAGATGAACGCCAGATACTGGTCCTGTTTGCTGGTATAGTGCCGGTTCATAAGCGAACGGCATTATGAATAATGCGAACCGAAGATTGAAATGCGCTGAAACAATCATTTCGGTCGAGTTCTCCGTGATGACTTCGAATGGCCTCAGGATCGAAAGGAGGCCGTTACCAAAGAGCCGAACCTTGTGGACCGCAAACATTTTGACTCCAAGGCCCGGCTGGTCGCCATACCTGATCAAGCCCTTCATTCCGAGCGACAGCTGCGGAAAATAGGAATGAGAAAGTCGCGCAGAGCCGCCGCAATTTCTGTGAGTGTTTTTGCGTTAGCGTCAAGGCGAGACTTGTTGAGGAAAGCCTTCCACTGTGCGTTCTTCTGCTGATCGTCGTAGAACTCAGGTGTCAACGCCAGCGGAGCATCTGGCGGAACAGGTGTGCCTCGCGTCTCAAAAGTTGTCTTGATAGCCTTGGAAAGAGTGGAGCCGTCGAATGAAAACTCCCGACTCAAAGTCCATATGTCGAAGAAGTCTTTCATCCTGCTGTTGAGAATGCCGAGCTTCACCATCGCTTCGAATTTCTCTGCCACTACGGTCTCGCGTGTATAGCTCTTGAGGTGCGGCGCCGGAAAGTCGAGCAGGGTCGGAAAATCGATCTCTTCCGGTCCGGGAATCACACGATCACCGAAACCCACATCTATCTGCAAAGTCATTCGTGCCTTCTCTAGCAAAGCGGTCATGTGTAACCGAACCCCTTCATACTTTTCGTCATTCCTGATCCGCTCTCCCCGAACGGATTTGGACTGAAATATCAAACCATCTGGCTGTACTTCTATTTGGGCCAGGTCGCGAAAGATCTTTTCGAGAAGGGCGATTTCAGGTGGCCCTTTCTGCCTGTGTCACACTATCGATTCCAAATATGGTCTCATAACCCGGGAAACGCGGCACACTTTCGCGTAGTGCCAAAGCTCATCCGCAGTCGCTCGTTTCTTGCGCCAGCAATCGCGGAGGGCTTCAATCGCGACGTCAACGCCGATCTTGTTCCTGTACTTGAAACAATCCGCAATTGTTTTGGCTGGATTGTAGACTCTCACCTTGATACCTTCAATTGAGTGCGACTTAACCCCGGCCGTCAAAGCTTTGCCTGAAAACCTGACGATGCGTAGCGGAATGATGTCTTCCTTTGGAGAGCGGGCTTTTCCATCGATTGCCATCCAGACTTCGAAGGGCGATTGCGTAGTTAGATCGTGAAAGCGTAGAGCCGAAAGCAGGCATACCACGCCGTGGGGCAGGCGCATCGCCGCCTGGACAACCGTTTGATGCTCGCTGTGAGCAGCGCCGGGAATGGTATACATTCCTCGGCCGACTCTTTCGAGCTTGTCCTTCTTATGTAGTCGCCAAAGATAATCCGCCGGGAGCCCCTTACTCTGGAGGTCTCGCGGACGCAGGATGACCCCTTTGCGGGCGAGGTCGAGAACCTTCTTTTCTGCCGCAGAGTTCATTGGGTCTATTTACCCCCTCAATAGAGCGTCGGTAGATATGCACAACTACCGACGGTTTATTGATAGCATCATTCTCTTATGCTGGCGAACGTTGGTTAGAAATTACGACGCTGACTAAGACTTTTGAACGCAGAGATAAGAAGATGAGGGCAGCAAAGCAAAAAAGGCTGGAAGCAAAGGGCTGGCGACTGACCTCGGCTGAAGAGTTCCTGGGCTTGACCAGAGAGGAAGCCGCCCTTGTCGAAATGAAGCAGGCACTCGCTGACGCCGTCAAAGCGTAGCGCAAGAAGTCTCACCTTTCGCAGGCCGAACTCGCGGCCCGGATGAAGTCAAGCCAGTCTCGGGTTGCCAAGATCGAGGCAGGTGATCCGCCGGTGCCTCTCGATTTGTTGGTGTGGACGGTGCTATCCGCGGGCGCGACCAAGACCACGACGTCACTTGTGCTTCGATTCAAGCGGAGCTTGTCAAAACGGCTGGCGTTCTCAATCGATCGTGTCGCCCTCGTCATCAGCTTGTTGCTCGCCTTGCTGAATCTCCTCTGGCGTTGCCTTCAAGCGAGCGCTGTGACGAATCCGGAATACTCTGACAACATCTTCACCCGTTGAATCGTCGCACCCAATCGCAAACAAGATTCGATAAACACTCCCCTTCTTACCATAAAGGAGTTGTCTGATCGTTAATCCGAGATCTTCGCTTTCAGGCGCAATGGCACATCGAGCTGGCATGCGCCCAAGTCCGTAGATTGCTTCCAGCAGCCCTTCATACCAGGCGCCGGCACGCATCGGAGCGCGCTTCTTGATCCAAAGATAAGCATCTTCGGCATCCTGAAGAGCAGAAGGCGAGATATCAACGCGATATGCCATGCTTCCGGCGAAGCTCCTCTAGGGCTTCTCTTGCCGGCCGCCCCTCGCCTCGCTCAAACTCTTCGATGCCCTGCCTAAGAGCCGCCACTGTCTCGGCTCGTTCGACCCGTTCGAGCATCTCCTGGTAAGCCCTCGCGTCTTGTACAACGATCTCGGCCCTTCCGTTCACCGTCAGCACAACGGGACCTTTGCTCCTCTTCATCTTCTTCAAGTACTTCGCGGTGTTACGCTTGAAATCCGTCAAAGACTGTATATCGTCTAAACTGATCATATTGCCTCCAGCACACTATTGGATGCTAATTCAATGCGCGTCTCAGGGCAAGGAAGCTCGTCCCACTTAGTGATGTTAGAAATACTCTTCCTCGCGAGTTGGTGGTTCCGATGTCGGGCGGGCCTGCCCTCGCGACCACTTCGTGCCCTGCCAGTTATGAACGAGAAAATGGTCGGTGTTGCACTTGGGACAGAACGCGAATAGTGCCTGGTCCGATCGCTTTCCAACGCATAGCAGCCCCTCGCAACGCACGCCTCCCGGCCGCTTGGAGCATTCAAGGAGGGTCTCGCGAAAGTAACCAGGTTCAAGCGTAGAACCGTACTCGACAACGCGAGCAGCATTCAGCAAGTTTCGCCGGAGACGCGGCTGATCTGACGGAATGTCGCCTTCTGGTGTGAGCCAGTGCCACGGGTCAACAACAAGTGTCATTAGTAATTTACCTCCTCTCTTCACAACCACCTCTCCGCAATAGCCCTCTTGTTCGGCTAATTATCCGTCTCCGCCCGCTTAAGGTAAACGGGCATGACAAGTCGGCCAACGGCAGCGTTGGTTGTTTCCCATCTTCTATATGTGGTCGCGCCGCTACTGCCGGGCGAACGCGCGCTACATGAATTTGTCTTCGCTATAGAGGGTCCCGTTGTGACTCTCAATGGTGCGGCTTGTGCCTTTCAGCATCGAAAACCTATTCTACATTAATAACCGATGCCAAGAGCCGTCATTGCAAGAGTCAGGAAAAGACCAGGGCACATTCGTGGTGGGAGCAACTGCGTGCAGTGTCACCGGCGGCGGCCAGTGGCCGGAAGGGTTCGATGCGCGGAATGTCTCGAAGACAACTTACAAGCCGGCAGGAAATATCGAATGCGTTTGCGAGAGGCAGGTCTGTGTCACTACTGCGGCAAAGAAGCTCTAGAGCCGGGTCAGAAGCGATGCACCAAATGCACCGATCGTTACAAGGCGGCCGTGAACGAAGCAAAACGCCAAGGCTTGTGCCGAAGCTGCCTTACGAGACCACGCAGGCAAGGAAGAGTACAATGCGCGATCTGTCTCAAGACGCAAAGAAGATCCGAGCACCTGAGCTATCGAGTGAAGGTGAAATTCGAGGCCGTCCTTATTTTCTTGAAATCACTTGTATTAGCTACCACCATCACCCACGACGACGAATCCCGCCCAGTAATAAGGCTTCATCCTGTATCGCGGATCATTCATCATCACCAGTACAGCCTGCCGCCAAGCCTCGGCCTTAGAGAGCTTCTTAACGCCTGATCCGCTGCTCACAAGGTTCTTGTGAAAGCCGAGCATTAGTTTCGTTGTGCTTTCGGAGGGAACCTGCCATTGGCTAGCGACCGTCGTCGGCACACCTGCAACGAAGAGAGCCCAGCTGAAGCCTATGATTCCCTCACCGCCGGCGATCCTGCCCCTCGCAGTATCACACGCCGACAACACCGCGAGTTCAGCCTTGAGGTCCATCTGCATAAGCTCCCACGCTTCAAGCAGACCATCCTCTTTCGAGTCTGTGCCGGGCGCCAGCACAAGGTAGGAGTACAGAGGATTCTTGTCGTCAAATACGCCGTGAGTCGCGAAGTGAAGCACCCGGTATTCGCCTATCTCAGCTTTGACGGCTGGAGACGTTCATTCCCTTGGTTGGTCCGATTACTTATCAGAGCCTCCTAACTGCGGATTGACATTCGCTTTGATATTATTTTAGACGCAATTCGCGACCACCTCGTAAAAGGTCGACATTCCTGGCCAGACAGTCTCAGTTTGAGCAACAGGAAAACTCGAATACCAGATAATGGTCATTATCTTGCGTTCGGAGTAATGCGAAAATAATCCGTACTTACCGCGTAGGGGCAAGAGTCACCTGAGAACAAGGCGTTTGTAGCTCCTTCCTCATAACAGTCCGGTCGCTGATCGTTAAAGCCTTAACCAAAGCCTTAAACAAAGAAATTGACACACCTATCAACTAATAGTAGATTGTGCGTCGCTCTGGGTTGGTTCAGGTAACATTGTTCACCATGGCACAGTACTCTGGCTAGGTTCCCAACAATCTCGTTGGTCTTGTTCATCTGACTATCCCTATTCGGAGGATATTCCTTATCCTCTCGATCGATTTTTGAGATCGACGATGGACTTCAAACTCGCTGGAGTTCTATGAAGAGGGATTTAGATTGATCGAAGAGAAAACGGAGGATCACCGTTATTCCAGGCACGCCGGCGCTGCGTCAATCCGAATTCTGAGCTGAGCTATTGATTGCACCGGTACTGAGCCAGCCTAACCTGTAAAACAACCAATTCGCCGATTTTCACTCGGAAGTCGATTGGCAATGGTGACAGCGACACGAAATGCCTTTCAAGACCTCTCACAGAAGAGATGCTCAGGAAAGGCTATGATGAAGCGGCCAAACTTGTAAGGCGACCCAAAAGTTCGGATATATCAGAATGTGAAAGGCGTCTATATGAAATATGGAGAGATAAATTAAGTTCCAATTTGGGAACTCTTCGAAATGAGATTCTTGATCCTTATGAATTTGGAATAGGTTGCAGGGACCAGCCAACGAGAGAGTAGAAGTAAGGTTTGGGGATGAAAGTATGGATGAGGCTTCCAAGGAACTACGAATATATCAGACCTCTTCTGAGCTTGTTCGACTGCGAGACTCCCTGAAAAAGTGGCGGGAAAAAAGAACGGAGAAGGACAAGGACGCCGCCGGTAGGTACCGCGGGCAGTATCAGTCCCAGGTAGAGTTGATTGTGAACGAAGTCGGTGGCGCCGCGGATACAATCGAAGCCAACCTGAAAGAATTGGCAAAACAATTGCCGGCACTGTCGCGTGGATCAGTCTTCCAGGATTGTGCCCGCAATGATCGGCGAATCATCTGGCTGTGGCGTGCATGGGACTTCTTTCGCGAAAAGTTCGATCAGCGCGACGATCCGGATCTGGCTTTGTCGGTCCGGGCGGCGGACGAGGTTTTGTGGAGTTGCTACAAACCATTCTTTGAAGCCACCGGGATCACCATGCCGCCGGCGCCTCTTCCCTATATCGAGCACACCTACTCACCTACTGCCGTGCGACCCGATCAAAGCAGCCATATCGAAAAAGAGGAAGAAATCGACGACGGACCGTTGAAGAGTTTCTTCGCAAATCTCCCTCTGCCGTTGCTCCAGTTGCCGCCAACGGTTGTTTCGGCGCCGTGGGCTCACGTACTGATCGGACACGAAACGGGGCACTTTATCCAGGAATTGATTTTGCCAGCGGGCGGCTATCGCAAGATCTTTCGAGAGAAGGTTCAGGCAGCAGCCAAAAAAGTAAGCCCCGAAGCTGAAAGTGTTTGGGGAAAGTGGGCGCCGGAAATATTCGCAGATCTGTTTTCGGTGCTTGCGATGGTCCATGGGCGGTCTGGGTTATGGGTCAGTTCGAGCTTGCGCGACCCGGAAAAGTTACTACACGAGGTACAAACTATCCTTCGGCGCTAACGAGAATTTTTCTGATGGCCCAGTTTGCATCGAAAGCCGGTCTTGGGAATGCCGCAGATCTGGCGGCCGAAGTTGGCCTAGATTCGAAGCTGGAGGGAGACTCTGAGGAAGCAAAAACCGATCTGAAGATCGCCGAAGAAGTAGCAGCGCTTATTGACGATTTACTCCCTGACGATCTCACTCCTCTGCGTGAGATGCTCGATTTGAAGGCGGATGACTACAAGCCGGAGGTCGGTCTGAAAAGCGCCGGAGAGGTTGTGCAATGGGCCAAAGCTCTTGTCGGCGGAGCGGGGAAAACAGACGACCAAAACCTTCGCACCGCGCGTATGGTAGCTGCGGGCGCCGCGCAAGCATGGAAAGAAGTTACGGTAATGCCGGCTGGCCCCGCCAGGGAGGGTGCGCTCAGGGGCCTCAGGAAGGATGCGTTTCCCCACATTATTGCTTGTGCGGAAGGGGGCAAACGAGCGGGAGTCGCCCAGCCGGAAAGCCAAGTCGCGCTGGCGAAAATTATTTTCGAGCTTGATGATGATGAACTTTTTGGATGATGAGGGAAAGACAGCAAGAATAGTTTTATGGTCGTAAAGATCACAATCAAGATCGAACTACCGGGCTGGCGCGTGGACATCGAAGTGCCAGGTGAGCCGCTGGTAACGCGGATTATAGGCGCCGGAAAACAGGGTCTCCCACTGCCGCCCGGGGGAGAGTCCGATTTTTGGGAGAAGCTACCTTGCGCTGCATTGTGTTCCGGCCCTGAGGACCAGCCGATCGCCAAATTAAGTCGTTTGATTCTCACCGGCAAGACCTCTGATGATGCCGTACGGATCTTTGGTGGTTATCTGCTAGCGGTCCTGCTCGGCCCTGTATGGAAGAAGATCGAAGACGCCAAGGAAAGCCCGGTTGAACTCCAGCTTTATTTTGACCCTGATGACACGGTCATGCCTCGCCTGCCGTGGGAGATGATGATTTCCGGCGATCGGCCGCTGGGTGCCCAGGAAGGACGGACTGTAGCCATAACACGCGTGGTCGCGGGCCCGCAATCGAATGTCAGCATCGAGCTTCCGCTGCGGGTGCTGTTTGTACTCGGAAGACCAATTGACAATAGTCTGCGACCGGGTGCTGAGTATCTCGGGCTGATCGCACAACTTAAGGCGGCGAAGGGCGGTGGCGCGGCGGGCAGCGTCGATGTGAACCCGCGCATCCTGTCGGAATCGACTACCGAAGATTTGGAAACGGCGATTGCCGAATTCGATCCCGCGGTTGTTCATTTTATCGCTCACGGCCGTTGGTCTGGCTCCGAGAGCCAAATCATTCTGACCAAGCGCTCTGGATCTGTAATTGAGGAGGATCCCTGCACACCTTCAAGGTTGATCGATGTGATGAGGGCGAATCGCAAGGACGGCATTAGCCGCTTGCCGCCGGTTGTGGTATTGAGCGCCTGTCATACCGGAGAGCCTAACGATGCATACCTTCCATTTGCCGGCGCGCTGGTGATGGAAGGCATTCATGTAGCACTGGGAATGGCAGGCGAGGTGGCGGATGCCGCCTGCAGGATCTTCACGCGCGCATTTTACCAATCGCTGCTGGACCTGCAACCGCCCGCCATAGCTGCAGCGGGCGCCCGACGCGCCGCAATGCTGCACTATGACAACTACCGCGACAATGTCGAATGGATGCGGCCAACGTTGTTCGTTCTGGATGGCGCTCCTCCCACCATAAAAGTGAACCAGGCAAAACAAGTTTTAGCTTCAGCGGCTTTTCGGTTCCGCTCACCCCGGGGTCCTGCAATTCTATGCGACCGGCTCGATTCAATGCGCGCTTATCAGAAATATCGAATGCGAGTTTCGGCGGGATCCGACGCCTACCGGAGCGCCTTGATTTTCGAGGTCAGCGACAATCAAGCTTCTATTACCGCCGGCGGCGACCCGGGAGGAAAGCAGTTTCAAATCGGAAAGTCGCGTCTGCTGGCCGAAATCGCCTCCAATTCTGTTCTGGATGGATTTGTTCCATGCGTGATGCCAAGTGGCACGGGTTTTCCGCCGCCTGGAAATCTACTTAGTTTCGCGATCCGTCTATGCGAAGTGATGGATGACACTAGGGAATCCTTCGGTCTCAAACGCCGAACAGACTGTGACATACTGCGCGTGGCCTTTGCCAAACTCGAAGAGCCTTATCTATACGACGAGAATAACAAAGACGCAATGCTCGCCTTTAAGTTCAAGCGGGCGGATGTAAAGAGGAGAATTCAAGAGCAGGGGCCAGGCACCGAAGCGACACCGCTCGATTACGACATCATCGCGGAAGCGATACTTGCCGATACGGAGGTTCTGTTGGCTGATATAGATAAGGCAGCCGGCGCCGCCGGAGGTTCCTCTTTTCACTCGATTCTGCTCTTGATTGACGACCTACACCAATACGAAGGCGTGGCGATTCCGCTTTTGAAAGTAGTCCAGAAGTCCGGGTTGGCGGGGACCGGCGGGCGTGCCGCAGTCGCGTTCACTTATTCCACCCGCCTAAATGCGGGCCCCGACATTATGGACTATCTCAAGGACCAGCGTGATGCTTTCGTCTATGAGCCGCTACGGCCGTTTAAAGATCCAGTCGAGAGCCGATTGGCCTATTCGCAGCTTATGCTTTCTCGCAAGCCCCCGCTGGCGCCTTCCTGGCGCTCCGATTGGAAGCCGCAGCTAGACGTACTGTTCAAAGTCCTCCATGAAAGAATCAAAGGGGTTCCGTCGTTTTTCGATCTTGCCGAGCAGAACATCAGCGATGCATTGGCATATGGGTTTCTAGTTGAAGCCGACGACGACCAAATCATGCGTCAGCAGTTGCAAAAAGATGAAAACGGCAATTAGCGCGGAAGAATTCGAGAGCTTGCTGCATAACGCGACCCCGGCGCGGCGTCTGCTGCCGGAGCCCGATATCCTCGAGGCGCTGTCCTGGCTTGCGCTCGCCCCGGCCTGGCCGCTGCAACTGGCCACGCGCGGTTTTCCAACCGATCAATCGGGCACTCCAAACAATGGCGAGCCGGTAGTGCAGCTTCTGCGCGAATGCGAGAGCAAGGGGGTTACTCAGTCCGGTCCCGGCGAATCCCCGATGGAAGGCATTTGGTATTGGATGGACCGCCATCAACGGACTGCAGCGATTCGCGATATTCTCGATTCAACCGACAGCGGGTTGGATTTCCTGAGCCGGCAGCTCATTGCCGCCGCAAGCCAAATGAAATCTGCCGCGGGCGATCAGCCGTTGAATCCAACTTTCGAGCGATGGATACGCATCGCGCTGGCCCGACCTTCTGAAGACGAAACAAACGTTGATGACCCGGATACCGCTTCACTCGAGGCGATGGCAAGCCTTCTTGAAATCGAGGCCGCTTCCGCCCTTGATAAGTCGGAGAAAGCCGGTGACCTCGCTTGCCCGGATGCTCTGCACTGGATCGCGGCAGCCCAACCGCTGTCTGAACTCTTTGGAGGCCAGTTGGAGGTTGCCGTTGCTCGGGCACAACGCAGGCTGGAGATGTTTCGCCGCAATTCGCGGGACAAACGCTATCTGCGAAACTATTTTATCCGGCTCGACCAGGAAAAACCCTTTGAAGAGTTGATTAAGGACAGCTCGGATAAAAGCTGGGCTCTTCACTATGTAGGGATGGGCGGCATCGGAAAAACCATGTTGATCCGGCGCATCCGCACCGTTCTCGCGCCCGGCAAAAATCTTGCCGTCGGCCATGTCGATTTCGACAATCTGAACCCCGACTACCCGCGTCGCGCGCCTGGGCTGCTGTTGATGGGATTCGCCGAAGATCTCCGGCTGAACGACGACCCTGATGTCGTTAAGAGCTTTATCGCTTTCGACAAGGCGATACGGTCGGTCCACGAAAAGTTGGCAGGGATCTTCAGAACGGGCGCCAGTTCTGGGGACGATGTCGCTACAGAGGGGCTTCGAATCGCACGCGGGTTCTTCGTGGAAGCCCTGGAACAAATCACGAGACAGGGGAAGCGTCCGCTCTTGATCCTGGACACCTGCGAAGAACTCGCGCGTCTCCGCAACGACGGCAAACTGCCGGAGAATGTCGCTGTCACCTTCGAGATTCTCCAGAAGATTCACGACGACGTCCCGCAGCTGCGTGTAATCTTTTCCGGAAGGCGGCCGTTGGCGAGGGTTGGTTTTGACTGGGAGTGGCCGAGCTGCGCCTTACCGGAACGGAAGTATCTAAGACTACAGGAGGTGGTTCCATTCACGGACTCAGACGCGAAAGGGTTCCTCGAACAGTATTCCAGGGAGGGCAAGCCGGTACCAAAAGAGCTATGGCCGCCCATAATGGAGCAAAGCTGTGTGGATCGGAATGCCCCATCGCGCCGCCGCCGGCCTCCTCCGATGACCCGCATTCTCTGGACCGGCCGAACCGTCTCATCGGATCCCGCCGACAAACAGTACTATCCTTATGATATCGATCTGTATGCTTCATGGGCCACTGGTCCTGGGGGTCTCGATCCACAAAAGATCAAGGCCGAGGGAAGCCACTACTATGTAAAGGACCGGATCGTCGACCGTGTCAGTTTTATTCTTCGCCCCTGGCTGCCGGACCTGGCCTTACTAGGCCGATTTGACCGCTCGTTGTTGGAAAAACTGACGGGTATCTTCGGGCCAGACTTCGACGATCTGTGGAATTACATTGTCCAGCAGGAATGGACGGAAGCAGATCGAAATGCTCACCGCGACGCTGTGTGGGGGATCGAGCCGCACTTGCGTGAACGGCTTCTTTCCTATTATCGAGATCGAGATTTCAATTCGCTTAAGAACTCTCTGGAACGGACCGCAGACCTTCTGCAAGACATCACTCTGACCCGCCCATTTTCGGAATTGACACCCGCCTATTTCGAAGCGTGTTTCGAGGTGACCGCGAAAGAACCCGGACGGGCAGCGGAATGGTGGGAATCCGTCGAGCGCAAGATTGCCTCTGAAGCTCAGTGGGACTGGGGCCGCCAATTGACAGATCTTTTGCTTGATGACGAAAGCATTGCCGGCCGAACCTTTCCGGGAATCGGTCCTGTTTCATCCGAAGAGAGCGTTTTTCGGCCAGCGATTCTTGCGACACAAGCGGCAGTTAATGTTCATCTCGCTCCTGCACGTAATGAACCCGTCTGGGCAGAGGTGGTCCTCAAGACTTCCAACCATCCGACGCCGGCAGGACGAGAACGATTGAAACATCGGGGGTTGGCTGGAGTTGTTGCTTGCCGGCAGTATGCTCCGAATCGCATGCTTCCAGGTGAAGTACACAACTACCTGATAGCTCTGCGGGATGTGGTTTACGCTCGACCTTCTCGCCCGGATCCCGACACACTAGCGACAGAGATCGCGATGTTCGAGGGTGTACTCGAGGTGTTGGAGAACGTGGAGTGGCCGGACGCCGACAGCCGCGAAATAGTGGCGGGCTTTCATAGGCTCTTGCCGATAGCACCGCCTGATGCCGCGAAAGAATTGGCTGCGTTCTGTGAATCACTGGAGGCGCGATTCTACGCATTAAGGGGCGAGGGTGATGAGGCCTTGCTCCCATTCAATAGGGCCCTGGAGGGGATCGAGCCCGGACCGCGTAAACAAATCTGGCTCGACTGGAAGTTGCCGAATGATCTGCAAGCGCGTCTTGCTCTCGAGTACGCGCGTATAGCCAAACCTAACATTACGGTTGGTAATCTAGACTCCGTCGATGCCGACCGTCTTGCCGCGGCAAAAATGGTGTGGGAATCATGGGAGAAGATCCCGGTGTTGGCTGGCGCCTTCCAAGGGATCAATTCGCGTTTGGCCGTCTATCAGCCGCTGTGCAACGCCCACCGGACGTTTCCACCTTACTTCGCAACCGCGATCACGAGCATGGCAGACTCCGGACAAATCGAGGGCGCCCAGCGGCGCGCCGGCGAGATCATCGCGAACAGGAACTTGCCGCTCGATGTTCGCCAGGCCGCTGATCGGTCGCTGTGCGACATAGGGATTCGGATGCTGTTGTTCGAGGAAAAACTCGGCGTGGGGACCACCCTCGCCGATTCTCCACTGCCCGCGGACAAGGATCGCCTTTTGATTCTGCGGACTCTTCAATCGCTTTCAGAGACACAGGATCGTCGGCAGTTAATCAGAAATCTGAAGACCACACTTCCCGACGGCCAGCCGCGACGTGCCGCGGAGAACCTGCTCCTCTGTGGCCTGCTTGAGACTGATCTTCAAGCAGGGAAGGACTTCTTCGAAAGGGCTCGTAAGCAGTTCTTGAGCTCATCCGATGCACTCGGCTCATTTTTGTGCACGATTGGGATTGCTATGGCGAATGCGTATAGACGCGGGAATCAGGATCAGCTACTCGCCGAGGTGAATCTTGCACTTTCCAGTTCTGCTTGTCCCTCGATTGCGGTGGAAAAGCCCGCCGCGAATGCGTCCGCGCCGGAATGGGTTGAATATCTGAATGCTCTTCCAAAGAGTTGGCGGCCATGGATGGGGAGGCTCGCCGCTTGCGCCATTCGATCTCAGGAATTCGCGAACCCTGGCGAGCAGACGAAGCATTTTCAGAATTGGCTCATTGCCACCTACGGAACCGATCCACCGAGTGTCGCTATTCTGGCAAAACCGATACTCCCATTTGGCGCGGTGTTCGCCGGGATGGGGCCGAAAGCGGCGCGAGTCCGCGACATAGTTTTGGGAATCATAGGGTTTTTGTTTGTGATTGGACTGGCTCTATTGCTTTATCGAGGATATACGGCGGGCCTACACTGGTTGGGATTTCATCTACCCACGTGGGCCAACATTCTCTCTCTTATGGCGGTTATCTCTGCATTGTCCTCCATACCCAGTCTGTGGCGCTCACACATGTTGATGATGGCAAGGTTGTACCTGTTTGAACGCATTATTGAGTCCTCAGGTGAAATCACTAGTCTTAACGATCCACTCACACACCCGTGGACAATCAAATACCTTTCGTATTTCAGGCCACTGAAAATCTTCTCGAATCTCGGCCCCTTGAAAATCTTCGAAAAGAAAATCCTGGCAGGAAAGGCATCAAAAATCTCAGGACTCACAACCTTTGACCAGCCTTATGCGAAGCAAAGTGAGATTCTGCTCGCGCCCCAGAATACAATTTCTCGGTTCTTCTTTGCCATTATTCCCTCGGGGGTGCTTTTCGATACTGTCCTCTACCTAAACGAAGACTCGGCCGCTGCGCCTTGGGAAGCCGTGATAGGCCTGGCGAGTGATAATGCCCATGTTTTTCAGGATCAGCACTACAGATTCTGGAGGAGAGCAATCGATGTTACTTCGGCGCTCGATAGACCGATGCCCGCCAAGGCGCGGGTAGCGACGTGGGCTCATGATTTGAGCGCGGCAAGGTTTGCTGCCGCCTGGACGACGGCTCTTGCGCAAAAATTGCCGCACGCGCTGGAGGCGCCCTTGATCTCCGGTGGAGATCTACGGACGGACAGCAGCATTGCTATTTTGCATTTTATCGGTAAAGCAGTAGAAACGTCCGCAGGATTGCGGATCCAGTTCGGGAACGAGAGTGAATCGGTAGGCGCCGAGTTGCGGGCGGATCAATTTGCGGCGGCGCTCCCCTCGCTTCGAGTCTGCATACTACAGGACTTACCGGCGGAGCCAGGGCAGCGAACGACAAGCGATCGATATGTGGCAAACATCGCCAGGCGCTTCGGTTTCCAGGTACACCGCGCCGGCGTTTCAGTTGTGATCGTCATACCGCCTTTGGGCACCGAGCTTGGCGTGAAAGTCATATCAACTCTTGCTGAGACTGTCGCGAGCTTGCCTAAGGCCGGCGTGCCCGCACTCGTGGGGACCGTTCAGAAGCTCCGTGAGCTCACCGCGAAAGAAGCCAACTCGGACGCAGAGACCGCCACGGAGATGGCCTTCGACATATGTCTTTACGCCCCGTCCGATTTGAATCTGGAGCTCGACAATCCTGACACACTGGTTGATGTGAAGAACCAGTAGAAAGTTTTTGTGCTCAAAATCTTGAAGAAATTATGGAGGAAGATTATGGCCCTGATTGATTGGCTGAAGCACCGATGGCAGTCTGAAGCCGTGCATTACACCTACCTCTGGATCCCGACTGGCAACATCGAAATGCCGCCTGATACAAAGCTGGATCCTACGCCGCTTTCGGCCGGACAGCGTTATTTCAGAATCTGGCTGGTCGAAATGTTTCTAAAAGACGACCGTAAGTGGGGAGCTTCGTGGTACCCGGCGGTGATGCTATCGGTCCAGCTGAAGTTCGGGAACAAGGTCGAGGAAATCACGCATATAGCCGGTGAGTCGACGTTGAAAAACTTCGACATGAAGGCACTCAACAAGGGTGTGGCCGTAGACCATGAGGTTACGACCCTGCTGCCCTTCAACGGCGGAACGGTTAACCTTGAGGCCGCCTTGCTGGCAATGGAAGGCAAAAGCGATTTGCGAAGCCTTCTAAAGGTGCTCGGCGACTTCAGCAAACTCCTCGTCGTTCCGCAACTTTCGGCCGCGCTTGCAGTCGCCACACCGCTCGCGAATGGCATTGCCGAACTGGTTGGGGCCACAAATGCGCATCCCGAGCTGCGGCTCCAGGCCGCGTGGACCGGTGCGGAAAGTGGCAACCCGAATCTCTTGCGGGCAGGCTATTTCGTTGTGCTCTCGGCGGAAGCTGGAGAAATAAAGCCAGAGGAACTCTCAGTCAAGAACAATCAACTTCATAAAGGTGGAAAGCAACTCACCGGCTACCACTATATGTTGTTTCGAGTGGATACCACGGATGTCCGCGATGATTGGGACTCGCTCACCTCGATCAGCGAGCCATACAAACTGGCTCTCGATATGCTCGAGGAATCGACAAAATCCGATGACGAGGAACTAAAAAAGAAACTGAAGTCCGAAGCGGAAAAACGCTTCGGCGCCTCGCGCTTTGCTGCGCTACGAGCGCCCGAACTGACCTCCATCGTTGGTAAAAACCAGGTACTGAATGCTCTGGACCGCCGCTGGGAAGAAGCGAAAAAGCAAGTTGGTGCCGGTGCGTTCAAGGCGGATTTTCCAAAAACATTAAGTGCCGCGATGCGAAATCCGCTATCGGCCACTGAAGCAATGGAGCTCGGCGAGCCCGAAGGGGTTCCCTTGAACTGATAAATGAGACAAGGCTGGGCGGAATGTTCTGCTTGTCACAATCTTGAGAACCTCGAACGCACGATAACGCTTCTTATCGTGCATTCGTAAGAGCTGTACTGATCCGTCGGGTTCTCTCCTATCAAGAGATTCTCCGCACCGTAATAGACCTCGAAGCCAGCCGACTTGAGAAATTGGTAAAGACAGCCGCCATCTTTCCGAGAGTCTCAAAAGAGGCGGGCCTTCGCTGAGAAAGGGAACATTACTCCTGCCTCAAGAGAAACCCCGAAACAGGCCGGAGAGTCTACACATTAACGATACTTTGTTGGATCACAATGTCACTGGAGTCCGGGAGCTCGCCTTCGAGGAACGTTGGCAATTTGAATTGCGATTGCTGTTTTACGACGAGCAAATCCATCAAAGCAACTGGTTCCACGATACCGAGTGTCGGATCAAGCGCCGACGCGGCTTCAATGAAAGCCATAGTTCCGAGCGGACGAATGTGGTCGCCGCCGAACAGGCTCTTGATGTTGTTGTTGAATGTCTCAGTAATCTTCGCTCCGAATTCCGACAATGCCTCAATCGCTTCGGACGGCTTCGAAGCCGCATTCGGCGCAAACTCTGTCGCGAGCTTTAAAGCAGCTTTGTGAGCGCCTCTCACGATGTCTGCCTCTACCAACAGGAGACGTCCGAGGAGGGAATCGTTTGTAACTTCATTCTGCAATAGTTCTGCCCGATCAGGCGTGAAGAAACCTGCTGTTCCGGCCATGCCGGAAGCAGTCAACAATTCTTTTACGCCAACAAGCTCTGCCGATAGCCTGGTGAGCGTCCTCGGATGGCGCACCATTGCATCGCGAAACTCAGAAGCCTGGAAGTTCCAGTAGATGTCTGTATCTGTGTTGATGGTGAATTGATCGTTTACCAACTTCGCCGAAGTCGAAACCGGCAACGCCGCATAAACCAACAGCACTGTCGCCGGCCCGATGTCGCGGTACTTTTTCACGTCCTGAAAATAGTAGTAGGGAATCAAATCCCTCAATTTCGACTGGAGTCTGCGCGACATATCCATATAGCGAGGCGACTTCTCTTCCTGCGGCGCTTTCAACCAGGCCGACGCCACCACTGATGGCACGCTTACCTGAAGCGAAATCAGCGTATTGCCGAAGTTGTCGGTGCCGTTTGGCTCTATCTGATCAATCCTCCTGTCGAGGTCGCCGATCAAAGTGACAAACGAGTTGCTGCCGTCTCCAGGTTGTTGAAACGTTTTCGGAAAGTACTTATCGACGTAAGGCTTGAACTGGAATTGCAAGTCGGCGCGATTCATATCCTTCTTGACCTGCTTGAACGAATAGGAATAGGTGAACGCGTCGGTTGAATAGACGCGCACATCGTTGGCCACTACGTTCAAATGCGCACCGATTGTCAGTCGGCTGTCGCGTTTGTTCCTGACGGTGACGATGTCGTCGGCATTAAGCTCATAGATGAGCAAGCGGCCTTCGTCTTCGTCTGCGACCTTCAGACTAGCAAACGAATGATTTATGTGATCAATCGTGCTGTTGAAAAACGGGAGGTTTACTTCGAGGTGAGAGTTGCGTTTTATCTCGTGAGTGAGCGCTGCCTGATTCAGTGAGACTGCTGGAATCTGGTTTACAAGCAACGTGTCGTAGTTTCCGGAAAGTGCCTGATGTAATGAAGCGGCGGCATCCAGCTGGCTGAAATCAAAGACTATATCGAGCAGGGCCGTCTTGGTCGTCGCGGACTGATAGGTGTAGCTAAGTTCAAACTTGTATTTGCTGTTGAGCGCCTTGATGGCCTTCTTGTAAAACGCTTCGCCCTTGCCAATGACAGTATGTATTGTTTCCCTGATCTGATTGACTGCCGTCAGGTCCAACTGATCCAACTTCCTGCCGAGGAATGCTGCAAGCTTTGCCTTCAACCATTCGTCCGCATTGTCGAAACTCGCTTTGTCGACGATCTCTTCAACTTTAGCGAGATTCAAATGTTCTGAAACGGCTTGTTGGAGTTTGACCAGAACGGAATCGAGCGGATTATCCGAGAGAATGTCTTTGGTCAGAATGTCGCTCGTAGCCTGGGCGACCTTTTGCAGTTTCTGGAATTCGTTGAGGCTTGTGAGCGCGGTCACGATTCGACCCGCTGCCGCCGCTTCAAGCCATTGCCCGAGTGGGGACTGAAAGAACGCCACATTCTTTAGTACATCCGCAAGAATGCCTTTTGCCGTGTCCTGGTTCGCCCTCGCGAGTTTTTGTGCGAGGCCACGGATTTCGGTGAGCTGAGCTTTCAAAGCATCCAAATTGATTTCTTTCCCGACAATCGTCCACAACATAGTAGCGACATCGTGCGGGAGTTGGTTCCACCGATCAATGAACCGGAGTAGTTTATTCTTCGCTTCATTGAACAAGGCTTCAGGATCAACACTGGTTACTTCCTCAAGAAGTTTCTTCGCGGTGTCAATCCCCACGCCTGAAAGCAAATCGGGAAGCCTCTGATCAGGATCAGTCCACTTCTTAACCAACTCAAGGTCTTTGACTACCTGTGGGCCATAGACTCCGAAGATCGCCTTGACGAAATCATCGAAATCCGACGGCAGGAATGTCTTAGGCTCAACCGTTGCGCCTGCGTTTAATGCAAAGTTCCACCCTTTCATTCGCTGTTTGAACAATCTGAGGCGAAGATGCTTGTTTGCATCGTCCATCGAATCGCGGCCAACAACCAGCGCGTATTTGCCGCTTGCTTGAAAGCCGAGAGCAACGGCGATGCCCAGTTGCAGCCTGAGCCCGATGTCACCGCTCAGTCCACCAAGTTGCGCCTGTCGGATCCAGTTGAAATCGAATCCGTATTGCGCGCCGAGCTTGACGGCAATCGAGCCGTCGATCTCAGCGACGAGCCACGTGCCCGGTTTGAAATCGTCGAGCGAATCTATCTGCGACGGCAGCATCCAGCTATTTACGGTTTCAGTTAAGGTGTCGAGCGCACCTGTATTCTTGTTGAACTGTCGAACGACGACGTATTTGGCTTCGCGGCTGCCGGTGCCTGAAAAAGTGGCCGCGCCAGGCGCGCCAAGCGCAAGCGAGCCCTTGGTTGATGCACCGAGGTCGTAGCCCCATCTGAGTGCAACGAAGAGCGAGTTCGCATCGCTCGCAATCTTTACTCCTGGCGCTATGTCATCATCGAGCTGAAGCGCAGTGAGCATCTGAGCGGGATCAAAGTAAACACCAAGCTTTGCAAAGGCGCTAGCGCTTCCGCTGAAAGTAATGCTGCCTGCCCCACTGCCGAATTTTATGTCCTTAGATGCGCTGGCGGTAACCTCCGTATTGCCCAGTTCAATCTGCCTCTGAGGAAAAGGCGTGTTGTTTGCGAGCGCTAGCGCGACATCGGCGGAAATGCTTGCATTTACGCTAATACCTGCGGCTGCGCTGCCGGCAAGGAATTTCTTGTTTCTGTCGAACTTTATGGCAATAGGTTTTGATGTGCTCATGAGTCCCTCCCAGTTTTAGGAAGTAATGGTTTATTGCTCGTTAGAGGTCGCGGGTATTGTTTCTAAGCCAAAAACACTCTTTGCAATGGCGTAGTATTTCTTTCTTTCATCCATGCCGTTGTAGCCTCCATTCACAGTCAAGCTGATAAACTCGATTGGTGACACCTCTACCACCTTGCCCCTGAATTTCTTTTTAAGAAGTTCGGTGTCGGCGTGGTTAGCTGCATCATTAAGGTTGCGCGTCTTCCAATATTCGCAGGCGCTCCAGACGGCATATTCTGGTTGCTCGAGCAACTGCGGACTTGCGATGAAGAGATCGATCTGGCCCTTCTTGATGCCTAGCTGCTGATAGTTAGCGCGACCTGTCGTTTGGAAAATTCCCCTTCCCTTAAATCGGACTCCGTCGCCCGGTTTGGTATTTCCCAGATCGGCACGACCTTCATAGGCTTTGCCTGAGGCATACTCCTTCAGGGTCTTGAAGTGATCGCTTTCGTGGCAGGCTTGTGCCAGGAAGTGCGCATACTCATTTGGGCTGTCGATCTCATATGTTGGACACAGTCTGTTTATCCAATCGGCTATGTCCGGCATTAGGGTGGTCGACTTACCCGCAATGGCGGCCAAATGATCGATCGTGATCAGGTATGCCATTCTAACGCTCCTTTGTTTTTATGCTACAGCGTTTAACAGAAGACTAAGTCTTTTCGCACGGCAGGGGAATCGAGCTGCCCTCTATCCATCGGCCAAAGGGAGCAATATCGCATCGGTCATCACGTCTTATGGCTATCAGACAGTAACCTACTCCCTCATAACTGTAGGACGAAAGGTTCTCGTCTAATGATGCTCTAAGATCTATTTTCTAACCTGGAAGTTCACATCCTTTAATCACTTCTTCTTTCCAACACCGGTGTTGCTCTCAAGCTGAAGGACAGCTTCAATGCTGCAGACGAACCCGTCGGCGCGCACGAAAACGAGTAAGAAAAAGGTGAAGAAGAAGTTATAGCCGAGTTGTTGAGAGACCCACCCGATCGACGATCGACCGTTGATGGATTCCTGGAGCACGACTTTCTACTCGACTATTCGCCACCAGAGCGGCCCAAGTAAATCGAGGCATTCTCTTCACACTCGATTGGGGTATGTTTCGGGCTAGCCTTTGGGCAGTCCAGCCTCATCGAGCAACGTGTGGCTACGGCCATTTTTTGATTGACGAGAATGTAAGATATGTCGTACTATGTCGCCCTGTTTTCTTTCGGATTCGACACGGACAGAGAGCCGAGCGCCGAAGGAATCATTTCGAGGGTCGCTTATGTTCCTTAGAGGTGTCTCGCAGTTGCGATCCAGTTTGATGCTCAAATCCCGGCGACCGCAAGTCATAGGTAATCAAAGTGGGAGTCTGAGATTCTTCCCGTTCAGAGGCTGTGGCGTCATGCAACCGCGGCCAAGCATAAGTTCCGCAGATAAATGGAAATCTGAACCCAGCCCAGGAGACGGTCAATGGCGACAATGCTCCGAGCGGGAAGCGCATCCCGATGATGAAATGAAGGATTACCCCGGTTAGTTGTTTCTCTTGTGGGTTAGTGGGGCAGCTGGTGTTCAACCCGTGACGCCCACGCTGCGCCTTCTTGGTTCTTCGCAAAAATATCCTCATGTCTCCGAATTTCGCTTTTCACAAGCGATGTGAGGTAAACAAATGTCCAGTCTAACGATTCGACTGTTCGGCAGGTTCTCGGCCGAGTTGGACGGCCAACGGCTTCGCGGCATCGACGGCGGCAAGCTGCAGGAACTGTTCTGCTATTTGCTGTTGAATCGATCCCGTCCTCAATCACGGGAGGCCCTGGCCGGGTTGCTTTGGGGTGACAGTCCAACAGCTCAGTCAAAGAAGTATTTGCGCCAGGCGCTCTGGCACCTTCAAACAGTGCTCTCCTTGCCCGAACGAAACGAGACTCCCCGATTGCTGGTAGTTGACGCCGATTGGGTCAACGTCAGCTCCGACGCGGACTACTGGTTCGATGTACAACAGTTTGAAACGACCTTTGGCGGGGCGCAAGGCACCATAGGTCAGCATTTCGACCCGAATACAGCAGCAGCGGTTGCCAAAGCGGTCGATCTTTATCGGGGCGATCTGTTAGAAGGTTGTTACGACGACTGGTGTCTAATCGAGCGAGAACGCCTCCAGAACATTTACTTAATGATGCTTGATAAACTGATGGCTTATTCGGAGACAGCTGAGCACTACGACAGCGGGATCGACTACGGTGCCCGAATCCTTGCCTGCGATCGCGCGCGCGAGCATACCCACCGGCGGTTGATGAGAATTTATTATCTTGCGGGTGACCGGACATCGGCGCTTCGCCAATATGATCGGTGTGTCGCCGCGCTTAAAGAGGAACTCGGGGTCAAACCGGCGCGAAAGACGTCTCAACTTTTCGAACAAATCCGCTCGGACCAACTGGAAACTTACCAGCCCTCCGTTTTAGAAGAAGCTAAGGGCACCCCGATCTCGCAATTATGCGAGGCTCTTGGGCGTCTCAGGCAGGTAAAGACCGCGCTGGTGGGCTTTCACCGCCAGATCAAACACGACATTCAGGCGCTCGAAGTGTTGGTTAAGGGAAAGAGAGATGGCGGCTAGTTAACCAGAGGTCTCCTGCCTTCCGCCTCCCGCCTTCTCATCCCAAGACGATCGAAAGACGCTACAGAGACGTTCACTCGTATCCACCTTTGTTATAAGCCCACGCGTCGTGATTCATAGTCCATTGCGTTCTTGCGGTCCTTAGCGTTTTTGCGCGGAGAATTCTCGTCGCAAAGACGCAAAGAACCGCAAAGATCGCCAGGCAGAAGCGCTGATCAACGGGATCAGGATGGCATTGCTCGGAGACTCGTTTGAGTCCGTGACCCATTCGTTCGTCGTCAGGATCTGGCTCGAGGATGCGGATCGTCGGGCTAGTTGGCGAGGACACATAACGCACGTGCCCAGCGGCAATCGGCAATACGTTGAAGGACTGACCGACATAGTTGACTTCATTTCTCCTTATGTCGACGGGATGAAGCTCGGCAAGCTGGACAGGTTCAGGAGGTGGTGGGCCGCGCTCAAACTCAAACGAAGCGGGTACGGAGGCGACGGTGGCTAGCTATCAAGCAATTGCCGCGATCAGCCGAGCGATACGAGGCCTCCTCGAACTTGCCTGCCCGAGGCCCGAGTTCGACAGCGCCCGATTCGAGGTGTATCAGGCGAATAACTTTCAAAATCCGATGGATGAAGGCGTATCGCTCTATCTCTACCGCGTGTCCTCCAGCTCGCGACGCAACATGGCGGCGCGCACCGGTCCGAACGGAGAGATATATCGGCCACCGCTGCCGCTCGATCTTTATTACATGCTCACGGCGTGGGGCCGCACTTTTGAAAAGCAGCAGGGACTGTTGGGCTTTTGCATCCGGGAGCTGGGAAACATACCGATCCTCCCCTCCGGCCTGCTCAACCATTTTGGGCCGGAGCGCGACATCTTTCGCGAAGACGAGGCGGTCGAGTTAGTTTTCGAGCCGCTTACCTTGCAGGACATTTCCAACATTTGGGAGCCGCTCAAGCCGAACCTTCAACCCTCGGCCACCTATGTTGCCCGCATGGTTTCGATTGAGTCCACCGTCGAGATCCCGGGCGCAGGAATCGTCCAGACCAGGCAGTTTGATTTCAAGGATGCAACCGCGCTGAGAGGGAAGTGATCGCGCATGAACCAGACGTTGCTGATTGAGACATTACCGGTAATTGGCCGCCTCTCACGCACTACGCCGCTTGGCTTGCGGTTCTCGGATGAAGTGACCGGCAAAGTGGTCGGCGACGGGCTGGTAGTTACGGCATATCCGCCCGACAGTCCGCTGCGGCGGATCGAAGCCGGCGTCAACAGCACCGGTGTTTATGTGCTGACCGGGCTGCCTGGATTGAGAGAAGTTGAGTTTGGAAACGGCGACGATGCTTTCTGGAGCGCGCTCGAAGCGACCTCGCCACCACCGGCAACTGCGACGTTCAAGATTGAAGTAGTCGACGCGTGGCGTCGATTTGTTCCGTTCCTCTTAACCATCGATGCTCCGGTCAGGGGGATAGTCACCGCGCTCGAACCCGCAACGTCGTCACCGCCTGGATCGAGCCAGGGGATTCCGCTCTATTCGAGCACTTCACGATCTGTCCCTGCTGCGGTGGCGGTGCTGCGCGCCGAATTGCGCGAATGGAGATCGGGTGGCAACCACGAAGGCGAGCCCGCTCGCTGGGCGGTAATCGAGGCCCGAATGGCCGGACGGCGAATCGCTCGTGGAGTCGCCGACGAAAGAGGACGGGTTGTATTGGTGTTTTCGTATCCGGCGCCGGTGACCCATCCACTTGGATCGCCGCCGGCGATTTCTCCGCCTGGCGCCGAGGGTCCGGCGCTTAGAGATCAACAATGGCCGATCGAACTCGTCGCGAGCTTCGACAAACTCAACCCCGCTCCGCCGTTTCCGGGCGCGCCGACGCTGCCGGAACTATCCGAGGTGCTCAATCAATCGCCGGCGATACTCTGGGCGGACACCGAACGTAGTGAAGTCCTGAGCGAAGCGGTATTGAGCTTCGGTCAGGAGCTGATAGTCCGCTCGTTTGAACACGCCTCTGAGAAGGCGAAATCGATTCTCTTCATTTCTGCGGCGGGCTCACCACCCTGAAAGAGACGCAGGGCCGGCACGTGACGTGGCGGCTTCGGGAACGCAGCCCACGGAAGATTCCGTGGTTGAAATAGTAACGGTTCGTAGACCCGCCTTCAGATGGAAATCTGCGGGACAGGTTTCCGGAAAGCGACTACGAACATCTGCCTTAGGGCGGACTACGAACTCTCGACTAGGAGGAAAAAGGGATGCCTGAATACTTAGCTCCCGGAGTATACGTCGAAGAAGTCTCGTTCCGGTCAAAGTCGATCGAAGGCGTAAGCACAACGACGACCGGCTTTATAGGCCCCGCGCGCTACGGACCGGTGGATCTGGAACCAGACATTATTACCAGTCTCGGCGAATTCGAGCGCACCTACGGCGATCGCCAAAAGCTCAACTTCACCGATATCGGCAAGGTACACAACTACCTCTGGCATGCGGTGCGCGCGTTCTTTGAGGAGGGCGGCAAGCGTTTGTACATCGCCCGCGTCTTCAGATCGAAGCAAGACGCTCAGGGTACGATCCAGAATGATGGGTTTGCGCGCGTGAGAGTTCCGTCAGGCGGATCGCCAGTGGGTGTCGCCTCGGATCCGCCTGAAACGCGGTTCCCGGACGCGCTGCAGATTCGCGCGCGCTTCCCCGGCGAACCAGGCAACACGCGGTTACGAATCACTCTGAGGCTCGGTCAGAACATCCTCGCGGGTGACCCGGTGACGGGCCAGCCCGGCGTGCTAAAGCCGAGGTTGAGTTCCATATTGCCGAACGACATTGTCTGGATATCTGACGTTACATCGCCGATCGGCAGCCCTCCCGGGAGCGGTTCGCTTTTTCGAGTAGAGCCTGACATTGATCCAACCACCAAGGAAGAGACCTGGAAGTTTGTTCCTGCGGGCGGCGGCCAATCGTATGCCATGAAGTCGCTGACGCCGGATGACGATCCAACCAAGGGCGACCAGGTTCGAGGCGTCACCATAACCGTCACGATTCCGCCGAGCGATGCCACCGGTTTCACTCAGGTGTGGGAAGGAGTGCCGCCTGATCCCGAACATCAGCAGGCCGGACTGCAAGATGGGCTATCCAGGAGGTTCGGCGCACGGCCAAGCAATCTCGCTCAAGCTCGGACACTGCCGATCGTGGTTACGATTGGCGACAACATCAAGACAGGCCTTCAGGTGCTCGACGCCTTGTTTAACGCCAAGTCTACGCTCAGGGCTGCGCTGGACAGTCCCGATTCCACCGATGCCGACCGCTCGATCGATCTCGATCTGATCGGGGGTGATGATGGCATGCGGCCGCTCGCGGGTGAATACGAAGGCACGGCCGATCTGAGCAGCACGACCAAGACAGGATTGAAGATCTTCGAAGACATCGAAGACATCTCGATCGTGGCGGCGCCGGGTTCCACCTACGGACTCGAGAACGGCTACCGCGCGGACGCAAGCACGATCGTCAACTTGTTGATCTCGCACGCGACGCGTATGCGGTATCGGATCGCAGTGCTCGACAGCGGCGACGGGCAAAGCATCTCGGCCGTTCGCGCGATGCGGGGCAAGATCGATTCGACTTACGCTGCGCTCTATTACCCGTGGGTGCGAATTTTGGATCCGGTGACTCGCGAGGAGATCTATGTGCCGCCGAGCGGATTCATCGCGGGAATCTATGCGCGCAACGACACCAATCGCGCGGTGTACAAAGCGCCTGCAAATGAAGTCGTCAACCTGGCGATCGGTTTTGAGCAGCTACTGAACAAGGCTCAGCAGGACGTCCTGAATCCGGAAGGCGTCAATTGCTTCCGATTCTTCGAGGGGCGGGGTTTTCGCGTATGGGGGGCTCGAACCATCAGTTCGGACCCCGAGTGGAAGTACGTGAATTTGCGGCGTTACTTTGCTTACCTCGAGCGATCGATCGACAAGGGCACGCAGTGGGCGGTTTTCGAACCGAACGGCGAAGCGCTCTGGGCAAACATTCGCAGGACAGTCGAGGACTTCCTTTTGAATGAGTGGATGAGCGGCGCGCTGCTTGGCGACAAACCCGAGAAAGCCTACTTCGTGAAATGCGACCGCTCGACCATGACGCAGAACGACCTCGATAACGGCCGGCTGATCTGTCTGGTCGGGGTTGCGCCGCTCAGACCAGCGGAGTTCGTGATCTTCCGCATCGGCCAATGGACGGCAGACAGGAAGGTTTAACAATTTTGGATTTGTCCAAAATCTAAATCCAAAATCCATAATCGGAGGGTTCCATGGCTGTTTTTCGTGACCGACCATACGTGCAGTTCAATTTTCTGGTTGATCTCGGGACGGGCAACACCGACGGGCCGGATGCCGGATTCCAAGAAGTGACCGGCATCGGCATGGAGGTGACCGTTTCCGAATACCGGAACGGCAATGAAAAAGAGAACAGCGTTCGCAAAATCACGGGTCTGAACAAGGCTACAGACGTGACGATGAAGCGCGGCGTAATCGGGTCGCTTTCGCTTTATCAGTGGCTGAACCAGATTCGCAACGGCGATCAGAATGCGCTGCGGACACTCACCCTGCAGTTGCAGAACGAGGATCACACCGCGGTGGTGCAAACCTGGAAGCTCCTGCGGGCGCGTATCACGAAGCACACAAGCGGCCCGTTCAACGCAAAGGGCACTGACGTCGCGATGGAAGAGCTGGTGGTTGCCTACGAACGCCTCGAAATGGAATGAGGTCGGGGGCGACGTGAGCTTCTCAGTGCCGAGTGGGTGGGACCGAGTCACGTTGCGTTCGCGTCGGCAGGTTCGACGTCAATCAGGTATCGATCTTTATGCCTACGGTTGAATGACGACGACCCGGTGATCGAAATCGGATTGCCGCCTATGACGAGCACCTGGCCGCATACCACACTATCTTCCTTCAGGCGCGGTTTGCGTTTTTCGTCGCTGCTGCTTTGGTGAGAAATGGTCGCGCGAGTAACAAGAAGATTGCCAGGATTCAAATTCGAGCCGCGATCGCCGCGACTCGATGAGACCTTGCCGCGGATGGACATAGCCGCGTTTGTCGGATTCGCCGCGTCAGGTCCAGTGCATATTCCTGTCGCGATCGATGACTCCGAGCAGTTTGCGCATGTGTTCGGTGAAGACGCGCGGCTTGCGTGGGATGTTCAGCGCTGCCGGCAGGTCAACGCGCAGCTTGGCCCCGCGGTAAGAAGCTTCTTTCGCAACGGCGGAAAGCGCTGCTGGGTGATACGAGTCGCTTCCGATGACGCCGACTACAACTTCTTTCCGATACCCGGGCTGGCGATGGCTGAGTTGGATGGCAATAACGTGACCAGGATATCGCCTGCCTTCGCGCGAGCGAGATCAAAAGGGAGTTGGTCGGACTCGCTGAGATCCAGCTCGGCGCTGCTGACTCAACCGTTCGAATCGATATCTGTGTTTCGCGCCGACGGTACTGCCGAGGGCTTTCCAAAGAACTCGCTCGCGGTTGAATTGCGGGCCTCACCGGGCGTTATCGGCGAGGGCGATCTTCTTCGTTTGAGCTTCGAAGACACCAACGGCAAGACAGTCCTCGTGGCGATGCTGGTTGTCGAAGCCCTCGCCGAAGTGCCCAACAGTCCGCCCACCGACCAGGGCCATATTGTAGTCGGCGGCACCAGGGAGGTTTGGTTGAGACCGGCCGATCAGAGCCTGGGAACAACCAACGGCTCGGCAAGAGTCTATGTGCGGACCACAACGAACCAGCAGCCAGCGCCGTCTGTTCTTATCGGCGAAGAGTTCGATGCCGAGATTCGCTGGCCGGAGGAGACCCGCCAGGAACTTGAAGTTCTTCTAAGAGCCTCGATTGAACATGCGCCGGCGGCCGGCTCGGTGATTTGGCTGAAGGACCCCGGCGGAACGCTTTTGTTGACTGTGTCGGATTCGGGACCGGGAGACTCGCCACTCGCCGTGAAATTACTTGGCGAGGGAGCGCGAGTCTTGAATTCCCCGCCGCCTCTTCCCGCGGGTTTGCCGCTCGCCGAGAAGTTGAGCTTTGAGTTGTGGGTGCGACGCGCTGCCGAAGACGCGACTCAGTTGGGTGATCTTGGGTTTGATGCGCCTAACTCGCGATTCTGGGGCGATCTGCCAACCGACGAGGATCTGTACAGTCAGCAGGTCTATGGACAACCTGCCGGGGCAAGCGAAGCCGGCTTGGTCGCGCTCGCGTTTGAAAAGGAGCGCGCCGGACTGGGGCAGGATGTTGACGCTCAACGGTTTCCGCTCGCCGGCGCCGGACCGCGATCGGCCGTCTATTTCCCGGTGGGGATGACCGCGCTCCCGGTGAACTATCTTACGCGGTTTGAAGCGGCGAAGCTGCCGCTCGAGCGCGACGGGGTTTCGAAGTTCGACGCGAGCTTGTTTTTGGATTGCGATCTTATCGAGCCGGGTACAACCACCTTTAGCGAGCAGGCCGATTTCATTCGCTATACCAGTCCGAGGCCGCGCGCGCTACGCGGCGCCCACGCGGCGTTTGGAATCGAAGAGGCCACCATTATTTCAGTCCCGGATGCCATTCATCGGGGCTGGGAGCGAGGTCGCCCCTTGTCCCGGCCGCAATCCGAGCCTTCCATCCCAATAGCCCGGCCGGAGTGGTGGCATTCGCTGGATTGCCGCGACAGAGAATACAAGGGCAAGAAATATAAGGACGGTTTTCCGCTCGAGACAAAACCCGAACGCGGGTTCTTCATGAGCTGCGATGCGGACGCACCGGGAGCGCCGTGTCTGGTGTCAGGCGATCCCGATTCGAGCGGGAGTTTTACTCTCGAGTGGTCGCTATGTTCGCCACCTTCGTCCGCGCCGACGGATGCCAGGTTTGTGCTGGAGCAAGCGACCCTCGCCGACTTCAGCGACGCGACGGTGATCTACACCGGTGGTGGTGACAGCTACACAGTCTACGGCCGCGCGCCCGGTGAATACTTCTTCCGGGTTCGGGTCGAGTCCGAGTGCAAGACGAGCGATTGGTCGAACGGCGAAGGCGTGCGAGTGACCGAAGACATCGGATACCTGCAAAACGATGCCGACCGGTATTCTCCGCTGACCTTGCTGACGGTCCAACGCGCGCTGTTGCGTATGTGCGCCGCGCGCGGCGATCTGTTCGCGGTGTTGTCTGAACCGGAGCACTATCGCGAAGACGACGCCGAGTCACACGTGAAGACGCTGAAGTCCCCCACCGCCGGTGCGATCGAAGTCAAGTCGAGGTTTAGAGTCGAGTTCGACGGCAAAGTTGAGACTCGTCAGATCAACGCGTTGAGCATGCCGCTGAGCGCGGGAGAGGCCGGCGCGTTCAGCTATGCAGCGATCTATCATCCGTGGCTAATCGGCGGCGAGGAGGGTGATCAATTCAGCGGGAACCCTCCGGACGGCACCGCATGCGGAGTGATTGCCGCTCGAGCGTTGAATCGCGGGGCCTGGATTGCGCCGGCAAATGAGGCGATGCGAGGGCCCGTTGCGCTTACGCCGCTGATCAAAGGCGAGCGATGGCTCGATCTTCAGGAGGCGCATATCAACATCATCAGGCAGGACCCGCGCGGTTTTTTGGCGATGAGCGCGGACACGCTTGCCGACGATGACGACCTGAGACCGATAAGCGTCCGGCGATTGTTGAGCTTGCTCAGACGGCTGGCCTTGAGGCTCGGAGCAAGATACGTCTTCGAACCAAACGATGCGTCTTTTCGGCGCAGCGTCCAGCGCGGGTTTGAAGCGATGCTGGGCGAGATGTTTGTTCGAGGTGCTTTCGCCGGCGCCACACCGCAAACATCGTTTCAGGTCGTGACCGGAGATTCCTTGAATACGCCCCAGAGCATCGACCAGGGACGATTCATCGTCGAGCTAAGAGTGGCGCCGTCGCTGCCGATGACTTTTTTGACGATCCGGTTGGTGCAGACTGGCGATCGAAGCTTTGTGGTGGAGACGAGTTAGAAATGGCCAATTCTTCAAACGAAACGGTGGTGTATCCGTTCACATCGTTCAACTTTGCAGTCGAGGTCAACGTGCCGGGAGTTTCCGAGAAGATTTGCAACGCGTCATTTCAGGAGTGTGACGGGCTCGAGATGACAATGGACGTAAAGACCATCCGCGAAGGCGGCAACAACGGCAAGCAGATCCGGTTGACGGGTCCGATGAACTACGGCCAGCTCACGCTGAAGCGCGGGATGACCGAAACATTCGATCTTTGGAAATGGGCTTCGACTCTGCTGACCGATCGTGCGCTTCGCGCCGATGCGGAAGTTGTGCTCTTTGCTACCGACGGACAGACCGAGCGGGCGCGCTTTGTGTTGTCGCGTTGCGTGCCGATCAAGCTCAAGGCCCCGGCGTTGAACGCCAAGGACGGCACGATCGCGATCGAAGAGATGCAGCTCGCCTACGAGTCGCTGACGCTGAAGGAAACCTAACTTATGTCTGATCTGAAATTGGAAAAGGCCCAGCTCTGGCAACTGGAGGACAACTTCTCGAAGGAAAAGGATGGCGGCAAGAGGGTCACCGTCCAGTTCAATCCGGAATCGCTAAAGGTGAGTTTCGCAAATCAGATCGAAAATCCGGAGGGCGCCGGCGACCAGAAGGGCTCACCGGCGATCCAGTTTGTAGGCGCGGGCACCACCAAGCTCACGCTCCAGCTCTGGTTCGATGTGACCCAGCCGGTTTCCGAAGCCGCCACGCCGGAGGGCGAGCAGAGCGTCACCGATGTTAGAAAACTTACGCAAGAAGTTGCCTTCTTTATCACTCCAATCGAGGACGGAAAGAAGTTTAAGCCGCCGGCCACAAGGTTTCTGTGGGGCTCGTTTCAGTTCGACGGAATCGTGGAGTCGATGGAAGAGTCGCTCGAGTTCTTTTCGCCGGAAGGCAAGCCGTTGCGTGCGAGCGTCTCGCTGAACTTGACCGCCCAGAAGATTACAAAGTTCGCGTTTCGTCCCGTGGAAGATCAACCCGGAACCGGGGGCGTCCCAGCTCCCGGTACAAAACCGCTGACTCAAGCGCCCGCCGGATCGACGGTGCAAGGACTCGCCGACGGCCAGGGCAAAGGAAATGACTGGCAGTCGATTGCCGCGGCCAACGGCATAGAGAACCCGCGGATGCTTCAGCCGGGTCAGTTGCTGGATATGAGCGCGAGCATCGGCGTATCGGGCGGCGCATCGTTCGGCGCGGGCTTGAGCGCCGGCGTCTCGGTAGGCGGGAGCGTTTCACTTGGCGCGACCACCGGCGTTTCGGGTCAGGTGAGTTCGTAGTTCGGCCTTCAGGCCGAGGTTTGTAGCTGCCCTCGGCCTGAACCATCTTGCGTACGGACTTCTGCCTGAAGGCCGAACTACGAATACCGGTATAGGAGTTTCAACATGGCAATAGTGATCAATGAGATGGAAGTGACGCCGGCGGCGCCCGAGAGTTCAGGCTCGGGAAAGGGGTCCGGTGGGAAGTCAAACGGAAAGCCGATGGACCCTCGCGAGGTTGAGCGCGCAGTTATGAAACAAGCGGAACGCAAGATCAGAGTGCGGGCGCACTAAGCGCGTAATGAGGGCTGATGGCATCGGATGACGACAATGGAATAAAGGTTTCGCGTCCGGCGATCAGCGTCGACGGGCAAGCGAAGCCTGAGCTCGACGGCGGATTGCTTCGAATGCAGATCGCCGAAAACACGAGCGGTCTGTATCGCTGCGAGGCGGCGTTCTCGAATCTCGGCGAGAAGGACGGTGGAACAAAGTTTTTGTACTTCGATCGCCAGATGCTCGATTTTGGCAAAGGGCTTCAAATCAAGTTGGAAGACGACGTTATCTTCGATGGCAAGATCACCGCTTTGGAAGCTTGTTTCGGCGAAGGCCAGCCACCGGAGATCACCGTGCTGGCCGAAGATCGCTTTCAGGACTTGCGAATGACGCGGCGCACTCGGGCTTTTGCGGATGTGAGCGACAGCGACGTGTTGAATCAAATCGCAAGCGATCACGGGCTGCGAGCCGACGTCAGCGTGTCCGGGCCGAGCTACAAGCTGCTGGCTCAGATCAATCAGAGCGACCTCGCGTTTCTTCGCGAACGCGCTCGCTCGATCGACGCCGAGCTGTGGATGGATGGAAGCACCCTGAGCGCGAAATCGCGAACGGGTCGCTCGAGTGAAAGCGCGATCGAGCTTAACTACGGCGCCAAGCTCCGAGAGTTCACGGTGATCGCCGACGCAGCAGGGCAACGAACGAGCGTTACCGTCGGCGGCTGGGACGTTAGCGCAAAATCCGAATTGAAGTTTGAGGCGACCGAGTTGGCAATTAGTGGCGAGCTGAACGGCGATTCCAGCGGCGCCAGCATACTCCAGTCGGCGTTTGGCGAGAGAAAGGAGTCGCTGGTTCATACGGTGCCGCTGACCAGCCAGGAGACGCAGGCCGAAGCGGAAGCTTTCTTCAAGATGAGCGCGCGTCGGTTTGTGGTTGGACGAGGAGTCGCCGAGACAACCGGCAAGCTCCGAGTAGGAGCGTATGTCGATCTAAAAGAACTCGGACCACTGTTTAACGGCAAGTATTACCTGGCAGAGGTGAAGCATGTGTTTGACCTCGTGAAAGGCATGAGAACCGAGTTCGTCGCGGAGAGACCGGGAATTGGGAAGGGATAGATTTTGGATTTTAGATTCCGATGGAAGGATTAGCGTGGTAGAGGCTCTAACAATCGAATCGATAGTCGATGCGCGGCTGTCGTCCGGACTGGGCGGGCGTTGGTACGGAGTCTATCCGGCGTTAGTCAGCGATATCAGTGATCCCGACGGTCTCGGCAGGGTGAAAATCACCTTACCCTGGGCCCCCGATAATGGTGGTTCGCGTTACGACGCCTGGGCGAGACTCGCTACGCTGATGGCCGGAAACAATAGAGGAACCTGGTTTATTCCCGACGTCGGCGACGAGGTGCTGGTGTCGTTCGAGGCCGGCGACCCCCGACGCCCTTTCGTGTTGGGTGGGCTCTGGAACGGGAGCGATTCCCCACCCGAATCGATGGATGGAGCGAGCAAGAATTTCAAAAAGGTCATCTGTTCGCGAAACGGAGTAAAGATTACGCTCGACGATTCCGATGGCCAGGAAAAGATGATCCTCGAGACCCCCGGCGGACAGAAGATGACGATGAAGGATGGACCAGGCTCGGTCGAGATTGTCGACAGCAACGGCAACTCGGTGAAGCTGGAAACGAGCGGAATAACGGTTACCGCTTCGGTGAAGGTTACGATTAACGCGAGTCAAGTGGCGATTTCCGCCGGGATGGTGACCGTCGATGCAGGGATGTCGAAGTTCAGCGGCGTGGTGCAAGCCGACACCGTAATCAGCAACAGCGTTGTGAGCGCTTCGTATACGCCGGGTGCGGGGAATATTTGGTGAAAAGACCTATATGACCGATAGGAGCGGTATCAAGAAATGATCGACCACGAGATTCAATGGGCAGCTCCGTCGCCGTTGTGGTTGGAGGCCACCGCGTTTGACGGCGTCGACGCGCAGCGTCGAATGCGCGGGCCGGCGATATTGCGCTTCGCTGCCGATTCATTCATGGAAGACTTTTTGAAAATCGTGGAGACCGATCCTGACAAACTGCGAAGCTTGGTTGCGATCAAGGAGACCTGGCGCGGGCCGGCCGAGAAACCCGAAGCCGAAGCGCTGCTCGAGCCAGCCGAGCCGGAATCCAGCTTCGCTCGACGACTGAATAGAGTCAGGCTCGTCGCCGAGCGCGCGAAAAGTAACGGATCCCTGGTTGCGGCGCTGCGTAACGGCGATGCCCGAAGAACCGCGCCGCTCAAGCTCTATCAACCCGCGCATCAACGGTACTATCTGGTCAGCGCGTGTCTCGTCTGCGGAATAACCGGACTCCCTGACCGCGCGTTGGATGCGGCGAAGCAAGAGAAGGTCAGTTTTGTGATTCGCCGTTTGCTCCCGCACACCAGACCGCCACTGGGCACCGATCTGCCGGATGTCGATCTTGCAACCTGGGCCGAGCACGGGATGGTTGCATCGCCGGCGGGTGCGGGCTGGCAGAAGATCGAAAAGCTGGCTGGCGTTTCTCCGCTGGTGGTTTTGCCTGGCGAAGAACGTTTGCCACTCTTCCCGGTGAGTTTTGCCGAGGACGACGGACGAAAGCGGCGGTTGTTCGCGGGTTTGATTCCGGTCGGCAAGCGAGAGACGTACATGAGCGCCACGCTCCGAGATCCGAATCCGTCGTCATCGAAAAACGGTTCCATACCGGCGTCTGACCGCTCGGATCCGCGAATGTTGTTGCTCTGGACGCAAGTCACGGAGCCCTGGAAGCGGTTGATCGAACAAAGTGCCATCACGCGGCCAAAGATATATAGCGATCCTTTGCCGCCTTTCGATGATAAGAAGCCATCGGGTCCACAGAAAGCCGCTGCGGTAAAGGTTTCGCGAGAGCAGATTCAGGTTGGCTCCTGGTACGTCCTGCTCGACTTTGCCAAGCTTCTGAAAGAACAACTACCCGACGTCATCAAGAAGATCGGCGGTCAATCGGTCTCGCTCAATGCCGCGGAGACCGCGGTTGTGAACGCGTTGAACGCGTCCGCGCTGAGCCCTGCGCTGAGAGCAGATTTGAAAACGGGCACCAGCTACTTGATCGGGGACGTGCCTCAAAAGCTTTCCGACGCATTGGTCAAAATCCTTGGCGGCGCGCCTCTCAATGACGCAGCAGCGACATCGCTTGAAGACAAACTCGAGAAGGTCTCGGCCGCTTACGACCGATCGGCGGCCAACGCGGCTACGGTGTGGGCGCCTTTCATTTTTCCGCTGGCCGATGTAGGTACAGCGGCCGACACCTCGTTCGTCGGTCCGTTTCCGCCGCCCGACCCCAATCCGCCGCCCAACCCCAATCCGCCGCCAGCCGGATCAATCGGTGCCGCGCTCGCCAGGATCGATCATCTTTCGGATTTGATTTACGCCGCGCTGCGGCTTGTGCCGCTGCCGCCCGGACCAATGCCTGTACTGCCGATCGGATCGGAAGAGCCACTTGATCCTCGCGAAGGTTGGTTCGTTATTCGGTGTGTCTTTGAGAGACCGAACTGTGGATCGCTCGATCCGCCGATCGTGAGCGCAACGACCCGGCCGTTTCAGATGGCCAGCTTTTTCGATCCCGATGCGCCGGCCCGACCGATTCGAATCGCATTGCCGATCGATACGTCGCCGGCGGGGCTTAGGAAGTTCGACAAGAAAGCGGCGTTCATGATTTCCGATATGTTGTGCGGTCAAATAGATCGGGTAAAGGGCTTGTCGCTTGGCGATCTCGTGTTGTCGGTGTTGCCGTGGCCGTTTCACAAGGACCTATCAGTGCCGGAGGGAGGACCATGCAAGCAATCGGACGGTCTGGAGATCGGGATGATCTGCTCGCTGTCGATTCCCATCATTACTATTTGTGCGTTGTTGTTGCTAATGATCATCGTCAGCCTGTTGGACATGATCTTCCGGTGGATGCCGTTCTTTTTGATTTGTTTCCCGCTTCCCGGGTTTAAGGCGAAAAAAGCATGATCGATCAAGGCAAACTCTTTGGACGCGGAATAAGTTTTCCGCCGCGGATTGGAGCGGATGGCCGCGTCTCGTGGTCTGAAGGCGAGCAAAATGTTCGCGAAGCAATACAGGTGATTCTGATGACCGGGCAGCGCGAACGATTGCGGCTGTCGGAGTTCGGCGGGAGCTTGAGCAGGTTTCTGTTTGAGCCGAACACGGTGACCACGCGCCACTTGATCGGCGATCAGATTCAGAAGTCGCTCGAGAAGTGGGAACCGCGGATACGAATCGACTCGGTGAATGTCGAGCCGGACCCAACCGATCCGCAGGCCGCGGTGGCCACGATCACCTACAAGCTGGTCGCGACCCAGGCTCAGCAAAGGATCAGTGTCCAAATCAACTTAGCGAGCTAGACCCAGGAGCGCAGGGGAAGCGTTCGTAGTTCGGCCTTTAGGCGGAAGTTTGTATCACTTGCTGTGGCCTTGCATACGAACTTCCGCCTGAAGGCCGAACTACGAACTCCTTTTGTCGTTTCGTGGGGAAATGATTTGAGGTCTTAGATGCCGTTACAGATTCCAACTCTGGATGATCGCCGGTACCAGCAGCTCCTGGATGAGGCGCTGGCGCGAATACCTGTGTATACGCCCGAGTGGACCAACTTTAACAAGTCCGATCCCGGCGTCACGTTGATCGAGATATTCGCGTTTCTGACCGAGAATCTGCTGTACCGGAGCAATCAGATACCCGAACGCAATCGCCGAAAGTTTCTGCAACTGCTTGGAATCGGATTGCAGCCGGCGTCCAGCGCTCGTGGACTTGTGGCGTTTTCAAATGATCGAGGTCCGCTCGAGACGGTGACGCTCGGCGGGGAACTGGAAGTGCGCGCCGGGCAGGTCCCGTTTCGAACGACGCAAGGACTCGATGTGCTTCCGATCGAAGCTCAGTTTTTCTACAAACGTGAGCTGAAGGGTGCTCCGGACCAGCTCCGCGCCTACTACAATCAGCTCTATGCTTCATTCTTGAAGCCGCAGTTGTCGCTGAGCGCCCAGCTTTATGAAACCGCGACCTTCCCTCTCGCCGGCGGCGCGCCGCTCGATCTTGGCCGCCAGAGCATCGACGGCTCGCTTTGGGTCGCATTGCTGAAGCGGGCAAACGACAAGACGACAGACATCTCACAAGTATGTGAAAAGATCGGCGGCAAGACCCTCACGCTGGGTGTCGTTCCGGCCCTCGCTGACGCAACTCGCACGCTAAGACCGGCGGGGTTAGCTAATCCCGAAGGCGAAGCGTTGCTCAAGTATGAGGTGCCCATCGGTGAGACGCTCTCCGGCGACCGAACCCCGCGCTATCGAAGGGTTGATGCCGTATCGAGCGGCAACGTGCTCCTCGAGCCTGGCACGGTCCAGATCACGCTGCCGCAAGCCTCGGATCTTAAACTCTGGGACAACCTCGAACCCCTCGAGTCCGGAGTACTCGACTTTCCTCCCGCCATCGATGACTCGAACCTCAGTCAGCGGTTGATCACCTGGTTGCGGATCCGCGCGTCGGCGGCCGCACCAGTGAACCTGCTATGGGCGGGCATCAACACCGTCTTCGTCTCTCAGCGCGCTCACGTAGCCAACGAATTGTTGCCCGACGGGAACGGCGCCCCGGATCAGGTGGCGGTGCTGTCAAAGACACCAGTCATTCCTTCGTCGGTGCGACTGCTGGTGACCGCGCAGGGAACGACCGAGCGGTGGACGCTGATCGATGATCTGATGACAGCCGGCTCCGAAGTGCCCGTGCCCGACTTGCGGAAGCCGCCGGGCTCTTACGTTCCCTCAAACCAGCCGGTGAAAATTTTTACCGTCGACGCCGAGTCCGGAGCGATCAAGTTTGGAGACGCGCAGCACGGCGCGCGCCCGCCACTCGGCGCAAAGATCCGCGTCGACTATGACTACGGTGTGGGGCGCGCCGGCAACGTCAATGCGGGCTCGATTAATAACTCACCCGCTCTTCCGGCGGGCTTCAAGATCACCAATCCCGTTGCCACTTGGGGCGGCGCTGAAGCCGAAACGGTAACCGAAGGAGAGAAGCAGATATCGCGCTATCTGCAGCATCGCGATCGCGTGGTCAGCGCGGCGGATTTCAAGACGATCACTCGCCGGACTCCGGGTGTTGAGGTAGGCCGTGTCGATGTTCTGCCGGCGTTCAGTCCGGAGCTTGGTTCGACCGAGCCGGGCGATGCGCCGGGTGCGGTCACGCTGATGATCATTCCGAAATACGATCCGGTGCAACCTGATGCGCCGATGCCCAACCGCAACTTTCTTGACACGGTTTGCGCTTATCTCGATCCCCGCCGGCTGGTAACGACGGAAGTATTTCTGCGTGGTCCCGCTTACAGACAGCTCTGGATTTCGATTGGGATCAACGTCGAGTCCGGGAGAAGCATCGCCGAGGTTCGGGAAGCGGTGAAGGGTCGGCTGCTTCAGTTTCTTTCCCCGTTGGTCGGAGGTCCGGAAGCGTCTCCCGATCAGTCTGGCGAAGCTGATCAGGGCTGGCCGCTGAGAAAACCGGTCGTCGCCCTTGAGTTGATGGCAAAGGCCAGCGCGGTGGCCGGAGTTTCATCGGTCAACCGGGTATTGCTTGCCGAGGGCGTCGAAGCAGCCAAAGACCAGGTGGATATGCGGGGGCTGGATCTACCGCGAGTCGCGGGTATTTCTGTGTCGGTTGGCGAGCCGGCAACGCTGGATGAATTGCGAGGTCAGCCGGGCTCAACCACGACGGGCCCGCCGACGCTGGTGCCGGTGCCGGTGATCCCGGATGAGTGTAAATAAGTCCTATGGATTCCAACGGAACAAAGTTTCATCTCCTCCTTGGCAAGGCCGATTGGGATCGCGCAACGCCGGGCGCGCGTGAATGGGTGCGCCGAACCACCCGACCAATAGCCTCGCTCGGAGAGCTCTGGAAGAGATCGACCGATGATGCCGAGTTGACCGGGCTGCATTGGGACTCGGAGTGCTGCGAATTGACGCTCGCTCCGCAATTGTTCCAGGTTTCGGCCTCGCCCAAGGATAGACCGCCGCGGTTGCCCGATCGAAGAGGCGCGGGACGTGACCGCTACGGAAACTGGTATTGGATCGCCGAAGACGAGAAAGAAATCCTGGTCAATTCCGCCGGCAGCGGAACTACAACGCATTTCTGGTCCAGCGCCGCGGATTGCGCGGAGTGCGAGCCGGTCTCTCAGTTCGGCGAGTTTGCGCCGCTACAGCCTGCCCCTGCAGCAGCCGACCTTCGGTTGAGAGGGCTCGCGGTTACGGAAGAACACTACCTCGTAGTCGGCGTGCTCGACCCGGCGGGGTTGTTGATCTTCGATCTGCACGCCGGTGGCGGTCCGGTCCAGACGATCTGGCCGAAGGAAGTTGAGTTCACGCCGTTTGATTTTGCGCCGGGTCCCGGGGGCGGAGTGCTGATCCTCGATCGCGATCCGGACGACGCGTGGAAGGGGACTCGCTATTGGGTATTGGATCGCCACTTCAACGTCCAGGCGAACGATCAACCCGAGATCGATTTGAGCGGTCGCGCTGTCGAGCCGTTCCAACCGGTCACCGGTGAGCCGCGAAAACGACAGCCGAGAATGTTCCCCCGAGGAATTACGCTCGGTTCTGCGTCTCCGGTAACCGCGCTTGATGCAATATCAATCGAAGCGCTGCCCGATCACACCGTGTTGATCCTGGATCGCGACGAAGAGAGTGGTTTCTCAAAGATCCATCGCTATGGTTTCGATGGTCAGCCTGGAGAGCCGGTCAGCACCGAGGTGCTCAAGCCGTTGATCAGCGACGCCGCGCGAAACGAGTTCAGGTTGGTCGCGCATGACTTTGCTTTTGTCGCCGAGCACAAGTCGAACGGTAAGACCGTTCCGGATCGGCTGTATGTCGTCGAAGAGAAGGGTAATCAGTCGTTCGGTTTCAATATTTCCTTGAGCGACGGCGAACTCGAGCTCGAACCGTTGCAAGCTTATCTGCCTATGCGGCTGTTTGGCGGAAAAGGTCTGGTGACCGGAGGCGATCAGGCGTGGTACGACTTCAGCGATCGTTGGATTCCTCTGGTCGAGCAATCACGCTCTCGGTTTGAGACGGAAGCTACACTTGAGTCCCCCGAGTTCGACGGCGGCGAGCCGGACTGCAAGTGGCATCGATTGATGATTGACGGCCGAATAGCTCCTGAAGCGAGTGTCGAGATCTGGACACGAGCGGCCAACGACAGGCAAGACCTGCCTTTTGCCGAATGGTTGCAGGAGCCCGTTCCCTACCAGCGTCGGGATGGGTCCGAACTCCCCTACGCTTCAATCAAGGGTGCGATTACAGCGAAGGCAGCGGAGTACGCCACGTGGGAACTGCTGGTTCAACGCGCTCGCGGAAGATTCATTCAGATCAAGCTCCGCTTGAGCGGCGACGGAAGGACTACACCGCGGCTCCGGGCGATGCGCGTCTACTATCCGCGCTTCTCATATCTCGATCACTATCTGCCGGCCGTCTATCGCGAAGACGTCCAGTCTGCATCGTTTCTCGAAAGGTTCCTTGCGAACATCGAAGGCTTTTACACGACTATCGAAGACCGCATCGCCGCCGTTCAGGTGTTGTTCGACTATCGCAGCGCGCCTGGCGAATACCTCGACTGGTTGGCCGGGTGGTTCGGCATTGTGCTCGATCCGTCATGGGGTGATTTGAAACGCCGGCTGTTCATACGCCACGCGATGGACTTCTTCCAGTATCGCGGGACGATTCACGGCCTGAAGGCGGCGTTGAGGCTCGCGTTTGAAAGTTGCGCCGACGAGAGCGTCTTCGACATCCAGCGGTCCTCAGATCCAAAGCGCGACTCGATTCGGATCGTCGAGAGCTACCGGACCCGGCACACCCCGGGAGTTGTGCTGGGAGATTCCAGTGCGATCGGCGCGAAGGCAGGTGTTGGCATTGCGCAGGTCAGCGGGCCGGGAAGGTGGCAGCCGCAAAACGGCAGGTCGGATCTATATGCGCGTTATTCGGACTACCTTCGCGCGCGGTTTTCCGCTGATGATCTTGTGGCTGGGGTGGTGTTTCCGCTTCGAAGTTACGACTGGCAGAAGCTTCCGACATCAGGAGCCGGCAGCCTCATGTCACCCGTCGAGTCGAACGATATAGCGCTATGGCGCGCATTCATCCGCAAGCGATACGCGACGATTCAGGCGCTCAACGCGGCGCACGCGACCAGCTTTGCGAGTTTCGCCGTGGTTACTCCGCCCACCACGGTGTTCCCGGGAAGTGCCGCGGCGGTCGATTGGAATGCCTTTGTCGCGGAAAAGACTTCTGCCTGGCGCGACTTCGCTTCGCAAGTGTTGGACTATATTCCGCAGTCGATCGGGAGAGAGAAGAGTCTTTGGCGGGACTTTCTGGCAAGCCGGTACGAGAGTCTCTCCGACTTGAACGCCACCTACGGCACCAACCAGTTTGAAAGCGTCCTGCTGCCCTCCGATGCTCCGCCCGCCGGCCGGCGCCGGAAAGACTGGGATGAGTTTCAGGGTGCGACTGCCGGTACGGCGGCGGCGGCACTGCGGGTGCGCTGGCAAGACTTTCTGGCGCGTCGCTATCGGAGAATCGGCGCCCTCAACGACGCGTATAACACCAGGTGGCTTGGCTTCGATGACATTTCGGCGTTCGAGGAGTTGCCGCTTAGCGAATCGGCGCTAGCCGATTGGCATCAGTTCGAAAGCGTCGTGCTGGCAATGCTGGGTACCGCACATCGCTTCTCGGTCTTGCTGCCCGCTCCAAAAGATCGAACGACAGGTCAAGTTGGTCTGCAACAGCAACGCGAGCTCGCATCGCGCATTGTGAACTGGGAGAAGCCGGCCCATACCGTGTTCGATGTGAAGTTCTACTGGGCGATGTTTCAGGTGGGTGGAGCGCGACTCGGCTACGACACTGTGCTGGACAAAGGCAGCCGGGCGCCGGAGTTGCTGAGTCCGATTGTGCTTGGCAAGGGATACCTGGCGGAGAGTTATCTAGCGGACGATCGAGATCTGAGTGACAGGATGGTTTTGGGCCGGGACCGCCTCGAACAGCGCACTAACCTCGAATCGGCGATCGGATGAGGAGAGGGGTATTTAGACAGCCAACGTCGTCACCGTACTCGAGTTCGCGAAAATGTGTCGGTGGCGGAGTGGTGACAGACCGGCGATTTGCGGCTTTCGGCGTGGTCTGAAAACCGCCGCAAATTGGAGAACAATGATGAGCACTTTTGCAACAAAAGTAGAAACAACGACGTCGGCGGCGCCTGATCCGACAAAGCACGTGAATTACAACGTCGGGATGGTGCTGGGCATTGACGACTTCAATCAAGAGTTTGCCTATCTTTCGGGGCGCGATCAGTGGATGGCGCGGGACTTGATCGGCTATGGAACGGTGTCGGGGCTACACGTCTTTACGGAAAACGACGTGAAGGGCCCGCGCGTTGTGGTCGAGCCTGGCGTTGCGGTGAGTCCGCCGGGACAGTTGATTCGAGTGCCCACCGCCCAATGCGCCTACTTGAATGACTGGCTCAGACTTGATTCAACCAGGAGCCAGATACTCCAGCACCTCGCCTCTCCCCCGGCCCCGCTGAAAGCCTACGTTGTTCTGTGCTATCGCGAGTGTCCGACCGACAAAGTGCCGATACCCGGAGAGCCATGCCGAAGCGAAGATGACGTGATGGCGCCATCGCGGCTGGCGGACGATTTCCGGCTCGAGCTGATGCTTGATGCGCCGGGGCAGCGCGAAGAAGACGCAGTCAGGAGATTCGTCGGGTGGCTGAATCAGATCGAGGTGACTGATGTAACTTCGAGTACGCAGCTTGACGATATCCTGGATGCAATTCGAGGGTCGGCGCATCTGCTCACTTCGCCACCCGAACCAGGCTCCGACCCGCTTCTTGATTTCCTGACCGAGTCTCCACCGTCGTCTTTTGTGATCAATAGCGCAGATCTCTGCGAGTACCTGGACGTGGTGTTTCGCCTATGGGTCACGGAGCTGAGACCGAAGTGCAGGCCGGATTTTCTGGGCGGCGCGCACGGGTGTTCGAGCAGCGGCGCGAGCTCCACCGGCGAGATCGAAGAGTGCTTGCTGCTCGCCGAGATCGATGTTCCGGTGATCGTGACGGGCGGGGGCACGGATTGGCAGGTCGAAGACCCCACGCTGATCGAAGTCGATGAACAGCGGCGCCCGATAGTGGTCCACCTTCGGATGCTGCAAGAGATGTTGTTGTGCGGGAGACAGGAGCAGTTGTCTTCGCCTCCGCTTGGCGGCGGCGGCGGCGGACCGGTAGTTCTGGCCGGAGACGTGACCGGACCGTCGGCCACAACCAGTGTGGAGCGGATTCGGGGGGTGGTTGTTAATCCCGCCGCCCCGGCCCAGGATCAGGTGCTGACGTTTAGCGCGGGTCAGTGGCGCCCTGCTGCGATTCCTGCCGGGGGCGCACCCATCAACCCTTCGAACACAGTCAATGCCGAGCAAACGTTTGGACTGGCAGGCAACGCAGGCGCGTCAGCCGCCTACAGCCGCGGCGATCACGCGCACGGAACGCCGCCCGATCCGATACCGCCGCATAGAGGCGATGTGAGTGCACACAACGCACACAATGTCGCGGGAGACGTGACAGGCACGATCGGCAACACGCGAGTTTCCAGGATTCAGGGCGTCGCGATAGATCCGGCAGTGCCGGCTCAGGATCAGGTGCTGACTTTTAGGGCTGGTCAGTGGAGGCCGACGCCGCTACCCGCAGGTTCCGCGCCGATAAATCCCGGTGGCACGGTTGCCGCCGAACAGGCGTTCGCTTTGTCAAGCAATGCCGGCGCTTCTCCAAACTACAGCCGAGCCGATCACACCCACGGAACGCCACCGGATCCAATCCCTCCGCATCGCACCGACGCGAACGCACACAACCTCGCCGGAGATGTCAGTGGCACTGTAGGGTCGGCTACGGTCGTGGCAATTCGCAATGCGCCGGTTGTCGGGACGCCGGGTGATGGTCAGGTGCTTACGTTCAGGAGCAACCAATGGCAGGCTGAAGCGCTTCCCGCGACACCGGCGGTGACGGACGTTGTCGAGCATCCACCGGGACTCGGCCGCTACGCAATCGTCGCGGCGGGCATAGTCAAGTGCGACGGAACCAGCACAGCTCCTGTTTACAACAGCCTTACCGCCTCAGCGAGCGGGACCAGCCAGGTCACGGTTCGATTCAAGGGCGACAAAGCTCCAGACGGAACCTTTCAGTACGTGGTGAAGGTCCTGCCTGTTCTTGTTGCCGACGGGCTCGAGGATCCGATTGTCTCGTTCATCCGATTCAATAGCACCGGTGGATTCCAGTTGCGAGTGACGCGGCTTGACCCTCGCAAACCGCTTCCGCAGGACCTTGCTATCACGAAGGATGTTCTCGCGAGGCTCGAGCTGATGATCGAAGTGAGCCGCTTCGAGAAATAGTCTCGAGAACACGGAGTACGCATATGAGCACGGCGGAATTACTGAAACCGATACTAGAGAGCGGCATTCGCTCGATAAAGTTTTTCAACGGCCGGTTGCTTTCGGGCGAAGACATGAGTCAGGAGCAGTTGGCCATTCGCGAGGCTCGCAAGTTGATCGGCCAGGCAGTCGGTGATGGCGTCGCCTATGGTCTCGAAGTTGCCATGACGGCCGGCGCCGGAACCGCGGCGAGGATTACGGTCCAGCCCGGGCTTGCTCTAAATCGATGCGGCGAGCCGTTGCGATTGAATTCCGCCGCCGATCTTTCGCTTGTGCGGCCACAGAACGGATCGCCAGCCGCCGTGAGCTCATTTAGTCAGTGCACGCCTTTCCAGGCGGGCACATATGTCGCGGGATCGGGTGTTTATCTTCTAGTGATATCGCCGGCTCAGGGAACCGAAGGTCGCGCACCGGTTAGCGGGCTTGGGAACGACCCAGTGGACTGCAATACAAAGTACACAGTTGACGGTGTTCAGTTTCGACTGATTCAAATCGACCTGACGGCTACCGAGTTAAACGACCAGAACCACTTGAGGAGCCTGGTAGCGTACAAGTGCTTTGGCATTGCGCAACTGAAGTCATTGACAACTGCCCCGTTCTCGTCGACGCCGGAAACTTATGGGTTGCTGGATCAGCTTCGACCAAATCGTTTGACTGACTGTGATGTGCCGCTGGCGGTTCTCTTATGGTCCGCGACTGAGGGGATCAAGTTTGTCGACGCCTGGGCGGTCAGGCGCCGGCTGATCGAGCCTTCGCCCGCGGACGAATGGAACCTGGACGTCGGCGATCGACGCCGCAGCGAAGCCGATGCGACGCTTTTACAATTTCAGGATCAGCTCGAGGCGATTCAGATCGCTGCGGCTCTCGGCGGAACGCCGTCCGGGCAGATCGAGGGTGATCAGTACTTCACGTTCTTGCCGCCGGCCGGCTTCCTGCCAACCGGAGCAAACGGATTCGACTGGAAGATGTTCCTGGGCCCGCACGCGCCGGATCAACACACGTTGATCGACGAGGGTTTGTTTCGCTCGGTAATACATCGGTCGTTGTTTCAGGACCCGATCAAGGTCAATCCGTTTGCGGTTGCGATTCAGCCGAACACCGCGCCTCCGATTCCAGTGAGCGTATATCGGCTCCCGGGCGCAAGCGATTTCGTGTTGTTTGCGCGCTCCTGGAATGGACGGATTCGTGTTTTCTTAAACCCCGTGCCCGCCGCGAACGAAGCCGCCGACATCAACGCTAGCAGCAAGACCTGCAATGCCCAGTTCAATGCTGCGGTGGTAACCGGGGCCATGCGACCGGTGGTCGATGTACCGCCGGGACCGTACAAGGTTAACGGTTCAGTTCAAGGGTACCAGACGATTGCGCCGGTTGGGGTAAACGTGATCGGAGGCGAGACCATAGACGTCGCGTTCGCAATCGTGAAACTCCCCAACGGCAACATCGTGGTGACGGTGACCGACCAGAACGGCGCTTCAATCTCAAACAAAGTGAGCAGTGTTACAGCGGTCTCGGGGCCGGCGGGGACCGCTCGAAACGGTGTTCTTACTTCCGGTAAGTGGTCGCTCGCTGATTTGCCTCCGGGATCATACGACGTGACGGTGGCCGCGGCGGGGTTCAGGCCAAGCACTCTTACCGGAGTAACGGTTGCCCTGGGCGAAAACGTTCAGCGGACGGTCGTCATGGTCCAGGCTACCGACGACCGTCCGCTGCTCTGTATCGCCATAATCGGTGTCAAAAAGCCGCCGCTGCAAAAGGCCCGGTTGTGTCTTGTGCTCACCGCCGGAAAAGCAACGACATTGGGGCAGAAAACGCGATCTGCGAGGAAGAAGGCCAGTAACTCAGGTCAAGTATTTCGGGAGGACTTTGAGGTTGAGTCCAAGAGGGCGACGGAAATTACAAATATCGGCGGTCCACCCTGGGCGAAAATGGTTCAACTCGATCCGGTTTCACCCGAGGTCGGCAAATGGCTTGCCGACTGGCAGCATTGGTTCAACAAGCAGTACCCGGGACAGGGCATCGGGTCGGCGAAGCCGGCTATCTTCATTGATCCTCGTTACATATCGCCAAAAGGCATACTCGAAGTGGCTGATGCTCCGCAGGCGTACGCGGTCTTTGGCAAGTTCTATCGTCCGATGACCGTTAACACCTCGACCAACACCACAAATCGGCCGCTGCAGACAAAGAAGGCCAAGATTCGAGGGATTGGCGACGATGATTGGGATCTACTTGATCGCTTCGGAATCAAGTATGTGGATCAGGTAGCGGGATTGTGGTCCGAGTACATCTCAAACATCACCGGCCAATCGCCCGACTTCAGCCGCTATCTGATTCTCGACTCGATAAGTGCGGTGGACAACGCCAATAAATCGAGAACCTATTACGAGGGATGGGATGCGGATGTAGATACTGTACTCAAGGAGATGGGGCTTACTGATGATGTCGCAATCGCAAATGCAGATCGTGCCGAGTTATCCAAGCGCCTCGGCGCCGGGTTTGCCAACCGGCTGATCGAGCAGAGCCACGAAATAGTGCCTGTTGAGGCGTGGTCGTTGGAATCGATTGGCTTTAGCAGGCGACAAATGGCTGCCCTTGCCGATAAGGGCATCAGTTCAAAAGGCGAGCTTGTTGGGAGTACGGCCACCGACGATGGGAAAGCAAAAGTAGGGGAAATCGTCGGCATTGAGGCCGGACAAATAGTTCTGGCGCGAGACAGCGCCATCCTGGAGATGACTGCGGCATCGGTGGGGTTTGCGCCTGTTCGTGAACTTACAGCGCTCTCCGGGGTAAATGCTGCGGTCGCCGAAAGGCTTGGCGCGGCGGATGTCACCTCGACGGATGCGTTGGCGGCCTCAGACAAGTCGGAGCTTGCGGCAAAGAGCGGTCTGTCTGAAGACGTTGCGGAGAGCTTGATTGAATCGGCGAAAGGCGCGGAACGAGGCCGGCTGGACGTCGGATCGCTGGCTCCAATTAGCGCCGCGGATGCCGAGGCTCTGAAGACAAGCTTAGGCATTCACACCGTAGCCGATCTCGCCGGAAAGGACGCCAGCGCTATTGCCAGCGCCTTCGGAGGCGACCTGAACAAGGCGAATGCTGTGATCGCCGGAGCGCGAGCAGGGCTGGGGATGATTCGCCGGTAGATCTGCTTTCGAGGACAGACGCTTTGGTTGTTGAGCGGAACAAGACCTACGTCGCCACGCTGCGGGTGCGAAGCGCCACCCGCGAAACGCTGTCTCTGCAGTTGCGGATGAATCAAGCTCTGGCGTCGTTGGATCTGCATCCCACCAGCATGCCGCCTTCGGCGATCGCCTTTATTCGCAAGCTGCGCGATCCAGCGCCTGGCTCGCTCAATCTTCAAGTTACCGCCGGTGTTCCGCTTGCCTGGGGACGAGCAGTTGCTGCCTCCCTTGATCAGATCGTCAGTCGCGCCGCGCGGCCCGCGCTTGAACACGTAAGCGCAGGCGTTGACGCGGTATTGTTTGTCGATAGAGCCGAATTGCTCGCGTGTCTTGCGGCAGACTGGTGCGACGGATCTGCGATTACCCGGTGGTGGTGGCAGACTCTGTTTCGCGCGGCCGACGTATCAAGCGCGGTTGTCAGAGAGTGGATGAGTTCAATCGAATACGTGCCCGCGGCTTTTGCGAAACTGGCGCAGAGGGAGATGGCGATTACAGTTGTGAACGCCTTGCCTCCGAGCGCTGTGAGCCGTCTGGTCGATGAAATCACACGGCACTTCGGGCTCACCGGGCTGCGGGACGGCCGATCTGCAGCGATAAGCGAAACACAATCGCGCGCGTCTGGCGTGCCGCGTGATGCAAAAACTGCGTCTGATAAGGCACCCGAGCCTGAGATGGTTTCATCGAGTGAAGCGTGGGAGGTTCGGAATCGCTGGGTGCCCGAAGCTTTCTCGCCGCGGCTCGAGATAAGCGCTCGCGTTCTGCTGGCCGTCGCGCTGATGCTTGAACGGGCGCCGACCCGGTTGCGGGAGCATGGTTTTGCGTCGCGCCTTTTGCGATCGATCCACGCCTTGAATATTTCCGAGGCTAGCGCCGGGCAAAACGCAGTGCTGCGATCGCAGGAGGAGGTTGTTCGGGCAACCGATCTCGTTGCCGTCGGCGATGAGATGCCGCGACCGTTGATGACTTCTCCGAAGCCCGCGAATGAGATTCGTAGCATTGAGCCGCTTGCAATACCCGAGGCGCCTGACTCCGAAAACCGAGTTCAACACGACAGTCAGAAACCTACATCCGAGGGGGATCACGCGCCAGAACGCGAGCGAGTTTCGTTGCCCGTCCGGAACGCAATCCCGGACCGTCCCGGCGGTGAATCGTTATCCCTCCCGGTCGAGAGCGCGTTGGCAACCCCTGAGCACAAGGCAACTGATCTCCTGGCAACCACGGCCCTTCCGCAAGCGGAAGTTTCTGTCTCCTCAATCGAGCTCTCACTGACAACAAGACTTGGCGGCGTCTTTTACCTTATCAATGTCGCTCTGGCGTTGGATCTCTACGGCGACTTCACCAGGCCGCTCGAACCTGGTATCGAGCTTTCGATCTGGGATTTTCTCGCGTTGATTGGCCGAGATTTCGCCGCCACGCGAATCGAATCCGATCCGATCTGGGCGCTGCTTGCGAGGCTCGCAGGCAGAGATGAAATAGAAGAGCCGGGGACTCATTTCAAACCGCCCGATGAGTGGCGGATGCCGCCGCGTTGGCTGAATGCTTTTCCGGAACACGATGAGTGGAGCTACCACGAAAGCCGGGACCGGCTCATCGTTCGGCACCCGGCTGGTTTCGCGGTGCTGGACTTGAAGCTGGGTTCACGGGTTAAGCCCGGCGACGTGGAGGCGAGACTCGCAATTGAGACTCGCTGCTACTCAAACATTGGGAGCCTCAATCGCCGTCCGTTCGGGTTGGAAGGATTCAGAGTTCGTAAAGGTGATCGGGGTCACAAACGTTGGACTTGGTGGATTTCAGATTACTTGCGGGTTCGCCTGGCGCGTGCACTGAGAGTCGAGCCGGCTGATGATCTGACGACAATGCTGTTGATGCGAGCCGCTCGAGTCGAAGTTAGTCCGGCGCGGCTTGATGTATTTTTCGGGTTGGCCGAGTTGCCGGTTGAGATTCGGCTGGCCGGATTGGATCGCGATCCGGGCTGGGTGCCGGCGGCCGGGCGCGCGATCGCCTTTCACTACGACTAAAAAACGGAGACGAGCATGGCGCAGAAACCCTTCTCCGAGTTTGTTCCTACACCGCAGTCGCATTTCAAGCTGTGCTTCTACGGCGCGGTGCTGAACCTTATCGAGCGAGTGTTGCAATCGCTGGGCTCGTTCGAGGAAACGTTCGACAAGTTTCCTTTCTTGATCGGATACAACGACGAGCTGGCCGAGTACGGATTGAGCGGTCAGTCGGTGGAGGAAGCCGCTCTTTGGTGGGGCGATTCAATTGATGTCTGGGAACTCGAAGCAAAGAGCTGGCTGCCTCTCGCGAGGCTCAGGCAGAAAGTGCTCGACCGCCGGGCGATAGATGCGCTGCTGTGCGTCGGGTTGGTGGAGGAGGACTCGCGATTTGGAACGCTGTTCGAGACTATGCAGGAGCAATCCGGTCAGCGGCGGCCGACGCTCGGGCTGATCAAACAATGGTGGGGCGATGATTCGGTCCAGACTCTTATCGATTTTGGCCTGCTGCGAGTCGGAAGCGCCGAACTGCCGCGCGCCGAAAGAACGCTTCAGGTTCCCGACCCGCTCTGGGAAGCGCTGAAAGGGCACGCCCGAGAAGAGATCGAAAACTGGGGTCGTGTTCGGATGGCCCGCGACCTGTTGCGACCCGATGACCTCGTGTTGCCGGATGATCTGCGCGCAAAGGTTGCGATGATCCCGGCACTCCTTCGCAAAGGTGAAGCGCGAGGCGTCATCGTGCGCGGACCTCAGCGCAACGGTCGGCGTACCCTGATCGGTTCGGTTGCGAGGGATCTCGGGTTGGGAGTGTTGGAAGTAATCCCAGCAAAAGCGGAAGACGATCGCTGGAAGATCGCCGGTGCGTTGGCGACATTGCTGGGAGCCATGCCGTTGATAGGCGTAGACGCCGGCCCCGGTGAGAACATCGAGCTGCCCAGACTCGGAACCTACGATGGCCCTTTTGGAATTGTCCTCGGCAAGCAGGGCGGCGTGAGCGGGGAAGCGGCGGAAACCGCGGTAACCGTTACGCTCGGTATGCCCGGTGTATCAGAGCGTCGTTCGCTTTGGCACGCGAGCATCGCCGCCCCGGCAAGCAAAAGCGCTGACGATGAGATCGAGTTGATCAGCGAGCGCTATCGCATGACCGGCGGAAGCATTCGACGTGCGGCAAGGCTTGCAGTCTCCAACGCGGCGCTGGAGGGCAAGAAATCGATCACGCTTGGTGGGGTTCGCGCTGCCTGTCGCGCCTTGAACCGTCAGGCGCTTGACACGCTGGCGGTTGAGATCGAAGCATCGGGTGACTGGGGAAAGCTGGCAGTCGGTTCACAGACGCTCGGGGAGCTTTACAACCTGGCAGCCCGCTGCAGGCACCGCGAGGGCCTGGGATCCGCCGTGGGCGCTTCGCTGGCTTCGCAGCTCAACCCGGGTGTCCGCGCGTTGTTCAGTGGTCCAAGCGGGACAGGCAAGACGCTCGCTGCCAAGCTGCTTGCTTCCGCACTCGAGAAGGATCTCTATCGCGTTGATCTGGCAACAATAGTCAACAAGTACATTGGCGAGACGGAAAAGAATCTGAATCAGGTTTTCTCGCGAGCTGAAGAGCTGGATGTGCTTCTGCTGCTGGATGAGGGCGATGCCTTGCTTGCCGGCCGAACGAGCGTGCAAAGCTCGAATGACCGATACGCGAATCTGGAGACCAACTATCTCTTACAACGTATCGAAGCTTACGAAGGAATTCTGATCGTCACCACAAATGCGGCCGATCGAATAGACAGCGCGTTTCAACGAAGGATGGATGTCGTAGTGGACTTTCGTCTCCCGGGTGCGGCCGAGCGCCACGCCATCTGGCAGATGCACCTGCCGGCTCGCCACTCAATCGATCCCGCGCTTCTGGCCGAAGTCGCAGGACGGTGCGCACTGACTGGCGGTCAGATTCGCAATGCGGCGCTCCACGCGTCGTTGCTCGCCCTCGAGGACGGCGGCGTCGTTACATCTGCGAAGATTGAATCTGCCGTTCAGCGCGAGTATCGCAAGACCGGCGCCGTCTGCCCGTTGCGACAATCAACGCCACAGAATTTCAATATGGGATAACCAGCGAATGGCAGGTCGCGCACCTCGAAAACCAGCACATGCAAAACAGCCGCGGCCCGCACCCGCTCGCGCGCTCGGGCCGGTCGGTCGCGCTTCCAGTGCCACGTTGCCGCCGATGGCCGGACCCGCCATCAAACTGTCACTTAAGAAAGCTGCAAACGATCCGCGCTTCAAGCGCGTAATGGACAAGCTTCAGCGGAGCGCCGCGAGCACAAAGCAGCACCCTCCTGCCGGTCAGAAGGCTGCCGAGGCGCAGGCGGCCGCGCTTCCTCCCGCCAACGAAAAACTATCCGGCGCCAAAGCCGCCCAGGTCGGCGTTATGAATAAGGCCGAGACCGGCAAACCCGACCCGAACAGTTTCCTCACGATGCTTCGCGCGGCTATCGAAAAAGCCATCCCCAAGAAGACCGAAGGCGCCAAGGACTTCATGAAGGGCGATGACAAATCGCAACTCAAGGATGCGATGACCGGGAAGGTCAGCGCGCAAAAGGACGAGGCCGCAAGGGGTGTAAAGTCGGCCTCGGATCAGGCGCCCGATCCGAATCAAGTGCCGGGGAAAGAGGTGACGCCGATGCCCGGCGAACCTGCGCCGGCTGCCCCGCCAGTGGGCGCCGCCGACGCCATGCCCGCGCCCAGGCAGGAAGCCGAGGTCTCGCTTGATCAGGGGAAGAAGGACGCCGACAGGACGGTAAAGGATGCCGATCTTACCGACGGGCAATTGACTGAGGCTAACGATTCACGGTTCAGCCGGGTTGTCACCCAAAAACAACAGGTAAATGCCAAAGCGCAGTCGCTGCCGCAGAAGTATCGATCCGACGAGAAGGGTGTTATTGCGGGCGCCGCGGCCAAGGCGGTTGGTGACGAGAAGAAGGGTCTGGCCGGGGCCATCGCCACCAAAAGGAAATCGGGTCTCGCGGTAAAGGCCCGGCAGCTGACCGCAAAGGAGAAGGACGAACTCAAGCGCAAGGAAGTCGCCAAGAACATCGAGGGGATCTACAACCGGACAAAAGAAGCCGTCGATAAGAAGCTGGCAAACCTCGAGACGGAAGTCGGCGATGTGTTCGACAGCGGCACGGAGGCGGCACTCAATAAAATGCGTGACTACGTCGACACGCGGTTCGACGATCGCTACAGCGGGCTCCGCGGCAAAGCCAGATGGCTCAAAGACAAGTTCGTGACTTTGCCTGCAAGCGTCAAAGCCTGGTTCGACGAATCGCGAAAGGTGTTCATCGAAGAACTCGACAAGCTGGTCGTTCTCGTTGCGAACCTCGTCGAGACGCGGCTCAAAGAAGCGAAGGATTTGATTGCGAATGGCGAGAAGGAGATCAGCAATTACGTTGCTACGCTGCCGGCTGACTTGAAGGCCGTCGGCAAGGCCGCCCAGACCGAGATGGCCGAACGCTTCGAGGAAATGCGGCGGGGCGTCGACGACAAGAAGCAGGATCTCGCTCAGAACCTGGCGCAGCGTTACAAGGAAGCGATCGACAAAGGCGATGCGGCGCTCAAGGAGATGAAGGACGCGCACAAGAGCCTGGTGGAGAAGCTAAAGGAGTTTGTAGGCGAGGTCATCGAGGTGCTTCGCAATTTCAAGAATCGCCTGATGGGGATGCTGAAGAAAGGCAAGGACGCGATCGGTCTGATCGTTGCGCATCCGATCAAGTTCCTCGAGAACCTGTTGAGCGCGATCAAGCTCGGAATAAGCCAGTTCGTCGATCACATCTGGGAGCATCTGAAGGCAGGTTTTCTGAAATGGCTGTTTGGTTCGCTGGCCGACACCGGCATCACGATGCCGAAAGACTTATCGTTGCCGTCGATACTGATGCTGGTGTTGCAAGTGCTGGGGCTGACCTATGACCGGCTTCGGGCAAAGGCGGTAAAGCTGATCGGTGAGAGGAATGTCGCGCTCATCGAGAAGGTTTTCGAGTTCATAAAGGTGTTGTGGAACGGCGGTCCGGCCGCGCTGTGGGAAAAACTAAAAGAATTCCTGGGCGATTTGAAGCAGCAGGTGATCGACTCGATCCAGGATTGGCTGATCGCCACGATCATCAAGAAGGCGACGATCAAGCTGGTCACAATGTTCAACCCGGTGGGCGCGATCATCCAGGCGATACTGATGATCTACGACACCGTCATGTTCTTCATCGAGAACATCAATCGAATACTTGATTTTGTGGAAGCGGTTATCTCGTCGTTTTACAAGATCGCTACCGGCAATATCGGCGAGGCGGCAAACTGGATAGAGAAGGCGCTGGCGAACACGATCCCGATCATAATCGGGTTTCTGGCTCGGCTGCTGGGCATCAGCGGGATAACCGACAAGATCGTCGGCACGATCAAAAAGATTCAATCGAGAGTGGATAAAGCCGTCGATAAGGTGATCGATAAGATCGTCGGCGGGATAAAGAAGCTGTTCGCAGGCGGAAAGCAATTGGTCAAGACAGCTGGCGAGAAGATCAAGGACTTCATCTTTCCGAAACTTCCCTTTCTAGATGCCCGGGGCAAGACGCACACGCTGACCGTAGATAAGAAAGCGAACAAGGGTGAGTTGGTGGTTCAGGGCAGCACCTCTCCGGTCGCGGAGTATCTCTATAACCTCAAACCCAAAGTTGAGGGGATTGCGGATCCGACTGATAAGAAGGACGCCCAGAAGGCGTACACCGACGCGCTCGCGCAGAGAAAGAAGGCGGCCGACACGCTGGACGCTGTGTTTGTGCCGCAGTCTGGAAGGACCAAACCGGAACAGGAGTTATTCAAAGAAACCAACATCCTGCTGAACCTGATAAAGAAGATCTGGACGCTGTTAGGTGTGCCGGACTTATTAAAAGACGAGGCCGAGGTTGCGAGCTATTCCGACCTCGGCACAAACCCGACTATGACCGGGCATCATGTCCCACAGAATGCGATCCTCAAACGCCTGCGCAGATGGCTCAACGCGTACCTGAACCGCGAGCCTGTTCCAGGCTTCAGAGAACATATGAAGAACAGACTGGCCGGCCTCGGAGTGAAGCATGACGCCGTCGGCGGCTACGCTGACAGCCAGGGAATATGCATTCGAATGGAGAAGCAGAGACACAATCAGACGCGAAGCTTTGGAAAGCTACCCGAAGATCTCGATATCCCGCAGGGAGAGTTTTCGGTGAAGGGAAAACAAGCGGGCGACGAACGGATAAAGAAGTTCGTGCGGATTGCCGCATCGGAATTCAACAAAGACACCGAAGATGTCTTTGCGATCTATTCTGGTAGAAAGGGTCAGCCAAAAGTGAAGAACATCCAGAAAATTACTGCAAGCGTTCAAAAGCTCAGGGCCCAGAACGCAAGCAAATGGGGAACATTCCTCAAGTGAATTACGGTCCGCACCGATGACCCTGTGGAGTCATCGACGGGCAAAGTGAAGTCAGGCCGAGAAATCTGATCGCGCAAGTCCAGACCCAATGACTTGCCAAAAAGAATGTCCGCTTTTCGCAAACACGCTCCCAATAGCGCTCCTCCGCCGATGGCGGCGCGCCGGTCCGAACGCGCGGGTTGCAGTACATCGTCGGTTCCGGTGTCCCCCAATCTGGCCGACCACGAGCCGCCTCCGATCCGACTCAGTCGAAATGAAACGATCGCGACGCTCAGCCCTTCGCTCGGATTAGCGCAACCGATCAATCTCTCGTCTCTCGCGATTTCCTCTCCACACGATGCCGCCGAAAGAGAAGCCGGCGCGACCGCACGAAAGATCGTCCGCATGGACACCAGCGCCGCTTCGGTTGCTTATGTCAGCACCGGAACCGGCGTGGTCTTTAGGCTACTGAAGAGCCCCGCGCAGGCCGAGCCGTTCGAGATCAAGCCTTATTCGCAAACGATTGCGCGGTCTGCGCTAACGGTTCCGCTCGTCACCCGGCTCGAAGCAGCCATCCATCGAAAAGCTGAAAGACGATCTGAGACCGCTTCTTCACACCTCGGAGCGAATATCCAGGCGAGCATGTCTGGCGGCGAGCCGCTGCCAATCGGCATTCGCAGTTTCATGGAACAACGCTTCGGAGCTGACTTCGGCAACGTTCGAATTCACAACAGCGGCAAGGCTGCGGCGCTCAATAACCAGCTCAGCGCGCGGGCATTCACCACACGCAATCACGTCTTCTTCGGCCAGGACACATTCAAACCGGAGGAGAAAGTGTGAACGCAGTGCCCTTCGTCTCATGCGTGATGCCGACCGCGAACCGGCGGCTGCTTATGGCGCGAGCGATTAGCTTCTTCCTGGAGCAGGACTACTCGGGTCGCGAATTGCTGATCATCGACGATGGAGACTCAAGTGTGGCTGACCTGGTCCCGAACGATCCGCGGGTCCGATATCTGCGGCTCGATTGCAGGATGCCGCTCGGCGCAAAGCGCAATCTTGGGTGTCAGGAAGCTCGTGGCGAGATCATCGTGCATTGGGACGATGACGATTGGATGGCGAGCTGGCGGCTCAGCTATCAGGTTCGCGCGTTGATCGAAAGCAATGCCGCGGTCTGTGGGCTCGACAAGCTTTACTTCTACGAACCCGAACGAGATCAAGCCTGGCAGTATGTTTATCCCGAGCGCGCTCGGTTCTGGGTGGCCGGCGCCACGCTCTGCTATCTGAAATCGTTCTGGCGCGAGAATCCATTCCCGAACATCAACGTCGGCGAAGACACGCGCTTTGTCTGGGGCGGCGATGCGCGAAAGATGATCGCCTTGCCCGACGCGAGTTTTTACGTCGCGATGATTCACCCTGGCAACACCAGTCGCAAACGAACCAGCGACCCGCGATATCACACTGTTGCGGCTGACCAGATCAGCCGGATTATGGGGGGAGACTTCGAGGATCACGCGAGGCTTTTCAAAAACCTATGAACGGATGTTCGGCACTTGTTACTGCGGCAGGCGGCATCGGAGACATTATCCGAATGACATCGCTGGTTCGCGCGCTTGGCGAGCTTGGATACGAAGTCGATCTACTGCTCGCGCCCGACTATGCCGGAACGGTGAAACTGTTCGAGGGCGCGCGCGAGATTAGCCGGTTGTTTTTTGTGCCGAGCCAGTGGTCGCGGCAAACGGAACGGAAGATTGACGGGCTGCGCGAGCGGACCTACGACGTGGCGACATTCACTGTTTGGAGTTCGAGGTTGCTCGATCTCGCGGTCGCCCGTAGGACATTCACCTTCGATCAGCGGACCTGGATTCAGGAAGGCGACATTGCGTGCAGCCGCCGCATCGCCGAGTCGCTTGGCTGGGCTGGGCCATTGCCGCATCCGTTCGTGATTCCGTCGGCGGCGGAGTTCGGCTTGCGGCCCGGGACAGTGGCCTTGCATCCGGGTTGCAAACCGGGATGGCCCTGGAAGAAATGGCACGACTTCGACGAACTGGCTCGCGCGTTGCCGGACGTCGTTATCATTGGCACCGAATCCGACCTGGACAATAGCGGCACTTATTTCGGGCGGGCGTTTGAGTGGCCCGATCACGCGATCGATTACACCAGCAAGCTAAGCGTCGAAGACACCGCGGCGTTGATTCAGCAATGCGCTGCGCTGGTCTCGAACGATTCCGGGCTGATGCACCTGGGAGTTGCGGTAGGTACGCCGACGATCGGTGTGTTCGGACTCACAAGTCCGGCGCGCGAAATGATTCCCGCGACAAACATGATCGCTCTGACCAAAGGGCTCGCTTGCGAACCAGCTTGCCGGCGACAGCCGTGGGGCCGTCGCGATTGCACCTATCACCTCGAGTGTTTAAGAACGCTGACGGTGTCGGAAGTTCGGCAACGGCTTGCGGAGGTTGCATGCATTCGGATGAGCGGGGGTTCTGAGGACGCGGAATGCGCGGGTCTCGATCAGACAACCCAACAACAGGTGGCGGCAAATGGAAGAAGTTAATCTTGTCTATTATGGCCACGTGTTCGATGCGTCGGGCTACGGCCAGGCCGCGCGAGCCTACGTTCACGCGTTGCACGATGCCGGTGTTGGACTATCGGTAGTCAACCTGTCGAACAGCGGGCGGCAGGTTCAAGACCCGCTGATCGAATCGCTCCTCGGACGGCCGGTGGATCCTGACTTCCATTTGTTTCACGGCATACCGCCGCAATGGGCGCGACTGGCTTTTCGGCTGCGCAACGCCATTGGCATGACGGTTTGGGAGACCGACACCATGCCATCGCAATGGCGCAACATCCTCAACCACACGCTGGAAGTTTGGTTGCCATGCGAATTCAACGTTGCGGTCTTTGGCGGTGCGCTGGAGACTCCGGCCTTCAAACTGCCTCATCCGGTCTTTCCGTACCGCTGCAAAGACGACGCGGCGGAAGAACATCGGAGGAAATTTCACGCAGCTGAATCCAACGTCGTTTTCTACAGCATCTTCGAGTGGCAGGATCGCAAATGTCCGGGCGGTACGATTGAATCTTTTTTGCGCGCCTTCCCGACTGAGGCCGAGCCGCTTCTGATTATCAAAACGAACCCGAGCGCCGCGGCAGTTGCACATCAAACACTGGAAGAATTGCGCCGGCGGACCAATTCGGCGGGGAGGGTCCGGATTCATGCCGAAGCATGGGACGAGTCCGAAATCGATGCGCTTCACGAGCGTGGCAATTGCTACGTTTCGCTGCATCGCGGCGAGGGATGGTGTTATCCGTTGTTCGAGGCCGCCGCCAGGGGCACTCCGGTAATTGCGACGGAGTATTCTGGTCCGACCGAGTATCTGAGTCCCCAGGCTCACCGAATGGTCAGGTTCACACTCGGTCCGGTGGGACAGCGATACGCTTACTATCATCCGAACATGCGATGGGCAGAGCCCGATCTCGAGCACGCGAGCCAGTTAATGCGCGAGGTGTTTGAGCAACCGGATCGAGCGCGCGAGCAGGCTACGGCCGCTTCGACGGTGATCAAAGGCGCCTTCTCGCTCGAGTCGGTCGGCCGAGTCGCAAGAGGCCGGCTGCTTCAATTGTTGCGGCGGACTCACCCCGCGAAGTGGCAGCGTATCGGGCGCGCTCAAATAGCGAACGTTCAATCGAGCGCGCCGGTTGAGCCAGAGTGGTATGATCAGGATTACTTTGAGACCGGTCTGAAGAGCAACTGGGGGCAAGGCTATAGCTGGACGCAATTTGGCGGGCTCTTTAGAGACACGGCGGCATATCTGATCGATTGCTTCTCAGAGGCCGAGTCGTTTTTGGATGCTGGATGCGCCAAGGGTTTTCTTGTCAGGGCGCTCCGCGAGGCGGGCAAAGAGTGCTGGGGTCTGGATCACAGTACATGGGCGATCGAACACGCCGAGCCGTCCATCAAACAGTTTTTATTTGAGACCGGCGTCGACAAAGCAACGTTCGACAGGCAATTTGACGTGCTGGTTGCGCAGTCCTTGTTCGAGAGTCTGACTGAAGATCAGGCGTTCTCTTTTCTGAAGCACGCCCGGGGCTGGACCCGTCAGGCTATGCTGGCGATCATCGCGTGCAGCGATGACAACGAGGATCAGACCGCCGACTACGATATCTCGCACATAACAATGCGGCCTCGCCGGTGGTGGCACGAGCTGATTACCCGCGCGGGCTGGCGGCAGGATCACTTGCACAGAGTGGTGGAGCGCGCCTGCCAGACGCACCCGCTTCCGGCGAAAATGGCGTGGAAGGTGTTTGTGTACTCGCCAGGTTGGTAGAGCGGATCAGGTACTACAGCGTGATCATGTCGGATGCCGTCGAAGAATCAGGCTTCGTGCTTGCCATCGAGCCGAACCCTCGACTCGCCGAACGCATCTCTCTCTCACTTGAAGTGAACGGGTTTCAAAATCGCGCTGCGTTGCTGCAGCGAGCAGTCGCAGACGAAGGTTCCAAAAAGGTGAATCTCGTGGTTCCCCGAAACCGCTCAATGGACGCGACGCTGTGCCGGGAAGCGACCGCGGCTGATGACGTCATCGAGGTCGAAAGCGTGACGCTCGATCAGGTAACCAAAGACTGGCCACGCGTAGACCTGATCAAGATAGATGCGGAGGGCGCAGAACATTCGATATGGAAAGCGTACTCGTGCATCTTGCCTCCGGTGTGGGCAACGTCGTACTCGCGACGCCGTTGTTGGTCGCGCTAAACGAGATGGGGTTCGTGGTCGATCTGCTGCTCGACGCCGATTACAAGGGGACCGCGGAACTGTTTCGCGACTGGAGCGCGGTCCGCACGGTTATCAGTAACAGGCCCCATGCCAAAGACGGGTATAGCTCGCTGGTTCCGGCCGTGCCTCCATTTTACTGGAAGCGATTCGAGCGCTTGTACGCGCGGGATCGTCGCACAGCGCGGCGGCCGCCCAACAGATTGTTCTACCAGAACGAGCAGGAGTACTACCTCGCTTTTGCCCGAGCGCTTGGCTATCCAGCCGACCAAAAGCCAATGTACCGGCTGCCAATCTGTGCATCGGAAAAGGAGGGCGTGACCAGCCGGACCCTGGTTATGGCCCCTGGCTGCAAGACCGGTGAGATGGCACTTAAGCGCTGGCCGTATTTCGCCGAACTGGCTGAGGCGTTCGATGACGTCGTTGTTGTTGGAACCGGCGATGATCTTCTTCGCGCAGACGGAACTGTCCTTCGGTTTCCCGCGCACGTTCGCCTGCTGCTGGGCAAACTCTCTCTGCGCGAGACGGCCGAAGTGATGGCCGCGGCGGGCGCGGTAGTTGGCAACGATAGCGGGCTTTGTCACGTAGCGGGTGCGTCGGGCGCTCCAACACTCATTGTTTTTGGTCCGACTCCCAGCCTGACGCTTGGCAGGTTCCCGCCGAACGTGGTGATCGCCCGCGCGGGTCTCGGCTGCGAGCCGTGCTGGTTCGGTGAGCGTTTTCGGGCGTGCGACAAGAGGGTCGATTGCTTGCGAGCGGTGCGTGTTGAAGATGTAGCGCGCACGCTACGCGAGTTGATGGGGCTTCCCTGCAAGACGAGCGCAGGGTTTAGCGCCGGATCAGGCAGAAAATGCCAGCACAATGATGATATTTGAGCGAAGCGTGAACCGGCGTAAACGTTGAGAACTGGCAATCCACCGTTTTCGTAAACAAGGGTTCGAGTCCCTTCGCTGGCTCCATAGAATCAAGTCCTTATGATCACCCCCCAGAGGTGCTCCCCTCTTCGCTCGCGTTTTCAACGTCGAAGCAAATGGACCTTCTCGTCCAAATAATCCTGCGTTACCGAGCGCAAGTCCTCGCGAGAATACTGAGCGACTAGTCCGTTTAGACCTTTTCCGAAAGACCGATGGTCTGCCTCTGCGGGACAGGCGCTGGTCGCTGTTTTGGCTGGAGAATCAAATATTACGAACCTCCCGCATTGGACTTGCCAGCGCATCGAGCCCGTGCTACAAAACGTCGGTACTTATCAACAACTACCGACGATTCGTTAATATGAGCGCAGAACCTCCAACAAAGAAACTCCTCGCTCTGGTTCGCAAGGCGGGCGTGCTTCGATCCCGCGAGCTTGAGATCACGGAATTTCGCGTGTATATCTGAAGCGTCTCGTAGACTCCGGACAACTAGAGCGCATCGGTCGCGGACTCTACACCCTTGCAGACGCGGACCTGGGCGAGAAGGGCAGTCTGGCTCAGGCCAGCAAGCGGGTTCCGCATGGCGTAAGCTGCCTTCTGTCGGCGCTTCGGCTCCATGGGCTCACGACCCAGAACCCGTTTGAAGTTTGGATTGCAGTTGGTCAGAAAGCCCGGCGACCAGCGGTCTCCAATCCACCACTGCGAATCATTCATCTGTCCGGCAAAGCATTCAATAGTGGCATCGAGGATCATCGCGTCGAAGGTATCAACGTGCGCGTCTACTGCGCAGCAAAAACGGTCGCCGACTGTTTTAAGTTTCGAAACAAAATAAGGCACCGATGTCGCGCTAGGAGCACTGCGAGAATACCGGCGGAGGTATCGCTCGGGCATGGATGAGCTGTGGCGCTACGCGAAGGTTGTCCGTGTGACGAGAGTAATGCAGCCATATCTGGAGGCTCTTGGATGAGCCCGATCAAACCAAAGGACGTTGCTGCGTCGGTCTCAGGCAGAAGCTGAAGTATATACTTTTTTTGTAGCTCGGCGGCGGCGGCGGCAGGAATAGGAGTTGGCTTGGGGGTCCCGAAGTCTACGGCCGCAGACTCCGGACTGGGAGCGAAAATAACGCCGGTCCTTCCCTCGGGCGTCAAGCCTTAACACGATCTCAAAACGCCGATTCAGGACGGTCTTTAGACGCGTTGGCTCACCAGCGGTACGCAGGAACATGTGTAACAAATATCGAAATCAAAAGGGTCACGCTTGCATTCATTGCGGTTTGCTCCGTAAAGAGGCAATACTTTCGTATGGCAAATGATCCGACCGTCCAATGGCACCTTGCAAATCCTCTCGGCATACAGATCAGTGAACAGGAAGATGGCTGGAACTCCGGACACCTTAACGATGTGCTTTATCTCGACAACGGTACCCTACTTGTCGCCAGCGAAACCGGGGGGATATGGATGCTCAACGAGAATCTCACCACAATTCCTTTATCCGACAGCTGGGCAAATCCTGATATGAATTGTCTTGCACAGGGACCAGACGATGTCCATCACGTTTTTGCGGGGGGCAAGAACGGGAGTATCCGCGAAACCGATCTGGGTGAAGCCGTACCGCTGCTTGCCTGGAAAGAGATCTCGAACCCTCTGCCACCGGACGCGGGCGATGTAAGAAGACTGCTCATGCTCCCGCGCCTGAGGCGCATCATTGCCATTTGCACAGCTGGAATCTTCTGGGCAACCATTCCGCCGGCAAATCCGAAGAAAGGTTGCCTGATGCCATTCTCCAAGAGCCCGCCCCGCCCACTTTATGATTGGAACTTTGCACGTACCGATGGCTACCCAAGAACACAGGGTTACTGGGACGGCGCCATCGCATCGACCGCAAAAAATCAGAACCGGACTACGCTCGAAGACCGCAACAATATTTCGATCGTAGCGGGCAGTTTCATTAGTGGAGGAATATTCACTGGTCAATGGAATGCCGCTGATGTCTTGGTCATGAGCCCGGCGAAACTCAATAACCCGGACGGTTCGGATGCGACCGGTCTGTTCAAACTGATGGGCACACTTTCCATTTCATCCTGCGAAGGAAGCCCAAATGTGCTGTATTCTGCCTGTTCCTTTCCTGCCAAGACAGGAAAACTATTCCGGGTGCTCAGATCGTCAGATGCAGGTAGCACCTGGACGATCTGTAAAGGTTTCGTGCAAAACATGGAAGACGACCTGGCGAATGTTGCGGGTGACCAGGGGCGTGACTGGAACAACTGCATTACCGTTTCCCCCAACTTCGCTAATCTGGTAGCCCTTGGCTGGGGTTCCGTTTTCATCTCTGCTGATAGTGGCGAAAACTGGAATAATGCGCACGATGATAATCATCTTCATGCAGACGTGCACGCGGTTCGTTTTTTACCTGAAGGAAGCACCTGGGCAAAGGATCTTTACGTTTGCAGCGACGGCGGTCTCGCGAAAATCGATATGGATATTTTTCTTAATGGCAAGCCAGGTTATGCAAGAAGCAATTACAACCATTTCCTGCCGACGCTACAATGCTATTCCACCCTCATACGGCAATTCTGGGGAACTATGTCGCCCTCGCCCTTTCACGAAGACCTCATCGCCACCGGGTCGCAGGACAACAGCAACATTTTCTGTATCGCCTCCGATGCCACTCCGACACCATGGATAAATATGGAGGGTGGTGATGGAGGATGGACTGCGTTTCTCGATCGCGGTCAGTTACTGCACAATGTCAAGGGTGAACCGGTGAGTGTCTCAGTCATAACAGATGCCGCCAAAGCATTATTTACAACTGCTGCGATTCCTATTAATCAGGCCCCCGACGGAACAATTGAGCTAAAAGGACCCGTTGCTGAACGCGTCGTTGTTCCCTCGTTCCTCACGGAACTGCATTTGCCGGTCGTGGCTTTTGCCTCGCCAGGCAACAATCAGGTTTTTGGGTTGTTCCAGGAAGACCAATTAGGTCAGTCCTATCATTGGGGGTTACTTGGTTCAATCCCTGCGGGGCAGGTGATCACCGCCCTGGGCTCATATACGGGCGGCACGATTCATATCGGCACCTATGGAAAGATGTTTGTCATGGACACAAAAACGGGTGCATCTCACGAAGTCCCGATCGCAATTGCCAAAGCAGATCCTGATTCGACACTAACCATTGGCGGCATTACCCGGATCGTTTTCTTCAATGAGAAAGAAGTTTTCGCTATCCTCAATGGGCTGACCGAAACTATAGACATGTCGGCGCACGTATTTGGCGGCGTGTCCAAGACAACAACGACATATCACATCATCAGGCTCGATGGTACAAAGTGGGTACTAACACCGGGCAACGGTTTGCCCAGTGAACCAATGTATGGCTTGGAGGCGGTACAGTTAGCGAATTCGCGATTTGCGCACACCCTTTTTGTCAGTACTAATGATGCGGTATACGACAGCAGGGAAAATGCCGACACATGGGATCTGGCCTCACAGAATTTGCCCGTTAATCCACATTGTGGTGATCTTCGTTTTATGAGTTTTACCTTTTCGGAAGCGGCATATTTGTATCTCGGTACATTTGGAAGATCAGTATGGCGCGCAAAGTTGCGATGATTCGCGATAGTGTTTTGAAGAAATAGCTTCTAAGTACTCGAGAGAAATCGAGTGGCAGGAATCGGTGATGGAGATGGCGGGAACTCCTGCGCTCAGGATTTTGTCCAGCTACTCTTGTTGAAGAGGGCAGTGCAGAACGCAGGGCGAGAAACGCTTCAGCCACTATGTACATATGAGACAGGCGACTGCATAGCGGAACGCGCGTAACGCCCCAACTTGATATGGGACAGTTTTGGGACATATGAGACACTCGACTCTGCGGCGATAATTCCGACAAAGGCGATTGGCGCCCCACACAAGCTTATTACGGCTACAGTCTCGGCAATCAAGTTGCCGCTCCCGCAATAAGGTTAAAAAGTGGAGACGCTTTCAGGGCTTTGATGATTCGCGCTAGGTTTGGTTCATGGGAGTCGCTGTTCATATTCTTTGGGTGTCCTCTTGGGCGCCGGCGGAGAGTTGGCCTTTTACGGCGTCATTCAGACCAATTGCGCCATTTCCAAGTACCGACAAAAAGCGTTCGCTAGCTCGATCTGCCTCGGCGTTTTGCACTGCACTTCGAACAAGGCTGGACTCGCGATAAGCACGGTGAGGCATTGCGCTCGCGAGGTTGCGACGTTGAGCCGGTTTGAACTGTAGAGGAATTCCATACCTCGGGGCGCATCCTCTGGCGTTGAAGTGGTCATTGAATAGATCACAACCGGAGCTTCTTGTCCCTGAAACTTGTCCACGGTGCCTACACGTGCCCCAGACGGAAGCTTCTGGGCCAAAGCTGAAACCTGGGCATTGTAGGGAGCCACGATCAGGATGTGTTTGAGCAGTAGAGTGTCAGTTTCGCCATCCTTGTTAGTCCATGTCGCGCCGTCCCGTAACAGTTGCTCGACTATCTGGGACACCTTCTCCGCCTCTTCGGGAGATTCGCTCTGATTCCCGCTGTGATTGACCGGAACAAAGCGCAACCCAGTCCCGTCAAAAGGTCCTTGCGCATTGAGACGCTGCGTACCGTTCTCGGGACGAGATACGAGCCGGTTGTCGTAGAAGACTTCTGAAGTGAAAACACAAACATCCGGATGCAGTCGCCAGCTCTCCGCTAAGAACAATCCCTGGTCCTCACCGATCGTCGCCCGCCCGTTAAGTAGGTGAGAAAGCGCGGACGCTTCTGCTCCCGGCGGGTGTACGCCGCGTTGCGGTTGGTCGAGTTGCTGAGGATCACCAAGTAAGACAATACTCTTCGCTGCCGGGGAGGCCGCGAGGACATTCGCCAACGACATCTGGCCCGCTTCATCCACGAACAACACGTCGACCGCATCAGCCATTTCCGGACGGGCCCAAAGCCACACGGTCCCAGCTGCGACTTGCGCTTTACGATCCCCGAGCGCCTTCGCGACTGCTTCATTATCTTTCGTCCGGGCTACTATCTCGTCGTTACAACCATCGCTGCTGTCCACCTTCTGCATGACCTGTAGGTTCACCTGCGCCTCGCGAGCGGCTGCACACGTTTCTTCGAGAAGTTTGCTGATGACCTTATGGCCAACGGCCGTGATGCCGACTTTCAATCCGTTTCTGACCAACTCGACAATCATGCGAGCACCGGTGTAAGTCTTGCCAGACCCGGGTGGGCCTTGTATCGGAAGCACAGTTTTATCAAGAGCCAGTACGATCTGCTTCGCGAGTTCAATTGGTTGCTGATTTTCAGCAACTAGATCTTTCAGCGTGTTTTCTCGCAAGCGAGGATTCTTCCTGAGCAACAGACCTCGCGCTGCCTTAAACGAACCTGGGGCATCGATTCCGTTCTCCGCAACCGATTATCCAAGTTCCAAGAGGCTTTCGCGCTGCATTTTCGCGTCGAAGATGTTGTAAGGAATAATCGCAGTGGGGTGTGGAACCTTAGATGAAATGCCACGCGCGATGTCTATAGTCAACGCCCTTTCATCGATCGCTACGAACGTACCGGCACTGTCTCTTGTTCTGGGATCGCGTATATTGCGCGCCCGATCAATTGCGTGGTCCTGTAGAGGAAATTGATAGCGGTGGATAAGCGACCTCTTCACCCGGTCGACTACGCCTTCGTAAACCAGACCGCCCAGCGCGCTCTTGTCTTCCTGTAGCTCTTGATCGGTGAGGTCGCAGAGGCGGAAGTATTCCCAATATGCTGACTTGTCTTCTCGCCTATGCCACTCCAGCAATTGCGCGAGCAGCCACTTCGCTTTCTGTTCCTCCGTTCGTTGGCCCTCATCAGACGGTATACCAGCGATAAGGCGAGCCTCGACCGCGCGAACTCGTTCGAGATAGGCTGACAAATTCTCAGTAGCCTCTCCCGTCTTTGGCCCCGGTCGAGGCAGAGGCGCTGCCTTCCCTGCCTCCAACTCCCGCCGCCTGTCTTCCAGCCAATCTCGCAATCGCAGCGTGGAGACACAGTCGTCGCGGTTATAGCCTTCGATTGCTTCGCGAATCACCTCGATGTCTTCCTCGCCGGGACCAAACGCAAGCACCGCCTGGAAAGCGTTCAGCGCCAGGTTGGCATCGATCAGTTGCACGTCGCGTTTGAATTCGTAAAGAGGCTCAAGCTTCTTTATTGAGTAACTCTCCACCGATGCCCGCACTCCCTGCTTAACCGCGCGGTAGAGATCGACCAGGACGCCTGCTCTTAACAGTTCGTCTACTTCGTCTACACACGTCGCATGCCGACCAGCCATGCGCTTGATCGCAGTTTCCTCATACGCGGCGTAGTGATAAATGTGCATATCAGGATACCGCCGCCGCCGTTCCATTACAGTCGCCATGAAATTCTCGAACGCCTTCCTCTCTTCATCGCGGTTCAGCGCCCACGCAGGCTCATAGATGGGCGCCCCTTCCTGTTCATTGGAAAGCGTCACGACGCCAAAAAGGTATTCCAGACCCTGGTCGAGCGCGAAAGCATCACCCTCGAAATCAAGAAACATATCGCCCGGTGACGGCGGCGGCAAAGAACACAACCCCTTTTCTTCAACCGGCTCCAGCAACTCATAGATGTAGCGGCCTTCGTCCCGGCCTTGCACCTGCAAGCGCGCCTGCTCTCGAATGCTAAACAGAGCTTGGTCCCCGATGCCGTCTATGGGAGGGAGCTCAGGACTCGCCAGACCACGAACGGTGTTGACACCGGATTGAACTAACGTCTTTCGCTGACTACTTGAAATACCAGCGACCAGCGACAAGTAGTCGTCGGCGCGCCAGCGCCCTTCACAAACCGTGGACCAATTGCAGACTCCGCAATGTTCAACCGGCTCGGGATAGGTCTCTGCGTTTAGGTGATTAGCTGCTTCGAACTCGCGTCTGACCTTTCGGAAGTAGGCGAGGTAACGATGAACGGAAAACTTTTCCGGTTGCGCTCCACCTCCGAGAACTACGTGCATATAGTCCGGCACAACACCCTGAATCGTTGAGAGCAGATCTGAGTAGAAACAGAGTTGAATGATGGCTCGTGCCTTAGTTGATCGAGCCAGCTTAGTTTCGACAGCTTCGTAGGACCAAAGACCTAGCGTACTTGGCTTATCAACTCGAATGAGAAAGTCTGCCCGGCCTTGCCATCGCTCTGTCAGGAAAGTTGCTTGATAAATAACCTCAGCTCCGTCGCGGATCGCTGCGACTGTTTGCGCGGCCGCTTCGCTCCACGAAATGTCGCTGGGTATCCTCGCAATCAGGAGATTCTGTTCTTCGGCGAGATGACGTAAGTAAGCCTCTTCGTGCGCCATCCCAAGTCTTATCAGCAGGTCTAGAGCGGGATCAGCGAAGTGAGGCCTTTTGATTTGCCCCGCTGCCGCCGCTCGATTTAGCGCGGTGAGATGTTGACAAGCGAGGAAGTTTGCGATGGAGGTTGGGGAAAACATATGCAACCAAGAACCTAGCGTTTATCTACCTGCAATCGCGATTCGCATGAATCGCGCTGATAACATCGATCCCTCTCGGGTTGCAGGAATCAAACGAAGATCCTTTCTGCTTAACTTCAAAGCATCGAGAGAATCTCATTTCATTTTGTCATCTGGCGCAAAACGCTTCGCGGAAGGGCCCAAGGAACCTCCGCTCTGGCGACCAATCCGTGATGGCAAATACAACCTCAGCGAACGCCGCGCTGAAGTTGCTCTCGAGAGCATCCCGAAAGTCGATTGCTGTGCGGTGGGCATCGTTGCCGAAGGCCCCACAGCCCCACGCGCCGAGAACAAGCGCCGAATGTCCGTAGGCTCGTGCAACAGCGAGCACACGATGAATCCGTCGTCGCAGCAGGTCTCCGGCTTCCGGTTGACCAATTGCGGGCGCATATGGAGCGGCGCACGTAATAAAGCTCAGTAACCAGGGATGCTCAAGCTCCGTTCCGTCATCCGTCCGAAAGACTGGCACATCTGGGGAGTAAATTGCCCAGTCAGTAGAATCCGGCCGTGGACGCTGTCGATGGTCTGCGTACATCTGATCGTCAACTATCGTTTTGTACAAGGCACTGGATCGACAAAGCACTTCCTCCTGGGCTCTGGCGCCGAGAAGGAATCCTCCACCGGGCTGAACCCCGTTTGCGAAGTTCAACGCAAGCGGCTTTGATCCAGCCTCAACGAGTCGCCGAGAAGCTGCAAGGGTTGTCTCGTTAGCGACTTGGATCCGTGTTTCTGTGAATCGAATCGAGGCAGGTGCAGGAAGCGGAGCATCTGGATGAATGCTCACCTTCGCAGTGCAAGCAGCCTGCACGTCACTGCTCCAATCGACTCTCCTGTTAGTCCCGTAGATGTAATTGCCCGTTGCGGCGGCCTCTACTGCTGACCTTCCGAGCGCAGCCGCGCCATCTCGCGGAATGTCCAATTCTTGTCTTCGGGATGCGGCCATTTCGACCGAATCAAGGCAGGCAAGCATCTTGAGCATGGCCGGTAGCCTCAGTGACCGATTCTATCAACAGAGCGTCGGTAGATATGCACAAGTACCAACATTTCATTGATAGCGTCATTCTAGTCTATTATTTCGTCGGAGTTAAACAAGCATGTGGACGGGTAGTGTGATCAGGATTCGTGCGTTCATGGTTAGTGTCTATAATGACGTTCCTTTATTAACAAGCGCTACACTGAGAAACAGCAGGGCCCAGTACCTGGCCTATATTTGTTTACGATGATACACACCTACAAGTACGAACGAGTGTCCGGTCACATTATCGCCATTGTCGGGCAATTACGACTCCTAATTGACACGGGCGCGCCATCCAGCGTTGCCGATTCTTCACCGCTTGCATTTGCTGGCAGGCTCTGGCAAACACAGATGAACTATATGGGAATATCGCCAGAATCTCTGAGCACGAGCGTTGGTACGCCCATCAATGCACTGATTGGTATCGACATTCTGAACCAATACGACATCTTGATTGACCCAACGACGCATGCCCTCAATCTAAGCGAAGATGAACTGCCATTAGTCGGACCTTCACTTGAGTTGGACAACTTCATGGGCATCCCCGTTATCGAAGCAACCGTCGGCGATGACTTTGTGCGAATGTTCTTCGACACTGGAGCAAAGCTGTCATACCTGGATTCCGATAGAACAAATGCATTCCAATCGGTCGGCACGGAAAGAGACTTCTATCCGGGATTCGGCGAGTTCAGCACGAACGCTTACGACATCCCGATCATCCTGGGCGACCCAGACACTTGTTTCTGCCAGGTCTCGGTAAATCTTCCCCAACTTTTGCAGATGACATTGGTGATGGCCGACACGGCAGGGATTCTGGGAACAGCGATATTGCAGACGCACAAGGTAACCTTTGCCCCTCGTAGAAAGATGATGACACTTCAAAGGACCAATGGATGATAGCGTGTGTTTACTTTGTAACCGCCGTTTTGGTGTTAACGAAATTAGGTGATGTAGCATCGACCTTGCACGGAATTGAACACGCCGACCGAGAAACAAATCCCCTTGCTCGGCGTATGATGACTCGTATCGGAACCGTCAAAGCGGTGTGGATCGTTTTATTCCTGGCGCTTGTGATCATCGGGATTTGCGCTGTAGCAGCGCTCAATGGCGGATGGGTCAATGTCAATCGCTTTTCATTGTTGCGGGCGCCGGCATATCGATGGTTCAGGCTGCAGTGGCGCACTGTAACTGGACGGGCAGAGAGAACCTCATCACTAAGCATATTCGGATCACGCATCTGGCTCTGAACCGTTTGATCCAGAAATGAATAGAGAAGCCGCACCAACTGCCTTCACTCATTCGCGAGACCCTCGTCTATTTGCTTCAGAAGGTCGAGTGATCCAGTCCAGGGCTCACTTGGCATTAACACCGGTTCGACGGCGCAGTCTCAGGTGAGGCATGAGGTAGGCGGCACGGGTGATTCGGGAGAGGCCGCGATGAAGCCTATTCGAGCAAGTATGATACGCATCACTCCTAAAATCGCTCATCAATGATGGCGGTAGCTGCGTAACAAGGTTTACGCCGGCTCTCCTTGCCCTCTTGGCGTCTGACAAACTCCCAGAATAGTCAACGCGGAAAATAGCGGTCAGTCGAGGGCTGAACCGTGCCGGGACTTCTTCGTGGCGAAGCGGTATGATTCGTCTTCTCCTTACCGGGCGAGCCCGTCGAGCGCCTAAGTAGCGTGCGTGCCAAACGGGTCTGGCGCAGAGCTGAGCCTGGTCTGAGCCATTGCGAGCCGTACAGAAAAAAGGTAAAAAATAGTTTGTTTGGAGCAAAACGTGTATGCCGACTTGGGAAGTTGATCTTTTTGTTCATGGGCCGATCACCGTAAAGGGTCGCCTACGCCTGAATGAGCCAAAAGGCCGCCACCTAGATGAGCCGTTCTACAGCGACATCGAACTGCGGTCGGCCACATCGGGTGTCACTGCCACCGTTTCAGCCTGCGCACCGAGCGGCTTTGTTCTTTTTCGGACAGGCCCTTGATATGTCCGCCTTCAGGTTAAACCTGCCCCTGTTTACTGGCTTTCTTGAAAGACAGCCAACTCGGACCGAAACCCACCAAGTGCGGAGAATCGTAGAAGAGGACGAATGGACTCGGCGTTCGGCGAGGCGCGCGCGCTGAGCCAGGACAACCGACTTTCCTTCGGGCACTGGGTTGGTACAGGAAAGGTCTGTATACGGACGACCTGTTCGATAGATTTCTGGCGTTTTGGAACTCCATTGAGATTGTTGCTGGGAAGTATCATCCAAAATCAGAGGAGACAAAGAACAAGTCAAAGAACCAGATCAGAGCTTGCTTCAATCTGTTGTGGGGACGAGTCGAGAACTGGCCAATAATCGCGGGGGACAACAGCTGGATTGCCAGCTACCATGAAACCAGGACCGGCATTGCGCACGGTATCAAATCCGTTGATGTTAGGCGCGTAGGAGCAGTTCTTGAACAACTTCAAACTCTGCGACAGGTGGCACATCGCTTCCTGACCGATTGGGCACAATCCCAAGTTATCGGCCACGTTCTGATCCCACTGACCAACCAATTGCATCTTCCGGTAGAAGTTACTTGAGCTATTAACTAACGCCGCTACCTGCTGCCCGCCTGCCGGCCATATTGTGACGCGAGTCGGAAGATGATATTTTGGCAGACTGACTAGTCCGGCTGTACTGGTCGCTTCGTTGTCTAGCATACCGGGATAGTCTCGAGCTGCGGGCTTTAGTTCTTCTGATACTGAATGTAATAGCTAATATGCCAAAACGCACCAGCAATACAGGCAGCGAACTCTTCATCGTCGATAACAGCGAAGAGGACTGGAAGGCTACGCTACCTCCACGACTGGTGCCAGCTCTCCAAGCGCATCGACATCGCCACCGGCTATTTCGAGATCGGCGGCGCTGCTCGGGCTAAAGACGAATGGCAGAAGGTCGATCACATTCGCATCCTGATGGGCGACGAAGTTTCGCTGCGAACGCAAGAACGCGTTCGCCGCAGGGTCTTCAGCGAGGTTACGCATCGCCTGATCGACAGCCTCGAAGCCGAGAAAGAAAAGAACGACTTTCTCGCCGGCGTCCCGGCCATCGTCGAGGCCATCCGTCCGGGCAAGATCCAGTGCCGCGTCTACCGCAAGGACAAATTTCACGCCAAGGCTTACATCACGCACGCGCGGCTGGAAGTCGTCGGCTCGTCCGCTCTGGTCGGCTCGTCCAACTTCACTACCCGGCCTGACCGAGAACATCGAGCTCAACGTCCAGATCACCGGCCGCCCGGTCGACGTGCTTCAGGAGTGGTACGAGGAGCACTGGGACGAAGCCGAGGATGTGACGCGCCGAAATCCTCCAAGTCTATCGAACGGCACATCCGCGAATACCACCGTTCGAAGTCTACGCAAAGTCACTGCAGGAGTTCTTCCGCGGCCACGAGTTGACCGCCAGCGAATGGGAACGTGCAACCACTCGCAAGATGTACCAGATTCTCGACCATACCAGAAGGATGGCTACCACGCACTGCTCAAGATCGCGCGCAGCACAACGGCGCTTCCTATGCGACGGCGTCGGTCTCGGCAAAACCTTCGTCGGCCTGATGCTCATCGAGCGACTCGTCTCCGCGAGCGAAAAAACGTCGCCCTGTTTGTGCCGAAGGCCGCACGCGAAGCGGTCTGGGAGCGAACTCTCAGGGATCGTCTCCGCCGAAGTCTTTGGCGACTTTCAGCAAGCTGGAAATCTTTAACCACACCGACCTGCTGCGTGGGGGGCAGTTTGACCGAGGATCTCGAAAGCGTACGGAACGTGCGGACGTGATCATCATCGACGAAGCCCACCACTTCCGAAACCCCGGCATCAAAGGCGACGACGACTGGTGAACGGCAGTCTCGCTACTGGAGACTCTACGACATTGCCGAACGGCAAGCAGATGTTCCTGCTCACGGCGACGCCGGTCAACAACCGTCTGATCGACCTTCAGCATATGATCGAGTTGTTCTCGCGCCACCAGACGGACTACTTCAAGGATGCGCCTCTGGGCATTCACTCTCTCGCCGGACACTTCCGAAAAATGGAGAAGGATCTCGAGAAGTCGCTCAGTGGGCGGAAAATGGGGACGAAGCGCCTGAGACAAACCTCGTCGAAGCGGAAGCGATCCTCGCACAGAATGCGCTTTTCCGCGAGTTGGTCGTCCAGCGCAGCCGGGCCTACGTGAAGGAGAGTCAACTGGAACAAAGCGGCACGGCGAAGCTACTTTTCCCGAACCCGCGAGAACCACAAGGTTCACGGATACTCAGTCAAGAAGACATACGGCAGACTGCTGGACGATGGTCGAAGAGGCTTTCAGCAAAGAAAACCCTTGTTCGCTTGCCGATCTACTATCCTTGCGTACTACAAAGGAGACGATCAAGTCGATCGACCCTCTCGTCGAAGGCCGCGAAAAGCAGGTCGTCGGCTCTGATCCGCACCGGATTCCTGAAACGCTTCGAGAGTTCCGCCGAGCCTTCGACGATGTCGTGCTGGACTCTGTTGCGCAAGCTTCTCGCCTGGGTTGAGGTGCACGCTGAAACCGACGGCCGAGAAGAAGCGCCTGGAAGGATGGAAGCGTCGCAACGACGAGCTGATCGGCTACGCGCACGAGCAATCAGCTTGAACTTTCGGGGCGAAGCAGAAGAGGACGACTGACGAAGACATCATCTACCGAGGAAATGCGCGAAGCCGTGGAGACTTTCGACCGCGAAGAATACAAGGTTGATGAGATCATGCTGAGACGCTTAACGATCTGGAACAAGTCGTCGAGTTCTCTGAGAGAGCTTCAAGAAGTTCAAGCCATCGCACGACGACAAGCTCAAGGCTCTGATGAAGCTGCTCAAGAACGACCCGGTGCTCAAGAAGCACAAGGTGCTGATCTTTACCGAGTTCATGGACACGGCCCGCTACCTGCAGAACCAACTAACGCAGCGGGCTCCAGCGGTGTCGAGAAATCGATAGCGCCAAAGGGTGATCGCGGCGACATCATCCGCCGGTTTGCCCCCTACTACAATGGCTCGTCCAGCGGCGAACTCGCCGACGAGGGCTGGACGAAATCCGGGTCCTCATTTCAACCGACGTTCTGTCCGAAGGCCTGAACCTTCAGGACGCGACCCGGCTGATCAACTACGATCTGCACTGGAACCCCGTGCGACTGATGCAGCGCATCGGCCGCGTCGACCGGCGGCTGGACCCGCAGATCGAAGCACGGCTCGTTGCCGATCATCCCGACCAACGTCGCTTCGTCGGCAAGGTCGCGTACTGGAATTTCCTGCCGCCCGAGGAACTCGATACTCTGCTCAAGCTCTACAGCAAAGTCTCGCACAAGACGCTTCGCATCTCGAAGACCTTCGGAATCGAAGGCCGGAAACTTCTGAAACCGGATGACGACTACGAGGCCCTGAAGGATTTCAACGAAGAATATGAAGGAACGTTGTCGCCCGTTGAGCTATGCACCTGGAGCATCAACAGCTATTCCAGGACAATCCTGAACTAGAGCGTCATCGTGTCAGCTGCCAGGCCGGGTTTTCAGTGGCAAGGAACATACGACGGCAGGTGCTAGCGCGGTATTCTTATGCTACTCACTTCCAGTGCGGAAGCTCGGCGACGGCGGAGAGGGATGAGGATGACTGGTCCATCGAAGCTGGATTTACTCAATGGTATCTCTACGATCTCGCAACCGATAAGTGCTGGAGGATGCAACGCAGATCAATGAGTTCATCCGCTGCACACCGCCGACGCCACGCCGATGTGTCATCGAGCGGGCGACACTAGGTGAGATTCGAGTGAAGGTCGAGAAGCACATCAAGAACAGCTACCTCGAAAAGGTGCAAGCTCCGGTTGGCGTCGCATCCGCGTTGAGGGCTTGGATGGAGTTATCCTGACATAGCGCAACGGACTGGTTGTTCGCTTCCTCCAGCGCCATCAGCCACGGGGCTGCTTTTTGCTGATTGACTAAACGCTTTCGCGAGCCCGGAGTATCAATAGCTACCTCCTTGGAATGTGAATGACAGAAACGGACTCGACTTAGGGCTGTTAAGAACTTTCCTTCACTTGTAAAGTATCTTCGCGATGAACTCGATTGGCCTATTGAATCGGATGATGTTGAAGACCTGACCTTCGACTACGAGCCAGAAGAACTCGGCCTCGAGGCCAAGGCCGCCGCTAAGATTAAAGAAATCAAACAACTCCGTCCACTCGCCGGCAATCAACCGTGGGGAATCTTCTTTGTTGAGTTCGAGAAGAAGAAGCTTCCGGTTGTCATCTTGCGGCTCCTGTTTAGCCATCTCGTCATCAAGAAACGCGCGTCGGCCAACAAGGCAGAGCGAGCCGGGCATGGAATGTGGACGACTTGCTCTTTATCTCGGCGTTTGGCGAGGAAACGACTACCGAGCGCGAAATTGCCTTTGCTCACTTCCGTCAGGAAGCTGGCGATTTACCCACACTCCGGGTGCTGGGCTGGGACGGTGGCGACACTCCTCTTAAGCTCGAACACGTAGCCGCAGAACTCAAGGCTAAACTCCATTGGCCCGACGATCCAACTAACCGGACCGCTTGGCGTGAGCAATGGAGCAAGGCCTTCAGACATCGCGTAGGGCACCTCATCCGTACCGCGGATGCGCTTGCCGAGACCCTAGCCGCCCTCGCTCGCGGAATCCGGGACTCGGCCCGCACGCTCATGCAGGCCGAGACAGAGCGCGGCCCGTTACGCAAACTCCTCAGTGCTTTCCAGACTGCTCTTATTCACGACCTCACCGAGGAAAGCTTCGCCGACACATACGCTCAGACAATTACCTATGGGTTGCTGACGGCCGCTATTTCGCGCACCGACATGAGCGGCGGGCGGTACGGCACTGCACTGCTGACCGAAGATGTTGCCCGGATCGTTCCGGTGACGAACCCTTTTTTGAAGGAGATGCTCAAGAACTTTCCTAAAACTGGCCGGCTAAAAGGTGGCATAGATTTCGATGAGTTGGGGATCCAGGATGTAGTTGAACTCCTTCGCGGTGACGAAACGGATCTGCCAGCTATCCTTGACGACTTCGGCAAACGCACGCGCGGCGGAGATCCAGTCATCCATTTCTATGAGCACTTTCTTGCATCGTACGACAGGAAACTCAAGATTCAACGCGGGGTCTTCTATACTCCCCAGCCCGTTGTATCGTACATCGTCCGAAGCGTCCACGAACTCTTGCAAACCGAGTTCGGTCTTGAAGACGGACTCGCATCGACCGTTACGTGGGGTGAGATGACGTCGCGCGCCGAACCCGGCTTGGCACTTCCTCCCCTCACCGATGAGCCGGGTGAAAAGCGCACGATCAACCCCGACGAACCCTTCGTTCAAGTGCTCCAGACCCAGCCACGGGCACTGCTACTTTCCTTGTCGAATGCATAGACGTCATTCACCGAACGCTCGTCGCTAAGTGGACGAAACAGGGTCTCAAGCAGGGCGAGCAGCTTCGCCTTGTGGAACGACTATGTTCCCAAGCACTTGCTCCCGCGCCTATACGGCTACGA
>CAVTUR010000001.1:0-93982 GCA_963737945.1 Blastocatellia bacterium | reverse complement strand
ACCACCGCGCTATCGATGCTGCTTGCGTTGGCGCTTGTGGCGATGTGGTGGGGCTATAGACAGAATCGAAGACTGTTTGGAACAAACCGGGAACTCGCACAGACTCGAAGGCAGCTTGCGAACGAGACTGAAACCGAGCGACGCCGCATCGCGCGCGATCTGCACGACCAGACGCTTGCGGATCTCAGGCGGCTGATCCTGTTGACGGATCAATTACCGGCAAGTGAAAGCCAGAACGGTCACGTCGAGCCGTCCGCGTTTCGGGATGAGATCGAATCGATATCAACCGAGATTCGTCGTATCTGTGAAGATCTGAGCCCCTCGGCGCTTGCGAACGTGGGTTTGGCGGCGGCGCTCGAGTGGGCGCTTTCTGAATCGGTTGCGCATCAGTCTTCTGGTGAGAAGCTCGCGTATGAATTCGTTTGCGTCCCTGGGATCGAAGAGCGGTTGAACCTCGATCCCCCAACGCAGATTCAAGTTTATCGAATCGTGCAGGAAGCGTTGAGCAACGTCGGCAGGCATTCATCGGCGACTCAAGTGAGACTCGCGGTGATGATTGAACCAGACGGCGATTTGCTCATCGAGCTTGAGGACAACGGCTGTGGCTTTGACGTGAACAAGCCGGGGAAAGCAGGACGAGGTCTGACAAACATTCGCTCGCGGGCGAGTCTTATTGAAGCGAGCGTCACCTGGAACACGACTGCCGCGGGCGGAACGCTATTCAGGTTACGAAAGGGGGCAGCGTTCGAGGTTCGGTCTTAGGCGGAAATGAACAAGGCAGAGCCTCTCGCATGTATCCGCGCGACACGCGCGGACCAGAATCCCACCAACGGAGTTGGTGGATCGTTCATATTCAGCCTACGAAAAAAGGACGGACACGCGCGGTCCAGAATCCCACCAACGGAGTTGGTGGATCGTTCATACTCAGCCTACAAAAAGGACCGACGCGCGCGGTCCAGAATCCCACCAACGGAGTTGGTAGGATTCCCTTGGAGAACGCATCACTGATGTTAAGCAGAACGCACGGGGACCAAATCAATTGATCAGAATTGGCGTGAAAGAGATCTCCACCCTGCTGGCACTCTTGGTGCTTGCCTTGACGTTGTTTTGTGAGCCCGCGCTGATCCGTGAAGTATCGGCGCTATCTGCCGAAGTGCCCAAGCCTGCCCAACAACCCGCCAAGGCTAATTCTAACGCGGTGGATGCGCGCCCCTTGAAACTCAAGCCGCATCGTGTCGTGTTGAGCAAGACCAAAACGTTCAACCTGTACCTGCCTCCCGGGTTCGAGATAACCGTAGCGGCTCAAGGCTTGAAGCGAGCCAGGTTCATGGCAAAGAGCCCCGACGGGCGAATCTTCGTAACCGATATGTACAACCGCACAGACAATCAAAAAGGCTCGGTCTATGTACTCGAGGGGTTTGATGCCGAGAGCGGAAAGTTCAACAAGGTGACGCCCTTCCTTAAAAATCTGCGGAACCCCAACAGCATTGCCTTCTACACTGACGCTCAAGGCAATCATTGGTTCTATCTGGCGCTGACGGACCGGTTGCTTCGCTACAGGTACACTGAGGGCGAAGCCGTCGCTTCGAACTCGCCTGAGGTGATCGCTACATTTCCGGACTACGGGCTGAACTACAAGTACGGCGGTTGGCATCTGACGAGAACAATCGCAATCGGCGCCGGAAAGCTGTACGTTTCGGTTGGCAGCAGTTGTAACGCCTGCGAAGAACGAGAGGCGATCAGAGCGACGGTGCTCGAGATGGACTTCGACGGCAAGAACCAAAGAGCTTTCGCGGCCGGCTTGCGTAACGCTGTTGGGATGAAATGGGTTCAGGGACAGTTGTTTGTGACCAACATGGGCGCCGATCATCTTGGTGACTTCAAGCCGGACGACACAATGTACCGGGTTGAACCGAACAAGAACTACGGCTGGCCGTATTGTTTTCAGTATAGAAAGCGAATTTTCTCGGATGCAGGGTTCAGCAAGAGCGAGAAGAAGACCGACTGTGACTCAGTTCCCTCCGCCTATGTGGGTTTTAGCGCTCACAGCTCTCCTCTCGGGTTTGAATATTTCGATCTGGACAACGACAGCCCGGCGTTAAGGGACAGTTTTCTGGTGGCATTACACGGCTCTTCGAAGCGATCGTTACGGCGCGGCTACAGCCTGATGCGAGTGAGAAAAGGCGGGGCAGTACAAGACTTCATCAAGGGCTTCCTGGGAAACGGGAGAATCTATGGAAGGCCTGCTGATGTAATGAGCGTGGGTAAGAACGCCTTTTTGTTTACGGATGATTACTCGGGGGTAGTCTATTATGTTGTTCACGACGCGAAGCCGCCGGTCAAGTAGTCCATCCTCGCTCAATATCACAAGTGCATCACAGGTGGAGCACTTCACACGTTTTCCCATCGACTTTAATATTGAAATCGGGAGTTTCTCGAAAGCTGCTTGGTCTCGTCCGGTTTTGGCGCGCTGTTCTATCATTAACACCCCTCTTCAGAGGGGGTAACCCCTCTTCAGAGGGGTGGCTTGGGGAGCGCGGAACTATGAACTGTTTCAGTTTTGCGACTATCCGCGAAGAGAGAAACCGTTGAAACGGTTGCGGCCGACGGGGAATCCAGACACCCAACTGAAGTTGGGTGTCGACAAACTTCAGTTTGTCGCTAGAGTTTGGACATTTTCCCCGAAGGGGATCCGCCTTCCAGCCCAGGGTTGCTGTACTCGGCTACCCTGGGAAAGACGCGGCGAGGTTCCCAACCCCGACGGGGTTGCGGCCGGGCCTCACGTCGAGAGCGCATGAACTCAATAAACGAGAACCAATCAAGACAAACCTCTTACCGATTGGGTACGCGGGGAAGCTTGGCCACAACCCCGTTGGGGTTGGGTAACTCACTCGCCGTCTTTCCCAGGGTAGCCGAGTACAGCAACCCTGGGCTGGAGGGCGGATCCCCTTCGGGGAAAATCCCCTTCGGGGAAAATGTCCAAACTCTAGACACCCAACTGAAGTTGGGTGTTATTGAAATCGTACTGCCCACCACAAGTCAGGTTCTGAGCAGTCATCCGGCGCCGATCGTCACGCCGCCGTCGATAACAAAAACCTGCCCAGTCGTCCAATTCCCCGCGCGTGACGCCAGAAAAACCGCGGCCCCGGCAATGTCATCAGGCTCACCGATACGGCGCAGCGGGGTCATCGCTTCAGACTTAGCCAGCATCTCGGGGTTCTCCCACAGAGCGCGCGCAAAGTCGGTTCGGACAAGTCCAGGCGCAATGCAATTGACACGGATGTTTTTCGGCCCCCATTCAACTGCAAGGTTTCGCGCCAGCTGAAAATCAGCAGCCTTGGAGATAGCGTAGATGCCGAGTTGTTGTGATCCCCGCAGTCCTCCGATACTGGAGACGATGATTACGCTGCCGTCCCTGCGCTCGGCCATGTCGGGGATCGCCAGGTTGCACAGCCACAGGTTGCTGCGCACGTTTGAGTCGATGACTTTGGTGAACGCATCATCGGTTAAGCCGGACATCGGACCGTAATAAGGATTGACGGCTGCATTACAGACAAGCACATCGATTTTGCCGTAGCGCTTCCTGGTTTCTGAGACGAGACGCTCGACATCCTCGCGCTTGCCGATGTGGCAGGGGATTGCAGACGCCTCCAGGCCTTCCGCGTTGATGGCGCTTGCGACTTCTTGGCACTTATCGGCCTTGCGGCTGGAGATTACGACCTTAGCGCCTGCGCGCGCCAATGCCTCGGCGATCGAGCGTCCGATGCCCTTGGTTGAACCGGTGACAATTGCAACCTTGCCAGTGAGATCAAATAGCGAGTTCGACATTGTTTCCCCAGCTTTCGGATTCCGCCAGTGGCGGTTTGTTCTAAGGATTGGTGTACCGGCACGCAGCGTGTCCCAGTATCACATTGCCCTCGCGCATAGCGGTCGGAGTAGGGACCCAGCCGCCGGCAACACGCCGTTCAAGCAGTTCATCTGCATCGGGCGCATGATCCAAAAGAGCGACCGCCCTCACCGCACCGAGTCAAGTTGTGTCAAACACCAGGAACACATCGGGCAGCACTTGAAGCACAACATCGTGAGTGAATTCATCCTGGGTGACGACGTTCAGCAACTGAGCCGGCGGCTTTCGCGCAAACGCCCAATGCAGCGCTTGTTCGAGCGTGCGAAACGAACTAACTTCGCTGAGAACATCGGTAGGCATTTGAGTTCTTGGAGAATTTGAATGGTGCCCCCGGCGCGATTCCAACGCGCGACCTTCCGCTTAGGAGTCGGATTACACCGAGTTTACGCCGGTTCACCCAAGTTCGTCGGCGTCTCTAAACTATACTATTCATTGCTCTTCAGCTCCGTCACGTCTTCACCGCTGTTTGCCGCAGTTTCTTGACATTGAGCCTCAATGCGGGTATGAAAGCGGGTATGGCTTCGACATGCTTTCAAGCCGCATTTCAGGAAGGAGAAGTATAGGACAATGGCGAGAGAACGAAAAGGTTTCATTCGAAAACGCAACGGTAGGGTCTACGCCTGCGTTCAGTTCACAGACGAACGGGGATGCCGTCGGGATATCATGAGACGCGCCGAGAACCGTACTCACGCTCGGGAGATCATTCGATTGGTCCTGGCCGAGATCGCGGAGACAAGCGGTCGCTCGGTTGATGCTTCTCGGATGACGTTCGATGATCTCGCTGTCTACTTTGAACGACACTACGTCTTTCCCGCTGAGTACGTCGAAGGCAGGAAGGTCGCAGGCGTTCGGTCGGTTGCCACCGCACGCAGCCAGTTGAAGGCGCTGCGAGCGTTCTTTGGCAAGCGTCGCCTGCGATCAATCGCGTATGGAGACATTCGGGGTTTTCGTACAACTCGGTTGAAGGAGCCGACCCGGAGCGAAAAACAGCGTTCAATCGCGTCCGTAAACCGTGAGCTGTCGATGCTCAGACGAATATTACGCCTAGCCGAGACGCAAGGCTGGATTTTGAAAACCCCGTTTTCTTGCGGAGACCCGCTCATCAGCATTGCCGATGAGCGAAGGCGCGAGCGCATTCTGACGCGTGATGAAGAAGCCAGATTGCTTCAGGCATGCGAGCATCCACGTCGCCCTCACCTTCTCCCTATCGTACTTTGCGCACTCGATACGGGGTTCCGGCAAGGCGAGATTCTGTCTCTTTGCTGGCGGGATGTTGATTTGGAAAACGGCATCATCACCGTCAACGCATTCAACACGAAGACAATGCGCGAGCGACAGGTAGCGCTCACAGCGCGGCTTAAAACGACTATCGAGCGACTTTATGAAGACTCAATGAAAGAACCCGACGATCTTGTCTTCGGCATCACTGATAACGTGAAGCGCTCATTCAGCACCGCCCGGCACGCAGCAGGGCTTGACGATGTGCGCTTTCACGACCTTAGACACACAGCGGCAACCAGGCTCGTCGCGGCGCATATACCGCTGTCTGAAGTCGGACGAGTGTTGGGTCACACTCAAGCGAACACTACATATCGTTACGTGAATCCCGACCTAGAGACCGTGCGGCGCGCCGCCGCTGCGTTGGACGCCTTCCACGGAGTGGCTCCGACCGAGAAAAAAGAGGAAGCCTCGCAGAGCATCCACTAATCGAGTAATTGAGCAGCAAGGTTCTCGTCGTCGTCGATTCGTTTGCTGGGAGTGAGCTGAGGAAAAAGGGCGATTTCGTGCAGTGGTAGGCAACAAGAAATAGGTCCTCACAAGGTATTCCATCAGATCTGAAGATTGTTCAGAGTTTTGTTGATAGCAACAACCCGTTCGTGCTAATTTCTATCCCAAGCGCAGACGGATAAGCACGGAACCACAAGAAGCTGCGCATCCTTCCTTTGGAGAAGTTCATTCGTCACTGGCTCCTCCTGGCCAGAAAACTTGAAAGGACTTTTCTCAATGAGTAGTTCAATAGAAACTCCAAAGCTCACCTATTCGATTCCGGAAGTCTGCAAAGCGCTTCAGATCTCACGCACGACACTCTGGAAGTTGGTCAAGTCGCGCAGGCTCAAACCCGTTCGCATCGGTCGCAGAGTTCTGTTCTCACTCAGGGCTATTGACGAGTTCTTGAACGGCGACAGAACTGCGAATCGATGAACTTCGCTGCCGCGCTGACTTGTCTTTCTCGCCAGTAGAAGGCGAGGTCGGCAACAATTCTAGGGCAGCCTTGCATCTGCGACACGGGCGCTGGAGGAGTTCTTGAATGGCGATGGGAGTGCGCTGCGGTGAACCGGTACGCGCAATGGTCAGTGCTTTTCACAAAGTAGGCCAATGAACGCGCGCCTGAGTGCCCCGATAAGAGTCCTCTTCAGGCAAGCCGAGGGACTGTGCAAGGTGTGGCGAGGCTTCCGTCGACATGAGTGATCGCCACACTTTGCTCTATGGCACGAATGTTGAATCAATAAATGTGTTTGTGATTGAGTTTACATATGTCTGCGGATGTTCACGACCTGACCGGCGATAAGACGATGAACGCAAGCACGAATGTAAAACTTGCCAATGACGATGTGTGCTCGGCGTGTTCGACAGTCGGAACGCGGGCGCTGACTGAAGCCAACGGAGCGAGTGAGATGTGCCGCCGGCCCCATGCTCCTCGCTCCAGTAAACCCAAGAATGCCGCGTTGACCGGCCTTCATTTCGACATCAGTTCAACAGGCGAGTTGCGGATTAATGCGACACGCAAATTGAGAGTATCGGTGTGCGCACGCCCAAACCTAAGACTACTGGACGGTATCCGAGTAATCTATCGGCGACGAATTGGGGACTCACCGACCGACCAGGTCAGCCAGATTCACGGCCCGATTTGGAGCCGGGAAGGCACCGTGCATGCGAGTCATTCGCGGCCAGGGTTGCTGCGTGGGTATCGGTTGAAAGTAGATCATCACTCGATCGACTCCCACGGTAGGCACCAGCTTGTGGCTTATTGCAGACCGAAATCCACCGAACTGCGGTCAAAGATGGGCGTTGATTATGCGCAAACGAAGTCGAACCCGGGTCCAATTCCGCTAGCAGTTTATCGAATCGCTTTCACAACTCTCCAACTTGTGCCCACGATGACGCACGTTCCGAAGCAACTTAGCGGGAGCCAAAACGACCGCAGCGCTCATCAAATCCGCCGCAATAAATCCTGAGCAGAACCAAGAGAAAGTGCATGAAAAAGGGACGGCAAACGCACGTAGAGAAGTCAGCCTTAAGGCGGGCTACGTCTTCGCGCTATCGCGCTAAGACAGGGAACAATTGACTGAGTTGAAAGTATGGGCAAGCGGCAAGAACAATACCCAAAATGCTCCCTGGTGAGGCTGACAAACGACGAACATATGCGGCTGACAGTGCTTGCAAAGAAGGCCGACTTGTCATTCTCGAGATTCCTGGTCGAGTCGGGACTCACCGGACAAGCGCCAACTAACGAGGACAGGATACAGCGAGAGCGGGCCATCCTGCAGCTTGCCAGGGTTGGCAATAACCTCAACCAAATTGCCAGACAATTGAACGCTCAACGGGGAGCACTCAGCTCCAGGGACATCGAAAAGACTCTCGAACAAGTCAAAGCCGCGCTCGAAAGGATCGAATTACTTTGGCAACGAGGTAAGCCGGTGAGCAAGGGCAGAGCCCGCTTCGAGGAATAGAAATGACAACGGCAAGCCCAATAGCAAAGGTTAGTGTAGGTAGAAGCGGGTGCGGTGCCGCGCATGCTTACTACATAACTCGAATGTCCGCACTCGATCCCGAGGGACGAGATCGGGCAAGAAGTAACGCGGAAGAGCGGTACGAACAACTGTCATTGCTGACTCATGACCAGACCGAAAAGAAGGAGCCGAGTGTCACCGAAACGCTAAGAGAGAATCTGGATCACCGATCTTTGCACACAGAGAAGGAGCATGGGGCGGCGGCGGCCAACGCGATGCCGATCCCGTTTGGACCCGGAATGCGCCCGACTTTTTGACCGAAAACAACGGACGAAACTCCGAGTTGGGACGATCAGACGCCTCTGAAAAGCTCTCCCTGAGGGAGAAGACCGAAAACCTCAGGCTCTATTTCGGCTCACTGGAAGACTACGAGCGGAGGAAAGGAGGACGAACCCATTACCGAATAATCCTCTCGTTTGATGTCCCGGCGACCAATCGTCAGATCAGGGATTTGACGAATGACTTCCTTGAGCAGGCGTTTCCGAAGGCGATTGCGTTTGGCGCTATCCATCGGGATACCGACCATCCTCACGTACATCTCTACCTGAATTCCCGGCAGACCGATGGTCGGCGCATTCAGCTCAAGAACAACGAGTTCAAAACCATCGACGAAAAGTGGTCCAGGATATACACCGATTTTGCCGGCGACAAGAGTGCCCACGTCGAATACTTGAGGAAGAAAGAGGAGACCAGACAGTGGAAGTTCACGGCGGCTGAAGCCTACCGAAAGGGCGAACCGATCCCGCCCAAACCCGAGAGAGACAACGACCGAAGAGAGAAGTTGGCCGAGCAGAGACTGTCGGCTCAGAGGTCCGAGGCCCGGGATCGGGGCAAGCAACTCGAGTCGCCGAAGCAGGCTGAACCGGTGATTCGGCCCGCATCAGAGAAGCAAACTAGTCGCCTTCTAGCCAGGATAGAGGTTGCCCGGGAACAACTCGCTCATCTGATTCGCACCGACGCACCCGAGGCGGAGATCAAATCAGCAGCAAGAATCGCGCACGACTTCGACGTTGCGTTCGACAAAACCGTTGCGACAAGAAAGGAAATTGGGCGAGAAAAGTTGCCCCAAGTCGTCTACACAACCGAGGAGTGGAAGCAGCTTAAAGAGTACCGAGCGTCCATCGATATTCCCGTCAAAGAAAACCGAGCAGCCGCGCGGCTTCAAGCCAATTGCGTCCTCGCCGGCGCTGAGATGAAAGACGCAAATGCAAAGGCCGAAGCCTTCCAGGTCTCGCGCCACGTTTGGAAACTCGATGTCGAAGGTTGGGAGAAGGGGTTGTCCTTGAAGGATGTCGAACAGGCAATCAAAAGCAAGACCGAAGAGAAGCTCAAGCTCTACAACTTTCTTCGACCGAGTAAGAGGGAGGAGATACAAGGTCAGATCGACTATCTGCGGGAGGTGAAGAAGGACATACAGAAGCAACTGGCAACGAAAGAAGTCAGCATTGCCCGGGGCCTTGGCGCGGCTGAGGTTAGGTTTCAGGTCGCGGCAAAGCAACTCGATCAGACAAGAGTCGCGCGTGGGGTCAATAAGAAGAGGATGCCCTCACCAACCTACGACCGTGACGAGATGCACAAGATGATCGGAATTGCTCAACGAAACAAGGACGCCCGGCTCCTGGGCTACGCATACGAACAAGTGAAGGGTGAACTGCTTCGGGACCCGAGCCCCGGGCAACTCTCCCGAGTCCGGGGCCGCGAGCTCATGGCGCGATTGAACATGATGAAGGAAGGGGAGCGGTTCATTGCGGCAGTCAGGTACCGCGACTTCCGGCAGGTCCCGGTCAAAGACAAAGCTGGCCTCGACTACACCAAGAGCATCAGGGAAGTGGAACCTTGCAGCGCATTAGATCTGATATTCAGGCACTTCACGGATTCGCCGGACCAGAAGCGAGAGCGCCAGCAGGTCGGGGAATCGGGCCGACAGCAGATCGCAATGGCCGAAGCGAGGTCGATCAAAGCGGCAGAATACAGCGTGATGAGGGACAGAATAGCCCAGGACCACTACCGCGCTGCGCGAGTGTCGTCCGACCAAGTCGCTCCTGAGTTGAACCCGAAAGAGATAGCCGAGCTGAGAGAGTTTGCTGAGAAACTTCCTGCGCTGAGTGCTGATCGGAGGGAATTCACCGAGGGCGCGAGGCAAGCCGAAAGGGTGAATCAAGAAAGAGAAGCTGCCGAAGTGACTCGGCGCGCTGACGAAACTCGTAGCCACGACCTTGCTACGCGGACCAACGATCGGTCGGCAACCGAGGCAACCAGAGATAATCGAGGCGATCGCGACAGCTACTCGCGTGGCAGATAGAGGGCGACAGCTACCCTAAGATCGGAGGCGATCGAAGATGGGTCTAACGGATGTGCTTTATGACTTACTACTCAACTTCATTGAGAAATACGACGCGAAGCGCGGCATACCCCGGCCGGTTAGCCATCCCGATTTGACCGCGAGGCGGGCCGCGCTCCGATGCTTCATTGCTGCCGCGAAGATGTTCTGGCTTACGTTGTGCGGATCAATCGCTGCCTATCTGATGTGGGTCTCGGCCGACCTCTTTGACGTAGAACGCGACACTCGATTCATTCTTATCTGCGGAAGTGGTGTTATCCTACTATTGAGTATTGCGAAAGCTTCCCAAGCCCTTCTTCCCTACGAACGCGAAGAACGACCTGTCGCTCAGGCTCCCTCGTTATGGGCCGATCCAGGATGGCTCAGATCAGCGGGCTTCGCCCAGGAATACGGTACCGATCGAAGACCAGGTGAACTGCGACTCGGCACGCTCCCGACAGGTTATCAGCTAGTCCTTCCGGCCGCTCACACGATGCGCCACATCGCTCTATTCGGTCCTGAGGGCTCAGGCAAATCTTCTGCTTTCATCTACACGTTCCTGCGCGATTGGGCCACTCGTGGCTCAACGATCGTGCTCGATCCCGAGGGAGAGCTCTACGAGCAAACCGCATCTTTCTATCAGCGCGTCTATCGGCTGGACCTCACCGATCCAACCCGGTCTGATTACTGGAATTTCGTTCCTGATTGCAAAGACAATGCTCGACTCGCAGACGAAATCGCGTCGATCATCGTTGCCTCTCAGCCGGACGGCAGGCATACCGGGTCTCAGAGTTTCCAGATAAAGACTGAAGAGGCTGCTTTGACCGCCATCCTGCTTCACCTGCCTCATATAGTCGAGCACCCGACACCAGCGATGATTAGTGAGTTTATCTCCGTCCGCTCAATCGACCCACTGGAATGTGAAACAGAATCACCGCTCAACAAGGAGATGAGAGAATCGCCGGATCCACAGGTTGGTAAGGATTGGAAAGAGTTCGCTAGCGTTGACCGCTATCTGCAGGGCGCCATTCTCTCTGACCTTATATCTAAAAGCCGAATGTTCACTTCGTCGACCGTCAAGTCGGTGACTTCCCCTCTTGCGACCCCTGGATCTGCTTCACGAGCCGCCATTGATCTCAACATGCTGCATATACCTGGCACCGCAATCTACCTGCGCGTCTTAGAAGGTCAAGCCGATTTATACGGGTGTTTCTTGACTGCTTTCTTCCGGCTCGCGCTTAGCAGGTTGAGTGCACCTCCTCAATCCGCCGTAGAATGTCCACCAGGACTCTTTGTCTTCGACGAAGCTGGCAGCATCCAGATCCCGGGGCTCACCAGAATGCTCAGTCTAGCTCCAGCCTCGGAAGTTGCGATTGTCGTCGCATTCCAGCACATCGACCAAATCTACAATCACTACGGACTGCACGGCGGCGACGCTGTTCTACGCTCGTTCAAGACTAAGGTCTTCTTACCTGGACTGGATCGGAGGACTACTGAGTTCGCCGCTAGGCTAGCCAGCTTCAATGCCATTCAGCACGAGGCAAGTGATGAGCGACGTAAGAAGAGCAAAGGGAATCGCCTTGCTGAGGCCAAACGCGTTCATATATGCGAGGAGGAACTTCGCCAACTAGATCGACACAAGCTTGCCATCGCCCTCGTCGGCGACGCTCCACCGATCAAGTTCTTCGCGCCTCCATTTGTTCAGGCTGGCCCAGAAGAACTAGCCCGTGCCGCTAACAAGGGAACACCGTACGTCATTGATTTCCGAACGGCAGAGGCCCAGTACAGGGTTGGCAAGGAGAAGCGCACTGAGTCCGGAGGTAATTTAGGGGCGGAGTGCAGAGTTGTTCCACCTACAGACCTCACTAGAGGATGAAATGGAGGAAAGATTAACCGAGCGGCGTCCGCGAGTTCCGACGGCGGATGGAGATACACTCGAGGTATAGCGATTGCGTCAGCAGATGGGAAGACTCTACCCATTGCGCGTGACGCGGCAATTCACTTAAGCATAGCATTTGTTGCGTGACGCTGCGTAGGTAAACTCGGGTAGCAGGGATAGCAACGCCGGGCAACGCTCGTCCGCGTTTTCTCTAATAGCCCAAGACATTCTTTGCTACTGCGATGTATGGCCAGTCGGACTGCAGTGAATTTCGACCGATACCGCCCTTTTTCTTCGAAGTCCGTCAGAAATATGTGGCAACGAATCCCTGCGTGGACCTTGTTGTTACCATGCCTGACGGCTATACCGGAGTGTCAGTCAATTCACTGATTGGAGTTCCCCCCCGGTTATGCTAGAGTTCCGTTTTTTTAACTACGAGTGCGACGCTACGACTTCCGCACCGCCATGAGAAGACGAAGGCCCCAGCCAACTTCAGATCGTCGGCGACTTACCGTCGTGTTTTACGCTCGTGTAAGCAAATCCATGTCCCCGCGGATTTCATAATGACCCAACTAGAGAGTCCAAATGTACGCCGGTACAGGTCCAGCGATACGTGTCGAAGATCTCCGGGCCGCTGCTGGATCGGATAGACATTCACATCGATGTTCCGGCTGTGAAGTTCAAAGAGCTGGCTAGCGACACGCCCGCAGAAAGCTCAGGTGAGGTACGCGACCGAGTCGTGCGCGCGCGTCGGGTGCAACTTGAGCGCTTTCCAACCGAGCGCATCTTCTGTAACGCTCAGATGTCGCCGAGATTGATCCGTAAGTATTGCGTAATCGATTCAGAGTCGAAGGGGTTGTTGGAGAATGCGATCACTCGGCTGGGATTGTCGGCTCGCGCTTACGATCGGATCCTGAAAGTGAGTCGAACGCTCGCGGACCTTGAGGGCAAGGAGTCGATTGAGTCACAGCATGTGAGTGAAGCGATTTAGTATCGGACGCTTGAGCGAAACTTCTGGGCGTAGCGATCGTCGCCGAGAGTCAGAGCATGCCGCATCCGCCGATTGGATTTGGGATGAGGGGGTTCAAGATGATTGTCAACAAGGCTGAGACCCGAGGTGAGCAGGCTCGAGTTCAATGTCAACAAAGTCATGCCCGATATTCATCCTGACCCCTCTCCCTGACGCCTCTTTAGCCACTTCTCTTTGCCAAAGCAGCAGCGGAGTGACTCCCATCACTTAGACGTGTGACTTGAGTCACGGAATTTGTTTCTACTATTGCTGTACAATCGCGCCCGCTGCGAATGTATCGGTACGGAACATAGCATCCAGGGGCGGTGTACTCGTCCGCTCCTTAATAGGGAGGATGAAATGGCAAAGAAATGGATCGTCAGTTTGTCCGCAATAGTGCTGCTAGTTGCGTTAGTTGGATTTAGCATAGCAACCTCTCGAGCTCAGAGAGTAGTTCCTGGCGAAGCGCCGGATCTGAAACCACGCATCGCCGTCGTCTATAGCGCCTTCTTCCATTTGGTCGTTGACCTGGAAAACCAGGCTTTGGAGCTCGAGAGTGAAGGTGCCAAAGGGGAGACCCTTCGCAGTTACGTGCAGACGCAGGCCAACCTGACGGATGAGCAAGCCAGGAAATTAGGCGCGATCGCAGCAGCCTGTGTCGAACAGGTCGCGCAACAAGACGCGAAGGCTCTTCAAGTTATGCAGAAGTCCCAATCTCAGTTTCCAGGAGGCAGGATTCCAAAAGGCAGCCAAGTCCCTCCACCGTCGCCTGAACTAAAGGTTTTGCAGCAGGAGCGCGATCAGATCATCCTCGCCGCGAGAGACTCGTTAAGTAATGCTCTGGGAGCAGATTCGTTTGATAACGTTGAACAGTTTGCAACACGTCGCATTGGACTCAGCATTCGACCGACGAGCCCTACAAGGTAGGCTCTGCGTGTTCAGGTAGCGGATTAATGAATCGATGGGCTAATTGCCACAGGAGGTGAGTGAAATGAAGGCCATTAGACTGTTTATGATGCTAGGCCTTTTTTCGTGTGTGTTTGGTACGATAGACGCACTGGCGGGCAATGTTTACGGCACCTCCGCCGTGATATACGACTTTGCGAATAACAGGACAAGGGGATATCACCGAACGCAACTCGACTATGAAACTGCGGAGTACTATACGGCTTATGTCTGTGGTGAGCTATACAAGGATGGCGTATACCAGGTGCGAGCCTGCCAAAGCGGGATAATAACTGCCACAATCTATACTCAGTATACTGGTACTTCGGGCGCAGGATCGGTTCTTAGCGATCACTATGTGGATATGAAGTACTTCGATGAAGAGCAGTCATCGTATGTCGACTATTCTGGATACAGATTTCTGCCCGGTTATAGCTATCCAGATAGTTGGTTTTTTTACCCGGCAGAAATCTTTGGGTACTTTCCTGTCTCCATTCATTTGGGCAGCACAACCGTAACGTGCCTTTGCGCTTGTACTACGCGTCCGGGCGATAGCGAATGGAGCGTTCTAAGTTCCGCGTTCGGCGCGTGTCAACGACTTTGAGACACCGGACATTTGAATTTAGTGTAGCACCGGCTCTGAGTCCGGTGGGCCGCCCGGCAGTTTGGGCGGGTTGATCCAGACCGCTCCTGGTAATAAAGGAGGGGCTGGAGGTTTTTTAACGAACCGCTCGGGATGGACCGCATGGGCCACGAGCAGGGTTTGTTGGCGCGCCTGGTGGATTGCTTGGGCCAAGCCGTAATGAACGCTGTGCGGGGTGTGCAGGCCGATCCCCGAATGATGATGCTGGGTGTTGTACCATTCGAAGAAGGGCCCGCAGAAACTGCGCGCGTCCTGCATCGAACCGAATCGTTCGGGAAACTCCGGCCGGTACTTCATGGTGCGGAACTGCGATTCCGAGAAAGGGTTGTCATCAGAAACATAGGGTCGCGAATGGGTCTTGGTGACGCCCAGATCGGCCAGCAGTTGAGCGACCAGCTTGGATTTCATCGAAGAGCCGCGATCGGCGTGCAGGGTTAGTTGGTCCTCAGCAATTGCTTGCTTGGCGCAGGTTTCAGCAATCAGCTGCCGAGCTAAGGTGGCGGATTCTCGGGGCGCCACCATCCAGCCGACGACGTAACGACTGAAGATGTCCAGGATCACGTAGAGATAGAAGTAGGTCCACTTGGCCGGGCCCAACAGTTTGGTGATGTCCCAACTCCAGACCTGGTTGGGAGCGGTGGCCAGCAGCTCCGGCTTAGCGTAGGTGGGATGACGCAATTGATCGCGGCGTTCCCGGACCGCGTGCTCCGCATGCAAGATGCCGATACATGGTCGAGACTGAGCAGATGATACTGGCCTTCATCAAGCAAAGTGGCCCAGATCTGGCGCGGCGCGTCGTCGCAGAAGCGCGGCGAAGTGAGCAGGTCCAACACCGTCTGGCGCTCAGTCAGAGCCAGGGCGCGAGCCGGTGGCCGCCGCGCTAAGGCCAGCGATTCGGTTGGGCCCTGGCGGTAGCGATAGAAAGTAGCGGGAGCCAGGGCGAGCGCGGCACAAGTGGGCCGGACTCCGAGCTCGCTGGCCGCGGCCAGGGCGGCGCTCACGAGTTCCCCTCGTCGTCGTCGCTCTGCGGAGCACCGGCAGGGTGATGCCCAGGATCTGGGAAACTTTTTTTTGCAAATCGAGCATCAGCTCTGCGGTGTGCAGTTTCTTTTGCAGCTGCGCCTTCTCGCGCTTGAGTTGGGTGTTTTCTGCTTGCAGCGGATTTTTGGCGACTGGGTTTAGGGCCGCGCTTCTTTGGGGCGAGGGCCGCTCGTTCAGAGTGGGTCGCGAGCCTTGCGCCAGCTAGTCAACTGCGAAGAGTAGAGCCCCTCGCGGCGCAGCATGCGACCAACTGCTCCAGTGCCGGCAGCGGCCTCCACCTCAGCGAGAATTCGTTGTTTGTAAGTCGGCAGTAAAGCGGCGTCGTACCGGCCGCCCGACCACTTCCGGGTCCGGTGTGCGCGGCTTCAGCAGCAGCAGGCGTGCGGTCCGTTCGGGCTCGCTTCGCTCGCCCTCACTGCCCAGCGCCGCCTGCCGCTGCTGGAGTTACTCGGGATCATAACATTCGGACTGATTCATTGAGTTCAACAACGTTGACATGGGACCTTTCTTTCCCGCCCTCGTACATTAAACTATTGGGCAGTCGGTGTCTCACTCACGTTGACACAGAGGGGTTCCCCAACTTAGCAAGGTGTCAGGTCTGCAAGTTGGGCCCAGCTACGACGGCCTACAATTGCGTCGGATATACTATCGGTGATACGACTCACTGGATTTGGTCGGTAATTGATACGAATACAAATGGAATGATTAGCGTCTCGGAACTCAATGCTTACTACACCTCACAGGGCGTAAGCAACATTTGGTATTACGGGTTCTCTACTAGCGATGTCCAACACGTCGCAAAGAAGTCAGGAGGTATGGGGCCCGATTGTCCGGTTTCAAGCAAGATGGGACAAGGCATCTTGATGTCACATGACAAAGACCAAATACAAGGTGACCTATACGGCAATATTGTAGGAGGAAACTAGTATGAAATATGCAGTTGCGCTTCTTGCACTCTGCGGGATTGTGATCGGCAGTAGTGTATCAAATTCGCTTCAGTCACCGCAGCAATCGTCGGCAGACTATCGAGCCGCTTTCGAGCGATGGCGCCGAGCAATAGACTCTAACCCGCATCTGGGAGAACCCGCTTGGGTGCGTACAGATATTGGCCCTGCTGAGCTGAGGAGTGCGGTCGGAGGTTTGCTTGCAATCGGTCCGAATTTGACGCCATTCCTCGTCGAGGAGATGAGGAGCGAAAAGGACCAATTACGACTTTATCAATTGGTCCTTCTCTTGAATGGCGTCAGCGGAATCAATCTCTATTTCGGAAGTGGAGAGGAGAATCACTACGCGGCTGTGCCGCGATTCAGGGATCGCTTTGTCCAAGACTGGGATTCGGGGAAGTTCTTGAATGCGACCGCATCGCTGGAAGCAACATGGACGTCAAGTTATGAGCCCCAAACCCGTAAAGAAATCGACCCTCAGAAGCTAACGCAGATCAGACGATATGGCGTGTTCGCCCTCCCGTTCATCATTGAGAGTCTTGAAAAAGACAATTCTCCGGAGCTTTTTGCTGCATTCCTTATTATCACCGGCGAGCGCGAGTTGTTTGCTCACTACCTTGAGAGGCCTTCCGATTTTCTATCAGAGCGTCGTGAGAAGCTATCCTACGTGAAGGCATGGGCTGGTCGGAACGAAAGGAAAATAGATAAGCTAGGAAGCTTGCCTGAGCAGATCAAGGCGCTGACGAGCAAATGATACAAGATATTAGAGAGATGAGATCGAGCTTTTTTCGTTAGGTCGGCAACATGGGATAAGGGATAAGTTGTTTACAGGCCATTACTTACTTCGGTCATGTACGAATCGAGCGCCGTTCAAGAACTTGTCTATAACCACCAACGATCTCTTTGTAGGACGGTGACGCCCAGTTTCCCAGCCAGCGAGGTTACTTGGGTCAATTCCGAGCAGTGCCCCGAATTTCTTGCGAGACAGACCGAGTCGCTCTCTGTGAGCCCGGAGCCTTTCAGCCACCGATTCGGGCTCGCTCCCATCAAAGACGTCATAGCCAAAAAAATCAGAGATTCGAGGTCTGAATCGGAGACCCGGAACAACCCGATTTGTCTCCCAGTATTGAATCGTGCAAGCCGTCACTCCTATCTGATCGGCAACCTCTCTTTGCAGCAGGCCGAGATCAAGCCTGCGCTTCCTGAGGTGGTCTCCGATAGTGTTAAGCTCTGCAGGATATGCTCGATCCCTTGGCTTAGTGGCACTTAAGGTGACATGACAGATTGGCAATGAACCCCTGTCCCTGCGGCTTCTTCAACGACCCCACCCGCGAATGCAAGTGCTCGCCGATTCAGATACAACGCTACGTTTCAAAGATATCCGGCCCCTTACTCGACCGGATAGACATTCACATCGACGTGCCCGCAGTGAAGTTCAAGGAGTTGGCTAGCGAGACCCCGGCGGAGAGTTCGGCCGATATCCGCGAGCGAGTAGTCAGGGCGCGCCGAGTCCAGTTGGAGCGGTTCACCACCGAGCGAATCTACTGCAACGCCCAGATGTCGCCGCGATTGATACGCAAGTACTGCGCGATTGATTCAGAGTCAAAGGGATTGTTAGAGAACGCGATCACGCGGCTCGGGTTGTCGGCTCGAGCTTACGATCGGATTTTGAAAGTGAGCCGCACGCTCGCAGATCTTGAAGGTAAGGAGGTGATCGAATCCCAGCACGTGAGTGAAGCGATTCAGTATCGCACGCTTGATCGGAACTTCTGGGCGTGAGAGTTCTGGCTGGCTCATGTGAGTAAGAATGTGCCGTCGAATGCGTAGAGCGTTAAATAGCAGAGTCACAGTAATGGTTCGATCAACCGCACCGCAGCGTGAGCGCGTCATTGTCCGATGCAGGCTTGAATAATTCTTGCAGATGGTAACGAATTTTCTTGACATCGAAATTACACAAGCGTATGCTCGCGTCGGTGTGTCAGACCTGTGTGTAGAATTACAAAGGCGGAACCCGACAAGAAATAAGTAGCCTCACTACTTCGAACTTCTTTTTGTTGTTGACAATGGTTCGGCAAGTCATACACTCCGTTGCATCAGCAAAGCCTAGGAGGGAAATTATGTCTGAAAGGCGAGTTCAATCAATTCCGATTAGCAATAGAAGGAGCGCTGGTTGCGCCATTAGCCTTAAAGAAGCTCGACGGTAGCGCGGAAGTAATCTCCTTTACCTCCACCGACAAACCAACTGTACTTTACGTGTTTTCTCGCAACTGCGTTTGGTGTGGGCGCAATGTCGACACAGTACGAGCCCTAGCCAAAGCGACAGCCTCTACCCACCGGTTTATTGGTTTGTCGTTACGCGATACTGACAATGGAAGCCTACAGGCGGAGGAACAAAAGCTAGGGTTCCCAGTATTAAGTGGTTTATCTGTCGATACCTTGATGGCGCTCGGATTGGGGAGCACGCCGCAAACGATAGTGGTCTCCCCTCAGGCCAAGGTCGTGAAGAATTGGGTAGGTTTTTATGGTGGAAAGCTGCACAATGAGCTTGAAGCGTACTTTGGTGTTCCTCTTCTGCAAATGCCCGAGACCGGACAAATAGATAACCCGTCCGACTCGCCCCAGAGTTGCACGCGTTGTGTCTTAGAAGGACTGTTCTATTCACAAGGTGCAACGGCTACTTCTGGGGATCGCAGACTTCGTTGCGGCGCCGACGGGCGATGGGTAGCGTTTTAGGGCATTCTTACCATCCGCACTTTCGACACCTCAGAATCGTAGGTAGACTGCTCGATCGGGTTGCTCGCAGCTAACAGTTTGGACGACCAATGCTGATGAGTGGTTTCTTACAGGACCTGCGTATCGCAGCAAAGCAAATGCGAAGAACGCCGGCACTGAGTCTGGTCTCGGTGCTGATGCTCAGTGTCGGGATCGGAGCAAGCACAACTTCCTTTACCGTGCTCTATCGCGTTGTCTTGCAGCCGCTTCCGGTAAGGGAGATAGAAAGGCTAGTGGTGTTCAACGCTCCGGGGCTACGCGGAGGCGACGCTCTGGAGTACTGGAGCCAGCTTAGTACACTTAGCGCGCTATGCTCGTATGAATCCGGCGGCGTGACTGAGTCAGGGGGCATGTTCCCAACGCGCATCTCGGCCGCCGTCGTCACAGCCGGCTTCTTTGCTGTGATCGACGTACTGCCACATATCGGACGTCAATTCACTCCTACGGACGAGGAGGCTGGGAATATCGCAATCATAAGCCACTATCTTTGGATCGAGAGATTTGGAAGTGATCCTTCTGTGCTTGGCCGAACAATAGCGCTCAATGGGATTTCTCACACTATAGTCGGAGTGATGCCGGAGGGTTTCCGGTATCCGGAGCGCACTAACGTCTGGGTCCCGCGATCGAAAGGAGTCGGCGGCCTTTCTCTCGGACAGGACGAGTTCGAGATATCCGGGTTGATCAGAACTGCTATGCTAGGCCGGCTGCGAGAAGGTGTAACGCTCCCTCAATGCCAGGCTGAGGCGGACGGGCTATTTGAGCAACTCAAAGTGAAAGGGTCTAATCCCGGTGACGGTGTAAGGCTCCTGATTCTACGAGATCTGCTTGTTCGGGATTATCGATCAGCGTTTCTTGGTTTGCTCGCGGCTGCAGGTTCGCTCTTACTTATTTCATTGGCTAATGCCAGCAATATTCAACTCACACGGTCGGTCGCTAGAGAAAAGGACACTTCAATACGAGTCTGTCTTGGTGCTAGCCCGGTGACCCTAGTGCGGTTGGTCTTGGCAGAGGCATTGGTGACAGCGATCGCAGCTGGCGCACTCGGCGTGCTGTTCGCTCACTGGGGCGTTGCGTTTGTCCGGATGATGGGTCAAAGCTATATTCCGAGCCTTTCGGAGATGGGTGTCAGCATTCCGGCTCTTGTTTTCGCGCTTCTCCTCTCGCTCTTTGTTGCCCTCGCCATTGGGTTCATTCCGATTTTTCATGTTCTTGCCAGAGATCCTCTAAAGTCGCTGAAAACGAGCGGCGGTCGAGCGATTGCTGACATTCGACGTCATGCCGGAAACGCGGCTGCGATCATCGAAGTAGCCGTCGCCGTGGTTTTGATGATTACCGCAACGCTGGCCATCCAAACCGTACTTCGATTGGGTGAGATCGCTACGGGCGTTGACCCAATGGGAATCGTCTCAATGAGCATCGACCTTCCAGAGTCCAAATACTCCGTCTCGTTAGAGGGTAAAGCCCCCGCCCAACGTGCAGCGCCCGGCACGCCGGTAATGTACGAACAAAATGTTCATCCGATAGAGCAGTTCCAACAGAACCTAACCGAGGGAATTAGCCGACTGCCGACGATCGTGGCAATCGGATTCGTCAGCCAGCTACCACTAGCCAGTCCAAGCGGACGGAGACTGTCCGTCAAAGCTCCTCAAGGCGAGGCTGTAATGGCTCTCTACTACTACATTGGTGGTGATTATTTTCAAACCATGGGGATTCCTCTAACTCGCGGGCGGTATTTCAACAAGACCGACCTGGCGGACGGCCGAAAATCGGTGATTGTGAATCAGTCGCTCGCTCAACTCTACTGGACTGAGTCGGACGCGATCGGCCAAAGTCTGAGAGTGTCGGATGAGCCAGAACCCAGAGAGGTTGTGGGTGTAGTGGGTGACGTAAAGCAAGCGAGCCTGTCGAAACCGGCAGGGCCTCAATTCTACGCTCCGTATTTGCAGCCGTATCGTGGCAGGTTCCCCTCGCTGCAGATGACCCTTGTTGCGCGAACAGATGGCGACGTAAAAGCCGTTGCCCCCTTATTGCAAACTCTGATCGTGTCGCTGGACAAGGACTTGGCGGTCTTCCGTGTTCGAACAATGCAGGAAGTTATCTCAGGATCGATCTCGGCGTACAGGTTTCGGGCCAGTTTGTTTGGGTCGTTTGCTTCATTGGGCTTGCTCCTTGCAATGTGCGGCGTATTTGCAGTCGTAGCATTCATGGTAGAGGCAAATACACATGAGATCGGAATCCGTATTGCCCTTGGAGCCGAGCCCGGACAGATCATAGCGATGGTTCTTAAGCAAGGTGCGCTACTTGGGTTCCTTGGCATTGCCGGAGGAATCGCTGCTGCCGTAGGTTTAACTAGGTTCATTTCGAGTCTCCTCTATGGCGTTGAGCCTCTGGACATATCGGTTTTTATAGGTTCCGCCTTAATAGTCTCTTGTATCGTGTTGGTCGCGAGCGCAGCGCCGGCTCTCATCGCTACCAGAGTTGATCCAGTCACGGTGTTGAGACATGAGTGAAATCTGATAGTGCGCAATCTGGGTTCTTTGACTGACCGCGTTGTACTGAGAATTTGTCGTGTAACCGCCTCTCAATCCTATGAGCTGTCGTTGACACGGGATTGAAGCTGTCGAAAAGTATACCTCTCTCGATAAACACCGCCGCTCGTCCCAACATCAACCGAAAGCAACAGAACCCTCGCTTCGTTGCTGGTGTCTGATGTGTCAAAAGTGAAGATCACCGGTGCCATCAAGGCCACGCCGGGCGCTGCGCTCACGTTGTAGGTGATTCCAGTGAGCCGGTGGAGATTATCATAACTGGTGGTGGTGATCACCCCTCGCGCATCGAGGATGCGTCAGAAAAAGGGCGGTTTAGTGTTTTAAATAGTGTCGAACCGATTACTAGGTTCCTTGACTCGATCATTCGACATCAGAAACGCTTCTATTCGCTCCAGAGATTTCTTGGTGGGCCGATGCTTTTCGGTTTCCCAGCCGGCAACGCTGCTTGGGTCAAGTCCCAGGAGAGCTGCCAAATTTCTGCGTGACAGGCCGAAACGCTCTCTCTGAGACCTTATCCTTGCCGCCACCGATTTGGGAGCGCATCCTTCAAAGGGGTCATACCCCACGAAAGTAACGATCCGAGGTCTGAAACGGAGAGCCGGAGCAACCCGATTTGTCTCCCAATATTGAATCGTGCAGTTGGTGACGCCAATCTGCTTCGCCACTTCTCGTTGTAGTAGGCCAAGATCAAGCCGGCGTTTTCTGAGATGGTCCCCGATGGTATTAAGCTTTGCAGGATAAGCTCGATCCTTTTTTCGGGTTTGCGAGAAACACACACATTCAGAAACGTGTCATCGGGGCGAGAACACTGGACACTGACCGTAGATTTTTTTCCACGGAAGATACTTCAAAGCGGGTATGAAAGCGGGTATGAAAGCGGGTATGAATAGAACGATCCACCTTGCGTTTTCATCCTGACTTTGGAGAGTCAAGAAATTAAGTGGTGCCCCCGGCGCGATTCCAACGCGCGACCTTCCGCTTAGGAGGCGGACGCTCTATGCAACTGAGCTACGGGAGCACACCGCGTCTAAACTAACAGATGCGCTTTTTATATGTCCAGAGATGGGCCTTGTTCAAGGGGGTGCGCGTCAGTGTTTCGCGCACACCAGTTTAGTCAATTCAACCCACGCAGTGGGTGGTAGCGTGTAGCCCAGGGCGAGTCCGCGAGCCCTGGGGTAGGCGCGCGAAGGTAGCGGTGAGCCCACGCAGTGGGCGACAGAAGACTAGCAGCCCACGCCGGGGTGACGGAGCCGCTGCCGCCCACTGCGTGGGCTCATGGTTACCTTGGCGAGCCTAACCCAGGGCTCGCGGACTCGCCCTGGGCTACACACTACCACCCACTGCGTGGGTTGAAGTGCACAGACCGGTGTGCGCGAGAATCTGACGCGCACCCTGTTCATGGCGTTTCCTTGACACGATATTTACCCGAACTTATACTCGTTTCGCAGTTGATGATTGAAAGAAGTCGCCAGCGCCGTAGACTCAATGTCGGAAAACGTTGGGATCGAGTCGAGTGGTTCTCGGGCGAGCGACAACGCTCCAGGCCACGACATGAGGAGAGGGCTGATTGGCTAAGACACTCCAGGGGCGACTCAACGCAGAAGGGCTTCGAGTGGCAATTATTGCCAGCCGCTGGAACGACTTCATCGTCAGCCGACTCGTGGGCGGCGCTGTTGATGCTCTCGAGAGGCTCGGTGCTTCGAGCGACGCGATCACGATCATTCGTGTCCCGGGTTCCTTTGAGTTACCGATGGCGGCCAAACGAGCGGCAATGAGCGACGAGTACGATGCCGTTGTTTGTCTCGGCGTCGTGATTCGCGGGGAAACATCTCACAACGAATACATCGCAGCGGAAGTCATCAAGGGTGTGGCCAACGTCTCTCTTGAAACGAATCTCCCCATAACGCTGGGGGTAGTCACTGCGGACAATCTCGAACAGGCAATAGATCGCGCCGGGGCGAAGTCCGGCAACAAAGGATTCGACGCGGCGATGACCGCGGTCGAGCTCGTCAATCTGTATCGTGAATTCTGAAGCTGGGCGCTTTAGAGTAAACACTTTGGTTAGCAGCAGGTTTTGAATTATGGGTGCCAGGCGTAAGGCGCGCATATGCGCCTTACAGATGCTCTTTCAATACGACATTGCGCAGCCGCCCGTTGACGAATTGACAACCAACTACTGGGAGGCGTTCGGCGATGATATGGGTAATGTCGCTCGCGATTTTTCGAACAACCTGGCGCTGGGCGCGATCTCTCGCCTCGACGAAATAGACGATTTGATCAAGCGGCGCGCTGAGCACTGGCGCATCAAGCGAATGGCCGTCGTTGATCGGAACATCCTTCGGCTTGCCATCTACGAATTCCTCTACGAAGCGGACACACCTAAGACCGTGGTGATAAACGAAGCGCTCGAAATAGCACGGCGCTTCTCGACGTTCGAAGCAACTCAGTTCATCAACGGCATACTGGACGCCATCAAGCGCGATCTCGAGAGCACTCAGACGGCGTCCGCCGCGAACGGTCAACAATAGGGTATTTTTCATTTTCTATTTTCCATTTGTCGTCTGCCGGTGAACCAGGTTGCGGGGCTTTCGATGACAAATAACAAATGGCAAATCACAAATGACAAATAGTCTGATCGATGACAGCGCGCTTTTGAGTGAGTACCTCTCCGAGTCGGAAGAGTTGCTGGACTCGCTTCTGGCCGATCTCGATTCCCTGGCTTCTCGAGCCGGCGCTACTCCTGATACCAACCTTGTCAATCGAGCCTTCAGGACCGTTCACTCGTTGAAGGGTCTGTCCGGGATGATGGGTCTGGCCGAAGTGCAATCGCTGGCTCACGACTTCGAAGACATCCTCGATGATCTCAGACTTGGTCAGCTGGCGCTGAATGAACGGACAAGCTCGGCGCTGCTGGAGGCCGGCGCCGGGCTGGCGGCTCTCGTCGGTGGAGCGGCACGCGGAAAAGCAAGCGACGAGGACATCGAACGTCTCCGCCAGCTCCTGGCTTCGATCATATTGAAATCTCGCGGGCGCGAGACGAAAGAAGCCGGTGGGCTTGGCATGCTAAACCTGTCCGCGGCCGAGCGGGCGTTGTTGACCGAATACGAAGAGCATCGTGTCAGCGAAAATGTTCGCGCGGGCAGATTGTTTTACTCAATCATCGTGACATTCGAGGTTGGCAAGCTCGACACACAGTATCGTGCGCTCGTCGCCAGGCTCGAATCTGCCGGCGAGTTGATCACGACTCTGCCGGAAAAAACGACGGCCCCGGCGCTCGTAGGGTTCAAACTCGTGTTTGCGGCAGCGCTCAAAGAAGGCGCCATCAAACGAATCGCCGGACCATTTGGCGCTCGAGTCTCCCGACTCGAACGTTCAACCTGGCGAAAGGCCGGAGCGGCGCTCAGGGCCGCTGGCCGCATAATGCCCGGAAGGGGCGCCCCCACCAGGGGAGTTGCCGGGGACCTTGGCGTCGTCTTACCTCCCAGATTTGCTCAAGAATCGCTGCAGCCCCTATCGCCGAGCGTGCGCGTCGATATGTCGCAGATCGATGAGTTGTCCGGCCTTGCTCACGAGCTGTCGATCGGTATGGAAAAGCTCACCTCGCTGGCTGAGACGTTTCTGGGCGCTGCGAACCTGGGAGCGCGCGAGCGATTCGATCTGAGATTCAGCTCACGGCGGATGAAGCGGGAGTTCCTCGAGTTGGAAGAGCGGCTGGTGGGGCTTCGCATGGTCTCGCTTGCGCAAACGTTCACCCGGGCGGCGCGGCTCGCTGGAAGGCTCGCTCGTGAGCTGGGCAAATCAGTGTCGGTTGAGGTGGTGGGACGCGAGACAGAGCTCGACAAGGTGATCGTCGATCGAATAGCGGACTCGATCTATCACGTTCTCCGCAACGCAGTTGACCACGGGCTTGAACCGCCCGACGAGCGAAGGCTGGCGGGCAAGAATGGACGGGGCAAAATCAAGCTTGAAGCCAGACTCGAAGGAACGCGCGCGGTCATATCGATCACCGACGACGGGCGCGGCATCGATCGGTTCGAGGTGCGGCGCCAGGCCCTCGACACCGGGTTGATCGCCGATGACGAGGCCTTGAGCGAAGAGGAGACACTTCGATTGATTTCGAGGCCCGGTTTCTCGACGGCCAACCAGGTTTCAGCGGTATCCGGGCGCGGCGTCGGACTCGATGCGGTCGAGCGAACGATACACGAGCTCGGCGGCGAGCTTCGAATTTCGTCGGAGAAGGGCAGGGGGACCACATTCGATCTTGCCGTGCCCACAACGCTCGTGCTTATCTCTGCGTTCATCGTGCGGGCCGGCGCATGGCGATACGCCGTCAACGTTGCGCAAATCATCGAGCTGCTATACGTCACTCCCAAAGAGATACTCGGCCGCGATGGCCGGAGGAGCGTTTCGTGGCGCGGCGCTACTATTCCACTCGTCGAGCTGGGTTACTTACTCGGGATCGGAGGGGCGCGGCTGCTTCATCATGCGGGCGGTCAGAACGGCGGATCGCAATCGCCGGATGGAGGCGCCTCTGTCAAGATACCGGTTCTGATAACAAGTGCCGGAAACAGAAACGTGGCCGTTGCGGTTGAGCAGTTCGATGAGCAACGGGAAATCGTGGTTAAGTCGCTCGGTTCAATCGGGCGCAGGCTCAAGGGCATCGTGGGCGCCGTCGATCTTGAAGGGGGAGACGTCGCACTGGTGCTGGACATGGCGGGTCTTCTGGTCCTCAGAAGCATGCGGTTGTAGCGTGGCGCACAGATCAATGCGAAAACCTATTAACGACAGGACTGCGAACGCGCGTCTGATGATGGCGGCTTTTCCCCCTGAGCCTGGAGAGGATCCTGTTGAGGGCAAACAGGAGCTTGTTTCGGTGCTGGTGTTTGAAGTTGGCGGTGCCGCATACGCGATCGGGCTTGAGCACACCGAAGGGGTTGTTGATTGTCCGCGAATCACTCCGCTCCCAAATGCGCCCGATGGAGTTGCCGGACTTACAAGCGTTCGCGGTCGAATGACGGTTGTTATGGAGCTGGGGCTGAGAGCGAGCGAGCAGGCGTCGAGGCGGCGTTTGATTCTTGTGAAGGGTGATGCCCAGTTGGCATTGCTTGCTGATCGGGTGCAAGGTGTCCTGGCCCTGGAGCCAAAAAAGATCCGCCCGGTCGCCCACGGCAAGGACAGTCTCACGCTTGAGCACGCGAGGTTCGGCTGGCCTGCAGAGAGTTACTTCAAGAGCGAGCGACAACGGGTGCCCATCCTCGATATCCAACGATTGTCTGAAGGATGACGCTTTCGCACGAATCATCGCTCATGGCTTTCACCTAGTTCAAAACCGTGCTCCTTCAAGAACCCGGGCAGCCAATTGTTGTAATCCGAAAGAAACTGATTGCGCTGATCGATCACCGCTTTCTCCTCCTGACTCAGTTTACCCTGATCCGGCGATCTCGATTGAGCAAACTCGTTCAGTATGTCCTTCTGGCGAGTCATCAACTCGAGCAGACGTTTTTGGTATTGATCGGCTTGAGAATCAATCCGGGGCACTGAATTGGTAGCGCGAATTCCTCGGTCGACGGAGTCAAGCGCCGCGCTAACGTCAGTGGCCCCGGTTCCGTGCTCGAGCGCCGACACCAGGGATTTGAATGACTCCCCCAGCAAGCGGTTGGCGTCTCTCATTCGGTCAAAATATGTGACGACACTGGGTGCGGGTTGCCTGATCAGATTCGAGAGGGTGAGGGGTGGTCCGTTGTAGTTCCAAAACGCTGCGACAAACGAGATCGAAATCACAATGAGGCAGACCGCTTGCATCGCGCGCCATAGCCACGGAGTCTGCTTTTCGCTGGGCCGCATGTAGGGGACTGCGAGAGCGAGCACTACTCCCGTGAGTAGTCCTCCGATATGCGCCGCGTTGTCGACGATCTTGACTGAAAAGCCGAAGACCAGATTGATTCCAATGACCGGGAGCACGCGCCGGCTGATCTCGCGGCTCAGGGTCTTGGGGATCTCCTTTCGGTACCTGAAGGCGAATGTTGCCATCACCCCAAAAAGCCCGAAGATAGCGCCGGAAGCGCCGGCCGAAGTTGCCAGGGGATTGAATACGAAACTCCCCAGCGAACCGACTACTCCGGTGACCAGGTATAAGACTACAAAGCGAGCCGAACCGTAGATCTGTTCGATCTCCTGGCCGATGATCCACAGCGCGTAGTTGTTCAGGACCAGGTGGATGAGTCCAATGTGAATAAAGATCGGGGTAATCAGCCGCCAGTATTCGTGTTGCTCGACGATGAGCGTGTTTTGCTTCGCGCCAAACCCCCTCAGGACTTCGGGGTCGACTGAGGTCACAGCGAAGCCTCCCGCGAGGCACATCAACACGAACACGCCGACGTTGATCCCGAAGAAGATCATCGTAAATGGATTTGGGCGAGTGAAGAGTGCGGTCAGGAAGCTGTAGTCGATGGCGGCCTCGCGAGCGGCCAGATCTGCTGCCGGGTCAATCGCTCCGCAGTGTGCGCACGCGGCGGCATTGGCAGGTGTTGGACTCCCGCAAACCGAACACGCTCTAAGCCGAGGATCACTGGTGATTTGGTTCAAGGTCATCGGCAGGAGTTTACCACCTGGTGTGGATTCGGCGACGTTGTGCTAACAATCTGAAGGCGACCCGCGCCTTCTATGGTTTGAGCAGGCCTTCGAACTCCTTAACCGCGCTGCCTTCCCACTCGGAGTAATCACCGAACACGGCAGCGAAGGCTTCGCGATCCGCGGCTGCGGCTGCGACTATCATCGAATCATTCACTGCCAGGTCGAAAGCCTTCGCGCGCTTGTTGATCAATTCACTCAACCGGGTCTTGATCGCGGCGCTGCGGTCGTCGATGGTTGATGCTTTGTCGAGTTCAGCGGCGACCTGCCTCAGCTCGATTGCGATTTCGACAGCATCCTTTCGTGCAACGCCGTGTCCACCGTTCAAATCGAAGGAGCTACGAATTAACTCCCTGGCTTTTTCAACGATCTGCGCGAACTCGTATGCGCTATGGTATCGCCGCACCATTAGCTCGCGCTGGTTTCCTTTCTCCTGTTCGGCTCCGTACACGCGTCCGGCCATCACGAAACTGAGCGCGACCAGGCCGATGCACGCGATCGCGGCCGCGTTCCATCGAATTCCGGATTTGATTGTCGTTGGAGCATCGGGCTGCAACACAAAACCGAGCGCGGCGCCGGCCGCAAATCCACCGACGTGAGCAACGTTATTGGCGCCAATAAAGAACCCGATCATGATGCCTATCCCGGCCCAGAGAAGCATCTGTCTCATCAAGACCCGGCCAAAGCTGCCGCCAAGCCTGTAGCCGTAGACTGCCATCAATCCGATCAACCCGAATATTGCGCCGGAAGCACCGGCCGTGCCGGAGGGAAGAAACAGCAAGGAAGCTATGCCGCTTCCAATGCCGGTCGCGACATATGCGAACACAAACTTTTGCGAGCCGAAGATACCTTCCACCTGTGGGCCGATGTAGAACAGAGCGGAGCTGTTGAAGATCAGGTGCATCAAGCCGATGTGCAGAAAGTTGAAAGTCACCAGTCTCCACCATTGCCCGCTACGAACAAGGGATGGAACCAATGCGCCGAAATCGTTGAGCACCCCGCCGCTTGCGCTCTTGATGAATGAGTCGCCGCTGCCTCCGTTGCGAACTTCGACGATGGACATCAGCACGAAGAGCACTATGTTGATCGTGAGTATTACGAGGGAGAAGAAGTTGCCGCTTTCTGTCAGGCTGGCGGAGGAGATGCGAGCCGGCGGGACGGACTCGCGTCCGCACAATGGACAGGTTTTTGCCGAGGCTTCAATCAAGGCCCGGCACGCCTGACACATTACGAGTTTCTTGCGGTCGCTGAACATAAAGATGGATCAGTAGCCAACCAAACTAGCAGAAGCACCGTGCCGGTTCAATAAACAGCGCCTGCGAAAAGAAGAAAGATATCAGCGGTATCACCGGAGTGGCGCTAACCACGCTTTCTTCACGCGCGATCAAGTCAACTCAACAGTAATCGTTGTTTTCTGGTACCCCATCCTGTAGAATCGCGTCGTATCTTGCGGCGACGCATCGAGCCGAGGCGGTGGGTGCGAACAGCTCTCATGAAGTTTACTAAGGGGTTCAAGATGAAATTCAGGAAGCGACACTGGCTGCTGGTTCTGACGCTCGTGCTGCCGCTTACGTTTGCGGGCGCACACGCCGGCTCGCGTTTCGCGGGTCAGAGCCCGGCCGACTTCGCCGCCCGGGCGCGAATCGCCGATGACTTTAGCAATGCCATTCTTGTCGCAAAGGATCACTTCGCGGGACAGATTGATTTCAACAAGTTGACCAAGGCCTCGATTACCGGCATGCTCCGCACGCTTGACCCACACTCGATGTATTTTGACCGCCAGCAGTGGGAAGAATTCCAAAACGATCAGAGCAGCCGCTACTACGGAATCGGATCGACGATCATTCAACACAGCGGAAAGGTGTACATCGTCTCGCCGACCGAGGCCACCGCGTCATACAAAGCCGGGCTTCGATACGGCGATCACATAGCCGGAATCAACGGCGAGTCTACTGACGGCTGGACTCAGGCACAGGTCAGAAGCAAGCTGCTGGGTCCGGAGGGCACTACGGTAGCCATCAAAATCGGACGGCTGGGCGTTGATAAACCACTCGAATTCAAGCTGACCCGCGGATCGGTACCGCTGCCATCGGTCGCGAATTATTTTATGCTCGGGGGAGGGGTCGGCTATGTCAATCTCGAGCGCGGGTTCAATACGACCACCTTTGATGAGGTAAACAAGGCTCTCGGGGAACTTCGGCAGCGCGGGATGACTTCGTTGGTCCTCGATCTTCGCGGCAACCACGGCGGGCTGGTTGATCAGGCGCAGCGAGTATCAAACCTGTTTCTGTTTCGCGGCCAAAGGATACTGTCGATGCGTGGACGCGCGCTCCCGCCCAGGGATTTTGACGCCAGGAATACTGCCCCCGATGAGTATCCGATCGTTGTTCTGATAAATCGGATGTCGGCATCGGCTGCCGAGATTGTGGCAGGGGCGCTGCAGGACCACGACCGGGCCCGGTTGGTTGGCGAGAACAGTTTTGGCAAGGGGCTCGTGCAGAGCCCGTTTCCGCTCTCGGATAATTCGGCACTTGTGCTGACGACTGGGCACTACTACACGCCGAGCGGCAGGCTGATTCAACGCGACTACAGCGGACGTTCGTTCTACGACTACAATCTTAAGCGCGGCGACAAGAATGCGGCTCACACCGAGGAGAGGAGAACCGACGCCGGTCGCACGGTCTACGGGGGCGGGGGGATCGATCCGGACGTCGAAGTCAAGATAAGAGTTCCCCAACACGAGCTTGAGCTTCAGCGAGTATGGTTCGATCCGGTCTTCGAGTTCTCCCACCAGCTGGCGGCCGGCCAGATTCAGGGATGCAATGAATTCAAGCTGGATCGACAGGCCGACCATCACCACCAGCTTCAACCGAACGAGTATCAGATCCCCGATAAGGTGCTTGCCGCGTTCAAGACCTTCATGCATGAACACAAGGAGTTCAAGCTGGATGAAACCCGAGTGGACAAGGAAGGTGACTTCATCAAGAGGCAGATTCGCTATGAGATGGTGACCGCAGCATACGGGGTTGAGACGGCGTATCAAGTGCTTTTGGAGACTGACCTTCAGATGCAGCGAGCGATCACCGAAATGCCGAAGGCCAGAGTCATGGCGGAGGATATGCGCAGGTTGAGGAGCTCCCGCGATGCGGATTTTCGCCGGAATTGAGACGATCATTCAGTTTGATTAGAGCAGAACGCCGGCTCGAGCTACGGCAAGCTCGGGCCGTCTGCCTTTTGTGACACGCTCATCGCGCGGCGCCATCTGATTCGCGCTGCGGAGCGGCCCGAGCAAAGCGATTGATGCTCTTTTGAACCTTTGGTTGTTTCGCGAATCTCTTTCCGCTAAGATTTCTCCTGTACGGTAAATGAGGTTGTACTGGCGAGAATTCTGACTCCCGTGACTCGCCCTAAGCTGTATCTGAGGTGAAAGCTAAAGATGAAATTGAGAAACCGGTATTGGCTGCTCGTCGTCGCGGTCGTCATCCCGATTACATTCGCAGGGGCCCATCCGGCGCAGCGGCCCGGAGAGAAAGGCGATGATGCGACCGCAAGGCAGCGGATCGCCGATGATTTCGCCAAGGCTATTCTTGTAGCGAAGGACAATTACGCCGGGCAAGTTGATCTGGACAAGGCGACCAAGTTCGCGATCCTCGGCATGCTTCACACGCTGGACCCCCACTCCAACTATTTTGATCCAAAGGAATGGGAGAAAGTACAGCAGGACCAGCGCAGCCGGTACTCGGGCATAGGCTCAACCATCGCGCAGCGAAACGACAAGGTCTACATAATGTCGCCGTTCGACGCGACGCCCGCTCATCGAGGCGGCATACGCTACGGTGATCAGATCGTCGAGGTCGATGGAGAATCGGCTGAGACCTGGACCTCCCAGCAGGTCTCCAACAAGCTTATCGGACCGGAGGGCACGTCGGTTACGGTAAAAGTGACGCGCCTGGGCGCCAGTCAGCCCGTTGAATTCAAGTTCGTCCGTGAAGGCGTCAAGCTGGATTCGGTTACGGATTACTACATGGCCGGGAACGGCATCGGTTACATTAACTTCGATCGAGGATTCAACTACACGAGCTTCACCGAGATCAGCAAAGCCCTCGCGGAACTACAGGGTCAGGGCATGACCTCGTTGATCCTGGACCTGCGCAACAATCCCGGCGGACTTGTCGATCAGGCTAAGAAGATCACCAATCTCTTCCTGTATCGCGGCCAACCCATCGTAACACTGCGCGGGCGTCCCGATGTGCTACCGGCTCGGGAGGAAAAAGCGAGCAACAATGCTCCCGAGGAGTTTCCGATAGTAGTGCTGATCAACTCCAGATCCGCGTCCGCCTCGGAGATCGTGGCCGGGGCGCTTCAAGACCACGACCGGGCGGTTATTGTCGGCGAGAACAGTTTTGGTAAGGGACTGGTACAGAGCGTATTCCCGTTGTCAGACGGCTCTGGTCTCTGGCTCGTGACCGGACACTTTTACACGCCGAGCGGACGTCTGATCCAGCGCGAGTACAACAACCGATCTTTCTACGACTACTATTTGAAGCGAGGGGACAAGGAGGCGGTCCAGAAGACCGAAGAGAAACGCACCGATACCGGCAGGACGGTCTACGGTGGCGGCGGGATTCAGCCGGATGTGCTGGTGAAGTTCCCGTCTCAAGAAGCTGAGCTTCAGCGAACCTGGATTGAGCCCGTTTTCCAATTTGCGCGCGCGCTGGTTGCGGGCAAGATTGCGGGACAAACCGAGTTCAAAATTGACGGGGCCTGCGATCACAAGCATCGGCTTACCGCGCGAGATTATCCGATCGGTGACAAAGTGCTCGCGGCGTTTGGTACTTTTCTGCGTGAGCACAAGGATCTGAAGGCAGATGAGTCGCGAGTTGGCAAGGATGCGGACTGGCTCAAACGGCGAATCCGTTACGAAGTGACTACAGCGGCCTTTGGCGAGGAGAACGCTCGGGCAGCGCTGGCCGATGGAGATCCGCAGCTCCAACGCGCGATCGCCGAGATACCGAAGGCAAAGGTCCTGGCTGAGGACATTCGCCGGCTGCGCGCGGCCCGCGGAGATATTCGTAGAGACTAGCAGGGGGGTTGGCAGTGCGGCACTGTTAGGCGGAGTTCAGAGTACACGGCTCGGCTTGAGTGATCCCTCGGGTAACGCCCTCGAAGCAAGCTAAGGCGTTGGCACTGAGCCTCCGCACTACTACGAACTGTTCCACGAGAAAGAGCGCGGCCCGGATATTACCCGGGTCGCGCATTTCTTTTCTTGCCCCAAGCGCGCGGCAATGCGGGTTCGTGGTATACTCGGCGCATAGACAATCTTCATCGCAGGTTGGAAGACCTCATTTTGAAGGAACGGCAGCATCAAAACTCAGAAATGATTCGCCTGTGGACGTCGGTGATCGTGCGGGTGATTCTCCTGCTGGCTGGCCTGTTTGTCGTCTGCTGGCTGCTCTACGAGATTCGTACTCTTCTCCTCTTGCTGATCCTGTCGATTTTCTTTTGCTACTTGATTGCGCCACTGGTTCACGTCCTCGAGCAACCCCTCTACGTTGGGACTCAAGAACTTCGTCTACCGCGCAGCGTTGCGCTTGGGTTGGTCTATTTGCTGATCGGCGCGGCGCTGTTTGTCGGCTTCCGCCTCATCTGGCCGCCGATGTCGGATCAGATAAGTGAGTTGGCAAAGAACATGCCGAAGTACGTCGAGTCGGCTAAGAACACAACCAACAACGTGGTCAATGGCGCGAATAGCTGGATGCGACATCTCAGGCTGCCGCAGGAGTCGCGCGACTATCTCCTGGATCACATCAGAGACCTGGCCGGATCGGCTCTACCGTGGTTCGAGTCTCTTGTTGGAGGGATGGTCCGTCTTGTGCCGTATCTGACGTGGCTTGTCCTGGTTCCGGTGCTTTCGTTTTTTCTTCTAAAAGATGCGGTGTCGTTTGAACAGAACCTGATTGCCGTGTTGCCGAGCGAGCGATTGCAGAAGCGGGTTCACTGGTTGCTGATGGACGTCAGTCAAACTCTCGCGGCATACATTCGCGCGCAGATTACTTCGTGCCTGGTGGTCGGCGCCATGGTAATGATCGGGCTGAGCCTTATCGGCGCGCCTTACCCGGTGGTGCTTGGGGCCATAGGCGGCTTGCTGGAATTCATCCCACTGGTTGGGCCGTTGATTTCGTCGGTAATAATCTTCGGGTTGACGCTGACGGTAGGGTTCAAGACTGCCCTGATTGTCGCGCTGTTCCTTGCAATTCTCCGTACGGTGCAAGACTACGTCATTTATCCGCGAATAGTTGGCCACGGTATCAAGATGCACCCGCTGGTAGTGATCATGGCTATTCTCGCGGGGGCAGAGATCGGCGGGTTGATCGGTATTTTTCTATCCATCCCCGTTGTTGGTCTGGTCATGGTGTTTCATAACCACTATCTTGCGTTTCGCGGGATACAGAATCTTCGTGTAGTGGTTCCGTCGGCGAACCCCGAGGACCAACCCGCGCCTAAACCTCCCCCTTCTGAGCCAACCGAGATCCTTCTGGAACAGTAGATCATCGGCTTTCGTTGGTCAGCCTCCGGTGCTCAAATTGAAGTGGAAAGGCCTGAACCGGGAAGAAACCACCTGGGACGCGCGATTCGCTCACTGGTGCCGGGTGACCCTCTCGCGGATGAACTGCTCTGCTTCGGCTTCCTCCAGCTCGCCAGACACGGTGTAGACGCGACGGGCGAGCGGACCGTTTCGGGAGGGAGGTTCGATGTCCCGCGTGTCTATGATGACGTAAAACGGCGTGCCCCACTTTCGCTTATCGGCCACCGCGTGCCGGTACTTGTAATGTGAGGAGTTCTTTCTTTGGTCACGTGTTTTGGTCTCAGCGACCATCGGGTAGTCGATACCAACGCGGCCGATGTGAGTATGCAACTCGACCGCGTCCGAGTATTCCGCAACGCCAACCACGCCGATTCCAAGCTCGCGATATCTCGTCCATAGGCGCTCTACGACGTGGCCGTTTCGATTACTACTTGGGCACCAGCCCGCCAGGTACTCGACTATCACCAGACTCTTTCCCAGCGCGTAGGCGCGGAGATCAAAGGCACCCCCTTCGATCGTTTGGTAAGAGAAGTCGAAAAAGTCCAGCTTGCGTTCGATGATCGGCGCGTAGTCGGGCTTGACGTCGTCGGTGGCATTACTCGCCTGGGAGGCTGTTGGGTTACCGGCTGGCAAAACCGGCGGGGTGGCAACGAGGGCTGCGGCAAGAAGCCACGATTTCAAGGCATTTCTTCTGGACATAATCATTTGGCCGAGACTGGTTGTTTGTTTATACTTCTCCCCTATGCGAATGTACGGCGACCACCAGTTCCCGGGCAAGCTCTTCATCGTCGAGGGCATCGACGGATCCGGCAAGTCTACACAGCTCAGTTTGCTTCAGCAGTGGCTGAGGCGCGAAGGGTACATGGTGTTCTTCAGCGAGTGGAACTCATCCCCGCTGGTAAAGAATACAACTCGCCGTGGCAAGCGGAAGCAGATGTTGACGCCGACAACCTTCTCGCTACTTCACGCCACTGATCTTGCGGACCGCATCGAGCGCCACATCATCCCGCCGCTGAAGGCTGGAGCAATCGTGCTTGCCGATCGCTACATCTATACCGCGTTTGGGCGAGATACGGCGCGCGGGGTGAGTCCGCATTGGGTGCGCGAGCTTTATAAGTTCGCCGTCAAACCGACTATAGCGTTCTACTTTCGAGTGCCGCTCGATGTTTCGCTCAAGCGAATCCTCGGTGCGCGTGCCGGGCTGAAGTATTACGAGGCGGGAATGGATCTTGGTTTGAGCGACGATCTGGAAGAGAGCTTCGAGCTGTTCCAGGGCATGATCAGTCATAAGTACGAAGAGATGGTCGACGAATTCGGTCTGCGAGTCATTGATGCCACACGTTCGATAGAAGAGCAGCAGAACGAGGTACGTGCCATCGTGGAGCGCGAGCTGATCGACGTACCCAAGCGTCCCATGCCCACTCGAACAATGAATTTCGATTTTCGGGAGGACTGATCAAGATTGGAGAATCGGCCCAATAGTCACACGTTCGAATTCTACGGCGGGGGCTTGCCGGGCGTTGAGCTGTCGGAGCTCAGGGGCAGGCTTATCGTCATCGAAGGTCCGGACGGAGTTGGCCGCTCGACTCAGGTGGCGATGCTCAAGGCATGGCTCGAATCGAACGGCCACGCGGTGCTGGACACCGGCATGACCAGATCAGCGCTTGCAGGGAAGGGAATCAAACAGGCCAAGGCGGGCATCACGCTGGGTCCCATTTCGCTTACGCTTTTCTACGCCACCGATTTCGCGGACCGGATCGAGAACGAGATGATACCAGCACTGCGAGCGGGCTTCATCGTGCTCACGGATCGCTACATATATTCATTGATTGCGCGTTCGATCGTCCGAGGTCTCGAGCCGAATTGGATAAAGGCCTGTTATGGATTGGCGCTCAAGCCAGATGCAGTGTTCTATCTGCGTGCCAACATCGGCGGCCTGATCCCGCGTGTGTTGAGCAGCCCGGGCGGTTTTGACTACTGGGAATCCGGAATGGATATTCACCTCGGTGATGATTTGTTCGACAGCTTTGCCGAGTATCAGACGAGGATGCTGGCGGTGTTCGACTCGATGATCGACGAATACGGTTTCGAGGTCATCGACGCGACTCAGCCGATCGATTTGATCTATCGAGATCTTCAACGACGCATCGGCCGGATCCTCAGAGAGCTCTAACTAAGACCTTCATGAAATCGTCGCCGCGATGACGCGGCGGCCCCGCGACCGCCTGGCAGTTATCGAGATCTCCCACAGCCCGTCCGATTGCAATACGCTCGTGAATGTAAACCGGTAAATAAACCACCTGCTGGGCAGCAAATCAGTACAAGTTCAAGGCATCAAAGGCGGGAATGACAGTTGCAATAGGAGTATTGTCGCCTTTAGCAAGGTATCGAGCAAAATTTAGTTCTGCACACAACCCAATGACCAGGGGATGTGTCGGACACCCACGAACGTTGAGATAAAAGGAGAACGATCATGCTTTGGACAATTCTAATGGTTCTGTTGATTCTGTGGCTGTTGGGCTTCATAGGCGGAGTTGGTGGTGGCCTCATCCATTTGCTCCTGGTTATCGCCGCCATAGTTCTAATCTTCCAGCTCATTTCGGGCCGGCGGACCGTGGTCTGACCCCGGTTCTTCGGACGCCAGGGGCGGCGCTCACCTCCTGAGCTTCATTGCGGGATCTCCCAGCAGAATCCACGTCCGGCGGATGTCCGCGCTACTCGAGCCGGATTTTGCGCGCATTACCGCTTCGCCGATAGTCGGAGCCCGGTCCGGGCTGAACAACACTCTGTAGAGTTCTTGATTCAACAAGGCCTGGTCGGTTGGCAAGGTCATGCCCGATGATGCCCACACTGCGACCGCGCCGCCTCGCCTGGCCTTGATCAGGCCTTCGCCAAGCGAATCCTGCGCGGGATCATGGAAGTAGCCGTTCAGGCAAGTCATCATCACAAACATTGGCAGGTTTTCATTGCTCAGCGACAGCGCATCAGCATCCGTCAGAAGGTTCCCTCTCCACTGACCAACGGAAGCGTGACCGACGTAGTTCACTATGGATTGGTTCCCGTTCAACGCCTCAAACAGTGAACGCCTCGCCATTGCCGGGTCGAGTCCGCCTCTGTTGAGTTGTGTGATCTTCAAGGAGGGAGGGATCAACGATCTTAGTTGCGCACTGGACTGTTCGAAGTCAAAGCCGTCGTTTGCGTCTGCGACGAGCAGAGCTTCATCGGCGGGCCCCGATTGCTCGTAGCGGACTATCTTCGAAACCATCGCCGACAGTTCTTCAGACGTGCGTGCGGGCAGGCGGCCGGTGGCAATGTCGGCGATGCCATCGTTGTCGAAGTCTGAGAACCAGTCATCAGACGCTGTCTCGAGAAAATCTGTATCGATCAGCTTCGTAGGTACGAGATCGGTGTCGCCGAATCCCAGATAGTTCCTGGGGTCGAATGAGGCATCGCCGGCGAAGAGAACGAAGCGAGGCTTCTTTTTCCAATGCGATTTGCCGTATGTGAGGAAGTCTCTGATCGCGAGAGGAGTCTTTTGTCCGAAGCTGAACTCGTCATAGATGTCTTCCAGATCAACAACAGCGACCGAAAATCCTTGACTTTGTCGCAATGCGACCAGCGGGCCAACGCTCGCTGCAAGTTTGCGCCGCGTTATGATGACGAAGTCAGCGTTCCTCGTTCGCAAGTTGGACGGCAGGTTCAACGATAGGCTCGCCCGTCGTAGATCGGCGGTGACGAGCAATGCGCGTTCGCCCCCTGCGGGTGACGCGAGCCTGATCGAATAGCCGTCTTTCGTCTTGCCGATCGTGCCAACGATCTCGCGAGGATCTTGAGGATCAGTTACGTCGATTGCCCGGATTGAATCGGATGTGAACCCGTCGATCGTGACTAACTGATAGCCAGGCAAGGTGAGTCTGAGAGCGTTATTGTCGGCAGTTAAGGAGTGATGATACGACACGCGAATGGAGTCGACGAGGGTTACATCGCTCGAACCGCCAAGCGGTGTGAGGCGGACGTTGTTTTCACCCTCCAACACGAGCGATTGCGGCAGGTCGAACCTCCCCACGTCCCGGGACTGATCATCGAAGTCAAGTACGCCTACTGAACTTCCGTTCAACTCGATATTGACCCGATGCCGAGTGAAAGTGACGCCTTGCAGAGTGACTTCGAGCACAGCGCTATGTGAACCAGAGGTGGTTGGGTGAGAGATGGTGATCGATTGGTCTACCGGATTGCCGGCGATGACTGCGCCAAAGAAGTTTTCCCGTTCGCCGTTGCGAAGCGCAGAAAAGTAGATAGTGCGATCGCGACGCTCGACTGCGTATGAAAAGCTCGACAAGCCGGCAGCCACGCCGTCGGTCGTCGATCGCTTCATGCGGCGCCCAGGCTGATCGCCGGCGGCCAACCAATAGACCCTCGAACTCGTGAAGGGCGAGTCCAAGCCGATACCGTAGAACTCGATTGCGTCAGACGGATCCAGGCTGCCGTCATTCTCGCCTTGAACGATGATTGGCAAGTCGCGCCCATCGACGAACAACTGAAGCGAGCGAGGATTGACGCTCGTATCGAAGCCGGCCGCGACAAGCTCAGGTTGGGTCACTCGATACCAGCCTTCGTGTTCAACGGCGATCTTCATTGCGAATTGGGACGCGAGGGAGGCCTGTACCTGAGTTTGATCGAAAGAAACGGGAGAGTAAGAAGCGGTCGCCTCAACCGAATGGCACTTATCGGATGCTTGATCGCTGCCGAGCTTACTCAACGGAGCCGGTTGCAAGCGGGTGGGCGGCTGGCTGCCAACCTGATTCGTATAGACAGGTGTGTGCCAGGTAGAGAATCCTTTTAGATCGATGTCTTCGAGCGCGTAGGTTGCGTTTCTGGTTCCGTTCCCATCCCAGTATCCGTAGGATGCGCCTGCACCCAACATCGCATTGGCTTTGAGGGCCGATCCTGCTACCGGCTGAGGGGTGATGAGCGTGCGCTCGAGGCCCTCCTCGCGGTAGATGTTGAAGCCGAGATTGTCTACTTCAAATCCTGTTTGCCACTGGAGAAAGACACCATCGTCATACTCCGTGGCGGTAAAGTCGATGAGTCGCACCGCGGTCGGGCTTATAGTGAAGGTGGCTGTCTGGACATCGGTGCAACCTGTCTTGCTGACCGTAAGCGGTCCCGTCACTGCGCCGTCCGGAACAGTTGTTGTGATTTGCGTATCGCTGTTGAGGTTGAAGCTGACCGTGATGTTATTGGAGAACCTTGCCTTTGTGACGCCGCTCAGGTTCGTGCCTGTGATAGTGACCGTTGTGCCCGCAGGCCCGGAAGTCGGATTGATGCTCGTAATGGTTGGGCAGTTGGCGGCCCCAGAGAAAACACGCGCCCGGATAAGGAAGTTAACACCAAACCCGGAAAATACATTTCCGACGAGGTCGAAATTGGAGCCATCAAATGAAAGGTAAGAGCGATTTTGGTTTGCTGAGACCTGATCGAACAGAACCGGGAAGAGGTTGCTTGCGGCCGTTATCCGGAATCCGACGACAAAATCACCTGTTGTAATCGTGACATTCGGCACGGGATAGGCCTTGAATCCATTCTGAGGAGGCTGGACCGTCGTCGCCGTTTCCTGCAGAGTAGTGCCGCTTATGCTCGATCCGCCGCTCGCGTTGTTGCCGACAACGATCGCGATGTTAGTGCCAAGCGCAAGACCGCAACCGATATCTGGAAAGTCTATTAAGACTGAGGTGAGGGTTGCCGGATAGCTGGATGGCGTTAGCCGGTTCACATAGAGCACCGAGGTGCCCGGCCCGCCTGCTCCAAGACAACCGCTCAACCCGTTGTCGACCTTCAGATCAGACGACGGACTACCGCTCACAGTGATGCTACCCGTCTGCACATCTGAGCAAGAGGGTTTGCTGATCGTTATCGGCCCAGTTACTGCGCCGGCAGGAACGGTCGTCGTGATCTGGGTGGCGCTGTTGATCGTGAACCCGGCGATGACGTTGTTAAAGAACGTAACTGCAGTGACTCCCGTGAAGTTCGCTCCGGTAATCACTATACTCGTGCCCACCGAACCGATGGATTGGCTGATGCTCTCGATTGCAGGGCAAGTTCCGCCTGGCGTAACCGTGAAGTTTGCGTTTGATATGTCGAAGAAGATGTTGCCGACTGCTTCAACTTTGACGCGTGCCTGAGTCGAACTCACGCCGTTAGGAATCGTGACATTCTCCGTTCCGTCGTTGGGTGTGCTGGCGGCAAGTATCAAAGGAAAGGTGCTGCCGCCGTCGGTTGAGAGGCTGATCTTCACGTTGGCGCAACTGACAGGAGCCAGGTTTGTGCTGTTGACGCTCCACGTTACCGCCTGGGTTGCGCCGCCGGTCCAGGTGACGGCCGTATTCGGGGCCGTAACGGCAAACGGCCCGGCGCCACCTGCGATGCTCAACGTTGTAGCCCCGTTGACCACTCCTCCTCCCCCCGCGTGGTTGTCGCGTACGGTCACCTTGAAAGTCATCGTACGCGTTATCGCAGGCAGCGCTTCACCAAAGGTCGATGTGTTGTTTAAGATATCGGACAACCGCGGGAACGTCCGCGAGGGGCTGATCACCGGATCGAACACTCGGAAGATAGGGCGCTGCTGGCCGTCAGCATCCGTATTTGGCGGAGCGGTGGCCGCAGCGTTATCGAACTCCTCCCAACTGTAGGTGAGCATATCGCCATCGATATCGCTCGCAATGGCCGTCAAGGTGAAAGGGGTACCCTTGGGAATCGTGAACGCGCCTCCTGGCGCCAGAACAGGCGGGTTGTTGCCTGTTGAGATCTGCTGTGCGCACGTATTTCCGCCTCCGGTAGTTGAATATGCGGTAATCTGCTCGAGAGTGGCGGTGTGATACAGCGAGGTGGCCGGCAAATTTTCGGTGTCGCAGTTTCCCGTATAGGACATGATGGTCGAGCCACTTCCCGGCTCGTAAGCTGAAAGGGGGTCGCGATTAAAAAATCCGCATCCCGAGGTCGTTCCGTTAAAAGTGTGTCTCGCGAAAAACTGATGTCCCATCTCGTGCGTGAGACTTCGAATGCAAGTTGGGCTGTCGGGCGGACTTGATCTATAGATCCCTCCGCCCTTGCCCTTTGTGCCGTCCACACAGACGCCAAAGAAGGCCGCGCCGAATGCGCTGGAACCAAACATGACCGGTTCACCGTCCATTACGTGCCCGATGTCGTAATTAGCTGACCCGATCACTGAGTCAAGCTTCGTCTCGTTCTCGACATCCAGTGTGGTCGAGACATCGCAGAAGTTGGGATCGGCGCAGTGCGTGTACCCGTCGGTCGCTGTGTTGGTCGAGATGAGGAGGTTTTCGTTTGCAACAAGAATGAGTCGAATAGCTGTTTCCTTCTCGAGAACGGCATTGACGTTGTTTACTGCGGTCGTCACCGCGGCAAGTCCGCCGGGTATAGTTCCTCCGCCATAAGCCGCCGTCCATTCGGCGGTTACCCCCATCGCCAGCCGGTAGGTTCGCAGTGTTGTGCCAATCACGAAATTGGGGTTCATCTCCGGGGTCTGGCCGACCAGCTTCTCATTTGACTCATCCACCTGACACCGGAAGTCTCCGGCGGTCCTCGGCAGATCCTTTGCGTTATAGCTGGTGTAAGCTGTCTGATCGCCGTTCGAAATCGGGCTGATCGAGATAACTCCTTGCAGCGAGAGAACGACTGCGTGAAATCCCGTTGGCGTCAGATCGAATCTGGTCGTTGCGGTGCGGTCATCGATGCCCTGTCCCGAATACGTTTTGATATCCCGGAACTTCGCCGCAAGCTCAGGCTCCATTATTGAGGACTCTACGATGCGAAATTTTGCGAACGTTCCATCGGGCATCGGCAAGGGGATCACAACGGGGTTGCTGGTGGCCGCCCTGGTAAACTCCAACGGCGCCTGGCGAAGCAGCGCTGCGAGCGCGTCTCTGTCGAGCTGCACCCTGATGCCGGGGTTCGCGCTCCCGTCACGTCCTTTGCCTGCAGAGCCATCTTGAATCGTTCGCCATATTTCGTCCGGGGAAGGGTTCGCCGACTGCTTGGATTCTGGCGCCGAGGCCCCGGCGGTTCGGCCGGTGCGAAGGTATTCCGAACCGGCAAGGACAGAAAGACAGATCAGAGTCAAAATCAATCGCACAAATGTGGTCCGCTGAGCTGGCCCTTGGAGAGAAAGGGAGCTTTTTCGAAAGGCTGGCCCTTAAGCTACTCTATTGAGTCTAGAGTGCACAAGACTAAAGAGAGGCAGCCAGCTCCTCACCGTTAATCCCATATACCTCATTGCAGAAGTGGCAGATCAACTCGGCGCCGCTGTCCTTCTCGATCATGTCCGCAACCTCGTCGCGGCCGAGCGCCGAGATGATCAGCAGCGCGCGTTCGCGCGAGCACTGGCAATTGAAACGCGGCTCCTTCTCTTCAACCACCCTCACATCCAGATCGCCTAGTACCGATTGAAGCATCTCGAAGGGTGAGAGACCTTCGCGCACCATGTCCGTGGCATATGGCGCCTGGGCAATGTTCCGCTCGAGATGAGCGGCAAGCCCGTCATTCGCACTCGGCATCATCTGCACGATGTAACCGCCCGCAGCCGCCACCCGCAAGGTGTCGAGAGGGAACTCGGCGGTCAATGACTCGAGTGATCCATGACTGGTTCCCGGCTCCGTTGCTTCCACGTCGTCAATCGTCATCAGCACGCCGAGGCTCACAGCCGAATTGACTTGCTCGGATCTCGACAGATAATAGGCGATGTCTTCTCCGATTTCGCCCGATACGATCGGCACCATTCCCCGATAGGGCTCCTTCATCAACCCGATCTCAAATCCAGCATCGCGCGTTACATAGAGTCTGCCGCCGCCGACCACCGCGCGCACATCGAGTTTGCCGGCATCATTCATCGCCGTGGCGTCGGCTTCAGGATTCGAAACATAGCCGCGCACGTTGCCGACGGGATCCGCCTGCGCGATGATGTCGCCGATCGGACCGTCGCAATCGAAATGGACGGTCAGCTTCTCGAGGTCCTTCAGACCGCTTCCCAGGAGCAACCCGCCCGTAAGGGTGCGGCCCAGTGCCGCGGACGCCGTTGGAAACGTACGATGTCGGCGGACATGCTTCGCCGACAAGGTTGGTGGTCACCGCGGCCATACATCTGAGTTGATTGTCCGCGGCGACTGCGTGTACCAGTTTATCGGTGATCATTGGTGACTCTCCCAGGCAGTGCTCCCCGGGATGACTATGTCGCACACTTACTGGATTGCTCGGTCAAGAGCCCGATCGCGTGCGGGAGAGAACTGCGGATAGCGGTGAAGTTCTGGACCGCGCCGCGTGTGCTGCCGGGCAAGTTGACGATCAGCGTTTGGCCTCGTATCCCGCACACCGCGCGCGACAACGACGCAAGAGGAGTCTCGTCAAGGCTCCGAAGCCGCATCAGTTCGGCAAGACCCGGTGCCTCGCGCTCGATGACCGCTCGTGTGGCCTCCGGGGTGTTGTCTCGAGGAGCGAACCCGGTTCCCCCGGTTGTGAGGATCAAATTCACATCGCCTCGATCGGTGTATTCTCGAAGCCTTGCCGATATCGCATCGCGATCATCGGAAACGATTTCAGTCGCGGCAACGCGAGCGCCGATCTTTTCAAGCTCAGCTACTACGGCGGGCCCCGATCTGTCCTCGCGCTCGCCGCGCGAAGCCGAGTCGCTTATGGTCAACACTGCGGCTACGATTTCAACTCTCATTATCAGGTTCCCGCTGCTTTCTCAGCCGCCCCCTAACTATCGAGCGACGCAATGATAATGTAACGGCCCTGTGCTGACAGTCAATCAACTGCGCGAGTTTCCAGGGTTGTTGTTGAGCTACTCCGGACAAGAGGGGAGAGTTAATCGAGATTTCCGGCAGAGTTAAACGAGATTTCCGGCAGAGTGGTCCGCCGTTGCTGCCTGGAGCCCTGAATCCCGATATACGCCGGCTACCAAGATAACGAGCAAGACGCCTGGCATAGTCTGCGTGCGATGGTTGAAGGTAGCGTAGACTGTCTAGTCTGCGCGCGATGGTTGAAGGTAGCGTAGACTGTCTAGTCTGCGCGCGATGGTTGAAGCGAGAAGGTGGCTGAGTTGGGAGAGACCGCAGACTGGACAGTCTACGGTACCATTTGACGCAGCCGCGCAGCCTGGACAGTCTACGGTACCATTTGACGCAGCCCCGCAGACTGGACAGTCTACGGTACATTTGACGCAGCCCCGCAGACTGGACAGTCTACGGTACCATTTGACGCAGCCCCGCAGACTGGACAGTCTACGGTACATTTGACGCAGCCCCGCAGACTGGACAGTCTACGGTACCATTTGACGCAGCCCCGCAGACTGGACAGTCTGACGGTACCATTTGACGCAGCCCCGCAGACTGGACAGTCTACGGTACAGCGAGAAAGTCAGTGAAAAAGGTAGCGTAGGGTTGTGTTCAGTCTTGAAATGCAGGCGCGATCGATGACGATTCCCACTAAGATACTGCTGAACAGCTATGAACCAGTTATCTCAAAATTTGACGACGGCTTGTGCTGTGTAGATGGAACCAGTCGGCTTTAGATCGCTCCGCATCAAAATCACCTCGCTTGCAGTGAACGTTTCTGAATCAAAGCCGGTTGCAATAAGAGTTTCCGCCAGGCGAATGGAGTTCTGCGGTGTTCGTATCCGGCCGATAGTCAGATGAGGTGAGAACTTTCGCTTCTCACGCTCGAAGCCTTCCAGCGCCAGCTCGTTTTCGATGTTTGAGTACAGTTGTTGTAGCGGTTCGGGCACTTTTGAGACGCCGATCCACAACACTCGCGGGTTTCGAGTGGAAGGGAAACAGCCTGCCCCTCCGATCTCAACTTCAAACAGACCAATGCCGTTCGCGGCGCGCGCGATTGCTGTGCCGGCGCGCTCGATTCGTGAAGGCTCGACTCCGCCGAGAAACTTCAAGGTCAGATGGATGTTTGACGGCTTGGTCCAGCTGACCTGAGCGTCGATCCGGCGCAACGTTTCTTGAAGTCTGTCTACTCGTGCCTTTATCGAGGCGGGAATCTCGATGCAGATGAATGTGCGGATGAGATCGTTTTGCTGGCTGTTGCTCATTGCCTGACCCCGGGGCCAGTTGTCGCTACGGACGGTGCGGCGCGCAGAGCGTCGTCTTTGACAAGTCAAGACGAGTAACTGTCCACTACTGCGGCTTGCTTTTATTCTCAGGCGCGTTTTTCCCAACCAGCACCAACAAGGCATCGGACAGGGTGCCTCGCCAGTTCAAATACTCGTGCCCGCCGTTGAACTCGCGGTAGTGAACAAAGTAGCCCTTCGCTTGCAGCACGTCGCGCATGTGACGGTTGACCACAACCTGATCGGGGCCGTCGTCCGGCGTAGGTCCTCTCTCCATCAAACCCACGTCTAGATAGAATCGCACCGGCAACCTTGGACTCGCGACGAATTGTCTGGTAAGCCATTCGTGTTCTGTGTCTCCATCCGGCTTCCACCAAAACGAGCCAGACTGCGAGATCACGTTTCCAAAGATCTCGGGGTGATGGAACCCTGCAAACGTCGCGGCGAGCCCGCCGTAGCTCGACCCGGCCACAATCGTTTTGCTCGCATCTGTTGTCACGTGATAATTCTCACGCACCCACGGCACCGCCTCCCTGGCCAGAAAGTCGGCAAAGCGGGCGTTGCACGGCAGCTCATCGTTGCGGCTTGTCGGCGTCGGATTGTCCAGCACGATGGCAACCATCGGCGGTATGAGACTCCGGGACAGAAGGTTGTCGAGGATCACAGGTGTCGGAACAAACAGTGTGTAGGCGAAGCCGTCAAACAGGACCAGCAGACCGTACTTTTCGCCATCGGTCTTGTATCCGGGTGGCGTGTAGACCCAGACCTTGCGCTCGTTGCCCAGGATCGCGCTCTTTAGTTTCTTCTCTTCGATCTTGCCGGCGGGCACATCGGCAGAACGCTTGATCCAGGGCTGAGGCGGGGCGCCGGGCAACTCCAACAGCGAGGCCGGCGGACCTCCTCCCATATTGGTTTTCGGGTTCAGAGGATCGACCTTGAAGCCTGAGAGGCGTTGCATCACTGCCTTCTGATCCTTGACATCGATCTTCTCTAACGGGACGAGCGAGTCATTCGGCGCCAGATAATATGTGAACCGGGCGTCGTTGCGCACCTTGTAGGTTTTGTACCAGAGATCTGTGTCGAGCAGGTGAGTCATCTGATTCTTGCTGAAATCGGTGCCGGCTACTCCACCGAACACAACCACGTTTCGGGTCTCCTCCTTCGCGCGCCACAGAAAGGTCACGATCACGTGCTGGTCGTCGCCTTTAGCGGGCTCGATGAGCGGCGCTCCTTGCTTTGTTAGACCCTGCCAGAAGCTCTCGCTTGCCGCGCGATTGCCGGCCTCGACTTCCTTCTTTAGTGCGGACAATCGCGGGCTGGTGATCTCATCCTGGACAAACGCTTTGACGCGCTCGGAATCGGATGAAATCCAGATGACTAGTAACGTAAGGGAAACGGTGACGACTGCCAATACCCTTTGCACTGCCCGAGCCGAGTACTGCTTTGGTAGCCCGGCGAACAACTGGTAGCGCCCGCGGTTGATCATTGGAGCCGCAAACGTCGCGACACCCGCTCCAATGACCGATTTCAGCATCTCTCGTCGGGTAGGCTTGTTCATAACGATCTGCTCGGCGATGGGTGGGTCATTCTTCAGGCCTCCGGTTGGCGTGCGCGCTCGGGAGACCGGACTAACCAGAGCTGTAAGAATCAATAAAGTGACTTTGCGAATCTACCTGTGCTTCGCCCTCAGCCGCGCGAACCCGCTCATAGGTACCGTCCGGCTGAAGACGCCGAGCCTTGACGTTGTCTCGCAGGGACACGTCCAGTACCTCCTCTTTCAGGTGCTTCCTCAAACGCGGATCCTCGATCGGCGCGAGTACCTCGACGCGACGGTCAAGATTGCGTTGCATCCAGTCTGCGCTGCCTATATAGACGTCTTCTTCGCCGCCGTTCTGGAAATAGAAGATCCGGCTGTGTTCGAGGAAGCGGCCGACAATGCTGGTGACGCTGATGGTGTCCGACAGCCCGGGCACACCCGGTCTCAATGCGCACACTCCGCGAACCAACAGCTCGATGGGCACTCCCGACTGCGATGCTTCGTAGAGCGCGCGAACGATCTTGGTGTCGGTCAGGCTATTGATCTTGGCGATGATCCGAGCTGGTCTGCCCTCCTTGTGATGCCCGATCTCGCGTTCGATGAGAGCGGTTACCCGGTCGCGCAGGCTGACCGGCGCAACCAGCAAACGGCGATACTCGATTTGCCTGGAGTACCCGGTTAGATAGTTGAACAGTTCGGTGGCGTCGGCGCCGAAGTGCTCATCCGCGGTGAACAGCCCTATGTCGGTGTAGATGCGCGCGGTCGACGGATTGTAGTTCCCCGTACCGATGTGAACGTAACGCCTCAGGGAATCCCCTTCGCGGCGCACTACCAGCGCGAGCTTGCAATGGGTTTTTAACCCGATCAAGCCATAGACGACGTGAACGCCAACGCGCTCGAGTTGCCTCGCCCACTCGATGTTGCTTTCTTCGTCAAAGCGGGCCTTCAACTCGACGAGCACCGCAACCTGTTTGCCCTTCTCGCACGCCGCCATCAGAGCCTTCACGACCGGCGAGTCGGGCCCGGTCCGGTACAATGTCATCTTGATCGCCTGAACATGCGGATCGTCCGCCGCGGCGTTGATAAAGTCGATCACCGGGGAAAAGGAGTTGTACGGATGATGAACCAGAACGTCGTGACGTTTGATAACGTCGAACATCGACTCGTCGGTTCTTAACGATGCTGGCACCGAAGCGATAAGCGGTTTGTCCTTGAGGTCGGGCTGGTCGAGCTTATAGAGCGCCATCAAGTCGGGCATGTTTAGCGGCGCATCGACCGCATAAACATCCTCGGCGTTCAGCCGCAACGAGCTTGCGAGATATCGCACCATCTCGCCCGGCATGGACGCGGCTACTTCGAGCCGCACGGCGGTCCCGAATCGCCGCTTGCGCAATTCGCGCTCGATGGCTTGCAAGAGGTCGTTGGCTTCGTCTTCACGAATTTCGATATCGGCGTCGCGCGTTACTCTGAACGCGTTCAGTTCGGTGGCCCGCATCCCGGGAAACAGGACCTCGATGTTTGCCGCGATTAGTTCCTCGAGAAAGATGAACTCAGCGCTTTGCCCGCCTCCAACGGGCACCAGGCGAGGCACAAGCGGCGGAACCTTTACCCTCGCGAAGCGAGGTGGTGTCCCGTTTGTCGTGTCGTCCGTCGCGCCGTTTGGTTCTATCATGACGCCGAGATTGAGACTGAGACTCGAGATGTACGGGAACGGATGGCTCGGGTCGACCGATTGAGGGGTGAGAACCGGGAACACGTTCTCCATGAAGTATGTGGTGAGCGACCGCCGCTGGCGGTCCGAAAGCGCCCGGTAGGACGTTATGACGATTCCGTGCGCGGCAAGCGCCGGCAGCAGGTCTCCCTTGAAGCAAGCTACCTGTTGGGCGAGCATCGGCCGCAGTCGCTGGTGGATCAATTTGAGCTGCGCCAGGGGCGTGAGACCGTCGAGTGACAGGTCAGTGATTCCCTCATCTACCTGCTCTTTCAATCCCGACACTCGGATCATGAAGAACTCGTCGAGGTTGGCGGAGAAGATCGACATAAACTTTACGCGTTCGAGCAGCGGCTGGGACTGATCCAGGGCTTCTTCGAGCACGCGATTGTTGAACTCGAGCCAGCTTGCTTCGCGGTTGAACAGAAGTTTCCGCGAGAGAAAAAGCGTCGGCGGAAGCGTCACCGGATGTTGCCCGCTGTAACTGTCTTCTTGAGGCTCGATTGCATCTGTCATTTGATATCGGTACCTCGTTCGGCGATTTCAATTCGATTGCCGCCTGGATCGCGAACGTAAAAGCGACGCCATCCATCGATCGGCCGGTTGTCAGGGATGACGTCGATGCCTGCCTCGCGCATCGCAGCTTCCGCGACTGTCAGATCAGCCTATTGGTTCTTCGAATAGACTCCTTCTGCGGCCTCGACTCCTGACGGGCACGAGAAGCCTTCAGCGTTGAGCGCGCGATTCAGCGCGTCCAGCACCAGCAGCACGTTCTCGCGCGAGCTTCCGGAACCCATCAGTCCTATGCGCCAGATCTTGCCTTTCAGCGGCCCAAGCCCACCGCCGATCTCAATGTTTGAATCATTCAACAACCGTCCTCTCACACGAGCATCGTCCACTCCCTCGGGAACGCGCACGGCGTTCAAGCTCCACAGCCGGTGAGCAGGCGCGACATTCATCTCGAGTCCCATCGCTTCAATGCCGGCAACAAGTGCGCGATGGTTCAGCTCGTGACGTCGCCATCTCGCTTCAAGCCCTTCGTCGCAAACGATCCGGAGCGCTTCGCGGAGTGCATAGTTCATCGATATCGGTGCGGTATGATGATAGGTCCGATCGCTGCCCCAGTACTTCTCGACCATCGTCATATCGAGATACCAGCTCTGAACCTTTGATTTTCTTGCTCTGATTCGCTCAAGCGCGCGCTCGGAGAAGGTTATCGGCGCGAGACCCGGCGGGGCGCCCAGACACTTCTGAGTCCCCGAGTAGCAAACATCAATACCATTGCGATCGACGCCAACCGGATGCCCACCGAGCGATGTCACCGCGTCGACAACCAGCAACGCCCCTCTGCTATGAGCTAACTCGCCCAGGCCTGCGATGTCCTGCAACACGCCTGTCGAAGTCTCGGCGTGAACGATGGCCAGGGCGCCTGGTTTCGACGAGTCGAACGCGGCCTCGATGTCTTTGCGATCGATCGCCCGGCCCCACTCGGCGCGCACGATCACAGGCTTGCCGCCGGCGCGCCCGATGATATCGAGCATTCGCTCGCCGAAGACGCCGTGGATGCAGACCACTACTTCATCGCCTTGCTCGATGATGTTGACCAGAGCGGCTTCCATCCCTGCGCTACCCGTGGCGGAGATTGGCACTGTCACTCGGTTGTCGGTCTCAAACACGTAGCGAAGCATTTCCTGGATGTCGTCCATACACCGGAGGAAGAGCGGATCGAGATGCCCCAGCACCGGGGCGGCCATCGCTTCGAGGATCCGATCTTCAACGGGGCTTGGACCGGGTCCCAGGAGTACGCGCTTTGGTGGTTGAAACCTTTCATAGGTCTTTCGTTCTCGCATTCGTTGTGCTTGATCTGCCATGATTCGGTCCCTTTCCAATCGATATCTGAAGGAGCATCCCTCCTCACAGTGAGGAGCGCTCTTATCGGTCCAGCTCATCGGTTAACAGCGCGAGGGCGGCGCTGATCGGCGTGCAAAGCGCGATTTCCTGCGCGTTGCCGAAGTTGCCAGTAAGGATTCCAATCACCTCGCCCTTTCTATTCAGCACCGGTCCTCCGCTGTTGCCGTGATATGCGCGCAAGTTCAGTTGGATAAAGTCGCGCCCCACGCGACTCACGCTTCCGGTTGAAAGCGACGGATCAGCCGTTCTGTCCTTAGTCCATTCCAACAAGTCCAGCCCAAGAGGATACCCGATAATGACAACTTCGTCGCCTGGATTTGTGTGACTGATGTCGGGCTCGACGCCGTGCACAAATTGCAGCCTCGTTGAGTCGATCTTCAGGATCGCCGCATCAATGGAGCTCTCCGGTGAGAGCTTGTAGACTTCAGCCGCCACCGCGTCGTCGAGAGTATGATGCGGCAGGATCGCTTCGATCTTTGTCACGCGTCCCGTTGTTCCTGATGGCGGAAGATTATACTCCCAGTCGCGGATCACGTGACGATTTGTGACGATCAATCCGCTTTGCGCCAGTACAAAGCCCGATCCCGTTCGCGCCTCGGTCGCAACCACGTCGCCACGCGAATCCAGCAGATCAAACTCTACTCGAATAAGGACAACCGCGGGCCTGTTTAGCTCGTCGATTTCCGCGAAGCTCATCGTCTCCGGCTTGCTTGCACGAAGCCTTGACGACGCGACGATACCGCCGATGCCGCCTACCAGCATTGCTGCTACCAACGCGGCGAGGAGCGTCGCGTTGCCCTTCAAACCGGTGCGATGACCGCCTTCGGCAGCTGCTTCCGATCGAGAAACATCGCCTCGATGTGGGTGTGAGTTGACGGTTTCAAGCTGGTCTTCGCCCCTCGGGTGCTCGACACCGAATCGCACCAGCGGGCCGCCTGCGCCAAATTCGATCAAATCGGCCTGCGATAATTCGCTGACGATCACCCGGCGCCCGTTGATCATGGTTCCGTTGGTTGAGCCGAGATCGCGGAGCAGATACTGATTGCCGCGCCGGATGACCTCTGCGTGATGTGATGACACCCTTCGCGCGCCGTCGCCGAAGCAAAGCATGTTGTTGGGCGCGCGTCCTATCGAGATTCTCTCATCATCGAACTTTGCGCGTTCTCCTTTTTGGGGACCTATAAGATAGGTGAATGTGGCATGCATGATCTGACGATAGCTTAACCTACAGCATCGGATTTGACCTCACAAGTCTCTCGATGGTCGTGAGTACCCGTGGGTTGTGTTCTGCAGCCATCTATCACCGTCCGTGGTTTGATTTCAGGCGCGGAAAGAACGGCAAGAGACGATGATGGCCGGCAACCAGATGCCCCTTTCCCAGCTCAAGAGGTGAGTGATTCGATCTGCTCGTCGATCAGGCCAACAGCTTCGCCGTTCTCGCCATGGGCCTTCAAGCCCATCAGGAACTCGCGATTTCCTTGCGCTCCAAGGATAGGAGACTCAATTAACCCGATTGGGTGAAAGCCAAACCCGAGCGCTGCGTCCTTGATCTCGCGCAACACTCGTTTGTGCTTTGCAGGATCCGTTACTATTCCGCGACGCCCGACTTCGCCCTTGCCGACTTCAAACTGAGGCTTGATCAACGCTATGCAATGGGCCTCCCCCGTCAAGCAGGCGTGGATCGCAGGAAGGATCTTGGTGAGCGAGATAAACGAAACATCGATCGTCGCTAGATCGAAGCGAACCGGGAACTGCGCCGGATTCAAGCTGCGCGCGTTCACGCCTTCGAGTGCGACTACGCGCGGGTCTTGTCGCAAGCGCCACACAAGCTGATTGTGGCCCACGTCCACGGCCCAAACGCGCCTGGCTCCGTGTTGAAGCAAGCAGTCTGTGAATCCGCCGGTCGAGGCCCCGACGTCGAGACAGTTTTTTCCAGTCGGATCGATGCTGAATTCCCGGAGCGCGCCTTCAAGCTTCAGGCCGCCGCGCCCGGCGTATCGAAGAGTCTCGCCTTTGATTCGGATCTCGGCGTCTGGATCGATCAGCATACCGGGCTTATCGAGACGCTGCTCTCGGACAAGCACTTGTCCAGCAAGGATCAAAGCCTGCGCGCGAGTGCGGCTCTCGGCGAAACCACGCTCGACCAAGACCTTGTCTATTCGTTCCTTTGCCATTGTCAGTACCTGGCGAAGATTACATGAGTAGTTGACGTTACTGGCTTATCGTCGCGAAGTCGCCCGAATCCTTTTAGCAGTTTTGCGAGGTTCCTTCGATTTGTCTTCAGCGATCGCCCGAGCAATGACCTTCTCATCTGGTGGCCGCCCGTCGCCAAAGACATATATGTGGATGTTGTCTCGCGTCTCGCGGAGCGCTTCTACGCGGCCGTCGTCCTTCAACTGGGCGATCAGTGACATCAGATATTCCTGCTCGGCAGCGCTCATATATCTGTAATACAGATCGAATGCCAATCCGGTCGAGTGGGGTGGCAGAGGGCCGCGCGAGGCATTGGCGTTGGTGGCGGCGAGTTGCTTCTGGTATTGCACCGGACGCACCAGCGATGAGACTGGCAGGTGACGATTAAACTTTTGCATGTACTCGTGAGCGATTTGAGCCAGTACGTCTCGTGCTATAGGACGAATAAAGCTGAGGAGACGAACCTTGAATCGATGCCGGTCGGCGGAGTCGTTCAGATCGTACGCCTGACCCGTGAAGTCATGCGCCAGGGTCGAGAGTTGTTTGTATTCCGCCAGCACCGCCTCCCGGCGCGTCGGATCCGAATAGAAGGCCGCCATTGCGCTACTCCTTGCTTTCGACGCGGCGAACGCCTTTTGTGCTTGAGTGATCTGCCTGGATATGGCCGCTCGCTGAGAGCGAGAACGTTTGGGAGTTCGCTTACGTTCTGCCTCGAGCGACGCGAGCCTTCCAGCGTCCTCTTTTACTTCGTCTGAAGCCTTCTGGAGTTCCTCGCCGATGGATTGTTCGTTAGCGGCCAGGGAGATGTCTTGTTTTGAGACGGCGTCATAGTGGGCAAACGGCTCGTCGCCGACGCTGTAGCCAACGCCATACAACACGTAGTCCGCTCCGAGGGGCTTCATCTCTACGAGGTCACCCCGCTCTATCAACGCCACGAGGTCCGTGAAGTCTGCGGCAATTGTTTGGGCAAGCGCTTGAGAGGATGCCACTTGAACAGCCAGGAATCGGTGTCGATCAACATAGTGCTTCAGCTGGTCCGGGACCGTTACGATTGCCTTTCGGCCGACGGCTTCCCCTCGATCTTGTTCCACTTCGCTTATTGCGTCTTTCATGTGATCGGCAGGGACAGATTCAGGCGGCGAGGTTGGTGCGGGTGCGCGCTTGCAGCTCACGCACGCGATCACCCCAAGGGCGCAGAACACGGTAAGCGCTCGAATGATCTTACGGCCGGTCGCGTTGGCGCTGATCAATTCACCTCCGAAGATAGCTTATCCGACCTCAAAACTATCTCGCCACACACGGCGTATGAGCATAGTATCGCCTGGTCATTGTTGATAGTACTGCCTTTGGCAAGAATTCGCCCCTGAGCAACTATGACCTGTTTACCCTTCGGGGGTTACGACTACGAACTTTGAATGCAAAAAGAGCGGGGCGTATAATCGGCGACGATGTTCAGAGTACAAGCTTTAGCCTGCTGAGGCGGAAGCAGCGAACTTCTAGAGATTGAACTCCAGGCGAGGAGGCGAAATGTTTTGTCCAAAGTGCGGCGGTGAATCACTGGAAACCCAGCGATTCTGCAAGGCCTGCGGAACCAATCTTCAGTTGATCAACGACGCGCTAAGCGGCGGCGATAGCCCGCAGGGTCCGTTCAAGATCGACGTCGAGGCGTTGGCCAGGAACGCCAAGGACTTTGCGCAGAGTTGGAAGACGAGCTGGAGCGGCGCCCACCTGAAGACCGGTGTCAGCGAGGCTCACAAGGCCCAATGGGAGTCGCACCGCGTCAGTCGCGAAATAAGAAAGCAGGCACGCGAGGAAGCGCGCCGCCAAAACCTGCCAAAACCCAGGGAATACATGTCTTATTCATGGCAACACAACCTCCGAAATGGTTTGATGAGCCTGTTCTGGGGCGCCGGCCTGGGAGTTGTGTTGTATTACCTTGGCCAAAATGCGATAGATTCCGGTTTGATCAGGCAGATAGAGGAATCCTCGCGAGGACACGTTCAGGGGCTTGAGCCAATCGTGAGGATGGTCTGGCTGATCGCGTTGCTCCCGGCGCTCAAGGGGCTGGCGCAGATCATCTACGCCGCGTTCTTTGGAGAGTCGATGGCAACGCTGACTGCGCGTTTCACACCACCGCCTTTGTTGGAAGAGCCTCGCCCTTTTCTCAGACAGGACGCCGCGCCGGTGGAAGAACGAGAACCGGCCGCGCGAAGCTACGAGCCTTCAATCGAGCCACCGCCAAGCGTCACTGAACACACGACTCACTTTTTCGACGAGACTCAACCGAAGATGAAACGGGAAACGCAATAAAGGTGCGAAGTCCGAAGTCCGGAAAGGTGCGAAGTCCGAAGTGCGAAGTCCGAAGTGCGAAGTGCGAAGTCCGAAGTGCGAAGTCCGAAGTGCGAAGTCCGAAGTGCGAAGTCCGAAGTGCGAAGTCCGAAGTGCGAAGTCCGAAGTGCGAAGTCCGAAGTGCGAAGTCCGAAGTGCGAAGTCCGAAGTGCGAAGTCCGAAGTCCGAAGTCGAAGTCCGAAGTGCGAAGTGCGAAGTGCGAAGTCCGAAGTGCGAAGTGCGAAGTGCGAAGTGCGAAGTGCGAAGTGCGAAGTGCGAAGTGCGAAGTGCGAAGTCCGAAGTCCGGAAAGGTGCGAAGTCCGAAGTGCGGAAAGGTGCGAAGTGCGAAGTCCGAATGGCGAAGTCGGGAACGGAAGGTCGGACTTCGCACTTCGCACTTCGGACTTCGGACTTCTACCTTGAAGACTTCGCACTTCGCACTTCGGACTTCGCACCTTGAAGACTTCGGACTTCGCACTTCGCACTTCGGACTTCTACCTTGAAGACTTCGGACTTCGCACTTCGCACTTCGGACTTCTACCTTGAAGACTTCGGACTTCGCACTTCGCACTTCGCACTTCGGACTTCTACCTTAATTCAGACTTCGCACTTCGCACTTCGCACTTCGGACTTCTACCTTGAAGACTTCGGACTTCGCACTTCGCACTTCGGACTTCTACCTTGAAGACTTCGGACTTCGCACTTCGCACTTCGGACTTCTACCTTGAAGACTTCGGACTTCGCACTTCGCACTTCGGACTTCTACCTTGAAGACTTCGGACTTCGCACTTCGCACTTCGGACTTCTACCTTGAATACACCGGCTCGAAGCTGAACTTGCTCGCGACGAAATCTCTCACCTGTGCGTAGATTCCATCCGCATCGAGCCCATATTTCGCAAGGAGCAAACTCTGGCTGGCGTGCTCGATGATCTTGTCCGGGAATCCGAGCCGCATGAACCGAACCTCACTGAGATGGTTTTCTTCAAGCAGTTCCATTACCGCGCTGCCAAAGCCGCCCATCAACCAGTGATCTTCAACCGTTACGATCGCGCCGTGCGACCGCGCCAACGCCAGTATCAAATCCGAGTCGAGCGGTTTAACAAAACGCGCGTTGACCACTGTTGCATTGACGCCTTCCAAAGCGAGTCTCTCGGCTGCCTTTGCACAGTAGCTAACCTGCGAACCAATACCGAGGATTGCCACATCCGAGCCTTCGCGTAGAATCTCAGCCTTGCCAATTTCGAGTACTTCGATCTTTTCATCCATCGGCACGCCGACACCGCTGCCCCTCGGGTAGCGCACAGACGCCGGACCATCGTACATCACACCGGTCTTGAGCATGTGCCGAAGTTCGTTCTCGTCCTTTGGCGCCATGATCACAAACCCGGGCATCGGTCTCAGGTAAGCGAAGTCCATCAGACCGTGATGGGTCGGTCCATCCGCTCCCGCCACGCCTGCTCGGTCGAGCGCAAAGGTCACGTCGAGTCCCATCAGCACCACGTCGTGAAATATCTGATCGAACGCGCGCTGCAGGAACGATGAGTAGATCGCCGCGATCGGCTTCAGGCCCTCGGTTGCCATGCCTGCCGCGAAGGTAACAGCGTGCTGTTCCGCGATCGCCGTGTCGAAGGTGCGATCAGGAAACTCCTTCATTACCTTGCTGAGTCCGGTGCCGTCGGGCATAGCGGCGGTGATGGCTACGATGCGTTCGTCTTCCTTCATCAAGTCGATCGTCGCCTGTGCGAACACCGCGGTATAGGCCGGCGCGGTCGCGGGTTCCTTTATGAACTTGCCGGTTGAAATCTCGAACGCCGATGTGCCGTGCCAGGCGGCCTTGTCGCGTTCGGCCGGCTCGTAGCCTTTGCCTTTCACGGTCAGAGCGTGAATAAGCACCGGTCCCGATTCGCTCTTCGCTTCTTCCAGCGTCTGCAGAATTGAGTTGATGTCGTGCCCGTTGATCGGCCCAAGGTATTTGAGCCCCAGCTCTTCCCAGAGCGAGCCAGGTATGAAGGCACGAGCGAGAGTATCTTTCACCGCCTTAGCGCTCGACAGCATCAACTCACCGAACGCGGGAATGACCTTTAACCATTCCTCGACTTCGTGCTTGAACTCGTTGTAAGGCCGCGCGCCGCGGATCCGATTGAGGTATCCGGAAAGGGCACCGACGTTTGGCGAGATCGACATCTCGTTGTCGTTGAGCAGGATGATCATCCGCTTTTTGAGATGCCCGACTTGATTAATCCCTTCGAGGGCCATCCCGGCCGTCAACCCCGCATCTCCAATAAACGCAACGACGTTGAAGTCTTCGTTCTTGAGATCGCGCGCAGCCGCGATGCCCAACGCCGAGGAAATAGACGTTCCCGCGTGAGCCGCGTTGAACACGTCATATTCCGATTCCTCCCGGCGCAGGAAGCCGCTCAGCCCGTTGTATTGACGAATTGTGGGAAACTGATCCCGGCGACCCGTCAGGATCTTGTGCGCATAAGCCTGATGACCGATGTCGATCACCAGCTTGTCTTTTGGTGTATCTAAAGCATAGTGGAGCGCGATGATCAGCTCGACCGGGCCCAGGCTTGCCCCCGTGTGGCCGCCGATCTTTGATAGTGTTTCGATCATATACTCGCGAATTTCATCGGCGAGCGGTTGCAGCTTTGATTGTGGGAGGCGTCTGAGGTCCCCCGGATCATTTATTTGCGAAAGCAGCTTCATAGTACGCCTTGATCTCCTGAAGGTTTTTGCTAGCCCTGAACTGGCGTTAACAAAGATAGCGGCCTCACGACCTTCTTGCAATGATGAATCGAGCGATCTCTTCCAGAACTTGAGTTTTAACACCGAGGCCCGAGACGATCTCCACTGCTTCTTCGACGAGCTGTCGCGCTCGCTCCTGTGATGCTGCGATCCCGTGGATAGCGGGGTAGGTGGCTTTGTTGGCGGCCTCATCCTTGCCCGGAGTCTTGCCCAGCTCTTCGCTTGTCGAGGTCACATCCAAAATATCATCCGCGATTTGGAATGCGAGACCGATACGCCGACCATATTCGCGAAGCTTTTCAATCTGACCTTCGTTGGCTCCTGCGACGGTGCCGCCTATGACAACCGATGCCGAGATCATCGCCCCGGTCTTGGAGCGATGGATGTATTCGAGCATCGACCCGTCAACCGTCTGGCCTTCGCTTTCAATATCGGCCATTTGCCCGCCGATCAACGCGTCAACGGTGCCGGCGGCATTCGCAACTTCACGGATGACGCGCACTTGACGCTCGGCATCGCGTTTCGGAACGTCCGCAGCCAGCACCCGGAAGGCCTGAGTCAACAAAGCATCGCCGGCAAGTATGGCCACCGCTTCGCCGAACGCCTTGTGGCAGGTTGGCCGGCCGCGTCTCAAGTCGTCGTTGTCCATGGCCGGCAGATCGTCGTGAATCAGAGAGTAGGTGTGGATCATTTCGATCGCGCACGCGGCGGGCATCAGGTCGTCGGTGTCCGCGCCGAAGGATTCGCCGGCGGCCAGTACCAGCGCCGGTCTGAGCCGCTTCCCGCCGGCGAGCAAGCTATAGCGCATCGCTCGATGAAGCTGCTCGGGTGGAGTGGTCTCGGACGGCACAAACCGGTCGAGCCATTCGTTCACCTCCGCCGCTCGCCTCGCCAGGTAATTGGTGATCGGTTCAGGCGCCGTCATTCTTCCTCTGCCTCTTCAAACGGTGCGGGCTGGTAAGCGCCGTCGTCGCCGCGAAGCAGGATCTCAACTTTGCGTTCCGCTTCGTCTAGCCGCTTCTGACACTCGCGCGAAAGGCGCACGCCTTGCTCAAACAGCTCTAGCGACCGATCGAGCGGTAGGTCGCCTCCCTCGAGTTGTCGGACGATCTGCTCGAGTTCTTCAAGTGACCCTTCGAAACTTTTTTCTGCTGTCATCTTTCATTTCCACATTCTGTAGTGACCGATAATCTTCCACGACATCAGGACGTCCTCGATTCTTGCTCCAGCTCCGATGTTGTGAACGATCAGATAGTCTCGCATTCCTTTGAGCCGCGCGTCTGTGACAATACCAATATGTAGAAGTTGAGTGTCGAGTTGCCACGCAACTACATCGCCCGGCACGTAATTGGACGGCTCGTTGGTGATTGGAACGGACTTCCCTTGGCGCTCGAAGAAGGTCATCAGATTCGCAACCCGGCGATGGTCAATGTTCGAGTCGGGTTTGGTCGCGCTCCATTTTTTAGGATAGGCGTCGAAGTGCTTCGACATATCTTCGTGAATTTCTTTTTGAAGATCTACTCCCGCCTTTCGGAAGGCGCGAACGACAACATCCGCGCACACACCTCGCTCAACTGGCACGTCTCCGTTCGGATAGCCGATTTTTTCATATGATGAGTCGTATTCAAATGTCTGACCGATTTGCTCGATTGCCGAATCGACAACTTGTTGGATCTGTGGGTTGTCCGAGGTGGGCTGGCGAATCAGGTTCTGAGCCGCGGCTGCTCTCGCTTTAGCGGACTCTGCGCCCGCGCCAACATGTGAACATGCCAGGAATGTCGCGACGCTAACCGCCGCGATCATCGTGGCAACAGCCAGGCTCGCGCATCGAATCACTCGAATAGGCATCAATTATTTTCCCTTGCCTGGTTATTAGTTCTGTTTTCCCGCATCAGATTCCGGACCTTTGAATCTAATTATCGTCTCTCGAAAAGCATATTTGCTCTATTTCGGTTGTCGTCGTTTGTGCTCTTCAGCGAATGCTCGAGCAATATCCTTCTTAGTCGCGATGCTACTTCTTGGGAGGCCGTTCGGTCTGTGGTGTGAAAAATCCCAACCACCTAACAGTCGGGCCGTTCCCTCCAACTGAGACCGGGTCAAATTCAATGATTGGACGGCGAAAACGACTTCCGCGGTGCTGAAATCGAGAAGCAACTCTTCAACAATTTGTTCATTACCTGGATAACCCGAACTAGTTCTTCGTGCAATCGATTGCGCCGTCCGCGACGCGGACGCGAACGCGATCGCCGGAGTTCACATCGACACTCCGTTTGATGACTCCCCCCTGTGAATCGAACGCAATTGCATACCCGCGACTAAGCACAGCGAGCGGCGACAGTGAGGCAAGCTTCCCCACGGCCAACGAAACCCGCTCACTTCCTCCGTCGAGCGCGGACCGCGCGCTTGCGTGAAGTCGACCACTGAATCCTGCGAGAATGCCGCGTTGAGCAACCACCCGGCGTCTCAGATCGGCTTTACTAAACCGCAACGCCAGCGCGGCGTGGCGGGCGCGGCGTGTCTTGAGTGCGGCCTGCAGAGCCGATTCCATTGTGTAGCCTGCGTCGTCCAACCGCTGGGCGAAGCCCCGAATACCCGACTGGACTTTCGGAAACGCCCGGCTCGATTCCAGCTCGGACAACGTGCTGCGGAGGGCGAGCAAACGATAGCGGACAGCTTTTCTCATATCCGCCGCGAGGACGCTGATTCGCGCGCTCATTTCATCACGCACGCTGGCCACCATCTCCGCCGCGGCCGACGGCGTCGAGGCGCGCAGATCCGCAACCATGTCCGCGATCGTAAAGTCTGTTTCGTGACCTACAGCCGAGATGACCGGCACCCTCGAGTTGTAAATCGCTCGCGCGACCGCTTCATCGTTAAAGCACGACAGGTCTTCCGTCGAGCCACCGCCGCGGCCGACAATGATCGCATCCACTTCGGTTCGAGAGTTCAACAACCGGACGGCGCGCGCGATGTCTGACGCGGCGCCTTCGCCCTGAACCCGCACCGGCGCGATCAATATGCTCACCGCCTCATTTCGGCGCTTCAGCACTCGAAGAATATCGCGAACTGCGGCGCCGGTAGGCGAGGTCACGACGCCAATGCAACCCGGCAAGATCGGCAGCGGACGCTTGTGCCCGGGCGCGAACAGACCGTCGGCAGCCAGGCGTTTTTTGAGCTGCTCGAGCGCGAGTTGCAGGGCGCCGGCGCCCACCGGCTCCATCGATTCTACGATCAGTTGATACTCGCCGCGTGTATCGTATATCGAAAGCCTGCCCCTCGCGACGACGTGCAAGCCGTCCTCCGGAATAAAGCGGATCATCCGGTTCTGCATCCTGAAACTGGCGCAGCGGAGCGCGGCAGCCTCATCCTTGAGAGAGAAATACCAATGACCGGATGTGTGGCGCCGGAAATTTGATATCTCGCCTTCGACGTGAACATCGACGAATTCACGTTCGACAAGGGTTTTTAGTCGCGCGGTAAGCTCGGATACTGATACCGCGCGGCGGTGTTGCATGAGTTGTTCGAGAAAACTTAGTTGAGACATCGGATTTCAACGGACAGCCTGGAGGAGGGCTCACTCATCTTCGACCCCCAGCCTCTCGAGTTCGGCTTGAAGTCTCTTCCAATTAAACGGCTTGAGGCTGAAGACAAACCCGTCGATGTCAAACGTAGGTACGATCCGTTTTCCGCCGTTGGCCTGTTGAACGACCCGCGCGCCTTCGGTCGATTCTTCGATGTCAATTTCATCGTAGAATATCCCTTCGTCGTCAAGGAACTGCTTGGCCGCCAGGCAGTCCGCGCTCCAGGCTGTGGTGTAGACTTTGACTTCGGGCATATCAGCCGGCCTCCGAAGCTGAGCTGCTCAAGAACAGACCGAATTCTATACGAACAGATTGTGGTTTGGAAAGATTTTGCTGGGTGGTTCACACTGCTCCAGAGAATTGCATAGGACCTATGTGACCTATAGGACCTATTAGGGCAAACTTGTCCGGAGCTTACATCCAGTCACCCCATTTCCTCGACCTGTTGGTTGCTTCAAGAAGCTGCGCTATAATGACGCACCGAGGTGCTCAGAATGGTGTTTAACAGATCTCTTCTCGCGTCCCTTGCCGGCAAAGCGTCGCTTGCGGTTTGTCTTGTGTTGGCCCTGGCGGTTGCCGGCCTCGCTCAGGATCCGACGGGGCGGCCCGATCCGAAGGGCAAGAAGGTCCCTGCGCCCAAGAAGCCGCCGGTCAAGGTCGAGCCCGTGCCGGTCACTGTTACCCTCACGGTCTTGACCACCCCACCTGAGAGCACCGTATTCGTCAACGGCGAAGAGCGTGGCGTGACAAATGGCGAAGGCAAGCTCCAGTTTGAGAAGCTTCCGCTGGCTCACTACAGCATCGAAGTGCGAAAGGACGGCTATAGTCCGATGCTCAAGGGGTTCGAGGCCGGAACCGAATCCCCGACCCTTGTCTTTAAACTCGAGCCAAAACTCGATGACTACATCAGAGAATTTAACGGACTGATGGCTTCGGGAAAACTCGCTGGGCCCACCAGTCCCAATGCATTTGAACTGCTCGAGAAGCTGGCAGTGATGTATGGTGATCGCGCGGAGGTTACCACGCTCAAGAGCGTGCTCTCCGCGAAAATGAGCGAGACGATTGTGCCGGTGATCGCGCAGACCGTGACGAATTGGCGAACGGTGACTCGCGATAGTATTGTGAGAGCTCTTGACGCTTCGACAAACGCGCTTGCGTTGAAGAAGGACGATGCCCGCGTTCAGGCCCAGGCCGCCTATCTCAGAGGAACTATCGCCCTGCGGGACTGGCAGGTAGCCGGCGCGTCGCCGGCCAACGCCGAGGGGGGCGCTCAAGGCGACGCCGGCGGTAGCGTCAGCGGACCTGCCACAGCCCGAGCCGAGTTCGAGAGAGCTCTGAATCTGGACGACTCACTAACTGCCGCGCGGTACCAGTTGGGTATTGTGTTACTCGCTACCGGTGACGGGCCGGGGGCGGAGGCTGCTCTCGTAAAAGTCACCCAGCAGGAACCTCGATGGGCACCGGGGCATGCGGCACTGGGGAGGGCTTACTACGGCCAAGGTAAGTTCAGGGAGGCGATTGACGCCTACCGCAAAGCGAGCGAGATCGAGCCAAACGACGCCGCGTCTGTTGCGGGGCTCGGCATTGCGCGGGTTATGAAAGGCGAGAAGGATGGCGTCAAAGACATCGAGCGCGCGATAAAGATCGACCCTAACAGCGCGCTGCCTCATCTGAACTTAGGGATTTACTATTCACAGTCGAAGAGCAAAAAGGACTGGGCTCGCGCCGGGGACGAATTTAGAAAAGCAATCCAATTGAACACACAGAACATCGAGTTCCAGAACGCCGCTGCCGAACGCATGCTTGCGGACGTCCAGAAACGGAAGAAGTAGCCGAGTGATGACGTACACCACCGGCTTCAGCCCCCTGGTGATTCAACTTCTACCTACGCATTGAAACACCACGCGGCTGAAGCCGGTGGTATCGGGGCGTCTGCGTGAGTTGCGTAGGTTGAAGCTGAAGGACCACGGGCTGAAGCCGCTGGTATCGAGGTGCGAACCCAGGGGCTTTGACCACCGACCTGCTTCGTGATACATGCTTCCTCATTCCTTGAACTACTAATTCGTCGGGAGGCATAACCATGTCAAAGCGTATCGTCCCCGGTGTGCTTAGCTGTCGCACCAATCTTATTCTTGCGGGTTTGATCCTGGCCGGGCTTGCGACACTCACCGCAACACGAGTCGCAGAGGCAAACGGAGGGGCGACTCGACTGTTGCGATCCCCAACTGTGAGCGCTACGCACATCGCCTTTGCCTATGCCAACAATATCTGGATAGTCGATCGAGCCGGCGGCGCGGCCCGCCGGATCACAAGCTTCCAGGGCCAGACGATGAATCCTCACTTCTCGCCTGACGGAAAGTGGATCGCGTTCAGCGGCGAGTACGCCGGCAACAACGACGTCTACGTTGTGCCATCGGAAGGCGGTGAGCCAAAGCGGTTGACGTGGCATCCCGGCAGCGATGTCGTCCAGGGTTGGACGCCCGATGGAAAGGCAGTGATGTTCGCATCAACGCGCGCGACCTGGGCGCCAAGCGGAGCGCCGCGGTTTTGGACGGTGCCTGCATCGGGCGGCGTCGAAGAGCCGATGGCCTTGCCTCGCGGATATCAGGGCAAGATCTCTCCTGACGGCTCCCGAATTGCCTACCGGATGAACAACTCGTGGGACGATGAGCGTCGCAACTACCGCGGGGGTCAGAACCGCCCTATATGGATAGTCGACCTGAAAAGTTACGATCTGGTGTCGCCGCCGTGGACCGACTCGAAGGATGTCGATCCGGCGTGGGTGGGCGATACTGTCTACTTCATTTCGGATCGCGACGGCGTTGCTAACGTGTGGACGTATGACACCAGGTCCAAGCGGCTGACGCAAGTCACGAAGTTCATCGATTTTGATGTCAAGACGCTCGACGCAACCTCGAATGCAGTTGTGTTCGAGCAGGCCGGCTATATCCACGAACTTGATCCCAGGAGCGGGAAAGAGCACATCGTTAACATCACCGCCGCCGGCGACTTCCCCTGGATGATGCCGCGATGGGAAGACGTTTCCAGGTCGATGACCAACATCACCCTGTCGCCTACGGGGAAGAGGGTGGTGCTTGAGGCGCGCGGCGAGATCTTTACTATTCCGGCCGAAAAGGGAGATGTTAGGAATCTTACCAACTCCAGCAGCTCGGCCGAGCGTGACCCGGCATGGTCGCCCGATGGAAAGTACGTCTCGTACTTCAGCGACAAGTCGGGCGAGTACAAGCTGGTGATCGAGGCGCAGGATGGGATCGCGCCGCCTCGCGAGATTGCGCTCGATCATCCGACCCACTATTACACTCCGTCGTGGTCTCCCGATTCGAAGAAGCTCTTGTACTCGGATACGAATCTTCACGTATGGGTGCTCGATGTCGAGACCGGCAAGGCAAAGATTGTCGGTAATGACCCTTGGATGGTTCCGCAGCGGACGCTCAACCCGGTGTGGGCCCCGGATTCGAAGTGGGTTGCTTATTCAAGCCGGTTGAAGTCGATGTATCACGCAATCTTCATCAGCAACGTCGAGACCGGCGAATCGAAACAGGTCACCGACGGGCTGGCCGATTCGACCTGGCCCGCGTTCGACGCAAGCGGAAAGTATCTCTGGTTCTTTGCTTCGACTGATTTCGGGCTGCGGTCGCAGTGGCTCGACATGACTTCCTATGACCACGACGAAACGTTTGGGCTCTATTGCGCGCTCCTCAAGAAAGGCGAGCCCAGCCCGCTTCTTCCGGAGAGCGATGAAGACAAGGGCGTGGGAAGCGCGCCAACTCCCGGAGGTGGCGGCGGAGGCCGCGGTGGCCGAGGCGGAGCAGGTGGAGCCGCGCCGGATTCTGGTGCGCCGGATGCCGATCAGGGCCCGCAAGTACCCAGAGGACCGCGAACGCCAGTGTCCGTCCAGATCGATTTTGAAGGACTACAGCAGCGCATCATATCGGTCCCGGGGATTCCCGCGCGCCAGTATTCGGAACTAAAAACGGGTGGACCTGGAACCGTCTACTATCTTGAAGCGGGCGCCGGTGGCGGCGGACGTGGCGGTGGCGGTGGCTTCGGCGGTGCCGGCAGCACACTGCACCGCTACCGGCTGAGTGATCGTCGAGCAACGTCATTTGTCGCGGGCGTAGCCAGCTATGATGTAAGCGCGGACGGTCACAAGCTGGTGTATAGATCCGGTGGTGGCGGGGGTGGCGGGGGCAGGGGCGGCGGTCAAGCCGGCCCCCCGCCGGCGCCATCACTATTTATCGTTGACGCCGATCGCAATCCACCGCAGGCAGGCCAGGGACGATTGAACGCTTCGCTGCGTATGTACCTCGAACCGAAAGAAGAGTTCAAACAGATCTTCAACGAGGGATGGCGCAATCAGCGCGACTATCTCTATGTGCCAAACACTCACGGCGCCGACTGGCCGAAGATGAAAGAGATGTACGGCCAGTTGTTGCCTTACGTAAATCACCGCGCCGACCTCAATTATCTGCTCGACAATATGGGCGCCGAGATCGCCATCGGCCACTCTTATGTGCGAGGCGGCGACATGCCCGATGTCCCCCGTTCGCCAGGTGGTCTGTTGGGAGCTGACCTCGCGATCGAAGGTGATCGCTACAAGATCACACGGATTTACGACAACGAGAGTTGGAACCCGGATCTTCGGGCGCCGCTCGCGGAGCCGGGCATCGACGTTGCGGTCGGCGACTACATCGTCGCGATCGACGGGGTCGAGTTGAAAGCGCCCGACAATATCTATCGTCTCCTGGACGGAACGGCGAACCGACAGACGCGTCTCACCGTCAATAGTCGCCCGGTGATGGAAGGCGCGCGGCAAGTGACGGTCATCCCGACTAACAACGAGCAGGGGCTGCGGACGCGAGCCTGGGTAGAGGCTAACCGAAGGCTGGTCGATAAACTCTCTGACGGCCAGCTTGCATATGTGTATTTGCCCAACACCGGGCAGCCGGGCTACACAAGCTTCAATCGCTATTACTTCGCGCAACAGGACAAGAAGGGCGCAATAATCGATGAGCGGTTCAACGGCGGCGGTTCGGCAGCCGATTACATCATCGACGTATTGCAGCGCGATTTTGACGGCTACTTCAACAACGTGGCGGGCGAGCGATATCCGTTCACCAGTCCTTCGGCTGGGATCTGGGGCCCGAAGGTCATGATCGTCAATGAGATGGCAGGTTCCGGGGGCGATCTGATGCCGTGGATGTTCAGATATCGAAAGGTCGGCTTGCTCGTCGGTAAGCGCACGTGGGGTGGGCTTGTGCACACCGCGGACACGCCAACGTTTATCGACGGCGGATCGATGATTGCGCCTCGCGGCGGCTTTTTCAGCCGAGAGGGCAAGTGGGCAGTCGAAAACGAAGGCACCCCACCGGACATCGACGTCGAGAACTGGCCAAAGGAGGTCATTGCCGGACACGATCCGCAACTGGAACGTGCCGTCCAGGAAGCGATGCGGATGCTGAAAGAGCATCCGGTGGATCGAGCGACTAAGGAGCCTCCGCCACCGACGTGGGGTAAGCGTCGCGTTCAGCCGTAAGAAGTGAAAATCCGGCGCCGGGCGTGTTGTCAATGATGAGGCCCGGCGATATAGGCTCGGTGACGTCCCAGCCCACGGCTCTATGCCGCGGGGTCCGAGTGGGACCATAGCGTTGTAGCCTATGTCGCCGGGCCTCTCGCTCAGGCATGATGGCGCGGGTCCGACGCACGGTATCGTGTGGAACGGCCGCTTTTCGTATAGAAATCCCACCCTTTGTAATCTCTTTTTCTCCATTTTGTGCTCGGTACTCGGATTGCCTGTGTCGCGGCATTCGATCAATCGACTCAAGGAGAAAACCATGAGCAATCCAGGAACCCGTCTTGCTTCAATGCCCGGTCAAGGCATCCCAGGCGCAAGAAGAATCAACATCTTGCTTCAAACCGGAGTATCGATGATGCTCTTGCTTTGGTGCGGTGCCGTGTCGAGCGCCAAAGCGCAACAGATTCAGTTCGGATTGGATTTCACGACAGTCATTCCCACCGGCGACTTCAGCAGGAACGTCACTAACAACGGCTACGGGGTTGGAGGTCAGTTCCTCGTCGGACTCGGGCGAAAGCCTCTTCTATTGGGAGTGGATGCCGCGCTTGCCACATACGGCACGGACGAACACAAGGAACCGATCAGCGAAACTATCCCGGAGCTCCGAGTGAAGGTGCGAACAAATAACAACATCGCGCTGACGCACCTGTTATTGAGGGTCCAGCCTCGCACTGGAAACCTGCGGCCTTACGCCGATGCGCTTATTGGATTCAAGTACCTGTTCACCGACACATCGATACTCAGTGACTCCAACGACGAGGAGCTCACATCGTCGAAGAACCTGAGCGACCTGGTCTTTAGCTATGGCTTCGGCGGCGGTGTTCAGGTGCGGCTGGGCCGTCTCGGCCGAAACGGCGACATCTCGCTCGATACCAAAGTTCGATACTTGAGAGGCGCTCAAGCGGAGTATCTAAAAGAAGGCTCTATACGGAGAGAGAACGGTCTTGTGTTCTTCGACGTGTTGTCGTCACGGACAGACTCGGTGAGCCTGCGGATCGGCGTCACGTTTCGGTTCTGAGTGGTCTTGAGGATCGGAGCTCGATTCACTCGCGATTACCGTCGTGGAGTTCCGCCGTGTTGCTGCGGTAGGGCTGAAAGCCCCGTCCCCAATCGACTCCCACGACCTCGAGACGAATTCGATCACCGTCCACCTGCACGAGCAGATAATGATAGGGATTATCGCCAGGATTCATGCCGGGTCGAGTGATGTGATCCAGCGACACCTTTTCGGCTGAATACATCTTCAAATACTCTCGAAGATCGGGCTCGCCTCGATAGGTGTAGATCGGCGCGCCGCCTCCGCCGGTCAGGATGTGATCGAGGCGGTGTTTGCCGTCCGAGTCTTCGTAGTGTTCGACCCAGTGATCGAACAGGTGATCGTGACCGGCGAAGAGAATCGCCACGTGGTGACGGCGGAACAAGGGCATGTACCTCACTCGCAACGCTGCTGACGGGGGCTCGACTACCGGCCCGCCGTGCGGCCCTGAAGAGAAAACCGGGTGATGAAAGAAAACCACAATGTGCTGGTAGCGCTTGCGATCCAATCCATCGAGTTGAGATCTCACCCACTCGAACTGTTTGTCGTCGGTTGCGATGTTTGAGTCGAGAGCAATGAAGAATGTGTTGCCATAACCGAACGCATAGGTCGGATAACCATCCAACCGCCGCGGTGCTCCATCAGGCGGGATCAGGTTGCTGATCGCGGCGAGGTAGTTTTTGAGCCCCTCTTTGCGCATAGGGGATTCGAGCGCGGCCGCGGGGCTCACATCGTGATTGCCGGGCGCGAGGAAATAAGGCACCCCGGCTTCGGTCGTGAGCCGGTTGATCAGATCCACAAAACTCTTGTTCCACTGGCGCGCGTCCTGGCCGTTCACTACGGCGTCGCCGGTCTGCAGAACAAAGCGCACCGGGAACGGACCGCTCTCGAGCCGCTTTATTGTTGCCAACGCTGAGTCGACGATCAGCGAATGCTCGTATTGCTCCGCGGTGCCGTCGCGCCGTCCGCGCGTGTCCCCGTAGACGATGAAAGAAAAGCGAGTCACTGTGGCGGACGCAGCTTCCGAGGGAAGCGGGTTTCGAGGAGGCGCGATTGCACGCACTTGCTCGGCAGGTTGTGCGGTCTGCGACGAAGCGACGCGCAGTTGGCTGCCTTCCTGTTCTGCTCGCGGAAGTGGTTGTTGGGCTCGCGCAGGTTGAAGCCAAAAGACTATAAGGAGCGATAGCGAAATCGAGAGGCGCCTTAGACATGGAGTACTCCTTTGAGTGTGTCTGACAACATTCAGGTTGTCGCCGCTACTGGATCCGGCGATCGGATCGCGACAAGCTGAAGCTTGTCGGACAAGCGTTCAGTTCAACCTGGCCTGACTCTGCCGGATGGATTTTATCTGTTCACGGATTGTGTCAGCGTCCGGGGCGTCGAGAGCCACATCGAGGTATCGCTCGAGAGCTCGGATCGCGTCCGTTCGGTCGCCCACCTCCGCGAGTAGCAAACCTCGGTCTCTTATGTGAGCCGGCGACGCCGGGTTGATGAGCAGTATGCGATCGATAGCCGCCAGGGCCCTGCGATGATCGCTTGGCGCGTAAACGCCGAGGATGTTTGACAACATGCGGGTCAGGATCTGTTTGGTGGTCACCGCCTCGAGGTGTTCCGGCCGAAGCTCGAGTTTGCCTTCACTCATCCGGGTTATCAGCTCATCGCAGTCCGCCGAGCCGAGCAGTCCGCCCGCGTTGAATGGATCGATAAAAAGGTCGCCGTCTTCAGCTTCGTGCTTCGCAATGAAGTGAAACGGCAAGCCAACGCCTTTGACGGGGAATCCGATTCGCTTTGCGACCTCGATGTAGACAACGGTGAGCGTGATGGGTATCCCGGTTCTGCGGTCGATGACCTCGTTAAGATAGCTGTTGCGCGGATCATAATAGTTGTCCCGGTTGCCGCGAAATCCAAGTTGCTCAAACAGGACATCGTTCAACGCCGCGATCGCGCCGCTGGCGTCTCTCGCGTTCTCCGAATCCGCCGTCCGTTTGCGAACAAGATCACCGAAGTAGTCGAGCCTGCCGAGGTAGACTTCAACATCGAGTCGCGGATATTCCTCGGCCGCAATCAGCAGCGCCGCTTCGGCGAGGTTGATTGAGTCATCCTCGCGCGAGACGATCTCGGCGAACCGGGTTCGCACATTCTTTTCGGGACCGGATGACATAGGAGTGAACCAAATCGAAAGGGCCGATGGTAAACCCATCAGCCCTACGAAAGACGAACAAAACTCTAACAGAACCAGAAGGTTCGTAGTCCGGCCTTTATAGGCCAATCCGCGATCTCAACTGCCGGCGCGCGAGCGGACTGGTCCTGCGGGTTTTGCGGCCGTGCGAAAGTTACTCCACAGGAACGTGTACGAGTGATCGGCTACCGAAATCATGTATTCCCAGCCGTGGTTTCCGGGATAAAGGTGAAACTCGTGCGCGAGACCCAGCTTGGTGAGCTTCTCGTCGAAGACCTTGTTGCTATCCTGAAACTGGTATCGATCCTGCTCGCCGCAGTCGAAGTAAATCTTGATACCCGATTTCTTGATTGCCGCAAGATTTTGCTCGACCACAAACATTGGATTCACCGAGCGGAAGAACTCCTCATCGGGCGGATCACCAAAGATCTTTCCGATCATCTGAAGCATGAACTGTGAGCGGCGGTCGCCGCCCGACGGATGCGGGAGCTCGTTGAAGAGCGCCGCGCAGTGAGTAGTCACGCTCGAAAACATCTCGGGGTGCTTGAACGCCAGCAGCAACGCTCCCCAACCACCCATCGAGATACCTTGAATTGAGCGGGTAGCAGGCGTGCCGATGATGCGATAGGTCTTCTCGATGTACGGGATCAGATCTTTGATTATCGCATCCTCGTATTGCGCGCCGTTCTTGGCATTCAGATAGAAGCTGTTGTCGCCGGCGGGAGAAACGATTATGAAGTCCCCGATCTTGCCCTCCTCGCGCATCTTGTTGATGGCTGCCGCGACTTTGCGGTTCTCGAACTCGCGCTCGTTGCCGAACATCCCGTGAAGGAAGTAGAGCACGGGATAGCGGCGCTTCGTCTCCGACTGGTAGGAGGCCGGAAGTTGAATCGCGAACTTCAGCTCTTTACCAAGCGCCGCCGATTGAAGCGAGCCGTACTCGACCCCGCTGCCTGGAGTTGCCTGTGCGGTCGAAGTCTGCGGCGCGGCGGCGGATTGTCGAGGCATCAAGTTTGCGGCGACGTTGGCCACCAGAGTGATCATCACCGACAGTAATCCGATGGCGAGTTGCATTAGTATATCCATTCGTTAACCTTTGAAGCGCGGCCCGTCGCTGGGAAAGTTGTTGATGTTGAGATTGGCAGCGGCGACGTCAGTGAGATCTATGATCGCCGCGGCGTTGATGGCGGCGGCGATGGATAGTGTCTCGCTGATCTCCTCAGGTGTTGCGCCCGCCTGGATCGCTTTTTTGAGGTGACCCTCGATGCAGCCCTGACACTTGGCAACCAGCGAAGCGGCAATCGAGATCAACTCCTGGGTCTTAGTGTCGAGTTGTTTCTTTTCGGAGAAGTAGATCTCGCGGTAGAACTCGCCGTAGATGCGGCGCATCTTCGGCTCCATCATCGAGTAAGACGTCGGTTTCCCATCCCTCTTTTCTTGAGGATTGGAAACAGGGATTTCCGGTTCGGCTGCCTTTTGCGGCGCCTCAGCCTGTGGTGCCAACTTGCTGTCCATTTTGATCGCTTCTCCTTCGCTTCTGGTTTCAGGGCGGGGACCCTAAGCGCCCACCTCAGCGCTGCCGGTCGTCTTAGCCCTATACGCGCCGGCTTTCATAAAGGTCTCAAAAAAGAGGCCGATCTTTAGCAGACTTGACGAGCGCTTTGGACTCAGCAGTTTTATCACATTAAAACTTGAGATTTCAACGCGGCCTCCCGCGAGGCCGCCTCAACTCTGAGTGACCGGGTGAAGACCTCTCCCGCGCATTGCCATCGCGGCGGCTATCGCGGCACGCGGGTTCACCATCCCCCATCCCTGACGATCCACATCGACGTGCGCCATCCTTACCGCGGTCTTTATCAATGCCAGCTTAACCTCGTGTGGCTTCAAATCCGGAACCGCTTCCAGTATCTGAGCAGCTATCGACGAAACAATCGGCGCCGCGAAGCTGGTGCCGTCGACGTGCTTGTAGTGGCCGCTGATGACGTTGTTATCGCGGATCTTGATCCACACAACCTGACGCAGGAGGTACGGCGCGAGTTCGATGGCGTGGTCCAGATCTTCGTCAGCGCCTGGATGTCTCATTATTGTCTCGCGCAACGCTGAGTCCGGGGCGTTCTCGAGTTCAGACAATAACACCGCCTGCTCAGCTGTCGGCGTGCCCGGCAAAATTGGCGCGGCGATCCAAATCCCGGGTGCGATTATCTCGGGCTTCTGGAGCCCATCGATCGTCGGTCCGTAACTCGATCGATACATCTGATTGTCCGAAAAATCGAGATTGTTTCTGTCGTCGAGTCCACCGACCGCGATCACCGAAGGTGCGGACGCCGGCGGCAACACCGGGTGATCACGCAGATGACCCGAGTTCCCGGCTGCTGCTATAACAAGCAAACCCGCGCGGCTGGCGTCTTCGGCTGCCCGCGAGAGTTCGTCGGTCAGATAGCTTGCCTCGTAGTCGCCCCCGGCCGATATATTGATGATGCGAATATTGTACTGCTTGCGATGGGTGATGACCCACCGGATCCCCCGCTCGATGTCTTGATGACGCACCCGCGAGGACATCCCAACCTTTACCAGCACAAGGTCCGCTTCTGATGCGATGCCGCGATAGAGCCCGCCCGACAAGAACCCGTTCCCCGCTGCAACCACCGATGTCATCATGCCGTGCCACGAAGACGCCTGCGACGTAGTTAAGTCACTCTGCTTTGCTCGCTCGACAAGATTCACATACTTGAGTATTCGATTCCGCGGTTTGACGAGATCGGGATGCGCATAGAAGCCCGAATCGAGAAACGCGATCGAGGTCCCGCGTCCTCGAAACTCATCGGGTGCATCGAGTCGCATGGGAGTAGGAACGACTTTGAGCTCCTGCTCGGCGAAATGGGGAAAAGCGGTAGCAAGGTCTTCGTGAAGTTCCGCGTACCGGCGAATACAGTCTCCGCAGATTGGCTTACCCGGTTCCCAGTTGTGCATGTTGACGGTCAACAGAGGGTGAAGCGATTCGGGAACCGCGACAGAGGCGGAGATCGTGCGGGAGTCTACGTCTCTTCGGCAGACCGGGCAGAAAGATGAGTTTGGCTCCATTAATTAACCCTGGGGTGAAGAAGGTGTGAAAGAAAGGAGGTCGCGGTTTCGTAGTTCCGCCTTCAGGCGGGCCTTTCGCTCGTGCATATACCGGATGCCGCCTGAAGGCGGAACTACGAAACACTTGATTCTTTCACACCTTCTGAAGTGACGGGTTATTCTAGCGGCGAGGTTAGCAGGCTGCAAACACAGATCATGTCCGCACCGGTTCCTGCGCAAACCAGCAAGAGCTCTAAGCGCGGAAAGCCAGGAAAGGGCGACGACTCCATGGTGCTGCCTTTGGCGTGCTATCATTTGCCTCGAATACTTATGAGCAATCCAAAGGAACTTGCATTTCGCTACGACTTGTTTATCACTCCCGAATGGCGGGATCGTTTCGATGCATTGATCAACGAGAGCATTAAGATACCTCCCGAGGTTCGAGTGCTCGACGTCAATTGCGGCACCGGGGCTCACGCAATAGAGATAGCCGCGAAAATGCACGGGAAGGGCGAAGTGATTGGAATCGACCCAAGCGCCGAACGCATCGCGATCGCCCGCGCAAAAGCCCTTGTCAAGAAAGTGAAGGATGTAAAGTTTGACCAGGGCATCGCTTCCGGCCTTCCGTTTGACAGTCACGAATTCGGGGTGGTGATTGGAGACGTCTCAATGGTTCGGGCGCACGAGATCGAAGACGTGTTGGCCGAGATGGTGCGAGTGACCCAACCCGAAGGCCGAGTGATCCTGAAGCTGACCACCCGCGGAAGCTTTGATGAGTTTTTTTCGGTGTACTGGGAGGCGCTGCACAGCACCGGTATGGCAGATGAGGTGTGGGTATCGCTCGAGGGATTGATCAACGAGCGGCCCACGGTGGCGGACGCAGAGCAGATGGCTGAGCGCTCAGGCCTGCACAAGATCGAGAGCTTTACGAGCAGGGAGGAATTCAGCTACGAAACCGCAGAATCGTTTCTGGAGGCGCCGTTGATCACCGATTCTTTCCTGCCCGACTGGCTTGAGATAGCGCCGGTCGAGAGCCGCGGTGAGGTGCTCGCTCACCTCGCGGAGATCATCGACCGCGAGCGGAGCAACGCGCCGTTCGACGTAGCAGTCAAAGCCGCAGTGATCGCGGGAGTGAAATAGGAATTGGTGTGAACAATGAAAACGGGCTCGACCCGCAGAAACGTCAGCCGAAGGGGTTACCGGCATTGATCACGTAGACAACGTAGCCGCCCTGAGCGATGAACCCCAACACCCCGATGATGAGACCGGCCGTCGCCGACCCCCGCCCGTCTTCGACGTTGGTGGCCTTCAATGTGCGAGTCGCCAATGACGCGAGAACAATCGCGGCCACGCTCGTGAAGAGCCCGATTCCCGGGAAGAAGCTTGCCAGAGCGAGAATGACCGAATTGTTCGCTCGCTCTTTTGCCTTCTCGACTGAGTCGAAAAAATTGATCTGCGCGTTACCGGCGCTTTGGCGCTTGCCCTTCGCGATGACCGCCGGCGCACTAGCGGGGGAGAACAATGTGCCTACGGTTGCTCCGCAATGCGAGCAACTCGCAACGCCCATGCTGAGCGGCATTCCACACTCGTGGCAATTTTTCTTGATTGAAGACATAGAGAGAGCGGGGCTGATCGATTGAATTGCTTCGACGCTCTTTTTAGCACAACCCGGCCTCCGCTTCAAGCATCGGATCATGTTCATCGGATCATGTTCGAGCAAACCGGCAGCAGCCAACCAGATAAAAGCTCATTGAGGAATCACCGGGACGCGGGGACTATTAAGACCTTTTGATCAGCCTTTGGAGTCACCACCCGAGCTCAAGTCTCATACAAACTGCAAGCCAAACGGCTTACCGCGAGAAAATACTTGTGACCGACCGAGCCCAGAATGCCTCTTTATCACTAGGGTACGATTCTGGCGAGGCCGGAGAGTTCCTGACGGCGCCGGGTCTGGTCAGGTTTTCGAATGGAACAATGGACTGATATCTCCGGGTTCGCCACGGCCGCCGCGTTGGAGCCTGTGACGCACAAGGCGGTGGACGATGAACTGGTGGCGGCCGCGCGCTCCGGAGACGAAGCGGCGTTCGCGCTCCTCTTCGAACGCCACAAGCGGTCGGTAACCCGGCTGGCCTATCGCTTCTTTTACCGTCGCGAGCAGGTCGAAGACATCGTGCAAGAGAGTTTTGCTAATGCTTATTTCGCGCTGGGCGACTACCGGGGCGGGCACGAGAGATCGTTTATTGCCTGGCTCTCACGCATAACCGTGCGGGCCTGCTATGACGCGCTACGTCGCTCGCGGCGCATCGAGAGCGTGATGAGCGAGTTGAACGAAGAAGAGGAACGGCTGCTGGCGGACAAGCTTCGAGATACGGGCAAAGGGAGCGATATCGAGGGCGCCGCCATTTCTCGCGACCTGGCTGCCAAGCTGCTTCATCGTCTCGAACCTGATGATCGAATGGTGCTGACGTTGCTTGCCGTCGCCGAACTCTCAATCGCAGAGACGGCTGAAATGACCGGCTGGTCGGCGTCGAAGGTGAAGATGAGAGCACACCGCGCGCGCAGAGCACTACAACGTGTGCTGCACCGGTTTGTCTGACCCGGGAGCCTGATACGATTGAGACTCCTTGCGAAAGGAGGATGGGATAATGTTGCGAAGAAAGAAACCCAGAGAGGATGAATGCCTCGATCGCGTTCGACGGCAGGTGTTGCTTGCAATCAGGGTGAGTGATGACGAGATAGAAGCAGCTGCCACCTCGCCGGATCTGTACGACGGGCTTCAGCTACGCATTGCTGCGAAAGAAGGTCGAGAAATTGCCGAGCGAACCGATCTGGATCGAGGCGTGCTGACCTTGTTTCAAGCGCCGTTCGGTCGGCCCCGCCGTCCGAGCTGGATACTTACGGCGGCGGCTGTGCTAGTGGCGGCCGCGATAGCATTATCGCTTTGGCTGCCGAGGCAGTCACGCGAGGTGTCCTCGATTGGACATGACTTATCGGCGAGGGTTGCTCCATCCCCAACGCCTGATGCCCAACCAAATGAGAGTGCTGTCCGGACGGAGCAGGCGGTCGTCCCTCCGGCTCAACAGCGACAACCGCGAACGGTTCACCGCCGTCGGCAAACTGAAACGCGTACCGGCGAGATCGCCACCGATTTTCTTCCGTTGACCTACACGGCTGATTCAACCGCGCAGGTGAGTGGGCACCTTGTGCGAATAACGGTGCCGCGCTCGGCGCTGGTTGCGATGGGCCTTCCGATGAACGCGGAGCGCGCGAGTGAGCGTGTGAGGGCGGACGTTTTTATTGGCGATGATGGCTTGGCGCGGGCGATCAGATTCATCCAGTGATGGAGGGTTGTATGCAAGAAAACGTGAGGCGGCCACGACAAGAAGACGATGCCAGACTCGCTCTGTTCTTCATCTTCTTCTGCATTGCATGCATCGCGTTCATGTTCATCGTCTTGACGGCTTATGTTTATTGGGGCTTTCAATAGGCGACGATTTCTCGAGTTATCAACTGAGGAGGACTAATTCTGATGAGAACACAAAAGCGTTTGATGATCGGCACCCTTTGTTTTCTTACGATGGTTGCAATCGGCACCGGCATAATGGCCCAGGACAAGCCTCGACCCGAGAGACACGGCGGATTCCCAATGGGGGGTGGTATGGGACCAGGGGATCGGGGACCCAGACCCTTCTCGCCGGACCCGACCTTTGATTTCGTCGGGTCGGAGATGCGGTTTGGCGGCCCCGCTCTCAAAGGAGCCCCCTACTCCGCGACAGTGGTCACCGAGGCTGTTCAAACCCTCGCCAATGGAACCCTTATCAGCCGTAAGACCACCGCCCCGGTCTATCGTGATAGCGAAGGCCGCACTCGTCGCGAGCAAACCTTTGGCGCCATTGGTCCGTTCCCGGCGTCGGGCGAAGCGCCCCGGATAATCTTTATCGAAGACCCCGTCGCCGGTTCGCAATATGTGCTTGACGCACGCACTCATACCGCGCAGAAGATGAAAAGCCGGAGTGATATTGCGCCGCGGAACCGCCCGCCATCATCATCGCAGGCCAAGACGGAATCTCTGGGCACGAAGACGATCGAAGGGGTCGAGGCCGAAGGCACTCGCTCGACGCTTACGATTCCGGCGGGTCAGATTGGCAACGATCAACCGCTTGAAATCGTCTCCGAGCGCTGGTACTCGCCGGAGTTGCAGGTCGTGGTCCTCAGCAAGCACACCGATCCTCGCATCGGCGAGCACGTCTACAGGTTGACGAACATCAGCCGCAGCGAGCCGGCGAAGTCGCTCTTCGATGTCCCGGCCGACTACACGGTAACCGAACGGTCTTTCGGTCGCGGACCTGGAAGAAGTGGAATGAAGTCGCAAGACCAGTTCTAGAGTGATGTTCGACGAAAGTTAGGTTGTCATACAGCTCAAGGAGGTTGCAGCAATGAAGAAGTTTCTGATGCGGAGTTCGGCGGCTCTCTTGTTTCTTACGGGCGCCTGGGTCGTATTCGCCGCGCCGGCGAACTTTTCGGGAACGTGGGTGTTGGACAAGGGCAAGAGCCAGGACCTGCCGCCCCAAATTGAAAACAGCGAGAGCTACACCATGGTCGTCACTCAGGATGATCAGCAGCTCACCGTTGAAAACAAGATCGTTGGAGGACAACGCCCGGACGGCGGTGAACCCGGCGCGGGCGGACAGGGCGGGGGCCGCCGACCGGGCGGCGTAGGCGGGCAAGGCGGCGGGCGGCGACCGGACGGCGCAGGTGGACAAGGGGGCGGGCGCGGTGGACGCGGCGGATTCGGCATGGGCATGCCCACCGCCCTATACAAGCTCGATGGAACGGAGACCAAAGTCGAATCCGCCGGTGGAAGGGGCGGCGCCGTCACATTGAAGGCCCAGTGGAAGGACGCCGGGAAAGCGCTGGAGTTGATGACGACCCGAAGCATCAATTTCCAGGGGAACGAAACGACCCGAACGACAAAAGAGCATTGGGAACTCGCCGACTCCGGAAAAACACTCAAGATCAAACGCACGGTGGAGGGTCGCCAGGGGCCGCAGGATTCTACGCTGGTTTTCTCCCGCCAATGACCGGCGCCGCATTGGTGCGAAACCGTAGTGGCGGTCTCGCGCTTGAACTCTTCGCGTTGGAGTGAAGATGACGAATACGCGAGTCCGGCTACTGGCTGTTCTGTTTGGTGTTTTGACCTCGGCCTCCGCGCTTTTCGCGCAGAATGCGATTTCATTGAGAGGTCAAGTCATAGATGAGCAGGGTGCGGTCATCGCCGGAGCGCGCGTTCTGCTGGTCGCGAGCGACGGCAAGGAACGAACCGCCGCCGCCAACACCAATGGTGAGTTCACGATCTCCAACATTCCGCCCGGCAGCTACACCCTTACAGTCGAGTTCAAAGGATTTGAAAGTCACGTTGAGGAGAGCTTGCAGCTTCCGGCGGCCACGGCGCTGAAGGTCAGCCTGAAGGTGGCGCCGATCAAAGCCGAAACCGAAGTGAATGCGGAAAGCTCCGGCGTGTCGGTCGAGCCCGATCAGAACCTGAACGCGATCATCCTTGATGAAAAGATGATCATGGATTTGCTGCCCGACAACGAAGATGACTTGCTGGAGTTTCTGCAGTCGCTGGCCGGTCCGGCCGCCGGCGGCACGAGCGGCGGACAGGATGGGCCGCAAATCTACATCGACGGATTTCCGGGTGGCCGGCTTCCGCCGCGCGAATCAATTCTGCAGATCCGCATCAACCAAAACCCGTTGTCCGCGGAGTATGCGCGTCCGGGTCAGGGTCGAATCGAAATCATCACCAAGCCCGGTACCGAGCAGTGGCACGGTAGCGTCGGCTTTAATGTTCGCAACTCCGCGCTCGATGCGCGAAACGCCTTTGCGCTAACCAAACCGGATGTTGACCAACGCCATTACTCGTTTACGCTAAGCGGCCCCATCATCAAAAAGAAGATCTCCTTTTTTCTAAACGCCGATCAGCGCACCTTTGACAGCAGCGTTATCGTCAATGCCATTACCCTCGATGGGCCGCTGACCACAAATGTACCGTCAACGAACGAGAACCGATTTTTCGGGCTCCGAGTAGGCTCGACGCTCAACAAGAACAATGTCCTGAACGTCGGCTACAACTACCGGCAATCGGAGCGCGTAAGCAATGGCGGCGGCTTCACGTTGCCGGATCGGGGCTCGACCACCGACAACACCAATCACACATTCACGATCACCGAGACCTATGTCATCAACTCCCGCTTGATTCACGAAACACGGATGCGTTTACAGCATGAGTTGACGAACGCGACGGCCAGAACGCCGGGGGTTGCGATCAACGTTCTCGACGCGTTCAACGGCGGGGGTGCTACATGCTGCCCGAGCGGCTCGCGGCAGGATCAACTCAACTTTCAAGACTACCTGACCTATACCCATAACAAGCAGACGATCCGGGGCGGGTTCCAGCTTGAGTACGAGAACAACAGCGATCTGGAACAGGGCAATTTCAACGGCACTTACACCTTCTCAAGCCTCGATCAGTATCGCCGCGCTGTTGCCGGCGTTGATTCAGGCGATCCGAATAACCTGTTGGTGCGTGCCACTCAATTCACGATCAATCAGGGCAACCCGCGACTTCAGTACAGCCAATATGAGGCTTCGTTGTTTATCCAGGACGACATGAGGCTGCGTCCAAATTTCACGCTATCGGCCGGTCTGCGGTATGAGTTCCAGTCGCACTTGCGAGATAAGCTCAACGTGGCGCCCAGGCTTGGGATCGGCATGGTCTCCTTCGAAGGACCGCAAGACGACGGTGCGGACAGGCGGGGGGATCTTCTTCAATCGCCTTAACGGCAATCTCTATGAAAACACGCTGCGTTTTGACGGAGTCACTCAGCAGAACATCGTCATACGCAACGCTATCTTCGATCCGATCGACCCTCTGGGAGCGAACCCGGGTGCGGCCGTTGATCCCCTGCGCACCATCCGACGTACGCTTGCCGCGGATCTGCAGGCGCCTTACACGATATATTACACGAGCAGCGTCGAACATCAGTTTCCGTTGGGATTCAACGGTTCTCTCACGCATACCTTCGCCCGGGGTCTTCACTTCTTCCGCTCACGGAATATCAACGCGCCGTTTCCGGATACGCTGGCGCGGCCGGACCCGATGGAAGGCAACATCTACGAGCTCGAGGCCAGCGCGACCTCCCGCTACAACGGCTTCATGTTCCGGGGCGACCGGCGCTTTGGCCGCAGCTTTGCGCTGTTTGTCAACTACACGCTTTCATGGACAAACAGCGATGCGGACGGGACTCAATCGCTGCCGGCAAACAGCTACGACCTGCACCCCGAGTGGGGACCCGCTCTCACGGACCGCCGCCATTTTCTAAACGTCACGAGCATGGTGTCGCTTCCGCACGGCTTCAGGTTGACGCCGTTTTTCGTCGTATCTTCAGGAGGGCCGTTCAACATAACGACGGGTCAGGACGAAAATCTCGACACGGTCATTAACGATCGACCCTCCGGCATAAATCGCAACTCAGATTTGCCAGCCGCTCTATACCCGCTGATCCCGAACCGATGCATTGCCAACTGCGAGCAGGGTCAGACGCCGGTGCTGTTGCGAGACTTTTTGGAGACTAACTACCCAGCGGGCGTTCACGCAGTGAACCCTGGTTCGTTCAATGTAAATTTGAGCATCGCCAAGACCTTTGCTCTGGGTCATTCCAGTGGCAGGCTGGCGCAGGGCAACGGCGCTTCACAACCGGGCCCCGATCAGCCTGAGGGGCAAGATCAGGCAGCAGGTGACAATCCCACTAGTCAAGGAGCCGGGCGTGGTGGGCAGGGCCTGGGCGGCGGGCGCGGAGGGGGACGCGGCGGCGGCGGCTTCGGGGGGCGAGGGGGCGGTGCCGGTGGCGGCCGTCGCGGAGGCGGAGGCCGCGGTAACCCGGCAAATGAAGGAGCTCGTTACAATATTCAGATTTCAGCGCAAATCACAAATCTTCTCAACCACGTAAATTTCAACCGGTATAGTGGAGTGCTCTCTTCGCCGTTCTTCGGCCAGTCCAGTCAGGCACAGGCGGCGCGGAGCGTGCAGTTCAACTTGCGGTTCAGCTTCTGAGCACCAGGATAGGCTCTCGGTTCAGGCACGGGATGACCACGCAGCGAAGAAACGGGGTGCCTGACGCGGAAGTTCGCGCGCAAGCAACTCTTCAACTTCCTTTGATGACGTCAACCTCATGGCGTCCTTCATCAGCGTCCGCACGCGCTCGAGTTTGACCGATCGGATCGCATTCTTGACCAGCGGAATTGAACCCGGCACCAGGCTCAACGTACGTATTCCCAACCCTATCAGGGCGATCGCCTGCAGCGGGTCGGCAGCCATTTCGCCGCACAGTTCAAGCGGCACTTGCTGCGATTCGGCTACCCGAACCAGGTGCGCAATCGTCCGCAGTATCGCGGGATGCAGAGGTTGATAAAGGTGCGCTACGTTTTCGTTAGCCCGATCCACAGCGAGTATGTATTGGATCAGGTCGTTTGTGCCGACGCTCAGGAAGTCCGCTTCGCGAGTGAACACGTCCGCCATCAACGCAGCCGCGGGAACTTCTATCATCACGCCTATGGGCAGGTCGGCCTTGTGCTCGACTTGTGCCTCCGCCAGTTCCTGTTTTACTTCGGCGATGATGCGTTTGGCTTCGCGCAACTCCGTTATGGTGCTGATCAGAGGCAGTACGACGCGCAATCGGCCGTGTAGGTTTGCGCGCAGGATGGCTCGTAGCTGGGTACGGAAGACATGTTCCACTTTTAGCGAGAGCCTTATCGCGCGCAGACCGAGCGCCGGATTCTGTTCGGTCTCGAAACCTTCGAGAGTAAGCTTGTCTCCGCCGAGGTCGAACACGCGAATGTTTGCGCCCGCTTCTCCGGTCGCTTCGGCAAGCTTGCGATATACCGCGTACTGTTCGTCTTCGCCGGGCAGTTCTGGCAGCCCGGTCAGAAAGAGGAACTCCGAACGATAGAGCCCGACGCCCTCTGCCCCAAAACGAGAGAGAGATTCGATCTCAGTGGGAAGCTCGACGTTGGCCCGCAAGGTCATTCGGACGCCGTCGGTCGTCTCAGCGGGGAGATCGATATTCGATGAAGGCAGCACGCGACGGCTGGCCTCGCGCTTGCGCTTCGCAATGTAAGCCGTCAGCACAGGCTTCGTGGGCCGCAGAATGACGCAGCCCTCCGAGCCGTCAATGATGAGGTGGTTACCGGTTTTGGCGAGCCCGGTTACATCGTGAAGACCGACCACTGCCGGTATGCCAAGCGAGCGCGCGATGATCGCCGAGTGGGATGTCAAACCGCCGCTGTTGGTTGCGAATCCCAGCACGCGTTTGAAATCGAGTTCGGCCACTGTCGAAGGCCAGATGTTCTTTGCGACGATGATCACGTCCTGATCGAGTTTAGATAAATCGAATTTGTCGTGGCCTGAGAGTATTGTGAGAAGCCGCATGGCCACGTCTTCCAGGTCGGAGGTGCGCTCGCGAAGGTAGAGATCGTTTACTTGTTTGTAGGCATCAATGACACGATCAGTGACTGAGCGGACCGCCCATTCCGCGTTGACTCGCCGTGTGCGTATGTCGTTCTCGAGCTCTTCAATCAACCGGGCGTCTTCGAGCATCAACAAATGCGCGTCGAGTATGAACGAGTGCTCGTAACCCAGTTCCTTGGCGAGGCGGATCTTGATTTCCTGTAACTGGGCCCGCGCTTCTTGCAGAGCCTCGCGCAATCGGCGAACTTCCATCCGCGCTTGCGTAGCCGACACGCCGATGTAGTAGAACTGGTGGCGGCCGCGCTCATCGAGTCTTAAGACCCGGCCGACCGCAATGCCGGGGGAAGCGGGGACACCCTGGAGTTTCACGTCGCGCGAGCGAGTCACGCTAGAAGACGCCATCCGATAAGTCCTCTCCGAATTTCTGTTCCACCAGATCGACGAGCGCATCCATCGCGCGCTCCTCGTCGTCACCTTCGGTCTTGATCATAAGGCTTGTACCAAGCGAAGCGGCAAGCAACAGCACGCTGAGGATCGACTTGCCGTCCGCAATCTCGCCGGTATCTTCGCGCGCAAGCTGTACGGCGCTGGTGAACTGCGATGCGCGGCGAACCAATCGCGCAGCAGCGCGAGCATGAAGACCGAGCCGGTTGGAAATGGTTACAGTTCGTTCTTGCATTTACAGAGTCTGGGGATCTAACCAGCCGTCGATCACCCCGCCGAAAGGTTCATCCGAAACATCTTTAAAGGACTCTTCGATGTCGGCGTGTGCCGGGTCTCTCTGGAACTTAGCGGCATCCTAGTCCGGGTGCTCATGAGCGAGTTGGGTCATTTCACTCATTGTGTAGCTGAGCGTCGCGATGGTCTTGCCCAATTCAGTCATCGTGTGGCTCAGCGCTGCCATGGTGTCGCCCATAGCGCCCTGCCGCTCATCAGTGCGTCGGGCCAAGTCGACCAACATCTTAAACGACTCATCAAAGTCGGCGAGACGCACCGCGTCGCCCTCTAACCTCGCGTCATATGAATCCAACCGTTCATCAGCGCGTCGGGCCAAGTCGACCAACATCTTAAACGACTCATCAAAGTCGGCGAGACGCACCGCGTCGCCCTCTAACCTTGCGTCATATGAATCCAACCGTTCATCAGCGCGTCGTGCCAAGTCGACCAACATCTTAAACGACTCATCAAAGTCGGCGAGACGCACCGCGTTGCTCTCTAACCTTGCGTCGTGTGAATCCAACCGTTCATCAGCGCGTTGGGCCAAGTCGACCAACATCTTAAACGACTCATCAAAGTCGGCGAGACGCACCGCGTCGCTCTCTAACCTTGCGTCGTGTGAATCCAACCGTTCATCCGCTCCACGTGCCAATTCGACGAGCATCTTAAAATATTCTTGCAGCTCGGCGAGCCGCCACTCGTCTTTCTCCAACCTGGCGTTATACTGCGCTTGCTGCTGAACGAGGAACTCTATACCTCTCTGGATCTCTTCGTTTGCCACTTCCACATCCTCCGCTTTAGAACTGACCCAGGATGCGTTCCAGTCTAGCCCAACCGGCAATGTAAGCCAATCCTTGCTAGCTCAGTGTTCTCGGATCAGCCGCGTCGCGCAACCCGTCACCCAGAAAATTCCAAGCCATCACCGCCAGAAAAATGAACACCCCAGGGATCAGCACCCACGGAAAGTCGATCAGCTGCCGATTGTTCTGAGCCGCGGTCAACATGTTCCCCCAGCTCGCCTCGGGGGGCTGGATCCCAACACCCAGGAACGAAAGCGCGACCTCGCCCAAAATGTAGAAGGGCACCGAAAGGGTCGCGGTAACAATCACAAATGACATTGTGTTGGGCAGTATGTGGCGAATGATGATCCTCAAGTTGCTGAAGCCCATCGCGCGGGCCGCGATCACATATTCCTTCTCCTTCAGCGACATCACCATGCCCCGGATCACCCGCGCTTCGGTTGCCCATCCGATAAAAGCGAGGATCACCACGATGTTGAGATAGATTTGAGTTGAGCTCATCCCGGTGCCGAAGAGCTGTCTCAGAATCAAAATAAAGTACAAGCTCGGCAGCGCAAGCAGCACCTCCACCGTGCGCATCAGCGCAAAGTCGGTCACTCCGCCAAAATATCCCGCTACGCCGCCCACTATCATCCCGATAGCAGTCGAAATGAGGATCCCGATTATCCCGATCGACAGTGATACCTGAGCCCCGTAAAGGATTCGAGAGAATATGTCCTGGCCGACTTGATCCGCGCCGAATAGATAAAGATGCGACGGTTCATCAACGCCGAACAGATGGACACTGGAATCGATGATCCACAGCACTCGATAATGCTCGCCTCGAACGAAAAAGCGAATCGGATATTTGGCGGCGGTATCGTAGGCGTAACTGGCAAGTTGAGGATCGACCGGAACAATTCCGTAAACGAAGGGCCAACTCAAGCGGCCTTGATCATCCAGAACGTGTATCCGCGTAAGCATCGGCGGATGAAATGGAAGATCGTGCCGCGCGTTGTCGTATCTGTAGGGCGCAATAAAGCCCGCCAATATCATCGCCGCATACATCACGGCTAGCGTATACAGCCCGATCATGGCCGTGCGATTCCGGCGCAGTTTCAGCCAGATCAACTGTGACGGCGACCGGCCTCGCCTGACACCCCCGCGAGCTTCTTCGCCTTGGGCAGATGAAGCATCGGGTTTCTGAGCGTCTTTGGAGGGCGAGGACGGTTGAGGTTTGTTTTCGGAGGCGTCTGGCATTTACCTGGTCACTCGAGCCGTATTCTCGGGTCGATAATTGCGAGTAGGACATCCGCAATAAGGTTTCCGACCACCAGCATCAGGACCAACATAACCACCGACGCCATAACAACCGGTTCATCCTTGTTTGAAAGGGCGTCGAAGATCAGCGTGCCCAACCCTGGCCAGCCGAACACGTACTCGACCAGCAGCGCGCCGGCAAGAAGCGTCGATAGCGAGAAGCCGAACAGCGTTACCAGAGGATTGATCGCGTTACCCAGCGCGTGCCGACTCAGCACTCGCCATTGGCTCAATCCCTTTGCACGAGCGGTGCGAATGTAATCCTGCGACAGGGTCTCGATCATCTCGCTGCGCATCTGACGAACGAATTGAGCCATCCCGATGGTTCCAAGCACTATCATCGGCAACACCAGGTGCCAAACCGTGTCTGCGAATTTTTGCCAGGGACTCATCACATCCCACATCACTTGATTGTGAATCCCTCCCGCGGGAAACAGACCAGTCTTGGCGGCGAACAGGACCATAAGAAGTGAAAAGAAAACGCTGGGTATCGATAGCCCGAAAAATGATATGAACCCGATAAGCCGGTCGAGCCAGCGATTTCGGTATGCCGCGGCGATTACCCCAAGGGGGATTGCGAAGACCCACGAGAAAACCAGCGCCGAACCGGTCAACAACAGAGTGTTGAACACTCGCTCGCCGAGTAACGACAACACCGGTGCACTCCTGGTAAACGAAAAGCCAAAGTCCCCCCGCACTGCCGGCCACAACCAATACCAATACCGTTCGAACACGTTGTTGCTGTCGAGGTGATAGAGCCGCTCCATCTGCGCGACGTAGTCGCTGGAAATGGACGGATTGGTCCGGATTGTGTCGAGGAAGTTGCCCGGCGACGCGACCAGCAGGGCTTTTGTGATAAAGGTAACGACGATTATCAACGGGATCGCCGCAAGAAGTCGCCGTGTGAGGAAGGTCTTCATAAGAAGTCAGAAGTCTGAAGTCTGAAGTCGAGGTCAGAAGTCAGAAGTCGGAGGTCAGAAGTCGGAGGTCAGAAGTCGGAGGTCAGAAGTCGGAGGTCAGAAGTCGGAGGTCGAAGTCAGAGGTCGGAGGTCGGAGGTCAGAGGTCGGAGTTCGGACGTCGGAGATCGGAGGTCGGAGATCGGAGGTCGGAGATCGGAGGCGAGAAGTCAGGATCGGAGAACAGAAGGCAGAATGAATTGAAGAGTACTGATTTCTGACCTCTCACCTGACCTCCGACCTCTGACTTCTGCCCTTTGACTTCTGACCTCTGACCTCCGACTTCTGACTTCTGACTTCCGACCTCCGACTTCTGACCTCCGACTTCTGACCTCTGACTTCTGACCTCCGACTTCTGACTTCTGACCTCTGACCTCTGACTTCTGACTTCTGACCTCTGACGCCCGCGTTCAGTTCTTCACATAAATCTCTTCGCAATTCCAAGTGGCGCGAGGTTGCAGCGGAGATGGGCGAAGATTTCCAAACTTGCTCTTGTATGCGACGCCCTCGCGGGGAGACACAAGGTTGATTTCCGGCAGGTACTCCGACCAGATTCGCTGCACCTCACCAAAGAGGCGATATTGTTCGGCGTGGTCCGGCGACGAATCGATCTGCTGCATTAGGTGGTCGGCGCGCGCCTCCCACTCCGTTGACGGTTGGGCCTGGCTCGCGAAGCACGCGTGGTTTTGGCCCGATGACAGAATTATGTTTTTGGTTCCCGCCGGACCGGGTGGAGGATTCGGCTGCCACCCGAGCACCATCGCGTCAAAGTCGAAGTTCTTCTCCATCTTGTCGACCAGCGTGCCAAGCGACGCTATGGTAACGACCGTAGCCTTGACGCCAATATCCTGCAGGCTCCTGGAAATAAAACTCGCCGTTTCCACCCGCTGGTTGTTGCTCGCGTTCGTCACGATGGTGAACTCGACGGAATGCCCTTCAGTGTCATCGAGGATGCCATCGCCGTTGTTGTCTTTTAGTCCGATCTCCGATAACAACTGTCTCGCCCGATTCGGATCATATGGGTACTTCACTATGTCATCGCTGAACCACGTCTTGTCGCCGGGGGACACGAATGAGTAGATCGGCACCCCGCGGCCCGAAAACACCGTGTTGGCGAGGGCCTCACGGTCTATCGCATACGACACGGCTCGCCGGAACCTTACGTCTCGGAAAAGCTTCTGTTTCCATTTGACCAGGAAATCCTTGTGGGTTTTCGGATCGCTACCGGTGTTCTGATTGAATACGATCCAGTTGGTGTCATAGGACACACCTATGTCTTCGACTTTGATGTCCGGACCTTCCATTCGCTTGACCAGCGCATAATCCTGAGGGCGCACCCGCGGCATTATGTCGATTTCCCCGGCAGCGAACTTTGATTGAATGGTGTTGAAGTCCTTCACGATCACGAAAACCATCCGATCGAGGTACGGTAAGCGCTGTCCCTTGCTGTCCACTTTCCAGAAGTAAGGATTGCGCTCGAGCACAACTCGCTGTCCGCTGACGTACTCTTTCAAGCGAAACGGCCCCAACCCGACTATGTTCCCCGGATCCTCGCTGAGAGTCATCGTCGTCGCGAACTGACCGGCGCGCCAGGGCTGCTCCCACTTGTGTTTTGGTATCAGCCAGAGATTGTAGATCACGTCAAGGAAGCTTCCGTTTGGGCTGTGCAGCTTGAACCTCACGGTGTGGTCGTCGAGTTTTTCAAAATCCGGGAATATCGGCTCGCCGTTCTCGCCCTTGCCTTCAAGGAACACGTCCCGAGCTGGATTGACGACGTTGTTGTCCACGATGACATTGTATGTGAACTCCACATCGTCGGCGGTAAACGGCTCACCATCGGACCAACGGACACCTCGCCGAAGGTAAAAGGTCCAGGTCCGCGCATCCGCGGATCCTTCCCACCTCGTGCAAAGGCCGGGATCGAAGGCGGGAGGATTCCCTCCGTTGCGATAATCCACCGGACAGCGAAAGATGTTAAACCACAACACGTCAGCGGAAGCGTTGTCGGACGCAAGAACAATGTTAAAGGTCCTCGGATCGTCAGGGATGGAGGAGACAAGCGTGCCGCCGTGCGTGCCGGTGTCGCCCTCGTACTTGTATGCGTCTTGCGGTGGATCGCCCTGAAACGGTGGATTAGGAGTGCCGCTTGCGATCTTTGGGGCCCCTCCTCCGCAGCCGGAAGCAACGATCATCGCGGTCATGATGACGGCGGCGACGATGTTCCTCATTTCCAATGCTCCTTTGGGGGGCGTGTTGAAGAAGTGATACCTGCCGCAAGAGAAAGTATCGTAGACTCAACAACGTGTCAAACTTCTAGCACGTCTTCATGATCCAGAGTGGTGGTCGGTGATTCGGCTGGCCGAAGGGTTTGAAAGATTCTTCTGGACAAGAATCGGCGGCTGGTGTGTTCCGAGAATTACCTAATTGCACGCCCGGCACCGACCTCATCGTCTTTCTGGGATTTGCCAGCAAAGAAGTTAGGGCGGGATTATGTATTTGCGGAAAACGACTTGAAACTTGTGCAACATCGAAAGGTGGGGCGGCCACGAAAGCCGAAAAAGGAGGCGCTCCGCTGATAAAACTCAGAGAATCTGTTCACCAATGATAAGGTTCAAATCGCGCGCACCGTGTAATACTCTGAGTACTTCAATGCCGCCTTTGATGGGTCGGTAAAAGACGAGATATTTCTCGAAACCGGTGACGGGGAATTGGCGGACGTTGGCAAAGACTGCGCTTCTTACCTTGCGCGACTTGCCGATTCTGGGGTGTCGGGCAAGCTGTGCAAATGTCTTCTCTACGGAATCCAAAAACCGCAGCGCGGCTTCCAAGTTGTCTTGGGCGATGAAGTCGGCTTGTTCTATCAGGTCTTGCTTAGCAGCGGGGCGCTTGATAATTCGGGTCATCTTTTTGATTTCCCTTTTTTGCGCTGGGTGGCTCGTCGCCTAACTTCCTTGCGTACGTCGTCCCAATCCTCTTTGGTCATCGGTGTCGGTTCGCCGCTCTCCAATGCTTGAAGCAAGAGTGTTTCAAGTCGCGCTTCAGCCTCACGTTGTTCATCCTGGCGAATGAGCTCGCGGAAGTATTCGCTAACAGTGCTGTAGCCGCCTTTGGATATCTTTTTCTCCACAAACTGCCGTTGATTGGTGGGTAGGGATATATTGACGCTGGTCATAGAGTTTTTGGTTAATGTTTTCATGATCCTAGCATGGCATATTCTGCCATTTCTTGCCAGAGCCCCTGTGGAGCGATGACGGGCGTCCAGATTGGGACATCTGGTAAATACCCATTGAGATTGTTTGTATAAAAAATTACTTTATAAGATCGATTTTGCTTGACAAAAAAGACAGGGAGGAATATGAGAGATGTGTTTGACCTCACCAGCCCGTGGGAATTTGTTGGTTCGGTTCGTATCCTAGCTTTCCCACGCACCGTTCCATCAAACAACCATCTGTATTTTGCGAATCTCTGCGATGGCCTTGATGCCGCAGGGTGGCTGCTATATTGAAGAGAATGTGAGCAAGTCGGCTCGGGTGTTTGTTTGACGGTGAAAAGTAGCCCCTTCCAAGGGCTAGTCGCCACTCAGCAGCAGGCGATGAGCGCGGTCAACGAAATAAGATTTTTCTTGACTTAAGCTCTGTAGTTGGCATAGCAGCGTTGTCGTCCTCGAAAGTTAAAGTGAAGGGGGTCTTGAAATATGACTAATCGGCGGCGCGCTAAATCGCCTCTGCTCAAAGGCGGTCTGCTCCTTATAGGTTGCTCGCTTGTCGTGGCCGCAGGTTCGCGCACAAGCGGGTTAGTTCACAACAATGGGCTGTTTAAGAAGGCCGGAGCAGAACGCTTAATACAAATACTGCCCCGCGTAGTGGTAAGGGACGGTCTGAAACTCGAAATTGTGAGCATAAAGGAGTTCGTCAATGATGTCATAGAGGTCGTAATAAAGAACGGCTATCAAAAGAACATTACCGCTATGGCCGCATCAGTAGGCGGTAATCAATCGTTTCACACGGACTTTGCATACGCAGAATCAGAATCCCATCAAAAGATCCCTCCCGGCGGGAGTGATAGATTCTTATATACACCAACTCGCTTGGATGGAGTGCTGCCTCAGGTCATTGTTTCTGCGGTCATATTTCAAGACGGTGGAAGCAAAGGAGACAAGGGGGAGGTGAAGGAGATTCTCGACAAGCGCTTAGGAATGAAGATTCAATTGAACCGCATAATGCCCTATCTCGAACATCTTGACAAACTAAAGAGCTCAAATGGTTCGTTGGTGCGGCTGGAAGTCGCAAAACTAAAGACCATTACTGAAGCCTTACCCATCGAAAAGGGTAACGGATCATCCACAATGTCGCCAGGTATGGAGCGAGGTCTCGCGCACGGACGAGACTTTATATTACATTACCTTTCAAAGCTTGAGACAGCGCTCTCGAGTGTCGAAGCGTTCAACCAAAATACAACACCCGATAGTGTTGGGGACAGTAGAGAGGTCCAGTTCCAAGTTAAACTCCTAAGAATCCAAAGAGATTTCAAAGGGCTTGCTGACAGACTTTGACATATTAGCCGTTTTCTATTCTGATGATAAAGTCCAGATAATTAGGGTTGCATTACAATTGACACCTCGATTGAGGTGTCCTAACCAACACTTAGTGGGCTTAAATCCTCAACGCTTTCCCGTTAGGAAGCGAATCACCTCCTAAAGGCTGGAATCTCTTAGGTGCGCTTATGGCCGTTGCTGGCAAGCCTTACGACCGTTGGAGCGGTTTAGTTTTCAGAGTTGAATTCTAGCTCCACAGCTACGTGCAGCCTGGAAGGGAATGACAATGACTAAATGGCGAGATACATTCAAGAGGGAGGCCGCGACGCTGATTTTAGTTTGCGTTGGTGCCGCACTGCTCGGCTTCATCTTGGGGGATACCGACAACACAACCGCGACTGCGTCAAGCGGACTATCTTCTCGCCAGTCAGAGGAAAAAACAATCACGATTTTCCAGCGTGATGACGAGTTGGTGGACTTCGGCGACCTTCGTATTGGAAATGTCAGCGTGACCCCAAACCAGAAGTTTGATATCACCTCACTCGGGATCGGACCTGAGAAGAAAGATGACTGGTTGGAAAATCTCGAGTTCACCATGAAGAACAAATCTGACAAGCAGATAACGGCAATCGTTTTCGAACTTCAGTTTCCGGATACGACAGTAAAAGGGTCAATCATGGTTTATCGAGGGTTGGGTCTTGGCGTACCCCCTGGTAGCTCTTCTGCCTAGGTAATCAGCCGTTGAACTTACCACAGGGTGCCAAAGGCACATTCCGGCTCTCAACAAGTAATCTCCAGCGAATTAAAGATTTTCTTGCTCTTGGGCAGTTTCAGTTGTCTGACATCGATAATATTGTCATCAAAGTTCTGTATCTGACTTTCGGTGATGATACAAAATGGGCGGGCGGACAGTTCTTTGTCCAAATCCGAATGTGCCGGGTGGGTATGAGCGCATACCCCAATAAGACCGCTGAGCCCTGGGCAAAGGGCAAAATAGAAGTCTGGACGGTGCCGGGCTTGCAATTCGGCAATTCCAACAATCGTAATCTGATCTCAAATTCAGCGCGGATTGACCAAGAATTGCCGAATTGCAAGCCCGGCACCGTCGCCTCGAAGATCTTTCGGCGATTATTGCCGGAGCGATGACGTGATAGAGACCGCCGCCGATTTCTATCCTTGGCTTGCGAGGCATGGTGGATCAGAGTCTAATGATACTCCATCAAATGGCAACGAAGTGAAGCCTGACCCCTCTCGACGCTGTTGAGCCGTCCTCGCCTTTTGCGGTTGTGCTTGTGTTGACTTCCGCCTTCATTGACAGCGTCGTCCTTCCTGTGTCCTTCCTTACGGGGCTCTATCCCTTCAACCTTTCGGCTTACGGCCTGCGTGCTTGCTGGCCTACGCTTAGAAGCGATCATTACTGGTCGCTTCCCAAGGTCTTGCTACTCGGAGGCTGGCTAGGCCCTTCCGAGGTGGGCTTCCCACCCACTGGACTACGCGGTATTGCCCGGTCGCTTCCAACGAAGTCAAGCCAGACCCCTCTCGACGCTGTTTGACAACATGTCCTGACGCTGTTTTGCTTTAACTGTTCACCGCGTAGTCAGTACCGCTCTCAGCCTCCGCGAAGGGCCGAACGCCGACTCATTCTGTCTTTATCACAACTCGATTTCTGTCTCTCTCAATTGTCGTAATCCTAAAGGGGTCTCCCCGGATTAGAAAAGGCATTGGCCAGAGCAAGGGATGATTGTTATCTTTGTGGCCGAGGTCCCATTCTGTGTATTCCTTGATGTCATCTCCGTGATTATGGGCTAGGACATACATTTCGGTTGGGCGTGGAGCAATCGCTTTTAACTTCTTTTGCAGCCTCTGGGAAACCGGCAGAGTGTCAAGTTCCTTTTCGTAACCATACATTAATATATAGGCCTCCTCAGGTTCCGTACTTCCTGTAACGCTTTCTAACTGTCCCTTTGCAAGAGCAAGTAACTCGAGTCGTAGTGCGCCAACACTCGACTTATGGCTTTCGTGTATTGAGGGCCCAGTGAGCAGGATACAAGAAGGCAAATACCGACTGCCACCGTAGAGATGTGTGCATTGTTGGGCGCACGTCCACTAAGAGATGCAACT